>JAXJCG010000018.1:0-94666 GCA_036302525.1 Collinsella sp. | reverse complement strand
GAACAGGAGTCGCTCGAGCTCGTCGGGCGGCAGGTTGAGGAGCTCGTCGCCGGGACGGTGCAGGCAGACCTTCCTGAGCTTGCCGATCTCGGAAGGCACGTGCAGACCTTTCGTCATGGCCTCCTACCTTTCTTTCGGGCCTTACTGGCCGAATGTATCAGCGCCCCTCCGTATGGGACGCTGCTTGCTGACAGCTCTAGTTATATCCAAAAACCACCCGCAATTCCACCTCGCCCCCGAACGGTCAGCAAAGTGCGATGAACGGTATATCGCATATGATTCCCCCATGATGCACTTCAGTTCTCTAAAGCATATTTTCAAAGGTAAACGTTCTTTTTTCTAAGGAATTAAGCTAGATTGCACAAATATTTTCATGTTTAAGAATTGCATAGCTAAAACGGTTTTCTGCATATATTTGTCGTTTGTCCACGATTCGATTTGGATTCGATTATATTCAGCTCGCAATCATTCTTATTCATACATCCTCATCAGTTGAGTATGGATATAGATTGTTTTCAAAACGAGTTGGACAGTTAGTTGCATGCCTGACGGCGTAAGAAGTAGGTAAAGATACCGTTCGCACAATACGTCCGTGCCACAAGTCGACTAAATTGAGACAATAGTGAATAGGGTTAGGCTACCGTCCCCTGCGGGGACTGAACGGACAGATGCATATGCCGAGCAAAATCGAAAAAAAGCAAGCCGCCGCAAAGCTGCGCAAACCGCCGCGCGACTTCTCGTACACGCAGAACCGAGAGCTCAGCTGGCTACGCTTTGACAACCGTGTGCTCGACGAGGCTTTTGATGAGTCCGTGCCGCTGTTCGAGCGCCTTAAGTTCGTCTCGATCTTCGAGTCAAACCTCGATGAGTTCCTCATGGTGCGCGTGGGTGGCCTGTCCGACCTTGCCGAGCTCAAAAAACAGCCTGTCGACAACAAGAGCAATATGACCGCCTCCGAACAGGTCGATGCTGTCATGGCCGAAATGCCCGGGCTCCTTACCCGTTGGGAGTCCATCTTTAAGAACATCGAGGGCAAGCTCGACACCCTGGGCGTTCACCGCGCCCGGATCGATTCGCTTACGCCCGAGGAACGCACCTTTGTAACCCGCTACTTCCAGGCCTACGTGTCGCCGGTCATCTCACCGCTGGTGATCGACCCGCGCCACCCCTTCCCCAACCTGCGCAACGGCGCGCTCTACCTGGCGTGCGGCCTGGACGGCGTCACCGACGAGGAAAGTCTGCTGGGCCTGATCGAGATTCCCGCCTCGATGAACCGCGTGGTCGAGATCCCCTCGCCCACCGGCACCTACTCCTACATTCTGCTCGAGGACGTCATCCTCGCCTGCCTGGACAGCTGCTTTGGCTCCTATAAGCCGCTGGATCGCGCGCTGATCCGCGTCACCCGCAATGCCGATATCGACCCGGACGGCGAGGGCGTCGAGGAAGAAGAGAATTACCGCCAGCACATGAAGCGCATCCTCAAGAAACGCTTGCGCCTGCAGCCGGTGGTGCTCGCCGTATCGGGCTCGCTCGAAAAGCCAACGCTCAAGACTATCCGCAAGGCGCTCGAGCTCTCGCGTCGCTCGGTCTTTACCTGCGATATCCCGCTCAACCTGGGCTATGTCTTTGGCATTGAGGGCAAGATTCCCGAGCACCTGCGCAACGAGCTGCTCTTTACGCCGTTTAAGCCGCAGCCCAACCCCACCATCGATATGACCCGCTCCATCCGAGAGCAGGTACTTCAGCACGACAAGCTGCTCTTTTATCCCTATGAGGCCATGAACCCCTTCCTGGATCTGGTGCACGAGGCCGCCTACGACCCCGAGTGCATCTCGCTGCGAATCACGCTCTACCGCGTGGCCAAGCAGAGCCGCCTGTGCGAGTCGCTGATCGATGCAGCCGAGAACGGCAAAGAGGTCACGGTGCTCATGGAGCTCCGCGCCCGCTTCGACGAGCAAAACAACATCGAGTGGGCCGAGCGTCTGGAAGAAGCGGGCTGCACCGTCATCTACGGCTCCGAGGGCTTTAAGTGCCACTCCAAGATCTGCCAGCTCACCTATCGCGAGGGCATGGCGCTTACACGCCTGACGCTTTTGGGCACCGGCAACTTTAACGAGAAGACGGCCAAGCTCTACAGCGACTTTATGCTCATGACCGCCCATCCCGGCATCGGCGAGGACGCCAACTTGTTCTTCCGCAACCTGTCGCTGGGCAACCTGCGCGGCGATTACCGCTTCCTGGGCGTGGCGCCGGTCGGCCTGAAGCCGCTCATCATGCGCGGCCTGGATCGCGAGATCCAGCGCGCCCTCGCTGGCGAGCCCGCCCGTGTGTTCTTTAAGCTCAACTCACTCACCGACCGCGAGGTCATCGACAAGATCGCCGAGGCGTCGTGCGCAGGAGTCCGCGTGGACATGATCATCCGCGGCATCTCGTGCCTCAAGCCGGGCGTTCCGGGCAAGACCGAGAACGTGCATGTCCGTTCTATCGTCGGACGCTTTTTGGAGCATGCGCGCGTTTACGCCTTTGGCGTGGACTCTGACATGATCTATCTGAGCTCGGCCGACATGATGACGCGCAACACCGAGCACCGCGTGGAGATTGCCTTCCCCGTGCTCGACCCCACCTGCCGTGCCCTGGTGCACGAGTACATGGGCATGCAGCTGCGCGACAACGTAAAGGCACGCAGCCTGACGAGTGACGGCACCTGGGTTCCCGTGGAGCGCAAAGAGGACGAGAAGCCCTTCAACTCGCAGGAAGCTCTGCTGGAGCGTGCCTATCGCAACGCCGAGGCCGCGCCCGAGCCCGTCATTGAGGCGGAACCTGCCCCCGAGGCCGAGCCGCAGCCAGTAGCACCCAAGGTCCAAGAGGTCCAGGCGACCGTCATTGAGCCCGAGCCTGCACCTGCACCTCAGCCCGATCCGCAGGTCACCAAGCCCGCACCCGAGACGAGCGCCCGTCGCGATAAGCCCGCCGGCAAGACCAAGGCCATCGAGCGCCATCGCCCCGGCCGCGTGCGCATGGGCCTGGGTCTAATCGGCCTGGGTCTTAAGACGCTCATTACCGGCAAGACGAAATAGTCGTTTGTAGAAGCAGTTTGTAGAAGCGCCCCGCATTTGAGGAAAGCCTCGGATGCGGGGTGCTTTTCCCTGCTACCATGGTGCGAACAACAACGCGAATGACAGGCAGGAATATGAAGCTCACTATAGAATCGATGACCTACGGCGCCGACGGGCTGGCACACGCCGACAACGGCAAGGCCGTCTTTGTGCAGGGCGCCGTGGCAGGCGACACCGTCGAGGCCGAGGTCGTACAGGACGGCAAGTCGTTCATGCGTGGCCGCACCACCGAGATTCTGGAGCCAAGCCCCGATCGCATTCAGCCTCCCTGCCCCTTCGTGGGCATCTGCGGCGGCTGCTCGTGGGGCAATCTCTCACGCACGGCACAGCTCGCCGCCAAGGAGCAAAACCTGCGCTCCACGCTCGAGCGCATCGGCAAGTTCGCTCCTGAGCAGGTCGATGAGTTGGTACAGCCCATCTGCCACACCAAGGACGACTGGGGCTACCGCAATAAAATCGAGCTCGAACCGACCGTCGTCAACGGTCGCGTGCGCCTTGGCATGCACGGTGTCGATCCTCGCAAGATCGTGACCGTCGATTCGTGCCCGTTGTTCGACAAACGCTTCCCCAAGGCACTCAAATCGGTCGTCGGCGCGCTCAATTATCTGAGCGGCAGCCACGACCTGGGCCTTGAGCGCGTGGGCATTCGCGCCTCGCGTCGCACCAAGGCACTCGAGGTGGCGCTCTGGACGCCTACGGGCTCTTTCCCGCGCTCGCAAGTCTCGCGCGTGTTGGCAGACGCCGCGCACCCCACAAGTGTCGTGCGCGTGATGAGCAAGGGCGAAAAGAAGGCCCGCCGTGTCTCCAAGGTCGAAATGCTCGCCGGAGAGGGCTCATGGACCGAGAATATCGCCGAGGGTCAGATGCGCTTGTCTGCCCCGTCTTTTTTCCAGGTCAACACCAAGGGTGCCGAGATTTTGATCGAGCTTGTCATGGAAGCGCTCGACCCGCAGGAAGACGAGCTTGCCGTGGACCTGTACTGCGGTGCCGGCACCTTTACCCTGCCGCTCGCCCGCCGCTGCGACTTTGTCGCCGCCGTCGAGGCCTACGGCCCCGCCGTGCGCGACCTGCGCCGTAACCTGGAGATCAACAAGCTTGATAACGTCGACGTCATTGGCGGAGACGCGGTACGCGAGTTCCCCGACCAGGATGCCGACGTCTTGGTGGTCGACCCGCCGCGCGCAGGCCTCGCCCCCGAGGCGATCGACCTTATCGCCAGCACGAGTGCCCGCGACGTCGCCTACGTGAGCTGCGACCCGGCCACCCTGGCGCGAGATCTCAAACGCTTTGTCGAGGAAGGCACCTTCTCCCCCGTAAAAATCACGCCAGTCGACCTGTTCCCACAAACCTTCCACTGCGAAACCGTCGTCCACCTCAAGCGCAACTAGACTGTTTGCCCAAGACCACGCCCGATGATTTTTCTGGGACGGGGATTAAATAATCAATTTGCACCGAATGATTATTTAATCCCCGTCCCTTTTTAAACATTGGGAAATCGAGCGTGGCAAGCGGAGGTCTTCGGGGTATAAGACGGCTAATTGTATGCCGTCTATGAAAGGAACCCTCATGCCCAGCGTTGCCGTTCTCGCCGCCGATGGCTTTGAAACTATTGAATGCTTGACCATGGTCGATGTCATGCGTCGCGGCGGCGTGCGCGCCACGCTCGTCTCGATCATGCCCACGCGTGAGGTCGTAAGCTCGCTGCAGATCCCCGTGACCTGCGATGCGCTCTTTGATGAGATCGACTTTGACGAGTACGACTGCGTCGTGCTGCCCGGCGGCCTGCCCGGTGCCACCAACCTGCGCGCCGATCAGCGCGTCTGCGACGTGGTCTGCGAGTTCGCCGCGACCAAGTACGTCGCCGCCATCTGCGCCGCCCCGTTTATCCTGGGCGAGCTCGACCTGCTCGAGGGACGCCATGCCACGTGCTTCCCTGGCTTTGAGAAAAGCTTCCCCGAAGGCGCCTATACCGGCGAGAAGGTTACGCAAGACGGCAACATCATCACCGCCAGCGGCATGGCCCAGTCGCTCCCCTTTGCGCTTGAGCTGCTGCGCACGCTCGCCGGCGACAAGGCCGTCGAGAAGGTCGCCGAGGGCATCCAACTATGATTTTGGCTTCGCAATCGCCGCGCCGCATCGAGTTGATGCGCGAGGCAGGCTACAACATTCGCGTGATTCCCGCGGATATCGACGAAACGCCCTTTGATGGCGAGGCCCCGCTCACGCTTGTCGAGCGCTTGGCACGCGCCAAGGCGGCTGCCGTTGCTGCCGAGTATGCCGAACCCAATGAGCTGACGGTCGCGGCCGACACCATCGTCACCTTTGACGGCAAGATTCTGGGCAAGCCAGCAACCGAGGACGAGGCGCGCACCATGCTCCGTGAGCTTTCGGGCCGCACGCACCAGGTCGCAACCGGCGTCTGCATCGTTAAGGCAGGCGATACGGCCGCCCCGCATGCCGCCGAGAGCCTGTCCTTTGTCGATGTGACCAACGTGACGTTCTACGAGCTCACCGACGAGCAGATCGAGCACTACGTTGCCTCGGGTGAGCCCATGGATAAGGCAGGCGCCTACGGCATCCAGGGCACAGGCGGCCGCATGCTCGTGAACGATATTTCGGGCGACTTCTATACCGTAGTGGGCCTACCCATCGCCCGCGTCGCACGTGCCATTCAAAAACTCTCGTAATTGCATCTGGCGCCGGGTGTCCCCCAGCGCCTACAATTTTGGCGTACCGTACGGATCCCGACCGGGCACAAGGCGCGGCGGAAAACCGATAGGAGTTAAACATGGATACACTGCTCGAGGCCATTGACGTCTGCGATGTCGATGGCTTTTGCTATGGCAACTATACGGACGAGGAGGCCGGCACCGGTTGCACCGTAATCGTGGCACCCGAGGGCGCCACCGGCGGTGTTGACGTTCGCGGCGGTGCTCCCGCTTCGCGCGAAACCGACCTGCTGCGACCTGAGAACACCGTCGACAAGGTCCACGCCGTCTGCCTTTCGGGCGGATCGGCCTTTGGCCTCGAGGCTGCAAGCGGCGTCGCTCGCGAGCTTGAGAGCCGCGGCATCGGCCTTCCCGTCGGCCCCACGCAGGTGCCTATCGTGTGCTCGAGCTGTATCTTCGACCTCGCCTTTGGTAACCCCACCGTTCGCCCCGACATTGAGGCCGGCATCGCCGCCGTGCGCGAAGCACTCGACAACACCCCCACCAAGCTCGAACAGGGCAACGTAGGCGCCGGCACGGGCGCTACCGTGGGTAAGCTCATGGGCCCCGCTACCTGCATGAAGGCCGGCCTTGGCGCTGCCGCCGTGGCGCTCGGCCCCATCAAGGTGGGCGCCGTGGTCTCGGTCAACGCCTGCGGCAACGTTGTCGACCCCTTCACCGGCGAGTGGGTCGCCGGCATGCGCGCCGCAGCCGATAGCGACCAGATTGTCGACATGGAACTCGCAGCCTTTGCCGCCGCCGGATCCATGCAGATGCCGCTCGACCGCACCAACACCACCATCAGCTGCATCGTCACCAACGTGGAACTCACTAAGGCACAAGCCACCAAGGTCTCCCAGATGGCCGCAGACGCCTACGCACACGCCATCCGTCCCACACACACCACCAACGACGGCGACACCATCTACACCCTCGCCAGCGGCAAACTGGGTGCCCAGGCAAGCGCCGCCGTTCCCCTAGACCTGCTGGGCATGCTAGCAGTAAGGGCCCTGGAAACTGCCATCGTAAACGGAGCCAAAACCGCCAAAACCTCCCACGGCATCCCGGGTGCCGCGAAGTAAACTAGCTCGTCCGGTTGCCCGGTGGGGCTTGGTTATGTTTGCTGCTCTACAGTCCTGGCTCGCACGAAGAGCACATTAAATGCTCTTCGGCTCGTGCGGAACTCGCGACAAACATAACCAAGCCCCACCGGGCAACCTACCAACCAAGTCTTTTCAGCCCAGGCCCCTGTGTACCGCGCGTCTAAGATCTTCAAATTCAGGCACCCTGACAATCGATTCTTATAGCAGAGGCCCCTTGGCCTTTAGTTTGATACAAGTTCCGCACGAGCCGGAAAGCACTTAATGTGCTTTCCGTGCGAGCAGGACTGTTCGCAGTATCAAACTAAAGGCCAAGGGGCCCAGTCAACCTATCAGCAGCGATTACTCAGCAGCTAGTTGAATTTGAAGATCTTTGAAGCAAGACGGTATAGGCCGAGTGTGGTTTTGTCTCCGGCCCGTCCGCGCAGATTGGTGAAGAACCCGACCACGCCGTAGCGGGCACGACGATACATGCGCTCGTCGTAGGCCTTCAAATCATTCCACAGCGTCTTTAGGCGCTCGTCGGCGCAATCTTCCTCGGAAAGCTTGGTGAGAACCGAGCAGATCGCCATCATCATGGTGAAGTAGCCCATCATGTACGAACGCAGACGCGACGACTCAACATCGCTGTACAAGTGGTACGACTCCATCATGATACGCGTAACACGGAACTGCTGGTCCAGACGCTTGACCATCGTGGCTTCGTTGACGCTTTGGCCCTCACGGCCGATAAAGTAGCGATAGAGGTCGATGTCGGCGTAGTACATGGTCTTGCAACGCGGCAGCGGCACGTAGGCGTAGATGTTGTCTACATAGAACGTGTGCGGCGGCATGGGCAGATTGGACGCGCGCAGCACATCCGTGCGATAGCACAGGCTGTGCATAAGCAGATTCTGGTCCAGACGGAAATGACCGATCTGATCCCAAGAAAAGATCTTTTTGCGCGGCAGGGCAAATTTGTAGCCAATAGCGGTATGCGTGCCCTCGTAAACCTTCTCGTACACGTAGTTCGAGATAAACAGGTCAACGCGCTGGTCGCGCTCTTCAAAGCCACGCAGAATCGACAGCATGGTCGAAAGGGCAGCACCGTCAAGCCAGTCGTCCGAATCAACAACCTTGTAGTAGGTGCCCTGCGCCTCGCGCAGACCCGAAAGGACGGCAATACCGTGACCGCCGTTCTCCTGGTGCACCGCGCGGATGATTCCAGGGTAACGGGCCTCCCACTCGTCGGCCTTGGCGGCCGTCTCGTCCTTGGAGCCGTCGTCCACCACGATAATCTCGATATCGGTAGCGTAATTGCTCCCCTCCAAGATAGAGGTGATGCAATGGTCCATGTCCTTGGCGGCGTTATACGAGGGAATACCGAATGTTATGACTTTATGCATGGCAGGCGATAATCTCATCCGAAAGATCGAGGGCGGAATTGGTCACAGCGTCCATATCGTAGTAACGATACTCGGCCAGACGACCCACCGGGTGGAAGTTCGTCAGGTTCTGGACGCGCTCAAGATAGCGCTCATAGAGCTCACGGTTCTCGGGCTCAAGAATGGCGTAGTACGGCGTCTCACCCGAGCCGGGTGTATAGGCCTTGGAGTATTCCTTCATGATGGTGGTCTTGCCGGGCAGGACCTGGCCAGTCATATTCTTGAACTCGGTGATGCGCGTGTAATCCTCGCTCGTGGTGTAGTTGACGGTGCCCACGGGCTGGAACTGATCCATATCGAGCGTCTCGAACTTCATGTCGAGCGTACGGTACGGCAGGGCGCCCAGGTCGAGATTGAACAGCTCGTCGAGCGGACCGGTGTAGACGATCTCGCCGCCATAGACCTTGCCGTCGATCTTGACGGTAGTCTCGTCGATCTCAAAGAGGTCACGGGCGTCTACGTCACAGAATACGTCGATCAGATCGTGGTCGAGCATATGCTCGAACAGCGCGGTATAGCCGTCCTGCGGCATGCCCTGGAAAGGAGCCTGCGGGAAGTAGCGATCGTCATCGCCCACAAAGACGGGAACGCGGCCGGTGATCGAGGGGTCGATCTGATCGGGCGTCTGGCCCCACTGCTTCATGGTGTAATGCAAAAAGACGTTCTCATAGACATAATCGGCGACCTCGGCAAGATCCGGGTCGTTCTTCTTGCGCAGCTCCATAATGGGCACCTTGACGTCCTTGCCAAAGGTCTCCACGAGCTTTTGGTACAGTTCCTCGCCGCGCTCATCGCCAAAGGCAAGCTTAAGGCTCGCATGGTTAAAGGGCACGGGCATTAGGGTACCGTTGATGTTGGCGAGCACCTTGTGCTGGTAGTCCGTCCACTTGGTAAAGCGCGACAGGAAATTGTGGACGCGCTCGTTAAAGGTATGGTAGATGTGCGGACCATACTCGTGGACCAGGATTCCCGCCTCGTCAGTGCAGTCGAAGGCATTGCCCGCAATGTGGCTACGGCGCTCCAAAACGGCAACACGATAGCCGATGGTTTCGGCAAGACGGCGGGCGCAAACGGCACCGGCATAACCGGCGCCGACAACGATCATGTCGTACGCACCGGCATTAAAGCCTTCAGGCAGGCCTGAGGTAATCTGCATCGATACTCCTTGTCAAAAGCCACGTGCTCGTTAGCTGGGCTTTTCTCGAACATTCTTCGAGACATATTTATCAGAGCGATTATAGCGCTAATGCGTCCTATAATGAGCTTGCCACACAAGGAAAGCTCAAGCACCGCGGCGTACATTATTGAAAGGTAAACCCGCTAGCAGCGGGTTTATTCGTGAACAGCCGGGCGCCTGGAGCTTAGTTAAACGCTTGTAAGGAGTAACATGAGCGATTTCCTTAACCGTATGAAGTCTGCCGCCAAGGCCGACCTTAAGACGATCGTCCTGCCCGAGGGCGAGGATCCGCGTACCATCGTCGCGGCAAACAAAATCATCGAGGAGGGCCTGGCAAAGCTCGTCATCCTGGGCAACCCCGACGAGATCGATGTTCCCGGCGCCACCGTCATCGACCCGCGCAACGCCGAGAAGCACGAGGAGTACGCGCAGAAGTTTGCCGAGCTCCGCGCCAAGAAGGGCGTTACCATCGAGCAGGCTCGCGCCCAGGTGATGGACGCCACCTACTTTGGCACCATGATGGTCAAGATGGGCGACGCCGACGGCCTGGTCTCCGGCGCCTGCCACTCCACCGCCGACACCCTGCGCCCCGCGCTGCAGATCCTCAAGACCGCCCCGGGCACCAAGCTGGTCTCGGCCTTCTTCGTGATGTGCACCGATACCCCGCAGTTCGGCACCGACGGCACGCTGATCTTCGCTGACTGTGGCCTCAACATCAACCCGTCCTCCGATGAGCTCTCCGAGATCGCCATCGCCTCCGCTCACTCTTGGTCCACCTTCATGGGCAATGTGGAGCCGCACGTGGCCATGCTCTCCTACTCCACCATGGGCTCCGCCGGTGGCGAGGTCGCCAAGAAGGTCCAGGAGGCCGTGAAGTTCTGCAAGGAGAAGGCTCCCGAGCTCGCCATCGACGGCGACCTGCAGCTCGACGCCGCCATCGTCCCCACCGTCGCCCAGCTCAAGGCTCCCGGCTCCTCCGTCGCCGGTAAGGCCAACGTGCTCGTGTTCCCCGACCTCGAGGCTGGCAACATCGGCTACAAGCTGGTCCAGCGCTTCGCTGGCGCTGACGCCTACGGCCCCATCCTGCAGGGCATCGCCAAGCCGGTTAACGACCTTTCGCGCGGCTGCTCTGCTGACGACATCGTGGGTGTCGTGGCCATCACCGCCGTCCAGGCTCAGATGGCTGAGTAGCGTACGCACTCGCCCGAAGGCCGTACGGGCTAACCCCTGAAAACGTCCTCGACCAATGAAACGCCCCCGTTCTGCTCCTTCGGAGCTACGAACGGGGGCGCTTCTGGTCTGCGGATTGTTTTCAGGGGTTAGCCCGTACGGCCTTCTACCGCCACGTAGCAATCAGGGTATCTGGGGTGGACGGCGGCTTGGCTACGAGCTGGCGCTGAAAAACTGAATGGATGAGTGCCGTTGCTGGAGGGTCAAACGATGCAGATATGGTCACTTTGGGACCGAAATGTTGGCTGCGGTCTGATGTCTAGCCCGCCGGAAAGTGTGTCCCGGTTTGGAGGCGGATTGTGGGATGCAGCTTCCGCTTGGGGCCTGTTTGGGAAACCGTGGGACGGAATCATGCTTTATTGTGGGTCACACTTTCCGCAACATGCCTCAACTGGAAAGCGTATCCCAGAATTTGCGCTCGAAATGGGATGGGGTTTCCGCCGTCCGCCTGCCAGCAAAAAGGCCTCCCGAGCTGTTGCTCAGGAGGCCTTTCGTTTACTTGCAAATGCGCGCGTTAGTTGTTCTTGGTCAGGCGCTCGACGTCGTGGGCGATCATGTATTCCTCGTCGGTGGGGATGACCATGACCGTGACGGCGGAACCGGCGGCACTGATAACCTGCGGGCCGTTGCCCACAGCCTCGCGGTTCTTGTTGTTGTCGATGCGTACGCCCAGCCACTCAAAGCAGTCGCAGAAGGCCTTGCGGATCGACCAGTCGTTCTCGCCGATGCCGGCGGTAAAGGTGATGGTGTCCACGCCCGCCATGGAAGCGATCATGGAGCCGGCCTGCTGCATGGCCTTGTAGGCGAACATATCGAAGGCGAGCAGGCAGCGCTCGTCGCCCTCGGAGGCGCGTGTACGGATGTCGCGGGCGTCGTTGGAGATGCCCGAGATGGCAAGCAGACCAGACTGCTTGTTCATCATGTCATCAACTTCCTGATAGTTGTAGCCGCCCTCGCGCTGGAGGTAGCACACGGTAGCCGGGTCAATGGAACCACAGCGAGTGCCCATCATCAGGCCGTCAAGCGGCGTGAGGCCCATCGTGGTGTCGCGGCACACGCCGTCCTCGATGGCGGCAAGCGAAGCACCGTTGCCCAGATGGCACGAAAGCAGGCGGTGGCAGCGCGAGCCCAGGATCTCCTTGGCCATCATCCACTCGTAGCGGTGGCTCGTACCGTGTGCGCCGTACTTGCGCACGTGGTACTTGTCGCACACGTCCTTGGGCAGCGCGTAGGTATAGGCGACCTCGGGCATGGTCATGTGGAACGAGGTATCGAAGACGGCGACGTTGGGCAGCTCCGGATACTTCTCGCGGCAATACTCGATTGCTGCGGCCTCGCCGTAGTTGTGCAGCGGAGCAAGCGGTGCCACCTCAAGAATCTTGGCCATAACCTCGTCGTCGACAACTGCGGAATCATCGAAGTGCCAGCCGCCCTGAACGATACGATGGCCAATGCCATCAATCGTAAAGTCGGTCTTCTCGAGCTCCTCGAGCACGCGAGCGATAGCAGAGCGATGATCGGGGAAAGGGACCTCCTCGGTCTGCTTGGCGCCACCGTTCTCGGAGTGGCCAAAGATGCCCATGTCCGATCCGATACGTTCGCAGTTGCCCTTGGCGAAAACCTCTCGGGTATCGGTATCCAAAAGCTGATATTTAAGGCTTGAGCTGCCGGCGTTGACAACAAGTACGTTCATGAGACTCCTTTGCAGTGCAATACGGTCGACGCAGACCCCTTAAGGCGGCCGCATTTTAATAAGAAGTTATCATATCTTGATAAATAGCTATCAGCATATCGCCCAACGAGCGCAAAAGAGGGGCCGAACGGCGCTCGGTCGTCCAGCCCCTCCCCTCTTGCAATTACTTGCCGTTGACGATGCGCTCGACGTCGGAAGCGATCATGAACTCCTCGTCCGTGGGGATGACGAAAATCTTGACCTTGGAATCCTTGGCAGACAGGCACCAAGCGCCGTCACCACGCAGGGCGTTGCGGGCATGATCCATCTTGACGCCCATAAAGGCCAGACGGTCGGCGACGCCGGCACGAACGGCCGGAGCGTGCTCACCGATGCCAGCGGTGAAGACCAGCGTGTCCATGCCGCACATGGAAGTAGCCATCTCGGCAGCCTTGGCGGCAATCTTGTAGACAAACATGTCGAAGGCGAGCTGAGCATCGGGGTCACCAGCGGCGGCGAGCTCCTCAACGTTGCGGCAGTCGTTGGTCTTGCCGCCGGTCACAGCCAAAAGGCCGGACTTCTTGTTCATCATCTCGTCGACCTCGTCGAAGGTGTAGCCGCCCTCGCGCTGCAGGTAGCACACGGTAGCCGGGTCGATGGAGCCGCAGCGGGTGCCCATCATGACACCGTCGAGCGGCGTCAAGCCCATGGTGGTGTCCATGCACTTGCCGTCCTCGATGGCGCACAGGGAAGCGCCGGAACCGATGTGGCACACGACGACCTTGCGAGCCTCGCCGTTGGTCATCTCGGCAACCTTCTTGGAGATGTAGCGGTAGCTGGTGCCGTGGGCGCCGTACTTGCGGATGTGCAGCTTGTCGCAGACGTCCTTGGGCAGGGCGTAGGTCTTGGCGACCTCGGGCATATTGAAGTGGAAAGCAGTGTCGTAGACCGTGACGTTGGGCAGGTCGGGATACTGCTCGAGGCAGTACTCGATAACGTTGGCCTCGGGGTTGTTGTGCAGCGGGGCGAGCGGAGCGACCTCGCGGATCTTGGCGAGGACGTCCTCGTCGACGAGGGAGGAGTCGCCAAAGTACCAACCGCCCTGAACGATGCGGTGGCCAATGCCCTCGATCTTGACGCCGTTGGCCTCGAGGTCCTTCAGAACGACCTCGATGGCGACCTTGTGGTCAGGGAACTCGATGTTCTCGGTCACCTTCTTGGAACCGTTGGCAGCGTGAGTGAAGGTACCGCCGGTAAAGCAGACGCGCTCGCAGGAGCCCTTTGCGGACACCTTGTGGGACTTGGTATCGATGACCTGATACTTAAGCGTCGAAGATCCTGCGTTGACGACCAGAACGTTCATGTGTCTCCCTACTAACAGGCGGTGTGGCGCCGCCAGGTTACATACGCTTCAATAATAAACCCAAACGCCCTCGCGCTCGGGTTTATTGCGTTGATATATAAGTTATCGGTGTTTGAGCTTCCGTTTCATTGTAAGGAAAAAGCGCCCTCAGATGAGGTTCTCGCCCAAGTTCTTGCCGCCAAGGACGTGCATGTGGAAGTGCATGACGGTCTGGCCGGCGTTGACGCCCTTGTTGGAGATGACGCGGAAACCGTCCTCCAAGCCCTTGACCTTGGCGACCTCCTGGATGGCGTGAGCCATGGCGCCCATGGTCTCGGCAGGCACGTTGTCGGCGATGTCGCTGTAGTGCTTCTTGGGGATCACGAGGGTATGGACCGGCGCCTGGGGGTTGAGGTCGTCGAATGCGATGACCTGGTCGTCCTCATAGACAACGGTCGAGGGGATCTCGTGGTTGGCAATTTTGCAGAAGATGCAATCGCACATGGTTGGTTCCTTTCTCACAGACCAAGGTAATTATATTTGGTCGGGATGGTTAGAACGAGAGGTTGTCGTCGGTGTTGGCGGCTTCGCCGTCGGCGAGCACGTCGTTGCCGTCGACGTCCTTAAGAAGCACCGAGACCTTCTGCTCGGCATCGGACAGGCGGGTGCGCAGACTCTTGAGAAGCTCGACGCCGCGGGTATAGCTCTCGAGCGACTCCTCGAGCTCCATATCACCCGACTCCAAGCTGCGGATGATGAGCTCCAGCTCCTGCGAGGCCTGCTTGTACGTAAGCTGCTCGACCGGGGTCTTCTCTGCCATATCTGTTTCCTTTCCCAAAGGTTTAACACTGTAAAACGCGGTCTATTCGACCGTATTGACCGTTGCCGCAACGTTACCGTCTGCCATGCGCACACGAATGGCGTCGCCGGGCTTAAAGGTCTTGGCGCTCGTGGCCACACCATCATCGCTGTACGCGATGGAATAGCCGCGGGCAAGCACCTTGAGCGGCGACAGGGCATCGAGCGAAGCCGCTGCACGGCCCAGGTCGGACGCGGGTTTGCTGAGCATCGTACGTCCCTGATGCTCCAGACGGGAACTCGCAAGCGTGAGCGCATGGCGCTTGCCATCGAGTCCCGAGGTGCTTGCAGCCAGACGCTCGGGCAGGCGTTCAAAGCTGGATCGGAAAGCCCCGACCGAGCGCGTTATGGCACCGGACAAACGATCGGCCGTCAAGGCAAGCTCTGACTCACGACGCTCGACCATAAACGTCGGATCGTTGAGACACGGGCGGCATGCGGCCGCATCGAGCGCGTCGCCCAAGCGAGCCGTATAGGTATCCCAGGAACGACGGCCACGCTGATCGAGCATCTCCAGGTCGACCTGGGCCGACCCAATCATCGATGCCATCGCGGCACCCAGACGCTGATGGCGCGCCTCGAGCACATCGGCCAACTCCGTCATGGCCGGCGCCACCGATTCGGCCGCCGCCGTGGGCGTGGAGGCGCGGCGGTCGCTCACCATGTCGCAAATCGAGGTATCGGGCTCATGGCCAATGCCGGTCACCACGGGCACAGGGCAAGCCGCCACCGCGCGGGCAAGCTCCTCGTCGTTAAAGGTCATGAGGTCCTCGAAGGAACCGCCACCACGCACGAGCAAAATACAGTCGGGCGCCGGCGTAATGGAAGCGGCACGGCGCAGGCCTTCAATAAGCTCGGCCGGCGCACCCTCGCCTTGAACCTTGGCGCCCACGCAAACGAGCTCGACGAGCGGGTTGCGACGGCGCAGCGTGCGCTTGACGTCATCGATTACGGCACCCGAAAGCGAGGTGACGACCGCCACGCGGGAGCAGAACACCGGGATGCGGCGCTTGCGCGCTTCGTCCATCAGACCCTCACGGCGTAGCTTTTCGGCCAGTTGCGCCACTTGTTGACGCAGCAGGCCCTCCCCCGCCAGCGAGAACGAGCGAGCGACAAAGCTCATGCGGCCCGTGGCCTTATAGAGATTGAAGCTGCCCTTAAAGCTCACCTGCATGCCGTCGCGCAGATCGAAAGTGCGCTTGAGATAGGCGCCCTTCCAGATGATGCAGTCGACGGCCGCCGAGTCGTCCTTGATTTGGAAGTAGCAGTGGCCGCTTCGGGCATTGGGACCACGGAAGCCCGTGACCTCGCCCAGGACGCTCAGCTGCGGAATGGCATCGAGCGCACCGGCAGCGATCTCTACCGCCTGACTCACGCTGAGCTCCTTGCGCTCCTGCTCATCCGAACCGTCGAACTCGGCGGAAACGGCATTGCCGGTCAGATTCCAGCCTGCCACGCAGCCTCCTTTCGTTATCGTGCACAAGGGCTTCGGCCCTGCGCAAATTCAAGTCCAACACATAGTACAGCGCCGCGGGGACACAAATCTCCGCGGCGCCTGTCAAGCCAATTTGTTATCGGTTGGAGTTTCTGTTGTAGCGAGCCATAAGATAGAGCAGCTGAATGATCGACGTGAGCGCTGCGGCAACATAGGTAAGCGCGGCTGCCGTCAGGACCTTCTTGGCACCGTTGACCTGCTTGGAGCTCATACCCGACTGCTCGATATACGCCACGGCGCGGCGGCTGGCATCAATCTCGACCGGCAGCGTAACCAACTGGAACAACACACTAAACGAGAAGAAGATCAGCGCGAGGGTCGTGAGTCCCGCGATGTTCATAAACAGACCCATGAGCAACACGATGGTCCAAGTGTTCTGGGTAAAGTTGACGACCGGCACGAGGACTGTGCGTACCTTCATCATGGCATAACCACTTTGACGCTGGGCGGCATGGCCCGCCTCGTGGCAGGCGACGGCAACGCTTGCGACCGACCCGCCCGAACGGTTGGCATCCGAGAGATACAGGTTATTGTCCTGCGGGTTGTAATGGTCGGTGAGCTCGCCGGCGACACCCTTGATACCCACGGCGTTGCAGCCGTTGGCGTCGAGCATGCGGCGAGCGACCGTGGCGCCCGTGTCGCCGTCCGAGCGAACCTTGGACTAGGTTTTGTATGTCGAGTTGATATAGTTCTGTGCGGCAAGGCCAAGCACCGTGCAGACAAGAACAACCAGCAGGTACAGCGGGTCGATGCCAAAGCCGTATCCATAGTAATAAGGCATGCGAATTCCTCCGAATCGAGTTACACGTTGGAGGCATTTTACCCACTCGCCCAGCCAACGAGACACCATCGATGTTTTGGCATTGCAGCTCTAGAACGACGTTTACAGCGTTTGGTAAAACCGCGTAACTATAGAAGCTCGATTTTGCCGTCCTTCACGGTGAGTCCCATATTGCCGGAAAGCAGATCGTCCAGACGCGAGCCCACAAGCTCAAAGCGCCAGCCTTCGCGCAGGGGGCTCTGCTCGGGGTGCTCAATATAGTCGGCCAGGTCATCGCGCGAGGCGATGACCGAGGTCGCCACGCCCGAGCGCTCGGCAACCAGGCGAATGAGCGCATACATCAGGTCCGTCACGCTCTCCAACTCCGGAGAGATCTGGCGATGCCCGCGCACCATGAGCGGCAGGCGATCGTGCGGGCAGCTTGCGCCACGCTTGATGGCCATGAGCGCACCGTCCACGTCGCGCTCCCCCAACTGATCGGTACCGCGAATGCTACGGAACTCCTCAACGCGCACGGGATTGCGCTTGACGAGCGCAAGCAGCGTGTCGTCGGACATGACCCACTTGCGCGGGATGTTACGGCGCTCGGCGCGGTCCTCGCGCCAGGCGGCGAGCTCGCGCGCGATGCCCAGCTGGTGGCGGCTGCACGAGTTGATGCGCTTGACCTTGCGGAATGCCTCGTGACGGTCGGCGCGATAGTGCGACTCGTCAGCCAGCGGGCGTAGCTCGTCGAGCACCCAGTCCACACGGCCCAGCTCGCGCAGGCGACTCATCATCTCGGTATAGGCGACGATCAAGTACTTGACGTCATCAATCGCGTACTCAATCTGCTTATCGGTCAGCGGGCGACGCGACCAGTCGGTCAGCGACTCGGTCTTGGGCAGCGAGACGCCGCAAAACGTCTGAACAAGCGCGCCATACGAAATCTGCTGGCGCTCGCCCAAAAAGGCAGCGGCGACCTGCGTATCGAAAATCGGTCGTGGCAGCACGCCCACGGTATGGAGCATAACCTCCATATCCTGCGAGCAGGCGTGGAAGACCTTAGTCACGCTCTCGTCGGCCATAAGCTCGGCCAGCGGCGATAGGTCGTCGATTACCAGGGGATCGACCGCTACGCTCTCGGCAGGGGTGGCAATCTGAACCAAACACAGACGCGGATGGAACGTGCGCTCGCGCAAAAACTCGGTATCGACGGCAATCGCGTCGAACTCACGGGCGCGCTGGTAAAAGTCGAGTAGAGCCTGATGTGTGGAAATGTACATATCAACCCATCGAATAAGGTTAGGCCCGAAAAACACGGGTAGGATATCGGCATTGCCTTACAACTATACTCGGTTAGTCACAGAACGGGAACGTAAGTATGCGCTGCCTTATCATCCACAACCCGGCATCGGGCCCCAGCTCAGATGAAATCTTCGCATTCACGCACGCCCTCGCGCAGGGCGGCGACGAGGTCGTGATGCGCTTTATCGGCGATGGCATGGAGCCCGAGGACGCCGTGGCAGACGTGCGCGAATTCGATCGCGTGGTCGTTTCGGGCGGCGACGGCACCGTCTCCAACGTGCTCGACCAGATGCGCGGGTGCGGTGTCCCCACGCTCGTCTTCCCCTCCGGTACAGCCTGCCTGTTCTTCAACAACATCGGCAATGCCCCCGAGGCAGCGGCGCTTGCCAAGGCTTGCCGCGCCGGTCGCACGGTCAAAGTCGACATGGGCGAGCTCTTTTGGCTCGACGAGAACGGCAACGAGAAGCGCCACGGCTTCATCATCATCGCCGGCTCGGGCTTCGACGCCGAGATCATGATGAAGGCCGCCCCCACCAAAAACGACATCGGCGAGATCGCCTACTTCCTCTCTGCACTCGCCACGCCCAACCCTACGGTAGCGCACTTTACCATTGAGCATGACGGCATTGTCGAGGAGCTCGACGGTATCTGCTGCATGGCCGGCAATACCTCGGTCATCCAAAACGACATCAACCTGTTCCCCGACTGCCGCATGAACGATGGCATGGTCGACATTGCAGTCATCGAACCCGTGCGCACCGTGCAGCTGCTGCCTACCGTGATCACCGCTGCGCTTGACCCCGCCGGCAAGGTACTCGGGCGCCCGCAGTTCAAGATCATCCAGACCAAGGAAGCCAAAATCACCTGCACCCCGTCGCTGGGCATGCAGTTCGATGGCGAGATTATCTCCAGCAATTCGGGCGTCTTTGGAGCCCGCGCGCTTCCGCAATGCCTCGACCTCATCGTCGACGAATTCTCCCCGCTCGGAAAATAGGAGGACCCCATGAACGACAATCCCCTGATCGGCTTTATTGTCATCGTCTTGGCCATGCTCGTCGGTTACGCCATCAACGTGATTCACCGCCGAAAGAAGTAAATCCACATTGGTATGATATTCATCCAGTTATCGACTCTCCCGCTGTTTATGCAAATCCTAAACAGCGGGAGAGTTTTCTTTTTGAGCACCGTCTAATGCTTTATTCAGCTACAGTAAATGCAGGGTGCCTTTATTTAACTAAAGCCATAAAATGAGTATTATTATCCGTTCATCGTATATTTCCACACGCTCATCGAGTAAAAGCTGTTGTCGAGTGAATACTCTTTACACTTCCTTTAGGCTAGTAGATGTATTTATTAGCTGAAACTCCGTACGGTTTCGCGGGGTTTCAACAGTTGGGAGGGATTATGAGGTTTACTCATCCTGTCAACACGCTCAAGAAGCTCGGCTGCGGCCTTGCGTTTGGAGCAGCGGCCATCATGGCCATGCCGACTTCGGCACTCGCCTGCACCCAGATCTACATGGGCAGCAAGCTCACGGCAGACGGCAACACGTACTACGGCCGTTCCGAGGACTTCGGTCCGCGCTATGTCAAGCACTTTGGCATTGAGCCCGCACACAAGGACGGCAACGAGTACACCTCGGTCGAGTCCGGTTTTGAGTACAAGTCCAAGGGCGCAACCTACCGCTACACCTTCGTTCGCGACAACCCCTCGCAGTGGGAAGATCGCTACGACGCATATTCCGAGGCAGGCATCAACGAGAAGGGCGTCTCCTGCTCTGCCACGCTGAGCACCTCCTATAACGAGAAGGCCGAAGAGGCCGACCCCATCACCGAGGAGACTGGCATTGGCGAATACAGCTATGCCAGCGTCATCCTGGGCGAGAGCGCCACGGCCCGCGAGGGCGTCGAACTCATCGGCAGCCTGATCGACGAGCAGGGCGTCTGCTCCAACGACCAGATCATCATCGCCGACAGCACCGAGACCTGGTTGTTCGCCGCGCTTTCCGGCCATCAGTGGATTGCTATGAAGCTCGCCGATGACATCGCCTCGCTCAACCCCAACATCGGCAACCTCACCTATAACGTCGACCTCGATGACACCGAGAACTGTCTCCATTCCGAAGGCATCGAGTCCATGCCTAAGGAGAAGGGCTTTGCCGAGTACACCGACGGCAAGTTCGACGTCGCCAAGACCTACGGCGAGGAGATTAGCGAGGCCGGTATGCACCAGTGGTCGCGCTATATCCAGGGTCGTGATTACTTCATGGCTCCGCTTGCCGAGGGCACCGACTACGAGATCGTCAAGGACGAGCGCGAAGAGGCTCGCGCCACGACCGGCGCCCTGGTCCACGAGATGCAGCCGCTGTTCTTCCAGCCCGGCAAGTCCGACTGGAACACCTTTGAGATGATTCGTTCCTTCGCCGCTCGCGGCGAGAATGTCGCCGGCCTCAACGCCAACACCGACGGCGCCTATGCCATCGGCTCCAACCGCAACACCGAGATCCACACCTTCCAGATCCGTCAGGGCATGGACCCCGAGATCGCGACCATTCAGTGGGAGATGCTCTCCAACGCCGAATTCTCCGTCGCCATCCCCTTCTACTCCGCACTGCTCACCGAGGTCAGCCCCTACTTCAGCGATCAGGATGTCTCCTTCGATCACTGCGAAGAGGAAGACGTCGTGAACAACGAGGAGCCCAAGAACTCCATCAACTACGTCCTCATGGACATCAACACGCTCGCCTATGAGAACCGCGACCACTGCGCCACCGGCGTCCGCGCCTATCTCGACGCCCTGCAGAAGGAACTCATCGAGCAGAACCTGACCGTCGACGAGGCCATGCAGGCCGAAGAAGGCACCGAGGCCCGTACCGCCCTGGCCAACAAGGCCGGCAAGGCTGCAACCAAGAACACCTATGTTAAGTGCAAGGCCATGCTCGAGGAGATGCGCGACTACCTCAAGGAGGGCGATTTCTCCGAGGAGTTCGTCCCGAGCGACTACGATGCCGACAACGACTGCCTGGTCGAATCCATCACCTACGCCGACGAGGCCCTTTCCGATGAGGACGTGACCGAGCCAGAGGCCGAAGAGGAAGAGGTCACCGAGGAGAAGTCCGAGGGCAACAACATGGCCGCCATGGCCGTTGGCGCCGTCGTCATCATCGGTGTCTGCGTCTACGTGATCTATCGTCGCAAGAAGGCCTAAGACCCTCATGTCCTAGCTGAGCGGGCGGGGCACATGAGTCACCTCGCCCGCTTAACCCGCCTTTTGACCGGCGGGAAACCCGCGGGAAACCCGCTTGAAATCTTTTCAAAAAAGATTTCCCCGCACACACTTTGCTGTGCTATAGTGCAGCGCAACAGCAACAAGGTGCGACCGCGCCACGGCATCACGAAAGGAGCCACCAAGATGAAGAACACGATGAAGTCTCTCAACAACTGGTGGTGGCGTGATGCGAATACGATCGGTCGACAGTGAGTCCCTCACGCCTGTTTTTGCGCTCTAGGTGATTGGAAGGCCTCCGGTTTCGACCGGGGGCCTTTTTCTATCTCGAGCCCGATCGCATTCGCATCACGCGCCTCCGCTTTTCCCCTGCGCTTCCCTTCAGAAAGGATTTTCACCATGTCTCAGAACACCACCGCCACCCAGCCCCGCACCGTCCAGACCGCCGACCGTGGCAAACTCGATGTCCGCGCCCTCGTCCTGCTTGCCATCCTGCTCGCCGCCGGCTTCATCCTCAACTTCACCGTCGGCAAGGCCATCTCGGGCATCTCGGGCGGCATGATCAGCCCCGAGTTCATCATCTCGGCCTTCTGCCTCACCATCCTGGTCGTTCGTCCCAACATCGGCCAGGCGCTCGTCATTGGCCTCATCTCGGCTGCCGTGATCCAGATCACCACCACTTCGCCGTTCATTGATTTTGCCGCCGAGGGCATCGCCGCCATGCTCATGGCCGGCATCGTCAATGCCGCCGGCAAGAACGGTCAGGTCAAGCCCGCGATCGCCATTGTCGCAACCTTCCTGACCACCTTTGTCTCCGGCGTCATCTTCATGGTCATCAAGATGGCCATGCTCGGCGTGGTAGGCGAGCTCGCCGCAGCCATGCTACCCGTCGTCGCCATGACCGCCGTCTTTAACGCCATTCTGGTCGGCGCCCTCTACTTGCCCATCCAGAAGGCCCTGAAGCTCAACTAACCCGTTCGACTTTACGAGCCACCCCATCTTGGCGTTCATTCGTCGCTCGCGTACTCCAAGTACGCTTCGCTCCTCTTTCGCGCCAACCTGGGGTCCCTCGTAAAGCCGCCTCCGTGCTTCACCACCAAAGACTGTCCCAAACGACTAGCTTTTGGGGACGTTCTTAAACGACTGGTCATGTAAGAACGTCCCCAATGACCATGAAAGGTATCCATGGAAACGATCATCAACGTCGACGGTGTCTCGTTCTCCTATGGCACGCAGACCGAGCAGGCGCTCAGCCACATCTCGCTCAGCGTGAACAAGGGAGATTTCATCGGCATCATCGGGCCCTCGGGCGCCGGCAAGTCCACGCTTGCCGCCTGCCTGTCAGGTGCCGTGCCCCACCACTACACCGGCACGTTCTTTGGGTCCGTCATGGTTGACGGCCACGACACCTGCGAGGTCTCGCTGACCGACGTGTCGCAAACCGTCGGCAGTGTGCTGCAGGATATCGACACGCAGATGGTCGCCTCGGTCGTCGAGGACGAGATGCTCTTTGGCCTCGAGAACTTTGGCGTTCCCCACGACCAGATCGAGCAGCGCGTGAGCGATACGCTCGAGACCGTCGGCATCAGCGACCTGCGCGACCGCGAGATCGCCACGCTCTCGGGCGGACAGAAGCAGAAGGTAGCCATCGCCGCCATCCTCGCCATGCGCCCGCGCGTCTTGGTTCTCGACGAGCCCACCGCGGCACTCGACCCCGCCAGCTCCACGTTGGTCTTCGAGACGCTGCGTGAGGCAAACCGCGCACTTGGAATCACCATCGTCGTCGTTGAGCAAAAGGTCGCCCTGCTCTCGGAGTACTGCAACCGCGTGCTCGTGCTCAACCATGGCGAAATCGCGCTGCAGGGCGAGCCACACGAGGTCTTCGCGCATACCGACGAGCTTCGTGCCATCGGCGTCGACTGCCCTCGCGTCACGCGTATCTTCAATAGCCTCGAAACCGATGGTCTAGTAAGCGGTACCCCCTGCTTGGATGTCGATGAGGCCGAGCGCCTGATTTCGGGCATCGTCGACCCCGCACACGCGGCTATCGAAGCCCAGGCGCCCGCCGGTTCCCCGCATGCACCGTCGTTGCGTCCTCATGCCAAGGACGCCGAACCCGTACTCACCTTCGACCATGTTGAGTTTGCCTATCCCAATGGCGGAGCCGCCGTACACGACCTTAGCCTGACGCTCTATCCTGGCGAGCTCGTGGGCATCGTCGGCCAGAACGGTGCCGGCAAGACCACACTCACCAAGCTGCTCACGGGCCTGCTCAAGCCCGCCTCGGGCAGCGTGCGCGTCACGGGACTGGATACTGCAACCGTCCCCACGAGCCGCATTGCCCGCGAGGTCGCAACGCTCTTCCAAAACCCCGACCGTCAGATCTGCAAGGACACCGTGCTCGACGAGGTCGCCTTTGGCCTGGAGCTTGCCGGCATCGACCGTGCCGAGGCGCTGCGTCGCGCCCAGCTCGTCATCGACCGCTTTGGCTTGCCGGCCGACGAGGCGCCCTTCTCGCTCTCGCGCGGCCAGCGACAAATGGTGGCGCTTGCCTCCGTCGTAGTGGTTGAGCCCAAGATCGTCGTGCTCGACGAGCCCACGAGCGGCCTTGACTACCGCGAGTGCATGACCGTCATGGAAACGGTTCGCACCATGGCCGAGCGCGGTTGCGCCGTTATCATGGTCTGCCACGATATGGAAGTCGTCTCGGATTTTGCCGAGCGCATTGTGGTAATGGCCGACGGTCGCATCCTCGACCGCGGCCGCACGCACGAGCTATTCTCGAACATCGATCTCATGCGGCGTGCCTACGTGGAGCCTCCCCAGGTTATTGAACTCTCGCGCCGTCTGGCATCTTCCGTCTCGCCCGCTTTTGCGCAGGTGAGCGAGGTCACCGATGTCGTTCGAATTACCAAGGAGATGGTCCACCGTGGTTAACGTCATCGACTACATGCCGGGCGATACGCTGCTGCATCGCCTGAATCCCGTCGTCAAACTGGGCCTCGCCGCCGCCATCATCGTCGGCATCTTCTTGTCCGGCACCTACGTGGCGCTGCTGGGCTTTTTGGCACTCACCCTTGCGCTGGGTGCCTATGCCGGCGTCGTCGACCGTCTGTTTTCGCTGCTCAAGTTGCTGATTCCGCTCGCGCTTATCATGCTGGTGCTCCAGCTGGCCTTTATGCGCGATGGCAACGTGGTGTGGGGTTTTATCACCGACACGGGCCTCATCACAGGATCGAAGGCCTGCCTGCGCCTGCTGGGTGTGGCGTTACCGCTCATCCTCATGCTCATGGTGACCAAACTCAACGACCTTGCCAACGCCTGCGTCGAGGTGCTGCACGTGCCGTATCGCTATGCCTTCACCTTTACCACGGCGCTGCGCTTTGTGCCGGTGTTTGGTCAGGGGATGAACGCCATCATGGAGGCGCAGACCGCACGCGGCGTCGAGTACGACACCAAGAACCCCATCAAGAAGCTTAAGCTCATGCTGCCACTGTGCGTGCCACTGCTCATCTCGAGCGTGGGCAAGACCGATGCCACAGCCTTGGCGGCAGAACAGCGCGGCTTCTATCTGCGTACGCGCGCCAGCTCGTACAAGCGCTACCCCATCAAGGGCCTGGACATCGCCGTGCTCATCGTCAGCATCGCCCTCATCGCCATCGGCTTCCTGTTCTAGTTCACCACCGACAGCAACCGCCCAACGCAAAAGGCCTCGGCTCGCACCAAACGAGCCGGGGCCTTTACTGTTTCACCAGATAAAACCTACCAAAATAAACCTGTCCCTTTTTGGCGGGTCGGAAGCTAGAGGCGGTAGGGAGCGCCGCTACGGATGATGGATTCACGCACCAGGACGTCCATGGCGTCGAGGGTGATCTCGGGCATCTCTCGGTACTTCTGCAGCACCGATAGCTCGGTGCAGGCCAGAATGACGCGGTCGCAGCCGCTACGGGCGAACTCCCACATCACGCGGTCGAACTTATCCATATCGGGCTCACGTCCGGCCTTCACATCATCGTAGATAAGCGACATCACATCGTTCTGACGTTTCTCGCTGGGATAGACGACCTCAACACCCGCAGCCTTACATTCGCGGCCGTAGACGCCCGCGCCCACGGTGCCATCAGTGCCCATGATGCCGATCTTGCGCACCGGCTCGGCCGGCATACTCAGGTTGGGGTCGAACTCGCACTCCCCCATCATCGCGCCGGCCAGAGCATAGCGCACCGACTCACGCGGCATGTGGATAATCGGCACCTTCGTAAACGACTGGATCTGGTCATAGAAGTAGTGTGACGTGTTGCAGGGAATGGCAATGTGCGCACAGCCCAGCGACTCGAGTGCCTGGGCGCACTCTTTCATGGTCGCCAGCAGTTTGGCATGCTCGCCGGTCTTAATGGCCAGCGTGCGGTCGGGCATGGTCGACTTGGAGAGTACCACCATGTCGATATGTTCCTGATCGCAGGCAGCAGCCGTATGACGCACCACCTGGTCGTAGTAATACGACGTGGCCTCGGCGCCCATGCCGCCGATAACTCCCAGCTTTTCCATCGCCGCCTCCTTGGTGACGCTTGCGCAATTGCGCGTATCATACCCGCGCCCGCCCGATGCAAACCGGACGGGCGCCGCGCTCATCTACTTGTAATACGTCTTGAACAGCTTAAAGTGGCGCAGCTTGGTGTGCCACATGCGCAGCCAGCGGTTAAAGACAAAGTCGCCCTTCATAAACGAAGGGTCGGCGCCCTTGCCTTCCTTGTCCAGGCGATGCACCTTAGCGCGCAGCTCGGGATCCTTGACGTACTTGTCGACGACGCCCATGGGGACGACCATCCACAGGGCCTCGTCCTGAGCCGTCACAAACTCCGGCTCAAACGGACGGTCGAACACATACTCGTCCACCACATACTTGGCAACGTTAAAGCCGCTGTTGGTAACGTAGTAGTTGCTGCGGCCCTGGCGCGTGTTGAAATCGAAGAACTTAAACGAGCCATCGCGCTCGTCGTACTTTACGTCAAAGTTGGAATAGCCCACAAAGTGAAGGTCCTCGAGCAACTTGCGCACGCCGCCCATGAGCTCGTCGTTGGGCTCGGTAATGATACAGGCATGGTTGCCGACACCGTGGGGCTGATGCTCCTCGAGCAGCACATGGCCCAGGCACATCATGCGGACCTTACCGTTGCGGTCGGAATAGCTGGTGAGCACGCGCATGTACTCGTCGTTGCCGGGCACGCGATCCTGCAAGATCAGGTCGTCGGTGTAGCCGCTGGCATACGAATCGCGAATGACCTGTTCCAACTCGGCGCGGTCGGCAATCTCATAGGCCTTCTTCTGGCCCTCGAACTCATGCTGCCACCACATGATGCCGTCAGAAGGCTTCAGAATCATCGGGTAAGGAAAATCGATCTGGTCGAGCACTTCGGCAGGCGCCTCACCCTGGACATTGAGCATCGCCTTGGTAAAGGTAAACGTGTGCGGATAGGGCACGCCATGCTTCTCGCACAGCTCGTAGAAGATCTCCTTCTTCTGGCACTGCTCGAGCATGCTGTAGGGCGCGTAGGGAGCGACAATGTTATCCGCCAGCTCATGAGCATCCTTGGCTTGAGCCACGAGAGCGACATAGTTGTCGCCACAGCCCACAAGGACAATAGTCTTGTCGGCATGCGCTTGGGCAATGCCGTTGACGGTTTTGAGCATCACGGGCATGGTGTCGATATCCACGTTGGGCGTGTAGTCGATAATCTGGCTGCGGTACGCGGGACCCGTCTGATACTTGCCAAAGACCAGACTCTTGACCTGGTACTCCTCGTAGAAGGCGCGCGCCACCGAATAGGCGTTGATGTCGCCACCGAGCAGCACGGGAATGAACTCGCGCTCTGTAAATTGCAATGCCATGGAAACTTCCTATCAATGAACTGCCCACACAATGGGCGGTCTTTGCGCAACTGATTTATTCTAGCGTGCCAAGCCGCCGGCGCCCAAAGCTCCACCGTATCTATGGCAATCGACGTAATCGTCCAGCACGAGGACGGTGCTCACCGTTGTACGACAATGGGCAATGAACCTACCGTTGTTGTAGGATTCAGCGTATTGACATCCTCGAGCGAAAGGCGCACACGTGCCCCAAGACCATCCGACCGATAATCCCATCCTCAATGCTGCGAAGCGCGAGCTGGTGGAACGCGCGAAAGCGACCGCTCCCCTGTGCACGGCAAACGACGCCTACAACGGACCCGCCCGCATCGTCTCGATCAACACGTCGGCACACAAGGGCACACGCAAGTCGCCCGTCGCCGATGGACGCGACACCGTTATAGAGCAATTCGGCCTCGCCTCCGACGCACACGCCGGGCATTGGCACCGTCAGGTTTCCTTTTTGGCCGCAGAGTCCATCCAGACGGCGCAGGCTCGCGGACTCGATGTGCGCGAGGGTGACTTTGGAGAAAACTTCACCACCCAGGGCATAAATCTACTCTCGCTCCCCTTGGGCACACAGCTCAAGCTTGGAAGCGACGTGCTCGTCGAAATCAGCCAAATCGGCAAGGTCTGCCACACCCGTTGCGCCATCTACTATCTCGCCGGCGACTGTATCTTTCCCCACGAGGGCATTTTTGGCGTGGTCCTAAAGGGCGGAGAGGTCCATACCGGCGACGATATCCAGGTAGTCAAACTCGGCGACGGCTCCTGTTCGTTCACCCCCGCCGAGACGCTCGAAGAGATTGAGCAGGCTCGTCAGGAGGGCACGCTGTAGTTGTAAAACCCCACGTTGAGATGGCTTTTACAGACCAAAACTCCTCTCAAACAGGGCTCTGTAACGTTAAAGTTGAACTCTATGGTTTCTCAACAATTCATCATAACTGCAGGTCAAAGCCAAAGCCTCAAGTTCAACTTGACCCTTTGGGACCTTTAAGGTTCAAGTTGAGGTCGAAAGCAGTAGTAGAATACCGTTCGAACCATAACCTACGATTGATTGCAGAGGGACTGGATGCAGCATTCGAATCATCGCACCGCAGCGCTCATTGCGTCGAAGCCGGCTCGTATCATCACGAGCGCCGCGCTCGCCGTTGCGCTGACGGCCACGCCGATGCTCTCCCCCGTTGCGGCGTATGCCGCCTCGCAGGCAACGCAGGACCAGCTTTCCGCAGCCCAGCAGAAGATCGAAGCCGCCACGAGCGCCTACAATGACGCCCGCACCAAACTCGATGACCTGCAAAAGCAGATTGACTCCAATGAGGCAAGCATCGAGGAAATCGAGGCTAAGCTTCCCGAGCAGCAGGCCAAGGCAAGCTCCGCCATGCGCGATCTGTACAAGTATCAGAAGGGCACCAATCCCATCGTGAGCTTCCTGGTCAACGCGCAGAGCCTGGGTGAGTTCATCACAACCTGCAAATACACCAACCAGATCACGAGCTCGAGCGTCGACGAGATCGAAGAGCTCAATAACATGCAAACCGAACTCGAGCAGAACAAGGCTGAGCTCCAGCAGGCCAAGTCTCAGCTTGAGGCAGAGCAGAAAAACGCCGAGGATGCGCTGGCGCAGGCTCAGCAGCTCCGCAGCGAGGCGCAGGCAAAAGCCGAGCAGGAAAATGCCGCCGAGCTTGCCAAGCTTGAGGCCGATAAGGCCGCTGCCGCCGAAAAGCTCTCGGGCGAGGGCGTGAGTGGCAGCAATTCCAGCAGCCAGGCCACCAACACCAACACCACCATCGACACCACGGTGAACAACGCCAATACCGGTAGCTCCGATTACGATTCGTTCATTAATGAGTGGACGAGCCGCATCGACAATTATCTCGCCGGCTCCCCCATGGCAGGCCAGGGCTATAACTTTGCCGTCGCCGCTTGGAATACCGGTGTCGACCCCCGTTGGTCCCCCGCCATCGCCTGCATCGAGAGCACCAAGGGCGCTTATTGCGCCAATTCTTACAACGCCTGGGGCTGGAGTGCCCGTGGCGGCGGTTGGCGCAGCTTTGGCAGCTGGAGCGAGGGCATCTCCGCTCACGTTGCCTATCTGGGCGCCAACTACGGCTCCACCCTTACCCCGGCAGCGGCCAAAAAGTACTGCCCGCCCACGTGGCAGGACTGGTACAACAAAGTCGCCGCTCAGATGAACCGCATCTAAGTGCAACTGCAAAGGGCCCCAATGGGGTCCTTTTCTTTTAGGTAGCGGAGGTATCGACGACGCCGGTCGCATTGGCAACCGCGACTATGACGATCATGCATAGGAGCAGCACACCCAATGCCTTGAGCCAGAGTTTCGCGAGTTTCTTGCCGCGATAGCTGTCGAGCAGCGCGAATCGCCGACGAAGACGACGCTTGTCGAACAGCGCAAAATGCATAAGCACCATAAGGCCATCGACAAAGAAAAAATACTCGATTATGAGAAGCCACGTCGGGTAGCTTTGGTTTGCTCCCGTGGGGTGAAAGACGGCAAAGTGACTTCCGGCAAAGAACACAAGCAGCGAGAAGAAGACGAGCGTATTCCAAATGCGCCCCAGAGACTCCGGAACGCGAGAGAGCAGACCGCATGCAGTGGAGGCGGCAGGCCTAGGAAGCCCTGTGGGGTTCTGGAGCCCTTGGGGCGTCAACACCGTCTCCGAGGCCGGAGTACGGACAAGCACAGGCGCAGGAGGCCGCACGGGGTGACTTAGATCGTATGCCGCGCGCGTCGCCCGTCCCAACGCTTCCGCGCTCGCAAAACGCTTGGCCGGGTCGAGCGCCATCGACATGCAGACGGCATCGGCAAGTGGAGTGGGAATGCCACATGCCTCACATTGCTCGCGCATGTCGAGCCCTGGTTTAGGGTCGACTCCCGTCAAGCAAAAGAACAACAGGGCCCCAAGTGCGTAGACATCGCTGCGCACACTCGTCTGCCCAAACCCATACTGCTCGGGCGGCGCATAGGGTCGCGTGCCAAACTTGACGGTGTCAGCATCGGCGCCATCGCGCCATACGCGCGCGATCCCCAGGTCGATAATCACCAGCGATGAAAATGTCAGGCCGTCATCAGGCGTATAGTTGGCACCTGTCACGATGATATTCGACGGCTTGAGGTCGCGATGGATCACCGGCGCCGACGTCTCCCCCACCATTGCAAAACCGGCATGGAGCTCGCCCACGGCATCGCATAGGGCAGGATACAATTCACGCGCATAATCGGGGGTGGCTCCCAGACGGTCCACCAGCGCCCCGAGCGTCTCCCCTTCGATGTATTCCATAACCACGTTGAGCTCGTCGCCCACACGACGACAATCGACGATTCTGGGCAGGTGCTCAAAACGCCTGCCTGCCCGCTGAGCGGCAAACAAACGCCCGTATGCCCCGCCGATTTGAGCCGAAGCATCGATGCGTTTACGGACAAAGGGGCCGAGCGAACCACCGCCGGTTCCTTCAAAGTACACAAGCTCGGTTGTTTCAACGGGCGAGCGCTTAAGTACACGCTCCACGCGATAGCTGTCGTCACGATCGAGCGACGCCAGGTGCTCGGCAAGCGCTGCGGTCAGCTCGTCATCGGAATATGTTGGGCTCTGAGTATCCATAGCCTCCATCATAGCGCAGGGCGCAGACACCCCATGGCATCTGCGCCCCGTTCGTTTGCATCGTTGTTCGGCAGCTCCGCCGGCTCAGATATCAGCCGCTAACTCACCGTCTCCTCGCCAAAGCGATACAGCTCCTCGTTGACCTTTTGGAGGCTGCACCCGCGATCGATGCAAAAAATGATAATCGCATCGCGGCGGTCCTTGCAGTTAAGGACGCTTACCCCGGCAGCCGTCAGCGCACGGTTGGTTTCTTTGAGCGTCAGCGCCATCGCAAAGGCAATCTGCAGCACCTTATTGCGGCTCGGATGCCGCGCACCGGTAAAGATCTGATAGCCAAAGGTCTCATTGAGATCAGCCATACGGACCACGCGCGAGCGCTCCAAGCCCTTTTCCTGCAGTAGCTGCTTCAGGTAGTCCGAAAGCGACGGGGCGGCAAAGTCGTGCTCCCTGATATAGTCATCGATGTTCGGCGCATCGAGAAGCTCATTGAGCAACTCCTCGGTCAGCTATTTATCGGACATACGACTTCACCTCCCCCAGTGCATGCAACATGCTAGAAACCGCTTACGTCCGAACGCTCCCAGCTAGCAACCTGGTCGGGAGACACCGTACCCAGCGCCTCGAACTTCCAGGAGCCGCCCGCCTTCAGATGATTGGTGTTTGCAAGAGCCGTTCCAACCTGGTTGCCATCGGCATCATACAGAACATATTCAATCTGAATGTAGCTCTTTTCCTTGTCCGTGTTATTGGTCAGGGTGCCCGTGATCTTATAGGTAAACTGATTGGAAGTGTCTTCAGCCTCGTCAGCAATGGTATACGGTTCTTGCGGTTCTTTTTGCTCCTCAGCCTGCCGTGTCGTCTCGGCAGGTTTTGCCGAATCGCTCGCAGACGAATCGGTTGAGTTGCCGCCCATAGAGCCCACGGCACCGACAATAACCAGCACCACGATGATGCCTAGGACAATCTTGCCGATTGGCTTCTTTCCCTCTTTTGCCATTATTCATCCTTCCTACGATCCGGCTACCGTGCCGGTACACAGCACATCGTAGGAAGGATTGAACTTGAATTCATTAGCTGAGAGCTAAGGCTGCGGTAAACGACCAATGCAGTTATCCAAACGCCGAGCAAACGCACTGCGCGCGACCGTCTGCCGGCAGCGATCAACCCACCGTGACGGATTCCCCGGTAAAGGCACTGATCATCAACAGGATAAAGAAGGCCAAATAGCTGATGCTCAGCAGGTAGGCGATGACCAAAAAGGCAATCCATCCTACATTGGTCTTACCGTCGGCGCGGCGCTGTTCACGACTGCGATAAAGCCAAATCGTCACGCCGATGGCAGTGATAAACAGCACAAGTGCTGCCGCGGCAAGCCCGGCAAGCGCAAACATCACGCCAATGCTCACAGCAATAACCGGAAGCAGCAGCAAACCGCACCCGCATCCACCCGGACTATGTACGGCAGACTGTCGGCGTCGCCTCATCGCCGCGCCACCCCCATCATCTTTGAGCACTACAGTGCGATAGCCTGCTGAACAGGAACGATCTTGTCGAGTTCCGGTTCGATCCGCCTTTTCTCGGCCTCAAGGTCAAACGCCACCTGAGCGCGCAGCCAATAACCATCCGTCAGGCCAAAATAACGGCAAAGACGGAGGTCGGTGTCGGCCGTCACGCGACGTTTTCCCAAGACAATCTGCCCGATACGCTGAGCCGGAATCCCAGTCTCTTTCGCAAGGCGATATTGAGAAATGCCCATGGGAACAAGAAACTCCTCTTTGAGAAGCTCACCAGGAGTCACCGGCGACAGCAAATCGGCCGAAATCTCATCACTTGTGATAATCGACGATTTCGACATTCCAAGCCATCTCCTGTCTCCACTCAAAACAGACCCGATAGCGCTCGTTAACACGGATGCTATATTGACCGGCACGATCGCCCTTCAAAGCTTCCAGGCGGTTGCCCGGTGGAACGCGAAGATCATCAAGCGAAGCACAAACCTGCAGTTGGCGAATCTTCCTCAACGCAACACGCTCAAAGGGCACGAACCTCCTGACCCGCACACCCATGGCAAAGCGTTCGGTATCCTCGTCTTTATACGATGCAATCATAGTATCGCCTTACGTTAGTAACGTCAAACGTTTCTATAGACTTACATCTCTATTATATCGTACGTTTGTTCGTGTTTTCTAGAACAAATAGTCCTTTGCGCCTTAGTCAAGCAAAAGCAATCGTTTGTAGACATCGAGGCCTTTGAGAAGAATCTCCTCGTCAAAGAGCATGGTATCGGTATGCAGAGCGCTCATCGCATAGGCTGGGCAGTCATCAGCGTCGATCGGGTTTTCTTGTCCTTCTGGCACGCCCGTGCCCAGCAAGAAGAACACGCCCGGCAGATGGCGCTGATAGAAAGCAAAGTCCTCGGCAATTAACAGCGGCTCGTCCACAAGTTGCAGCTCGGGCAAGGCAGGCGCAATGTGGGCAAACAACTCGGGGTCGTTATCGACTGGCGGATAGCCCTCGGCAAAGTCGAGATCGTACGTACAGCCCGTTGCGGTGCACGCCTCGTCGAGCGCACGGCGTACGCCCTCGCGCGCACGGTCGAACATGGCGTCCGTAAACACACGCAAGCTACCGGCAACATGGGCCTCCCCCGCCACCGCATTGCAGACGGTGCCGGCCTGCAGCAGGCCAAACTTACCGATGCAGGGCTCATCGGCACCCAGCTCGTCCATCAGCTCGCGCTCGGCAACCAGGAACTTTGCCGCCGCCAGCGCTGCGTCATGTGATTCCTCGACTGGAACGCCGTAGGTCTTGGCGATATGGATGCTCGTGCCATGGATATGAATGTGCGTCTCGCTCGAGCGCGCCAGCAGCGGACCGGGACAGCTCGCCAGCGTACCGGCAGGAAGATCGGGCCACACGTGAAAGCCAAAGATGCGGTCGACCCCGTAGCGCTCGAACACGCCGCTCTCGCATACCGTCTTAGCGCCACCGGTTGTTTCCTCGGCCGGCTGGAACACAAAAAGCACGTTGCGCTTAATAACGCCCGGCTGCTCACGAATCGTACGGTCGACAAAAGTTGCCGCCGCGAGGGCCATAGCCATGTGCCCGTCGTGGCCGCACGCGTGCATCTTGCCGGGATGCGTCGAGGCAAAAGCGGCGCCCGTCGTCTCCGCAATAGGCAACGCATCCATATCGGCACGAATCGCCGTGGCATGCGAGGCACCCGTGCCAGCGTCGAAGAAAGCGCACACGCAACTAGGGCACGGATGGATCACCTCGCAGGCAAGCGGAGCGAGCACGCCCTCGATATAGGCGATAGTTTGCGGAAGATCGAAGTCGAGCTCCGGAATGCGATGCAGGTCGCGACGATAGCGACGGAGTTCTTGGAGCTCGGTCATGGGGATTCCTTTCATGGGGCAACTCAGTTGTCACCTATTGTGACGCAGGATTGTGGCGCCCTCGTTTCTAGCATGATGCTGCATTTTTTAAACGTTATATACGAATACTCTTGTTTGGTAAAGTGCAACGTGGTAGGGTCTTTACCACTTGATAGAGGCGCGGGCACGAAGAACCGCGGGCGAGTCGGCAGACTTTGACCCCGCGGGGAGGCGAAACCCGCCGAACTGGGTTTTTCGGGCACGAACAGCCTGGTGGGCCTGCGGGAAACACTCGCAGGACTGTCTGCAGCAATGCGGGAGCGCTATCCGGACATTGGGTCCACGCTATGCGGATTCGATGCGCAGATGGCGCCGTCTGGATAGCGAGGTTTACGGGACATGGCATTGACCCCCAACGAGGCATATGCGGCCAAGCAGCCGTTTGTGGACAAGGAGACACTCGAGCATATCGTCGAGCAGTTCCCCACGCCGTTTCATCTATACGACGAGGCGGGTATCCGCCGCAACATGCAAGAAGTGCGCGACGCCTTTGCGTGGAACCCGGGGTTTAAGGAGTACTTTGCCGTCAAGGCCAACCCCAACCCGGCCCTTATCTCAATTCTCAACGAATACGGCTGCGGCTGCGATTGCTCGAGCTATACCGAGCTCATGATCGCCCGCTCGCTGGGCATCACCGGCCATGACATCATGTTCTCGTCCAACGACACGCCGGCGGCAGACTTTGAGCTTGCCGACAAGTTGGGCGCCATCGTCAACTTCGACGATATCAGCCACATTGAGTTTTACGAGCGCGTCGCGGGACCCATCCCCAAGACGGTGAGCTGCCGTTTTAACCCGGGCGGCCTGTTCCAGCTTTCCAACGGCATTATGGACAACCCGGGCGATTCCAAGTACGGCATGACCACCGAGCAGCTCTTTGATGCCTTCCGCATGCTCAAGGCCAAGGGCGCCGAGGACTTTGGCATCCATGCCTTCCTTGCCAGCAACACCGTCACCAACGATTACTACCCCAAGCTCGCGCGAATCCTCTTTGAACTTGCCGTGCGCCTGGAGCGCGAGACCGGTGCACATGTCGCCTTTATCAATCTGTCCGGCGGTGTGGGTATCCCCTACCTGCCCGAGCAGCAGGCCAATGACATCCACGCCATCGGCGAGGGTGTACACGCGGCCTACGACGAGATCCTGGTTCCCGCCGGCATGGGCGATGTGGCGATCTGCACCGAGATGGGCCGCTTTATGATGGGCCCCTACGGGTGCCTGGTCACCAAGGCCATTCACGAAAAGCGGATCTACAAAGACTATATCGGCGTGGACGCAAGTGCCGTCGACCTCATTCGTCCTGCCATGTATGGCGCTTACCACCACGTTACAGTGATGGGCCAGCCGGGTGGCCCCGACAAGTCCGCAGCTCCCGTCACGAACACGTACGATATCACGGGCAACCTGTGCGAAAACAACGACAAGTTCGCCATCGACCGCGAGCTGCCGCATATCGACATGGGTGACCTGCTTGTAATCCACGATACCGGTGCGCATGGCTACTCCATGGGCTACAACTACAATGGACGTCTGCGCTCCGCCGAGGTCCTGCTGCGCCCCGATGGCGCGGCCGACCTCATCCGCCGCGCCGAGCGCCCGGGCGATTACTTTTCCACGCTCGACGTGCTGCCGTGCGGCCGAGAGCTGCTGGCCAAGTCGCGCGCCGAAAGCGCCCGCCGTCGCGCCCAAGACGAGCGCCTGGCAGTCGCAGCTCAATGGAACAAACGCATCCAGATCGCGGAGGCGAAGGAGAAGAACATGGACATCCGCAATCTCGAGGGCTCAATCGTCGCCCTGGTTACGCCGTTTAAAAAGGACGGCAGTGTCGACTTTGACGCGCTCGAGCGCCTTATCGATTTCCACTTGCAAAATGGCACCGACGCCATTCTCACCCTGGGCACCACCGGCGAGAGCGCCACGATGACCGATGACGAGGACAACTCCGTCGTCGCCGCCGTGGTCAAGCATGTTGCAGGACGCGTCCCCGTCATCGCCGGCTCAGGCTCCAACTCCACGCAGACCATGCTCACCAAGTCGCTTACTTACCAGGGCTTGGGAGCCGACGGCCTGCTGCTCATTACCCCCTACTACAACAAGTCCAACGAAGAGGGTATCTATCAGCACTTTAAGACCGTCGCCGATGCCGTTGACATCCCCTGCATCCTGTACAACATCCCCGGCCGCTGCGGCTGCGGTATCAGCGAGCGCAACGTAGAGCGCCTAGCCGCGCACCCCAACATCATGGGCATCAAGGAGGCCTCGGGCAACGTCGCCTACGCGGCCAAGATCGCCCACCTGCTGTCCGACGATTTCCGCATGTACTCGGGCGAGGATGCACTCACAGTGCCGCTCATGAGCCTGGGCGCTTCGGGCACCATCAGCGTGTGGGCCGACGTGCAGCCGCAGCTTGTACACGACATGTGCCGCGCTTATCTGGACGGCGACGTAGCGCGCGCCCGCGATATCCAGATTGCCGGCCAGCCGCTCATCAACGCCCTCTTTAGCGAGGTCAACCCCATCCCCGTCAAGGAAGCGCTCGCCCAGATGGGCATGATCGAGGCAAACTACCGTATGCCGCTGTGCCCCATGGCAGACGACACGCGAGCCGCACTTACCGATGCTCTGAAGGGAGCTGGTCTACTTGATTAAGACCGTCATTATGGGAACGGGCCGCATGGGCTCGCTCATCCGCACTACCGCCGAAGGCATTGTCGACGCCGCCGGGCAGCCCGTTTTTGATATCGTGGCCCAGATTGGCTTCGATTTGAGCGAGCTCGAGAACGCACCGGCTGCCGACGTCATCATCGACTTCTCGAACGTCGCGACCTTCGACGCCGTCGTCGCCTATGTCGAGCGCACGGGCGCGGCGTTGGTCTCAGGCACCACAGGCTACACCCCCGAGCAGATGGACCGCCTGCGTGAGCTGGGCCAGAACACCCGCGTTATGCACTCGGGCAATTACTCCATCGGTATCGCAGCCCTGCGCCATCTGGTAGCGCAGGCTACACGCGAGCTGCCCGGCTTTGACTGCGAAATCGTCGAGACGCACCACAACCAAAAGGTCGACGCCCCCAGCGGCACTGCCAAGCTACTGCTCGACGCCGTCGTCGAAGCCGAGCCCGAGGCAGGCTACCACCCCGTCTATGGCCGCGAGGGCATGTGCGGAGCACGCGATCCCAAGGAAATCGGTATGCACTCGCTGCGCGGCGGCACCGTCGCCGGCGTGCACGAGGTGAGCTTCTTTGGCCAGGACGAGGAGGTCACGCTCACCCACCGCGCCACGAGCCGTCAGATCTTTGTCAACGGCGCCTTGGCAGCCGCGCAGAAGCTCGTCACCCGCGAACCCGGCTTCTATACGTTCGACAAGGTCATGTTTGCCTAACCAGGTATCAACCGAATCCACCCAAAGGAGAGATAGCAAATGAGCAACGCAGCCGAGATGGATGCACAGGAGATTATCAACTACATCGCCACCGCGCCCAAAAAGACGCCCGTCAAGCTGTACGTGCGCGAGAAGCCGGGCATGAAGGTTGCCTGGGGCGACGCACATGTCTACGGCGGCCGTCGCGGCAAGACCGTCTTTGGCGACTGGGACGAGCTCAAGACCATCCTGGACGCCAATGCCGATTCCATCGATTACTACGACGTTGAAAACGATTGCCGCAACTCCGCCGTGCCCATGCTCGACCTTAAGGGCATCAACGCCCGCATCGAGCCGGGCGCGATCATCCGCGACCGCGTCGAGATTGGCGACCGTGCCGTCATCATGATGGGCGCCATCATCAACATCGGCTCCGTTATCGGCGAGGGTTCCATGATCGATATGGGCGCCGTGCTGGGCGGTCGCGCCACCGTGGGCAAGAACTGTCACATCGGCGCCGGCACCGTGCTGGCAGGCGTTGTGGAGCCCGCCAGCGCCACGCCCGTCATCATCGAGGACGATGTCATGATCGGCGCAAACGCCGTGGTCCTGGAAGGCGTGCACGTGGGCAAGGGTGCTGTAGTTGCCGCCGGCGCCGTGTGCGTCGAGGACGTCCCCGCCGGCGCCGTCGTGGCCGGTGTCCCCGCCCGCGCCATCAAGATGCGCGACGAGAAGACCGACAGCAAGACCGGCCTGGAAGAGGGCCTGCGCCAGCTGTAGAAGTTACGCGGTTTTGCCAAACCGCGTAACGGCTCGACGCTGCAAACGCCCCTAAGCGGCAATCTGACGTTCAATCGTCGGTCGCGTACCGAAGTACGCTTCCCTCCTCTTTCACGTCACCTTGCTCGCTTAGGGGCGTTTTCGCTGACGTGAGCTCAACCTGCGGCGCAATGTCAGCAACCAAGCCGAAAACAAAAAAGGCCGAAGTCCCAAAAGGCTTCGGCCTTTGTTTTTTGCAACGTCCAAGAGCAGTTTATCGATTCTCAATACTTCCGATGTTCTTGAGCTCGATGGAGATGAGGCCGTTGGGCTCGTTGACAAACTCGATGTACTCAGAGTTCGAACCCATCTCGGCCGGGAAGCTGATCTCGATGCCCGTGTCGGTACGGATCTTGTGGTTGCGCACCGCCGCGCGTTCGACCTGCTTGCGCTCCACGGGCACACGCTCAGGCACCTTCTCCTCGGTCAGTGCCGCGCGCACGCTCTCCTTGATAACCGGCTCGTCCTCAAAGACCTCATCGACGATATCCCAAGGGGGCAGTTCCTCGTCATCCTCAACTTTCTCGGCAACAGCAGCCTTAACCTTGGCGAGCGCTACGGCCGTGTTGGCGCCGTGCTCCTCGGCGACTTCCTCGACCACACGCGTGACGGTGTCGATGACCTCCTTGCCCGATACGCCAGTGTCGCACTGCAGCAGGCCATCGGGGATAAGCATACGGTCCTCGCCGGCAATCTTGCGTTTCTTGTCCACATAGCCGATCTCCATGGTGCTCGCGCGCACGATGGCATAGCTCGGCACCTTTTGCGAGGGGTTCGGCAGAATGGCGTAGTGGCGCGCGATGTCGTTGCGCACCTCCCCCTCCTCGCGGCCCACTTCGTGCATAAAAGCCTGCTTGGAGCCCAGCAGCATCACGGCAAACCAGCGGGCATCCTCATCGTCATCAAAGTCCGCCACAAGCACGTCAGTGGACTCGGCTTTCTCGGCCTTGGTAAGTTCGGAAGAGATGAACTCCGCAATCTGCTGAGACAGGTCCACGAACTCACGCTCACCAAAGAAATAGCCCTTGAGCTCGCCGCCGAATGCGGAGTTCTCGGCAAACGTGGCACGCTTGTTATCGGCCGAAGTACGCGCGCGGCGCAGATGCGTGGTCACGAAGTTGCGCACGGTACGGCTCTCGATATCGAGCTCGCGCTGACTCATGACGTTGACGACAGAGTCAAAGTCCAGGATATGCAGAATCGCGTGATTGATTTTCATATACGGCATTCCGTTCTAGATCGATTTCGGCACGAACCAGTATAGCGGTCGAGCCTGCCCTAGGCGCATCGAAGATTGATGCATCGGGGACAGGTTGCTTTGCGCCAATGGTTAGCGCAGGAGCTCGGACTGCCAAGCCTCGAGCTGTTCTGCCAAACTCTTGCCGGCAGCGGGCACGTCGATCTGGGGTCGTTTGGGCAACAGTGCGCATTTAAGGATCGCCACGATGGTCTGCGAGATAAAGCGTCGCGTATCTTTGTCAAAGCCTTGCGCAGCCTGGAGCATCACGGGCAGACTCTCACGCAGATTTCCTGCGATATCCGCAAACCGTTCGGCGTCCGTAGCCTCAAACACGGAGAACAACGCATCTACAAAACGCTCGCGCTCGCTAGGTGACACTGCAAACAGCATCTCGCGAATGGAGCCATCAACGTATCGAGCACCGGCGGACAGGCGCTCACAGTATACGAAGTCGCAACCATCAACCACCCAGCTAAAGGGATTGTGCTGCAGCAGGCTGAACTCGGTGCTCTCAACGATGGCATAGTCCTCTTGTGTCTCGAACATCATGCCGAAGATCGACGACCGAGGTAGCGTCTTGTCGATTCGACCGGAAAGATCGGCAAAGGCGTCGCCGTTCAGAAACTCCTCGACGAAGCCCGGGCCATCATGGGAATACGCCCGTTCGATTCGTTCACGGGCAACATCGGAGCACATCGCTGCACCGTACACCGCAAGGTTTCCACCCTTGGAATGACCCCCGCACAAAAGCGGCCCGCCAATCGCATCCGCCGCCTCGTCCACATAACGTGCCGCGGATTCCTGGGCCGGCACAGGACACCGGAACGCCATGTTAAAGTCTTCTTTCCAGCCCACAATCGTACTATCGGTCCCTCGGAAAGAAAGATAACTAAACCCCGCCGGAAACCGGAACGCCATGGCTGCAAACTGCTCCGTCGCCACCATATCGCTCACAGCACGATAGCCGCAAACGTGCACGCCACGGTAGCGAGGACTTGCTGCCACGGCCTCCAACAAGGCCCTGCTCCCCTCCGGGTCCCACAAGTCGTCAATCATGTCCCGGTAGCACTCGGCACGCAGCAGCTCGCGTACGTCTAGGCCCTGCCAGTTCGTCAGCTCCGCCATATCACCCGGCAAACGCAAATAGGACAACCACGCAAAGACGAGGCTATCCACCGCGCAGAACGGCCGCTCCTCAAACGGATCAAACGCCGTCTGGGCATAGGTCAAAAAATTAGGCGAATCCGACATGGCCCTCCCATCAACTATGGTGCATTGGGATGGTGCATTGGGGTCAGGTTACTTTGCACCAAAAAGGCGCCCGGACCGTGTGGGCCCGGACGCCTTCATTGTAGCTTTTCGCTCTAGCGAGCTTGATTTAGCAGGAGAAATCGACGCTGTCGATGATGTCCTTGAGGGCCTTGGCGGAGACGGTGAGCTCATGCTGCTCGTCGTCGTTCAGCGGCACGGGGACGCGGCAGACAACGCCGTCGCGGCCAACGACGGTCGGCATGGAGATGGCAAGATCGGACAGGCCATACTCGCCCACCATGAGCGAAGAGACGGGCAGAACGGTCTGCTCATCGCGCATGACGGCGGTGCAGATGCGCTTGACGGCCATGGCGACGCCATAGTAGGTGGCGTGCTTCTTCTCGATGATGGTGTAGGCGGAGTTCTTGACGTCCTCGGCGATGCGCTTCTCGGCAGCCTCATGCTCCAAGTGGCCGTGAAGCTCGCAGAAGGTGTTCAGCGGAACGCCGGCAACCTGAGCGCTGGACCAAGCGACAAACTCGGAGTCGCCGTGCTCGCCCATGACATAGGCCTGGACATCGCGCGGGTCAACCTCGACGTGGGCACCAAGCATCTGCTGCAGGCGGCCGGTGTCGAGCACGGTACCGGAACCGATGACGTGGCCCTCGGGCAGGCCGGACATCTTGATGGCGGCGTAGGTCAGGACATCGACCGGGTTGGAGACGATGAGCAGAATGCCGTCGAAGCCGGACTTCTTAATCTCGGGGATAATGGACTTAAAGATGCTGACGTTCTTGTTGACCAGGTCCAGGCGGGTCTCACCGGGCTTCTGGGCAGCGCCAGCAGTGACGACGATCATGGCGGCGTCGGCGACATCGGAATAATCGCCGGCGTAGATCTTCATCGGCTCGGCAAACGTCATGCCGTGCGCGATATCCAGGGCCTCACCCTCGGCACGGTTCTTGTCCACGTCGATGAGGACCATCTCGGAGAACAGACCACTCTGCATCAGTGCGAACGCCGAAGACGAACCGACGAAACCGCAGCCGACAATAGCGACCTTCTTCTCGTTAACCATTAGAAACTCCCATCTCTCTCCACAAACAAGCCGCCCGGGAACGACCCGAGCGGCTTGTCGTAATCCCAATACATCCAATCGGGACTTTGATTATGCTCCTATTCGCAGCCAAAAATCGACCGTTTACCGAAATTGTTTGCAGTATTCGTAAAATAACTGCACGAAATCGGTTTCGAGCTATTGACGAGTCGAAATAGGTTTCTAATACAAGCCCGCCTCGCGAATGGCCTCGACAGCCAAAGCGATCTGATCGGGCGGCAGGACCAGTGCCATACGCACGTGCCCCTCGCCCGAAGGGCCAAAGCTCGCGCCCGGCGTCACCACAACGCCGGCCTTCTCCATAAGCTCCTCGCAAAACGCCATAGAATCGGTGCGACCACCGGGAAGCTTGGCCCACACAAACATAGAGCCATGCGCGTTGGGTCGCTCCCAGCCCAGGCCCTCAAGACCGTCGCACAGGGCATCGCGGCGCTCCTGGTACTTCAGACGCTGCGCCTCGACCTCATCGCGCGGACCGTTCAAGCAGGCGATAGCAGCCTTCTGGATCGGGAAGAACATACCGAAGTCGATCTGGCCGCGCAGCTTGGCAAAGGCCGAGACCACGTCCTCGCGGCCGACCAAAAAGCCGATGCGGGCACCGGTGACGTTAAACGACTTGGAAAGCGAGAAGAACTCCACGCCCACCTCGAGCGCGCCGGGATACTGCAAGAAGCTGCCGCCGGGCTCGCCGTCGAACACGATGTCGGAGTACGCGTTGTCATGAACGATCAACAGATCATGTTCGCGGGCAAAGGCGATAATCTCCTCGTAGACCTCGGGCGTGCCCACCGAGCCGACCGGGTTCGCAGGCAGCGACACGATCATATACTTGGCACGATCGGCGACCTCGGGGTCGATGCCCGCCACATAGGGCAGGTAATTGTGCTCGGCGACCAGTGGATAGTATTCGAGCTTGGCATCGGCGATCTTGGCACCCGCCTCAAAGACCGGGTAGCACGGATCGGGAACCAGAATGGTGTCACCCGGATCGAGCAGGGCCAGGCCCAAATGGCCCACGCCCTCCTGCGTGCCGTTGCACGACTGCACCATAGACGGCGTAATGCCCGAAACGCCAAAGCGACGCTCATAGTAATCGCACACGGCTTGCTTGAGTTCGGGCAGGTCGCGCAGGGCATACTTCCACATCTCGGGATCTTGGGCTGCCTGCGTGAGCGCCTCGACCACGTGGTCGTACGGCTTAAAGTCGGGCGTGCCCACGCTCATGTTGTAAATGGTCTTGTCCTGAGCCTTCAGCGCGAGAAGCTTGTTGTTGAGCGAGGCGAAGACCTCCGCGCCAAAGCGGTCGAGACGCTGCGATGCCTGCATGGTGCCACCTTTCGATATGAAAAACGCGGCGCTCCGACAAGAGCGCCGCGCGATACGGGCCATCAGATTGCAAAAGTGTAACGCTTGCAACCCCCGTATTGGTTCAATTTAGCCAACCTTAGTCAACTGGATTGAGCGCGTCGATCTGCGCAAGCCACAGACGCGAGCTAGCGTCACTCGGCATACGCCAATCGCCGCGCGGGCTGAGCGTCACCGAGCCCACCTTGGGACCATCGGGCAGGCAGCTGCGCTTAAACTGCTGGGCAAAGAAGCGACGGTAGAACGTACGTAGCCACGTGTGGACGGTCTTGGCGTCGTAGACGCCCTCGAAGCTCTTGAGCGCCATGCGGTAGATCTTGTCCGGCTCAAAGCCAAAACGCAGCAGGTAGTAGAGGAAGTAGTCGTGCAACTCGTACGGGCCCACCAAATCCTCGGTCTTCTGCGCAATCTCGCCGTCGCCCGTGGGCGGCAGAAGCTCGGGGGACACCGGCGTATCGAGGATATCGAGCAAGACCTCGGCAATGCGCCCGCCAAAGACATCGGCGGCATAGCGTACCAGATGGCGCACAAGCGTCTTGGGCACGCTCGCGTTGACGGCGTACATGCTCATGTGGTCGCCGTTATAGGTAGCCCAGCCGAGCGCCAGCTCCGACAGGTCGCCCGTGCCAATGACAAAACCGCCAGCCTGGTTGGCCAAATCCATCAGAATCTGCGTACGCTCGCGCGCCTGGCTGTTCTCGTAGGTCACGTCCTGCACGGTCGGATCATGCTCGATATCCTTAAAGTGCTGCTCCACAGCCGCGTGGATCGAAACCTCGCGGAAGCTCACGCCTAGGTCGCGAGCGAGCGACTCGGCATTCGACTTGGTGCGATGCGTCGTGCCGAAGCCGGGCATGGACACGGCTGTGATACCAGTGCGCGGCAGGCCCAAGGCGTCGAACGCACGCACGGTCACGAGGAGCGCCAGCGTGGAATCGAGGCCGCCCGAAAGGCCGATGACGGCCGCCTTGGCGCCCGTATGGGCAAGGCGGGTCTTGAGGCCGGCGGTCTGCAGGTCGAGGATAGTCTCGCAACGCTCAGCCAGATCACCGTGGTCGGCCGGCACAAAGGGAGCGCGGGGGAAGACTCGGTCGATGTCGAGCGCATCGCGCAGGACAGGTTCTTCGGCCAGTACGCCCTCAAACGAAAACTCAACGGTCGTGGCCTCCGGCGCATCGTCCGCGCGCGCCCACGTCGTCGAGCGACGGCGCTCGGCAACCAGGCGGTCAAGGTCAACGTCGGCGATGGCCATATCGCAGGTAAGCAGTTTGGTCGCGGCGAGCTTGGAGCCGTTTTCGTAGACGAGGTTCTCACCCGCAAAGACCATGTCGGTCGTGGACTCGCCCTCGCTCGCGTCCGCGTAGGCATAGGCGCAGTACAGGCGCGCGCTCTGATTGGAGATAAGGCTGCGGCGGTAATCTGCCTTACCGATAATCTCGTCCGAGGCCGACGGGTTGAGAATCACCGTCGCACCGGCAAGCGCCATCTCGGTCGAAGGGGGCGCCGGCACCCACAGGTCCTCGCAGACTTCAACGCCCAGCACCATATCCTCGGCACCCTCATCACAGCAGCGGTAGACAAGCCCCGAACCCAGCGGAACCGGACCCTGACCGGCAAATTCAACCCACACGGGATCCGCAGGCGACGGAGCAAACCAGCGACGCTCATAGAACTCGCCATAGTTGGGCAGATACTTCTTGGCCGTGAGGCCCAAAAGCTCGCCCGCGCAGCACACGGCGGCACAGTTGTAGATATTCTCGGCAACCGCAACGGGAAGACCGATGGTAAAGACGATCGGCAGCTCACGGGTTTCATCGAGGATATGCACCAGAGCAGCCTCGCAGGCATGCAGCAGCGTGCGGTTATGGAACAGATCGGCCGCGGTATAGCCGGTCAGGTTAAGCTCGGGCAACACCAGCGCGCGAACGCCGCGCTCGGTAGCCTCGCGAACAGCCGCCAGCGCAACCTCGGCATTGCCCTCGACATCGGCCACGCGAATCTGCGGCGACGCCGCCGCCACACGCAAAAAGCCATCAGACTGAGAAAGGTGAAGATTCATAAGAATGCTCCCGTGCGTAGACGTCATTCACAACAATTAGCAAACCCTATTGTAGTTCAACCGCCGGACGTAACCGCATCCCACCAACTTGGTGAGCAATTGATGAGTTGATGGTATCTGTTAAATGTCACGTACGATTCACATCTGGTGGGTACCCTGATGGCTACACGAAACGAAGCAGATTTACGCCGGGAGGACCCCGTATGACAACCAAGTACACCGACGCGCCGCGCACGCGCGTCATGACGCCGGCATCGCTCAACAACGGCGTGCACGAGAACCATTCCATTGGACAGACCATGGCCATCGCGCCCAAAAAGGGCCTGTTCGATGACATTTCCATTCCCCAGATCATCGCCGGCGCCGCAGCTGCTGCCACGAGCGTCGCGCTTGCTTCAAAGATCGGCATTGCCGGCTCGGTGATTGGTGCCGCTGTGAGCTCAGTCATCACTGTTGTGTCCTCGCAGGTCTATCGCCACTTTATCTCCGCCAGCGCCGAAGCAATCAAGGGCACGCATGCCGCTGTCGACTACCCTGCCGGCGCCTACGAGCCCGTTGAGCCCGATGTCGAGGAGCACCTAGGTGGCGCCGCGACCACGCAGGAGATGCGCCAGGTTGCGGGACGCGCGACCACGGCGCGCGTCGCCCCCAACAGCCTGCGCGCCAAGGCGGCGGCAGAGCGCAGCCAGACGCAAAAGAAGGTCATCGTCTTCTCGATCGCTATCGCCATCGTCGCGGTCATCGCCTGCGCCGGCGCCATCCTTATCACCACTGCCGGTGAGGGTCTGGGCGAGCGTCCCGAGCCAATCCTGTCGTCGCGCACGACCGAGAGCGATGCAAATGGCAACACCCAGTCGCAGGATCAGCAGGCACAGACGGACGATACGCAAGACAGTTCTACCTCTGCCAATTCGTCCTCGAACACCCAAAACCAATCGCAGGGCACCGATTCCTCTACGGCCAACAGTGGCACGCCGTCCGGCACGACCGACTCAAGCCAAACGACTGACAGCTCGCAGCCGAGCACGGGCGACCAGACGAGCGGCAATACATCGGGCACGGGATCTACCGACAACAGCAGCACTAACAGCTCGAGCGGAACCGCGTCCGGTACGGCGTCTGACAGCTCGAGCCAAGGCACGGCGTCGGGCAACTAAGCACGTTTGCCTCTCATAGATAACCGACCTGTATAACGGGCGCGAACCGGCAACGGTCGCGCCCGTTTGCCTTGGGCGCCGAGGTGGCACGCCCCGTGCGATGGTAAGATGCTTTGGTGTGTAAAGAGGAGATTTGCCATGAGCAAGACAATAGTTACGCCCACGCTATCGTTGGGCAACCACATCTATCTGTATCGCCTGCTGCGCGACGCGATTGGGTGCGGCAAGCAAACGTTTATGACGCAGGTCGAAGAGGCGCTCGCCGCTGGTGACATGGCCGCTTATGACCTGGGCTTTGAGTCCACGCGCGAGCTGCTCGAGGAGCTCGACGACTGCATTAAGCTGACTGTCTTTAAGGGCGGTCGCCTGTATGCCACCGTCATCGCCAACGAGGCCTGGGATGCCGCCCTTGCCAAGGGCGAGGACAAGCCCAAGGCTGCCAAGGGTGCCAAGCAGTCCTACAAAAAGAAAAAGCGCGGCGAGAAGGACCTCAAGGCCGTGCGCCCCAAACACGTTAAGCGCGCCGAGCCCGAGCCCGTGGCCGAAGTCGCTATTGAGGTAACGACAGAAGCTGAAACCGAAATCGCCGCCACGACCGATCCCGAAGTCATATCCGAGCAGGAAGCCACTGTGGAGCTCAACGAAGCTCCCAAGTCGACAACCGAAGAAGCCGCTGACCAGCCCGAGACGTCTGCGTTCCAAAACGGCGATGTCTTTGGCGACGAGGCTGAGGACGATCAGCCCGCCGATCAAGACGCTACCGAGTCGACGCCGGAGCCTGAGATGCCGCAGCCTGCCATCTCACTTACGGTCGTCTATGACCCCGAGAACGCCAACGCCGGCATCACTACCATGGCATCCACGCCCATCGAGGCAAAGTCGAGCGTCGAGAATGAGAACGCGACTCAGGTTGAGGTTGAAACCGCAGTTGCAGACGCGCCCGTCACCGTGAAGCCCGCAGATTCCACGATCAAGCCGGAAGCGACGCCGAAGCCCGCACCCGTCATCGAATCCGTGCCCGCCTCTGCCTGCGACCAAATTCCCGCACCGGCACCGGCTTCGGTACCCGCAGCGGCCCCAACCCCCGCACCCGCAGCACTAACCATCCCCGAGGACTTCCCCGTCGATTTCGCAACCGAGGTCTTCTGCCCCGGCCCGCTTCTGCACCAGCTGTCGACCTATCTCCCCTACGGCGCCGACACGCTCGGCATCGTCGGCGAATACTACTGGATCGCCCGCGAGCGCGGTACCATCGAGGCCGCGCGAAACCGCGCAAGCTTCCCCCTGCGCTACACGCAGGCCGGCGAGCGCCGCGAGGTTACCGTGCGCATTCGCCGCAACACCGCCGGCGGTCTCGGAGCCGCCTGGGCCATCGACAAAGTCGAAGAATCCGAACAATAGCGAAAAGCGGCTCAAATCCCGACTAGGATTTGAGCCGCTTTTATTAGCATTCATCGATGTTTCGTGACCAACAGCGAGCGGGCCGCAAGTGCCCCAGGTTGCCGTGAAAGAGGAGCGACGCGTACTTCGGGTACGCGAGCGACGGTTTGAACGGCAAGATGGGGTGCTTGCGGCCCGCGCAGCGTCGAGCAGTTACGCGGTTTGGTAAAACCGCGTAACAAATTAGTCGCGCGTGAGCTTGCGATGCACACGATGCGGCTGGGCTGCGTCCTCGCCCAGGCGCTCGATGCGGTTGGCCTGATAGGCCTCGAAGTTGCCCTCGAACCAATACCAGTTGCCCGGATTCTCGTCGGTACCCTCCCACGCCAGAATGTGCGTGGCGACGCGGTCCAGGAACATACGGTCGTGGCTAATGACCACCGAGCAGCCCGGGAACTCGAGCAGCGCCGCTTCGAGCGAGGACAGCGTCTCGACGTCGAGGTCGTTCGTGGGCTCGTCGAGGAGCAGCAGGTTGCCTCCCTGCTTGAGCGTAAGCGCCAAGTTCAGACGGTTGCGCTCGCCACCGGAGAGTATGCCAGCACGCTTCTGCTGGTCCTGGCCCTTAAAGCCAAAGCTCGCCACATAAGCGCGGCTCGGAACCTCGGTCTCGCCGACCATCATGTGGTCCAGGCCGTCCGAGACGACCTCCCACAGGTTCTTGTCGGGGTCGATGCCAGAACGGTTCTGATCGACATAGGAGATCTTGACGGTCTCGCCCACCTCGAGCTCGCCCGAAGTCAGCGGCTCCAGACCCACAATCGTCTTGAACAGCGTGGTCTTACCGACACCATTGGGGCCGATGACGCCCACAATGCCGTTGCGCGGCAGGGTAAACGAAAGGTCACCGATGAGCACACGGCCATCGAACTCCTTGTGCAGGTGATGGGCCTCGAGCACCTTGTTGCCCAGACGCGGGCCCACAGGGATGCGGATGTCGGTCCAGTCGAGTTTCTGGCTTGCGCGGGCCTCGGCCTCCATCTCCTCGTAGCGAGCCAGACGGGCCTTGTTCTTGGCCTGGCGAGCCTTGGGCGAGCTGCGCACCCATTCGAGCTCGGCCTCCATGCGCTTGGCGAGCTTGGCATCGCGGTTACCCTGAGCCTCGATACGGGCGGCCTTGGTCTCCAGATACGTGGAGTAGTTGCCCTTGTAGGGATAGAGGTGGCCGCGGTCGACCTCGCAGATCCACTCGGCAACGTTATCCAGGAAGTAGCGATCGTGTGTGACGGCAAGCACAGCGCCCTGGTAGTTGTGCAGGAAGTGCTCGAGCCACAGGATCGACTCGGCGTCCAGGTGGTTCGTGGGCTCGTCGAGCAGCAGCAGGTCGGGAGCCTCGAGCAGCAGCTTGCACAGGGCCACGCGGCGGCGCTCGCCGCCGGAAAGCACGTTGACCGGCATGTCGGAATCGGGCAGCTGCAGGGCGTCCATGGCCTGGCCGAGCTTGGAATCGATATCCCAGCCGTCGGCGGCGTCGATCTCGTCCTGGAGCTTGCCCATCTCGGCCATGAGGGCGTCCATGTCGCAATCCGGGTCGCACATCTCCTCGCCGATCTTGTTGAAGCGATCAACCTTGGCGATCATATCGCCAAATGCCATGCGCACGTTCTCGATGACTGTCTTGTCGTCGTCGAGCGGCGGCTCCTGCTGCAGGATACCCACGGTGTAGCCGGGGGTAAGTCTGGCATCGCCGTTTGAGACCTCCTCGATGCCGGCCATGATCTTGAGCAGGGTCGACTTGCCCATTCCGTTGGGACCCACAACGCCGATCTTGGCACCGGGGTAGAAGCTCAGCGTCACGTCGTCAAGGATTACCTTGTCGCCATGGGCCTTACGAGCCTGATACATCTGGTAGATGAACTCTGCCATTTGCCTGTTTTATCCTTTCTACCTGCTGTTTCTCTATTCTTGATTCGCTTTAGTGGAAACGAAATGAGAAAACCAGCTCTGAAACGTAACGAAAAAGGGGCATGATTGCCCACACCCCCTAATACTACCTGGGAAAAGTCCCCCGGAACATACTATGAACTGCGTACGCTAGTTTTCCGCAACCTTAACGAGCGGCTCGCTGCGATTTGCGCCACAACAGATACGAGTAGACGTAGACGGCTCCAACCGAACCAAACGCCAGAACCGCAATCACCGCGGCGACGACTTCACTCGAAAGCACGCTGCCCGCCACGCCCATCGCAATCAGGCCAACACCCAGCACCATAAAGCAGGCACCGCCAAAGCGCTGCGTACGGCGCCAGTTCTCGGGATCGGCAAGCGCCCAAGGCGTCTTGATACCGAGCGTATAGTTCTGCTTCACACGCGGCAAGTAGTTGCCTACGCCGATGATCAGCAAACCGATAGCACCGGAAATCAGCACGTTGACCGAACCGACCGCCGGCACCACGCCCCAGACCGTAAGCTCTCCCAGCCAGCTTACGGCACACATGAACAAGGTAAAGGCGATTACGAAGCCCTGATAGAACTTGCCCGAGGTTCGATATGCCTCACCTTTGGGGTCGATGCGCGGCACCACGCAGAACATTGCGAGAAGCGCCAGAGGCAGCGCGCCGAGCGCGGAGGCCATCCAGCTAGGACCCCAACCGTCGACGGCGCCGCTCGCTCCCCAGTGCGTGGGAATCTGCGCAGGCAAGCTCGGCATCACTATGAGGTGCGCTACGACATTGGCGACGCACAGAACGACCAGCGCAATCCACACGCGCGACGATACCCCCGTGGGGTGAATGCCCTTGTTTTCGTTATTCATCCTTATCACCTTCCGTGTTTGTAAAGCCCATAAACCAACCGATCAAGTCCTGCATGACGGTGGTGTTTAAGCTGTAAACGATGTTTTGGCCATGACGTTCGTCGGTCACCAACCCGGCGTTTTTGAGCGTCGCCAAGTGATGGCTCAGCGACGGCTTACTGATATCGAAATGCTCGGCAAGCTCCCCCGCCGTGCAATTGCCCTCGCGCAGCAACTCCAAAATGCGCCGTCGCGTTGGATCGGCCAGCGCTTTAAAACCCTCTCCCGGCATAAGACCTCCTCTCATCATCTCTCATGACGTGCACACTATACTCGGTATTTAGATGTTTGTCTAACTATCTAATACAGGAACATTTATAGAACATTCGTTCGTATTTAGCTACAATGGAAGTTGAAGCAGATGGGCCAGCTCCCTCTATCCGAGAAGGAGATGGACTATGAGTATTGACGATGTCCTGACGTTGTTATTGCTTGTAATCGCGGCTGTGGAGCTCGGCATCCACATTGGAGGTCGAATGAAATAGCCGCCCCCGCGTAATGCGAAGACGGCCACTTCTCACGCTACAAACGTGTTTTGGAGTTGGCCAACCCGCTGCAACGGGTGCCATCTGCTTCAATCTTATGCGAATCCCGACCCCATTTCAACAAGCCCAAGGACTCAAATGGAATCGCGATAACACCTATAATGGCGATAGCTAAAACACGATTCGCTCCCCCATCGGAGGATGTTTATGACCGAAACCGCAGCCGCAATTCCCAACGAGACACGCGACACCAAGCTCGAGATCATCATGGGCCGCGAGGCACTCGATAAGCTCGCCAATGCGACGGTGCTGGTGCTCGGCTGCGGAGGCGTGGGCTCCAACTGCTGCGAGGCACTTGCCCGCGGCGGCATCGGTCATTTCGTCATTCTGGACAAGGACATCATCGCGCCCAGCAATATCAATCGCCAGGCCATCGCCTTTCACAGCACCGTCGGCAAGCGCAAGGTTGACGTGATGGAAACCATGATCCACGATATCAATCCTGCCGCCACCGTCATCAAGCGAACTGAATACCTGTTGAGCGATAACATCGACGAATTCTTTGCGAGCATTTTGGAGCAGACGGACGGCAAGCTCGACTACGTCGTCGACGCCATCGACACCATCTCGGCCAAGCTCACCATTGCCAAATATGCTCAGGACCACGACATTCGTTTGGTTAGCTCCATGGGCGGGGCCAACAAGCTCCATCCCGAGTGCCTCCGCTTTGCCGACATCTTCGATACGGTGCGCGACCCCATGAGCCGCATCATGCGCAAAGAGTGTAAGAAGCGCGGAATCAAGAGCCTGCATGTACTGTTTAGCTGCGAGGAATCGGTTAAGACACAGCCCCGCGACCCCTCCAACATCCACGAGCGTACCGAGCTCGGAACCGCCAGCTTTATGCCGCCTATCATGGGCCAGATGATTGCCGGCGAGGTTATCCGCCAGATCAGTGGCCGCGGCACCGAGCGCGTACGCGCCGATGGCCAGTGCCTGGACTAGCGGAGCGCGCCAAGATGGAGCCCCGGTTAATTGATGCACACTGCCATCTTGATTTAATGGCTTACCCGAATGCTGTTGCCGACGAAACTGCGGCTATAGGGCTGGGGGTCTTTGATTGCGGGATCGACCCACGCGACTTCGCGGCAGCAAAAAAGCGGGCCAGCCGCTACCCAAACATTATCGCGGGCGTCGGCCTCCATCCCTGGTGGCTCGCCGACGGCCGCTGCGGTCCTGCCGAAGTCAATCTGCTTTGCGAAGTTGCTGCCCACGAGCACTATATCGGCGAGGTGGGACTCGACTTTTCCGCGCGCTTTGCCGGAAGCGAACCACTTCAAATACAGGCACTTGACCGGCTCTGCAATGCGCTCGCGCAGCGTCCTCTTGCCGGGCGCGTAATATCAATTCACGCCGTTCGTTCGGCAGGAACCGTACTGGATGTCCTCAAATCTCATGGACTACTCATCCCAAACCCCGACTCCCCCGTTATCATCTTCCACTGGTTTAGCGGTACTTCGGACGAACTCGTCCGCGCGCGTAATGCAGGCTGCTATTTTTCCGTCAACGAACGCATGCTCGCGTCTAAACGAGGACGCGAATACGCACGACAGATTCCACTCGATCGTTCGCTGCTCGAGACCGATGCACCGGCGGAGGCAAGCATAGAAACAAGCGCGCAGTCGCTCATCAGATCGCTCGCATGGACCTCAGAACGCATCGCCTCACTCAAAAACTGTGCCGCAAAGCACATCGAGTCGGAGGTTTTGGCAAATTCGCGCTCTGTTTTTGGCCTTCGCTAACCCCTGTGTGCAAATAATGCCAAATATGAGTACTGTAGCAAATCTAGTCACATTATTTTACGGCAAAATAGCATCTTGATAATGCACAGCTGTTCATTATCAAGATGCTTTAAGGTGCTTAAAGTCATTTTTAGCAGGATTTAATCGCTCGAAGGCACCCAACTAGGCCCTCAAAAGCTTGATTTTGCTGCGACTAAATTAGTCACAGTACTCATATTTGGCATTTTTTGCACACCGAGTCCCGGGGAGGCACCTGCACCTCCCCGGGACCGCTCGGCTATTCGACGATTGGTGCTCCGTGGCCCCAGGAGCCTTCCATGCCGCACACGGTCGAGGCAAACCCGGCAGCAAAGTCGAGCGCGCGCTCGATGGCCTCGGCACCATCCTCTCCACGCTTGGCGGAATCGAGATAGCACATCAGGAACGAAGTCAGGAACGAGTCACCCGCACCCATGGTGTCCTTCATGTTTGCCACAGGCTTGGCACGCTGACGATAGTAACGCTCGCCGTCATAGGCAATGCAGCCCTCGGCGCCAGCCGTTGCGGACACAAAACATGGGCCCAGGCCCTTAACCCAGGCAAGGCGCTCGCGAATCTCATCCTCACTCGCGGCGTCCGCAGCACTCAGGAAAGCATAGTCGACAAAGGGAGCGACCTGCTCATAATATTCGTCGGTCGAATCATCCGAGAAGTCAAACGAAACGGTAATACCCGCTGACTTCAGCTTAGGCAGCTCACGCTCGGTAAAGCAGTAATTACCCGAATGGACCACATCAAACTGTTTCATATACGCCAGATCAAAACGGTCGAGCACATAGCGCGCATCACCACGGATGCCACCCTCGTTAGACCCCAGAAATATACGATCGCCATCAACCACAGTAACGCGTGCCGCACCGTTCTCGCCGATAAGCTGCTTGCACTTGGCAAGTTCAACGTCCTCATCCTCAAGACTCGCGATCACATGCTCGGCAGCAGCGTCATTACCAAAGATGCCCATATACGCGGAGCGCGCGGCTCCGCATTTCTTGGCATACACGGCAAAGTTCACCGCATTGCCACCCGGATACATCGTGTGAATATGCTCGTAGCGGTCGACGACGTTGTCGCCAAACCCCAGTGCGCTCACGTTAAATGCCATGACGCCGCCCCTCTCTCTTATGCCAACGGAACCACTGTTGTGACAGCAGTACCGCCCAGAATCTACGCGAGTTCCAGCAGGTCCGGCAGCTGGTCGATAATCTTATCCGCGGCATCCTGGCTAAAGCCAAAGCGCTCCTCGCGCTTGGCGATTACCGTCAGACCGGCGCGCTTACCTGCGGTAATGCCATACAGAGAGTCCTCCACACAGCAACAGCGGTCCGCAGGCAATCCCAAACGATCTATAGCATGCAGATAGATATCAGGATCGGGCTTGCTGCGCTTGAACTGCTCGCCCGAGACCAAAAACTCAAAGTATTCGCGAATGCCGCAGGTACCCAGCACCTCTTCGATATTGTTGAGAGGAGACGACGATGCCAGCGCAACGCGAACCCCACGTTCTTTCAGCCCCGCCAGCGTCTCGGCAACGCCGGGGTTGAGCAGTTTTCTATAGTCGCAGGAATACGCGCTCGCCCACACCTCATAGCGTGCCTCGGCAGCCTCGACGCTGAGCTTGCCCAAACCCGCACGCTCATGCCAATCGACGAGCACCTGCTGAAAATCACGGTGCGATGAACCAACAATCGCATTAAGCTCGTCGCGCGTCACAGAAATCTGCAGGTAATCGATAAACTTCTCGAGTTCCTTTTGATAGTAAAACTCGGTGTCGACCAAAACGCCGTCCATGTCAAAGATAACGGCGTCAAACGGAAATGCGGACACGGCACCCTCCCTAACAAAAGGACGCCCGCGAGCAGGCGCCCGAACCATGCATTAATCGGCGATTCTAACCCAGCAGCTTATCCAGCGCCACCGCAATGCCGTCTTCGTTGTTATTGGCGGTCACCATCTGGGCCACCGCCTTAACCTCATCGACGGCGTTGCCCATGGCAACACCGGTGCCGGCCCACTCAATCATGGACTTGTCGTTCTGGCCGTCGCCAAACGATACGACCTCGCTAGCATCGATACCTAACTTGGACAGGGAGCCCTCGAGCGCGCGAGCCTTGTCGATGCCGGGCGCCGTAAACTCAAAGTACCAATCGGCCGTAAACATACCCGAAAGCGTCTGAGCAAAGGGTGCGTACATCTCCTCGTGATGCGCTTGCAGATAGGCCGGGTCTCCCGCCGTCAGCAGCTTGTCCACAGGATAAGTATCCACGACCTCATGCAAGCTCTCGACCTCACGGATCTTAAGGTCGCAGGCATCGCGCTCATACTTGACGATATTCTTCTGCGAGCCGTCAGGCAGCGTGATCATGCAATGGTACGAGTCCTCGACGTGCAGATCGCGACCGAGCGAAATCATAGGGATCACGTCAAAATTACGCAGGTGATCAATCAGGCGATGCAATTCGTCGGCAGGCATAGCCTGATCGAACAGCACCTCATCGGTCTGGGCATCGACGACGTGAGCGCCGTTAAAGGCCACCAGCAAACCATCATGGTTCTGAAGGTCGAGCTCCTGACCAAGGGCGCGAAGGCCCCATGCAGGACGGCCCGAAGCCAGAATGAGCTTGATGCCCGATTCCTGTGCCGCGAGCAGCTTCTCGCGCGTACGCGAGCTGATGACCTTTTGGTCGTTGGTAAGCGTACCGTCGATATCCATTGCGATGGCTTTGATTGCCATATCTGCCTCCCTGTCATTGAACAGCCTTGTCTGAGCCATCATACAGAACACCCGCGGCGGCGCTGTTTGCAACGGGAAAAATGTCATATTGTCCCGAACATGAACGGCGCGTGGTCGTGAAGCTTTATCGCTCAGGTCAAATACGTCTGCTAGCGACGCTCATCCGTCGGTGCGCCCTCGACGATCGCGATGCCCGCCGATGCACCTAACGCGCTGGCGCCGGCCTCGATGAATGCGCAGGCCTCTTCGTAATTATGGATACCGCCCGCCGCCTTGATTGCCACGGCATCGCCGAGCACCTCGTGCATCAGCCGCACGTCCTCGAGCTTAGCACCGCCAAAGCTTCTGCCGGTCGATGTCTTAAGGAATCCCGGCTTGGCCTCCAGCGCGATCTCGCATACACGGCGCTTGGCGGCGTCGTCGCCGTCCAGCTTGCACATCTCGACGATTACCTTGTCAGTGATGCCATGCGCGCGACAAAAATCAGCAATGGTAGTCATCTCGCGCTCGATGGCATCAAAATCGCGGTTCTCGATCGACCTCTGATTCAAAACGTAGTCAATCTCGGTAAAGCCACACGCAGCGTATTCCTCAAACCTCGCAAGCTTCTCCTCGAGCGCCATAGTGCCCTGGGGAAAGTCGATAGCGCCGGCAAGGATGATGTCAGAGTCCTCGAGCATGGCGCGGCCCGTCTCGTACTCCTGCAGGTTCGCAAATACGCAGCGAAAGTTGTACTTTAACGCCTTCTCGACATATTGCTCAAACGTGTCCTCGGGGGCATCGATATAGTCGATGTATTTGTTGATGGGTTTGGCAAGCGTCATGCTGGGCCTCCTTGTTCAGGACTGACAACCGATTCGTGGTTTCACGCGAAAAACCACGTTCAATGTACGCCCGGCATGCAAGGACAGCGTCCGCATTCCGACAAGTGGTATGAAATTAGCTTTAAACGTATATTTACAGACAGCGAATGGCACCGCACGCGGATGCCGACAGCAAGACATCCCCCTCCTCAATACACCCTCATGCCCCTTTACTGTTTGCGACCAGAAATGATGAGCTGCACAACGTCGTTAGCGGTCGAATTCGACCTCTGACGACGTCACGCGACCCATCGTATCTGGCCGACAACAGAAAAGGGGCCCGTATCCCAACGGATACGGGCCCCTTTCGGCCATGACCTATCTCAGCAGCAAAGACCACTTGCGGTGAGCACGGTAGAACTCGATCGCACCATCTTATCCGAGCCGGGGCACGTTCGCATAGCGTGGCGCGTGACGGTTGCAAAACCACCCCATTTGAAACAAAGGCAAAAAAGTACTTGCAAAGACGCGTTCCGACATATAAGTTGATAAAAGACCGCCGTTGCGGTTTTAAGTAGATCGAGCATATGAAGTTTCAGTTTTTAGCGTGTAAGAGAAAGAAGATCGGCAAAGTACAGCCCCAAACGCAATGACAACTTAATGAGGTAACTGCCACATGTGAGGCACCCGGGGCATTGCTGTCTCGATTTTGAGCACGATGCCTTCCGCCTTGCATGGGCCGTTCCATCCCGCCCCTGCAGCAACTGCCTCACGGGCTCATTGAAAACCGCATAGCACCCCAACGTCAGCACATCACCCACGGCAAGCACATCACTCACGACAACCAACACATCAACAAACAGCACGAACATCAACCGATTGGAGAAGCTATGACAAACCACCACGCTGAAGACGGCGATAAGAAAAGCATTCTGGATGCCCGCATTGAGCGAGCATATGCAAACGAATATGACGCCGCCTTTGCCGCCGCGACCATCAAGAACTACGCGTCGCTACCGCTCGCGACGATCTTGGCCGACCACCCTCAACTGCTGAAGCGCTGCACAAAGATCATGGGCGACCCCGACATTCGCAAGCTGACAGACCCCTATGCCCCAAAACGCGACAACGATTCGTACGTTCTTACCGTAGGCTGCCTAGCCCATATGCTTACGGCGCTCGACACGAAACTCAAGCTCGAATGGGAACCCGACGAGCGTCATGAACTCGAAAGCAAGCGGAACACCCTGCGCACCGCACTGTTCCTTCCGTTGGACGGCCTCAAGCGCTGCAACGTCGAGCTCAATACACAGGCGCGGCAAAAGCCCGGGACCACGGGGCAGAAAACTCCAAGACCCCATGCGGCCATCGTCGACCGCAACCGATATAACCGCATGACCGCGCACTTTTCCGCCGAGGGAGCAGCCATAAGGACGCTGATCGACCTGCTGTGCCTCCTGAGCATCAACGAGCTATTTGAGGGCTATCTCGCCCTTGTTCCCGCGACGGCACCCAAGTCGGTAGCAAAGATCATCGAGACCTGCAGACGCCAGTTTGAGCGCCATCGCAATGGCAGCGAGATGAACGCCAGCATCGCGCAGTACTACGCGGCTCATTACAAAAATGACGGATGTGCCCCTGTCGAGCATCAGCTGCGGCTCGCCTACACCACGCCCGCCGCAACGCTCCATCGCTTTGGAGCCCTTGGCGCTTGCGAGCCGCACGAACAGGCAGCCTGCCCCACAACCGAGCTCGATCTCAGGCTCGGACGAACCCTGTAGCCCGCCAGCCCCTCCGCGGGCAACAATCCTATTCCACAACACAACCAACAGAAAGGAGTCCTCATGGACACCAATCATTCCCCCATCATCAGCCCCCTCACCATGCGTGAATCCGCCCGAGGTATCACGCTCACCAGCATTTACGATGAGATGCTCGCCCGTCGCGAGCTCTCCGTCATGGGAAACATCGAAACCCCGATGGCCCACGACCTATGCCAGCAGATCCGCCTGCTCGATGCCACCGACCCCAGCCGCCCCATAACCATATTTGTCGCCAGCGCCGGCGGAAGCGTGCGATCGGGTCTTGCGATCTATGACGCCATGCGCCTCGCATCGTGCCCCATCCGCACCGTCTGCCTGGAATTCGCCGCGTCCATGGGCGCCGTGATCTTTATGGGCGGCGACGATCGCCGTATGGCGCCCCATGCAGAGCTCATGATTCACGACCCGCTGATCCCCCAGGGGGCAGGCGGCTCGGCACTTGCGCTGCAGGAAACCAGCCGGCGTCTCATGCAGACCCGCAAGACCCTCACGCAAATCCTCTCGGACCGCAGCGGCCTCACGCCCAAGCGCATCCAGTCCCTCACTGCAAAAGACACCTACCTTTCGGCCAAGCGCGCCGTCGAGCTCGGCTTTGCCCACGAAATCCTCTCGACCACCAAGGAGGTCGCCCATGTCTAACCTCGCCAGCCGCCTCGCCGCACCTGAGTCCGCATCGTCCACCATCCTCGCCAAGGATCGAACGCTTTCCTGCGACACCCGCCAAACGGGACTCAACAACAACGCACTTGTAATCGGCCCCTCGGGAGCCGGCAAGACCCGAAACGTCCTCAAGCCCAACCTGCTGCAAATGAACGCAAGCTACATCGTGCTCGACACCAAAGGTACGCTCTGTCGCGAAGTGGGACCCGTGCTGGCAGCCCACGGCTACCGCGTGCAATGTCTCAACTTCGCCGACCTCAACACCGTCCCGGCCCTTGCGCCCGGCATCGAGCGCTGCGGCTACAACCCCCTGAGGCACATTCGCCGCAAGGCGGACGGCAGGCCCAACCAGCAGGACATCCTCTCGGTGGCAAAGGCCATCTGCCCCATCGAGGACAACAACCAGCCTTTTTGGGATCATGCGGCGGCAAACCTGCTGTCGTGTCTTATCGCCTACGTCACCGAACAGCTGCCCGCCGACGAGCAGACGATCAGCTCGGTCATCAAGCTGATCGAGCACCTGCAGGACGGTGCCACGGGTCGATTGTTTGACGACCTGATCACGACCGACCCCCAAAGCTATGCCCTCTCGCTATGGCGGCGCTACGCCATTACGCAAAATGCCGAGCGCATGCACGCGAGCATCGTCGGCATCCTTGCCGAAAAGGTCATGTGTCTGGGATTCGACGGTGCGGCACAGCTCTATCGTGAGTGCCATCAGGTGGACTTCGCTTCCATGGGACACACCCCCTGCGCCCTGTTTGTAACCGTAAGCGATATTGACCGCAATCTCGATCCGCTGACCGGCCTCTTTATTACGCAGGCGTTTATGGGCCTCATTCGCGAAGCCGATAGGCAGCCCGACGGCAGCCTGCCCGTGCCCGTGCGCTTTATGCTCGATGACTTCGCAAATCTGCAGATCCCCCAGATCGACAACGTGCTCTCGATTATCCGAAGCCGCAACATCTGGGCAACGCTGCTGCTGCAGTCGACCAACCAGCTCGATGCGCTCTATGGCGAGGCACGCGCACGCTCCATCATGGGCAACTGCGACACACATCTGGTGCTGGCGTTCCAGGATCCCGAGAGTGCCCGGGTGTTTTCCGACCGCGCCGACGCGCTGCCCAGCACGCTCATGGCGACGCCGATCGATCGCTCGTGGCTCTTTGTACGCGGTCGCACTCCCGAACAGGTCGAGCGCTTTAGGCTCGAAGACCATCCGCTCTACGGGGAGCTGTCCGAGGCGCAGCGAGGCCATGCGGAGGCCGAGATCTAGGCGCAGGGTTCTCGCGGCGCGCGGCGCCCCGGCGATGTTCCACAAAGGCCGTGCGCCCCGGGACTACGGCAAAGCAAAGGGGCCCGCATCCGATAGGATACGGGCCCCTGACTATAAGGCGCGATGCGTTAACAGCAGCGACTACTTGCGATGCGCGCGATAGAACTCGATGAGTGCCTGGGTCGAAGCGTCCTGCTCGGCCTTGGCGGTGTCGTCGTGGAAGGCCGGGGTGATCTGCTTGGCAAGCTGCTTGCCCAGCTCAACGCCCCACTGGTCGTAGGAGTCGATGCCCCAGACCGTGCCCTCGACAAACGTGATGTGCTCGTACAGGGCGATGAGCTCGCCGAGCGCGAACGGGGTCAGCGTGTCGCCGAAGATCGAGGTCGTCGGGCGGTTGCCCTCAAAGCAACGGGCCGGGACGATCTGCTCGGGCGTGCCCTCGGCACGAACCTCGTCGGCAGTCTTGCCAAAGGCGAGCGCCTTGGTCTGGGCCAGGAAGTTGCCCAGGAACAGCTCATGCACGTCCTGGCCGCTATCGGTCGCAGGGTTGGCAGTATTGGCGAAGGCGATGAAGTCGGCCGGAACCACCACAGTGCCCTGGTGCAGCAGCTGGTAGAAGGCATGCTGGCCGTTGGTGCCGGGCTCGCCCCAGAAGATCTCGCCGGTATCGGAGGTCACAGCGCTGCCGTCCCAGCGAACGTGCTTGCCGTTGGACTCCATGGTGAGCTGCTGCAGGTAGGCCGGGAAGCGGTGCAGATACTGGCAGTACGGAAGCACGGCGTGGCTCTTGGAGCCGAAGAAGTTGACGTACCAGACGTTGAGCAGGCCCATCAGCGCGACGGCGTTGCTCTCAAGCGGCGTTTTGCAGAAGTACTCGTCGATGGCATGGAAGCCCTCGAGGAACTGCTGGAAGCGCTCGGGGCCGAGCACGACGATCAGCGACAGGCCCACGGCGGAGTCGACGGAGTAGCGGCCGCCGACCCAGTTCCAGAAACCAAAGGCGTTAGCGGGGTCGATACCGAAGGCCTCGACCTTCTCGAGTGCGGTGGAAACGGCGACGAAGTGCTTTGCCACGGCCTCAGCGTTCTGCTCATCGGAGCCATCGATGGCGCCCTGAGCCTTGAGCTGCTCGAGCATCCAGGTCTTGACCTCGCGAGCGTTGGTGAGGGTCTCAAGCGTGGTGAAGGTCTTGGAGACGATGATCACGAGCGTGGTCTCGGGATCCAGGCCGCGGAGCTTCTCGGCCTGATCGTTGGGGTCGATGTTGGAGATGTAGCGGCAGTCGATACCGGCGTCGGCGTAGGGACGCAGGGCCTCGTAGGCCATGACCGGGCCCAGATCGGAGCCACCGATGCCGATGGACACCAGGTGCTCGATCTTCTTGCCGGTAACGCCCTTCCACTCACCGGAGCGCACGCGCTCGGCGAACGCATACATGCGGTCGAGGACCTCGTGCACGTCGGCGACGACGTCCTGGCCGTCGACGATGAGCTGGCCCTTCTCGCTTGCCGGGCGGCGCAGCGCGGTGTGCAGAACGGCGCGATCCTCGGTGGTGTTGATGTGCTCGCCGGAGAACATGGCGTCGCGGCGCTCCTCGAGCTTCACCTCGCGGGCAAGATCGCACAGCAGCTTGACGGTCTCATCGGTCACCAGGTTCTTGGACAGGTCGAAGTGCAGGTCACCGGCATCAAAGCTCAGCTTGTTCACGCGGTCAGCGTCAGCGGCGAACCAGGCCTTGAGGTCGATGCCCTCGGCTTCGAGCTTCTCCTGATGTGCCTCGAGCGCCTTCCAAGCGGCGGTCGACGTAGCGTCGATAGGTGCGGCAACAGTTGCCATAAAGTCCTCCTCAACATACGGGCGCATACCTCCATGCGCCCGGATAATCAGATGCTCCTATTCTAGCGCAGGTCAAGACCGTAATCAGCGAGCGTTGCCAATCCGCCCCCAAACGGCGGCCGACCAAAAAGGGACAGGTTTATTTTGGCAGGTCAAACGCTTTACCTACCAAAATAAACCTGTCCCTTCCTGTCAGGTACTACGCCGCGGCGCATACGCTGCCGAGCAGCTCGCGCAGAGGAGACCCAATGCCCTCAAGCAGTTCGGGAGCGATAATGGCAAAAACGGAAACCTCGCCGGCACCCACAACGGCGGGCACCTTGCCCTCCGAGACAATACATCCATAAGGGACAAAACCGTCTTCGCCGGCATCGAGCGCCGCCATGCGACGGGCGAGTTCACGTGCAAAGCCCGCCGTATCGGCATCGCCAATCGCCAGGACAAAGTCCACGCCTTCGTCGGTCGCCAGGGCCACGGCCTCGTCGATCAGCTCGTCTCCCCCGTCGCCCTCAACCGAGCCACAGCGAAAAAGCACGCGCTCGAGCAGAGCTCGATCAAGCGAGCCGAGTGCCGCCGAGACAAGCTCATCACGCGTATGCTTGTCACCGCCCAGCACGACCAGCACCTTGGTGCCGCCGTAGTGAGCGACCAATCGTCCACACCAGCGTGCCACGTCTCCATCCGCAACAAGGCGCGTCGGCATACCAAACCCATAATTGACCATCTTTCCCACAACCCTTCCGTGCGTATAGGCGGTATCAATCGTTAGGCTCATGCTACGAAGCGAGGTTTTCCGAGCTGTTTCGCGCTCTTTAGAGCTGCGTTAAAACCCAATCCAGCCGCACGACCATACCTACCAAAACAAACCAGTCCCTTTTTGACAGATTTTGACGGTGTCCGGACGAACGGGTATTATCGAACAGGCATTCGATAAGAACATGTGTTTGATGGGAGGACGCGTGGGGCACGAGCGTCACACCTATATCTGCATCGACCTCAAGACGTTTTACGCTAGCGTCGAGTGCGTCGACCGCGGACTCAACCCGCTCACCACCAACCTGGTCGTTGCCGACGAATCGCGCGGGCGCACGACCATCTGCCTCGCCATCACACAGGCCATGAAGGACTTAGGGATTCACAATCGCTGCCGTCTGTTTGAGATTCCCGACGGCATCGACTACATCAAAGCCGTACCGCGCATGCAGCACTACATGGAAGTGTCGGCGCAAATCTACGGCATCTATCTGGAATACGTGAGCCCGCAAGACATTCACGTCTATTCAATCGACGAATGCTTTATCGACGTGACGCCCTATCTAGACCTCTACCATACCAATGCCAAAGGCTTTGCCTGCATGTTGCGCGATGAGGTCCTCGCGCGCACCGGCATCACGGCGACGGTCGGCATCGGCCCCAACCTATTCCAGGCCAAGGTAGCGCTCGATATCACCGCCAAGCACGTACCCAGCCGCATCGGCATACTCGACGACGAGACCTTTCGCAAAGAGATCTGGCCCCATCGTCCCATCACCGATATCTGGGGCATCGGCCCCGGCGTGGCAGCACGACTCGAAAAGTATGGCGTCTACGACCTGATGGGTGTCGCCGCACTCGACGAGAACCTGCTCTACGACGAGCTCGGCGTCAATGCCGAATATCTCATCGACCACGCCTTTGGGCGCGAACCGACAACCATCGCCGATATCCAAGCCTATCGCCCGCAAGCAACTTCGACCACCACAGGACAGGTGCTCTCGAAGGGCTATGCCTACGAGCAGGCCTACACCGTCTTGCGCGAGATGGTCGACAACGCCGTGTTGGACTTGGTCGATAAGCACGTAGTCTGCGACAGCATCTCGCTCTTTGTGGGCTACGCGAGCGAGCGCGCTGACATACGCCGCCTCGACGCCAGCGGTACAGCGCAATATGTGGACGGATGCGGCCACCTGCGCTCGAGCACATCAAGTATCGAACCCACCGCAACCGCCGGCCCCGAGCTCGCGCCCCGTGCTCCCAAGCCCGTCCAGCGCGATGACGAACGGCGCCACCAGGTGCGCGAAGCGCAGGCAATCGATGGTATCTTTGTGGGAGAGCATGGCGGCAAACCGCGTGGTGGCTATGCCGCACTCTTTGCGCACTCCAACGCCTCGCGAAAGCTGCCCGAGCGTACCAATTCGTTTAAGAAGATCATGGGCTATTTCGATGAGCTCTGGGCGCAGACCGTCGATCCCAAACGACCGGTCAAACGCATCAACCTGGGCTTTGGCAACCTCATGCCCGAGGAATTTGCCACCATCGATCTATTTAGCGATATCGAGGCAGATGAGCGCGAGCGCGACCTGGCGCGCGCCGTCCTGGCTGTGAAAGGCAAGTACGGCAAGAACGCGCTCGTCAAGGGATTAAGCTTTACCGCCGGCGCCACCGCACGCGAACGCAACGATCAGGTAGGAGGACACCGTGCCTAAGCCCCAACAACAGCCGATGCGGCCACCGACACCTTTTGAACGTCTAGCAGACCCTGAGGGAAGACGTCGCTCCGCCGACCCCAAACTCACCGCCAACGGCGCCGTCCGCGCCGGCCGTGCCGCGCAGTTTATGCCCTTTGCCGCCCTCACGGGATACTACGAGCTCGTGCGCAAACAAGAGATCACTGTTGAGCCCAAATGCGAACTCACAGAAGAAAAAGCCCTCGAGCTTTCGAAAAAGCTCGAGGGCCTCAAACGCGGCGACCTGGTGCGCGTCACCTATTACGATACGTACGGCTATCGTAGCCGCACGGGCATTCTGGACGAAGTGCTACCCGCGTTCAAGCTGCTCAAACTCAGGGATATCGCCATCAATTTTGGCGATATCCAAGGCATCGAGCTGCGTGGTCGAGTCTAGCGACGAGAACGCTTGCGCAAGACGAGAGCAATGCCAAGCACTGCGGCAGCTGCAACCAGCAATCCCAAGACCAGCGTGAGGGTCGAGTCACCAGCGTGAGGCAGCGAGCCGTCCTTCGGAGTCTTCTTAGCGGTCGTCGTGACAGTGGTCGTGGTGCTGCTCGACTGGTCGTTACCGCCCGTCTGGCTGCCACCAGGCTGATCGCCGCCACCCGGCTGCGAAGGATCGGTGGGTTCCGTCGGATCCGGAGTACCGGGATCAATCGGATTCTCCGAATTCTCCTTGCGCTGGATCCAAACCTGGCAGCCATAGAACGGGTTGGCGGTACCAAGGCACAGACCCTGGTTGGTCACCGCAAAGGTGCGCAGACCATGGTTATACGGATCGTTAAAGCCGTTGGTCGTCAGCGTTGTAAAGTTCACGCCGTCCTCGGTCACATACATATCAAAGCCACGCTCGGCATCGTGCAGGTAGTACATGCACGTAAGGACACTCTGCAGCTTCTTGAGGTTCTCCTCGCTCAGCAGCTTATCGAATGCATCCTGAATATCGCCCGGCAGCTCGGTGCCATAGGCATCCTCGTACTGCTGCTTCAGGCTCTCATAGCTATCGAGCATATCCTGATACTGATCGGCAAAAGACTTGAAGTACGCAATCTCGCTATCGATTTTCTGAACATAAGCAGCGTCGTCCTCAACGTCCGCGGACATCGTCGCGGCCTGATCGTAAAGGTCGCCCGCGGCCTCATCCAACGCATCGCTCAGATCGCCAAAGCCCTTAGCAACCTCGGTCTTCTCGTCGTCGACCTCGACGGCCTCAGCCTTCTCGTCATCGACATCGGCGGCTTCGTTCGAATCATCGTCCGTAAGCTTGTCCACGGGAACGATGGGGGCATCGGGCGATTTCTTGTCGAGCAGGTGATCGAGCAGGTCCCTAAGGCGCTGAACCTGAGAGCCCCACTCCTCGGGCGTCATATCGATAATGTCGCCATTGGAGAACTGGCCGATCGGCTCAAGCAGGCTCGCGGTATCAAAGGTACCGATATACAGCTTGCCGTCGAACTTCTGCATGCGCCAAATGTACTGGTTCTCGTTTCGGCCAAAGCCCGAAGTCAGGCCGGAAATACCGCCCTCGGGGAACATATCGGTGCGATCGCCAACGACGAGCTCCATGTTCTCGTCCTTGTCCATGCGATAGATGTTGACCGACTGCTCAAGATTGGCATTCACAAACGAGCAGTCAACGCCGCCCATGCTGCTCTTGCCGCCCTCTTCGGTGCTGGACTTGTTGAACAGGATGCGCTCGAGAGCAATCTCCTCGTCGTTGTATTCACCGATATAGAGGTAGTCGTTGTAGACGATGAGGTTGGCAGCACCAGAACGGGTGCGGGCAGGATCGATGCCAAAGCAGTACTTTGCACCGTCCGTCTTCTGATCGCCAACAATGGGAGTCCACGAATAGCTGCCGTCGGCATTCTTGTCGCCACGAACCATGGCAAACGACTGCATGGAATTATCATCGGGAGCGTTCTCGGGCGTACCGGTGCAGATGGTCGCATAGAGATGGCCATTGTACGAGACCATATCCCAAATGGCGCCGCCGTAGATGCTGTCCTGATAGCGAATCGCCGGATAGTTAAACAACGTGTCCGAGTTAGCAATCTCGATGAAGCTGTCCTGGCCCTTCGACGGGTCAGGCGACGTCAGGATTGTCGACACAAACTTACCGGCCGCGTCTTTACCCACATTACTGATGACGAGCTGGCCATCATGGACACACATGCCGCGGATACCGGTAGAAATGCCCTGCTTGTAGGCAGCACCGTAATCCTGCATGCTCGAAAGGCCCTGATAGACAACTTTGTACTCATCCGTCTTAGGATCAATCTCATATACAGCAGGCAGGCCGCTTTTGCCGCCATTGGCCCTGACGCTGCCGCAGAAATAGAGCTTACCCTTATAGCTCACGGCATTGCGGAACAAAGGAGCGACGCCGTTGAGCGATTCAGAGAGTAGCAGCTTGGTCTCACCGGTCTTGGTATTGATCTTGACCAAGATGCCGCCGCTGTCCTTGTCGGCCGTGCCGTCCTCCTTCTGCTGTCCATAGAAGAAGGTACCGTTAAACATGGCCTCCAGCGTCAGGCGCATGGTTTCAGCATCAAAGGAATCGCCCAGCGTGCTGTTCATGAGCGTCAGCGTGTTGCCCATCGCCGCATAGCAGGTGCCCACATAAAGCCAGTCACCATAGCTCGCAGCCGCCCAAGTGTAGCTCTGGCCGCGATCGCCTTCGTTGTTGGCCGTATTACCATCGGCGCCCGGAACGGCAACGGCACCGTTACCCTGGTAGTCGACGATGCCATCCGGCTGCGACGTTCCTACCGTAGGATGCGAGAGCTTCTCAAAGGAATACCCATTTCCCGCATTGTAGGTAACGGCACCCGATGCGTCTTCGGCGTGCGCCGGCAGCGGCGATACCAAGATAGCGGCAAGCGCTGCCACCAAGCCAAGTGTTCCCACTCGTCTCATAAGGTTATAGCCTCCCCTGTCCTAAAGCCCAGTTTTAGCATTCTTCATTTCTGTCCACGGTTAATTCCACGGTTAATTGCAATCTGAGCACAGCAATAATCAGGGTATAAGTATACACCTGTAATTTTTTGGACGGGTTAATAGATGCTCGATCGGTAGTGAATTCCGCGCAAACCGTCACCAAACTCCACTTTTGCCGCATCTAAAGGTTATTTTTGCGCAAATTTTTGGATGCCGATAGTCACAATGGGCAGGAGGCTGGTACCCACCGGAGAGGGCAACGCCTACATTTTCATAACGTAATAGCCCGCACCCCTCACCGCCGTCTCGAGTGTGTCGCGATCAACCGGGCGCTTCGAGCGTACGCGTGCCGTGTGGTCCGCGTACGTTACCGTTGCCCACACACCATCCAGCGCATTGAGGGCATTGGCTACGTTCTGAGCGCAGCCGTCACAGCTCATGCCGCCGATGAGCAGCTCATCGCTATAGGGATAGTGGGACGGATCGGTATCCGCAACCACTACCTTCTTGGCCTTCTTACCGCTCGTGCCATCGCTGCAGCAGCTCTTTCCGTGTGTCGAAGCGACAATGCGACGCAGTCCAAAAAACATGCCGACGGCAATGACGGCCAACACGATGAGATTCGCAGGGTTGAGCAAGTCGCTCATGCGTTCCCCTTTCAAGTAGCACTATCTAGATACCCCCATGGGGTGTCCCCATCTTAACCCAAAATCGTGTCCGTTCGGTCAATTAGTTTCCCTCTTCAAACTTTTTTGTTGACCATGGCTTACTTTCGTGTATAAGTTTTCCTCGGCTAACAACTGAGGACCCGAAAGGAGCATCGTGACTCGAACCATTGACATCCCAACATACCAAACGGCTGTCGTGCGCAACTGCTCCCCTACGCTCGCAGGTATCAAGCCGGCTTCACTCTTTACCTATCCCGGCGTTTACGCCAACCAAAACGGAAAACCCGGCGCCGTCCATATCGAAGAGCGACGCTCTCGCCTGCTCGCCGTCATAGCCCAATGCAACCGCGAGCTCCAGCCACTCGGGATCCATATGAGCGTTTTGGTCTGGCGCCCCTGCGGAGCGCTCATCTATGTGTACCGCCCTGCGGATCTTATGCGATACCTCTCCGACCCCCGTGCCACGACGGCGCTAGCCGCCGAAGGTTACGATGTCCACAACCTGCCCGCATCCCTGGTGCATCTCGCCGCGCACATCACGTTGGCAAGCAGCAATGCCGCAGAGAGCGCCTATGACGGCAGCGTCTGCGCACTCGCGCGAAATAGGCACTGCGATACGGGGTGCATGTGCGAGTTCCCCCACGAAATTGGCTATTTTTTGGGCTATCCCTACGAAGATGTCCATCAGTTTATTGTCCAGCACGGCGAAAACTATAAGGTCTTTGGCGCATGGAAGGTATACACAAACGTTGAGCAGGCGCTCACGACCTTCGATTCCTATCGCGCATGCACGCAATACCTTACCTACATCTATCAACAGGGCTGCACTCTGGGACAACTTGTCCAGGCAACCCGATAGAGCATACAAAACGCGGCCGCACGCCGCGCAACCGAAAGGAAAACATATGAGCAAGATCGCCGTCGTCTACTGGAGCGGTACAGGCAACACCGAGGCCATGGCAAACTTCGTTGCCGAGGGCGCAACCGGTGCCGGCGCCGAGGCAGAGGTCATCTCCTGCGCCGACTTCTCCGCCGACAAGGCCGCCAACTATGACGCCATTGCCTTCGGCTGCCCCGCCATGGGTTCCGAGGAGCTTGAGTATGACGAGTTCCAGCCTATGTGGGACGAGGTCAAGGAGACCCTCGGTGACAAGAAGGTCGTCCTCTTTGGCTCTTATTCGTGGGCCGAGGGCGAGTGGATGGACAACTGGAAGGCCGACGCCGACGAGGTTGGCGTCAACGTCGTGGACTCCACCATCTGCTACGACGCGCCCGACGACGAGAGCGAGACCGCTTGCAAGGCCCTCGGAGCCGAGCTCGCGTAACGAGCCCAGGACCTCCAAAAGAGCCTGCATCAAAGCACATCCCCATCCCTACAAAAGAGCGGGGGCTGGATTCAAGTCCAGCCCCCGCTCTTTTGTAACGGCAGTTACATCAACCGGCTACGAGATGTTGCCCAAGAACGCCTTGGTGCGCTCGCTCTTGGGGTGGTCGAAGACCTCGCTCGGCGTACCCTCTTCCACGATAACGCCGCCGTCCATAAAGACGACGCGGTCGGCAACGTCGCGGGCAAAGCCCATCTCGTGCGTCACGACGATCATGGTCATGCCGTCGCGTGCCAGGTCGCGCATGACCCCCAACACGTCGCGGACAAGCTCGGGATCGAGCGCCGACGTGGCCTCGTCAAAGAGCATGACGTGAGGATTCATCGACAGGGCGCGGGCGATGGCCACGCGCTGCTGCTGGCCGCCCGAAAGCTGGCTCGGCATAAAATCGATGCGCTCGGCAAGACCGACCTTGGTCAGCTCCTCGACGGCGATCTTCTCGGCCTCTTCCTTGCTGCGCTTGAGCACCTTCTGCTGCGCGAGCATGACGTTCTTTTTGACTGAGAGGTGCGGGAACAAATTGAACTGCTGGAACACCATACCCAGATGCGTGCGCACCTTGTTAAGGTCGACGCCCTTGGCGCACACGTCCACACCCTCAACGACAATCGAGCCACTCGTGGGATGCTCCAGACGATTGATGCAGCGAAGCATCGTCGACTTGCCCGAGCCCGAAGGACCCAGAACTACGACGACCTCGCCCTTATGCACATCCAGATCGATATCGCGCAGGACCACGTTATCGCCAAAGGCCTTCTGGAGGTTCTTGATGCTGACGACGACCTCGTTCGAGTTATTGGTTTCGCTCATGATAGGACCTCCTTACAGACCGGCGATGTGATCGGCGGGCGTCGCGACAACCTGTCCGGCGCTCTTGGCGGGACGCTTCTTCTTGGTCTCGGCCGTGCCCAAAAGCTTCGCCTCAAGACCGCTCACCAAGCGAGCGAGCGGCAGGGTGATGACCAGATAGAACAGGGCGGCAACCACGTACGGTGTAATGGAGCCCGTCGTGGCCACGATGGTACGGGCGTTCATGACGATCTCGACCACACCCACGGCGGCAAGCAGCGACGTATCCTTGTAAAGCAAGATAAACTCGCTGGTCAGCGTAGGCAAAACATTACGGAACGTCTGCGGAATCATGACATAGAGCAGCGTCTGGAACGCGTTCATGCCCAGCGAACGCGCAGCCTCGTTTTGGCCCTTGGGGATCGATTGAATACCGGCACGGAAGATCTCGCATAGGTACGCAGACGAGTTCATGGCCATGACGATAACGCCAAGCACGTAGTCATCAACCTTGACGCCGGCCAACGGCAGACCGAAGAACGCGATATAGATCTGCAGGAACGCCGGCGTACCGCGGATGATATTCACATAGATGCCGGCAAGGCAACGCAGGATGCGCGACTTGGAGATGCGCATGAGCGACAAGGCAAAGCCAAAGGGAATTGCCAGCGGAAACGCCACAAGCACGATCGAGAGCGACATAAGGAAGCCCTTAAAGACGATCGGCAGGCTTTGGACCAAAATGACCGGGTTTAAGAACAGGCGCAGGAACATATTGGAGTTCCAGGCCTCGACCCACGGCTGCTCCTTAAGATCGGCCAGGAAGTTATCGAAGGCCGTCACGCCCTTGATCTCCACCGACGGAATCTTGGAGATCTTCTTGGTCGACCCGTCAGCGAGCGTATAGGTGCCGCTAAAGGCCTCATCGCCGCCCTCGACGGGGAAGGTCACGCCGTAAACCTCGACACGGAAAAAGCCGCCGGCAGGCGCCGTCTCGCCAAAGTCGATCTTGAGCGTCTGGCCGTCAGCCTTGCACGTGGGCTTCATGGGCGTACGATCCATGAGGTCCTCGCCCGAGAGCATCGTCAATCGCGTGTCATCGGTACCAAACGTCGTGCCGTCGACAAACGTCAGCGAAAGACCGCTCAGCTCCTCGTCGGCATCGGCCTGGACCTCCCAGGTAATGCGCGTCTCTGTGCCGCCGACCACAGCGCTGCCCGAACCGGTGTTGGGTCGGGCGGTAATCTTTGCGGTCTCAAGCGCCTGGGCGGTCGTGGGCGCATATGCCCCCGCGCACACCAGCGCGAGCGCCACGGCCATGACGCAGGCTAGCTTTTGGAGCAAGGCGGGCAGTAAAAAACGCTGCTCCGCGGCCCCTTCGTTCAATCGAGACAAGGTGGCTCCTATCGTAGAAGTTGCCGGCAAAACAAGACGGAAATACTCTCCGTCGAGAGAAGCGCAAAGGCCCTCTCCGCAAAACGGAAAGGGCCTACACGCAATCAAGCATCTATTTACTTGATGCTGTACTTAGCCATGAGGGCGTCGACGGTACCGTCGTCGGTCAGGTCCTTGATGGCCTGGTTGATGTCGTCCTTGAGCTTGGTGTTGCCCTGGTTGATGGCGATGGCGTACTCCTCGCCGGTGCTGATCTGCTTGATGGTCTGGCAGGTGTTGAACTGCTCGGCGGTCAGCTGGCTGGCAACGGAGCGGTTGGTGACTACGGCGTCACCCTTATCGGACTGCAGGGCGCTGAAGCACTCGGTAGCGTCCTTGTAGGGGACGATCTTGGCCTTGGGGAAGTTCTCCTGGGCAAAGGACTCGGCGGTCGAGCCAGACTGAACGATGATGGTAGCGTCGGCGTTGTTGAGCTTCTCGCTGTAGTTGTCGGCCGTGATGTCGGTGTTATCGACCTTGGTCACGATAGCCTGATCGTCCATGTAGTAGGAATCAGAGAAAGTGACTTCCTTCTCACGCTCGGGCGTGTCGGTGATAGCCGCGATGGAGACGTCATACTTGGCGCCCGAAGCGACGCCCGGAACCAGCGTGTCAAAGTCATTGTTGACATACTCGACATCCAGGCCCAGCTTGTCGCCGATAGCCTTGATGAGCTCAAGGTCAAAGCCCTGATAATCGCCGTTGTCATCCTTGTACTCAAACGGAGCGTACTCGGCAGAGGTGCCGACGGTCAGCGTACCGTCCTTGACGAGCGCGTACTCCTTGGAGCCGTCGACCTTCTCGACCTTAGCGTCGTCAGAGCTGCTGGAACCGGCATCAGAACCAGAGGTGGCGTTGGACGAACCGCAGCCCGTCAGAGCAAGGGCGAGCGCCATAGCACCCGTGGCGGCAAATGCGCCAAGCTTCTTCAGCTTCATAATCAGTCTCCTTCCGGTGACCTCGTTTGATTCAGAGGTCTGCAAAAACTGTTGGCTATTATGCACCCGGAATTACGAATCTGCAATGAGAAAACTGATTGAAACAAACCCATAACGTGAATGGAATACTCTACTTTGTGACAGTCATTACTGCTGCAATGACCTTAATAGTCTAATTTCAGCTGCATAACCTGCAAGTTCGTTCGGAGTCTCCAAAATAAACGGCAGCGAACGCAAGTGGCCATTCGATACAATATTCTGCATAACCTGCATACCGCCACCAAATTCCTCGCTGCCAAGGTATCCCTTGCCGATGCACTCGTGACGATCTTTATGGGCGCCACAAGGGTTCTTCGAATCGTTGATGTGTACGGCATGCAAGCGATCGATACCCACCACGCGGTCGAACTCGTCGAGTACGCCGTCCAGATCATGGATGATGTCGTAGCCGGCATCGCTCACATGGCAGGTGTCTAGGCAAACGCCCAGCTTGGCCGACAGCTCGGGGCGTTTGCCGGCAACACCCTCAATGATGAGCGCCAGTTCCTCAAAGCTGCGGCCCACCTCGGTGCCCTTGCCCGACATGGTCTCGAGCAGCACCGTCGTCTGCTGGCCCTCAAACATCACCTGACACAGGGCATCGACAATCATCTGAATGCCGGCGTCGGAGCCCTGCCCCACATGCGCACCGGGATGGAAGTTGTAGTAGTTGCCGGGCAGCGCCTCCATGCGCCGCAGGTCCTCTGCCATAGCCTCCAAGGCGAACTCGCGCGCCCGCTCTTTGGCAGAACAGGGGTTGTAGGTATACGGGGCATGCGCCACCAGCGGTCCAAAGTCGTTTTGCGACATAAGCTCGCGCAGAGCCGCCACGTCATCCATGTCAAGGTCTTTTGCCTTGCCACCGCGCGGGTTGCGCGTAAAGAACGCAAAGGTATTGGCGCCAATGGACAACGCCGTCTCCCCCATTGCCCGATAGCCCTTCGTCGTCGAAAGATGACATCCGATCGTCAGCATCTCCAACTCCCCTTCATCAGTTGCGGTGAAATACGGTCTATTGGTGCCATATTTTGGCGCAAACAGACCGTATTCCACCGCAAGTTATAAAGGGGCATCAGGAGCAAAGGCCTCCAGGCATTCCAAGCGCTGGCGCCATGCCCCCACGCCCTAAAGTTTCAAGCGAATCGCATCGATGATGTGCGCACAGCGCTGTGTGGCGGCAAGGGGCATGACGGGACTCTCGAGTTTCCCCGCCCGGATGAGCTGGGTCGCATGCTGGATTTCGCCGTAGAAATCATCGACCTCAAACGGGGCATTTATTTCGAGCATTCGTCCGTCGGAGTACTTCACATAGGCGAGCTCGGGACGATGGAGGCGCTCGATTTCCAACGAGCCTCGCTCGCAGTCAATCGTTAAGCGGCTTTCATATGCAGCTTTGCCGTCGCACGCCATATGAATGGGTATGCCGCCGACGCTCATACGAATCTCGTCGACCCAATCAACGCGGCCGTCCGATACGTCACGCCAGCAAACTTCACGAGACGAAACATCGCACGCACCCGCAAGCAGATCATCAAACCACCCGACCGCATAGCAGCCCATGTCATATAGACAGCCACCCTGCAACGGGTCGAGCAGATAACTCGAAGGGGGCTCACCATAATCAAGTTTTTGCACGCTTTCGATCGAAACGATACGGCCGAGCTCACCCGACGCAAGCAAGTCCTTCACGCGAGTGCGCATCGGGCAAAACCGATTCTTCATCGCCTCCATAAACAGCACGCCGCGCTCACGGGAAACGGAGGCGATCGCATGGGCCTCTTCTTCATTCAAAACGGCCGGCTTTTCGCACAGCACGGCCTTTCCCGCGCGTAGTGCCCGACAGACCCAATGCGCATGCATGCCATGCGGAAGAGCCAAGTAGATTACGTCGACATCGGGGTCGGCAATCAACGCATCATAAGCCGCATCGCCGTTATCGTCAGCTGTGGCATAACTGTGCACGGCATCAATCGAAAACGCCCTGCAAAACTCCTCAACATGCGAAGGAGTGCGACCGGCGGCAGCCACAAGCCGTGCCCCGTCCACCTCCTTGAGCGACGATGCAAATCGATGCGAAATGTGTCCAGCGCCCAAAACGCCCCAACAAACCTCACGCAAATCATCACATGAATCCCGATGACCCACGACAGCCCCCTTCAGTTGCGGTGAAATAGTTCCTGTTTGGCCCCTATTCTGCCGCAAACAGGAACTATTCCACCGCAAGTTATAAAAGGGTCATGAGGAGCGTGTTTTGCCGAAGACTTTAAGCATGGCCGTTACGGGGCCCGGCTGGAAGCGCCGGCGCACGTCATCGAGACGCTCGGGGATATCGATATGCTGCGGGCAGTGGCGCGCGCATTTGCCGCACTTGACGCAATTGCTCGCCAGCTTGGCCTCGCTTGTGCGCACCGCACTCGCCGTAAAGTATTGCGACAGCCCCGTAAACCAGCTGTGCGCATAGCTCGCGTTGTAGGCGGCAAAGCAGCCGGGAATGTTGATACCCTTGGGACATGGCATGCAGTAGCCGCATCCCGTGCAGGGCACGCGATTCGATTTTTCAAACTCATCCAGCACGTGCGCGATCGTGTCGAGCTGGTTGGCAGTCATCGAATTCGGCAACGCGAGGTCTGCCAGTGACGAGTTCTCATCCACCTGCGCGGTATCGGTCATACCCGAAAGCAGCATCGTCACCTGAGGATGATTCCACACCCACGAGAGCCCCCAAGCGGCAGGCGTATGCAAATGCCGATCGCATGCACCATCGAGAACAGCGCGCGCCCGCGGAGGCAATTTGCCTGCCAAGCGTCCGCCCAAAAGCGGCTCCATCACAAACACCGCGAGACCTCGCTCGGCGGCGGCCATGAGCCCCGCCGTTCCCGCCTGATAGCGCTCTCCAGCGTAGTTGTACTGGATCTGGCAAAAGTCCCACTCATACGCATCGAGCATCGTAAGGAAGTCCGCCGCGCTGCCGTGGTACGAAAAGCCTATCTGACGAATACGCCCTGCAGCCTTTTGCTGCGCGATCCAGTCCTCGATGCCCAGCGCCACCACGCGCTCCCACTGCGCAGGCGAGGTGATGTTGTGCATAAGGTAATAGTCGATATGGTCGGTCTGCAGGCGGCGCAGCTGCTCGTCGAAAAACCGATCGAAATCCTCCGCGCATTTGCACGAAGCATGCGGCAGCTTGGTTGCGAGCAAAACCTGGTCGCGCAAGCCCAGGCGTTCAAGCGAAGCGCCCACGCAAGCCTCGTTGCCGGGATAGAGATAGGCCGTGTCCAGATAATTAATCCCCTGCTCCACCGCACGGGAGATGATGGCATCGGCCGTCTTCGCATCGGGGTGTCCCGGCGCACCGGGAAACCTCATGCAGCCCAGACCCAGAGCGGATATTCGGTTATCACTTTTAGGGTCAACGCGGTATTGCACGGCCCCTCCCCTCCCATCGAAACCCTGACAAGGCGAAACAAACCCGTCACGTCATCGAAACACATCGGAATCGCAATTGAGAACGTATCGTAACGCAGCAGAAATCGAGCCGTCACGGCACCGCTTTAACATCAGCAAAAAGCCCGATGAAAGGAGACGAGCGTGACCACGCGTGAGGACGCCTACCCCTACCCCGGCGAGCAATACATCCTCTCGGTCGACCGCTATCAGATCGAGGTCATGGACCATCTGGACAAGCTTCCCGCCACTGGTGCCGTCATCTTCTGCACCTTCCCCAAGGTCCGCGATGGCGTCGGATACCCCGCCCGCGTCTTTGCGGTCTGCCCCGCAGCGTAGCGTCCAGGCAAACGTTTCTTTTTTATAACAGCCGCCCCGCGCACCTACCAATCACCCTGGCAGCATACAATCCATCAGGCGCCCCTTACGCGGGCGCCTTTTACATGGGGAGATGATTCACATGCAGATCAACAAGGTCGACTTTATCGGCAAGGGCGGCGTCGGCCTGCTCTACGGCAGCATGATTGCCAAGGCCCTCGGCAATGACGCCGTCGAATACGTTATGGATGACGCCCGTTTTGAGCGTCACGCGGGCGATGCGCTCACCGTCAACGGAAAGCCTTGCGATCTCACGTCCGTCCGCGCCAGCGAGGCAGCGCCCGCCGATCTGGTCATCCTGACGGTCAAGACCACCGGTCTCGACCAAGCACTCAAGACTATGGAGCGTGTCGTGGGACCCAACACGCTCATCGCCTCGCTGTGCAACGGCATTACGAGCGAGCAAAAGATTGCCGAGCGCTTTGGCTGGGAGCATACCGTTCTTGGTATCTGCCAAGGCATGGACGCCGTGTTCCTCAACGGAGAGCTCACCTTTACCAATGCGGGCGAGATTCGCTTTGGCGCGGCAGCGGGCACCAAGCCCGCAACCGTTACCGCCATCGACGAGCTCTATACGCGCTGCGGCATCGCCCATACCGTCGAGAGCGACATTGCGCACCGCATGTGGGCCAAACTCATGCTCAACGACGGCATCAACCAGACCTGCATGGCCTACGGCGGGACCTACGGAAGCGCCACGGAGCCGGGCTCCGAGCAGCGTCGCTGCTTTGTTTCCGCTATGCGCGAAACGCTTGCGGTCGCCAACGCCGAAGGCGTTGAGCTGACCGAGGCAGACCTGACGCAGATGGTGCACCTCATCGAGGGAATCGACCCCGCCGGTATGCCCTCGATGGCGCAGGACCGCATCGCACAACGAAAAACCGAAGTCGAGGAGTTCGCGGGCACCATTTGCCGCCTGGCCGCCAAACACGATATCCAAGTGCCGCAAAACGATTGGCTCTACCAGAGGATTCGCGAAATAGAAAGCAGCTGGTAGTGCTCGGCATACTGCAGCCAACAGATCCAATGGCAAAGCCGCCGCAAGGGGCACTCCCCTCGCGGCGGCTTCCTTTTTCATCTTTGGCCAAAAATCAGCTTCAGAACGGTTAGAGCTGCGACTCCGACGCCTGGTCCTCATCGTCGCGACAAAGGACTACGCCCGCACTTCCCAGCAGCGCGGCCGCGATCAACACGCCAACCACGATAGAGGCAGCCTCACAAGACCCCTGCATGCCCGCGACGAGCGCGGCCGTGGGACCAAGGCAGCCAAGCATCAACGCGACGGCGGCAACGGCGATATCTCGAGCATTCACAAGACCACTTCCTCCAAGAGAAAGACCTTATTTCTCAAGAACCAGTGTGCTCCGCATCCATTCGCCCAGCGTACCGCCACGGTAAGGGCTCTGTTAACTCAAACGCATACATAGAACGGACGTCCTTACGTTGCCCTAAAGCTCGGTAAAGACGCCCGTCCGCCAAATATCCGTGATGCAGAAAAATTACCAACCGGTGTAGTAGTCGGTGGTTCCGGCAGCGCAGCCGGAGTCATAGACCTTGCAATCACCCTTGGAGCCCGTAAAGGTCGAGCCCTGGGCCATATCGCCCGCGGCAACAACGTAATAGCCGTCGGAATCGCGCCAAAAGCCCTCAGAATCCTGAGTCCATTCGCCCGTGCGATAGTGATAAAGCACATTGCTGCTGTAATAGGTCTCGCGGCGCCCGTTGTAGTTATTGACACCCGCAGAGCGCGTCAGGCCTGATCCGTTCGCGCAGGACGCGGCAGACGCGTAGGACGAAGTGTAACCGGCGTTGTAGTACGAAGCCTGGGCGGCCTCGGCAGCCTCCGCCTCGGCGGCAGCAGCCTCGAGCGCTTCGCGCTTGGCATCCTCAAGCGCAGTGCGCAGCTCATCGAGCTCGGTCGACTTCGCATCGACCTCCCCCATCGTCAACAGGCTGCCCGCGCCATCGATACAGCCCTGCAGCACAGCGCGCTCGTCATCGGTGGCATAGTCACCGTACATGTTCATGATGATCTGAGCGCGCATCTCCAGGGAATCGCGCTTGGCCCCCATCGAGGCGTTCCACTCCTGCATGGAACCATAACCATCGCCGCGATAGTCAACGGGCTGCACCAGCGTCGTCTCGGACGGCGTAGATCCAACCGTATCGGACAGTGTTGCGGCGTGGGCATCAGTTGCACCGGCGCCCGCCAAAAGTGCCACGGTCAGAGCGGCGGAAAGGGCGGCGGCTTTCGGTTTTCGTGAATCAATCCTCATGTAGCTGGAAACCTCCGTAGTGCGTTTTTGCTGCGTTTGAGCTGCGTGTGATTCGATCGCGCTGCATAGTACCCCGAGCAAATCGCGACCTGCGGTTTTACTTAAAAGGCGCACGTCAATTGCGTAAAACTCACATCCTCTCAACAGGAGTTTTCCACAACTCGAATGCATAAAGCGTGTCAAAAACCCTGTTTTTGCGCCCTCTCTATGCAAAAAAGGCGCCTGTGCAACCATTGTTCGCACAGGCGCCTTGAGCAGGCATTTTATACAGTTATACCTATCGAGTCGCAAGGGGTCCTTGCACAAGTCGCCCTACTCGTCCAGTGCGGCAAAGGCCTGCTTCAGATCCCAAATGATGTCCTCGGCGTTCTCGGTACCGATGGAAAGTCGAATCGTGGAGGGCGTAATGTTCTGCTCGGCAAGCTCCTCGGCAGAGAGCTGGGAGTGCGTGGTGGTAGCCGGGTGCACGACGAGCGACTTGACGTCGGCCACGTTGGCGAGCAGCGAGAAGACCTGCAGGTGGTCGATGAACTTCCAGGCAGCCTCCTGACCACCCTTGATCTCGAAGGTGAAGATCGAAGCGCCGCCGCGGGGGAAGTACTTCTGATAGAGCTCGTGATCGGGGTGCTCGGGCAGGCTCGGGTGGTTCACCTTGGCAACGTGGCTGTCGCCGGCAAGGAACTCAACGACCTTCTTGGTGTTCTCGACATGGCGGTCGACGCGCAGCGACAGGGTCTCGGTGCCCTGGAGCAGGACCCAGGCGTTAAACGGGCTGATGCAAGCGCCCTCGTCACGCAGCAGGATGGCGCGGACATAGGTCGCGAAGGCGGCGGGACCGGCAGCCTCGGCAAACGAGACGCCATGGTAGGAGGGGTTGGGCTCGGCGATCTGCGCATACTTGCCGCTCGCCTTCCAGTCAAAGTTGCCGCCATCGACAATCACACCGCCCAGCGAGGTGCCGTGGCCGCCGATGAACTTGGTTGCGGAGTGGACGACGATGTTGGCGCCGTGCTCCAGCGGACGGAAGAGGTACGGGGTGCCGAAGGTGTTATCGACAACAACCGGAAGGCCATGCTTCTTGGCGACCTCGGAGATAGCGTCGATGTTGGGAATATCGGAGTTGGGGTTACCGAGCGTCTCGAGGTAAATGACCGTGGTGTTGTCCTTGATGGCACCCTCGACCTCGTCCAGGTTATGGGCATCGACGAAGGTGGTCTCGACGCCAAACTGGGAGAGCGTATGCTCCAGCAAGTTGTAGGAGCCACCGTAGATAGTCTTCTGGGCGACCACGTGGTCACCGGCCTGGGCAAGAGCCTGCAGGGTATAGGTGATGGCAGCAGCACCGGAGGCGACGGCAAGACCCGCCACGCCGCCCTCGAGCGCGGCAATGCGGTCCTCGAAGACGCCTTGGGTGGAGTTGGTCAGACGACCGTAGATGTTACCGGCGTCGGCAAGACCAAAGCGGTCAGCAGCATGCTGGGAGTTGCGGAACACATAGCTCGTGGTCTGGTAGATAGGCACGGCACGGGAGTCGGATGCAGGATCGGCGCTCTCCTGGCCAACGTGCAGCTGCAGGGTATCGAAACCAAAGGTATGCTCGGGGTTGTTGATGAACTGGCTCATGATGATCTCCTTGATCAGATAGAAGTAAATAAGAGTAAGAGAAGTAAGTCGCTGTCTCCTGATCACGCCGACGGGCGCAAACAGGAGCCCGGCATTCGTCTTAGTAAGCAGTTCATATGCGGGCCTCCTTTCGCATCCCGGTTCCGTGGTCGGCTTAATTACCTACCTCCTTTGTGTGTTTTGAATAGTACGAGCATTGTTTCGCTCGGTCAATCACTTAAAAGCGCTAACCTGTTATCTGTTTTTTAGATAGCTATCGAAAGGACGGGCGCCGATGACCCTCCAACAGCTTCGTTTTCTGATCGCCGTGGCAGAGTCCGGCTCAATCAACGCCGCAGCTCAGCGCCTCTATACCGCTCAGTCCAACATCTCAAACGCCGTCAAAAGCCTGGAACAGGAGCTCCATCTGGAGATCTTTACGCGCTCTAGCCGCGGCGTCACGCTCACCAACGACGGTACCGAGCTTTTGGGCTATGCGCGCCAGGTCGTAGAGCAGGCCGACATGCTCGAGGCACGCTACGAGGACGGCGGTACCCCGCAAGCCCGCCTTGCCATCTCGGCCCAGCACTACGCCTTTTCGGTCGAGGCCTTTGTCAACGTGGTCGAGCGCTGCCGCGACAGCAAGTTCGAGTTCATCATGCGCGAGACCACCACATCGCAGATCATCGATGACGTCCGTGCGTTTCGCAGCGATATCGGCATTCTGTATCTAGATGATTTTAACGCCCGCGTTCTGCAGAAGGCCTTCGCCGATGCCCGCGCGAGCTTCCACCCCCTCTTCGACGCGACGGTCCACGTCTTCGTTAGCGAACGCCACCCGCTCGCACGCCGCTCTCAGCTGTCCCTTGCCGACCTCACGCCCTATACGCGCTACAGCTTTGAGCAGGGAACCTCAAACTCCTTCTATTACGCCGAGGAACCTTTTAGCTATATCCCTTGCGACCGCAACATACGAATCTCGGACCGCGGAACACTTACTAACTTACTTATCACGTCGAACGGTTACACCCTGTCGACCGGTGTCCTCTCCAATGAAATGCAGTGGGGTATGGCATCGATCCCGTTAGCAGACGCCCCAACGATGCACGTAGGATATATCATGCACGACGAGCGCAAGCCCTCTCCCCTCTTGCGGCAATACCTCGACGAGCTCAACCGCATCATCCATGCCGACCAGCTGTCGGAAGACGGGGTAGAAATCGTAGATTGCTAGCCCGCGGCGGGCATGGCGCTACAATGGTCACCCACACGAAGCATACCCAACGAAAGGAACCATGTGAAGGTCATCATCTATACCGACGGCTCGGCTCGATCCAATCCGGGACGCGGCGGCTACGGCGCCGTGCTCAAATACACCAACCCCGCCGGCAAGACCTTCACCTCCGAGCTTTCGCGTGGCTACGCCAAGACCACTAACAACCGCATGGAGCTCATGGCGGTCATCGTGGCGCTCGAGGCACTCAACCGCCCCTGCGAGGTCGAGGTCCATTCCGATTCGCAATACGTCGTCAACGCCTTCAACAAGCACTGGATCGACGGCTGGAAAAAGCGCGGGTGGAAAACTGCCAACAAGCAGCCCGTTAAGAACCGCGACCTGTGGGAGCGCCTGCTTGCCGCAAAGAGCAAGCATAAGGTGGAGTTCATCTGGGTTAAGGGACATGCCGGCCATGAGCTCAACGAGCGCTGCGACGAGCTTGCCACCACGGCGGCCGACGGCAGCAACCTCGATATCGACACCGGGTTTAACGAGAGCGATCTGTAACGGCGTTTTCGCACGCTATTTCCTGCCCCCTCGCGCTACACTCATCCTGTAAACCGAACGGCACGAGGGGGACACATGCTGCGCATCGCAACCATCGGCACATCCATGATCACCGACGACTTTATCCAAGTCGTCAATGCCAACGACCAGACTGTATTCGTAGGCACGCTCTCGCGCAATGCCGAGCGCGGCGCCGCGTTTACCGCCGAGCACGGCGGCGAACGCAACTTCACCGCACTCGACGAGCTCGCGTCCGCCGACGACGTCGATGCCGTCTACATCGGCAGCCCCAACGCGCTCCATCACGAGCAGGCGCTCGCCTGCATCGCCGGTGGCAAGCATGTCATCGTCGAGAAGCCCTTCTGTGCCACCGAAGCGCAGGCGCTGGAAGTCTTCCGCGCTGCCGAGGCAGCAGGTGTCGTGGCCCTCGAGGCCATGCGCCCGCTTCACGACCCCGCCTTCCACGCCATTGAGGACGCTCTGGGCGAAATTGCGCCCATTCGCCGCGCCTCACTGCGCTTTGGCAAGTATTCCTCACGCTACAACGAAATCCTCGCTGGACGCGCCACCAATATCTTCGACTGCCACATGGCCTCGGGCTCCCTCATGGACATTGGCGTCTACACCGTCGAGCCCATGGTCGAGATTTTCGGCATGCCCTCCGGCCTTACGAGCATGACTACTCTGCTCGACCCCACCACGCAACAGCTCACGCACGGCCCCATCGACGGCTGCGGTTCCATCCTCGCCAGCTACGGCGGTGGCCGCATCTCCGTCGAGCTCGCGCACTCCAAAATTACGAATGACCTGCTGCCCTCGCAGATAGAAGGCGAGCGTGGCACTATCCAGATCGACCATCTGTCCACGCCCCGCAACGTCCGCATCGACTATCGCGGCGACGTCGTACGCGGCTCGGCGACCGAGGCACCGCGCGAACAGGGCGAGAACGGCCGCGTGCTCGACCTGCCCAAATCGAGCAACACTATGGAATACGAACTCACAGACTTTATCACCGCCATCGGCGGCATCGATAACGTTAAGGAAGAGATTTGGGAGACCCCGGCAGGACGCCACGAGCTTGGCCACTACCGCGATGTCACGCTCGTCTCACTGCGTATCATGGATGCCGTGCGCCGGCAGGCCGGCATTACCTTCCCGGCCGACGCAGGCAAGCAGGCATAGCGATGGGCCTCTTCGATACGTTCTTCTCCAGCGTCACCGGCGGCAGTCGAGAGCCTCAAAAACCATCAAACGTCGAGCTCGAGCTGCGCCGCAGGCTTACCGTACTCGCAAGCGACGAGGCCACTCAAGACACTCCCCTGCGCTATTTCCTGCACTGGACGGGGCAAGTCCAAGGCGTTGGTTTTCGCTTTACCAACACCAACCTCGCGCAGGCACGCGCACTCACCGGCTGGGTGCGTAACATGGAAGACGGCTCAGTCGAGATGGAGATACAGGGAGCTCCGGCAAACATCCTATCTCATCTCGAGGCGCTTCATGCCTCCTACGAGCGCATGGGAACGCGTTTTCGCCTCGTAGACGCCCAGGCCCGAGCCCCACTTGCCAATGAAGACGGTTTCAGTTCTCATTATTAGTATTGTGTGCTAAATACGGTATCATTTACCTACGACCGTTAATAGAAAAGAGGCGAGGCGCATGGCGGTGCAAAGAAGGAATACCAGGCAGCGAAAGCTGGTTCTTGACGCCGTGCGCCAAAGCTATAACCATCCCACCGCCGACGAAATCTACAACGTCGTGCGCGCGCAGGATGACAAAATCAGCCGCGGTACGGTCTACCGCAATCTCAATCTCTTGGCCGACGCCGGCGAAATCCTCTCCATCAAGACGCCGGGCGGCAGCCGCTTCGATCGCACGATCGAGCCGCATGCGCATATCATCTGCACCTCGTGCAGCCGCGTCATCGACGTACCGCTCCCCTTCGATACCCAGCTCGACGCCAAGGCGTCCGAGCAAATCGGCTGGCACGTCACGTCGCACTACACCATCTTCGAGGGTCTCTGCCCCGACTGCCGGTAGATGTTCGGGACATGCCTTAAAATCCACCTTTCCGCGCTTTGCAGCAAAAAATAGATTTCTAGGCATGTCCCAAATGTCTACTCAGCAAGTAGACGACGCAGCTCTTCTTCGACCGTGTGCACGTAACGGACGCGGTCGTTGATGTCACGCATAGAGGGATTGCAGCTCTCCATTAGATAAGGATGGCCCACTACGTCGAGCATGTCGCGGTCGTTTTCGTTATCGCCAAACGCCATCATCTCATCGGGCGAAATACCCAGGGCACGACCGTAATCGGCAAGCGCGGAGCCCTTGCCCGAACCGAAGCCGATAAAGTCCGTCCACTCGGTTCCCGACGTCATCACGTCAACACGGTCGCTAAAGAGGCGCTCGAAATACTCCAGGGCCGCCGGCTGATCCACCTCGGGCGTCTGGAAGGCAATCTTAATGACGTCCTCGTCGATGTCCTCGGGGCGGTCGACCACCGCCACATCGCAGTGGACCTCATAGCGCAAATGGTCGACGAACGCATCGTTGCCGCTCATGGTGTAGAGGTGTCCCTCACACGAAAGGGTCACGTCGGCATGGGGATACGCAACCACGGCATTCGCGATATCCATAGCAAGGCTACGCTCCATGGAACGCTTGACAACGGCACGCCCCCCGCTCATCACCAGGGCTCCGTTTTCGCATACATAGGCGAGCTCATCGGCCACCGGGGCAAACAGGTAGCGCAAGCTCGCATATTGACGGCCGCTCGCCGGCATAAACACGATACCGCGACGATGCAGTTCATCGATGAGCTCAAAGGCCTCGGAACGCGGCTCGTGCTCCCCCGGATGCAGCAATGTGCCGTCCAAATCGCATGCAATCAGCTTGATTCCTTCAAGACCCATATGCTTTCCCCCACAGCATCTCATCAACAGTAAGACGGACTTTGAATAGTTGCCTCTCAAAGTCCGTCTTACTTATACGCGCGTTAACCGCGCGCCTTCTTTACGATCGTAAAGTCGGGAGCCATACTCACAACGGCATCCGCCGCACTCGACGCAAAGCGCCGGTCCGAATCGAGTTCACGGGTAACCGTCGAGAGCCGAACGCCCTCGACGCCCCGGAGCATGCGGCCCAAAACAGGCTGCACCGGCGTATACATGCGCACGGTATGCTCGTCCGAATCGCCTCGGAAAAGCGGCGCATGCATATTGCCGATCTCCCAGCACGCATGCGCGAGCGCAATCGGGTCCATGCGGTCAACTTCGACCAAATAAACCTCGGCGCTGCGCAGGCGCACGACAACCGCCACGGGCACCACGCCCGAACGGTCGACGGAGAGCACGTCGCCGTCGACAAGACGACCGCCGTCGGCGGTACCCAGCCGGACATCGACCGTGCGCCCCAGCTCCGTCACGCCCACAAACGCGCGCGTATCAGCCTGGTCCCAATCGAGCAGCAGCTCGTCAACTTCAAAGACGCCGCCCAGCTTCCGGCGAAGCAGGAGTTCATAGGACGGATCGTTGAGATTTCCCAAGCATGTCGTCGAAACCAAGCGTTCAGGCATACTCTAACCCTCGACCTCGACGAGCTCGATATCAAAGTTGAGGTCCTTGCCGGCCAGCTCGTGGTTGGCGTCGAGCGTCACGGCCTCGGGCGTTACGTCGATGACCACGGCGGGGACGGGCATGCCGCTCGGCGTGGACAGGAAAAGCTTCATGCCCTTCTCGATCTGCTCGATGTTGGGAACCTGTTCGGCCGGGAAGGTAATAACCATCTCGGGATTGTGCTCGCCGTAGGCATCGGCAGCCGGGATGTGCACGGTCTTCTTCTCGCCCACCTGCATGTCGACAACAGCGGCGTCGAAGCCCTTGATCATCTGACCGGCGCCGCAGGTGAACTCCAGCGGCTCGCCGCGATCGTAGGAGCTATCGAACTGCGTGCCGTCATCGAGCGTGCCGCGATAATGGGTCTTGACCTTCTTGCCCTGGTTGGACATGGTAACCTCCGTGATAAGGGCGGCGCACAACGCGGGCCGCCGTGAACATATGGCGCTAACTATACCCTAGTCATACAATTCAATGACAGTTTGCAAAGAAACGCTGCAACCGGAGGAACCATGGCATATCCCGTATTTGACCTACACTGCGACACCGCCGACCGAATCGGCTGGGCCACGCTCGATCTCGACCTGCGCTTTACCGCCGGCACCGACGGTTATTTCCCCGGCGACGAAACGCATCCGCAAGATTTCGACCTCATCGAGGGCAACGCCTGCGCCATCTCGCTCGCAAAGATCGGCAACACGCCGTGGGCACAGTGCTTCGCCACGTTTGTCCCCGACGAGATTCCCACCGCCCACGCCGCGCGCTTCCAGGCGCAGATCATGGCGCACATGAGCGGCCAGGCAATGCTCAACCACGACCGCATGGTCAACGTACGCAGCGCGGCAGACATTCGCCCTGCGCTCAAAGATGGCAAGGTCGCCTGCATCCACACCATCGAAAACGCCACGTTCTTTGCCGAGGACCCCGCGCTGATCGAGGTGCTCAAGAGCTTGGGCGTACTCATGTCATCACTCAGCTGGAACGCGCAGGGACCGCTCGCGAGCGGCCACGACACCCACGCCGGCCTCACCGCCGCCGGCATCGAGGCGCTTACGCAGATGGAGCACGCCGGCATGGTGCTCGACGTCTCCCACCTCAACGATGAGTGCTTTGACGAGGTTGTCGCCCACGCCACGCGCCCCTTCGTCGCCAGCCACTCCAACTCCCGCGCGGTTTGCGGCGTTAAGCGCAACCTTACCGACGACCAGTTCCGCACCATTCGCGACATGGGTGGCATCGTCGGCCTCAACTACTGCAGCGAGTTCCTATCCAACGACGCAACCGACAAGACAGCCGCAGACGTCACTTTCGACCAGCTGGCGGCACATATCGAGCACTGGCTTGACCTGGGTGGCGAAAATGTCATCGCGCTCGGCGGCGACTGGGACGGTGCCGCGGTGCCCGCTTTCCTCTCCGACGCCAGCAAGATGCCCGAGTTCCAGAACATGCTCTCCAAGCACTTTGGCAAGACCGTGATGCAGAAGCTCTGCAGCGACAACGCGCTTGCCTTCTTTGAGCGTTATTAATTTCACATCCCTTGAGCGGGCCGGCATGCCGAACGGTCGACATGCCGGCCCGTCCCCAATCTGAAGGACCGCTTTTGACGCAGCAGTTTACGATTTCCGTACCCCGACCGGATGGGACGCCCATCCCCGTCGTCGTTACCAAAAAGTGCGTCAAGAACTTCAACCTACGCGTCACATCGAGCGGTGAGGTCCACGCCAGCGCGCCGCTCGGCGCCAGCCGCGAGCGTATCGAAGCGTTTGTGAAGCGCAACAGCGCCTGGATTATCAGCCGACTTGCCCAGCGCGAGCAACGTCAGACGACGGCACAGGAGTCGCTCAGCCCCCACTCGATCATTGCACTTTGGGGCAAGCCCATCACGGTACAGGATGCACTCGATCATAACTTTGCATCACCCGCACCGCGGCCCAAGCAGGCTACCTTCGCAAGTTTTATGGGTACCGACGAGCCAGACGAACGTCCGCAGGCCAAGTGGAACGCGACCCTCGACGGCTTAACGCCCAGTGAGATCCAAGCCCATATTGACCAGCTCTATACGTCCGAGGTCACATCGGCACTGCGGGATATGGTGCACGCATACGAAATCGCAATGGGTGTCGCCGTTTCCCGCGTTTCCGTACGCAGCATGAAAACGCGTTGGGGCTCCTGCACGCCCAAATCCGGCGCCGTTCGCATCGCACGAGAACTTGCCGCCTACCCCGTCGAATGCCTTGACATGGTTGTCGCCCACGAGCTCGTCCACTTGCTCGAGCCAAGCCACAATCAGCGGTTTCACGCGCTGCTCGACACGTACTGCCCCAACAACAGGGCTCTGTCGCAGCGGCTCAAAAAACCGCCCGCCAACGAGCTCTAGAGTCGGTTAGCGCACGCGCTCGATCTCGACACCGCAGCTTGCCAGGGGAAGACCGACGGGCGCCCAAGGCTTATCGAGCTTAACGTGCACGCCAAGCAGCAGGGGGTAACGACGCAGCAGCATCTGGGCCACACCCTCGGCTGCAGCCTCGATGAGCTTAAACGTATGCTCGCGCAGATAGCCATCGACATCGTGGCATACCGAGCCGTAGTCAATCGAGGCGTCCAGGTTATCGTGCTCCCCCGCTGCACGCAGGTCGGCATAGAGCACCAGGGACACGATGAACTTCTGGCCCAGCGCGTTCTCTTCGGGATATACGCCGTGGTTAGCAAAAACCTCAAGACCTTCAACGGTGATGCGGTCGGCATGGCGCAGATCGTCATAGCTCACGTGGGGTACCGCCGTTGCGGTGGATATTTCGCCCCTTCCACGGCGGGCGAGCTCGGCACCTTCAGTCTTGGTTGCATTCTCGGGCAGTTTCTTATTGCTCATCGCGATCGTCTCCTTCGTTTAGAACCCCGACCGCGCAAACTAACTACACGCGAATCGACAGGTTCTTTTTATCATCGCTCCAGTTGCAAGCATTGCGCGCGGGGCATGCAAAGCAGGCGCGCGACGCTTTATCGGCCGCATAGAGCAGACGCTCAAGCGGTTGGCTGTTCACGCGCAGCTTTCGATGGCCCAGAATGGCCGTCTTAATGGCTGCGGCATCGGCCGGCTCAAACGCCACATCATCGGGCATGCCGCCGAGAATCGCATCAGCGACGCGTTCGCTTGCAACATCATGGGATATACCCGATTCATACTGTTCATCTTTGCCGATATCGTGAAGAAGTGCCGTGGCGTAGATGACCTCGCGGTCAAATTCGAGCTGTTCCTCGAGATTCTTGATCCACATAATGCGAGCGACATCGAGCAGATGGTCAATACCGTGGCGGCAGAAGATGCGCCCCGATTCCAACTGCGCAATGTTGCCCAGGTGCCGCCGAAACAGCCCGTTGGCACAAATGTAATCAATGCGAGGCATGGCATCAAAGGGGGCCAGGCCCGAAGCCATGAAGCCGCGACGCGGCGTCCCCTCATCGGTCTTCGATGTAAAGTCGTTGACGACCCTCATGCTAACGGCCCAGCATCCTAAAGAACCGCTCCTCGAGCGACGGATCGGTCTCAAAGACGCCGCGGCGAGCGAGCGTCACGGTCTTGGTGCCGGGCTTTTGCACGCCGCGCATGGTCATGCACATATGCTCAGCCTCCATGAGCACAATCGCTCCCTGGGGGGCGAGATAATCCATGAGGGCGTCGGCAACCTGCGCACACAGCTGCTCCTGCAGCTGCAGACGACGGGCATAGACTTCAACCGTGCGAGCGAGCTTAGACAGACCCGCCACGCGACCGTTAGGGATATAGCCGATCGCAGCCTTGCCATAAAACGGCAGCAGATGATGCTCGCACAGCGAGTAAAACGTAATGTCGCGCTCGATAACCAAATCGTTCGAAGCGACGGCAAAGGTTTTGGACAGGTGCTCCTCGGCACCCTGATCCATACCGCCGGCGATCTCACCATACATACGGGCAACGCGCGCCGGGGTCTCCAGCAGGCCCTCACGAGTTGGGTCCTCGCCTATGCCCTCAAGCAACAGCTTAATGGCGGCCTCAACTTTTTCCTGATCGACCATCTGGGCCTCACTTTTCCGATTTCACGTTCGCGCTATGGTACCACGCCCTTTGGCATCGGCCACAAGCTACATAGTATGGGTCGAATAGACCGGATCATCACGCCAAAGCTCAACCGCATCACAAAGCGCAACGCCCTCGCGCTCAGCACGGTCGCGCGTAGCGTTCATATCGATCACACGCTGGTTACTCGAGCCCCTAAAGCGCAATGAGATATCGTACAGATCCTGAACAAACGGGCCATCCACCAACATATCGAGGCAGGCAAGGATACGGTCCGTCGCCTCGGTATGGTGACGACCACCCGGCATAAGCTCCTCGAGCACGTCGCCGGTAAAGCACCAAATGGTCTTGCCCGACCCTGCAGGATAGGCCGCACGCACGCGTTCGATAAAGTCAACAAGCCCCGCCTGGTTCTCGGGCTCCATAGGCTCGCCGCCCAGAATCGTCAAGCCATCGATAAAGGGATGATCGAGGCTCTCGATAATTTTGTCCTCGACGGCGCTATCGAACGGCTCGCCAGCGGCAAAGTCCCACGCGACAGAGTTAAAACAATTCTTGCACCCACGACGGCACCCGCTCACAAACAGAGAAGTACGAACGCCTTCTCCATCAGCAATGTCAAAATACTTAATGTTCGCGTAGTTCATAGGTAACTCTCCCGGGAGGCCGGGACATATCATCCCGTCCTCAAACATTCTCGGCCTTCGGCCTGCGAAACTGCGGGCGGGACGATATGTCCCGGCCTCATGCAAAGGGTAACTCAATGAACGAAGCGAACATCGAGCATAGGGTTCGAGGTCCAATAAAAACTGGGTTGCGGCTCAACCGTCATCGCAAGTAAATCGCAGCTGCAGCTCAAATTATTTCCGCTAAGAACTTCGAGGAGTGAGCAGACCGCGCGCTGCATCTCATCTACGTCATCTTGGCTGAACCGAGAGGGCCGCTTGGGCTTTTGCTCGATATGAGTTCCGCACGCAAAGAAGGCCACTTAATGTGGCCTTCGTCTTGCGCAGGACTGTCCGAAATAGCGAGCAAAAGCCCAAGCGGCCCTCTCGGTTCAGCCCCGGAGCGGTATTAGAGATGCAGCACGCGGTCGCGGATCTCCTCGGTTCGGCCCTGGTTCCAGAATTGGGTACCGATGTAACCGCACGTGCGACGGGCGACATTCATCTTCTCCTGGTCACGATTGCCGCAATTGGGGCACTCCCACACCAGCTTGCCGTCATCCTCGACAATCTTGATCTCGCCGTCGTAACCGCACACCTGGCAATAATCGCTCTTGGTGTTGAGCTCGGCGTACATGATGTTGTCGTAGATGTACTGCATCACGCGGATGACAGCCTTGAGGTTGTCCTGCATGTTGGGAACCTCGACGTAGGAGATGGCACCGCCCGGCGAAAGCTGCTGGAACATGCCCTCAAACTTGAGCTTGTCGAATGCGTCGATCTCCTCGGACACGTGGACGTGGTAGCTGTTGGTGATGTAGCCCTTGTCCGTCACGCCCGGGATGATGCCAAAACGACGCTGCAGGCACTTGGCGAACTTGTAGGTCGTCGACTCAAGCGGGGTACCGTACAGCGAGAAGTCAATATCGCTTTCGGCCTTCCACTCCGCGCACTTGTCGTTCATGCGCTGCATGACGGCCATGGCAAAGGGCGTGCCCTCCTTCTCGGTGTGGCTGTGGCCCGTCATGTACTTGACGCACTCATACAGGCCGGCATAACCCAGACTAATGGTGGAGTAACCGCCCACGAGCAGCTTGTCGATCGTCTCGCCCTTCTTCAGGCGGGCGAGGGCACCGTACTGCCAAAGAATCGGTGCGGCATCCGAAAGCGTACCCATCAGACGCTCATGACGGCACAGCAGGGCGCGGTGGCACAGCTCAAGGCGCTCGTCGAAGATCTTCCAGAACTTGTCCATGTCCTGATGCGAGCTCAGCGCGACATCGGGCAGGTTGATGGTCACAACGCCCTGGTTAAAGCGACCGTAGTACTTGGGCTTGTTCGGGTCATAGTTCAGCGCGTTGGCCACGTTGTTAAATCCGTTACCGGAGCGATCGGGCGTCAGGAAGCTGCGGCAACCCATGCAGGTATAGCAGTCGCCGTTGCCCGCGGTCTCGCCCTTCGACAGCTTGAGCTCGCGCATCTTCTTCTCAGAGATATAGTCGGGCACCATGCGCTTGGCGGTGCACTTAGCGGCCAGCTGGGTCAGGTAGAAGTACGGGGAATTCTCGTGAACGTTATCGTCCTCGAGTACATAGATGAGCTTGGGGAATGCCGGGGTAATCCACACGCCAGCCTCGTTCTTAACGCCCTCGTAGCGCTGGCGAAGCGTCTCCTCCACGATCATGGCAAGGTCGTGCTTCTCCTGAGGCGTACGGGCCTCGTTAAGATACATAAAGACCGTCACGAACGGCGCCTGGCCGTTCGTGGTCATAAGCGTCACGACCTGATACTGGATCGTCTGGACGCCGCGACGAATCTCGTCACGCAGACGGTCCTCAACAACCTCGCGGACCTTTTCGGGAGATGCGGAAACGCCGAGCTCCTCGAGCTCGCGGGCGACCTCGCCGCGAATCTTTTGACGGCTCACCTCGACGAACGGGGCAAGATGGGTCAGCGAAATCGACTGGCCACCGTACTGGGAGGAAGCAACCTGAGCGATGATCTGCGTCGCGATGTTGCAGGCGGTCGAGAAGCTGTGCGGCTTCTCAATCAGCGTACCCGAGATAACAGTGCCGTTCTGGAGCATGTCCTCCAGGTTCACCAGATCGCAGTTGTGCATGTGCTGGGCAAAGTAATCCGAATCGTGGAAATGAATCAGGCCCTCATTATGGGCATCCACGATCTCCTGGGGCAGCAGCACACGCTGAGTCAGGTCCTTGGAGATCTCGCCGGCCATGTAGTCACGCTGAACGGAATTGACGGTCGGGTTCTTGTTGGAGTTCTCCTGCTTGACCTCTTCGTTGTTGCACTCGATCAGCGACAGAATCTTGTCGTCGGTCGTGTTCTTCTGGCGCTTCAGGCTCTGAACATAGCGATAGATGATGTAGTGGCGGGCAACCTCGTAGCAGTCGAGACGCATGATCTCGTCCTCGACCAGATCCTGAATCTCCTCGACCGACACGGTGTGGCCCGCGTTCTCACATGCCTCGGCGACGTTTTGTGCCGCGTAAACCACCTGGCGGTCGGTAAGACGAGAGCTCTCCTCGACCTCCAAGTTTGCGGCGCGGATGGCATTGACGATCTTATCGATGTCAAAGACAACCTCGGTGCCGCTGCGCTTGATGATCTTCATCCTCTTGCCTCTTTCGCGTCGTAGCCTCATTGCGCTTCAGAGCCAAACGATGCCCGGCAGGGCTTGCCCCTGTCTTGCGGCGCCGTCGCGCAATCTGTGTTCTCGATAAACCATAAGTCCTCATGCGGACAATCCTCGCGGCCGATCAAGCGGCTCAAAGGCGTGTCCAAATGGGACGAATAAGGTCTTCGTTCTCTGTCCGCCATCTATCATACGACAAAGAGGCATCTATATCCTGTATTCTTTTTTTAGGTCAAACACAACATATAGTGTTTCAGCAGGTCAAAGCAATTAGTCATTTTGCAGACGCATTAATTATGAGGGGTTCTTGGCAAGTCGGTAAAACGTTACCAACACGGCTACCTGCATGGCAGTTATAAAACCCCCTTAGTCAAGCCGCTGACAAATCCTACCAAAACCAAGCCGCTCACGCCAAAAGAATCCAAAAGATTATGCTTGACCAACATGTTGCGGTCACGGTCGGCCAGGACGTATGCAACCTGCCGGCACCTCTACGGGGACCTTGGATCAATATTTGCTGGCATATTTGACGGCGTGCTTGGTAGCAAAACAAAACAGCTCAGAGGACATAGCCTCTGAGCTGCGAACATTTGGTGGGCGTTAGAAGATTTGAACTTCTGACCTCTTCCGTGTCAGGGAAGCGCTCTCCCCCTGAGCTAAACGCCCAAATGGAGCGGACAACGGGGCTCGAACCCGCGACCCCAACCTTGGCAAGGTTGTGCTCTACCAACTGAGCCATGTCCGCTTACGAGGATTAATCTTACGTGATGCCCGCATCCTATGCAAGAACTTTTTTTGAAAAGTTTTGCGACGCTCTCGCGAGCCTTGATTATCGACTTCATCCGAACACCTCCCACATTCATCCGCACATGTGCGGATGAATGTGGGAACCCGATACCCTGAGGGCCGGGCCGGCCGGCCCCGGGAGATCGGAGGACGGCATGTCCGGAAAGAAGAAAAGGGGCTCCGCGAGGGCGGTCCCGAGGTCCTACGGAAGGCTCACGAGGCACGAGCGGGACACGGTCCAGAGGATGCTGGAGCGCAGGGCGTCGTGCAGGGAGATCGCGAGGGAGCTGGGCAG
>JAXJCG010000017.1:0-216548 GCA_036302525.1 Collinsella sp. | reverse complement strand
CCGGATGCGACACTTGAAGTGTCCATCCTCGCAGTATCCGGTTCTCAAGGTGCACGCCTGCGCGGCTGATCCGGTCCGACCGGGCCGCGCGGCAAGGAGATATATTGCCAGACCGGAGGGGCGCCGCGGGCGGGAATCTGGCACTCCATATTTTGTTCACAAACGAATATGTCCCTCAGTCGCGTCCCTGAGGTTATAACTGAAGCATTGGCTTCTGATATTGGCGATGACCAGCTGGTTTATAGGTGTTAAGGCATCGGTCATCTCTGGAGCGCCACTTTACTCCAAAAGCATCAGCTATTTGTTTCCCGTCGGTAAAAGGCAGGTTTTGTTCGCCAAGCGTTCTTATATATAGAGAAGTTCGGGTTCGAACCCATGCACCGGCAACAAAAAAGCGATCAACCGGAGTCGATCGCTTTCTGTTCTATGGTGGAGCATCCAAAGGATGTTTCCGAACTCACTTTCTCGCTGCCATTCATGCTGTCGAAGCATCGTTCGACCTCCGCAGTCCCATGTTTTGAGGATCTGCCGTGTTTATCACTGCTATTAATGAGTGTGCGGAAGTGATCCTCATACAGATACGTGCGATCCGCCAGAGAACTGAGAAGCATCTTTCTGCAGCCCTCGTTGTCTATCCTCGCATCTCTCAGGTCTTCCGGAAATTCACAAGCAGTCTTAGGGTCAGTTTGTTTCTGCTTTCAGAGACTTGTTTGAGAGTTATTAAAGACAGTTCAAAACAATAAGTGAGACACCATAAAGCAGAGCAAGATGTGCCGGATAGAAAACGTAGAAGAAGTATTTCAGCTTCAGCCCTCGCTTGCCATTATAAAGATTGATAAGCAGCAACGAAACGACCGCGGCAGCAACATCAGGATTAAATACATTAGCTGTAGCAAACTCAAATCCGCCGCCAACTATATGGCATGACGAAAGGAGCACTACGCATACTGCAGCAAAGAACATCTTGGCCTTGCTGTCGTGGAATAAATCGAATGCAGCCACAAGCAGAATGCCATACACGCCGCCATCTAGTTTAGTGTATTCAGCTGCCAGTGCTATCAAAACAATCAGAGCAAATTCTGCGATGTGCCTCTTCCATTTTGAAAGACTTTGTATCTTTTCCAGAATAATCAAAAAGACCAAGGAAAGCAGGAGCTCACACATAACATTTTGTTGCCGAAGGTCGAATAGTTGCCCGGTTTGAACGAAATCGTATATGGGCTCCGCAATGATTGCGAAGACAAGCATATTTCGCAGGTACTTCTTTATGTCATGAGTATGCAAAAATCCCTCAACTATCAAAAAGCAAAATAAGGGAAATGCAATTCTGCCAAGAACATGAAGCACATCCGAAGCCTCGCTTAGAATCGCCCACTGCTCGTCTGATATCTGATTGTACGATGCGTGAGTCATGATTCCATTGGTCAGGACGATCCTGCTTACATGATCGAGAACCATCGAAATGGCCGCTATTATTTTTAATGTGCTGCCGCTAATTCCGTATCTGTCTGTTTTCATTTCGTTTTCCTTTCTTTGGGTGGGCCGTCAGGGGTTCAGCCTGCTTCGCAGGCGGCCGCTGCGGCGCTTTCGCGCCTTGCGCGCTGCGCTGGCAAACGCTCATGCGTTTCCTCAGCTCCGCGCCCCGACGGGTTCGAACCCGTGCACCGGCAAAAAAAAAGACGGCCAACCGAAGTTGACCGTCTCAACAATCTTTGGGTGGGCCGTCAGGGGTTCAGCCTGCTTCGCAGGCGGCCGCTGCGGCGCTTTCGCGCCTTGCGCGCTGCGCTGGCAAACGCTCATGCGTTTCCTCAGCTCCGCGCCCTTTCGGGTTCGAACCCGTGCCGCGGTAACAAAAAAGCGGCCGGCATCCGCCAGTCGCTTTTCTATTCTATGGTGGGCCGTCAGGGGTTCGAACCCTGGACCTTGGGATTAAAAGTCCCCTGCTCTGCCAGCTGAGCTAACGGCCCGCGGGTGGCATTGTACCACGGTCTGGGACTATTCCCAACTCCATTGGCCGTTCTGGAAAATCACAACTTCACGTCCATCAGGCGTAATGCCCGTAATATCGATGTCGTCCGTGCCGATCATAAAATCGACGTGCGTGCTCGAGACGTTAACACCATGCTCCAGGAGCTCCTCCTTGGACATGTCGTACCCACCCTCGATGCATTCGGGGAAACCGACACCTAGCGCGAGATGGCAGCTAGCGTTCTCGTCATAGAGCGTATCGTAGAACAGAACACCACTTTCGCGGATCGGCGTGTTCTTGGAAATGAGCGCGACCTCTCCCAGGTGAGCAGCGCCCTCGTCAGTATCGATGATACTTGCGAGCGTTGCCTTGCCCACGCGGGCGTCGTAGTCCACCACGCGGCCGCCCTCGAACTTAATCCAAAAATCGTCGACTTTATTGCCGTGGTGGATGAGCGGCATGGCCGAGTACACGATACCGTCGGCGCGCATGCGATCGGGCGAAGTGAAGACTTCCTCGGTGGGAATGTTGGGGAAGAAGGGGTGCCCATCGGGCGTCTTGCCCTTGCCGCCGGCCCACTCGTGACCATTCGTCATGCCAATCGTCAGATCGGTTCCATTTGCCGCGGTGTAATGCAGGCAGTCGAAACGATTGCCGTTCAGGAAACGCAGGTTCTTTTCGAATGCGGCGTCATGGAGCTCCCAGTCGCTCTCTGGGTCCTGGCCATCGGCGCGAGCGGTGTGCAGAATCGCATTCCACAGCTTATAGATTGCAACCTCATCGGCGTCTCCCGGGAACACCTCGCGCGCCCAAGCCACGACCGGAGCGCCGGCGATGCACCACGGATTGATGTTGTAATCCAGTCCACGGCGGAAAACTTTGCACTGCGTGTTCTTTGCCTTAGAAGCTGCAGCGGGCTTAGCGGGATCGATGCCCTTAAGGGCGGCGGGGTCCGCACCCTCGATAAAGATAAAGCAGGCACCGTCCTGGGCCAGGGAATCCAGCTGCAGGCGCTTCCACTCGGGCGTCTGCTCAAAATAGCTTTTCTCGACATGCTCGTACGTGAGCCTCGTCACGGCATCATCGGCCCAGATGACCGTCACGTGGCCGGCGCCGGCAGCATAGGCCTCCGCGACCACCACGCGCGCAAACGGCGCGCACTCAACCGGAGACTGAACGACGACTTCCTGGCCGGGCTTAACGTTTACGCCCTTGCGGACAACCAGGCGCGCATAGTTTTTAATCTTGGGCTCCAGGGACTTCATACCCTCCAGGGCCTCTTCGACCGTCAGGGCAGCTCGAATCATGTGCCACTCCATCTATCTATAGAACAGTAAAAAGGCGCGCCACAAAAACGACGCGCCTTATATCTTAGCGATAAGTATGTATGCAAACGCTACTTCTTCTTGGAGTCCTTCTTGTCCTCCTCGGCAGCTGCGCGCTCGATAAGAGCGTTGAGCTTGTTCTCGGACATGCCCTCGGCCTGCGCGCGGTACATGTTGCGCAAGGGACGAATACGAGCGAAGTCGTAGATAAAGTCACCTAGGATGATGACATAGGACAAAACGATGCCGACCATCTGGACAGGGCTGGACACCATGCCAGCGGGAGCGAAGTACAGCGAGGCCCAAATTGCCACGACGAGCACCATGCCAATGGCGAGCACAATCCACCAGATGCGACGGCGCTTGGTGTAGTCCTCGTCCTGCTTGAGGAGGATATTCGACACCGTATAGATGCGGTCCTCCTTGGCGCGCTGCTTAGCCTTGCGGGCGCGCTTCTCCTCTTTAGAGAGGCCCTCGAGGTTCTCGCCCTTCTCGAGCTCTTTGCGGCGTGCCTTAGACGAAGCCGGCACGACGCGAACGGAGCTCGCTGCTTGGCGGGCGGGCTTAGCAGATGCGGCAGACTTGCGCGCAACCCCGGTAACTTCGTGGGATTGCGTGCGCTTGTTCGTGGCGCTACGGGTACTCACTTATGCGTTCTCCTTCATGCTTGTGAACTGGGAGCCCGTGATGATCTGGAAGGCCTCGCGATAGCGCTCGGACGTGCCATCGATGACCTCGGCGGGCAGGTGCGGGGTCTCCCCCGTCATATCCCAGTTGGCCTTGAGCCAATTGCGGACGAATTGCTTGTCGTAGCTAGGCTGGATCTTGCCCTCCTCGTAGCTGGCAGCAGGCCAGAAACGGCTGGAGTCGGGCGTGAGGCACTCGTCGATCAGCGTGACCTTGCCATCGATGACACCAAACTCGAACTTGGTGTCGGCAATGATGATGCCACGGGTCGCGGCGTACTCGGCAGCGGCCTTGTAGATCTTGAGGGAAAGGTCACGAATCTGCGTGGCGATGTCCTCGCCCACGATCTCGCAGCAACGCTCGAACGAGATGTTCTCGTCGTGGTCACCGATCTCGGCCTTCGTGGACGGCGTGAACAACGGCTCGGGAAGCTTGGAAGCCTCGGTCAGGCCCTCAGGCAGCTGGATGCCGCAGACGGTGCCGTTCTCGTCGTAGGTCTTCTTGCCCGAACCGGTCAGATAGCCGCGGACGATGCACTCGATAGGAATCGTCTGGGCCTTCTTAACCAGCATGGCGCGGCCAGCGAGGTAGTCACGATACTCAGCAAACTCCTCGGGGAAATCCGCCGGGTCGATGGAAACGAGATGGTTGGGAACGATGTCGGCAAACTTATCGAACCAGAATGCCGAGATGCGATTGAGCACCTCTCCCTTAAACGGAATCTCGTCGGGAAGAATGAAGTCGAACGCAGAAATGCGGTCGGTGGCGACCATCAGCAGGTTTTCACCGGCATCGTAAATATCACGAACCTTGCCACGGGAATCCGGACGACGCTCCATCGTTGTCACGTGAGTCACTCCTTACCTAAATACGACAGAAATGCGGGTTCTTTCCCGCATGTTTTCGCAAACTCGGAGCGGCAGGGACGCGGCCCCTCCTTCACCGAATAGCGAAAAGCTAGTGCTCCATTGTAGTAGATGCCGCGTCCGCCGTGTGCTCGCGGGGCAGATGAATTGTAAAAGTCGTACCCTTTCCAAGCTCCGACTCCACGGATATGTAGCCATGGTGACGCTCGACGATCTGCTTGGTCACGGCGAGGCCGACGCCCAGGCCGCCAGCTTCGCGGGCGCGGCTGGCATCGGCGCGCCAAAACCGCCCGAAAATGCGCGACAGATCGTCCTTGGCAATACCGATGCCGGTATCAGAAACGGCAATGCTGACGTGCCTGCGGTCACTGAGCACCGACACCACGACCCAACCGCCCTCGGGGGTGTAGCGCATGGCGTTGCTCATGAGGTTGATAACACATTGCGTGATCATGTCGGGATCGGCCTCGACGACATCGTCGTGCCCTTGGGTTTCATCTGCAAAGCGAAGACGAAGGTCACGGTCGGCAAACAGACGCTCCTGGCCGTTCACAATCGATCGCACGAACGGAACCATGTCCACCGGTTCTAGATTGAGCGGAGCCGTGCTGTTTTCCATACGCGATAGGTCGAGCATCTGCTGCACCAGACGAGCCAGGCGACGCGTCTCGGAAGCAACGGTCTCCAAATGCTCATCGTCGGTGGGATACACGCCATCCTGCATGGCCTCGACCGTTGCGAGCATGGCCATAAGCGGCGTGCGAAGCTCGTGTGCAACGTCTGAGGTCAGGCGCTTCTCGTGTTTCATATCCTTCTCGAGCGAGGTGGCCATCTCATCGAAGGTCTCACCCAGCTGATCGATCTCGTCATCACCGCGCAGCCCCGTGCGAGCCGACAGGTCGCCGTCACGGATTTGCTTTGCGGTACTGGTGATGCGATGAATCGGTTTGCTGAGCATGCGCGACACGAGCGATCCGATAACGACCGAAATGCAGATTGCAACAACCGCGGCGAGGGCCATGGCGTTAAAGGTCTTCTCCCTAAACGCAGAGTCCGCCTTGGTGAGCAGAGCGTCGGAGCCGATGGCCCACAGCTTTACCTGTCCGACATGCTCGCCGGAAGACGTTACAATCTCGACGTTAGCAACGCTATCGGAGTCGGTTGGAGCAGACGAGACCGGGCTATGCGATGCCCTCTTGCCGCTCGTGTCGTCGGTCGTAGCCTGGTTTTCGCGTACATCGGCGGTGGCGCTTGCCGAGGGCCAGGAATCGTCATAAACGATCACACCCTTTTTATTGACGACCTGCATGCCCAGATCGTCGGAAACCAAACTCGACGTTGCGACCGTGCGCAGTTCTCCCGCGGTCCAAGAGCCGTTTTCCTCATATGAGGTCGCCAACTTCTCGGCAGCGGAATTTGCGATTTCGACGATATTGGAGCGTGTGTAATCCGAAAAGACCGTGCCCCACACAACAGAGACAACGCCCACCAGCACCAATACCGTCATGAGCGATGTCAGAGCAAAAGCAAGTGCCATGCGCGAGGGATAGCTCATCGTTGGCCGTGAATCGGAACGAGGCGTGTTCCAACTAGCCTTGGAACCCGCCTCGCTCTCCTGCTTGTGCTTTTGTCCGATTTCAAAGCGCGCAGGTGTCATATGTGATTTCCCTATTTCTCGTCCGACTTATCGGTCTTGGCCGGAGCCTCGAAGCGATAGCCGACACCATGGACGGTGTAGAGCCACTTGGGCTTCTTGGGATCATCGCCCAGCTTGGCGCGAAGATTCTTCACGTGGCTATCGATGGTGCGCTCATAGCCCTCAAAGTCATACCCGAGCACTTTCTCGACCAGCTCCATGCGGTTATACACACGGCCGGGATGGCGGGCAAGCGTGGTGAGCAGCTTGAACTCGGAAGCCGTCAGATCGACTTCCTTGCCCTCGACCAAGATCTTGTGGCCCGAGATATCGATGACCAGATCGCCGAAGTCGAGTACCTCGACGGCGGGCTCGTCGGCCTGATGGGCACGGCGGAACAGAGCGCGAACGCGGGCGACGAGCTCGCGCGGCGAGAACGGCTTAATCAGATAGTCGTCGGCGCCGAGCTCAAGACCGATAATACGGTCCTCGATCTCGCCCTTAGCCGTCAGCATGATGATGGGGACATCCGAGGTATCGCGAATGGTGCGGCAAACGCGCTCGCCGGGGATCTTGGGGAGCATAAGGTCGAGCACGACCAGGTCGAACTGATGCTTCTCGAACTCCTCGATCGCGGACTGGCCATCGCCGACGCCCACAACCCAGTAGCCTTCGCGCTCGAGATAGGCAGCGACGGCGTCACGGATTGCCTTCTCATCCTCGACCAGCAGAATCTTTTTTGCATCTGAAGCCATAACACGGCCCCCCTGTCTCAATTAGCTAAGAACAAGCCCATTTTAACGCACCTGAGCCCGCCAGATGCCGCTATGACGCGGCAGCTCGGCGGGCGGTACTCACAATTACAACGCGTTTATTCCCCTGTTGGCGCCTTTTTAACCCCTCTAAGCTTAAAGAGAGAATAGGCGTGCAGTGACCGTCTCTGGTATACCCTGGCTGTTGCGCACCGTGGCGTACGTAAGGAATGAGTCCGATTTTCCCGCCGTAGCTGGATAATCGCCATACTCCAAAGCGCGGTCGGGCGACAGCAGCGAGCCATAGGTCTTGGCAGAGGTGTCGATCAGGAAATGCGACGCCTGTACCTTAACAAGGTATTTATTCTTCTTGCCAGCCGCACATGCGAGCGGCTCGCGTGACAGGAAGAGGTACGGCCCTCCCTCATTACCGATATACGTGCCCATGTTGCCCAGGCTGCCCACGCCACTATAGGTCGCCTCGATAGAAAACACGAAGGTATCGCCCATATATACGGCCTCGAAAGGCGAGACTGACGAGGGAAGAACTAGCTGGGCACGTTTGGTGTTGTTGCCGTCGGTCAGATCGATTGCCGTTATGCCGTAGTAGACGCCCTCGTCGTTGCGGACACGCGGCGAGATGGTCAAAATGCCGTCGCTCGCGCGCGGGGCCGATGCAAAGCGGCCCGTCGATTTCCAAATTACCTCGGCCTTGGATTCATCAAGCGAGCGACGATAGCAAAACGAATCACTACTCGTTTTATTGCCGCCTGCCGAAGGCATTTTATACCAGATGACTGATGACCCGAACGCCGTGAACAGGGGCGGATCATAGTCCTTGCCACCTCGATCGAGCTCAACCACGTCGCCAGAGAGCGAAGCGCCCGACAGATTTTGAGCGTAGAGCTTCCACGATGAATTGGCAAAGTTCATCTCAACCCACGCGAATACGCCGTCGCCGGCACGGACATCGTAGAATGCGTATCCCGTGCCCTCGATAGGATCCTCGATTAATGTGGTAAGCGAGCCATCGCCCAGGTTGAGCACGCCGAGTGTGTTGGCGTGCAGTGCCGATGCGGGCGCCATCATCGCCGCGGCGTAATCGCCGTCGCAGTAGTACAGCAGCGTACCCAGAGGCAGCGTCCACGATGACGCCGGCTCAAGATCGATGTCGACAGCCTCATACTCATCCGTAATCGAGATGATTTTGGAATCGTCCTTGATAACCTGCGGCTCGCCGGCGGCATCATCGCTGGTACCCGTTTTTTTCGAGCATCCGGCAAGCACCGTGGCAGCGCCCGCGGCAGCCCCACCGAGTACAAAGCCGCGACGCGATATTCCGTTCTTGATGTGATCGGCGATACCCATTAGGCGATCTCGGCGCGAGCGGCCTCGATAGCGCGCGTAAGCTGGTCGGCGCAGGAGGTCTTTTTCATACCGCAGGTATTACCGGCGAGAACCTCGATTACGCGATCGGCAGGAGCGCCCTCGACCAGCTTGGAGATTGCCTTGAGATTGCCGTCGCAGCCACCGGTAAACTCAACGCCTATCACCTTGTTGCCGTCATCGGAAAGGTCAAGGTGAATATTGCGAGCACACACGCCCTGAGGCTTGTAATCAAACGAAATCATGCGATCCCCTCTCAGAATGTTATTCGAGACGACTATTATCCCCGTCTTTCCCTAAATGCAACGAGGCGCTTTGCCGGCAACACACATTACCAGCAAAGCGCCCTAAAAAGCTAACGTTATGCCCGAACCTACTCGAAGCTCAGCTGCTCCAGACGATCAAAGACCGTGTCGATACGGGTGAGGAAGTCCCATGGATCAAAGATCTCGTCGAGCTTCTCCTGGCTGACGGTGCAGCGCGGGTCGGCCTCGAGACGCTCCTTAAAGGTGGGGCCGGAGACACAATCCTGTACCTCGTGCCAGGTTGCCATGGCGTTCTCCTGCACAATGGCGTACGCGTCCTCGCGGGTGATGCCCGTATCGACGAGGGCGAGCAGCACCTTGGAGGAGAAGATGAGGCCGCGGGTCTTATTGAGGTTGGCCATCATGCGGGCAGGGTACAGCTGCAGGCCGTCGATAACGCGGATGAGGCACTGGAACATGTGGTCGAGTGCGATGAAGCTATCGGCCTGGGCGACACGCTCGGCAGAGGAGTGCGAAATGTCACGCTCGTGCCACAGGGCGACGTTATCGAAGGCGACCTGGGCGTTGGACTTCACGACGCGCGACAGACCGCAGACCTTCTCCATGGTGATGGGATTGCGCTTGTGCGGCATGGCGGAGCTGCCCTTTTGGCCCTTACGGAACGGCTCCTCGGCCTCGAGCGTATCAGTCTTCTGCAGATTGCGGACCTCGGTCGCGATGCGCTCGCAGGTGGCTGCGGTGGTGGCGAGAACGCCGGCGAGATAGGCGTGATGGTCGCGGCTGATAACCTGCGTGGACAGCGGGTCGTGAACCAGGCCCAGGTGCTCGCAGACGTACTCCTCGACAAACGGCTCGATGGAGCTGTACGTGCCGACAGCGCCCGAGATGGCACCAAAGGCAACGTTCTTGCGGGCATCCTCAAGACGGTCCAGATCGCGCTTGAGCTCCCAGGCCCAAGAGCCAAACTTCATGCCAAAGGTCATCGGCTCGGCATGGATGCCATGAGTACGGCCGGCGCAGAGCGTGTTGCGCTCCTCAAAGGCGCGACGCTTGCAGATCTCGCCGAGTTTTTTGACATCCTCGATGATCAGGTCGCAGGCCTGGGTGAGCTGGTAGCACAGGGCCGTGTCGCCCAGATCGGAGCTGGTCATGCCATAGTGAACCCAGCGGCTGGGCTTGGGGTCGTCCTCGGGAACATCGGCATCGATGTATTCCTTCATGTTGGTCAGAAAGGCAATGACGTCGTGGCGCGTGACTTCCTCGATCTCATCGACCTTCGCCTTCTCAAAGTTGGCATGGTCGCGGATCCACTGGGCCTCGTCTTTGGAAATACCGATCTTGCCGAGCTCCGCCTGGGCCTCGCAGGCCAAGACCTCGATCTCCTGCCAAATGGCGTACTTGTTCTCGAGGGAGAAGATGTGTCCCATCTCCGGGCGGGTATAGCGATCGATCATAGCGGCTCCTTTTTGGTTATTGGCACGTTGGTCGTAACCCAACTATTGTACCGTGCGCAGGTGCAAGTATGGGCAGCAGGCATTAACCTAACATTTTGGAATTGGAGCGACCATGAGGACGTCCGCGCATTTGCTTCGCAAATACGCACCGGCTGCGGTCGGCAGACCCGGTCCGCGCACACGCACGGGCACAGCGGGTTGGACCCGACGTTCCCGAGGTCCCCCGTACTCGATGGAGCGGGCAACGGGACATCCGCGTATTTGCTTCGCAAATACGCACCGGCTTCAGGCGCCTGTCGGCGCCTTCGCCTGCTCGCTACAAGCGCTTCGCGTTTGCTTAACGCTCGCACCCTGGCGGGTTCGAGTCCCGGCGCTTGGTAGTAAAAAGCACGGCAACGTAACGCTGCCGTGCTTGTGCTTTTTACTGGAGCGGGCAACGGGACTCGAACCCGCGAGTGTCAGCTTGGGAAGCTGATGCCTTACCACTTGGCGATGCCCGCATATGTGGGGGATAGTATAACGCGGTTGTCTTGTTCGATACAAGGGTGGCGATGCTTGTTTTAGCTGTGGAGATTCGTTTGAAAATCGCGTCAATTGTGGAGACGAGGACCTTTAACCTCCTGTTCTCCCTATCTTCTACCTGCACTTTTGCTTGATTGTTGAATTTGAGCTCAATTTGTCAGGAATTGGGCAAGCTTTTGGTCAGGCTCCGGTACTTACCCGCATGAACCTCGGGGGTAGCCTCATCCTACGCGTCGCAGCCTCCCCGTGCGGCGCACGAGGGATAAGGAGCAGCCATGTCCAACGCACCCACGCACTCTGTCCACAGCGCAATCGCAACAGGTCCGCTGCTCCTGCTCCTCTTCCTGCTTTTCGGCTGCCTGGCACCGGGAGCCGCATTTGCCGTCGATGGCTACGACCAGCTCGGCTTCCGCACTATTAGCGATGATTGTGGGCCCTTCTTCATCGGCAAGTATGAAGCTCAAGACGCCTCGATTGCCTACTGCATGAACCAGGAGCGCCCCGGCCCCACCAAGCCGGGCGGCCCATGGCTCAACTTTGATCAAGGCTGGGTGTGGCTCGACGACGAGTTCGCGGCAATCGTTTGTCACGGATATCCTACCGCCACGTCGTTTGGCGGCTACCATCTTTCACCCGATCGCGCCCGCGCCGCAACCCAGCTTGCCGTATGGATGCTCAACGGCACTACCCATGTCGACGGCACCTACTCCTACACGACCGCTCAGGGTAAAACCAAGAGCGGACACTTTACCGCCGACAATGAAGTCGTGGCGGCTGCGCGGTGGCTCCACGACAGCGCAAAATCAGGAAGCATCAAAGCCGCTCCGCACCGTGCGCGACGCTATCTAGGGGCCGTATCGGGCGGCAGCAAACGTCAAGACATGCTCTATGTACTGCCGGCGGTCTCTGTTTCCTTCCAAAAGCAGTCTGCTAACACCGTTATTACCAGCGGAAACAATACCTATCAGTTTACCGGGGCAACATTCGATATTTTTGAGAGCGCCAGCGGCGCGCGTGTTGGTACCATCCAGATGGACGGCAACGGTCGAGCACAGGCAACACTCCTACCCAACGCGGCATACTACCTAGTTGAAACGAAGGCGCCGGCCGGCTATGTCCCCCGCCACGATCGTATTGCCTTTACCACGGGGAATGACGGCGGGCGGGTCGCCATTGATGAACAGCCCGGCACCATCAATCTGCGTATCGTAAAACTCGATGCCGCGACGAATGCCGGACCCCAGGTGGGATCTTCACTCGCAGGAGCAGAGTTCACGTGTGTGTCGCAATCAACCCCTGGATGGGCACAAATCCTCACGACCGACGAAAGCGGTCGGGCCACCCTCGCCGATGTCCCCTTAGGAACCTTTACCATCTACGAATCAAAAGCCCCCGAGGGCTACCTGCCATCCAACGACAGCTGGACCTATACCGTTGGAGCCGACCAGCTCGGCGATTCAGGCGTGGTCGAGATCGAATCTCGCGTTTCCGATATCCCCATTGCGTTTAACCTTGAGATTTCCAAATTCAAGGATTACGGCAATAGCGACCAATCCGGCCTGGAGCAGCCGGCGGGTGGTGTTGTCTTTGAGGTTGTCAGCAACAGCTCTCAGCAGGTTGTTGGCACACTGACCACAAACATCTATGGCTTTGCCTCCACCAAAGACCAGCCCGAAGCATGGTTCGGCACAGGTAAGCGACCCGCCGGTGTCCACGGAGCCGTCCCATACGACCGTGCCGGCTACACGGTTCGCGAGGTTCCGGAAACCGTCCCCGAGGGTTTTAAACGTGCAGGGGAATGGACCGTCGGGGCCAATCAGATTTCCGACGGCGCCGAGCTTCAATATATCGTGGACAACCACGCTCTGTCGACGCATCTCCAGATTGTAAAACGCGATGCCCAAACAGGCGCTTCTGTTCCCCTAGCCGGATTCACCTTCCAGCTCCTCGACAGCAATCACGAACCTGTCTCACAAACTTGCTGGTATCCAGCACATAACGTAATGGACACCTTTACGACTGACGCGACCGGGACCGTCACACTGCCCGAATCGCTCGTGCCGGGCACCTATTATGTACGCGAAACCTCGGCCAAAGAGCCCTATCTTGTCGGCGAAGAGATCGAGGTAAACATACCCGCCGACATGAACCTAACGCCCGTTGCAATCGCCTCGTATTATGACCACGCCGCGACCGGAAACATCAGGATCGTTAAAACCGATGCCATAGACGGCAGCAGCCTCGCGGGCGCCGTCTTTGAGATCCGTGCCTCGGGTGATATCGTGCGCCCCGACGGTAGCATTGCCGCGCTCGACGGTGAGACTGTCGCGACCGTCACGACGGATGAAACTGGAGAAGCACGCGCGGGCAACCTCCCACTGGGATCTGGCACCGCACGCTACGAGGTTGTCGAGACTCAAGCGCCGGCAGGCTTCTTGCTCGATCAGACAACCCATATTGTCGACCTTACTTATGCCGACCAGAAAACACCCGTTGTAGAAGCACGGCTTAACGTATCCGACGATTACACCAAGGTCGATGCAAGCGGTGAGCAGGAAGCGGAAGGCGCACAGCTCGCCTTATATGGTCCCGATAAAACCGAAATAGACTCCTGGACCTCATCCGACAAGCCACACCGCGTCGAACATCTTGCACCCGGCACCTACTCGTTGCGCGAAATGATGTCTCCGCGGACCTATGACCTTGCCGAGGAGATAACGTTTGAAATAAAGGATACGGGAGAAGTCCAATCCGTCGCGATGAAGGATGCGCCCATCGAGATCAAGGGGCAGGTCGACAAGCGTCAGGAACTTGTCCAACCTATCGAAAAGGGCCTGTTGGCTAACGGCGATGGTAAAAACCGTGCCGCGATGCAAACCAATACGGATGGGCTTTTCTCCTATACCATCGACGCTCGAAACGATTCAACTACCTGGGTTGATGAGTTCACAATTACCGATGATCTTGAGTGTGCCGAGGACGATACGGCGAGATTCGTCTCAATCGAAACCCCCGTCGCCATCGGCGACCTCAATGGTCTGTGCAACGTGTGGTATCGCACGACGCCGTTGGACTCGACAGACGTCGATGAGCCGGCAAACGCGACACTTGACGATGGGCACGAAAATCCTTGGCTTGAGTCCGACGAAGTAAGGGAGAGTCTGGGTGAGGATTGCCGCCTCGTCGATTACGACGGCTGGCACCTCTGGAAGGCGGATGTCTCGACCACGGAATCCACCACACTCGAGGCGAAAGAACTCGACCTTGCGTCCAATACCGTCGTAACGGGCATTCGAATTGAATACGGTGCGGTAGCCGCCGACTTTACGACTCGAAGCGATGTGGATTCTTGGACCCGCGATGATCTCAAAGATGAGCACGACGACCTTGACGATGCCAAAGCAATCCTTGGCACAGACGCTCGGGGCGCAGTCGTACACATGCAGGCAACGTCGGCTTATACGCCCCAAACCGCACTCACCAACAGCGCGCGCGTCGATCTTTGCCGCAACGGTGGCGGCGATAAACTTGAGTCACATGACGAGGACCGTGTCATTCAACGCTGTACCCTACTGCAGGACCTACCGGCAACAGGATCAGTTCCCATCGCCGCTTGCATCACCGCGCTCCTGACCTCGGGTGCCGCAGCCCTATGGTTCGCTCGCCTTAGGTCGACCCCAAAGAAGCGCTAGCGCGATGAAAAAGCGGGCGAGCCAGTCCCCTGGCTCGCCCGCTTTCAATCATGTAAATCGCCGTATCTACTCTGCAGACGAAGATCCACCATCAACGATTGCCTGCTCGGACTCAGGAATCCCATCGGCACCCGTACTCTGTTCTTGCTCCACCTCTTCGCTGATTGCGGAGGCGGGGGTCGAGCCCTTTGCACCCACGATGTAGGCAGCCCCAAATCCTAACGCAATGGCAATCAAGGTCAAAATCACGTAGACAGGCCAATGGCGCTTAATATACGAAAACACGTTGACTCCTTAGAGCTCCGTCTACGAACGGCGGATAACCTCGGTCACGACCTCGGATACCGTGGCAATGTTCGTCGGGTTGACATTGTGGGGCAGGTCGTCCTCGGTACGAGCGCAAGCCAGACGCGTGCCGTCCACGCCGGCGATGGTGAGGGCTCGGCGGCTCGCCTCGAGCGCGGCATAGGCATCGGTCTTGGCATAGGGCATCTCGAGCGCGCCACAATCGACATGGAACGACTTGCACACCTTGCTGACCAGGTTCATGATGCGGCGATCGCCCTTGAGCAGCTGCTGTTCGCCCTCGACCGTCACCACCGAAAGCCTACCGGCGCCGACGGATTCAAGATTGATGAAGAATACGCCGCGGAGTTTATCGCGATGCGAAGCCAAGAAGGCCTTCATGCCGGCGCCATCACAATCCGAGGCGCCCGTTGCCACAAACCAGATATCGTGACCGAGCAGCTCATCATCGCCCATAGAGGCGACAGCCGAGAGCATATCTTCGGAAGAAGCGCCATCGGAAGACGTAGCGCCGCCCTTCCAGCCATCGTTATCGTCCTCGAAGTTATCCCACGAACCGATACCGCGACCGGACTTCTTGGCATCGTAATCGTCTTCGACGCCCAGCCAATCACTCATGCTGTCCTGCTCGTTTTTCCTTTTACGACCGAACAGGCCACCCAGGCCGCGTTTGCGAGACTTGGGTGCCGCCGGGGCGGGAGCCGAAATGGTCTCGATCGGCTGCGCGCCCGACGCAACGGGCATAGAAGGCGCAACGGGTGCCGATGTGGGTTCGGGACCCTGGGCAGTAGCAAAGGTGTCGTTGACCTGGGCAGAGGGATCGGGAAGGTCGAACAGCGACGTGCGAGACGCAACGTTTGCCTGCTTCATAGACGGCAGCGACGGATCGGGGACCGAAGCCAGCGGAGACGAGGAAGGTGCAGGCGACGGTGCCGACGCCGGATCGGGAACATTCATCTGCGGACGCGGCGATGCCTGGGAGGAAATCTGGGCCATAAGGGAATCGACCGTTTCGTCCTGGGTGGGAGCGACATTGGCAACCGTGGCACCGGAACCACTCGGGGTCGGCATGGTGAAAATCTGCGTGGAGTAAGGCCTCGACTCATCCGTCTCGGGAGTCTCGGAAACCGCAGGCACTTCCTCCTGCTCGACCTCGGTCGAATCACCTTGATCGGCTGCCGCGTATTGCTCTTCGTCAGAGTTGGCCTCGACGGACTCGTCCTCGGCGGCATCTTGGATTTCGGCAGCATCAATGGGCTCGTCATCGTCTGCCGCGTCGCCCTGCTCATCGGAAACAGGAAGGGGCTCGGCAATTGCGGTGCCTTGCTTTTCAAACGTTATCGTGGAATCGAACTGCGCGGCATCAAACGACATGGTGCTATCGACGTGCTGCTGAGCCTCGAAAGACGTTGTTGCCTCAACAACATCCGCTGACGTCGGTTGCTGGGACTCAAAGGACGTCGTAGCTTCGGCAGCGTCGACGGGCCCGGACTGCATAGCCACGTTCTGCTCGAACTCTTGCGCCGCGCGCTCACGTGCCGCCTCGGCTGCCTGCTGCTGAGCGATAGCCTCCTGCTCGGCAGCCTCGCGTGCGGCAGCGCGCTTCTCCTCGAAATCGTCGACAAATTTCCTGCCCTTTGCAAGCGCACCCTTAAAGAAGCTGGAAGCGCTGGCGCCAATCGAAGAGAACGCGGATGCAATATCGGCATGGGGCGTTGCCGCGGGAATCTCGGCAGAGAAATCAGTATCGCTCTCGTAAGACACGCGCCTCGGCTGTTCAACGTAATCGTCGTCAGACTCGTCCGCAACGTCTTGCGCCGGCGCGGCGGGAGCCAAAATGTCCAGTCCTGCCGCGGGATCGATCGCGGACACCGCCTCGGGCTCGGCAACGGCAGCGGTAACCGCGGCAGACTCATCATCCGCAGTGACAACGGGCGCAGGCTCGGGCTCAAACGTCGGCTCCTCGCCCTCCTCGTAATCGAGCGTGCAGGACTCGGGAAGCATTCCGAGTGCACGGATGGCATCCGAACCAAAGCGAATGTTGCCGGCGGCGTTGCGATAGAGCTTGGGCTCGGGCTCGGCCGCGGCAGGCTCCTCCGCCGGCTCAGCAGCGGGAACCTCGTCATTGAACTCTTCGGCCTGGACAGCCTGATTCTGATCCTCGGGCACGATGGCGCCAATCAGCGTCTCGTCGGCAGACGCACCCTCAAAGCCCTCAATCTGCTCGTCAAAAGCCTCGCCCTGTTCGGGCTCGGTTTGAGCGTCGGGAGCAATCGGCTGACCGAACTCGTCCTCGGCGTAGGTAGGCTCTTCGTACTCGATGGTGTTGCCGTAGTCGTTTTGCTGCTGGGCCGCGGCATACTCCGCCGCCGCGCGCGCCATTTCCTCGGCACGACGTTTCTGCTCCCCAAAATAGGTATCGAACGGAACATCGTCGGGAAACTCGTTCTCGCCCTGGAGGGGAGCAACGTTGTCCATAACGCCGAGCATAGCGGCGACAGAAGACTTGTTGCACACCGCGCCGGACGTATAGGGAAGAACGTGGCGGTTAGAGATGATGTTTGCCGCGTTGGCAAGTGCAACGAGGGAAGCGAGGATCGCGACAATCCACAGCAGAACCTTGAGCGCGCCGGGGAGCGGCAGGATACGCAGGATGGCAACGGCAGCAGGGGCAATCGTGGCAACGGGCAACAGCTTGGCGATGAGCGCACGATACGAAGCATAGGGCTCGCGGGCGAGCAGCTCAGCACGGGGAGAGTCGTAGTGTGCGACAACGACCACCGGGCGGTTGCGCGGAGACGCGAGCGGGCCCGAGGCCTTGTGGTAGGCGATGACATTTTGGCTCACGCCCGTCTTGCCCAGGCGCGAAACCACGGGGTGGCCCGTGCGCTCGAGCACGTAAAGAACGGCGCCGACAATGGCCAGCAAGGTGCCGACCAAGCCGATACCGCCGCCGATGCCCATCAGCAGGGCGCCGGCAAACGCAAGAATACCGGTAACGGCAAATGCCAATCTACTGGGCGCCGGGGCATTGAACTCCTGAACCTCGGGGTCAAAGCCGTGGTTGCGGAAGATCTGAGCGATATCCTCGGCAGCCAAGCGCTCTTCTTCGCTGCATGCCGGCGTAATGCCGGTGTTCTGCAGCAGGTGGTTAATATAGTTCTGGGTGTTCGCCATGTGCGCTCCACATCCATAATCCGACAAATAGGCCCAATGCATGCACATTAGAACCGTATATAGTCGAAAGTATACCCCGAGCGAGCGCAAACGACCGAATTCGGGCCATCTTAACGCCTCGAGCGGACAAGGATATAGCCTAATCTCCATATCGGACTAAAATCATGGCAGCAAACCACCTTCTCATGCGAGGACTCTATGACGGCAAGCGACGCGACCGCGACAATTAAAAAGGGGAATTCGGAGCCCGGTTTCGATAAAACGGCTCAGCGCATCCTCAATCTTTTCTTTGTGCTCAACAGCTCCCCCGAACCGCTGACGACCGAGCAGATCGTCTTGGATTCTGACCTGGGATATGGCTCGGGCAATATCGACTCGGATAAGCGCAAGTTTCGGCGCGATCGTGACAAACTGCTCGAGCGTGGCATCTTAATCAAGGAGGTTCGCCCCGCCGGTGCGCAGGAGACCGAGGAAAGCTCGTGGACAATCGACCGCGAGCACACGTTTGCTGCAGGCGGCCTCATCACCGCAGACGACGCCGATATCCTACTCAACGCCATCGACCAGACGCTAGCGGCCGGCTCTTCCACCTTTGCCGCGCCGCTTGCCGATATTCGCTCCAAAATTGCCTACCTCACCGGCAGGACGACGGTGGACGAAGTACCGATCCGCCGCTCTCCCACCGTCGATGCGGTATGGAGCGCCTTTGCCGAGCGATGCGCGCTGCGATTTTTATATCAGAACGGACGCGGCGAGCAGAAAGAACGTACCGTCTGTGTCTACGGCATGTTCGAACGCGAGGGCGTGGCGTACTTCTGCGGCCTCGACAATGTCACCGACGACATCAGGACATTCCGCTGCGACCGTATCGTTCGCGCATGGCGTCCTTCGAAGGCCTACGCCATCCCTGCGGACTTCAATCTCAACGACTATCTGTTCTTTGAATTCGATTTCGCCGACCGACCGCCCGTTGCAGCCACGTTCTCGTTCGCCCCTCAGACGCAGATCGATATGATCAACGGCCTCACGCGCGGGCGAGGTGAGCTCACACACACCGATGCGGGATGGATCTGGACCGTTGACGTGCGCGACCTTGAAGCCGCCGCCTCATTTTGCATGGCCCACGCCATGGACGGCATGAGGCCCATGGCCCCCAAATCGCTCAAGCAGGCGTGGAACCACCTCATTGAAAGGACGGTGCACGAGTATGCCCGTGCGTAAACTCACCAGCGAGCAGAGACTCTCGCGCGCCATCGACATCATGGAGGCCCTCTACGCCGCCGGCGAGAGCGGCATGACACGAACCGAGATTTGCGGCCGCTTTGACATCACGGGAGTATCGCTCGACGAGATTCTCGAGATCGTCTCGACGCTCGCGGACCGAGAATCTGGTGCGCGCATCATCTGCGAATGCCACGGCGAGCGTGTGGTCCTCACTGGTGACGCCGGGCGTGTGCTACCGTTGCGCTTGAGTGCAGCCGAGGGCGCTGTGCTCAACCACGAACTTGAATCGTTGGGGATCGAGCCGCAGACGGCAGCTCGGATTCGACACGCCCTTCTACCCGAAGAGCTCGGCTATAACCAGCGCGTCTTTGACACCGTCAACCACGGGTCGCACTGGCAGCAGCTGAGCTGTGCCATTCAGGACGGCGTTCGCTGCCGCATCTCATATCGCTCGATGGACGATGCACGGCCACGCGAGCGTCTGGTCGACCCCTTGCGCATTACGGCAAACGGCGACCAAACATACCTGATTGCCTGGGACATCACAGTCGATGAGCAGCGCACCTATCGCATGGATAAAATCGAGGGACTCGCCTTGACGGAAGACTCCGTCGTGCCTCACACACCGGACGTCGCATCCCTCCACGATTCCCTTGCCCGGACGCAGCGCAGCGCAAAGCTCTTGATGCCATTCGATATGGCGGAGCATCTGGACTGGGCCGGCATCACCCTAATCGAGCGCGGCGGGGCAGACATGGCAACGGTAACTGTGCATTACGGCTCCGAGCGTTGGCTACTGAGCCAGGTAATCGCAGCGGGCGGAGCCATCCGCATCTTGGATGACCCCGCCCTGTCAAAGCGCCTGTGCGATATGGCAAAAACCCTCGTCTGTCCGCTTTAGCGCCGCCGCTCGTGGCGTGCGCGCCACAGTTGCAGATAGTGCCCGATCTGCGCCGATTCGATGCGCTGGTAGGAGCTCGTGGGCAGCGACGTTAAGAACTTCTTTCCGTAGCCCTTCGTCACCAGGCGCGGGTCGGCCAGAATCAGCACGCCGCAATCGGTCGACGAGCGGATAAGGCGGCCGGCCGCCTGCTTGACCTCGAGCACCGCCTCGGGCAGCGAATAGCGCGCCCAAGCGCGGTCTTCGCGCAGGTTGCGCTCGCACGAGAGCGGGTCCGTGGGACTCGAGAACGGCAGCTTGGGAATGATGACGCAGCGCAGCGTCTCGCCGCTGGCGTCGAACCCCTCCCAGAAGGCCTTAAGCGCAAAAAGCGATGAAGTCGGCTCGTTGATAAACCGATCGCGCAGGCGACGAGGAGATGAGTTGCGCTGCTGGCAGTTGAGCTCCAGACCCGCACGGGCCATCTTGGGCTCAACGCGGGCGTACAGGTCTTCCATGTCGCGCCGATTGGTGAACAGTGTGAGCACCGATCCGCCCATGGCAAGATGGGCGTCGACCAGCACGTGCTCGAGCGCCGTAAGATAGCTCTCGCGATCGCGCGGATCGGGGATATCGCCCGCAACGACTACAGCCATGTTCGAATCGAAGTCGTAGCTCGAGTCCAAGTGCAGCGATGAGGATGTTGAAGCGCCGATGCGATCGAGGCCGACCGCGTGGTTAAAGTGTTCGAAGCTTTTGGACACCGTCATGGTCGCCGAGGCAAAGATAGCCGTGTGAACCTCGGGCAGCCACTCGGTTGCCAAGGCCTCGCCAATGTCGATGCGCTCTGCGGTCATTGACTCTCCGCCGGCACGCAGCCTGCGATTGACCTGCAGCGAATACACGTAGTGTTCATCGGTGCCATCAATGATGAGTTTGAGGTTCTCGGCCAGCTCGTGCAGGCGGCGCGAGATATCACCCAGGTCGACAACAACCTCGGGCTTGTCGGCGGCGACGGCTTGCACCAGCGCGTCGACGCTCTTGTCAGCCTGTTCCAATACGTCGATGGCAGCGTAGGCCGACTGTAAGAAATCATGCCAGTCGTCAGATTCGCGCAGCTCGGGGCCAATCCATAGATTGGCATTGTCATAACCCCCACGGGCACGGCGGCCGAGCTCGCGAACGCCATCGAACACGTCGGCGATTGCCATGCTCGCGCGCGCAACCGTCGACGTCGCCTTGGCAGTAAGGCCCAGATAGAGCGTAGAGCCCTCGGAGGTTGCCAAATCACGGGAGACCTGGCTTAGCGCACCGGTGCTCGAGCCACCCAGGCGCTCAAACAGAACGCGTGATTCGTCCGCCGACACCACGCGCGCCCACTGACGGCGCGCCTCGCGCTCGATGGAATGGGCCTCGTCGATTACCCAATGACGAATCGGAGGTAAAATCCTGCCCTCGGCCGCGACATTGCGGAACAGCAGGGAATGGTTGGTGACCACCACGTCGGCATGCGCTGCACGACGGCGAGCGCCGTGGACCAAACATTTATCAGGGAAAAACGGGCAGAGGCGACGAGCACACTCGCGCGAGGCCGTCGTAAAGTCGGGGCGGTTGACGCTGCGCCACCGAATGCCGAGCGAGTCGAGGTCGCCATCGGCTGATTGGCAGACGTACGCCATAATGACCGCGACCGCCGTGAGCGTGTCCGCCGGATCGCGCTTGGTGGTAATCTCGACCTGGCCGCGGCTCATGCGCTCAAGCTTGCGCAGGCATGGATAGTGGTCATACCCCTTGAGAGCGCAAAATGACAGACCACCGTCCAGTTGCTCGGCAAGTTTTGGCAGCTCATGGTACATGAGCTGGTCGGCAAGATTGTTCGATTTGGTCGCAATACCAACCGTGATGTTGTTACGGCGCGCTGCCTCGGCAAAAGGCACCAGATAGGCCATCGATTTGCCGACGCCCGTGCCCGCCTCAATTACACGATGAGTGCCCGTGACCAGCGCATCGCGGACCTCGAGCGCCATCGCGATCTGCTCATCACGCGGCTCGTAGGTGGGATACATGCGATTGACCAGGCCACCTGGCGCATAGTCTGCCTCAATCTCCTCACGACTCGGCATCTTGAGGACCGGCAGTTCGTCGGCGTCCACCCGATCGTCGGCGCGATCGGCCTTGAGAACGTCAGCACGAGCGGCGCTGAGAGAGAAGATAGAACCAGGGTTCTGCCCTGCCAAGAATGAGAAGATAGGACGATAGGACCAAGGCACATCCGGATGCATGTCGGCTAGGCGCGCCATGAGGCCCTGAGGCAAGTCGGTGAGCGCCACGAGCAACACGCGCCATACGCCACACAGGGCGTCGACGTCGGCATTGGCACGGTGTGATACCGAGTCACAGCCAAACAGATCGGCCATAAAAGACAACTTGTGCGATGCCAGGCGCGGAAGCGCGATGCGCGACAGCGCCAGCGAATCGATCCAGATATCGCTCACGTTGACGCCGCCTTTGACCGACTCGATAAACGAGCGGTCGAACGTGGCGTTATGTGCGATTACCGGGCAACCACCGACAAAATCGGCGAGAGCGGCTACGGCCTCAACGGCCGACGGGGCATCTGCCACATCGGCATTTGTAATGCTCGTGAGCTCGGTGATCTCGGCGGGAATCAGCTGCTTGGGATGCACGAAGGTATCGAAGCGGTCGACGACCTCGCGGCCCGAAAGACGGGCCGCCGAGATCTCGATCAGCTCATTGTCCTGCACCGAAAGACCTGTGGTCTCGGTATCGAGGACAATCACATCTTCCTCGATAAGGCCGAAGGACTGCGTTTTGGCGCGTTCGGCAAGCGTGGCATAGGAGTCGATGACAAACTGCGGCGTTCCTGACGAAACCGCGTCCTCGATTAGCATGCAATGCCCGCTCGACGAAGGCCCATACGAATCAGGCTGTCACAGACCTGCGGGAACGTCATGTCGTCGGTGTGGCGGATCTCGTCCGGATACAGCGACGTATCGGTCATGCCGGGAATGGTATTGGTCTCGAGGATAACGGGGCCGTCCTCACTCACGATAAAGTCGCTGCGCGAGATACCCAGGCAACCGAGGGCCTTGTGAGCAGCACAGGCAAGCTCCTGAGCGCGAGCGTAATTCTCGGGTGAAATCTGCGCCGGAATGCGATGGATGTCCGTAGGGTCGACATATTTCACGTCCAGATCGTAGAACTCGCAGTCCTCGGGTTTGCGAATCTCGACAATCGGCAGAGCGCGCACGTCGTCCTCGCCGTACACACCGACGGTGATCTCGGTACCCTCGATGCACTTCTCGACCAGCACTTTGTCGCCGTACGCAAACGCCTTGGCGATTGCCGCGGGCAGCTCGGAGGGCTCATGGACCAGGGAAATGCCATAGCTGGAACCGTTGACGGCCGGCTTCACAAAGCAGCGCTCGCCACAAACCTCGACGATATGATCGATATCGACTTCATCGCCCACCTCGAGCGCGAGGCCGGGGGCAATGGGAATGCCCGCCTTGGCGTACAGGAGCTTAGAGACCTCCTTGTCGGCACCGCAGGCGCTGGCAAGCACGCCCGAGGCCGTGTAGGGGATACCCAGGGTCTCCATGGCGCCCTGCATGGCGCCATCCTCGCCGCCGGCACCGTGCATGGCGATAAACGCCACGTCAAAGCCGCCGGTCGCCATGGTTACCATAAAATCATCGGCAGCCGTGTCGAGCAGCTCCACCGAAGTGTAGCCGGCCTCCTTCAAGGCAACCACGACGTTCTTTCCCGAATTGAGCGAGATCTCGCGCTCAGCGGAATGACCGCCCGCCAAGACCGCTACGTGCATGTTCTCTAGGCTTTTACCCGGCATGGGCAGACTCCTCCTCTATAATTTCTGCAGCTGATACCATATTGTAGCGATACCCTCTACGTTTCCCCAAAATCGAAAGGCTTCCATGAATCCCAGGACTAAATCTCAGGACATTCGCGACTTGAGCCAAAACGATATTCGCGAGCTCGTGGCCGAGCTTGGCCAGCCCGCCTTCCGCGCGAAGCAGCTCATCGAATGGGTCTTTGAGAAGAACGTTTGTTCGTTTGACGATATGACCAACCTTCCCAAGGCTTTCCGCGAGCAGCTTAAAGAGGCTTTTGCCTTTGACACGCCGGCTGAACTCACCAAGCAGGTTTCCAAAGATGGCTCTCGCAAGTATCTGCTCGAGTACCACGACGGCGTTTCCGTCGAGACCGTCGGCATGCCCCGTCGTAACAAGCTTTCCGTCTGCGTTTCCACCCAGGCAGGCTGTGGCATGGGCTGTGCCTTTTGCGCTACCGGTCTCAACGGCCTCAAGCGCTCTCTGACCGCTCAAGAGATCGTCGACCAGGTACTTCATGTATCCAACGACTTTGGCGAGCGCGCCACGAGCGTTGTCTTCATGGGCCAGGGCGAGCCGTTTGCCAACTACGACGAGGTTCTCAAGGCGCTGCGAATCCTCAACGACCCCGATGGCATCGGTATCGGCGCTCGTCACCTCACCGTCTCTACCAGCGGCGTTATTCCCGGTATTCGCAAATTTGCCGACATCCCCGAGCAGTTCACGCTTGCCGTTTCCCTGCATTCCGCCATCCAGTCGACGCGCAATAAGCTCATGCCCGGTGTTAAGAAGTACACGCTGCTTCGCCTTCACGAAGCGCTTCAGCTCTACACCGAGAAGACCGGCCGCCGCCCGACCTATGAGTATGCCATGATCGAAGGCGTCAACGATACGAATCCCGAAATGCAGGCGCTCTGCGACTTCTGCGAGGGAACGCTGTGCCACGTTAACCTCATTCAGCTTAACGACATCGAGGGTAGCCCGCTCAAGCCGTCGCCGATTCATAAGGTTGAGGATCTTCAGCGTCGTCTTGAGTCCCGTGGCATCGAGACCACGATTCGTAACTCCCGTGGTAACGATATTGACGCCGCTTGCGGACAGCTGAAGCAGCGCTTCAAAGTTCAGAAGAACGCATAGGGGAGTCGCATCCCAAAACGTTTCATGTGAAACATCGAACGACCCCGGTTACAGAATATGCAACCGGGGTCGTTTCATTTATTGACCTTAATTTTGAATCAGCTGCTACCTGTCCCATTTTTACGGCCAAAATAAGGGGTCCTTGTCTCATGAATCAGACAAGGACCCCTCAAAATATGCTGAGTAATTGTTAGGTACCTAATAGCCTACATTTTCCCATTGGTTGCTGACCCAACCTTGATTAATCTTGGGATTCTTCGTTACCTGAGCAGTACGCATGGCAACATCTTCTGTCATAACATCCATTTTCTTTTTGGAAGTATCGACGATATCTTGCGCGCTACGAAGCAAACGACCTCGAAGTTCATCGTCTGTCGCGATCCTATAGCCAGCAAAGGCACCAGCCGCGACAGTCGTCACCAATGCAATCGCTGTTAAAATCTTATTCCTCATCTTGGCCTCCTTGATCAAACTGAATCATTTCGCCAAGAATACGAGAGAGCTCTTCCTCGTCTTTAAACTCAATCTCAATCTTATTCTTTCCACGCGAGCTCTTCACACGCACGTTGGTATTAAAAACCTGACGAAGCACGCGGGCAGCCTTTTTAAAAGACTGAGGCGTTGCAGGCCTCGGCGTCTTAGGTGTCTCTCCGGCAGAAAACAACGGAGCAAGATTTTCTGTCGCTCTTACGGAAAGGCCCTCTGTAACAACTTTCTCTGCAAGTCGAATACGCGCGTCCTCATAGGGAACTGCAAGAATCGCACGTGCATGACCAGCAGTAAGTTTGCCCTCAAAAATCATCTGCTGAACTACTTCGGGGAGATCGAGAAGACGCAGCGAGTTTGCAATTGCAGAGCGTGACTTGCTTACTGCCTTCGACAATGCCTCCTGGGTCATCCCGCTGGCATCAATGAGTTGGCGATAGCCCTTAGCCTCTTCGACGGGATTCAGATCAGAACGCTGAAGGTTTTCGATAAGAGCAAGAGCCAGCATCTCTTCATCATTTACCTCTTTAATGATGACTGGCAATTCTTCAAGGCCAGCAAGCTTTGACGCCTGGTAACGACGCTCACCAGCGATGATCTCATAGCCGTTTCCATGCTTGCGAACCAAAAGCGGCTGCAAAACGCCATGTTCTTGGATTGACTCGCTCAACTCGCGAAGTTCAGTTTCGTTAAAGTGAATTCGCGGCTGATTAGGGTTGGGAACGATATCCTCAATAGGTAGTTTTGTTTCAGATGCGGCATTTGAAGCCGATGCAGCCGAACCGCCGGTCTCATACTCGGCCTCTGAGACCAAAGCATTGAGTCCACGTCCCAATCCGCCACGTTTCTTTACACTAGGCACGCTTGATCACCTCTTTTGCAAGGTCCATATATGCTTTTGCACCCTTATTTTGAGGTGCATAGGTAATTACCGGTTCTCCAAAAGACGGAGCTTCGGAGATTTTAACCGTACGGGGGATTAGCGTCTTAAACGCCTTATCACCAAAGTACGATTGAACCTCCTCAACAACCTGATTCGATAGTGAAGTACGCGAGTCATACATGGTCATAAGCACACCATAGGTGTCTAAGCCCTTGTTCAGCCGTGATTTGACCATCTTCATTGACTCAAGCAGCTTCGTAACGCCCTCGAGTGCGTAATATTCGCACTGGATCGGAATCAAAACGCTGTCTGCTGCGGTCAAAGCGTTGATAGTAAGCAGGCCGAGCGAAGGAGGACAGTCAATGAAAATAAAGTCAAACTCGTCCTGAATCGGCTCAAGCAAATCTTTGAGGCGGGTTTCACGAGCAATTGCGCTTACGAGCTCAATTTCCGCGCCTGCAAGTTGAATTGTAGCCGGAATAACGAATACCTTTTTACAATTTGTATCAAGAACAAGCGATTCTGCCGGCACATCATTCAACAATGCATCATAGATGCAGTGATCAAGGTCTTCTTTTTCAATTCCGAATCCACTGGTGCTGTTTCCCTGCGGATCAAAATCGACAATCAGTGTCTTACGACCCTGCTCACCCAGTGCTGCTGCAAGGTTTACAGCCGTCGTTGACTTACCGACGCCGCCTTTTTGATTGATGATTGCAATGATACGCGTGTCTTTTGCGCTCTTAGAACGCTTAACGTCGCGAAATCCCACGGTCCCTCCTGGTGTGTATTAAAGCTGTCAAACGGAGGATGTTTCACGTGAAACATTCCGAATCGATATCAACCGCCATGTTTCACGTGAAACACTGCAAGTTGTTAGTATCCATTATGTTTCACGTGAAACATCTAGGCAAGCGGATTCTTCTTTGCCACGCCATTTGCACGAGGCAATGAGACAGATGCTGGATGACTCTTCTTAAGAACAATGAACTCCCTGTGACCCAAGCCTTCAGGCAAATCAATTGCGTCATTCAGAAGCAAAGTGAAGCCGCAAATCTTAGCTGCTGACATGCCGGAAGCAAGCTCCTCATCCGAAGGATTGCCCTTGGTTATAACAAATAGCCCTCCATCCTTCAGATACGGAGCCGCATACTCAACAAGAATCGGTAGAGGGGCCAGTGCGCGGGCGGTTACAACAGAGAACTGCTTCTTATGGCTTCGAGCATATTCTTCAAGACGATCATGAACCGCATGAGCATGTTTCAATCCAAGAGCATGGACAAAGGAATTAACCGCATCAACCTTCTTGCCAACAGAGTCAATATAAGTAGCTTTACGATGCGTGGTTATGGTTAATGGAATACCAGGGAAGCCCGCACCTGTTCCCATATCGAGCAAAGCTCCCTCAGGAGCCTTGTTGATATAGGGGAGCAAAACAAGTGAGTCGAGGATATGAAGTACTGCAGCATCTTCTACGTTAAGAATACGGGTGAGATTGGTTGTCTTATTTGTTTCTAGAACCAAATCCAAATGCTGAATACATTTCCTCAGCTCAACATCAGTTACGCTCAAGGAATACTCTTTGCAATAGAAAGCTAGACGACTCAACATCTCGTCAGCTTGCTGATCAGTAAGTACTAACAACGAAAGCTCCTTTCTGACAAAAATCAGCATATCGAGAACTTTTGACAAAAAAAGGGGACGTGGAAACCACGTCCCCTTAGCATAAACTCGAGTAGATTATCGAGCAACAATCACCACATGGCGATCAGGGTCAGAACCCTCAGAATGAGTATCGACGGCATCATTGCCACGAAGTGCAATGTGAACCAGTCGACGCTCGTAGGCATTCATGGGCGGAAGCGACACACTCTTATGAGTGCGGATGGCACGCTCGGCAGCAGACTGAGCCATGGAAGCAACCTTGTCCTGACGGCGACTCTTGTATCCCTCTACGTCCACTACAACCGGATACCTAAAGCCAAGTTTGCGGCTCACCAGCAAAGAGAACATAACCTGAAGGGCATCAAGGGTGCGACCATGACGGCCAATGAGAACAGCAAGGTCGGGAGCCGTTACATCCAAAATCAGCTCACCCTCGTCGCCCTCATACTCATCGATAGGAGAGTTGGCGGCATCGAAGTGCGAAAGGATGGAACGCAGGATGGAAATCGCAACATCGGCAATGGTGTCGAGCTCCTCATCGGTCAGCTCTTCACCAGCCTTGTAGCGCTGTGCAATCTCGGGATAATCGCCCGCGACCTGCGGGGCAACCTCCTCAAGCATATCCTCGATGATCTCTTCAGACATAACGTACTCCAAAAGTTAGGTACCTAAATAAGATTGATATCCCGTTACTTCTTCTTGTGCGGGCGCGGCTTCTTCTCTCGACGAGTGACCTCAACCTGCAGCGGAGCGTTCTTAAGACGCTCCTCCTCATCGGCCTTCGCCTTGTCGATGACCTTCTGCGTCACAAAAATCTGCTGGATAACCTGCCAAGCAGACGAGACGTCATAGTACAGCAGAACACCAACGGGAAAGCTCCAGCCCATCCAAAGCATCATGACCGTCATGACAACGGCCATCATACGCATGCTCTGAGCCTGCTGGCCGGTCTGGTTGCGCGACATATAGAGCTGCGGAATCAGGGTCAGGACGGCGAACAGGATCAGGCAAACCAGCGCAGGCAGTGCAACCATAAAGCCATCGGCAAAGGAAGCGCTCGGCGTGGTGGTCAGGTCGGGCAGGATGTTGAAGAACGAGAACGTGCCGTCGTTAAAGTACTGCGGCAGGTTGCGCAGCAATGTAAACAGGGCGAACAGGATAGGCATCTGAATCAGCAGCGGCAGACAGCCAGCCATGGGGTTGAACTTGTTCTCGCTGTAGAACTTCTGCATCTCCTCGGCCTGACGCTGGGGATCGTCGGCATAGCGCTCCTGGATCTCGAGCATCTTGGGCTGCAGCACCTGCATGCGAGCCGTCGACTTGGTCGACTTGAGCATGAGCGGCGTCAGCAGCAGACGGATGATGACCACCAGGATGATGATGGACAGGCCCCAGTCGACCGCAAAGGTCTGGATGAGCTTGAGCAGCTCGAAAAGGATGTTAACGATCCAATCCCACATGTAAGTTTTCCTCCGATAGCGAGTGCCCGCTAGGGCACAGGGTCATAACCGCCGACGTGCAGGGGATTGCAGCGAGCGATGCGCCTCACGGCAAGCCAGCAGCCTCTCAAAACACCGTGCTTCTCAATCGCCTGGATGGCGTATTGCGAGCACGTTGGGTAATAAATGCAGGCGTCAGGCAATAAGGGCGAAATAACCTGTTGATATATGCGAATAGGAGCGATGGCAACACGTCGCAAAACGTGATTGCTCATCGCTCCTCCCCGGCAACGCCGGCGCGCTTCATAAGCGAACGCAACGCCTTGTCCATCTCCTGCGGCGAGGAAACCCTCGTCTTGGGAGTTGCAAACAAGATGATGTCATGACCCGCAACGGGAAATCCGCAGCTGCGGGCGGCCTCGCGCATCACACGCTTAGATCGGTTGCGCACGACGGCACAACCGAGTCGCTTAGCACCAACGAAGGCGACCCTTCCGGAGTCGCCTTCGCCAACCGATTCACATATGGTCATTCGAATCAGAGGGTGATTGAAACGACGCCCCTGACTGAACACATGCTCGAAATCTTGCCGAGACTTAATAGTCTTCATGCGAGATGTGTGTATCGCTGCTAGACAGTGAGACGCTTGCGGCCCTTGGCGCGACGACGGGCGAGCACGGCACGACCACCCTTAGTGGCCATACGGGCACGGAAGCCATGGGTCTTGGCACGCTTACGCTTATTAGGCTGATACGTACGCTTCATCTTAAGTTCCTCCTGCTGCATTTCGAGTGTCCGCGGGGACGCGGACGCAGATATAGACACGTGAGCTTGAAGATTGTAGGGAAATCAATGTTCAAATGTCAAGAAATCAAAGGTAAAAGGTTGCGCAGTTCACACGGTTCCCCCATAAGCACAACCGAAATTTGCGCCTCATGGCAACCTTTCACGATATTTCATCGAGTTTTCAACAGGTCATGTTGGCAATGTTGAGAACTTTTCGCCTATTTTCCAAAGTTTTCAACAAGTTTTGAAAAGTTGTCGAAAGATGAGAAACGTTGCACGGTGAGCTACTATTTGTTCGAAACCTTTTGAAAGATTGCGAGCGGCATGTCTGACGACTTTTACACCATGGTCGATTCCGGAGACCCGGCACCCGACAACGAGCACATCACCGGCGTGCGCGAAGAGCGTGCGGAAGGCGAGCAGACGACCACGCAGGCGCCAAAAGCCATGTACGCTGCGCGCATCGCCGTCTATGACGACATGCTGTCGACACCGCGGGTGATCGTCATTGATCCGCAAGATGTCCGCACGTATTTGGAAGAGACGACCAACACCGTCTACCAGTGCATGAAAGAACAAGGTGGCCATATCTCGCTCATGGTCATCCGCGAGATTGTCGAAAACTTTATCCACGCACACTTTGCCGAGCCCATCATCTCGATTCTGGACGGCGGAGACACCATCCGCTTTGCTGACCAAGGACCCGGCATCGACGACAAGGAACGTGCTTTCGACTTTGGCGTTACCAGCGCAAACAGCAAGATGAAGCGCTATATCCGTGGAACCGGAGCAGGGTTTCCCATGGTGCAGGAGTATTTGGAAAACGCCGGCGGTGCCGTATCCATCGAGGACAACATGGGCAACGGCACCGTGGTTACGGTAAGCCTGAACCCTAAACGCGTGCAGGAAATCGAGCGTGCCGGCGGACGCGGCGCTGCCGTGCGGCCCGAGACGGAGCAGCCCACATATCCCCTGCCGGGAGCTTTTGCGCAGCAGCCCATGGCAACGCAGCAGATGCAGCCCACCGTGGGACAGATGCAGCAGCCCGGAATGCCTCCTACACAAGAACCCCAGGCGGCATCGATGTCGATGCCGCCAAGCATGCCAGAGGCCGTGCCGCTGGCGGATCAGGATGCAGCAGCAATGCAGCAGGCGACGGGCGCACCGGGTGGCCAGCAAATGGGCTATCAGCCGTACCAACAGGGATATCCATATCAGCAGATGCGGCCACTGGGGTACGGCCAGCAGTTCCCGCAGCAGTACCAGCAAGGATATCAGCAGCCGTACCAGCAGATGCCGCAGCAGCAGTACAGCCCCTGGGCCCAGCAGATGCCTCCGCAGCCTTACCAACAGTGGCCTCAAAGTTTTCAACAGCAAATGCCACCGATGCAGAGTTCTCAACAACCAGCAGCTCAAATGATGTATCCTAATGCAGCAAATCAGCATGCGCAGCCACAACCGGACGTGTTCGTAAGCGATCGCGGCAACGCCGCGCTGGGCTATCTGGCGCAAAATCAAGCGTGCGGTGCAACCGATCTGGCGAGGGCGTTTGGAAACTCGGCCCCCACTTGGTCACGCACGCTCAATGACTTGGCGCAGGCCGGCTTGGTCATCAAGCATGGCCAGAAATACCATCTGACCGAACTCGGCGCCGCTCGCGTGCGAGCTCAGAGCTAAAGAACGGGAGAGACAGTGGACGAGGAAGCAAGCATCATCCTGGGGGATGCCATCGCCTTTTGCCAGCGCGACGGCCAAGATGCACGCCTCATCAACATGCTGGGGCAATCGCGCGCCATAAGCCTGACCGAAGATACGCTCACGATCGAGGCCCCCTCGCGCTTTGCCATCGCGCAGCTCAAAAAGCATCAGCCGACTATTGAGGCCTATCTGGAAGAAATCGCCTTTGCACCGATCGCGCTCGACATCGTGGCACCGCAAGGCGCCGCGACGGAATCCGCTGCCGCCACGGCGCCCGCCACGGCTCCCGCTGCTTCCCCGGCGGTGCCGGCCTCCGCAGGCGACGCGTCGACGGTCGAGCACCAGCACAGCGATGTTTCCCGTGAAACCATGGCACCGTTGCCGACCGCGGCGGCGACGCCAACGAACGCGCCCGTCACGCACATGCCCATCGCTCACGACGCAGCGGCGGGCGCGGATTCGGGCATTGCAATCAAAAACACGCTCTCGGCCGACGATTTTCGTCGCATGATGAACCAGATGAAGGGCGGGGCGCCGACTAAATCCACGCAAGCCGCGACCCCCACCTCACCCATGCCAGCACCGACCGTGCCGGCCGAGCAGAATACGGATGGAGCCCCGCTCGCCGCGAACTCAAAATTTACCTTTGAGAACTTTGTCTACGGCCCCGAAAACAGCCATGCCTATCGCTCGGCACTCAAGTTTGCCGCCCTCGCGGACGAGCGCGGCACATGCACATCACTGTTCATCTACGGCAAATCGGGCCTGGGCAAGACGCACCTGCTGCTTGCCATCAAAAACGAGCTCGCCGAGAAGTCGCCCGAGATCAAGGTCAAGTATGCCAACTCCCAGGCATATCTGGACGACCTGATGACCGAGTTCGACCGTCAAAAGAAGAGCAACGCTCCCATCATGCAGGCGTACCACGGCGTGGACGTGCTCATCATCGATGACATCCAAAACATCATCGGCAAGCGCGCGAGCGTGGACTACTTTTTCCAGCTCATGGACGAGTTCATCCGCAACAACAAGAAGGTCGTCATCGCGGCAGACCGCGCCCCCAAGGACCTAAGCATGGACGAGCGTCTGACCAGCCGCTTCAACGCCGGCATGCTCTGCCTGGTTGCAGAGCCCAGCTACGAGATGAAATACAAGATCTTGCAGCGCTATTACGAGAACACCATCGTCGCCGCCCCCGAGGCAGGCGACGACTCGCTGCTGGCGGCCTATGGGGGCGACGGCGGGCACCTGACCGATGAGCACTTTAAACACATGGCCGAGGTCTCGGGCACCAACATCCGCGAACTCGAGAGCTTTTGCGAGCGCTGCGCCGGCGAGGCGGGTGACCGCGAGCGCGAGGGCGGGGAGCTCACCTTTGACGATATCGACGCCATCGCCAGCCAGTACTTCGACACATCGGCCAAAAAGATCAACGTCCAGACGGTTCAGTCCGTCATCGAAGAGCAGTACGGCGTGACACACGAGGAGCTCATCGGCCCGCGTCGCAACGCCAATATCGCCAAAGCACGCCATATCGCTATCTACCTGGCCATCGAGATGTGCGAAATGACGACCACGGCGGTGGGCGCCGAATTTGGCAACCGCAACCACTCGACCGTCAGCACGAGCTACAAAAAGGTCCAGAAGATGATCCAGGAAGACCGCACCGTCACCGAAGACCTCAAGTCACTGCGCGATAAAATTACACTGCGCTCGTAGGGAAATAGAGACACCTGTTGAAAACTTGTCGAAACCACGGGCATAAGGTGTTTAAAACCCAACCCGCGGTGATGAAAAGTTTTGCGCAGGTTTTGAACGTGGAAAACCACCCCCGTTGCACACAGGTTGCTGTCGATTCTCTTTCTGGGTCTGACCTGCGTCTTTGGGAGTAATCAACAGTTTCGTCAGTGCTATTACTATTATTAAGATATTTATATCTATAGAAAGGTATTAAAAGATGAAGTTCACCGTCAGCCAGAGCTCGCTTACACAAGCCATCGGCGTCGTTATGAAGGGCGTCGCTTCGGCATCCACCCTTCCCATCCTGTCGGGCGTGCTCGTCAAGGCGCAAGACGGCATCTTGGAATTCCAGACCTCTAACTACACCATCTCGATCCGTCATCGCATCGCGGCACATGTCGAAGAAGAGGGCGAGATGGTTATCCCTTGTAAGATGCTCTCCAATATCACCAAGACCCTCCCCGATGCCCCGGTCACCTTTGAGCTGTCCGAGCGCCAGGTGCTGATTGGTTGTGAGAAGAGCTCTTTCCGCCTGAACACGCTCGATGCCAATGACTTTCCCGAGTTTCCGGCCTATGCCATCGAGAGCGCCGTGGAACTGCCGACCGATATCTTGTCCGAAATGGTCGGCCGCGTGTGGCGCGTCACCTCGACTGACAAGGCCCGCCCCATCCTGGGTGGCGTGCACATGAAGGTCGAGAACAACACCGTGCGCCTGGTGGCGACCGATTCCTTCCGCTTGGCCGTGTGCGATACGCAGGTCGAGACCTCAACCCTCGAGGGCTCCTTTGAGCTCAACGTTCCGGCTGACGCTTTTAACGACGCACTGAACATCATGGCCAGCCAGGCGACCATCATGATCGGGGCTACCGACACCCAGGTCGTCTTTGAGGCCGGCAACACCACCTACGTGTCGCGCCGCATCGAGGGCGTGTACCCCAATTACAAGCAGCTCATCCCCGATTCGTGTGTGACGAGCGTCAAGATCGACGTCGCCGCCTTTAACGCCGCCCTCAAGCGCGTGGCCGTTATCGCGAGCGCCAACCCCGCCGTCAAGTTCGAGATTGATGTCGAGAACGGGCAGATGGGCCTGTCCTCCATTTCCAATGACCAGGACCTTGCGCAGGAGACGATCGATGTCGAGGCCGAGGGCGAGTCGGGTACCATCGCCTTCAACTACCACTACATCTTCGGCTGCCTCAATGCCCTGTCCAAGGAGAAGGAGATCACGCTGGAGCTCAAGAGCTACTCGCAAGCGGGCATCTTCAAGTCCTACGACAAGATCAACTACCTGTACCTGGTCATGCCGGTCCGCATCTAGCGCTGCGCTATGACCATGTTCGCCCGCGATCTTTCCGTCGCGCACTACCGCAGCTTCGATAGCTATCGCCTTGCCTTGGACGAGGGCGTGACGATACTTGCGGGACCCAACGCGGCGGGAAAGACCAATCTCATAGAGGCGCTGCAGCTGCTGACGAGCGGCGCCTCGTTTAGGCATCCGACCGCAGCCGAGCTCGTTCATGACGGCGTTGGCTCGTGCAAGATCGAGCTGAGGCTCGAGGGCGACGGCCGCGTACTTGATATGGGATTGAGCGCGGAGGACGGTAAGCGCTCGTTTAGCCGCAACGGCAAGAGATGCTCTGCCGCCGGTGTGCGCGGCGTTCTGCCGAGTGTGCTGTTTTGCCCCGACCATCTGGACATGGTTAAGCGAGGCGCCAGTGTGCGCCGCGCCGCCCTCGATGACTTTGGCATGCAGCTGAGCGCACGCTATGCCGATCTTGCGAGCGCCTATGGGCGCTGCGTGACCCAGCGTAACGCCTTGCTCAAGGAGACCTGGTGCTGCCGCGAGATGCTCGGCGCGTGGAACGATTCGATTGCCCGCGCGGGCTCGGCCCTGCTCGTGCACCGGTTGGCCCTGCTCGACCGGCTGGCGGGCCATGTGCGTACTGCCTACGGGCAAGTGGCGTCCGGTGAAGCCTCCAACGTGTCCTATGCGTCCACGCTGGGGGATTTGCCCCAGGTCGAGGATCGCGAAGAGCTGAAGGGCTGGGCGTACGAGCGCATGCTGGCCGCCCTTGATGAGCACGCCGACGAGGAAATTCGCCGCGGCGTGACGTTGGTGGGACCGCATCGCGACGAGATTGAATTTACCGTGGCGGGTCGCTCCGCCCGTTCATTTGCCAGCCAAGGACAGCAGCGAACGTTGGTACTGTCCTGGAAGGTGGCCGAGGTGGCCGTGGCTCGCGATGTTCTGGGTACTGCTCCGCTGTTGCTTCTGGACGACGTGATGAGCGAGCTCGACGGCGAGCGCCGCGGTGCTTTTCTGCGGCTGATCGGCGATGATATCCAAACGGTCATAACCACGACCAACCTGGGATACTTTACCGATGACCTGCTTGATCGAGCCAAGGTGGTGAGCATGGGTGAGACGTGCTAATTACGAGCGCGAGAGCGAAACGGTCGCCTTCAGTGGGTTTTTAAACGCAGAGCGCCAGCGCATCCTGGCGGCTGCAACACCTGAGCGCCGCGCGCAGATGGAGGCTGCCGAGGAGTCGCGCGCGGTCTATCGCGCGTGGAACGCGGTGTGCTCGGGCACGCGCGAGGGGCGGCATGTGACGGGCCTGCGCTACCTGCCCGAGTCCAATGAGCTGCTGGTATATCTCGATTCGCCCTCGTGGACGCAGGAAATGACGCTGTTGCGCGAGATCATCCGCGCGCGCATGGAGCGCGTCGGTGCGCATGTGGATGGCCTGGTGTTCAAAACCACCGCGCCCGGTCACACGCCGCCCGCTGCCAAAGAGCGTCTGCGTCCTGCCGTGGCCGAGCGCCCGCCGGCTCCGCATGCTGACCTAAGTGAGGCCGAGCGCACCGAGATTGAGCGCCAAGTGGCGCCCATCGAAGACCAAAAACTGCGCGAGGCCCTCGAGAACGCCATGAGAGCCAGTGCCGAGTGGGCCAAGGGCGTGCAAGGCAAAAAAGAGCCTTAAATCGCATCTGGTGGCCTTGTAGAGCCAAATACCCTCGTTCCCGAGGGTATTTTTTTACGATAAACTAGTAAGGCTGTACACATTTTCTTGACTGAAGGAGGACGTGTGGCAAACGAAAACGATTACGATGGCGGCGAGATTAAGATTCTCGAAGGTCTCGAGGCCGTTCGTAAGCGCCCGGGCATGTATATCGGCTCGACGAGCGCCAGCGGTCTGCATCACCTGGTGTGGGAGATCGTTGACAACTCCGTCGACGAGGCCATGGCCGGTTTCTGCACCGAGATCCAGGTGACGGTCCACGCCGACAACTCCATTACGGTCGTCGACAACGGGCGCGGCATCCCCGTCGACGAGCACCCTGTTAAAAAGATCCCGACGCTCGAGGTCGTCATGACGATCTTGCACGCCGGCGGTAAGTTCGATAACTCGGCCTATAAGGTCTCGGGCGGCCTGCACGGCGTGGGCATCTCCGTCGTCAACGCACTGTCCAAGCGCGTGGTCGTTCAGGTTCGTCGCGATGGCAACACCTACGAGATGGAGTTCTCGCGCGGCAAGACCGTCAAGAAGATGGAGGTCGTGGGCACCTCGGATTCGACGGGCACCACCGTCACCTTCTGGCCCGACGATGAGATCTTCGAGACCTGCATCTACGATTTCGATACGCTGCACAACCGTCTGCAGGAGACGGCGTTCCTCAATAAGAACCTCAAAATCGTGCTGACCGACGAGCGCGAAGCGACTCCCCACGTGGAGGAGTTTTGCTACGAGGGCGGCATCATCGACTTCGTCAAGTTCCTCAACGAGGGCAAGGACGTCCCCGAGGCCTTTAAGGAGCCCATCTACATCGAGGGCAAATCGGACCCGGACGCGCCTGTGGCCAAGATGGGAGAGGTCGAGGTTTCCCTGCAGTGGAATAGCGGCTACGGCGAGAGCGTCATGTCGTTTGCCAACGACATCTACACCCCCGAAGGCGGCATGCACCTTGAGGGCTTCCGCACCGCGCTCACCCGCGTGATCAACGATTACGCGCGCAAGCAGAACCTGCTCAAGGAAAAAGACGCCAACCTGACCGGCGACGATGTGCGCGAGGGCCTTTCGGCCGTTATCTCGGTCAAGCTGCCCGATCCGCAGTTTGAGGGCCAGACCAAGGCAAAGCTCGGCAGCTCCTATATGCGAGCGCTCACGCTCAAGATTGTGACCGACGGCCTTGTCGATTACCTCGAGGAGCATCCCAAGCCCGCTCGCGAGATCGTCAAGAAGGCGCAACAGGCCTGCAAGGCGCGCAATGCCGCCCGCAAGGCGCGCGAGGCGACCCGCCGCAAGAGCCTGCTCGAGACGGCGTCCCTGCCCGGTAAGCTCGCTGACTGCTCGGTGCGCGATGCCGAGCTGACCGAGCTCTTCATCGTAGAGGGCGACTCGGCAGGCGGTTCGGCCAAGGACGGCCGTCGCCGAGACATCCAGGCGATTCTGCCCCTGCGCGGCAAGATTTTGAACGTCGAACGCGTTGGTGACCATCGCGCGTTCTCGAGTGACACCATTCAGTCGCTGATTACCGCGATCGGCTGCGGCGTCACGACGAGTGCCGGCGACGGCGGCGACTTCGATATCACCAAGGCGCGCTACCACAAGATCATCATCATGACCGATGCAGACGTCGACGGTGCGCATATCCGCATCCTGCTGCTGACGTTCTTCTACAAGTACATGCGTCCGCTGATCGATGCCGGCTACGTCTATGTTGCCTGCCCGCCCATCTTTGGCATTAAGGTGCGCAACAAGATTCACTACGTGTATCCCAACGGCCGCCAGCCCGAAGACGAGATCCTGCGCGACACCATCCAGAGCCTGGGCCTGAACCCCGACGATAACGACGAGGACGGCAAGGCCAAGGACGGCAAGATCACCAAAAAGCGCAAGGGCTATACCGTCCAGCGCTACAAGGGCCTGGGCGAGATGGACCCCAAGCAGCTTGCCTCGACGACGATGGATCCCAAGACTCGCATCCTGCAGCGTGTGTCGATCGAGGACGCCGTGGTGGCGGACCGCGCCGTGCGCGAGCTGATGGGTTCCGAGGTCGGCTATCGCCGCGAGTACATTGAAAAACATGCGCATGACGCGCGTTTCCTTGACGCTTAAGAGGAGGCAACGTGGCAGACGATATCAACAATAACGAGGGTATGGACGAGGCCGGCGACGCCGGCATGCCCGACGATCTGAAGCGCCTGCTTGCCCGTGCTGAGCAGGGCGAGGACGGCGATCCGGACGCCTATAACCCCGATGCCGATGATGATGAGGAAGAGGACGACGACGCCGAGCTCGAGGAGAGCTTTGGCGAAGTCGATCGCGGCGCCTCGGCCGGCGAGGATATCAATGGCGGCCAGCTCCAGATTTCGGAGTTCGGTCGCGAGATGAAGCAGTCGTTCATCGAGTATTCGATGTCGGTCATCACGGCGCGCGCCCTGCCGGACGTGCGCGACGGCCTAAAGCCGGTGCACCGCCGCATCCTGTACGCGATGAACGAGAGCGGCATCTACCCCAACCGCCCGCACAAGAAGTCAGCTTGGACGGTCGGCGAAGTTATCGGTAAGTACCACCCGCATGGCGACTCCGCGGTCTATGAGGCCATGGTCCGCCTGGCGCAGTGGTTCTCCATGCGCACGCCGCTCATCGACGGTCACGGCAACTTCGGCAACATCGACGGCGACGGCGCGGCAGCCATGCGTTACACCGAGAGCCGCCTGGCCAAGCCCGCCATGGAACTGCTGCGTGACTTGCAGAAGGATACCGTCGACTGGCAGCCCAACTACGATGAGTCGCTCGCCGAGCCCGTGGCGCTGCCTGCGCGCTTTCCCAACCTGCTGGTCAACGGCAGCCAGGGCATCGCCGTCGGCATGGCCACCAACATCGCCCCGCATAACCTCACCGAGGCGATCGAGGCCACCTGCTACCTGATTGACAACCCCGACGCCACCGTCGACGAGCTCATGCAGATTATGCCCGGTCCGGACTTCCCCACCGGCGCCATCATCATGGGCAGCGCCGGCATTAAGCAGAGCTACGAGACCGGCCGCGGCTCCATTACCGTGCGTGCCAAGGCACACGTGGAGTCCACCAAGACCGGCCGCAGCCGCTTGGTCTTTACCGAGATTCCCTACATGGTCAACAAGGGCACCCTGCAGGAGAAGATAGCCCAGCTCGTCAACGACAAGCGCATCGAGGGCATCTCGGATATGCGCGATGAGTCCAACCAGAAGGGCATCCGTCTGGTTATCGAGCTCAAGAAGGGCGTCATTCCGCAGGTCGTGCTCAACAACCTGTATAAGTACACCTCGCTGCAGACGACCTTTGGCGCCAACAACCTGGCGCTCGTCAACGGCGTGCCCAAATGCCTGAGCCTGCGCGAGATGCTGCAGCACTATATCGACCACCAGGTCGACGTCGTCACCCGCCGCACTCGTTTTGACCTCAAGAAGGCCCAGGCGCGTGCGCATATCCTCGAGGGCTACCTGATGGCCCTCGACCATATCGACGAGGTCATTAGCATCATCCGCTCCTCGCAGACCGACTCCGAGGCCAGCAGTCGCTTGATCGAGCGCTTTGGCTTTACGCCCGAGCAGACCACGGCCATCCTCGAGATGAAGCTGCGCCGCCTGACCGGCCTGGAGCGCGACAAGATCCAAGAAGAGTTGGACGGCCTGCGCCGCGCCATCGCCTACTACGAGGACCTGCTGGCGCATGAGGAGAAGATCCTGGGCGTCATCAAGGAAGAGATGCGCGAGATCTCCAAGAAGTTTGGCGACAAGCGCCGCACCGAGATCAGCCAGGTTGAGAAGGACCTGGATGTCGAGGACCTCATCGCCGACGAGGATATGGTCGTGACCATCACCCACACCGGCTATGTCAAGCGCATTCCGGTGGCTGCCTACCGTGCCCAGAAGCGCGGTGGCAAGGGTGTGTCGGGCGTCAACCTCAAAGAGGACGATGTCATCGATGAGATGTTCATCGCGTCCACGCACGAGTACGTGCTGTTCTTCTCGAGCAAGGGCAAGGTCTATCGCCTGAAGGTGCACGAGCTGCCAGTGGGTACGCGCCAGGCGCGCGGTACCGCGATCGTCAACCTGCTGCCTTTCGAGGAGGGCGAGAAGATCGCGAGCGTCATCAGCTGCCGCGAGTTCCCGGCCGACGAGTATCTGATGTTTGCCACCAAGAGCGGCATGGTCAAGAAGACCGTGATGAGCGCATACGACCGCAGCCGTCGCGACGGCCTGATCGCTATCAACCTGCGTGACGACGACGCGCTGCTGAACGTGCGCCGCGTGCGCGAGGGTGACAAGATCATCCTGGCCACCACTGCGGGCAAGGCGATCATGTTCTCCGAGGAGCAGGTGCGCGCTACCGGCCGCGATACCAGCGGCGTTCGCGGTATCGGTATGAAGGACGGCGTGAGCGTTCTGGGCATGGAAGTCACTAACGGCAACGGCGATCTGTTCGTCATCACCGAGCGCGGCTACGGCAAGCGCACGCCGGTTGCGGACTACCCGGAGCAGAATCGCGGCGGCCAGGGCGTCTACACCATCCAAATGACCGAGCGTAAGGGTAACCTCGCGGCCATGAAGACGGTGGGCCCGCAGCACGAGCTGTTCATCGTGACGGAGGGCGCGACGGTCATTCGCGTCAAGACCGACGAGATCAGTCAGACCGGCCGTGCCACCCAGGGCGTCAAGATGATGACCGTCGACGACAACGACCGCATCTGCGCCGTAGCCCGCATGACAGCCGCCAAAGAGAAGCCCGAAGGCGAAGCCACAGAAAACGGCTCCGCCCCCGAAGAAACCCCTGTCGATCTAGGCGACGGCAACGACATGCCGGAAGATCTCCTTGACGAGTAAGAGGCCCTAACTGTTAGAAAATATCAGACCCCATATATCGGCGGTCGGCGCACTGCGCGCCGACCGCTTTTTTGAAAACCTTTGAACCCCGCGTCGGCCCCGGCTGCCCGGCGGCATGCGAAGTCGATCGCGAGTTCCGCACGAGCCGGAGAGCACTTAATGTGCTCTCCGTGCGAGCAGGACTGTCCGAGCAGGCGACTTCGCATGCCGCCGGGCAGCCGGGGCCGACACCCCTCAAAGATTTTCAAAAAAGTTGTTGACGCGCGCGTAACGACTCGTCTAATATATCCCTTGCGCGATGGACCTGTAGCTCAGTTGGTTAGAGCGTCCGGCTGATAACCGGGAGGTCACAAGTTCGAATCTTGTCAGGTCCACCACTTTCTTTCGCAATAAACACCCCAGCGAGAGCCGAGTCGCCGCTGGGGTGTTTATTACTGTCTCCGTGGGGGTTTAGCTCAGCTGGGAGAGCGCGGGCTTTGCAAGCCTGAGGTCAGGGGTTCGATCCCCCTAACCTCCACCATGATGGACCTGTAGCTCAGTTGGTTAGAGCGTCCGGCTGATAACCGGGAGGTCACAAGTTCGAATCTTGTCAGGTCCACCATCAAAACTGTGAAGAGCCCTGGGGCATTGCCTCGGGGCTTTTTTCTTGTCTGTGATAAATCTCATTTTGGTTTTGTGTGCTGTGCGAAAGATTGGGTAGTATAGCTATTCAATGCGGTGGAGCTGCCGCGTGTTAACCGCTACGTACCGGAGGTGTTCCATGGTTCGTGTCGACATAGAGACCATCGTCATGGCCGCCGGTCCCGTGCCATCGCTTATCGTGCTTCGCGAGCGCTGCGGCAAGTCGGACTCGCCCGCACCGCTGCGTTCTCTTTCCATTCAGACTGGTTCGTTTGAAGCCGCTGCCATCAGCCGCGGCATCGATAGCGGCCGCGCCGAGCGCCCGATTACCCATGACCTGTTGCTCGATACTGTTGGCGCCCTGGGCGCCAAGCTCGAGCGCATCGAGATCGTTCGCGCCGAGCCGCCGGTGTTCTACGCGACGATCGTCGTACTGGCCGATGGTGACGAGCAAAAGATCGATGCGCGTCCGAGCGACGCCATCGCCCTCGCCGTACGCAGTAATGCCCCCATGTTTGTGGAGGACGACATCATGAATCGCCTGGGCACCGTTTCTGCCCATGCCGAGGAAGTCGACGACGAGCAAGAGTTCGAGAAGTTCGACGAGTTCGTCCATACGCTCTCCCCCGATGACTTCTAAATGCGGGGCGGTCAGGCTGCGGAGCGTTCGCTGATGGCCGGCGGTATGTCGGCTGAGGCGCCGGCCATTGCGCGCGAGGCCCAGATGCGCTCGGAGGCTTCTGAGGCGGCTCGCATTGCCTATGTGACGCAGGCCCGCACGCTTCGCGAACGCCGCGGTTCGTTTATCAAGATGGTTGTCATCTCCGCCCTTGTCGCGGCAATCTGTTCGCGCCTTCGTGGTACAGTTGGTGCGCTTGGGTTTTCGATCTCTACGGGCCTCGTGATCTGGGGTGTGGTCGACGCGGTAATGCTGACCAGTCAGATCAAGGTGCTCGACAAGCGCGCGATGGATATGATGCGCGCCCGCGACGCTGCCGCCAGGATCGCCGCCGAGGCACAGGAACTGTAACGACGCCAGACTCGATGGGAAGGTCTAAAGATGGCACAGGATATGCAGGACGCCGGTAACGTCTCCGCCGAGCTCGACGCCATGGTGTGCGATCTGATCGGCGCCTTCTTGGACGACCTGGCCGCGGGCGAGAACCCGGGCGTGGTCGTGGCGATCGAGGACGCTGCTTCCAACCGCTATCTGGCGGCGCTTGACGAGGATGGCGAAGAGGCGTGCCTCGAGGCGGCCACCAACTTTATCTCCGAGCACAAGATGGGTCTTAAGGACGAGGGCCTGGGCCGTATCGTCCGCTATGCCATCGGCTATACCGGCTGCGTCGAGATTGACGGCGGCTACCACGACGCCCTGCTCGTGAGTTTTTTCGAGACTACGCTCGAGAGCGGTTTTTCGGCATATGTGCTGTATGAGGGCATGGGCGCCGGCGATGGTTTTATGTGGAGCGACCCTGAACCTGCAGGTGAGGAAACCCCTCTCATCTAAAATCGCTAAAATAAACGAGTTTTCGGTAAAAGGCTCAATATTCCCGCCGAGCGTTGTGTTGCTAGGCGGGTCGCATACGCGTGCCGTTTGTGTATAGATAGAAGATAGGGGAACTACATGCGCGTAGACAATCTGAGAAACATCGCCATCATCGCCCACGTCGACCACGGCAAGACGACGATGGTCGATAAGCTCCTGCGTGCCACGGACGCCTTCCGTGCCAACCAGCAGGTCGAGGACCGCGTCCTGGATTCCAACGACCAGGAGCGCGAGCGCGGCATTACGATTCTCGCCAAGAACATCTCTATCGAGTACAAGGACGTCAAGATCAACGTCATCGACACCCCGGGCCACGCCGACTTTGGCGGCGAGGTCGAGCGCGTGCTGCGTATGGCCGACGGCGCCCTGCTGCTGGTCGACGCCTTTGAGGGCCCCATGCCCCAGACCCGCTTCGTGCTGCGCCACGCTATCGACACCGGTCTTAAGATCATGATCGTCATCAACAAGATCGACCGTCCGGGCGCCAACCCCGAGAAGGCCTACAACGACTGCCTGGACCTCATGGCCGACCTGGGTGCCACCGACGACCAGCTTGAGTTCGCCATGGAGCACGTGGTCTACGCCAGCGCCATGAATGGCTTTGCCCGCCTTGACCCCAACGACGGCAATATGGACATGTACCCGCTGCTCGATATGATTATCGACGACATGCCCGCGCCCGAGGTTGACGAGAACGCCCCGCTGGCCATGCAGTGCGTGACCATCGACCACTCCAACTTCGTTGGCCGTATCGGCATCGGTCGCGTGTACTCCGGCACCATCCACCAGGGCGATCAGATCCTGGTTGTCAAGAATGACGGCTCCAGCGCTACCGCCACCGTCAAGCAGCTCTTTACCTTCGACTACCTGGGCCGCAGCGAGTGCCAGGAAGTCGGCGCCGGTGACATCGCCGCCGTCGTGGGCATCGATCGCACCGATATCGGCGATGTCTACACCGATCCCGAGAACCCCGTCGAGCTCGAGCCCATCGAGATCGACCCGCCGACCCTGTCCATCGTCTTTGAGGCTTCGACCTCCCCGCTCGTCGGCCGCGATGGCGACATCGTGGGCGCCCGTCAGCTTAAGGAGCGCCTGTTCAACGAGGCCGAGAACAACGTGACCATGAAGATCGAGGAGCTCGAGGACAAGAGCGGCGTCGAGGTCTCGGGCCGCGGCATCCTGCACCTGTCCGTCCTGATGGAGTCCATGCGCCGCGAGGGCTTTGAGTTCCAGGTCGGCCGTCCCCGCGTTCTGTTTAAGAAGGACGAGAACGGCAACAAGATGGAGCCTGTCGAGCAGGCCGTCGTCGAGTGCCCGGACGAGTACTCGGGCAAGGTCGTTGAGGTCTTCGGTACCTCCGGCGGCATCATGACGAGCATGGACACCTCGGGCATCGTGACGCACCTCGAGTTCAAGATCCCGACCCGCGGCATCATGGGTCTTAAGAACCGCATCATGAACGTCACCCACGGCGAGGGCGTGTTCTACCACACCTTCCTGGAGTATGGTCCTTATGCTGGCGAGATTGGCAACCGTCAGAACGGCGCCATGATCTCCATGACCACCGAGAAAGCCGTTGCCTACGCTCTGGGTACGCTGCAGGAGCGCGGCCAGCTGTTTGTTGAGCCGGGCACCGAGTGCTATGAGGGCATGATCGTAGGCGAGCGCAGCAAGGCCGGCGACATGGTCGTCAACATCGCCCGTACCAAGAACCTGGGCAACCAGCGTTCCTCGACCTCCGATATCTCCGTCCAGCTGGTGCCGCCCCGCACCTTCTCGCTGGAGGAGGCGCTGGAGTATATCGCCGACGACGAGCTGGTCGAGATTACTCCCAAGAACATCCGCCTGCGCAAGCGTCTGCTCAATGCCACCGACCGCAAGAAGGCCGCCGTCCGCGCCGGTCAGGTCAACAAATAAGCGCTGGGCTTTATAGCGTCTAACAAGAAAGGGCGTCGACCGCAATGGTCGGCGCCCTTTTTGTGCACAGGGACTGAGCTGGTCTGCATCACCACAAAGGGGCCTGGCCCCTTTGTGGTGGTTGGCGGCTAAGCGGTGGGGAGTTCTGGCGTGTTAGCCGGCTGCTGCGGCTTGAGGCGGGCGTTGCGCCAGATGATCTGGATGATGTAGCCGAGCATAAAGACAAAGGCCACTCCGCTGATGAAGCCGCCTACGAGGGGAAGCCCTGTGAGGGCGCCTGCGGCGATGCCACCCACGGCTGCCATGGCGTAGCGGTTTTGGCTGTGTCCGACCATGCGGGCGATCGCGCACCCCGCAAAGGCGCTCGACACCAATGCGATGCCGATAACGCCGCACATGAGGGCTCCGGCAAGCGATAGACCAGCGATGGAGATAATCAGCAGTAGGACGGCGGGGACGATAGCAATCGTGCCCAGAAGACCGCTCACCCACAGGGGCGTGGGGCGCTGGTGGAGCATGCCGGCGGCGCTGGCGGTCGCGCGCGGAAAGACGAGCTCGAGTAGCAGGGCGACAAAGCAGGTGGAAAGCGCCGCGGCGACGGTGCCGCCGATGACATCGTTAACGGTGGAAGTATCCTCGTTTTCGGTGCGGTCGATCTTGAGCGCGCCTACCTCGGCTCCTGCGGCACGCTCGGGGTCCTCGGAGACGTGCGCGTTCACGGTGCCGGTAATGCGGGCATTCTTGCCCAAGACGAGCTTATCGGCCCAAACCTCGACATCGCCCTCGACGGTGCCGTCGATGGTCACCGTATCGCCCGCGAGCGCTGCCGACTTGGTGGAGCCTCGCAGGGCAACCGTCTCGCCCATCGCGTAAAAACAGTTGGCGGTGCTGCCGGCGTTGAGAACAACGTGCTGGCCAGCGACGGTCACGCTGCCATCAACCGTGGTCTTGGCAATGTCGATGGTGCGTGCCGCCAGACGGACGGCGCCGCCCACTGTGCAGTCGCGAATTGAGAGGGTATCGCCCGCGGCGATGACATCACGGTCAATGGACGCATCGTCCAAGTTGAGGGCCTGACCTGCCCAGTACAGGTCACCTTCGATGCCGGACGGATTGGCATCATCGTCGGTCGTAAGTACGTTTCCTGCGGTGTCCGTGCCGGCGAACGACGCCGTGGGAAGTGCGATGAGCGCTAACGCGATGAGCGCGAACAGGATGGTGATGCGGCCCCATGCTTTACGGCGCTGGGTCGACGGGAATTGATTGCAGGGCATAGTGAATCCTTCGTCAGATGCTCGATATGCACCTAACAGGGTACCCAACGCACGGGCGCTCTAAAAGAACCTCTCGGTTGCATTTCGAAGGATGGGCCCGCGCCACCTATTTTTTGCGGTGCAAAAAGCGTGCGATGTCTTCTTCGGTGGGGCTTTTGATGTCAAAGCGCAGCGAGAGCCAGCGCAGACCCATGGTCACGACAACGCATACGACCAGCGCGGCGACATTGCTCATGATGCCGCTCATAACGAGACACACATAGCTTGTCGATCCGGCGATGGCGGCGATGGCATAAAAGTTAGTACGTTGGAAAATGCCCGGAACCACGCCCATAAAGCCGTCGCGCAACATGCCGCCGCCCACCGCGGTGAAAAAGCCCATCATGATGCACACCGCCGGCGCAAAGCCGTAGACCAGTGCCTTGTCCGCGCCGGTTGCGGCATAGATGCCGACCGAGATGATGTCGAGCAGGGGAATGAGTTTTTCGGGCTTGTCGACGATTGCCGGGAAAATGTAGATGATGGCTGCCGTGGCGATGGAAAGCGGCAGTGCCATCGGCTGGTTGAGGATGTAGACGTTGCCTACCTGCAGCGTCATATCGCGCAAAAGACCGCCGCCCAGACCGCAGACCACCGCGAGCGCAACTGCACCCACCAGGTCGAGTTTGTGCTCGCGCGCAACCAGCACACCCGAGATCGATGCAGCGACAACAGCGAACATCTCGAGCCAAAACGGAATAGCGACCATGGCATCCGAGGCATGTGAGGTAATGGTTATGGCGGCGGCGACGGGCAAGATGGGGTCCTTTGGATTGTGGGTTTAGACAATGCCCGTACATAGTACATGTTCGGCGCCGATTGCGATCCTATTGCTCGGCAAACGGTCGGGACTGGATGCTGACATGGCATTGCTGGAATGCCAGGGATCCAAAACATGTACGTCACCCTCCAAAAACGGCATTTTTCGACATCTTTGGAGGCGGACGTACATGTTTGGATTGAGCTCACAGCATGAGTGAGTTGATTTACTCACATCCGGTATATTTCCCCACTTCAACGGACATAAGAGTTGGATACCGGCTCAGAGCGAGAGGCCCTCAATGGATACCCCTGTTCTCATTTCGCATAAAACCGCATGGCTTGTCCATCATGCACCCCAGAATTTGGTTCAGTCTCTTGCGCGGCACGACTACCAGATAGGCGCACAAGGCATCTCCACCCAGCAACGTGTTGCACGCATACGACAGGCTCTTACCGACTGCGGCATTCCGTTCGATATGCTTAAGACTATCGATATCGCGGTTGTATTCGAATTCGAGCGAATTCGTACCAAAGGCGTCGTTTGTCACATTCTTGGACAAAATCTTCCCTACGAGCATATTAACGAGTTGACGCCCGGAATCTTCATCACCGACGAAGCCTTCACCTTTGTGCTCGCTGCCGAGTGGATGGATAGGATCGAATATCTCGAATATGGCTATGAAGTTTGCGGCGATTATCGCATGAGGCTCAATCCCGCCGACCCTTATACCGGGCAACCAGCCACTACCTCCAAGGATGAAATAACCAAACTGCTCGATCGGCACCCCGGCAAACCCGGTGCCACACGTGCACGGCTCGCGCTCAGGCACATCTACGATCACTCGGCCTCGCCTATGGAGACCGCTTCGGCAATCGCCCTCTCGCTCCCAACAAGCGAAGGCGGCGTTGGTATCCGAGGTATCGAACTCAACAAACCGCTCGAGATCCCTCAACGTCTCTGGCATTGCACAAAAGCCCGAACACTCAAAATCGATGCCCTCATTACCTATAAGCGCAGGGAGCTCGGTATCGAATATAAGGGCGGTTTTCACGATGAGTTCGAGCGCAAGGGAGCAGATGCGGAGCGAGAGGCCGTTCTCTCCCAAATGGGATATCGAATCGTTACGCTCACTTCGGCTCAGCTCGGCAGCCAGCTCGCCTTTCACCGCGCCATGAACAACATTCGCGAAGCACTCGGCATGCCTCGCTGTACCGACACCGGGTACCAGCGAGAGCAAAACGAACTACGCAAGGCGCTTATTCGCAACTGGAAGGGCATGCGAGACGAAGAGGCACCTTCCGAATAGTGCCACTCCCGTGAACTCAATCCAAACGTGTACGTCAGCCTTCAAAGATGTCGAAAAATGTCGGTTTTGGAGGGTGACGTACATGTTTGGGGAAGCGTGGGATCGAGACGTATTTCGATAACAAAAAAGCTCCCATTCTCGGGAGCTCTCTCAATCTAAATGGCGGAGGAGGAGGGATTCGAACCCTCGTGACCTTATACAGGCCAAACGGTTTTCGAGACCGCCGCATTCAACCACTCTGCCACCCCTCCGCGTGGGGTAAAAACAAAGCAGGCTCGAAGGCCTGCTTTGGAATTAACTGGCGGAGAGTCAGGGATTTGAACCCTGGAGACGCTTTTGACGCCTACACGATTTCCAATCGTGCTCCTTCGGCCACTCGGACAACTCTCCGTTAAATGCGAAAGTCAGTATACACGAGGAATCGCAAAGTGCAAACAGAAAAGTTGGCATTTTTTAAAACGCTTGGCCGCGCTTGGCGTTGCAGTGGGGTTTGAGGTGCCAAAAAACGGCTTCCGACCAGCGTGGTTGATCAACTCAATTGTTTAAAAGGGGTATTCATAAGCGACTTGGCAATGAATTTAAAAATCTTTGGGTGGTGCTGTGGACCACTGGTATGTATTTCGCGACCACAACCATGTGCCCGTTGACCTGCGGCCTGGCTCAGCTTGTCCCCGCGGCGTCGTATCTTGTCCACAAATCCGTCAAGCATTTGGTCGGCATTTGGTTGGAATGCGCATGAAACGTCGTGCGAGTATGGACATATGTGGAGGTCATGAGGGTGTAGCTGCATATTCTTGCGGCATGGGAGGTTGAAAGATATTATTACCAAGTCTTTTCCTGCTTCAGGCGCACCTTCACGACCTGAAGCCACATTTGCCCAGAGGAGGTGACAATATGAAGGCTTATGAACTGCTGTTCTTTGTTGACCCGTCGCTCGACCCCGAGACTCGTCTCGCTGTTATGAAGCGTATCGATACCACGATCGCTGAGGGCGCTGGCAAGGTCGACTCCGTTGACGAGTGGGGCAAGCGCAAGCTCGCCTACGAGATCAACGACCTCACCGATGGTGACTACACCCTCATCAACTTCCACGCAGATCCTACCCAGATCGCCGAGCTTGATCGCGTCCTGCGCATCACCGACGCTGTGGTCCGCCACATGATCGTCCGTCGCGACGACCAGGAGTAAGACTGTCGTTTTGGACTGGGCTTGTGCCCCAAGAGGAAGTAGTGAGTTATGAGCATCAATCGAGTGAACATCACCGGTAACCTCACCCGCGATCCCGAGCTGCGCGCCACCGCCGGCGGAACCCAGGTTCTGTCTTTTGGCGTCGCCGTGAACGATCGTCGCCGCAACGCGCAGACTGGCGAGTGGGAGGACTATCCCAACTTTGTCGACTGCACTATGTTCGGCACCCGCGCCGAGGCCGTGAGCCGTTTCCTGGCAAAGGGAAACAAGGTCGCGATCGAGGGCAAGCTGCGCTACAGCTCTTGGGAGCGCGACGGCCAGCGCCGGAGCAAGCTTGAGGTCATCGTCGATGAGATCGAGTTTATGAGCTCCCGTGGTGGCCAGGGTGGCTACGACCAGGGCGGTTACGCCCCCGCAGCTCCCGCGCCCGCAGCACGTCCTGCCGCACCGGTGGCTACGCCGCCCGCGGTCGACGTCTACGATGAGGACATCCCGTTCTAAGGGTTGTTCACCTATTTTTGAGTGAGAGGCGGCTTCGGTTCGCCGAAGTTGCCAAATGAAAGGTATTTTGACATGGCTAATGATTTTTCTGCACGTCAGCCGCGTCGTAAGTACTGCCAGTTCTGCAAGGAGAACACTGAGTTCATCGACTATAAGGACACTCAGCTTCTCCGTAAGTACATGACCGACCGTGGCAAGATCAAGCCCCGTCGCGTCACTGGCGCTTGCACGCAGCATCAGCATGACATCGCCAACGCCATCAAGCGCGCCCGCGAGATGGCTCTCCTGCCGTACACCGTCCCCGTGGTTTCCTCTCGTGGCAACCGCGACCGCGGCTAAGAAGGGAGACGCATCATGAAGGTTATTCTTCTCGATGAGATCAAGGGCAAGGGCGGCGAGGGTGACGTCGTAGAGGTCGCTCAGGGTTACGCTGAGAACTTCCTGTTCCCCAAGAAGCTCGCTGTTGCCGCCACCAAGGGCAACCTCAAGCAGCTTGACGAGCGTCGCAACAACATCGCCAAGCGCGAGGCCGTCCGTCTGGCTACCGCCAACGAGACCAAGGCTGCCTTCGAGGGCAAGACGGTCACCGTTGACGTCAAGGTCGGCGACGAGGGCATCCTCTTTGGCTCCGTTACCGCCGCTATGGTCGCTGACGCCATCAAGGCTCAGCTCGGTATGGACATCGACCGCAAGCGCGTCGAGCTCGGTAAGCCCATCAAGGTTGCCGGTGCCCACACCGTTGCCATCTCGCTGTACCGCGAGATCAAGGCCGAGGTTGTCGTTCTCGTCGGCGTTACCGCCGAGGAGCTCGCTGCCGAGGCTGAGGTCGAGGAGGCCGCTGAGGTCGCCGAGGCCGAGACCGCCGAGGTCGAGACTGAGGCTGCTGCCGAGTAGCATTTGCTGCAACGCAACAATCTTGTTCTAAGAAGGGCGCTCTGGGAAACCAGGGCGCCCTTTTGTTTTTTTGCGCTGAGTGAGTGTCATGGTGAACGTTGCGTCGAAGTCCTATATACAGGACCGTTCATCCGTTTGGTTCGGTGATGATTGGCGGCGCGCGGCGCGTTTTGGGACCGTGGCTGATACTATGGATGCTCGCAAGCGATATGAATGAGGATGCTCATGGCATATGACGATAGGGAGACGGGGCTGACGGTCGAGGACCGCGGCTCAAAGTTGGGTCTTCCCCAAAACCAAGATGCAGAGGCCAATGTACTGGCCGCTATGCTGCTATCGCCCGAGGTGGTCGAAGAGGCCCAGGTCGAGCTGCAGCCCGATGATTTCTACCGGCCCATTCATAAGACCATCTACACCGCGATGGTCGATATGTACAACAGCCGCATTCCCATCGACTCCATCTCGCTGATCGATTACCTGCGAAGCATCAACAAGCTCGATGCCGTGGGCGGCGAGGCCTACATTTTGGAGCTGATGGGTCAGACTCTGTCGCTCGTGAACTGGCAGCACCATGCCGCCATCGTTCGTCGCGATTCGATGCTGCGCGAGCTGATCGGCGCCACCAACGAGATCAACGCGCTGGCATATAACGCCCCCACCGACACCAAAGAGGTCGTGGAGCTAGCCGAGAGCAAGCTGCTCAAGGTCACGGCACGCGAGGTCAAGTCGAGCTACAAGACGCTGACCGAGTTTATGGTTGAGGCCTATAACGAGGCCGAGGAAGTGTGTCAGGCCGGTGGTCAGGCTGCGGGCGTGCCCACGGGCTTCCCGTCACTCGACCGCATGCTCATGGGCTTCCGCGAGGGCCAGCTCATCATTATCGGCGCCCGCCCTGCTGTGGGTAAGACGTCGTTCGCCCTGAATCTGGCGCTCAACGCTGCCGCTGCCGGTTATACCGTCGGCTTCTTCTCGCTGGAGATGTCGGGCAAAGAAATTGCCCAGCGTCTGATTTGCGCCTACGCCATGATCTCGATCAGTGACTTCCGCATGGGCCGCATTAGCCCCGAGCAGTGGGCCAATATCAACGAGGCCACGCAGACCTTGTCCAAGCTCGATATTCTGATTGACGATACGCCCGGCACCACAGTGACCGAGATTCGCGCCAAGAGCCGCCGCATGCTCCATAACAAGGAGAAGGCAATCATCATCCTGGACTACCTGCAGCTGGTGAGTCCTCCGCCGGGACGCCGCTCCGAGAGCCGTACCGTCGAGGTTTCGGAGATGTCGCGCGGTCTGAAGATCATGGCCAAGGAGCTCAAGATCCCGCTCATCGCGCTGTCGCAGCTCTCGCGTCAGGTCGAATCCCGTACCGGCAAGCGCCCGCAGCTTTCCGACCTTCGTGAATCGGGCTCTATCGAGCAGGACGCCGATATCGTTATGTTCTTGGACCGCTCCGCCGACGAGGCCGAGGCCTCGCGCGACGATCGACCCGACGAGGGCGTTACGCGTATCGTCGTGGCCAAGAACCGTTCGGGCCCGATCGGCGACGTCGATCTGATGTTCCTGCCGGCATCCACCAAGTTCTATGAGCTTGATGGGGCACATGCCGAGGAGTAGGACAGGCGCCCGTTGCACGGGTATACTGGGAATGTTTTGTGCTTCTGCGTGCCGGCGTGGCGCGTAGACAGTCCATGAATGTAAGGAGTAAACATGCCGTCAACCGTTTTGGTCGGTGCCCAGTGGGGCGATGAGGGCAAAGGTAAGATTTGCGACCTGGTCGCCGGCGACTTCGATGCCGTCGTGCGCTACTCGGGAGGCAACAACGCCGGCCACACCATCGTCGTCAACGGCAAGAAGTACGGCCTGCACCAGGTGCCCTCCGGCATCATGTATTCCGATCACGTGTCGGTGATCGGTAACGGCTGCGTCGTCAACCCCAAGGTTGTCCTTGAGGAGATCGATATGTTCGAGGCCGACGGCATCACCACCAAGAACCTCAAGATTAGCGGCAACGCGCATGTCATCATGCCGTACCACATCGATCTGGATGGCGCCTTTGAGCAGAAGCTCGGCAAGAAGAACATCGGTACCACCAAGCGCGGCATCGGTCCGTGCTATCAGGACAAGATGGCGCGCATTGGCCTGCGCATGCAGGACATGCTGGACGAGGCACTGTTCCGCGACAAGCTGGAGACCGCTCTCGCCCGCGTGAACCCCGAGCTCGAGCTCATCTACAACCTGCCCACCTACACCGTGGACCAGATTTGCGACGAGTACCTGCCGATGGCCGAGCGCCTGCGTCCCTACATCACCGAGACGAGCCTGCTGCTCAACAACATGATCGATGAGGGCAAGAACCTGCTGTTTGAGGGCGCCCAGGCGACGCTGCTCGACATCGACCACGGCACCTATCCGTACGTGACGTCTTCCAACTGCACCGCCGGCGGTGCCATCACCGGCTCCGGCGTCGGTATGAAGAACGTCGACCGCGTACTGGGCGTCATGAAGGCCTATATCACCCGCGTCGGTTCGGGCCCCATGCCCACCGAGCTTTCCTATGAGTCCGAGGCCGGCCACACGCTGACCGAGGAGGGCTATGAGTACGGCGTGACCACCGGTCGCCGTCGTCGTTGCGGCTGGTTTGACGGCCCTATCGCCAACTATGCCTCGCGCGTCAACGGCCTCACCGACATCGCCGTGACCAAGCTCGACGTGCTTTCGGCTTTCGACACCATCAAGGTGTGCGTTGCCTACGACGTCGATGGCGAGCGTTACACGAGCGTGCCCGAACACCAGGTGCGCTTTGAGCATGCCAAGCCCATCTACGAGGAGCTCCCTGGCTGGAAGTGCGATATCACCGGTTGCCGCAGCTTTGAGGAGCTGCCGCAGGAGGCTCAGGACTACGTGGCGTTTATCGAGGATCTGGCACACACCCGCGTGACGTTCATTGGCGTTGGCGCTGGTCGCGAGCAGATCATCAACCGATTCTGGAAGTAATCGGGACTATTTGGTTATTGCGATATACCCCTTTGCAGCCCAAGCGGGCGGCCGAGGGGTATATTTGCTTGCAAAGGGCTCGCGCGGAGCGGGCCGTTAATCCATAGAGGAGGCACCCTTGAAGGCGGACACTCAAACCATCGACATCCTGTTGTTGGGCAGCGGCGGCCGTGAGCATGCTTTGGCAGCTAAGCTCGCAGCATCACCGCGCGCCGGCAAGCTCTACATTGCGCCGGGTAACGGCGGCACCGCGAGCTGCGGCGAGAACGTTGTTCTCGACGACTGCGATCCTGCAGCCGTGGCGGCGTTTGCGCAGAGCCACGGATGCGGACTCGTGGTAATTGGCCCCGAGGCTCCGCTCGTGGCGGGCGTGGCCGACGCCGTGCGCGCGGCGGGTATTCCCTGCTTTGGCCCGGGTGCCGAGGGCGCCCAGATGGAGGGCTCCAAGCTGTTCTCCAAGCAGCTCATGGAGCGCGCCGGTATCCCGACGGCAGCCTACGGCTCGTTTACCGACGAGGCTTCGGCTCTCGCCTACGTGCGCGAGCAGGGCGCCCCGCTGGTCGTAAAGGCCGACGGCCTTGCCGCGGGCAAGGGCGTTATCGTGGCGACCGAACTTGAGCAGGCCGAGGAGGCCGTGCGCGAGTGCTTTGGCGGCACCTTTGGCGATGCCGGCAGCACCGTGGTTATCGAGGAGATGCTCGTTGGTCCCGAGTGCTCGCTGCTGGCCTTTACCGACGGCAAGACCGTGCGCCCCATGGCCACCTCGCAGGACCACAAGCGCGCGCTCGAGGGCGACCTTGGTCCCAACACCGGCGGCATGGGCGTCTACAGCCCGGTGCCCATCGTGACCGACGAGGAGCACGACACGATGGTGAAGGTCATGGAGCAGACCGTGGCCGAGCTCGCTGCCGAGGGTATCGACTACCGCGGCTGCCTGTACGGCGGCTTTATGCTCACGCCTGCCGGCCCCAAGGTGCTGGAGTTCAATGCCCGCTTTGGCGACCCCGAGACGCAGGTCGTGCTGCCGCGCCTTAAGAACGACCTGGTCGAGGTCATGCTCGCCTGCGCCAACTGCGAGCTCGACCAGATTGAGCTCGACTGGCGCGACGAGTGGGCCGTGGCCGTTGTCCTGACGAGCGCGGGCTACCCCGGCAGCTACGAGAAAGGCAAGGTCATCACCGGTATCGCCGACGCCGAGGCCATGGAGAACGTGACCGTGTACCATGCCGGCACCGCCGTGGTGGACGGCCAGCTCGTGACCAATGGTGGCCGCGTGCTTGCCGTGACCGCTCTGGGCGACACGTTCGAGAACGCTCGCAACCTTGCCTACGAGGCCTGCGAGAAGATTGATTTTGAGGGCAAGACCCTGCGTCACGACATCGGCCTGCGCGCGCTGCGCGGCCGCGACGCTTGGGATGCCTAAAATCCGAGAGGAATGAGACGGATGGACGAGAAGAACGAAGAGCTCGTGGACGCGCGGATCGTCGAAGAGGACAGCCGCATGTATGGGCACGCCGAGGGCGAGCCTGGTGGCGAGGTCGCTGACGAGCCGGCGCTGGTGCTGGGCGATGACGACCCGCACGATGCCGCGCTGCACGAGAAGATTCTTTCGGAGGAGTGCGCCTGGAAGGGCAAGATCCTCGACGTCCACCGTCTTGAGGTTGAGCTGCCCAACGGTCACCGCAGCGCTCGCGATATCGTTCGCCATCCGGGTGCGGCGGCCGTTGTGGCGCTGACCGAGAGCGGCAAGATCGTACTGGTACGTCAGTATCGCACCGCCATCGACCGCGTGACGGTCGAGATTCCCGCCGGCAAGCTCGATCCGGGCGAGGATCCGCTCGATTGCGCCAAGCGCGAGCTGCACGAGGAGACGGGCTTTAAGGCCGGCCGTATTCGCTTTTTGACGTCGATTGTCACGACCTGCGGTTTTTGTGACGAGATTATTCACATCTACCTGGCTACCAAGCTCGAGTTTGATGCGCCCGACCCCGACGATGACGAGTTTGTCAACGTTGACCTGGTGCCGCTGCATGAGCTGATCGATGCTGTGCTCGACGGCAAGATCGAAGACGCCAAGACCGTCGTAGGCGCGCTTGCCTGCGACAGCATCGCGCACCGCCTTGGGGGCACGGAGCTCTAGGTTACGCGGTTTTACCAAACCGCGTAACGAGTCGACGCTGCAAACGCCCCTAAGCGGCAATCTGCCTTTCAATCGTCGCTCGCGTACCGAAGTACGCGTCGCTCCTCTTTCAAGGCACCTTGCTCGCTTAGGGACGTTTTCGCTGACGTTGCTAGAACATCGGCGTTATGTTTGTTGGGACGCTTTGTTTTCAGCCCGACCGGCTCAACCGGATTTATCACGCTATTTATTTCTCTTCGAGGACTGCATGTTTAAGAGGTTTCTTTCGTATTACGAGCCCCAGATGGGGCTTTTTGTTGCTGATACTGTTTGTGCTCTGGTGCTTGCCGCCATTGACCTTGCTTTTCCTATTATTCTGCGTAATTTGACCGGTGGGCTATTTACTCAGGGTCAGGCTGCCATTATGCAGGCGCTCGGCATGATCGCGGTGGGCTTGGTGCTGATGTATGCCGTCCGCTGCGCCTGCCGCTACTTTGTGAGCTATTGGGGTCACGTGATGGGCGCGCGCATGGAGTCCAAGATGCGCGAGGACCTGTTCGACCAGTATGAGCGCTTTAGCTTTGCGTACTTCGACCGCAACAGCTCGGGCGACATGATGAGCCGCGTGGTCAACGACCTGTTCGATATCTGCGAGGCGGCGCATCACGTGCCCGAGTGGATCATCATCTGCGGCATCGAGATCATCGGCTCGTTTGTGATCCTCTTTACCATCGCCCCGGTCCTGGCGCTCGCCATGGCCGTGGTGACGGCGGCGTTTGCGGTCATCATGTTTTGGCAGAACATGCGCATGCGCGAGGTCTTTAGCGACAACCGCAAAAAAATCAGCGGCATCAATGCGCAGCTGCAGGATTCGCTGGCGGGCATGCGCGTGGTCAAGAGCTTTGCCAATGAGGAGACCGAACGCTTCAAGTTCCGCGCCTCCAACAATCGCTATCTTTCGTCCAAGGAGAACATGTATCACGCCATGGGCGTCTATACCGCGACGTATGGCCTGCTCTCGGGTGTGCTCTATGTGATCGTGGTGCTGCTGGGCGGCTGGCTGGTCGCCAAGGGACAGCTGCAGGCGGTCGATATGGCGACCTTTGCACTCTATATTTCGCTGTTCTGCACGCCGCTTGAGACGCTCGTCAATTCGGCCGAAACGTATCAGAAGGCTATCGCCGGCTTTAAGCGTATGGACGAGGTGCTCTCGACCGCGCCGGATATCCAGGACAAGCCGGGCGCTACGGATCTGCAGGTGACTGCCGGCGCCGTGGAGTATCACGACGTGTGCTTTAACTACGAGGATGTCGAGCTGGGCGAGGGCGATGCCGACGAGCGTCCCGTTATCGACCATATGGACCTGTCCATCAAGCCCGGGCAGACCATCGCTTTGGTTGGCCCTTCGGGCGGCGGCAAGTCCACGACCTGTTCGCTGCTGCCGCGCTTTTATGACGTGGCTACCGGATCCATTAGCATCGACGGCCAGGACGTGCGTGATGTGACGCAGCAGAGCCTGCGTCGCGCCATCGGCCTGGTGCAGCAGGATGTCTATCTGTTTGACGGTACGATTGGCGAGAACATCGCCTACGGCAAGCCGAGCGCTACGGCGGAAGAGATCGCCGACGCCGCCCGTCGCGCCAATATCGATACCTTTATCGAATCGCTTCCACAGGGCTACGACACCGTGGTGGGCGAGCGCGGCAGCCGTCTTTCGGGCGGACAGAAGCAGCGCGTTGCCATCGCGCGCGTGTTTCTCAAGAACCCCAAGATCCTGATTTTGGACGAGGCGACGAGTGCTTTGGATAACGAGAGCGAGGAGGCGGTGCAGGAGTCACTCGAAGAACTGGCGCGCGGCCGCACCACGATTATCATCGCCCACCGTCTTTCGACCATTAAGCATGCCGATGAGATTGCGACCGTTGAGCATGGTCGCGTTGTGGAGCGTGGCACGCACGAGGAGCTTCTCGCCCGTGGCGGCACCTATGCCCGTTACTATCGAATGCAGTTCGAAGGTGCGCGTGCGCACGAGCTCGACTGATTGATATGACAGGAAGTTTATGGCTGACAAGAACCCTTTGACTCCGGAAGAAGTGACGGAGTTATTCTCCGAAATCGATGCATCCGGTGTCTTGGATCCCACGCTTGCCAAAAAGCGCACCGAGCGCATGCGCGAGAAGGAGGCGGCGGCCAAGCGCGGTGACAAAGCGGCGCTAGCGCAGCTGCGCAGCGAGGACCGCGCGAGCCAGGCAAAACATATCGACCCGCTGTCCGAGGACGATCCTTCGGGCTCGCAGGTGAGCCATACCATTACGAAGACCGCGATGGCCGTGGTCATCGGTATTTTGGTGCTGATCGTGGGCATGCAGATCGGCTACGGTGTGATGCGTCGTCTGAATACCGCCAACCTGTCCGAGAGCGTTTCGGTCGATACCGTTTCGACGGCGCTGAAGGGCGGCCTTGAATGGGGCAACGGCTTTACGCAGTTCCCGCTCGACTTTACCGTCGATGAAGCCGATGAGCGTACGGGCACGGTCGAGGTGACGGTGTTGGACACATCGTCTGCCAACGAGCTCGAGCTGCTGTCCAACGGGCAGATCCAGGCCGCGGCACTTGCGACCAACGCGCTGCTCAACGATAAGATTGACCGCGTGGTGTACAACGTGCACGCCTATATCGACGAGGATAGCAACATTCAGCACGATTCCTTCTTTGGCATGTTTCCCGCCCACGGCCACCAGAGCGCCATCCTGACGTTCGTGTGGACCAAGAGCTCATCCAACGCCACGAATATCGACTGGAAGATGCGCATCGTGAGTATGGATGACACCATCGCCGAGCGCATTCAGAAGCAGGTGAACTCGGTGTCGTCGTTGATTGAGGACCCGGTGGTGAGCCAGACCAAGATTGACGAGGAAAAGGCCGAACGTGACCTGGAGCATCGTCTGCATGGCCACGAGATTTTCCGCGGCGGCAAGTCCGATCGCTCACCGTCCGAACTGCTGGAGCAGGACAAGAAAAAATAAGAGACCATCATCCCGCGTGAGCCACAAGCCCCGCGGGATGATTTTTTAATCCCCGTCCCAGAAAAATCATTATGCATAGAAAGTCATAATTATCATTTCGTAAACATTTCGATGAAATTAACGCCATGGCGCATACTTGCGGTTAAAATACCGCAAGGCCTAACTACCAACCTTTAAGCCGGTCCGGAGAGACCGGGAAGGAGAATTATGGCGAACAACCATACTGCGGGCACTGCTGCCCGCACCTTCGCGCCCAGCGAGCTTTGCCAGCGCATGCTGGCCAAAACCAGCAAGGGCACCTGCGGTCCCTGCATCCTGTACCTTGAGGATGGGACCATTTTTTATGGCCGTGCATGCGGTGCCGAGGGTACCGCGACCGGCGAGGTCTGCTTCAACACCTCGCTTGAGGGCTACTTTGAGGTCATGACCGACCCGAGCTATGCCGGCCAAATCGTAACCATGACCTATCCGCAGATCGGTAACTACGGTATCGACGAGACCGACGTCCAGTCGGCCTTCCCCGGTGATACCGCCCGCCCCGCGAGCGCTCCCGCCATGCGTGGCATGATCGTCCGCGACATGTGCGCCACGCCTTCCAACTGGCGCTCGGCCGTCAGCGTGCCGGAGTACCTGCGTGCCCACGGCATCGTCGCTATCGAGGGCGTCGACACCCGCGCTCTTGTGCGCCACCTGCGCGACAACGGCTCCAAGATGGGCATTATCTCGACGGAAATCTTTGACGTCGACGAGCTTGCCGAGCGTCTGGCCACCGCGCCGACGCTGGTGGGCGAGAACCTGGTCAAGACCGTGAGCTGCTCTGAGCCCCACGCTTTTGCCGCGAGCGATCTGCCTGCTACGCATGACTTTGCGCTTGCCCCTGCCGCTCCTTCCCGCCACAACGTGGTCGCCTACGACTGCGGCGTCAAACGCGGCATCCTGGAGGGCCTGGTCCGTGCCGGCTGCGACCTTACTGTCGTGCCGTGGGATACGCCCGCGAGTGAGGTGCTCGATATGAATCCCGACGGCGTCTTTTTATCCAACGGCCCCGGCGACCCCGATGCCGTGGTGGAGACCTACGAGCAGGTGCAGCAGCTGATCGGCAAGGTGCCGGTCTTTGGCATTTGCCTTGGTCACCAGATGATCAGCCTGGCGTGCGGCGCCCAAATGGAAAAGCTTAAATTCGGTCACCGTGGCGGTAACCAGCCGGTTATGAACCTGGTGAGCCGTCGCGTGGAGATTACCGCGCAAAACCACGGCTTTGGCCTGCTGTTCCCCAGTCTGGGCAAACTGATCCCGGAGCTTTCCGGCGGCGAGACCGAGCATGCGGCCGACGGCGACCTGCGCGCCTGGGTGCGTCGCGGCATCGCGCCGGTCGTGATGAACGAGCGCTTCGGCCGCATTCGCCTGACGCACGTGAACCTCAACGACGGCACCGCCGAGGGCATCCAGCTGCTCGACGCCCCGTGCTTCTCGGTCCAGTACCACCCCGAGGCCTCGCCCGGCCCCACCGATGCTCACTATCTCTTTACCGCCTTTACGCGACTCATGGACGGCGAGGAGAACTACCTGGACATCGATACCGCGAAGGACCGCCTTGCCGGCTGGAACTTTGCTGAGTCCGAGAACGCCGCGACCGAGACCGAGGAGAACTAACATGCCGAAACGTACTGACATCAAGCGCATCCTCGTCATTGGTTCGGGCCCCATCGTTATTGGCCAGGCCTGTGAGTTCGACTACTCCGGCGCCCAGGCCTGCAAGGTGCTCAAGGAGGATGGCTTTGAGGTCATCCTGGTCAACTCCAACCCGGCGACCATCATGACCGACCCGGGTCTTGCCGACCGCACCTATGTCGAGCCTATCACCGCGGAGTTTATCGAGCGCGTAATCAAGAAAGAGCGCCCGGACGCGCTGCTTCCCACGCTGGGCGGCCAGACCGGTCTGAACGCCGCCGTCGAGCTGGCGAAAGACGGCACGCTGGACAAGTACGGCGTCGAGATGATCGGCTGCGACCTGGCCGCCATCGAGCGCGGCGAGGATCGCAAGCTCTTTAACGAGGCCATGGCCGAGATTGGCCTGGAGGTCGCACGCTCGGGCTATGCCTACAGTGTGGCCGATGCCGAGGCTATCGCCGAGCGCGTGGGCTATCCCTGCGTACTGCGCCCGAGCTTTACCCTCGGCGGCGCCGGCGGCGGCATCGCTCACACCCACGAGGAGCTCGTCTCCATCGTGAGCCAGGGCCTGGAGCTCTCGCCCGCCCACGAGGTGCTGGTCGAGGAGTCCATCGAGGGCTGGAAAGAGTACGAGATGGAGGTCATGCGCGACCACGCCGGCAACGGCATCATCGTGTGCTCCATCGAGAATCTCGACCCCATGGGCGTGCACACCGGCGACTCCATCACCGTGGCGCCGGCGCAGACGCTCTCCGACCTTGAGTATCAGCGCATGCGCGTGGCCTCGCTCGCCATTCTGGAGAAAATCGGCGTCGAGACCGGTGGCTCCAACGTGCAGTTTGCCGTGAACCCCAACACCGGCCGCCTGATCGTCATCGAGATGAACCCGCGCGTGAGCCGTTCGTCCGCGCTGGCCTCCAAGGCCACGGGTTTCCCCATCGCTAAGGCCGCCGCACGCCTGGCCGTGGGCTACACGCTCGACGAGATCGTCAACGACATCACCAAGGCCACGCCCGCCTGCTTTGAGCCCACGATCGACTACTGCGTCGTTAAGGTGCCGCGCTTTGCCTTCGAGAAGTTCAAGGGTACCGACCCCACGCTCACCACGCGCATGAAGGCAGTGGGCGAGATCATGGCGATTGGCCGCACCTTTGAGGAAGCCTTCGGCAAGGCCATGCGTTCGCTGGAGGACGGGCATCAGGGTATCTGCGCCGGTGGCAAGGAGGGTGCCGACAAGCTGAGCGACGATGAGCTCGCTCAGGCCGTGGCAACGCCGACCGAGCACCGCATCTTCTTTGTGGTCGAGGCTCTGCGCCGTGGCTGGGATGTTGCGCGCATCCACGCCATCTGCGGCATCGACCCGTGGTACCTCAACCGCATCAACGATATGGTTCAGGTCCAGGAGAGCATCCGCGGCCTGCGTGTGGAGGATATCGATGCCGATGCGATGCGCTTGCTCAAGCAGTACGGCACGAGCGACGCCGAGATCGCCGCGCTGACCGGCTCGGACGAGCGCTTTGTGCGCGCCTATCGCAAGGGTCTGGGCGTGGTCCCCAGCATGAAGACGGTCGATACCTGCGCTGCGGAGTTCTCGAGCGCCACGGAGTACCACTACAAGACGTACGAGAGCATCTACCGCACAAGCCCGGATGCCAAGAAGTGCGTGGCTCCCGACGAGACCACGCCGGCGGACAAGCCCAAGGCGATGATCCTGGGCGCCGGCCCCAACCGCATCGGCCAGGGTATCGAGTTCGATTACTGCTGCGTGCACGCGAGCTACGCGCTGGCGGCCCGCGGCTTTGAGACCATCATGGTCAACTGCAACCCCGAGACCGTCTCGACCGACTACGACACCTCGGACCGCTTGTACTTTGAGCCGCTCACCTACGAGGACGTCATGGATGTCATCGATGTTGAGCGTCCCGACGGCGTCGTGGTGACGCTCGGCGGCCAGACTCCGCTTAAGCTGGCGCGCATGCTCGAGGAGAGCGGCGTGAACATTATGGGCACCAAGCCCGATGCCATCGACTTTGCCGAGGACCGCGAGCGCTTTGCCGCCCTGCTCGACAAGCTGGGCATCATGTACCCGCCGGCGGGCCAGGCCACCTCGTTTGAGGAGGCCGAGGCCGTAGCCGCGCACATCGGCTACCCGCTGCTGGTGCGTCCGAGCTACGTGCTGGGCGGCCGCGGCATGATGATCGCCTACGATGCCGAGCATCTGCGCGATTACATGGCCGAGGCCGCGCGCATTAGCCCCGACTACCCGGTGTATCTGGACCGCTTCCTGGAGGGTGCGATCGAGTCCGATGTCGACGCCCTGTGCGATGGCGAAGAGGTCTACATTGGCGGTATTCTGGAGCATATCGAGGAGGCCGGTATCCACTCTGGCGACTCCGCGACCTGCATCCCGCCGTTCAGCTTTAGCGAGAGCCTGCAGGCAAAGCTTCGCGAGACCACGCGCCGCATCGCGATGGCGCTGGGCGTACGCGGCCTGGTCAACGTGCAGTACGCCATCAAGGGCGAGACCGTCTACGTGATCGAGGCCAACCCGCGTGCCAGCCGCACCGTGCCGTTTATCTCCAAGGCCACCGGCGTGCCGCTCGCCAAGTGTGCCGCACGTATCATGGCGGGCGATTCCATCTCGAGCTTGGGCCTGCCGAGCGACGAGCGTCAGCTGGACTGGTTCTGCATGAAGGAAGCCGTTATGCCCTGGGGTCGTTTCCCGGGCGCCGACGTTATCCTGGGTCCCGAGATGAAGTCGACGGGCGAGGTTATGGGTATCGCCAAGAGCTATCCCGAGGCATACGCCAAGACGCAGCTGGCGATTGACTACAAGCTGCCCGACCCGAGCGCCGGCAAGGTGTTCATCAGCGTGTGCGACCGCGACAAGCGTCATATCCTTTCGGTCGCGCGTATCCTTCGCTACCTGGGCTTTGATATCTGCTCCACCGAGGGTACGGCGCGCGTGCTGCGTGGCGGCAACGTGACGTGCGAGGTCGTGGAGAAGATTAGCGGCCCGCACGACGGCGAGCGTCCCAACATCGGTGACCTGATCGCCGATGGCAAGATTGCGGTAATCATCAACACACCGTACGGCCCGGGTTCGCGTGGCGACGGCTATCTGTTGCGTACCGAGGCGGTGCGCCGCGGCGTGACCTGCGTGACCGCGATGTCTGCAGCCAACACGTACGTGAGTGCCATCGAGGCCGTGCGCGAGGACCAGCAGGGTCACGGCAGCGCCAACGACATGGGCATGGACGTCATCGCCCTGCAGGACCTGCCGCAGCACACGGTGTAGTGTGACCTGTCCGGCCGGGGCGGAGGGGGCCGAGTTTCCCCCTTCGCTCCGGCTGCAAGCAGAGTCGCTCAGTGGCAAATTCGGCCCCCTCCGCCCCGGACTGCGGTGACTTGGCTGCACCGTGTGCTGCCGAAGGGGCTTTGCGCGATGACTAGGGCTGAATAAAAAGTGAGTGTGGGATCCGCCGTTCGTTCGAACGGCGGATCCCACGTTAATATTTCAGCCAACGTACGTCATAGCAATCCCCGGTAGGTCGAAGGTGCTCTGCGGCGGCCCGGTGTTTTCATCTGAACGACTTTGCGCAGCAACCGGAGTGAAGATGAAAACACCGGGCCGCCGCAGAGCACCCACAGACCGCAGGGACGGGAGCAGCTATACTACTCTCAGTAGTTAAGGGTCGCGGATCCGCCGCGTCGCCGTTCTCAACAGGAGGTCTTTGTTTATGGCAGATCAAAAGCCGGTTGTCGGGATCATCATGGGTTCCAAGTCCGATCTGGGCGTTATGGAAGGCTGCACCGCCGAGCTCGAGGCGCTTGGTGTGCCCTATGAGCTCGTCATTGCGAGCGCACACCGCACGCCGGCGAAGGTCCATGAGTGGGCTTCGACTGCTGCCGATCGCGGTATCAAAGTGATTATCGCCGCCGCCGGCAAGGCCGCTCACCTGGGTGGTGTCGTGGCTGCTTTCACGCCGCTGCCGGTTATCGGTGTGCCTATGAAGACGAGTGACCTGGGCGGTATGGATTCGCTGCTGTCGATGGTGCAGATGCCTTCGGGCGTGCCCGTTGCCTGTGTGGCCATCAACGGTGCCAAGAACGCTGCCATTTACGCCACGCAGATTCTGGGCGCCTGCGACCCCGAGTACCGCAAGGTTATCGAGAAGATGAAGCAGGAGATGGCTGACGCTTAAGCGCTCTGCCAGTCCATTTGCAGCATAAGGAGAGCCATGTCCGACTATCAGGGAAAGCGTTTTTCGGCTTCTCGGATTCCCGATCCAGCCAAGTCGGGAGCGGCCCGCGCGCCGCAGCGGGGTCGGACATCCTCTCCTCAGCAACCGCGCGCGCCGCGCCCTGTGACGCCGGCGAAGCATCGCCGTCAGGATACACCTGCTGCATATCGCCCTTCGTCATACAGTACGGCCAAGAAGTCACCTCGCTCTTCGGCGCATACCGCGCCATCGAGCTATACCGAGCCGCCGCGCAAAAAGCGCCGCTCCGTCATTCCCATTCTGCTCATCATCATCGGCATTGGCCTGATCGTTGCCGCTGCCGCCATCTTTATCAACGCGCAGATTGGCTACAAGCAGGCGAGCGAGTCGTATCAAAAGATCGAAAAGCAATATGTGAGCGACAAGGACGCCAGCGGCGTGCCGATTATCGACTTCAACGCGCTTGCCCAGACAAATCCCGAGGTTGTTGGTTGGATTTACGCGCCCGGCACTAACATCAACTACCCCGTGGTGCAAACCAACAACAACTCCAAGTACCTCAACACGCTGTTTGACGGCACCGCCAATGCCTCGGGAGCCATCTTCTTGGATAGCGACGACACCGCGCCGGGCATGGTGGATCAGCAGACCACGATTTACGGTCATCATATGAACGACGGTTCGATGTTCAACGTGATTTCGGATACGACCGATCAAGCGACGTTCGACAGCATGGAATACGTGTACTATATCACGCGCGATGCGACGTATAAGTTGCGCCCGCTGGCGACCAAGGTGGTCGAGGACACGTATGCCAAGGCGCGCACGCCCAACTTTGAGGGCGATGACGGACTGAAGAATTACCTGTCCGAGATGCTCGACGGTGCCTCTGCCGTGGCGAGTGATGCCGCCGATCGTGCCGCTTCGACAACCAAGGTCGTAACGCTTGTGACCTGCCGCTCGCTGTCATTTAGCAATACGCGCGCAGTCATGGTGCTCACGCCGGTCGAGGAATAAGTGGTTCGAGAGTAGCTAAAAGAGCCCCGTCCCAAATGAGCTACTCGACGACAGTAAAAAGGAGAAATGATGCTTGAAAGTGGCAAATCGATGCCTTCGGTTGATGCCTGGCTGCGCGAAGCCAAGGCCGATGTTTCGGCGGCTGATTGTGGGATGTACCTGACACACAATGGCGTGGTGCGTGCGACGCCTAAGTCCGAGGTGCGTGGGGTCGAGACAGATGGTGTGGCGCCTGGACATAAGGTGGGCGGCATGGTGTTTGGCTTCGATGCCGAAAAGGTGCAGGCTGCTATCGAGGCAACGCGCGCGATGCCGGGTATCGGCTATGTGCGCGTGTGGCTGGCGAGCGGCGAGCTTACCGCGGGCGACGACATCATGCTCGTACTCATTGGCGGAGACATTCGCCCGCATGTGGTCGACGCACTTCAGAAGCTTGTCGGCACCATCAAAAATGAGTGTGTGAGCGAGGTCGAGCGCGAGGCATAGGACCTTGCGATCAATTCGAGTCCATCTACAGCAAAAGCCCACTGGCAGTTCAATCAGTCTGCCAGCGGGCTTTTCTATGCGTTGGAAAATCTCGGCATTGCGTGGCGCTACACGCGCGTCGCATCCTTGGGGCTCATGGTCATGCTCTGGAAGCGGTTCTCCATGTAGTCGTTATCGAAATACTTGCCGTAGAACTGCGCGACGGGAATATCTGGCTCCGTGCCGTTGACGCGCTGGTACCAGTAGTCGAGCGACTGCAGCGTCATGACGCCGTCGACCAGCATAATGACGGTAAAGATGACGGTAGCCGAGTGGCGACTCTTCCACGGAATCATGTTGATGAGCTTGAGCAGCCTCGGCAGCAGCAGCTTGATCCAGATAAGGCCACCCAGGCCCCACAGGCAGGCAAAGCCCGTGCAGGTGCGTCCGCCCGTAAGGACGGCGAGTGGGTCGGGCATGCCGAACAGTTTCATGTGCGAGTAGCTCCACGACACCACGCCAAATGAGGCCTGCATAAACCAGCCTACAAACACCTCGAAAGCGCCGCCGATCAGGGCACTTACCAGGAAAATGATCAGAGGATTCTGTTTATAGAAGCGGTTGAGCGCCATGGTCATGAGCACCGCGCCAAATCCGTAGATGGGGCTAAAGGGGCCAAATAGCATACCGGCCCGGTCCTGATAGACGCCGGGATCGACGACGACCATATGCCAGACTTCCTCGAGAATGAGACCTAACACGCTGCAGACGAAGAATACCCAGAACAGGTTGAAGTAGTTGAGCTTGATGTGGCCCTCGCCGGTTTCGTCGCGGCCGAGCATCCCCTCGGCGGCGGCATCGCGGTCGAGCATCTCTTGCAGACGGCGCTGCAGTTCGCGCTCCTGGCGTAGCGTGGGGTCGACGGTGGCCGACAGCGCAATGAGGATACCGAGCTGAATGGCGGGGCGCAGCAGGAAGGGTCCGATACCCTGGAGCATCACGTCAACTAAAAGCTCCACGACGGTAAATGCGATGAGGACGTAAGACAGGCGGGCGGCATTGCGCCGCTGGTCCTTGATGAGGTCCAGGCCAAAGACGATCAAGATGATCGCGCTTGCCGCCGAGAGCATAATGCCGGCGACGATAAGGCCAACCGCGACCAGGGTGTTATCACCGAGCTTAGCGGCGGCGTTGCCGTTAATGAGTGCGGTGATGACCTGCCACATAAAGACGGCGACCGACGGGAGTGTGCCCACGCCGGACAGGATGCACAGGACGGCGTACACTTTAATGATGAGGGGAATCTTCTTGACCTCCGTGGCGCTGGGGACGCTGGGGTCGAGTTCGTTTCGATCCATACAGAACCTTTCTCGCTTTGTCCTAGGTTACTAGGATACGCCGCCGACCTGCTAAAAGACAGGACGAACGTCCCAATTGCAACTTTGCAATCCCCAACGGTGGACGCGGCGGCCATATGGGGGCGCGGGCGCTTGCACTGGGCAGACCAATAAAATGTTTGGCCGCAAAACGGATTATTAGCTCGGTGGGCTTTTAAAAAGCGCTGCTCATGCGCTGGGGAGCGCGTCGCGCCGTGCGTATAATAAGGCGGGTAACGCCAAAATACGAGGCTCTGAGGGGATGCCATGTCTCAAGAAACCATCCGCGCGGCCGAGCGCGCCGCGGGACAGGTGAACGCCATGTCGACGTATGATCCGGACTCCGACCAGCTGCATGAGGAATGCGGCGTTTTTGGTGTGTGGGCGCCCGATCGTGACGTGGCTCGACTGACGTACTTTGGCCTGCGTGCACTGCAGCACCGTGGCCAAGAATCGGCGGGAATCGCTGTTGGTGACGGCGGTACGGTTATGGTCCGCAAGGACCTGGGCCTGCTCGACCGCGTGTTCTCCAATGCCGACTTATCGACGCTCTCCGGTCAGCTGGCCGTGGGTCATGTGCGCTATGGCACCGCCGGCGCCAAGAGCTGGGAAGCCTCTCAGCCGCACCTCTCTACCATCAATAGCGTCATTATCGCTCTCGCGCACAACGGCACCCTCGTCAACACCGACGAGCTGCGCCGCCAGCTGATCGAGCTGGGCGTGCCGTTCCTCTCCAACTCGGATTCCGAGGTCGCGACCAAACTCATCGGCTACTTTACTCAGCGTACAGGCCATCTGCGCGAGGGCATTCGCAAGACCATGGAGCTCGTGCGTGGCGGCTACGCCATGACGCTCATCAACGAGCAGGCGCTCTATGCATTCCGCGATCCGCACGGCATTCGCCCGCTCGTGCTGGGCAAGCTGGTGGACGAGGGCCTGGACCAGGCCGATGCCGCATCCGTTTCGAAGCTGCCGTCGCAGGACGGCGCCGCGACGGTCGACGCCACCACCCGTGTCACCCGCGCCGGCGGCTGGGTCGTCGCCTCCGAGACTTGTGCGCTCGACATTGTGGGCGCCGAGTACGTCCGCGACGTCCGTCCCGGTGAGATTTTGCGCATCAGCGCCGAGGGCCTTGTGTCCGAGCAGGGTGTGCCCGCTGCCGAAGAGCCTGCTAACTGCATCTTTGAGCAGGTCTACTTCGCCCGCCCCGATTCCATCATGAACGGCAAGAGCGTCTACGCCTGCCGTTACGACATGGGTCGTCAGCTGGCACATGAGGAGCCCGTCGAGGCCGATCTGGTCATCGGCGTGCCTGACTCCGGTCTGCCGCCCGCGGAGGGGTATTCGCACGAGAGCGGCATTCCCTTTGGCGAGGGCCTTATCAAGAACCGTTACGTGGGCCGCACGTTTATCGAGCCTACGCAGGAGTTGCGCGCCATGGGCGTGCGTATGAAACTCAACCCGCTGCGCGACAACATCGAGGGCAAGCGCCTGGTCGTCATCGACGACTCCATCGTCCGCGGCACCACCATGGTGCAGCTCGTCAAGATGCTGCGCAACGCCGGCGCCAAGGAGATTCATATCCGCATCAACTCGCCCGAGGTCATCTGGCCGTGCTTCTACGGTATCGATACCGACGTGCAGTCGCAGCTTATCAGCGCCAACAAGACGGTCGATGAGATCTGCGAGTACATTGGCGCCGATTCGCTGGCCTTCCTTTCGGTTGAGGGCCTGCTGAAGGTCATGCCCGAGGGTGGCTACTGCGATGCGTGCTTTACCGGCCGCTACCCCGTGGCGATTCCCGAGAGCTTTGGCCGCGACAAGTTTATGGAGGGCTTTAAGCCCCGCAACCTGGATAAGCCGCTGCACTTTGACGACGACGCCGTGGTCGAGAAATACGACGACCGTAGCTGGGAAGAGAAGCACGGCGAGGCCTAAAACCTGCCATGTAGGGACAGGTTTATTTTGGCAGGTTTTATCTGCTGTTTTGTTGATACTACGGCGCGCGCCGCTGCGGTGTGCGCCGATATGAACGCAACTATGAGCACCGTTTGGCGTCTGTGCTTCAAACGGTAGTGGGAGAGGAAGGCTCAGATGAGCGACAGCAAGCATGTGACGTATGAGGATGCCGGCGTCGATACCGCCGAGGGCGGCCGCGCCGTCGACGCTATTAAGCAAATGGTTAAGGACACCAACCGTCCCGAGGTTATCGGTGGCATCGGTGGCTTTGGCGGTCTGTTCTCGGCCGCCGCGCTTAAGGATATGGAAGACCCGATCCTGATCAGCGGTACCGACGGCGTGGGCACCAAGCTCGTGCTCGCCCAGATCATGGACCGTCACGAGACGGTGGGCCAGGACCTGGTCGCCATGTGCGTCAACGACATTTTGGCTTCGGGCGCCGAGCCGCTGTTCTTCTTGGACTACGTTGCCATTGGCCACATCGAGGCCGAGCACATGGCAAAGATCGTCAAGGGCGTTGCCGACGGCTGCAAGCTCGCGGGCTGCGCGCTCGTGGGTGGCGAGATGGCCGAGCACCCGGGCGTCATGGCTCCGGCCGACTACGACCTCGCTGGCTTTACCGTGGGCGTCGTCGACCGTCCCAAGATGCTCGACCCCGCGAACGTTCGCCCCGGCGATGTGATCCTGGGCCTGCCTTCCACCGGCGTGCACTCCAACGGCTACTCGCTCGTGCGCAAGGTCATCGGCGTCGACGGCATCAAGCCGGGCACGCCCGAGGCCGCCGCTAAGGCCGAGGAGCTGAGCCGTCCACTCGAGGAGCTCGGCGGTGCATCGCTGGCAGACGCCCTGTTGGCTCCTACGCGCATCTACGTCAAGCCGATTCTGGAGCTGCTCCGCGGTGGCGCCAACGTTCATGCCATTGCCCACATCACCGGCGGCGGTATTACCGAGAACCTCAACCGCGCGCTTGCCGACGACGTCGACGCTGTGGTCACCCGCAACGGCGCCGAGATGGGCTGGGACGTTCCGCCCGTCATCACCTATGTGTCGCGCCAGGCCGAGCTTGCGCCCAACGAGGCGTGCAAGACCTTCAACATGGGCGTTGGCCTGTGCCTGATCGTCGCTCCCGAGGATGAGACCGCGGTGACCGAGGCTCTGGTCGCGCTGGGCGAGAAGCCGTTCCGCGTTGGCGAGTGCGTCGAGGGCTCCGGTAAGGTCGTGTACTCCGATGAGCGCTAACGAGCAGATGGCCGCTAGTGAGGGTCTTGGTTTTGTGCCCTACACCCGTCCGACCGGTACCGATACGGCTGAGCCGCTCAAGATCGGTGTGCTCATCAGCGGTTCGGGTACCAACCTGCAGGCGTTGATCGACCTGATCGCCGCCGGCGAGCTCAACGCTTCGATTGAGCTCGTGGTGTCGAGCCGCCCTTCGGCCAAGGGTTTGCAGCGCGCAGAGCGTGCGGGTATCCAGACGCTCACGCTGTCCAAGGATGTCTACGCCGACCCCATCGCCGCCGACGAGATTATTGCGCACGAGCTGCTCGAGCGCGGTTGCGAGTATGTGGTCATGGCCGGCTACATGCGCATGGTGCACACGCCGCTGCTGGCGGCATTCCCCAATCGCGTGGTCAATCTGCATCCCGCGCTGCTGCCGAGCTTTACCGGTGCCCATGCGATCGACGATGCGTTTGCTCGCGGTGTCAAGGTGACCGGCGTGACCGTGCACTTTGCCAACGAGATCTACGACAACGGCCCCATCATCGCCCAGCGTGCGCTGGCTGTTGAGGAGGGCTGGGACGTCGACACGCTTGAGGAGCACATCCACGCGATCGAGCATGTGCTGTATCCCGAGGTCGTGCAAATGCTCGCCGACGGTCGCGTTCACGTGCTGGAGAACGGCAAGGTCGCAATTGATGCGCCTCGCGGCTAGTGGCGCACAGTACAATTTAGCCGAGTAGTCAGGGTGGTCATTGGCGCCAAGGCGCAAGTGGCCATCCTTTGTTTTAGGTAGTCATCGGGGACGTTCTTGAATGACTAGTCGTTTAAGAACGTCCCAGGTGACTAGGTGAGAGAGGTGAGCGCATGGCGGATAACGAAGCGCTGTTTACGCCTGAGCTGGTGTTTTTTGATTGGGAGTGCGCGACGCCGGGCGAGGTGTTTGCGCGCCTCGAGGGTGAGCTCGCTCCGCGCGGCTACATTGCGCCCGGTTGGCTCGACGCCGTCCGCACGCGTGAGGACGCCTATCCCACGGGTCTCGCTATGCCGGCGGCAAACATCGCCATTCCGCATACCGATCCGGGATTTGTGGCCAAGCCCTATATCGCGGTGGTAAAGCCCGCCACACCTGTGACGTTCAGCGCAATGGCAGGCATGGGCGCCCCCGTGCCGGCGCAGATCATCATCAATCTGGGTATTGCCGAGCCGGGCGGCCAGGTCGAGGCTCTGCAAGCGCTCATGAATATCTTTATGGACGCCGACGCTGCAGCCGATGTGCTCGGCCAGACCACGTGCCAAGGCATGGTCGACGCCATCCGCCGCCACTTTTAGGGCCGGCACTTGGGGACTGTCCCTAACTGCCGGCAGAAAAGGAACGTCCCTAACTGCCGGCTGCCAGATCTGTCCCCTTTGCACCAAAATGGTGCAGATTAACCTGTCCCCCATGCACCAGGTGTGCCGCGGGGGCTGCGTTGTGACACAATGGCGTTTGTTCGATTCGTGATGCGAAAGGCCAAACATGGCAAATAAGAAAAAGAACCCCGAGGTCGCGCCGACGCCCGAGCAACGGTTCCGCGTCGCCTCCAGCTCTCGCAAGAAGCAGCGCAAGACCTATGTGTCCAAGACCGTCAAGATTGTCCTGGTGGTCATCGGCGTGCTGGCGATGCTGCTCTCCGTTTCGGCCATGGCGTGCTCCGGCCTGATGTCGCAGACCGAAAGCGCCGGCTCGGGCTATAAGCTCACCGGCGGTGTGGCTGCCACTATCAACGGCACCAACCTCACCGAGGACACCGTGACCAAGCAGATCATGAGCATGCGTACGTCCTACGGCTACACCAAGGACAAGGACTGGGCACAGTACCTGGTCGACAATGACCTCACACCCAAGAAGTACCGCAAGCAGCTCATCGACTCCTACACGCAGCAGATCCTGCTTCAACAGGCGCAGAAGGAGAACGGCGTGACGGTGTCGGACGAGGAGGTCGAGAAGGCTTGGAAGGACGCGTGCAAGAGCGCGGGCGGCGCCAAGACTTTTAAGAAGACTCTCAAGACCTACGGCTACACCGAGGACACCTACAAGGATTCGCTCAAGGAGAGCCTGGCGCAGCAGAAGCTCAAGGATGCCGTGGCACCCACCAGCAAGCCCAAGGACAGCGAGATTGTCGATTACATCAACGAGAACCTGTCCAACTACAACGATGCCCGTCGTTCGTCGAATATCCTGATCAAGGTCGATTCCGACGCATCTGACGAGGACAAGGCCGCCGCCAAGGCCAAGGCGCAGGAGTGCCTGGACAAAATCAACTCCGGCGAGCTGAGCTTTGAGGACGCCGTGAAGCAGTATTCCGACGACACCAGCTCCAGGGAGAAGAAGGGCGATGTGGGTTGGGATAAGCTCACTACCTTCGTCGACAGCTACCAGACGGTGCTCGAGGGGCTCAACAAGGGCGATGTGGGTGACGTCGTTGAGTCGACCTATGGTTATCACATCATCAAGTGCACCGACTACTTTCATGTCGATAATCAGGTCGATGACATTAAGCAGGTGCCCAAGGACATCAAGAAGTACGTCTCCAACGTGGTGAAGACGCAGGCGGCAAGCAGCGCGTACAGCGAGTGGCTGGAGCAGTACAAGAAGGACGCCGACATCACCGTTAACCCCATGCCCAAGGACGTGCCGTACAACGTCAGCCTGAAGGGCGTCACCAAGAGTTCGACCGACGACGCGTCGACGACTAAGTAATCATGGGGCGGTGCCCGCGTGAGTGCCGCCCATGCTATTGAGGAGGATATGCAGATGACCAACGAAGAGCTGCAGAAGGAAATGATTGCGGCCATGAAGGCCAAGGACAAGGTTCGCCTGTCCATCATTCGCCAGGTTAAGGCCGAGGTGAAGAACATCGAGGTCAACGAGCGTCGCGATGTGACCGAGGAAGACGTCAACAGCATGATCAAGCGTCTGATTAAGCAGACGAGCGAGACGCTGGAGATGTCCATTAAGGCCGGTACCGACCAGGAGCGTACCGACAACCTGACCGAGCAGGTCAAGATTCTGGAGAGCCTGCTGCCCGCGCAGGTTTCGGGTGAGGAGCTCGAGGCCCTGATCGAGCAGGTCATCGCCGAGCTGGGTGCGACCTCTAAGAAGCAGATGGGCCAGGTCATGGGCGCTCTGGGCAAGGCCACTGGCGGCAACTTCGATAAGCCGGCTGCGGCAAAGATTGTCGGCGCAAAGCTTGCGTAAGTGCCGAGCGGTACATAGTTGATGTTGAGGGGGCGTGACCGCAATGGTCACGCCCCTTTTTGATGAGCTAGGTACTCATTGGGTACTCATTGGGGACAGGCTTAAATGAGTGCCCAATGAGCGGGTACTCATTTAAGCCTGTCCCCAATGAGTGGGTTAAAGGTTGCGGGTTCTTTACGGGAATGTAGTGTGGGCTACGGAAACGTGGTTCTTTCCGTACAATAGTTCAACTCGTGTAAACGCAGGGAAGGGACATTCATGGCAGACATGATCGAGATCAAGCATCTCAACAAGTACTTTGGCGACCTGCATGTGCTCAAAGATATCAACCTCACCGTCAAACGCGGCGAGAAGCTCGTAATGATCGGGCCTTCCGGCTCGGGTAAGTCGACGCTCATCCGTTGCGTCGATTATCTGGAGGAGCCCACGTCGGGCGAGGTCGTCATCGACGGTACGCCGCTCACCAAAAAGAACCACCTGGAGATGGCTCGCAAGTATAGCTCCATGGTGTTTCAGCAGTTCAACCTGTATCCCAACATGACGGTGCTGGGTAATCTGACGCTCGCGCCCATCAAGCTGCAAAAGAAGAGCAAGGAGGAGGCGACCGAGATCGCCATCGCCGCGCTCAAGCGCGTCGGCATGGCGCATAAGGCCGGCGAGTATCCGCAGAATCTCTCGGGCGGTCAGCAGCAGCGCATCGCCATCGCCCGTGCCCTGTGCACCAAGCAGCCCATCATCCTGTTTGACGAGCCGACCTCGGCGCTCGACCCCGAGATGGTCCAGGAGGTTCTGGACGTTATGATTGAGCTCGCGCAGGAGGACATCACCATGATCTGCGTGACGCACGAGATGGGCTTTGCGCGCCAGGTGGCCGACCGCGTCATCTTTATGGAGGACGGCCGCATTCTGGAGGAGGGCACGCCCGAGCACTTCTTCGATAATCCCGAGAACCCGCGCTGCCGCGAGTTCCTGTCCAAGATTCTGCACTAGGCGCGGTGATGGACATGACGGATATGACGAGGGCGGCCGTGTCGCGCCGTCACTTTTTGCAGCTGGCTGGCGCCGGCATGCTCGCGCTGACGGGGACCGCGCTTACCGGTTGCGGCAACTCCACCAGCGGCGAGGACTCCGACAAGGGGTCCAAGCTTGCGGCCATCAAGTCGCGCGGCCATCTGAATGCCGGCGTTAAGAAGGACGTTCCCGGCTACGGTTATTACGACACCGCCAAGGACCGCTTTGAGGGCATGGAAGTCGATTTGTGCTACCAAATCGCCGCTGCCGTCTTTGGCGTGAGCTACAAGGAGGCCCGTGCCCAGGAGCTTGTCGAGTTTACCGACGTAACGCCCAAGACGCGCGGCCCGCTGATCGATAACGGCCAGCTTGACGTGGTCGCGGCGACCTACACCATCACCGACGAGCGCAAGAAGAGCTGGGATTTCTCGACGCCGTACCGCACCGACTACGTGGGACTCATGGTCAAGAAGCGTTCGGGCTTTACCTCGATTGAGGACCTGGACGGCAAGGTCATTGGCGTGAGCCAGGGTGCTACCACGCAGGGCCTGATCGAGCAGATGATTAAGGACAATGGCTTTAGCTGCAAGCCCGAGTTTAGGGCCTTTAGCGGCTATCCCATCATCAAGAGTTCGCTCGATGCCGGCAATATCGACGTCTTTGCCATGGACCGCTCCACGCTGGCCGGTTACATGAACGAGACCGTTGAGCTGCTGCAGCCCGAGGTCAAGTTTGGCGAGCAGGGCTACGGCGTGGCGACCAAGAAGGGCTGCGACCTTTCGGCCGTGGTCGATCAGGTGATTTGCGATCGCCTGGCCGACGGCTGGCTCGACCAAGAGGTCAAGACCTGGGGTCTTGTATAGGCGCATCGTCCAAGGAAGGAATCAAATGCTCGAAGGATTATTTGACGCCGACCGTTGGTCGACGACATTTCAAAACATGGGGCCCTTCTGGGAGGGCTTTGGCGTGACGCTGCAGGTGGTCGTTGCCGGCCTGCTGCTGTCGCTGGTGCTGGGCACGCTGCTGGGCGTGTTCTCTACCACTCGCTCGCGCGTGCTGCGCGCCATAAGCCGCGTGTACGTGGAGTTTTACCAGAACACCCCGTTGCCCGTGCAGGTGCTCTTTATGTACATGGCCGGTCCGCAGTTTTTGCAGGCCATAACCGGTGCCGACCAGCCGGTGCGCATCGCGCCGTTCGTGCTGGGCTTCTTGGGCGTGGGCCTGTATCACGCGGCCTACATTTCGGAGGTCATCCGCACTGGTATCGAGGCAGTTCCGCGCGGTCAGATGGAGGCGGCCCAGAGCCAGGGCTTCACCCGTGCGCAGGCGTACTGGTACATCGTGCTGCCCCAGACATTCAAGATCATTCTGCCACCGCTGTGTAACCAGGCGCTCAACCTGGTCAAGAACACGTCGGTGCTGGCGCTTGTGGCCGGCGGCGACCTTATGTACCGTTCCGACAACTTTGTGAGTCTGTACGGTTACCTGCAGGGATACATCGTCTGCTGCCTTATGTATTTCATCATCTGCTTTCCGCTCGCCATGCTGGTGCAGTGGCTCGAGCGCCGCTCCAAGGAGCGTCCGCGCGGCGTGAGCCTGGCCGAGCTGGGGCTCGACAACGTAGAGGAGGCCTAGCGCATGGAAATCTTCAACGCGACCAACCTGCTCTACATTTGGGGCGGCTTTGTTAAGACGATCGAGGTCTCGGCGCTGTCGATCTTTTTCTCGCTCATCTTTGGCACGGTGCTGGCGCTCGTTAAGAGCTATGCGCCCCGCCCGTTCCGTATTTTGGTGAGCGCCTATATTGAACTGTTCCGCTGCACGCCAAACCTGTTGTGGATTCTGTTTATCTACTTTACGGTGCAGGGTTTGGACATTGTGATTTCGACCATCGCCTTTACGCTGTTTACTAGCGCTGTTATGGCCGAGATTGTGCGCGGCGGCCTCAACTCGATTCCGCGCGGCCAGTTTGAGGCGGCGCAGAGCCAGGGCTTTGGCTTCTTTGCCACCATGCGCTATATCATTCTGCCGCAGACGTTTAAGACGATCATTCCGGCGCTGTTTAGCCAGTGCACGACTGTCATCAAGGACAGCTCGTATCTTTCGGGCATTAACGTGGCCGAGCTCATGTACACGGCAAACGTCGTGATGGCCCATGCGATCGACCTGTCGCAGGTGCTTATGCTCTACGGCCTGGTATTTGCGATGTACTTTGTGCTCAACTTTGGTATCTCGTTGCTGGTCCGAGCATATCAACGCCGCATCGTGGCCGCATAGTCCTGCTTCCCCAAGCACGGCACCTTGCCCCTCAATCGTCGCTTGCGTACATTTAGTACGCGGCGCTCCTCTTTCGGGGCAATCTGCCGCACTTGGGAAACCAGGACGGTCGTAAGTGACAAAATGGGAATCAGGAATCGCCTATTTCTCATTTGTTAGAAAGGAATCGCGATGAGCGATCTGGAGAATAAGAAGAGTCCTGTGGTCATTACCATCGCGCGCGACTTTGGCGCCGAGGGCCACGAGATTGGTCGTATCCTCGCCGATGAGCTGGGGATTCCGCTGTACGATAACGAGCTGCTGGTGCGTGCTTCGCTGCGCGCGGGCGAGTCGCTCGACAAGATGGCCGCCTACGACGAGCGTCTGGCCGTGGAGAACATGGCGTTTCTGCCCGACCGCTACGATGCGCGTTCGTACTCGGACAAGTTGTTCCAAAAGATGAGCCAGGTGATTTTGGATCTGGGTGAGACCGAGAGCTGCATTATCGAAGGCCGTCTGTCCGATTATCTGCTGCGCAACAACCCCAATCACATCGCCGTGCTGGTGACTGCGCCCTTTGAGGACCGCGTCGAGATCGTGCGCAAGAAGCGCGGCCTCAACAAAAAGAAGGGCGCCAAGCTGGTCAAGCAGCAGCAGAAGGCGCGCGAGGCGTTCTATAAGCGCTACAGCGCCGGAAAGTGGAAGATGACGAGCGGCAAGGACATCGTCGTCAACCGCGCCAAGCTGGGCCGCGAAGGCTGCAAGGATGTCATCGCCGCAGCCTACCGCTACAAAGTGGCGCAGCTCGAAGGCTAGCCGACCAAAACCACTACAAAGGGGACAGGCACCTTTGTGGTGGTTTGGGCGGCCGGTATAGAAAAAGTCCCCGCCGGGCGTGTGCTCGACGGGGACTTTGCCGTTTGATGGCTAGCGCTGTAGGTGATTACTCGCCCAGCAAGCTCTTGGTGATCGAAGCGGCGGCCTTCTTGCCGGCGCCCATCGCCAGAATGACCGTAGCGGCACCGGTGACGATGTCGCCGCCGGCCCAGATGCGGGGATCGGTGGTCTGGCCGGTCTCCTCGTCGGCGACGATGTAGCCCCACTTGTTGAGCTCCATCTTGCCGCCGATCTTCTTTGCGAAGGGGTTGGCGTTTGTGCCGATAGCCGAGATCGCGACGTCGCAGGGGATCTCCTCGATGGCGCCCTCGATGGGCACCGGGCGACGACGGCCGGACTCGTCAGGCTCGCCGAGCTCCATCTTCTGGACCTTGACGGCGCACACGGAGCCGTCCTCGCCAGCGACAAACTCGAGCGGGGAGACGAGCGGCAGAACCTCGACGCCCTCGGCCTTAGCGTGGTGCAGCTCGGCGCGACGGCAGGGCATCTCGTCTTCGGTACGACGGTAGGCGATGATGGCGTGCTCGGCGCCCAGGCGCTTGGCGGTACGGACGGCGTCCATAGCCACGTTGCCGCCACCAAAGACAACGACGTTCTTGCCGTGCTTGGTGGGGGTGTCGTACTCGGGGAACTTGTTGGCCTTCATCAGGTTCACGCGGGTGAGGTACTCGTTCGCGAAGAAGACGTTGGGCAGGTTCTCGCCGGGGACGTTGAGGAACTTGGGCAGGCCAGCGCCGGTCGCCACGTAGATGGCGTCGAAGCCCTGCTCGAACAGCTCCTCGGCCGTGGCCATGTTGCCCACGACGGAGTTGTACTCAAACTTGACGCCCATGTCCTCCAGGCCGTCAATCTCGCGCTTGACGACTGCCTTGGGCAGACGGAACTCGGGGATGCCGTAGACCAGCACGCCGCCGCCGGTGAAGAAGGCCTCAAAGACGGTGACGTCAAAGCCGTTGCGGGCGAGCTCGCCGGCGCAGGTGATGCCGGACGGGCCGGAGCCGACGACGGCGACCTTCTTACCGTTCTTGGGGGCCATCTTGGGCGTGGAGGCGAGCTCGGGGCGGTCACCCAGGAAGCGCTCGAGCTGGCCGATGGCCACGGGCTCGGACTTCTTACCACGGATGCACTTACCCTCGCACTGGTTCTCCTGCGGGCAGACACGGCCGCAGATGGCGGGAAGCATGGAGTCCTCGCGGATGGTATCGAGAGCGCCGCCGAAGTCCTTCGCGCGGATCTGCTCGATAAAGCGGGGGATGTTGATGTTGACGGGGCAGCCCTCAACACAGAACGGCTTCTTGCAGTTGAGGCAGCGCTCGGCCTCGGCCAGCGCCATCTCCTCGGTGAAGCCCTTGTCGACGGGGCGGAAGTCGCAGGCGCGCTCGGCAGCCGGCTCCTCGTTATCGGGGGTGCGGGGCGACTTCATATCGGCAACGAAACGACCGTTAACTAGTGGCATGCGCAGCTCTTTTCCTCATAGGCCTTGAGGGACTCGCCCTCTTCGGAACGGTAAGCGGCCTGGCGGGCACGAAGGTCATCCCAGTCGACCAGGGTGGCATCGAAGTCGGGGCCGTCGACGCAAGCGAACTTGGTCACGCCGCCCACCTCGACGCGGCAGCAGCCGCACATACCGGTGCCGTCAACCATGATGGGGTTGAGGGACGCGGTGATGGGGGTGTCGTATTTCTGGGCGGTGAGGGTCGAGAACTTCATCATCGGAACGGGGCCGACGCAGAAGACCTGGCTCACGGCCTTGTCCTGCAGCAGGCGCTCCAACGGAGCGGTGACAACGCCCTGCTCGCCGTAGGAGCCGTCGTCAGTGGTGATGTGGATGTGGTCCTCGTCGAGGAGCTCGCGGAACTGGTCCTCCATGAGCAGGAGGTCCTTGGTGCGGGCGCCCATGATGGCGTGAACTTCGTGACCGGTCTCGACCAGGTGCTTGGCGACCGGGAAGGCAATTGCCAGGCCGACGCCGCCGCCAATGACGGCGCAGGGGCCCTCGGCCATCTCGGTGGGAACGCCCAGCGGGCCCACGACGTCGCGCAGCGACTCGCCGGCCTCGTAGGTGGAAAGCATCTCGGTGGTCTTGCCGATCACCATGAAGATGAACTCGACCCAGCCCTCGTCACCGTTCCAGCCGGCCAGGGTAAACGGGACGCGCTCGCCCGTCTCGTTGGCGCGGACCATGAGGAACTGTCCAGCGTGCGCATGCTTGGCGATTGCGGGCGCCTCGATGCGGAACTTGAACACCTTCTCCGAGAACTGCGTCTTCTCCAGGATCTTATACATAGAACCCCTCTCTTGTTAGGGCCGCCGAACCGTGCCTCCACGGAAATGGACGGTAGCCCGAATAAAACCGTACGCGCACAGGCGTTGTGCAGACATACGGTGCAAATTATACCCTCATGGACATGTCGCTTACGTGTGTCTTCGGCGGTTGGGGGCAGGGTTTATCCACTTCGGCCTACCAAATAGGGGCAGGTTTATTTTGGTCAGTTTTAGAGGGTAAAACGGCAAGGGGGCCGGCCTCGGGTTGTGATGAGGCCGGCCCCCTTGGGGTGTTATGTGTGTATGGCGGCGAGCGGTTGATTGCGATGCTGCGGTTGGGGCGTTTCCGCAGGTAAAACCTGCCAAAATAAACATCCCTAAATGGTAGGTTTTAGTGCTTGCCGTTGGCGGAGGCGGCGCCGTTTACGTGATCGCGGGCATAGATCACGCCATGCACGATCGCCAGGCCGGCGGCGTCGGCCGCGCGGGCGCAGGTGTCCTGGAAATCCTCGGCCTCGCGGGCGCGCAGCTGCTTAAGCACGTAGTCGGCGACGGCCATCTTGCCGGGAGGGTTGCCGATGCCGGTGCGGATGCGGCTGAAGTCGCGGCTGCCCATCTTGTCGATGATGGAACGCAGGCCGTTGTGACCGGCGTGGCCGCCGCCCACCTTAACGCGCACGTCGCCGGCGGGAATATCGAGCTCATCGTGGATTACGAGCAGCTCCTCGGCCTTGATCTTGTACTCGCGGCAGAGCTTGGAGATGGGACCGCCCGAGGTATTCATGTACGACTGCGGCTTGACCAGCACAATCTGGCGCTTGCCGCCCTCTTCCTCGGGATCGTTGATGTTGATGAGCGCGACCTCGGCACCGGCCTGGTTTTTCCAGTACGTGACGCCGGCCTGACGGGCCAACTCGTCGATCGCCTTGAAGCCGGCGTTGTGGCGGGTTTCGGCATACTCATCGCCAGGGTTGCCAAGTCCGGCAACCATGCGAATCTTAAGCGGCTGTGCAGCTGCCATGTTCATCCTTTCGTTGATTTGTCGCCTGCTATGGTGAGCGACCCTGTTGCCGCTGTCAAATGGAGGGCAATTGAGGGCGTTTAGGGGCGTTTGGACGGCCGTCGAAATCAGAGGTGGACAGTTAGTTCGGATACGTATAAGTTCTGAGAACTCGAATTGCTCGATTTAATGCCGATACGTTGTTTTGGAGCTTTAGTTAGTCCATATGACGCTGTTTTGAAGTCTACCCTGCCTTCAAATAGGGCGAATGGTATAGAGATAACTGCAAAACAGCCTAATTCAATGTGTCCATTTATACGTATTTGAACTAACTGTCCAGCCCTGCTCGACGGTGCACGGGTGATTCGCCGTTTAGACCGGCGCAAGGCCGATTCCGGCCCGCAGGGCGTTGAGCCAAGCGGCCTGACGCTTGCGATAGCCCTTGATACGGTATCGGAATCGGACTCCCGCGAGTCGATGCATCGTTTGGGCGAAGGCTTCGAGTGCAACAAGGTCTTTCATTTGGTCGCGATTGATAACCAGGACGTGGATGCCCATTGCCTTGAGGCCATTATTTCGATTGCCATCGTGGATGCGAGCGTTTTGAAGCTCATGCCCAATTCCGTTGTATTCGTTGTCGACTCCGGCGGCCGGGCAATATAGGTCGCAGATGGCGTAAGGGATGCCGGAGGACATGTTGACCGCAAGAGTGTCGAAGTCGATTCGATAGTTGAGTAGCAGGCCTCCCATGGGCAGGCTGCAACATCCGAATCCGCCAAAGCGCATGGGCGCTCCGAGAACGGCAAACATTAGGGATTCGGCTGGGGATGCGGATCCGGCCCGGGCGAGTTTAACGGCCGTGCGAAACGAGGCGTACGAGCTACTTTTGGCGAACCGTGCGACCGCCTCGAGCTCTTCGATGGTCGTGGCGGGCTCGCATTTGTAGTGTGCCTGTTCATAGCGGGTTTCGTTCTGTTGCTCGGCCACCGACTGGTTGCCCAGGCAATCAAGATCGCCCGTCGCCGCGCAGCCATCGCCCTTGGGCCAGATGTCGTCATGGGCAATGGGGTATGTTGCCCCGGGAGGAAGGGAGTAGGTTCCGAGCAGTTCCATGAGAAGCATCAAGGTTTTGGCGACTGATTCATTTTTGGAACAAAGCATGGCTGTCACGGCGGGAGACGTTGCGTAGATGTCGGCCTCGACGTGCATAATTGCACCTTCAGGAAGCGGAGCGGAGAGAATATGCTGAAGAAGTCGCTTGTCGGGGCGTCTGTTGTCTTCGTCTGAAACGAGAAGATCGAGCAGTTCGGAATCATCTTCATTCCAGGCATCGAGTATCGAAAGTGCGCCAAAGTCGATTGCGTCATTATTGGGAATGCAGCTAGCCAAGGCCTGTGCTTGCTGTTCACTATCAACGAAGTCCCAGGGTAGGGCAGAGTACGCCCGTCGTGCGCGACGAATTGCGCGGAGGGCGGAGAAATGTGAAATCACGGTCGTCATAGCTATAACGTACTAAGTTGGAGGCAGAATGCGACCGCCATACCGTTCTTTTCGCTCAGCGGGGCGCTGCGCGCCACGAACGGCTGGGCGTTATGAAATCGGTGGAATCGGTCGAGGGGATTACAGGAAATTGAGCTCTGCCGCGAAGGTTGACGATATCTACTGGACAGTTAGTTCAGATACGTATAAGGCGGCGGGCGTTCGAGGCGTTTCTAAGGGCCTTTGAGGGCGATTTGAGGATAAAAATGCAGCGGCTGTACTCGAAAACGATGAGCTTTGGACGGTATGGCATCCGCCGGGGAGCTCAGAAGGCTCCGAACGGCCCTTTGGAGCCTTAAAAAATACGTATCTGAACTAATTGTCCAGGGAAGGTTGGCGAGGGATAGAAAAGGGTCGGAAGCGAGCTTCCGACCCTTTAAAAACACCAAAGATGATGAGATGCACGCTGGATTACAGCGCGAAGTCGCCGCCGACGAGCGTGGAGACGGGCTCCTCGTGGTAAACGGCGGAGATGGCCTGAGCGAACTCCTCGGCGACCGAGATGGTCTTGATCTTGCCGCCGACCTCGACGGGAATGGCGTCGGTGACGACGCACTCGACGATCGGGGCGTCGTTCAGGCGCTCGATGGCCGGACCGGAGAAGATGCCGTGGGTGGCGCAGACGTAGATGTCGCCAGCGCCCATAGCCTTGAGCTCCTTGACGTTGGCGCACAGGGTGCCAGCGGTGTCGATCATGTCGTCGTTGATGACACAGGTCTTGCCCTTGATGTCACCGATGATGCCCATGACCTCGGCGGCGTTGTGGCGCGGACGGCCCTTGTGGGCGATGGCCAGGTCGCAGCCGAGCATGTCGGACAGCTTCTTGGCGGCCTTGGCACGACCCACGTCGGGGGAGACGACAACCAGGTTGTCGGTGTCGAAGTGCATGTCGTTGTAGTACTGGCCAAACAGCGGCAGTGCGGACAGGTGGTTGACCGGGATATCAAAGAAGCCCTGGATCTGACCCTGGTGCAGGTCGAGGGTGATAATGCGGTCGACGCCGGCGCGCTCGAGCAGGTTGGCGACGAGGCGGGCGGTGATGGGCTCGCGCGGGCCGGCCTTGCGGTCCTGGCGGGCATAGCCGTAGTGGGTGATAACGGCGGTGATGGAGCGGGCGGATGCGCGCTTGGCAGCGTCGGTGGCGATGAGCAGCTCCATGAGCATGTCGTTGACGTTGCCGCCGGCCACGGACTGAATCAGGAAGACGTCGGCGCCGCGGACGGTCTCGTCGTAGCGGGCGTAAATCTCACCGTTGGCGAACTGCTTTAGCGTAAGGCCCGAAAGCTCGACCCCAAGGTACTCAGCGATCTTCTGAGCGAGGGGACGGTTGGAGGAACCGGAATACACGCGGATGGACTTGCGCATATTCTCCGACTTCTCGGGATCATTAATCGGCATTACCCTTCTCCTTTATACATCGAATGCCATATAGATGCCTTTTTGCATTGTAACCGTGCGGCGGGGTTAATCGGGTCTTGATAACGTCTTTACCGTCAACGGACACGAACCGACCACTCATCCGGTCGCGCAGGTCACGATAGAAAAAGGAGCCGTCCCCATGGAACAGCTCCTTTTGTGCTTGGCGAAACGTTATGCCTCGTCGTCCTCGTGCAGACGGCGGCGATAATCGGCGGCCCAGCCCTCAATATTTACCTGACGGGCGCGGCCCAGACCGAGTGCGTCGGCCGGGACCGGCTCGGTGATGACGGAGCCGGCGGCCACGAGCGCACCGTCGCCAATCTGGGCGGGCGCGACCATCATGGTGTCAGAACCGATGAAGGCATCCTTGCCGATGACGGTCTTGTGCTTGTGGACGCCGTCGTAGTTGCAGGTGATGGAGCCCGCGCCTACGTTGACGCCGGAGCCCATGGTGGTGTCGCCGATGTAGGACAGGTGAGGCACCTTGGAACCCTCGCCGATCGTGGACTTCTTAATCTCCACGTGCGTACCGGCCTTGGAGCCGTCGAGCATGTGGGTGCCCGGGCGCAGGTAGGCGCGCGGGCCGCAGTCGACGCCGTTCTCGATGACGGCTTCGATGGCGATGGTCTCATCGATGATGCAGCCGCTGCCGACGGTGGTGTCGGTGAGGCGGCTGTTGGGGCCGAGCTGGCACTCCTCGCCCACGGTGACGTGGCCGATCAGGTGCGTCTGCGGCCACACGACGGTGTCGCGGCCGATGGTGGCGTCGGGGCCGATCCAGGCCTGCGTGGGGTCGATGAAGGTGACGCCCTCGGCCATCCAGTGCTCGTTGATGCGGTCGCGCGCGATGGCGGTGAGCTGCGCGAGCTGGATGCGGCTGTTGACGCCCAGGCCGTCGCGGTAGTCGTCGCAGTGGAAGATGGAGACCGCCTGGCCGTGACCCTTGAGGATTTCGAGCATGTCGGGCAGGTAGTACTCGGACTGTGCGTTGTCGTTGCCGATCTCGTTGATGTGGGCGGCAAGCTGCGCGCCGTCGAAGGCGTAGCAGCCGGCGTTGCACTCCAGCAGCGTGGCGGCCTGCTCGGGCGTGCAGTCCTTCTGCTCGATGATGCGCTCGATCTGACCATCGGCGCCCAGCTTGATGCGGCCGTAGCCAAAGGGATCGGGCGGGGTCATGGTCATGACGGTGCAGGCGAGCTCGCCGGTGGCGACGGTCTGCGCGAACTTGGCGACGGTGTCGGCGGTGATGAGCGGCAGGTCGCCGTTGAGCACGACGACGGGGCCTTGCGTGATGCCGCAGGCCTCGAGCGCGACCTTGACGGCGTGGCCGGTGCCCAGGCGCTCGGTCTGCTCGACGCACTCGACCTTGGTGGCGCTGTTGGCATAGGCGCCATCGATGAGGGCGCGCATCTCGTCGGCGTGGCTGCCGATGACGACCACGACGCGGCTGCAGCCGGCCTTGATGGTGGCGTCGACGATCCACTGGACCATGGGCTTGCCCAGGATCTTGTGCGAAACCTTGCAGTGGTTCGACTTCATGCGGGTGCCCTCGCCGGCGGCGAGGATAATTGCGGTTGCGTCCATGTGATCTCCTGTTACGTTATAGAGACGTGTGTTTGGAAACGATACACGGCGCAATATGATACCGCAGGCATATGATGAGCGCGTAACGATTGGTTTGCGGCGGTTGAGGCTTGCGCCGCCGGCGTGGCGTTTGCGCCGCTCGCGGGCGGCGTTGGCGGTATTGCGGAGCTGTCGTTTGAGCGAGGGGATGGGGGTGCCCATGGATATCATGCGAGAGGAGTTTGGCGGCGAGCCCGTCGCGGCATTCTCGATGTCGCATCCGGCGGTGCCGGCACTCTATATAGTGCTGACGCTGGGGCTCACCATGTTCTCGATGCAACCGGTGCTGATCGCGCTGTCGCTTGCGGGCGGGCTGGCGTATGGATTTGCGATGCGTGGGGCTGCCCGCACGCTGGGCGCACTTCGCTGGCAGCTGCCGGTGATTTTGATTATCGCGCTGGTCAATCCACTGTTTAGCGCTTCGGGTTCGACGGAGCTGTTTCGTATTGGCATGCGTGCGGTGTATCTGGAGAGCATGGTTTACGGCCTGTGCATGGGCGGGCTGTTTGTGGCGAGCGTGCTGTGGTTTGAGGCCGCGGCGTCGATGCTCGAATACGACAAGGTGCTCGCGCTGTTGGGCAACGCTGCGCCGGTGATCGCGCTCATGATTTCGATGTGCATGCGGCTTATCCCACAGTTTTTGCGCCGCGGCCGCACGGTGCTGGCGGTACAGGACGCGATCGATGTGCCGGGGCGTGCGCCCACCGATCCCGTGCGATCGCGCCTGCGGGCATCGAGCGTACTGATGGGCTGGGGCATGGAAGATTCGCTTGAGCGCGCGGATGCCATGCGCTCGCGCGGGTGGGGCGCCGCGACGCGTCGCACGACGTACGCGCGGTATCGGCTGGGGCGCGGCGATGTTGCCGCGCTGGTTGGACTTGCGCTGTTTGGCATGGCCACGACGGCAGTGGCGTGGACTGCGACGATGCAGTATTCGTTTTACCCGCAACTATCGGTGCCGGCGCCGTGGCTGGGCTATGTCGTGTACGCTGCCTGGATGATGCTGCCTTGCGCGTCGCACGCGATTGATGAGAAGAGGTTTGGCTGATGGCTCGGTTGGATAGGAGCTCGGCGGCGGGTGTGGCATATGGCTCGGCCGCGCCGGCGATTGAGGTGCGAGGCCTTAGTTTTGCCTATCCCGGGGTCAAGGCACCGGTGCTCGAGGGGCTTGATTGGCGTGTTTCCCAAGGTGCGTTTGCACTGCTTGTTGGCGGTACCGGTTCGGGCAAGTCGACGCTGCTGTCGCTGCTCAAGCCCGAGATCGCTCCAGCGGGCGAGTGCACTGGCGAACTGCGCGTGCTGGGCGAGAACGTTGCCGACATGGACGTGCGGGCATCGGCAGAGCGCGTGGGTTATGTGTTTCAGGATCCCGAGAACCAGATTGTGTGCGAGACCGTGTGGCACGAGATGGCGTTTGGCCTAGAGAATCTGGGTGTGTCGCGCGACGAGATGCGCCGCCGTGTTGCCGAGACCAGCTATTTCTTTGGTCTGGAGGACTGGCTTCATCGTGATACCGATACGCTTTCGGGTGGCCGCAAACAGCTGCTGTCGCTGGCGGCTGTGCTGGCGCTGCGCCCGCGCGTGCTGCTGCTCGACGAGCCCACGTCTCAGCTTGATCCGGTTGCGGAGAAGAATTTCCTGCACGCGCTGTTTCGTGTGAATCGCGAGCTGGGCTGCACGGTTGTTGTGGCGACGCATCAGCCGCGCCCAATGCTCGAATACGCGACGTGTGCGTACCGGATTGAGGACGGTCGCGTGCGCGAGGTGGCGGATATGGCTTCTTTGGGACGCCGAGAATCGCTGTTTTCCGATGACATGTTGGGGTGGGGTGCCATCCGATGTGCAAATAAAGGAGTATTCAGCAGGCGTGAGGACAATTTGGGCTCTCTGGAGCCGCTCGGGGACGTATCGAGCGCGAAAAAAAGTTCGGAATTGGACAAATCGTCCGAATTTGTGGCGCAAACGTCGCTCAAGAACGGCTCGGAAGCCTTCCCGCGCACGGATGGAAGCAGAATACTCCAAAAAATGCACGGTGGGTCGGCTACCACCCTGTCGGAGGGCTGGTTTCGCTACGATCGCGCGGGCGGTTGGGTGCTGCGCGGGCTCGATGTGACGTTTTCAGCCGGCGCGGTTCATGCGGTCGTGGGCGGAAACGGCTGTGGCAAGTCGACGATGCTCTCGGTGCTGGCGAAGACCGCCAAGCTGCAGCGCGGCCGCATGGTGCGCGGAGCGGCCTCGGCGGCGTTGCTGCCTCAGAATCCCAAAGCATTGCTGGTTGCCGAGACGGTGTGCGACGAGCTGATGGAATGGGCTTCAGCCTGCGGATATGACGAGACCGTGGCGCGGGAGCGCGCGGCGAGCTTGGGGCTGGACGGCCTGGAGACGCGCCACCCCTACGACCTCTCGGGCGGACAGCGCCAGCTGCTCGCACTGGCAAAGCTGCTGCTGATCGGCCCCGAGCTGCTGCTGCTTGACGAGCCCACGAAGGGCTTGGACCTGGAGAGCCGCCGCATCATCGCCCGTGCCCTGCGTGACCATGCGAAGGTTGGTGGCACCGTCATCATGGCCACGCACGATCTGGATTTTGCCGAGCAGGTTGCCGATGACGTTGCCATGATGTTTGACGGTGAGATTGCCTGCATGGAGTCCCCGGCCGACTTCTTTGCCGACAACGTGTTCTATAGGGCGTGATGGGATGGCGGATTTTCGCGCCTCGCGCCTACTCACAAAACTTGAGATCCCGCTGTTGTTGGCGGTGCCGGCGGTGATGGCTGCCGCGTTGCTGGCGGGTGTTGAGCAGGCAGCGTTGGCCATGCTGGTTGTGGTGGCGTTGGTGCTTGCGCTGTTCTTTGCGGGCTATGAGGCATCGCGTCCAGGCCTGCGTCAGATTATGCCCACGCTGGTGCTGGCGGCGCTGGCGGCGGCGGGGCGCATCCTGTTTGGGCCCATTCCCGACTTTAAACCCATGAGTGCCATCGCCATTATCGCCGGGGCGACACTCGGTCGTCGTAACGGCTTTATGGTCGGTGCGTTGGCGGCGCTGACCAGCAATTTCTTTTTTGGGCAGGGCATGTGGACGCCGTGGCAGATGTATGCCTGGGGGCTCGTGGGATACGTTGGCGGTGCGCTGGCGCATGCCGGCGCTTTTGATCGCGCCGATGGCGCCGTGCGTATGCCGGCGCTGCTGACCTACGGCTTTGCTTCGGGTTTGCTGTACGGCGTTGTGATCAACGCCTACGACATTATCGGTTTTGTTCAACCGCTCACGTGGGCGGGTGCCATGGCGCGTCTTGCCACGGCAGTGCCGTTCGATATCACACACGGCCTCGCGACCTGCGTGTTCTTGGCCGCCTTGTACAAGCCTTGGTGCCGTCGCATTAACCGTGTCGTCGTGAAATACGGACTGTAGGGCATTTCGCGTTCCCACACGAACTTGCGGTGGAATAGTTCTCGTTTTTGGCTATTTGCTGCCCAAACAGGAACTATTCCACCGCAACTTATAGGGGGAGAGGGGTCACATGATCTGTTTTCCTCTGTCCCCTAGAGGAATTACTTGGGGCTAGAGCTCTAGCGTGAGGGTGACGGGGCAGTGGTCGCTGCCGAAGATATCGCCGCGGATACCGGTGTCGCGCACGGTATTGGCGATTGAATCACTTACCAAGAAGTAATCGATGCGCCAGCCGGCGTTGTTCTTGCGGGCATTAAAGCGATAGCTCCACCAGCTGTAGACGCCCTCGACGTCTGGATTAGCCGTGCGCCAGGTATCGGTAAAGCCGGCGTTGAGCAGCTCGGTAAACTTGCCGCGTTCTTCGTCCGAAAAGCCCGCGTTGCCGCGGTTGGACTTGGGGTTCTTAAGGTCGATCTCCTCGTGCGCAACGTTAAAGTCGCCGCAGGTTACGACGGGTTTGCCGGTCTCGCACTCGAGCGCGTTCAAAAAGCCGCGGTAGGCATCGTCCCAGGCCATGCGCACGTCGATGCGGGCGAGTTCGTTTTGCGCGTTGGGAGTGTAGACATCCACAAACCAGAACTTGTCGAACTCCAGCGCGCAGACGCGGCCCTCGGTCGTGGCCTGCGCCACGAGCTCGGCCGCCTCGCCCTCGCCGGCGTAGGGTAACAGCGCGTCGGCGCGCAGTACGCGCAGCGGTTCCTGGCGGCTAAAGACCGCGGTGCCCGAGTAGCCCTTGCGCTCGGCGTAGCTCCAGGTTTGGTGATAGCCGGGCAGGTCGATATCGACCTGGCCCTCCTGCAGCTTGGTCTCTTGCAGCGCCAGGATATCGACGTCGAGTTCTTGCGCGATCTGGATAAAGCTCGGGTCCTTTTTGAGCACGGCGCGCAGGCCGTTGACGTTCCACGAGGCGAAAGTGTAAGTCTGAGGCATGGTGTCCTTTCGACGGGGTTGGCAGGCTTAAGATTAACGCAACAAGAGCGGGGCGGAGTCCGCGAGTGATAGTGCGAACGCCGCCGTCCCGGAGACACGGACGGAGGACTCATATGACGCAGGCGATAACGGACTCCAAACAGGCCCCCGCCGCGCTGGCGGAGCTGTTCGGCACCCACAAGCGCGTGGTCTTCTTTGGCGGCGCGGGCGTTTCCACGGCGAGTGGCATCCCCGATTTCCGCAGCGTGGACGGCCTATATCACCAACAGTTTGCCTACCCGCCCGAGACCATGCTCTCGCATAGCTTTTACGAGGTGCACCCGGCCGAGTTCTTCGACTTCTACCGCACCAAGATGATCGCGCTTGGCGCCAAGCCCAACCGCTGCCACACCAAGCTGGCCGAGCTGGAGCGCGCCGGCAAGCTAAATGCCGTGGTGACGCAAAACATTGACGGCCTGCATCAGATGGCCGGCTCACAGCGCGTGTTCGAGCTGCACGGATCGGTCCATCGCAACATTTGCCAGTCGTGCGGCGCGGTCTATAGCGCCGAGTGGATTTGCTCGCGCGAGCACGAGGACGCCGCGGGCGTGCCCGTGTGCCCCGCGTGCGGCGGGCGCATTAAGCCCGATGTGGTGCTCTACGAGGAGCCGCTCGACGAGCATGTGTTGACCGGTGCCGTTGCCGCCATCGCCGCGGCCGATACCCTCATTGTGGGCGGGACCTCGCTCGTGGTGTATCCGGCGGCAGGTCTTACGCGATACTTTACCGGCGATACGCTGGCCATATGCAACCTTGCTCCCACCGATCAGGATGCAAATGCCGACCTGCTGATTTCTTGCGACATCGCGGCCGCGTTTGCGTTCTAGCCCGCGCGCGCGGATACAATAGAAAGACTGAGTGCAAAGCGACCCCGCCGCCAGCTCCCCAAGCTCGGCGGCGTGGGCATTTTAGGAGGATGTTCATGGCGAACGACAGCAAGACATGGCGGTGCGGAAAGTACGAGCTCAGCTTTGACCGTCCGCGCATCATGGGCGTCCTCAACGTGACGCCCGATTCGTTTAGCGATGGCGGGGAGCACTTCGACCCGGATGCCGCCATCGAGTACGGCCTGGCGATGCTCGACGCCGGCGCCGACATCATCGACGTGGGCGGCGAGTCCACGCGCCCCGGCTTTACCCCGGTCAACCCCGACGAGGAGGCTCGCCGCGTGCTGCCCGTGGTGCGCGCGCTGGCCAAGGAGGGCGCCATCGTCTCGATCGACACGCGTCATGTGGCGGTTGCCAAGGCGGCCGTGCGCTGCGGCGCCTCGATCGTCAACGACGTGACCGGCTTCACCGATCCCAAGATGGTCGAGTTTGTTAAGACGAGCACCTGCGGCATCATCGTGATGCATGCCGGCGAGGTCGCCGCGCCCACCCGCACGCACGCAACGGTGCAGCTCGATACCTCGGCAGCGGCGTTTGTTGCCGAGAAGGCGCGCGAGGCGGCTGCCGAGGCCGCGCGTGAGGCCGAGAAGCCGGCTCGCCGCCGTCGCGGCAAGTTGCTGGGTGAGCCTAAGTCGGAGGCCAAGCTTCCGGGCGGCGTGGTGCAGCCCTCGTTGCCGTTTGGCGAACCGGAGCCCACGTCCGAGCCTGCAAGCGAGCAGGAGACGCCCGCCGCCGAGCAGACTGCTGCCGCCGAGACCGTCGCGCCCGCGCCCGCAGCCACCGAGGCCGCATCGGAGTCCAATGACCGTCTGGCCGCCATGATGCGCCGCAGCGCCCGCCGCGAGGAAGCCTACGTGCCCACCTCGCAGCTCCGCCGCTTCACCCTGCCCGATTCGGCGCCCATCATGCGCCGCGTCATGGGCTTTCTGTCTGACCAGGCCCGCACACTCATCCATGCCGGCGTGTCGCGCGACCGCATCTGCATCGATCCTGGCCCGGGCTTTGGTAAGTCGGCTAACGAGGACATCGTCATCCAGCGCGAGACTGCCAAGATGGCGTCACTGGGTTATCCGCTCATGTGCGCCGTGTCGCGCAAGCGCTTTGTGGGTGCCGTCTCGGGCGTGACCGAGGCCGCCGAGCGCGATGCCGCTACGTTTGGCGTGTGCCTGGGCGCCATCCAGGCCGGTGCCAACATCGTGCGCGTGCACGACGCCGCGGGTTTTGCGCAGTTCCTGAACGGCTACTGGGCGGTTGCCAAGCCGCAGCCGCGCCGCGCGTTTGTGGCCGTGGGCTCCAACCTGGGGCATCGCTGCGACAACATTCGCGCCGCACGCGAGATGATCGCCGAGATTCCACTCACCTGCGTGTCCAACTCCTCCAAGATTTACGAGAGCGAGCCGGCCTACGAGACGCGCCAGGACGCGTTTGCCAACGCCGTCATCGAGATCAAGACCGAGCTGGCGCCGTTGGTGCTGCTCGACGAGCTCATGAAGATCGAGGCCGAGCTGGGACGCGACCGCTCCAAGAAGGCCAAGGTCAACGGCCCGCGCACCATCGACCTGGACCTGCTGTGGATGGATGGCGAGACCCACGGCGGCAAAAAGCTGCGCCTGCCGCATCCTCTCATTGGCGAGCGCGACTTTGTGCTGGTGCCGCTCGAGGACCTGATGCACGACCCGGCGCGGTTCTTCCGCTACAACGGTGTCGAGGTCAAGGAGCCCGAGGACCGCGTGGGCCATATCGTTGGCGAATTGGGGCGTATGTAGATGATCGAGATGAATGCTGTTGCCGCCGGCACCGAGCTCGACGCGGCGCGTAACGCGGGCCGCGAGGGCGTGTCCGCGGGCTGGTGCGCGTGGAGCGCGGGCGATGCTTCGCTGACGTTTTCGCTGGTCGTGCGTCCGGATGTGAATATGCACGCCTTCCACGGCCTGCCGTTTGTGGCCGCGATGGGCATGATGGATGCGCTTGTGGGCACAGTGTCGACGCCGGGCCTGGGCCTTGCCGGCAAGGTGGGTATCCGGTGGCCGAGCGATATCGTGTGCGGTGCGCCTGCGTTTGAGACGTCGCTCGCGCGTGTTGCCGTGAACGGCGGTGCCGGTGCCGCGGGCATGTTCGGTGCCGTGACGGTGGATATTGAGCGTTCGGCGTTGAGCGAGCTTGGTGTGGACGTGGCTGACGAAGCGCTGGTCGAGGCGCTGGCCGCCGCCGTGCTGGCCCGCGTGGACGCCTGGGCGGTTGTTGCCAACACGCCGCAAGGCGCCGCAGGGCCGTTGGCCCCCGTGTTGGGCGAGTACTTCGATATGGTGCCGCTGCTCGGTCGCCAAGTTGCGGCGGTGTCGCCCAACGGCTTGCCGCTTGCGGTCGGTGTGTTTGCGGGCCTGGACATCTGGGGTCGCGCGACCATCAAGACCGATGCCGGCGAGCAGGAGTTTCCGCCTGAGGCCGTACGGATTCGCGGACTGTAACGCGAGGCGCCCGCGCTCAAAGACAACGATGACAACGAAGCCCTCTTCGGCCTGTGCTGGGGAGGGCTTTGCGTGACTGCGGGGTAGCACCTCGGACCTATTCCTCAAAACTGAAAATTTTCGATTTTGAGGAATAGAATTAAGCCAGCTCGGGCTTTTGCGAGGTATATTCGTTGCAGAGCCTATTCCTCGAAACTGAAAAATTTTCGTTTTTGAGGAATAGCGATAAAAGACCGCAGGGAGGCGCCAATGAAACTCATCAATAGAACGTCATACATGGACATGTTGACGAGCCTTATTGGCGTGCCGGACATCAAGGTCATAACGGGCATTCGCCGTGGCGGTAAGTCAAAATTGCTCGAGGCCCTCCGCGATTACGTGGAGGCAAATCTGTCCAATTCGAATGTCATCCATATCAATTACAACCTCGACGAGTTCGAGGACCTGCTCGAATATCATGCCCTGCTCGCCTATGTAAAAGAGCATCGAGCGTCCGACAAGCAAAACTTCCTGCTTATCGATGAGGTTCAGATGTGCGACGGCTTTGAACGCGCGATCAACAGCCTCCATGCATCCGAGCAGTACGACATTTTCATTACCGGATCGAACGCCTTTTTGCTGTCGAGCGATCTGTCGACGCTCTTTACGGGGCGTACGTTCGAGATCGAGGTTTTCCCATTCTCGTTTGAGGAGTATCGTCTCTATGGCGACGAGGGCGATGTCGACCGCGACTTCGATGAGTACGCGAGAACCGGCGGTATGTCCGGCTCTTACCCTTATCCACTGCAGGAGCAGCGCTATCAATATCTCTCCAATGTCTTTAAAACGCTCATCGTGAGGGATATCGTGCAGCGGCATAACGTGAGAAACGAATCGGCGCTGCTGCGCATTGCCGATTACATGATGGACAACGTTTCCAACATTACGTCGGCACGCAACATTACTGATGCATTAAATGCGGATGGGCTAAAGATTACGAACAAGACGGTCGGCACGTACATGGGGTACCTGTGCGATGCGTTTGCCTTCTATAAAGTTCGTCGGTACGACATTCGCGGCAAAAAATACCTTAAGAGCGGCGAGAAATATTACCTGGCAGACCACGCGTTCAAATACGCACTGCTCGGTACACGTGATATGGATTGGGGACGCGTATACGAGAACATGGTGGCCATCGAGCTGCTGCGCCGCGGATACGAGGTATACGTCGGTGTGCTCTATAAAAAGGAAATTGACTTTATAGCAATCAAGCGAAGCGAGAAGCTCTACATTCAGGTGAGCGACGACATCAGCTCGGATAAGACATTTGAACGCGAGATTTCGCCACTGCTGAGCATTGGCGACGCGTACCCCAAGATGATTCTCGCCCGAACGCATCACGAGGCCACGGACCGCAATGGGGTGCAGATCGTGGACCTGGCGAGGTGGCTATGCGGCGAGGCGTAGCAGAAAGCCTATTCCTCAAAACTGAAAAATTTTCGTTTTTGAGGAATAGGACCGATGCGTTGCCTAGTTCGCCGCTCGCGCTCGACTTTAGCCCCCGTCCTACCCCAGCTTCTGCATGCGGCGGTAGATTTCGCAGATGCCTTTGATGGTGAGTTGGCCGTCGACCACGTCGAAGGCATCGGTCGAATCGGCGACGATGCCGGCGAGACCGCCCGTGGCGATAACGGTGGCATCGTCGCGGCCCAGCTCGCGCTTCATGCGCGCGACCAGGCCCTCGGCCATGGCGGCGGCGCCCACCACGGCGCCGACCTTGATGCACTCCTCGGTATCGCGGCCGATGGCGTGCTCGGGCGCCTCGAGCGGCACGCTGGCGAGTTTGGCGGCACGGGCGGCAAGCGCGTCCATGGAGATGCGGATGCCCGGCGCGATCGCTCCGCCAATGTAATAGCCGTCCTCGTCGACGACGTCGATATTGGTCGCGGTGCCAAAGTCCACCACGATTGCCGGCGCGCCGTAGAAAGTTTCGGCCGCAACGGCGTTGGCGACGCGGTCGGCACCCACGGCTTGGGGGCGCGCCGCGCGCAGCTTGGTTACGGCGGCCGTCTGCGGCCCGATGACGATGGCGTCCGCGGCAATGCGATCGGCCACGGCGTGCCACTCGCGCGAGAGCTGCGGCACCACGCCGGCAAAGGCGATCGCGTCGACCGCGTCGAGCGAAAGGCCGTACATCTTAAAGAAACCCATCAGGCGCACATGGATCTCGTCGGCGGTATAGGAGCGGTCGGTGGGCATGCGCCACGACTGCACCAGCTCGTCTCCGTCAAACAGGCCCATGGCCGTCTGCGTGTTTCCCATATCGATAGCGAGCAGCATGTCTACTCCAGGTGTCGGCGTAAAAGGACGCGCACCATTGTATACGCGCCGACGACGGCGCCAGGCTACGATTCGTTTACGGTGATATGGGTTGAGGGGTATAAATATGAAGGAATTATGCTCTACGAGATTTTCCTTGCCGTTTACCGAACTCCCACGTAATATTCTTTCTTGCGCACATGAGGCGCCCAGACATTGCGGGGTGGAGCAGTCTGGTAGCTCGCCGGGCTCATAACCCGGAGGTCGTAGGTTCAAATCCTGCCCCCGCGACCAAGAACTTGCAGCTCGTCGGCCTAGCCGGCGAGCTTTTTTGTTATTCCGGGGCTGTGTATTCGGTCCAATTCTCGGCCTCTCAAACAAAATCTCAATCTGTAACATTTAGACCCGATTTGGACGGCTAGGTGTTACAGATCTAGATATACCGGTGGGTTGGGCCCCGTTTGTCTAAATCTGTAACACGAGGGACGGATTTTGCCGAGTTGTTGTTACAGATTGAGATTTTCTAGCAGGCGGGCCCCGTTTGTCTCGATCTGTAACATCTGGGGTTCATTTTGCTGAGTAACTGTTACAGATCGAGATCTTTCGGCAGGCTAGATTGGATTGTCTCAATCTGTAACAGGTAGGGGTAAAAAGTGGGTCTAGATGTTACAGATCTAGATTGTTGAGGATGGGACGAGATGAATATCTTTATCTGTAACAGTAAGACCCGGTTTTGCTGAGTGACTGTTACAGATTGAGACAAACTGACGGGCCGTCCCACCCCCATCCACCAGCCGCCACCTGATATTCGCCGATTTCCGTTGTGCTGCTGTATTCCCATGCCATATCCTCTAAACAACTACGCGGCATCATCGCCGCCGCGCCTACAAGAGAGGAATATCCATGACCGCACCTGCATCCAAGCTGCTCCAGCCCATTACGGTTGGCCCCCTTGAGCTCAAAAACCGCATTATGTTCCCGCCGCTGACCACCGGCTACGAGGAGCGCGACGGTTCCATTGGCGAACGCAGCCTGGCTTTTTACGAGCGCCTGGCCCGTGGCGGCGTGAGCTACATCGTCATCGGCGACGTCGCTCCCGTTATGACCGCAAGCCCCACGCCCAAGCTGGCAACCGACGCTCAGATCCCCACGTTTAAGGTGCTGGCCGACGCCGTCCACAAGCACGGCGCCAAGGTTGCGCTGCAGCTGTTCCACCCCGAGTACGACGTGCCCGGTGTCGGCCGCATGGTCATGGGCTCCATGGCTGCCGCCAAGGCCGCGCAGGAGGCCAAGGCCGCCGGCGACGAGGAGACCTTTGCCGCCAAGATGGCCGAGTCCAACGAGATCCGCAATCAGGCATACGCCAAGCTGCACCACGACATGCAGCACTTTGTGAACGAGGCGAGCGTAGAGCAGCTCACCCAGATTAAGGAGGCCATCGCTGCCTCGGCCGCCCGCGCGCAGCAGGCCGGGATCGACGCCATCGAGGTCCACGGCGACCGTCTGGTGGGTTCGCTGTGCTCGGCCATCCTCAACCAGCGCACCGACGAGTACGGTGGCTCGCTCGAGAACCGCGTTCGCTATGCGCTCGAGGTCGTCGCCGCTATTAAGGAGGCCGCGCCGCAGCTGATGGTGGAGTACAAGCTCCCCGTGATCATGGAGAACCCCGACGGCACGCCGCGCGGCAAGGGCGGCCTGCAGCCCGACGAGGCCTGCGAGTTTGCCAAGCTGCTCGAGGGCGCTGGCATCGATATGATTCAGGTTGCACAGGCCAACCACACCGGCAACATGGGCGACACCATTCCGCCCATGGGCGCCATGCCCTATAACTGGACGCTGCCCGTGGCCGAGCGCGTCAAGGCCCTGGTCTCCGTGCCGGTGGCAACCGTCGGCCGCGTTGTCTCGGTCGAGGCCGGCGAGAAGATTCTGGAAGACGGCGCGGCCGATATCATCGCCTATGGCCGCTCGCTCATGTGCGACCCCGACATTGCGCTGAAGGCCGCCACGGGTGAGCCCATCCGCGAGTGCCTCAACTGCAACAAGGGCTGCGTCGATGCGATTCAAAACCGCAAGTACATCTCGTGCGTGCTCAATGCCGAGAACGGCGATGAGGCAACCATCGCCATTAAGCCGGGCGAGGGCGACAAGAAGATCGCCGTGGTGGGCGGCGGCATCGCCGGTCTGGAGGCCGCGCGCGTGGCGGCCAAGCGCGGCTACGACGTGACCGTCTACGAGGCGAGCGATCATCTGGGCGGCCAGATTGTGCTGGCGGCCGCGCCTCCGCGCAAGGACGAGATCATGCGCTCGGTCGAGTACTACGAGAAGATTTTGCCTGGCCTGGGCGTGAAGGTTGAGCTCAGCCATGCCGCTACCGCTGAGGACCTCAACGTCGCCGACGCCGCGATTGTGGCCGTGGGCGCGCACGACGTGGTCATCCCCGTTCCGGGTGCCGATTCGGACAAGGTCGTCTCGAGCTGGGACGTGCTGGCCGGCAAGGCGGAGCTCAACGGCCGCGTCGCTGTCATTGGCGGTGGCCTGGTGGGCACCGAGACTGCCGAGTATCTGCTGCAGCACGGCTGCGAGGTGGCGATCGTGGAGATGCTCGACAAGATTGCCGCGGGCGAGTCCGAGACCATTCTGCCGCTGATTATGAGCGACTTTGCAGAGCACAACGTGGAGCAGCATGTTAAGACCCGCCTGACCGCCATTACCGACGAAGGCGTGGAGGCTGTTCGCACCACCGAGGACGGCGCCGAGGAGCCGGTGAGGATCGCCTGCGATTACGTGGTGATGGCCGTGGGCTCCAAGGCCAACGCGTTTGACCTGGATGGCGTGACGGTGCCCGTGACCTGCGTGGGCGACTGCTCGGGTGAGCGCACCGCCGACATTGCGAGCGCCATTCGCACGGCGTATCACGCGGCCAACGAGCTGTAGCTGAACATCGCGGCCAGGCGGGGCGGTAGCACGGATCCGCCTCGCCCGGCTGTGCCCCGTCGGGTGTCAACCGGTGCGGGGCCTGCAAGCGCAGCAGGTCCCGCCCTTTTTGTTTTGCTCCGGTGGATGGCAATGCGCGGTAATCATGAGGAGTGAGGACGTCTACTGCCTTGCAGATCACTCAAAAATATTGGGGGAGGGGTTAATAACTATATCCTCTATACCAAAGGACATAAAGAGATGCCAATTTTGTTGACAAGCGAATGACGATTAGCTGCGAGTCAGCTACCAGCGTAAATAATCGATAAAGAAATGTCGTAATTTGGTGCCAAATGCCCAGATAACGCCGCGTCTATTTTAATTAACTGCTTTGAGCAAACAGTAAAATGCTACTATCTAACTTGCACGTAAGAAAGCAGATTAACGGCTAAGGCTAAGAAGTGGCAGGTATGTCGGAAGCAACTAGGACTCGCACGCATGCGCCCGAGGTTAGGCAGCGCGCCGTCGAGATCCTCCAAGAGGGGGTCGGTCATCGCGCTCTCGCCGCGGAGCTTGGCATTCCCCAGGCCACGGCTCGTCAGTGGGCCCGCGCGTATGCCGTGGGCGGTGCCGACGCCGTTCTCAATGCCGGTTCGCATCATCACACCTATTCATACGAAGTTAAGCTCGCCGTGGTTAAGGGCCGTCTGGAAAACGGCTTAACGGTTCGCGAGGCCATGATCAAGCACAAGATTCCCAGCGAGTCTTCGGTCAAGGCTTGGTGCCGTCAGTACCGCGAGAGCGGTGAGTCCGCACTGGTCGATAAGCCGCGCGGTCGCAAGCCGCGCGTTAAAAAGGCGGAATAGCAAACGGGATGGTGCGCCCACGGGGGCGCATTTTTCTTGCCGCCTCTCTGCTCCAAAGCGGACGTGCCCTTGCCCCGTACGCCTAAAACTCCCCAGTTGACCGAAAACCCGCCGCCGCTACTCATCAATTGAGCTATAACGTTAAACAATTGCAGCGTTTTTGCATGGGGGAGTGATGGTATGACGCTACTGTATTTCCTTACCCTGTTTCCGCTGGTACCGGCGCTGGGCATGCTGCTCGCGCGCGGTGACCGCGCCCGCGATGCGGTGGGACTCATAGGCTCCGGCATTATCATGGCGGTGACAGTTGTAGTCGCCGTCATGTTTTTTTGCACGGGTCCGCAGAGCTTTGAGATTGCCCCCGGTACCTCGCATGCGCTCTCGATCATCAGCTCCGTCATCGACGTAATTCTGTGCGCCGTCATCCTGTACAACGCGCACAAATATAAGAGCGTGCTTACCACGGTGCTCGGCATAGTCCAGCTGGTGGGCTCGCTCGTCTTTGCGGCCATGACGCTGCCTGCGGCCGAAGCCGTCACGGCGACGCCGCTCTACCTAGACTACATGAGCGTGATCATGGTCCTCGCCGTCGGCATCGTCGGCAGCCTTATCTGTATCTACGCTTTGGGCTACATGAAGGACTTCCAGGCCCATGATGAGCACGAGGCCGCGCTGCGCGGGCAGACCGCGCCCGACCGTCGTCCGCAGTTCCTGGCGCTTATGTTCCTGTTCCTCTCGGCCATGTTCGTCATCGTGACGAGCGACAACCTTGAGTGGCTGTTCTGCGGCTGGGAAATCACCACCGTGTGCTCGTTCCTTATGATTGGCTATACGCGCACGCCCGAGGCCATCAAGAACGCCTTTAACCAGATCATCCTCAACATGCTGGGCGGCATCGCGTTTTTGGCCGGACTCATGTACCTGCACGTTAACGGCATGCCGCTGACCATCTCGGGCATGATTGAGCTTTCCGGCGCCGGAACCGCGCAGTCCGCGCTGCTGGTGATGCCGGTCATCCTGTTGTCGCTCGCCGCGCTCACCAAGGCCGCACAGATGCCGTTCCACACTTGGCTGTTGGGTGCCATGGTTGCCCCCACGCCCACGAGCGCCCTGCTGCACTCGTCAACCATGGTCAAAGCCGGCGTGTTCCTGATGGTCAAGCTGAGCCCGCTCTATGCCATCTATCCCGTGACCGGCTTTATGGTCACGAGCGTGGGCGCCATCACGTTTTTGCTCGCTGCCCTTATGGCCATCTCGCAGAGCAATGCCAAGCGCGTGCTCGCGTACTCCACCATTTCCAACTTGGGCCTCATCAGTGCTTGCTTGGGTGTCGGCGCGCCCGAGGCCGTATGGGCGGCCATCTTCCTGATCCTGTTCCACACGGTGGCAAAGTCACTGCTGTTCCTGTGCGTGGGCACGGCCGAGCATCATATCGGCAGCCGCAATATCGAGGACATGGACGGTATGTTCAGCCGCATGCCGCACCTGACGCGCCTGATGATGCTGGGCATCATGGGCATGTTTGTGGCGCCGTTTGGCATGCTCGTGTCCAAGTGGGGCGCTCTGGTGGCGTTCGCGCAGACCGGCAACGTGCTCATGATCATGGTACTTGCCTTTGGCTCGGCCGCGACCTTCTTCTTCTGGGGCAAGTGGCTTGCCAAGCTTTCGGGCGTCGACCCCACGGCTCAAAACGTTGAGGTCAATGTCCATAAGACCGAATGGATGGCCCTCAACACCATCGCCGCGCTGCTGATTCTGTGCTGCGTGGCGTTCCCGGTTATCTCGAGCGGTCTGGTGTCGCCTTACTTGGCCATGGTGTTTGGCCGCGTGCCGTACGTTATTGGCAAGGACGCCATGTACCTGATGGTGGTTATCGTGGCGTTTATCGCCGTGGTGCTGCTGACTTCATTCCGCGTGAGCAACAAACCGCACGTCAACGTGTACCTTTCGGGCGTGGGGACCGACAAATATCGCCATTTCCGCGGCTCGATGGGACACGAGGTGAAGGCCGAAAAGCGCAATTGGTACTCGGAGGACGCCCTTGGCGAGAAGCGTATTGGCCCCGCGGGTAGCGTCGTGTGCTGCAGCATTATCTTGTTTGCGCTGCTGTGTTGCGCGTGGATTGGGCCCGAGCGACTTGCCATGAGTGCGCCCTCGGTGCTGCGCGGCAAGTATTTTGAAGGTTCGGGCGTCGTGGGCATTTTTATTGGCACCGTGGCGTTTGCCTTGATTGCGCCGCTTGTGGGCGGTTTGATTGACGGCCTTGACCGTAAACTTTCGGCCCGCATGCAGGGCCGTGTGGGTCCGCGTCTGCTGCAGCCCTTCTACGACGTTGCCAAGCTGCTGCGCAAAGCCCCTGCTAGCGTAAACACCATGGACGATACCTATATGGCGTGCGCGCTCATCTTTACCGTCGTGGGCGGCGGCATCTTTGTGTCGGGTTCCAACACACTGCTGTGCGCCTTTATGGTGACGCTCGCCGCGATCTTTGTGGTGCTGGCGTCCGCCTCGACGCAAAGCCCGTTTGCCCAGGTTGGCGCCGATCGCGAGCTGCTGCAGGTTATGAGTTACGAGCCTGCCGTTCTGCTGATGAGCGTGGGCCTGTACCTTGCCACCGACAGCTTCGATTCCATCGCCGTGACGGGGCAGTCGGCCCCCATCATCGTGTACAGCGCGCCCATTTTCCTCGCGCTGCTCGCGGTGCTCACCATCAAGCTGCGCAAGTCGCCGTTTGACCTTTCGTACTCGCATCACGCGCATCAGGAGATCGTCCAGGGCGTCGCCACCGAGATGAGCGGCGGCACGCTGGCCAAGATGACCCTTATGCACTGGTGCGAGGCCGTGCTGTTTTTGATGTGGGTGGGCATGTTCTTTGTTTGGGACAACCCGGTGAGCTGGGTTGTAGCCCTGGTCGTGATGGCCGCGACGTATTTTGTCGAGGTGCTGATCGACAACACCTTCGCACGCAGCACCTGGCGCAGCTGCTTTAGGCTCGGATGGGGCGTGGCGCTGGTGTTTGGCCTGCTCAACCTTATGCCTATCCTCGTCGACGTATTTATTTAGGAGGCGGCATCCATGGATCATAAAATGTCGCGCTCGCCGTGGGTTATTCATTACGACGGTTCGAGCTGCAACGGATGTGATATCGAGGTGCTGGCCTCGCTCACGCCGCTGTTCGATGCGGAGCGCTTTGGCGTGGTCAACACCGGTAACCCCAAGCACGCGGATATCTTTTTGGTGACGGGGTCGGTCAATGCCCAGAACCTGCCTGTCGTGCGCCAGATCTACAACCAGATGCTCGAGCCCAAGTGTGTGGTGGCATGCGGTATCTGCGCGTGTTCGGGCGGCGTGTTCCGCGATGCCTACAACGTGATCGGCGGCGTGGACCGCGCGATTCCCGTGGACGTGTACGCGCCCGGGTGCGCCATTCGCCCCGAGACGGTGATCGATGCCATCGTGGAGGCATGCGGCATCCTGGACCAGAAGGAGGCCGTGATGCGCGCCGGCGGCGATCCGCTTACCGTGGGCGGTGCCGCTACTTGGGACGGTGGCGTTGAGCTGGGCGAGGACGGGTTTGTGGCTGCGGGGGCCGGGGCTGACGGTGCCGGTGACGCGCCTGCCGAGAAACCCGCAGCGCCTGCCGCTGGTGACGCACCTGCTGAGACGCCCGTCGCTGCAAAGGAGGCCGAGTAATGCAAAAGGCTATCTATACCACCGTCGGGCTCGACGAGCTCCTGCCGCATGTGCAGGCGCTCAAGGGCGTCGGCGCGCGCTTTGTGCAAATGCACGCCGAGCGCTGTGTGGACGACGGATCGTATCGCCTGGTCTATACGTTTATCAACGTCCGTGCTGCTCAGGAGCAGATTGCGCAGGACGGCAGCTATGCGATCGAGAACCTGGTGGTTGAGGGAATTAATCAGTACCAGGAGATTCCGTCCATCAGCTCGTATTACCCCGCGGTGTTCCCGTTTGAGAACGAAGCGCACGACCTGTTCGGGCTTGCCATCACCGACATGCAGATCGACTTTAAGGGCTATTTCTACCAGGTCTCGACTGCCGAGCCCATGAGCGTTATCACGCCCGAGGTGAAGGCCGCGCGTGAGAAAGCCATGAAGGTCCGTGCTGCCGCCGAGGCCAAGGCGCGCAAGGCCGCGGCCGAGAAGGCCGTCGCTGCCGCGGCCGCTGCGGGGGAGGGCGCCGCGGGTGCCGGCGATGCTGCGAGCGCTGCTGCCGCCCAGCCCGCTGCGGCTGCCGGCTCCGATGCTCAGCACGATGAGGTCGCTGCAAAGGCCGCGCTCAAGGCTGCCGAGATGGAGGCAAAGCTCGCCGCCATGGATCCCGAGAAAGCGGCCAAGGTCCGCGCGGCGCTTGCCGCCAAGGCCGCCCGCGACAAGCAGAAAAAGGAGGCGTAAGGTCCATGGCTCATCGCTCCGTCATTCCGTTTGGCCCGCAGCACCCGGTGCTGCCCGAGCCGCTTCATCTGGACCTGGTGATCGAGGACGACCGCGTCATCGAGGCAATTCCGCAGATCGGTTTTGTGCACCGCGGACTCGAGAAGCTCACCGAAAAGCGCGACATGCATCAGTTTGGCTACATCGCCGAGCGCATCTGCGGCATCTGCGCCGTGGGCCATAGCTGCGGCTATGCCAGCGCCTGCGAGCGTATGCTCGACATCGAGGTGCCTGGCCGCGTGCAGTATATCCGCACCATTCTGCACGAGCTTTCGCGCATCCACTCGCATCTGCTGTGGCTGGGCCTGCTCGCCGACGCCTTTGGCTTCGAGGCGCTGTTCTATCGGTCATGGACCCTGCGCGAGCAGATACTCAAGATTTTTGAGAGCACTTGCGGCGGGCGCGTGATTCTGTCGATTAACGAGATCGGCGGCCTTAAGCACGATATCGAGGACTCCGAGCTGGCGGGCATTGTCCAGACGCTCGATGCCATGCGTCCTGGCTACGAGGGCCTGGTGCATACGTTTTTGGACGACAACAGCTGCGGCGAGCGCCTGCATGGCGTGGGCGTGATTAGCAAGAAAGACGCGCTGGAGCTTTCGATGGTCGGTCCGTTTGGGCGCGCATCGGGCGTGGATTACGACGTGCGCATGTTTGACGACGGTGCCTATGCGGATCTGGCTGCGTTTGAGCCCATCGTTGCTACCGATGGCGATTGCTATGCCCGCTGCCAGGTGCGCTGTGCCGAGGTCACGCAGGCCATGGACATCATTAAGGAGCTTGTGGGCAAGATTCCGCACGACGGGATCGGCGGGCGCACCAAGCTTACGCCGGCCGACGGCGCACGCGGCGAGGTTGTGATTGAGCAGCCGCGCGGCGAGGCGTATTACTATGTGCGCGGTAACGGCACCAAGAACCTGGACCGCTTCCGCGTGCGCACGCCGACGTCGCAGAACCTGGCGGGTCTGACACATGCGCTGCAGGGCGTGCTCCTTGCCAACGTGCCCATGATTATCCTGACCATCGACCCCTGCATTAGCTGCACGGAAAGGTAGGCGCGGCATGAGTTTGCTGACATTTGCCAAGACGGCCTTGGGCTCTATGGTCAAGCAGCCGGTAACGGTGTGCTATCCGCAGGAGAAGCTCGCGGCACCCGAGCGCTTGCGCGGGCATATCGTCAACGACATGGACGTGTGTATCTGCTGCGGCATGTGTGCGCGTCGCTGTCCGGCGGGCGCGCTCGCGGTCGATCGCAAGGGTGGAACGTGGTCGATCGACCCGTATGCCTGTGTGGTGTGCGGTGAGTGCATCGAGAGCTGCCCCAAGCACTGCCTGACTATGGACACCGCCCGCACCCCAGTCGCAGCGGACAAGACCCCCACGGTAGAAACCAAGCCGGAGTAGCGCCGGAATAGAGCTGGGATAGGGGCCGGTGGGGCAAAAATGCCCCACCGGCCCCGCGCTTAAACGCGCGGTTGTGCCGTCGCGAACAAAACTATGTCGGTTTACGGGGCTGGATAGCGAACCTCCGACCATACCGAAAATCGCAAAAACAAAACCGCAGGTAGATTGCTTGCTGTTTTTCAAAAATAGGGGGTATGGATGAGGACTCCGACTTTAGCCCCGTAATCCGGCATAGTTTTGAAATAGCACCATATCGGTGACAGCCCTTGAGCCCCCGGGGACGGAGGAAAACGGATCATTTTGGCCCGATGGCTCTGAGTCGCACCTATTTTCCTGCGAAAACGCCGTGTCTCAACTTTGGTGAGACATTTGTCTCACGTTCAAAATCGAATCTGGAACATGTGTCACCTGCTCAAATTGTGTCTCATTCCGTAACTTTAGGCTGATGCAAGGTCTGAGACCGCGAGAAGGGAGACGCGATGGGTAAGTACACGAGGGGTCTCTTGGCGGTGATACTGGCCGTAGTGCTGGTGTTGCCGGCTGCAGCATTTGCCATGCTGCCCGAGGCCAACGCCAGGTCCAGCACCGGAATGGACGGACCGGAAGCGACAAAGGTAGTCGACCACGACACCAGTAACCATTGGAAGTTCTGGGCGGGCGGCTATGACGGCAGTAAGGTCACGACGCAAAACGTCGGCCGAATTTGGACGGATAAGACGGTCCAAGCAATCGATGACGGGAAATCGGACTTTTTGACCACGCTTTCGGCGATGTCTTCGACATCCGATACAACGCCGCTGGTTTCCAAGCCGCTCGACATCGTAATGGTGCTCGATGCCTCTGGCTCAATGGATGATTCTATGGGTGGTGGAGATTCTACCAAGCGTATCGTTGCGCTCAAGAATGCTGCCAACCACTTTATCGACACCATTGCCGAGCAAAACAAGGGCATTGAGGACGCGGAAAAACAGCACAAGGTCGCCATTGTTAAGTTCGCAGGCAAGAAGAAGGATGAAATCGGCAACGATACGTATCGCGATAATAATGGAAACAAGTGCAACCACTCGCAGACCATGAAGCCCCTGACGCCGTGTGTCGGTGATGACGCAACGAGCCTTAAGGAAACGGTCAACTCCATCAAGCCTAACGGCGCCACGCAGGCTGATTTCGGTATGCAGCTGGCCCAGGGAATCACCTCTGAGCGCGAGGGCGCCCAGAAGATCGTCGTGTTCTTCACCGATGGCTCTCCTACGAGTTCTAATGGTTTTGAGGCCGAGGTTGCTAAGGACGCCATCAATACCGCCAAGACCATAAAGAGCGGCGGGGCGACCATTTATACCATCGGTATCTTCAACGGTGCGAAGCCGGACGACGATCCAACAAGCAACGACACGAGCAATAAGAACAAGTTCATGCATGCCGTGTCGAGTAACTATCCGGATGCCACATCGTCCATAAGCTATGGCTTTCTTGGAACTAAGAAGTGGAATGTCAATTTTGGCAACCCCGTTGCCGGTGCCAGCTACTACAAGTCGGCGACCAACGCCGCCGAGCTTGATCAGGTCTTTAAGGACATCTCGAGTGCCATTACGTCGGGCAAGGGTTTCCCGACCAAGGTCGAGGGCAACAATCCCAACGGTTCCGGTTACATCACATTCGAGGACGAGCTGGGCGCCTTCATGCAGGTCGACGGGTTTACCGGTGCCGAGTACAACGGCAGGACCTATGGCGCCGCCACCAAGTCGACCGATGGCAACATCGATACCTATACGTTTGATGGCGAGCTCGCCCATCTTGTAATTACGGTTGATCGCGCGGACGAGAACAATCCGCAGCGCGGCGACATCGTGACGGTCAAGGTCCCCGCATCGCTCATTCCGCTGCGCCGTTTTACCGTTGACGAGTCTGCGGGCACGTTTGTGGTTGACTCCACGGATGCCATCTCGCCTATCCGCGTTGCGTATGCATCGAGCGTAAAGGCTATTGCACGCAAAAACCTGTTTACTCCCAATAACGTACCGGGACTGCAGGATTACATCAATGAGCACAAGGACGCCGATTCCAATACCGTTAGCTTCTACGCCAACAAGTGGACCGGCGACGATGCGGGCGATACGGTCGCAAGCTTTGAGCCTGCTGCTATGAACAGCTACTACTACTTCCAAAAGCTAACGCCCGTCTACACAGACGCGGCTTGCACCAAGCTCGCAACGGAAAAGCCTTCGGGCTCTAAGACCTATTGGTACAAAGATGAGTTTATGGCGCAGAACTCGTCGGGCGCGCCGTACGATGATTCCGTTTCGATCCCGGTTAAGGGAAGCGAGCTCGAAAACTTTGAAGGTGCTTTGGTAAAGGATGGCGATCACTGGTCGATTAAGGCTGGCACCGCGCGCCTCGCCTTTATCAACCAGCTTCACACCACCAAGGAGCGTGTGGGCGGAAACCCGACGGACACCGCACGCGACGTGATCAATCCCCAGTGGAACAACACGAAGGTTGTTTCTGGTGCGACGAAGGTCAATGTCTACCTGGGCAATAACGGCAAGATTAGCTTTACGCTCAATACCACGCCGACAACGTTGATAACTGCCGACTTTGGCCTGACCAAGGTGCTCGAGGGCCGCGACTGGACGGATGAGGACAAGTTTGAGTTTGGCCTGACGTCCGAGGACAACGCCCCGATGCCCAGGTCCACGACTGCGTTTGCAACCAAGGGCCATGCGGACATTAGCTTTGGCGAGATTGCCTATGACAAGCCGGGCACGTATGTCTACAAAGTTAGCGAGAAGCATGCCGGGACCACGGTCGACGGCATCGCCTACAGCAAGAACGTTGCAGAGTTCACCGTAACGGTGACACCCAACGCAAAGGGAAAGCTCGAGGCTTCTGTGAAGAAGACCTCGGGCGAGGTCGAGTTCAAGAACACTTATGCTGCGGATCCTGTTGAGTCCAGCGTTACCAGCCAGATTGCCGTGGCCAAGTCCCTGACCGGGCGCGACCTTACGGCCGACGAGTTTAGCTTTGAGCTGCGCGAGATTAAGGGCGAGGACTCTGAGCTTATCGAGACTGTCAAGAATGACGCCGAGGGCAACGTTGCGTTCAACGCCATCAAGTACACCGAGATCGGTCAGCATACCTACACGCTGCATGAGGTTGCAGGCAACGCCGGCGGTATCGCCTACGACGATACGGTCTACACCATCGTGACGACCATCAGCGATAACGGCAAGGGCCAGCTGGTGGCTACGCATAAGCTGCAGGGCGCCGAGGACGTTAAGAAGATTGAGTTTAAGAACTCCTACAACGTGACCCCCAAGAGCTCCAGCGTCACCGACAAGATCAAGGCGACCAAGGTTCTGGCCGGCCGCGACCTCAAAGCCCGCGAGTTCTCCTTCGAGCTCGTCGAGGGCGACAAGGTTGTCGCTACCGGCACTAACGCCGCCGACGGCAAGATCGCGATGACTGCCATCGAGTACACCGAGGCCGGCGAGCACACCTACACGTTGCGCGAGGTCAACGGCGGAACCGCCAGCAACGGTATATCTTACGACGGCAAGACCTATACCATCGTGACCACCATCACCGATAACGGCGACGGCACCCTCAAGGCCGAGCATGTCCTGAAGGACGCCAAGGTTGCCGAGTTCAAGAATGCCTACAACCTGACGCCTACGGACTCCAGCGTCACCGACCGGATCAAGGCGACCAAGTTCCTGACCGGGCGCGACCTCAAGGAAGGCGAGTTCTCCTTCGAGCTCGTCGAGGGCGACAAGGTCGTCGCCACCGGCAAGAACGCCGCTGACGGCACGGTTGTCATGGACAAAATCACTTACGACAAGCCCGGCAAGCACACCTACACGCTGCGCGAGGTCAGGGGCAACGTCGGTGGTATCACCTACGATGCCGCGACCTACACCATCGAGACTGTCGTCAAGGACAACGGCGACGGCACGCTCGGCGTAGAGCATAAGCTGAAGGGCGCCGACGAGGCGAAGTTTACCAACTCCTACGAGCCTGGCTCCAAGAGCTCCAGCGTCACCGACCAGATTACCGCGATCAAGTCCTTGGACGGCCGTGACCTCAAGGCCGGCGAGTTCCGTTTTGAGCTCGTCGAGGGCAATAACGTAGTCGCCACCGGCACCAACAATGCCGACGGCAAGATCGTGATGGATTCCGTCACCTACACCGCGGCTGGCGAGCACACCTACATGCTGCGCGAGACCAAGGCCGGCGCCACCGAAAACGGCATTACCTACAGCACCTCTGAGTACACTATCGTGACCATCGTCAAGGACAACGGCGACGGCGCCCTTAGCGTGGAGCACAAGCTGCAGAACGCCGACGAGGCGATCTTCGAGAATACCTACACGGTGGCCCCCAAGAGCTCCAGTGTCACCGACCAGATCACCGCGACCAAGTTCCTGACCGGGCGCGACCTCAAGGAAGGCGAGTTCTCCTTCGAGCTCGTCGAGGGTAACGATGTCGTCGCCACCGGCAAGAACGACGCCCGCGGCAAGATCACGATGAGCCCCATCGAGTACACCGCTGCCGGCAAGCACACCTACACGCTGCGCGAGGTCCCGGGCGACGCCGGCAACGGCATCACCTACGACGGCAAGACCTACACCATCGAGACGACCGTCACCGACAACGGCAAGGGTGAGCTCGTGGTAAAGCATGAGCTGAATGGAGCCGACGAGGCGAAGTTCAACAACAGCTACAAGCCGAATCCTGGCGAGTTCAGTGTCACCGACCAGGTCACCGCGACCAAGTTCCTGACCGGGCGCGACCTCAAGGACGGCGAGTTCTCCTTCGAGCTCGTCGAGGGCGAGGGCGAGGACGCCAAGGTCGTCGCCACCGGCACCAACAATGCCGAAGGCAACATCACGATGAACGCCGTGAAGTACACCGAGGCCGGCAAGCATACCTACACGCTGCGCGAGGTCAACGGCGGAACCACCAGCAAGGGCATCACGTACGGCGACGCCAAGTACACCATCGAGACCACCATTACCGACAAGGGCGATGGCACGCTCAAGGCTGAGCATGTCCTGAAGGACGCCACGGCTGCGACCTTCAAGAACACCTACAGCGTGACCCCGCTCGACGCAGAGCTCGACTTTGATCTGAGTAAGGCTATCGACGGTCGCGACTGGACGGACTCCGACGAGTTCAGCTTTACCATCACCGCCGCCGAGGGCACCCCGCTGCCCGATCCTGCAACCGTGACCGTGAACAAGCACGATGCGAAGGATGGCATCGCTGCCGTCAAGTTCGGCAAGATCCGCTACACGGCTGCCGGAACCTACACGTACGAGATCCGCGAGAACGCGGGTAACGCGGCCGGCATGGCGTATGACGGGCATGTCGCGACCGCCGAAGTGACCGTGACTGAGGACGGCGAGGGCAAGCTGACCGCCAATGTCACCAAGAAGGAAAACGGACGCTTCACCAACACGTACCGCACTGAGCTTAACTACACCGCGGCCGGCGGCCTCAAGCTCAGCAAGAGCCTCTCCGGACGTCCTATGACCGAGGGTCAGTTCACGTTTACCGTGACGCCTGCCGACGAGGCCTCGGCCAACGCGCTTGGCCTGCTGCCCGGAGCCAACAACTTCAAGTCCCCTGCGACGGCAGAGGCAACGGTCGGCCTGATCGACATCCTGGCTGGCCATGAGGTCAAGTTTACGCAGGCTGACGCCGGCAAGACCTTCACGTACACCGTAGCCGAGAAGAATGACGGCAAGCCCGGTTACACCTACGACGACGCCGTGCGTACCGTGACGATCGCCGTCGCCGATGACGGTGCCGGTACGCTTACCGCCACGACGACCGTCTCCGGCGGTCCCGAGGGTACGCATACGACGGTCCACAAGAGCGGTGAGAACAAGGTCGAGAGTGCCCTGGTTCCGTTCCACAACAGCTACAGCGCTACGACCAATACGCCTGGTGGTACCGCTGCTCAGGTTGTCGCCACCAAGACCCTGACCGGTCGTCCGATGGCCGACGGCGAGTTCTGGTTCGGCATTGCCTATCAGGGCGAGCTTGTGGGCTACGAAAACCTCAAGCCTAATATCGGCGGGCATGTGAGCTTTGATGCGCTGCACTACGACACCGAGATGCTTGCCAATCTTGAGGCGGCTGGGCTTGCCCATCGTACCGACAAGGACGGTAAGCTCGCTTGGACCATTAACTACACGGCCTACGAAGATTTATTCGGGCTGCCGAATGGCGTTTCCGCTACAACGTGGAGCTTTGGCTTTAAGGTTATCGTTGTCGACAACGGTGACGGTACCCTGACGGCAACGGTCGACTACGGTGGCGTCGAGCCCTTGTTCGAAAACGTCTACGGCGCCGAGGCCGTGGATGCCGCACTCATCGGCACCAAGAAGCTCCAGGCAGCCGAGGGCCTGGCCCCGGCCGACATCGCGGGTAAGTTTACCTTTACCGTGACCGCTGACGAGGCGGGTGCCCCGATGCCCGAGCGCACGACCGCAACCAACGACGCGGCCGGCAACGTGGACTTTGGCAAGATCCACTTTACGCTCGAGGACCTCAACCGCGCCCTGGGCGCGACGGACGATGCGACCGATAAGGCCGAGGCAGACGAAGCTGACGAGGCTGAGGCCGACGAGGCAGAGGCTGAAGAGGCCGACGCCGACGCTGATGCCAACGCCGACGAGCCCAGCGACGAGTCCGAGCCCGCAGATCCCGCTGCCCCGCGCTCGCACACCTTTACCTACACGGTGGCCGAGTCCGGTAGCGCCCCTGGCGTGACCAACGACACCAACGCCACGCGCAAGGTTTCCTACACCGTGACCGATGACGGTGCCGGACATCTGATCGTCAAGCGCGACGGCGGCGACGGTGCGGCCTTTACGTTCACCAACACGTACGGCGTGGCACCTACCGATTCTTCCGTGACCGATCAGGTCAAGACGGTTAAGCGTCTGACCGGCCGCGACCTTGCAGCTGGCGAGTTCACGTTTGAGCTGCTCGAGGACGGCGTGACTGTCGCTAGTGGCACCAACGACGCCAACGGTAACGTTACGCTGAGCCCGATCCGCTACGAGGCGCCCGGTACGCACACGTACACGCTGCGCGAGGCTTGCCCCAACGCGCTCGGCCTGTACAAGGGCGTCACCTATGACGGCACGACCTACACCGTCGTGACCACCGTCTCCGACAACGGCGACGGCACGCTGACCGCGACGCACAAGCTCGAGGGAACCACCGAGTCGGCTGGCTTTACCAACAAGTATCACGCCATGCCCACGCAGGTTTCCATCGGCGCCATCAAGGTGCTCGAGGGACGCGAGCTCAAGAAGGACGAGTTTAGCTTTAAGCTCGTTGGCGAGGACATCGAGTCTACGGTTACCAACGATGCCGACGGCAAGATCAACTTCGACAAGTTCGAGTACGACGAGCCCGGTACGTACGTCTACACCATCAGCGAGGTCAAGGGCGACGAGGCCGGTATGACCTACGACAAGTCCGTCTTTACCGCGACCGTCAACGTGGTCGACGACGGCGAGGGCAACCTCAAGGCGAACGTTGCCTTTACCAAGGGCGACAAGAGCGTCGAGGGTATCGTGTTCAACAACACGTACAAGAAGCCCGAGACGCCCGTGCCGACGCCCGATCCCGGCACGCCCAAGACCGTGACGAACATCGTTAAGACGGTCAAGGGTTTCCTGCCCGCCACAGGCGACCAGCAGGCTGCCGCTCTGCTTATGGCATTTGTCATCGCCACGGCCGGCGTCGGAGCCCTGGTCTGGGGTATCCGTAAGCGCTAGGCACGCTGGCAGCGCCCGGGGCCAAAAGGCCCCGGGCGGCCGGCAGGGCTAAATTCCGACCTACTCCTACCCCCAGCCGCCACGGAGGCATCTCCCTCCTCCGTGGCGGCGCTTTTATGCGCCGGGGGCGCGCCACGAAACCGGCCCATCTACTACGTTTAGCCCCTTACCCCCAACCATACCAAAAAACGCGAAAACAAAACCGCAGGTAGAACGCCTGTGGTTTTGTTCAAAACGAAGGTATGGTCATGGGTATCGCGTCAAACGTAGTAGATGGGCCGATTTCGTGGCGAGCGGTTCCGGCTGATCCCTTGGGGACGGAGGAAAACGGATCATTTTGGTCCCGCGAGGCTGGCGGAGGCACTCGTCCAGGGCCGCCCGAACAAAACTATGCCGGTTTACGGGGCTGAGTTACGAGTCTCCAACCATGCCGATATTCGTGAAAATAAAACCGCAGGTAGACGAGCCGTCATTTTGCAGAAAACGCGGGTATGGATGGGGGTCCTGAGTTTGGCCCCGTAAACCGGCATAGTTTTGAAATGGCCTTAAATCGGTAGCAGCCATTTTGCTATGCCGGAACGGTCGGTCTTCGGGCAACTACCCTCGCAGGTAGGCGATAGCGATCTGCGTGCGGTTGCGCAGGCCCATCTTTGCCAGGATTGAGCTGATGTGGTTGCGCACGGTGCCTTCGCCCATGTAGGCGGTGGCGGCGATCTCTTTGTTGTCGAGGCCGCGGGCGATGAGTTCGGCGACTTCGAACTCGCGGTCGGTCAGGCTGGCGAAGGCTGCGGGCCGGCGGGGCGTGCCCGCCTCGACGTCCGTTCCGTCAAAATCGATGTCCTCGATCGCCTTGCCCTCGAGCACGCGCTTGCCAGCCATGACCTGCGCCAACGCTGGTGGAATGGCGGCGACATCGGTTTTAATCAGGTAGCCGCGGGCGCCCAGTTTAAGCGCCGACACAATGTACTCGTCATCCGAGAATGTCGTCAAAAACACCACGCGTGCCGTGGGTTCGTGCTCAAGGATCTCGCGTGCCGCCGAGAGGCCGTCGCGTTCCGGCATCTGAATGTCGAGCAACGCGATATCGGGTGCGTGTTCGGCATAGAGAGCCACTGCGGCGTCGCCATTGGCGCCGGTGCTCACCACCTCGATCTGCGGCTGGGCGCCCAGGATAATCTTGAGCGAATCGACCACTAGGCGGTCGTCGTCGACAACGATGAGCCTCATCGGCCCTCATCTCCTTGCTGTTTGGGAACGGTGGCAAACACACGCCAGCCGCCGGTGCCGGCGCGCGGGCCGGCGGTGAAGGTGCCGCCAAGCGCCTCGACGCGCTCGCGCATGGAGGCGAGCCCCATGCCTTCTGCGACGTTGCTGCTGCTCGCCGGGGTCGCGTCCGCGCCATCATCGGTAACGATGAACTGGTAAAACGACGGATGCTCCATGCACCGCACAGTAATGGTTTTGGCATGGGCGTGGCGCATGGCGTTGGAAAGCGCCTCGCGCAGAACTGCCGCAAAGCAGTTGGCGACGTTGGCGGGCGCATGCTCGGCCAAAACCTCAAGCTCAATCTGCGGCCCGCTGTCCGAGCGTGCGCCTTCAACGATGCGCTCGAGCTGCACGGAGAGGTCAGTTGCATTGTCGTTGAGCGCGTGGACGCTGGCGCGCACGAGCTGGAGCGCCTCGTCAACCGTGCGTTTGACGTCGGCGAAATCGGCGGCGACGCCGGGCTCATCGGCATGGACCACGCGCAGGGCCTCGGCTTGAAGCGAAGCGCGCGTGAGCTGGTGGCCCACGTTATCGTGGATCTCGCGCGCGATACGGGCGCGTTCGGCGAGCGTCGCGAGCTCGACTTCGTAGTCCTGGCGGTCGGCGAGGTCGCGGTTGCGTGCCTCGAGTGCCAGGGCGCGTTCTTGCAGCTTGTCGCGGGTGCGACGCATGCGTTCCTGTTCGCGCTCCAGCTGCGCGGTGCGCAGCGACAGCAACGTGGCGGCGACCGAAAGGATGGCGGTTAACAGCAGCGTTCGGGTGGTGAGCACGCCACCACGAAGGTCCGCGACAAGCGCGCAGACAAACACGGCGCCAATCGCCAGCGCGGGCCAGATTCGTTCACGGCGAACGCGTCGCGCGATGTCATAGAGAGCGAGAGGCGCAAACGGCACAAACGGCGGCACGAAGACAGCCGCGATGATGCAGGCGTAGCTCGCGGCCTCGCTCACACGGCGGGCGCGGTTTCCCTGTACGACCTCGGCCAGCGAGGTGGCAATAACGCCAAGGCAAAACGCCGCGACCAGGCGAGCGTCCACAGCAAGACCCATGGCGGCCGCAATACAGCACGCCAGCACGATCGATTTGTCGAAAAGCCTGTTCATACGTGTATTGTACGCGAAGGCGCGCGCGGTGGAGGGGCTGCCTGCGCAACCGTGACATTCCTCCCGCGCGGCAAAGCGGCGTCGATCGCTCGCGCGAGCGGGGGTTTCACCTCTGCCCCCTCGCACTCGTGACAAAGCTCACTGGTGCGCGTCGGCGGCTCCTGCGATGATGCAATCGTACCGGGCCGCAATCAACAGAAGGGCCGCCTCATGACAGACATCGTCCACGTCGAAAACCTCGTCAAGCGCTACGACGATCTTATTGCGCTCGACCACTTTAACCTGAGCATCGCCCCCGGCGAGATCTTTGGCCTGCTGGGCCCCAACGGCTCGGGCAAGACCACGTCCATCAACTGCATCCTGCAGCTGCTCGCCTACGACAAGGGCACCATCGAACTGTTCGGCGAGCCCATGACGCCCGCCCGCTACGACCTCAAGCGCCGCATCGGCGTGGTGCCGCAGCAGGTGGCGGTGTTCGACGAGCTTACGGTGCGCGAGAACATCGACTATTTCTGCAGCCTCTACGTCAACGACCGCAAGCGCCGCCGCGCGCTGGTCGACGAGGCCATCGACTTTGTCGGCCTGGGCGACTTTGCCAAGTTCCGCCCCGGCAAGCTCTCGGGCGGCCTGGCGCGACGCCTCAACATCGCCTGCGGCATCGCGCACAAGCCCGAGCTCATCTTTTTTGACGAGCCCACGGTGGCGGTCGACCCGCAGAGCCGCAACGCCATCCTGGAGGGCATCTGCCGCCTGCGCGACGAGGGCGCCACGGTGGTGTATACCAGCCATTACATGGAGGAAGTCGAGCAGATCTGCAGCCGCATCATGATCATGGACGGCGGCCGCGTGCTGGCGCAGGGCACCAACGACGAGCTCAAACGCATGATTCAGATGGGCGAGCGCGTGACCGTCGAGGTGGGCGCCGTCGAGCCAGCCACGGTCGAGCGGCTGCGCGCCCTCGAGCACGTGCTCAGCGTCGAGCTGTCCGGCGGCGAGCTCGTCTGCACCTGCGAAGCGAGCCCGCACAATTTGGTCGACATCCTCGACACGCTGCGCGCCGCCGATGTGGCGCTCGGCCGCGTGTGGAGCGAGCCGCCGACCCTCAACGACGTGTTCCTCGAGATCACCGGCCGCGAGCTGCGCGACTAGGGGGCAGCCATGTTCAACACCATTATCATCACGGTCAAAACGCTGCTGCGCCGGCCGAGCACGTGGGTCTGGGGCGCCCTCTTTCCCATCGCGCTTTCCACGATGTTCATGTTTATGTTTGCGAACCTGAGCTCCGACGGCACGGTCGACCCGGTGCCGGTTGCCGTCGTGGCGGACAAGGTCTGGGACGCTTCGACCTTTAAGGATGTGGCGACGTCGCTTGCCAAGGAAGGCGACGACCAGCTGCTCGAGATCCACGAGCTCGACGACGCAGCCGATGCGAACCGTGCGCTCAAGGCCGGTGAGGTCGCGGGTATCTATACGGTCGACGCTGCGGGCACGCCCAAGCTCACACTGCTATCGAGCTACGACAGCTCGCGCGCATCATCGGTGCTCACCGATCGCAGCATCCTGGAGACGGTGGCAAGCTCGTATACACAAAATGCCGAGCTCATGTCCCAGATTGCCCAGGACAACCCGGCGGCGCTCGCCGACTCGGAGGCGGTTGCGCGCGCCCTGTCGCTCGAGGGCGGCACCCGCCGCGTAAGCCTGACACGCACCACGCCCGATGGCACGGTCATCTACTACTACGCGCTCTTTGGTCTGGTGGCGATGATGTCTGCCGAGTTTGCCGCCTTGAGCGTCGTCGATCTGCAGCCCAATCTGTCGGGCCTCGGCGCGCGTCGCTGCGTGGGCGGCCTTTCCAAGACGGCGTCGCTGGCCGGCATCTTTGTCGGCTCGTGGCTGGTTTCCTTCGCCTCGATGGCGATCGCAATCGGCTACGTGTGCCTGGTCGTGGGCGTCGACTTTGGCGGGCGCGAGGGGCTGTGTCTGGTGGGCGGCGCCGCTTCCGCGCTTGCCGCCACGGGCCTGGGACTCTTTGTGGGCACGCTTCCCGTTAAGGGCGGCAAGGCGTCCAAGTCTGGCATCCTCACGGGCTTTGCCACCACGTGCGCCCTGTTCGCCGGCCTCTACGGCGAGCCGGCGATGGCGCTTGCCGACGACGTCGCCCGCGCCTGCCCGGCCGAGTGCTGACTCAACCCCGTCAAGCTCATCTGCGACATGTTCAACCGCCTGTATTTCTTTGAGGACCTGAGCCCCTTTGCCGTTCGCGCCGGCGCGCTGGTCCTTATGGCGCTGCTGTTCGTTGCCGCCGCCACGCTGATCTTTGGAAGGAGCCGCTATGAGCACCTTTAAGACCGCGCTTCGCATGGCGCTGGCGCACCCGTTCTACCTGCTCATCTATACGGTGTTCATCTCGCTCATGGGCGTATTCATCGCGGCATCGGTGAGCTGGAACTCGTCGCAGCTCACCGAGTACAAGCCCTACGACACCAACGTGATCGTGGTCGACCGCGACAATAGCGACCTTTCGCGTGCGCTTACCAAGCATCTGGGTTCGCGTTTTGAGCTGGTCACGGGCGTCGGCGACGACACCTACGACCTTGCGGACGCGCTCTCCAAGAGCAACAGCGCCAAAGGTAGCGCCGACTGCGTGTTCTTTATCCCGGAGGGGTTTGAGGGCGATCTTGTTACAGCCGCCCGCGCGGGGGAGTCCCTGCCCAAGCTCGACGTGACTTACGGTGCCGGTACCATGGCGGCGGCGCTTTCGTCTGCCGAGGCCTCGCGCTGGATCTCGCTCGCGGGTGCTGCGGCGGCACTTGAGCCCGCCGCCTCTAATGGTAGCGTCGCCAAGGCCGCCGAGCATGCCGCCGCCAAGCGCGCCGAGGTCCAGATTGAGCAGGTCAAGGTTGGTTCGACTGCCGCCGCCATGCTCAAGTCGTATTTCAACTTTGGCGCGTACGCGATTATCTCGTCGGTCATCGTATCGGTGGGGCTGGTGTTCTCGGGCATGAACGAGCCCGAGCGCGTGCGTCGTATGGATGCCGGCCCAATCTCCGAGCGCCGGCGTTCGCTCGCCGTGTTTGCGGCCGCCACTGTGATCACCGTCTGCATCTGGTTTGTGTCGAGCATGATGGGCGTCGTGGGCTTTGCCGGCGCGGTTGCCGAGGTCGGCGTGGGTCGTGTGTGCCTGGCGCTGGCGGCGACGTTTGCCCTGGCGTGCACGCCTCTGGCCGTTGGCTTTGCCCTTTCGAGCCTGGGTGCGCGTGAGGAGCTGCTCAACGGTGTGGGCAACCTGCTCGGCATGCTCATGACGTTTTTGGGCGGCGCCTGGATGCCGCTGTCGCTGATGGGCCCAGCCGTGCAGACCGCGGCGCATTTTGTGCCGACGTATTGGGTGAACGACGCGATTGGCAAGGCGCTCGCCGCGGACCTGACGTCCACCGTGCTGGGCGACATCGCTTGCGATCTGGGCGTCACAGTGCTCTTTGCCGCGGCCATCGCCGCCGTAGGCCTAGCCCTCGCCCACAACAAATCCCACGCCTAGACACCTACTCATTGGGGACAGACTTAAACGACCAAAAGTATTCATTGGGGACAGACTTAAATGACTAGCCATCGGGGGCAGATAAGGAGCGTCCCCAACTGCCGGGTGGCGAAAGAGCGTCCCTTGTGACTGGTCATTTAAGAACGTCCCCAATGACTAGTCTGAAACAAATCCCCACTCTCGCCCCAAAATAGTTCGCCAAGGTTTACTATTACGTTCATAAAGTAGTACTAGGCTAACAATGGGGGATACCATGGCAACGCAGGAAGCCTACGTCCAGGTTAAGGATCTCAAAAAGCACTACGGCGACGGTGATGCGCGCCTGACGGTACTCGATGGCATCGACACGTCCATCAACCGAGGCGAGATCTGCGTCATGCTGGGGCCCTCGGGCTCGGGCAAGTCGACGTTTCTTAACCTGATCGGCGGCCTGGAGGATGCCGACGCTGGCTCTATTTTGGTGGACGGCTGCGACCTCACGGTGCTCAAACCTACCGACCTGGGCGAGTATCGCCGCCGTGAGCTGGGCTTTGTCTTCCAGTTCTACAACCTGGTGCCCGATCTCACCATCAAGGAAAACATCGAGGTCACGGCACACCTGTCCAAAAAGCCGCTCAACATCGATGACCTGCTGCGTTCGCTGGGTCTCTACGAGCACCGCAACAAGTTCCCGCGCCAGGTTTCGGGCGGCCAGCAGCAGCGCTGCGCCATCGGCCGTGCGCTCGTCAAAAACCCGGGCCTGCTGCTGTGCGACGAGCCCACCGGTGCGCTCGACTATAAGACGTCCAAGGAAATCTTGCAGCTCATGGAGGATGTCAACCGCACCTACGGCTGCACCATCATCATCGTCACGCACAACGCCGCCATCGCCCGCATGGCCAACCGCGTGCTGCGCCTGCGCGACGGACGCATCGTCGAGGATGAGCTCAACGAGTCGCCCGTCGCGGCCGCCGAGCTCGATTGGTAGGCGGCGCCATGACACCTCTCGCAAAACGTCTCCCACGCGAGCTGCGCCGCAATATCGGCAAGTACCTGGGCATCTTTTTGCTTATGTGCGGAAGCATCGCTCTCACCTCGGGCTTTTTGCTCGCAGCGCATTCCATCGGCTGCCTTATCGACGACATGCGCGATGCGTACACGATTGAGGACGGCCGCGTGACCACCTCCTTCGAGGCCACCAAAGACCAGCTCAAGGCGGCCGAGGATGCAGCCGGCGACGTCGGCGGCGTTACGCTCTACAAGAATTTTTCCATCGACGCCATTATCAAAAAGACCGCCGGCGACGACGGCACCAAGCGCACGCTGCGCACCTATGCGCACCGCACCAAGGTCGATATCGCGTCCTACTGTGAGGGCAGGGAACCCAAGGCGGACGACGAGGTGGCCATCGATCGTGTCTTTGCCACCAATAACAACCTGTCCGTGGGCGATAAGGTCGAGCTTGAGGGCCGCACCTATACCATCTGCGGCATCATGACCCAGCCCGATAGCCAGGCGCTGTTCCTCAACAATTCGGACTTTACGGTGAACACCATCACCTATGGCGTGGCCGAGGTCACCGACGCCGGCTTTGACGCGCTCGAGGATGCCGGCGGCGCGCCTGCCTACACCTACTCCTTTACCTTTACCGATCGCGACCTTTCCGTCGCGGACCGCACCGATGCCGAGCAGGATATGGTCGAGGCGCTGACCGATGCCGATGCGCGCGTGGACGATCTGATCGATGCCGATTCCAATCAGGGCATTGGCTATGCGCGCGACGACGTGGACGGCGACTCCATGATGTGGACGACGTTGCTCGACATCATCATCGTGATCATGGCGTTCGTCTTTGTGGTCCTTACCGACGCCACCATCGAGGAGGAGAGCGCCATCATCGGCACGCTGCTCGCCAGCGGTTATCGCCGTCGCGAGATCGTGCTGCACTACCTGGCACTTCCCGCCATCGTGGGCGTGGTCGCGGCGCTTTTGGGCACTGCGCTCGGCGTTGTGTTCTTTACCGAGCCCATGCGCAGCCTCTATTACGGTTCGTACAGCCTGCCGCCCTTCCAGGTGTACTGGAGCTGGGAGATCTTTGTGAAGTGCGCCGTGGTTCCCGCCGCCGCGCTCATCCTCATCACGCTGGTGGGCCTGCTTCGCAAAATGGGCAAGACGCCGTTGCAGTTCCTTCGTCACGAGGCGAGCGGCAAATCGGGCACCAAGCGCGGTATGCAACTGCCGGAGCGCATGGGTTTTGTTTCCCGCTTCCGCCTGCGTATCTTTCTGTGCAACCTGGGCAACTTTGCCACGCTCTTTGTGGGCATTGCGTTTGCCTCGCTGCTGCTGCTCTTTGGCCTGGCGATTCTGCCCACGATGACGCACTACGCGGACAACCTCGAGACAAGCCTGGTCGCCGAGCACCAGTACACGCTCAAGGCGCCGGTGGAGCTCGAGGGCACTGCCGAGGAGCGCGAGCAGTGGTCAGCACTCGAGCGCTTGCAGTCGGTTGACGGCGCGCTGCTTTCCGCCGCCCAAGATGCCGATGACGAGCTTGACGGCGCGGCCGATGCGGCGCAGACGGCAGCCGATGCCGCGACCGCATCTCCGTCTGCCGAGAGCCTGACTGCGGCGCAGGATGCGCTTACCAAGGTCCAGGACAAGAAGGATGCGCTTTATGCGCGCCTCGATGACCTTGCCGATATCCTCGGCTGCAACCGCGACGAGGCTATCGACCTGATTGACAAGGCCTCTAAGATCGACACCGACAACGACGACATTCACCCGGTCAACACGATTGACAACGGCGCGGGCGCAATCGCGCAGGCCGAGAAATATGCCGTTTACCAACTGCAATACGACCGCGGCGATGGTAATGGGCAGGAGACGATTTCCGTCTACGGCATTTCATCCGATTCGCGCTACTGGAAAGGACTGGACGTCGGCGACGGCTGTGTCGTCTTTGGCGGCGGCCTGCTCGACAAGTTTGGCTGGAGCGAGGGTCAGAAGGTCACGCTCGGCGACAAGTACGAGGGCGAGCATTATTCCCTTGAGTACGCGGGCAAGGACTGTGCCTGGGGCTCCAAGTCGGACATGAATATCTATATGAGTATCGACGACTTTAACGAGCTGTTCGACAACGATGCCGCGTACTTCAACGGCTACGTGAGCAACGAGAAGCTCGATCTCGACGCGCGTTACTTTGCCGGCGACACCACGCCCGACGACATGCGCGCCGTGGGCGACCAGTTCATTGGCATGATGAGCAAAATGATCGGCATGATGGTCGGGCTCGCGGTGTTTATCTTCCTGCTGTTTATGTACCTGCTGACCAAGGCTGTGATCGACCATAGCGCCCGTTCGATCAGCTACATGAAAGTCTTTGGCTATCGCGATAGCGAGATCTCGCATCTGTACATCCGCTCGATCACGCTGTGCGTGGTGGCGTCACTCGTGCTGAGCCTGCCGGTCATTATTGGCTCGCTCACGGCCATCTTCCGCTCGATGCTGCTCGCCTACAACGGCAATATCGAGATCTACGTGCCCGCTTGGTCCATGGCTGCATGCGTCGGCATTGGCTTTGCGACCTACCTGCTCGTGGCGCTGCTGCACACGCGTTCTATCAAGCGCGTCAGCCTGGCCGAGGCCCTCAAGGTGCAGGAGTAGTCATTGGGGACGTACTTAAATGACTAGGCGCCGTGCTTGACATTAACCCCGCTTTAACGGGTACCATCCTCTTATGTCTGTAACGCCATATAGACCGAGGGGATATATCTATGACCGCAACTGCACCCGCAGCACCCGCTAAGGTGTACTTCACCAACCTGCGCACGCATGCTCGCGAGAGCCAGCTCGACAAGCTCAAGCGCCTCATACGTCACGCCGGTATCGAGCAGATCGACTTTGAGAACAAGTTCGTCGCTATCAAGATTCACTTTGGCGAGCTGGGCAACCTGAGCTTTTTGCGCCCCAACTACGCCCGCGCCGTCGCGGATGTCGTGAAGGAACTGGGTGGCAAGCCCTTCCTCACCGACTGCAATACGCTCTATGTGGGCAGCCGCAAAAACGCGCTCGAGCACATTGATACCGCCTACCAGAACGGCTTTACCCCGTATGCCACGGGTTGCCAGATCATCATCGCCGACGGCCTCAAGGGCACCGACGAGGCGCTCGTCCCGGTTGAGGGCGGCGAGTACGTGCACGAGGCCAAGATCGGTCAGGCGCTCATGGACGCCGATATCGTGATTAGCCTCACCCACTTTAAGGGTCATGAGCAGGCCGGCTTTGGCGGCGCCATGAAGAACCTGGGCATGGGCGGCGGCAGCCGCGCTGGCAAGATGGAACAGCATGCCGCCGGCAAGCCGAACGTCGCGACCGAGTACTGCGTTGGCTGCCGTGCCTGCGAAAAGATCTGTGCGCACAACGCCATCTCGTTTGACGACACCCGTGAGCGCGAGCTTGCCAACGGCAACACCCGCACGGTCCACGTCGCTGCCATCGACCACGATCGCTGCGTGGGCTGCGGCCGCTGCATCGGCGTGTGCAATCAGGACGCCATCAAGCCCGGCTATGACGCCGCGGCCGACGTGCTCAACTGCAAGATCGCCGAGTACACCAAGGCCGTTGTCGACGGCCGTCCGAGCTTCCATATCTCGCTTGCCATGGATATCAGCCCCAACTGCGATTGCCATCCCGAAAACGACACGCCTATCGTCAACGATATCGGCATGTTCGCGAGCTTCGACCCGGTCGCCATCGACCAGGCCTGCGCCGATGCTGTCATGGCATCCGAGCCGCTGCCCAACACCGAGCTCACCGACAGCGCCGCCAAGATGGAGCACAACCACGAGCATCTGGAGGGCGAGCAGGCCAAGGACCCCTTCTGCATCACGCATCCCGACACCGACTGGCGCGTGTGCATCGCGCACGCCGAGAAGATTGGCCTGGGCACGAGCAAGTACGAGCTTATCGAGGTCAAGTAGCGCCTAGCTATTGGACAAAATAAGCGCCTTTGTAGCGTAAGTTGAGCAAAAGCCGCCCGTGAGCACGGCGCCCACGGGCGGCTTTTTGGAAGTGCGAGGAAAATCGAATAGCGCCGACCACAAACCGATTTTTGGCAACAAAGCCCCAGACGTTGCTTTTTGCCTAAAAATACTCGTCGAGGAAGTTGTTGACCGTGTTCCAGTAGAGCTCGGGGTCAACTTGCACACTCTTGGCGTGGGTGGCGCCATGGATGGTGAGCTTTTGCTTGACCTTGCTGGCGCACGCGTCGTAGTTTTGGTTGAGCATACTGTACGGTACAAAGGTGTCCTGGTCGCCGTGGATAAACAGCATGGGAACCGTCGCGCGCTTGAGCTGTTCCACGCTGCTCGCCTTATGAAAGTCGTAGCCCGCGCGCACGTTGCACACCAAGTTTGCTACATCGAGCAAGGGAAAGCTGGGCAGGCCGAACACGTCCTTGAGCTGCAGAGAAAACTCGTCCCAAACACTCGTATAACCGCAGTCCTCGATAATGCATTTCACGTTTGCGGGCAGAGGTTCCCCCGCGACGTTCATGGCGGTCGCCGCGCCCATGGATTCGCCAAAGACCAGGATGCGCGCCTTGGGGTCAGCCTGAACGATTCGCTCGATCCATGCGACGATGTCGAGGCGCTCGGGCCAGCCCATGCCGATATAGTCGCCGCCGGAGCGCTCGTGGGCGCGGGCGGCGGGTGCGAGTACGTTCATGCCACGGTCGTGGAAGCGTTTGGCGTATCGGGCCATACCGATGGGCTCGTTGGTATATCCATGCAGGCAGACGGCGTAGTCGTGCGTGCTCTCCGACGCAGCAAAATACCAGGCGGCAAGCTCGGTCCCGTCGTCCGCGGTGAGGTTGCTGCTCTTGCGGTTCTCTTTAAACCATGCCCGCGCCTCGGTATCCTCGGCATCCGGCTGCTCACCTTCTTTGTCGTTCTTGCTATCCTGCATCATCTTCATGGTGTATGGCGCGCGGGGATTCAGCGCGAAGTCAAACAGAAAGTTGCCGGCAAATCCGAGCAGCGCAACGACAACCACCAGTGCAACGATGCCGGCTATCTTGAGCTTTCGATGGGAACGTGCGTTTTGAGCCATGCGGTATTCTCCTATAAGATGTTAATACATCAACATTTAATGCAAGCGCATTATGGACGTTCGCCGTTGATGCGTCAACAGGCAAAGAATGGGTAAACAAAGGGTCACGTATGGTGCAAATTTCGCACGTACCTAGACGCTTTGATATAGTGTTGAGAACTCTTTACGTTGGAGGATGTAACCGGCATGTCCGATTCGAGCGACAGTTCTAAGCCGCGACCCAAGACCGCGGTCGTTCCACACTACACAGTGGGTGAGGAGATCATGAACTCCGTCACCCATGGTGTCGGCTGCCTGCTGGGTATCGCGGGCCTGGTGCTCCTGATCGTATTCGCCGCCCTGCGCGGCGGAGGCCCGGCCCATATGGCCGCGGCGATTGTCTATGGCGTCAGCATTATCCTCGAATACCTAGCCTCCACGCTCTACCACGCGATTCAGCCCGCGCGCGCCAAGCGCGTGTTTCGCATCATCGACCACAGCTGCATCTACCTGCTCATAGCCGGCAGCTATACGCCGTTTTGCCTCATCACGCTCGCAAACGACGGCGGCGCTGTGCTGTTCTTTGCCGTATGGGCCATCGCCATCATCGGCATCGCCCTCGAGTGCTTCCTACGCGAGCGCCAGCCGCATTGGGTAAGCGGCCTGGTCTACCTGCTGATGGGCTGGCTCGTTGTCTTTAAGCTGCCCGAACTTGTTGCGCTGCTCAACCCCGTGGCACTTGCCCTGCTCGCCGTCGGCGGCGTGTGCTACACCGCGGGCGTGCCGTTCTATATCGCCAAAAACGTGCGCTATCTGCACAGCGTGTTTCACCTGTGGGTGCTCGCCGGCAGCATCTTCCAGTTCATGGCGGTGATCCTCTTCGTAATCTAGCGACCACGCCTGCGCGCCCGCGTTCTCGTTTGGGCGCCGGTGCAATTGCCGTATCCGCCATCAACGTTTTAACCTGACGTCCCGAATCTTGGAGGTTCGAGAAACTCCCGATGGACATAACCATCTCCCTTATCACCACCCTCGTTTTGACCCTCATCAACGGCTACTTCTCTATGTCCGAGATGGCGCTCACCACGGCCAAGCGCGCCGTGTTGGAGCACGAGGCCGAGGAAGGCGACAAGCGCGCCGAGCGTGCCATTAAGCTGGCTGCCGACTCCGACCAGCTGCTCGCCACCATCCAGGTTGCCATTACGCTCGTGGGCTTCGCCTCGTCCGCCGTCGCCTCGACGAGTCTGTCCGACCCGCTCGCCACGTGGCTCATGAGCTTTGGCATCGCGCCGCTCTCCGCCATCGCGCGCGGCCTGGCGCCGGTCATCATCACCGTCGCGGTCGCCTTCGTGTCCATCGTGATCGGCGAGCTCGTCCCCAAGCGCATCGGCCTGGCCAATGCCGAGGGCGTGTCCAAGCAGGTCGTGGGACCGTTGTCGTTTTTCCAAAAGATCGCCCGTCCGCTCGTGTGGCTGACCGGCGCCTGCTCCGATGGCCTGGCCCGCATCCTGCGCATCAAGAGCGCCGACGACCGCCAAAACGTCTCGGAAGAAGAGATCAAGTACATGGTCTCGGAGCAGGACGACCTGCTCGACGAGGAAAAGCGTATGATCCACGAGATCTTTGACTTGGGCGATACCGTTGCCCGCGAGGTCATGGTGCCGCGCGTGGACACCACCATGTGCGAGGACGACGAGACGGTCGCCGACGTGCTGTCCACCATGCGCCAGACCGGCTTCAGCCGCATCCCCGTCTATCACGAGGATCCCGACAACGTCGCCGGCATTGCGCACATCAAGGACCTGATCCAACCTGCGCTCGACGGCAAGGGTGACCAGCCCATCGCCGGCTTTTTGCGCGACGCCACCTTTGTGCCCGACACCAAGGACATCCTGCCGCTACTGTCCGAGATGCAGACCTCGCACGACCAGATCGTGGTGGTCGTGGACGAGTACGGCGGCACGGCCGGCATTATCACCATCGAGGATATCGTCGAGGAGATCGTCGGCGAGATCGAGGACGAGTTCGACCCCGACAACAAGTATCTCACGCGCCTTTCGCGCCGCGAGTGGCTCGTTGATGGGCGTTTTTCGTGCGATGACGCGATTGAGCTTGGTTGGCCGCTCGAGGAAAGCGATGATTATGAGACCATCGCCGGCTGGATTTTGGAGCTTTGCGACTCGGTGCCCGACATCGGAGAGGTGTTTGAGGTCGCGGGGTACAAGTTTAAAGTTCAGTCGATGCGTGGCCAGCGCATCTCGCTCATTCGCGTGATCGCTCCGGCCGAAACCGATAAGAAGGATTCCGAGTCTTCGGCAGAGAAGCCGGCGGCGTCGGGTGCGGGCTCTGTGGATCCGCACGATGGCGACGAGTAGGGCAAGGAAGAGTAGGGGAGAGTTATGGCAGGCCTGTTCAACATCCTTAAGGTCACCGTCAGCGAGGACAAGATCTGCGCGCATGTGCTGGTGAACCCCGGCATGCCGCTCATGACCTCGGAGGATATCGAGGCCACGGCGCGCGTGTATTACCTGGTGCCGGCGATTGCCAAGCACCTGTGCCTGGGTGATTCCGGTCGCGAGTTCCAGGACTGCATGGGCCAGACCGAGCTCTGCCACCTGCTGGAGCACGTGACGGTTGAGCTCATGAACGAGACCGGTCTTGCCGGTAGCATCTCGTGCGGCCGCACGCGCGTAAGCGAGCACGACGAGCGCGTCTTTGAGGTTGAGCTTTCGTGCCCCGATGACGCACTGGCCATTGGTGCGCTGTCGTCGGCCACCTTTATGATGGACTGGGCGTACCTGCACGCCGACCAGCCTGCCCCCGACGTGGAAGGCACGGTCGCGGGTCTGCGCAACCTGGTGTTGGGCATGCGCGCCGAGGCCGAGGGCAAGGATCCTCACGAGGCCGTCGCCGCTGCGAACGGCGAAGATGCTGCCGAGGACGAGGGCGCTGACGAGGGCGATGTGCCGGTCGACGCCGAGCTCGTTGCCGATGCGACCGCCGAGCCCGTTCCCGCCGAGCCCCAGGGCGTCCCCAACTTTGACGACGAGCCCCAGGTGGCGATTGATACCGAGGGCGCGGTTGCCGAGAACCACGAGGCCTCCGCTGCCGTCTTTGGCGGTGCTGCGACGGTTCCGGCAGGACCTGCGCATGAGGGCGGCCTGCCGCTCGTGGACGGCGCCGGCGAGGACCCGGGTGCCACGGTGGCCATGCCGGCTATGCCCCAGGAGTAGGCCTACGCGTTTATCACCATCACGTACCTGCGCCTTTGCCGTACGCAGATGAGCGGAGCGGCAAGTGATGCGCTGCGGGTATAATGGACAGCATTCAAACGGTGGGCACCGACGTGCCCGCAGGAGAGGAATGATCATGGGTAAGACTTTCAGCTTTGTCTCCGGCGCACTTTTTGGTGCCGCTGCCGGCGCTATTGTCGGCGTTGCTCTGGCCCCGCGCTCGGGCGCCGAGACCCGCGCCATGGCTGCCGATATCGCCAACGACGCCTGGGACAATATGCGCGACACCTACGAGCACAGCGCCGAGGAGGCCCGTGCTGCGGTGAATGACTTTGGCCCGATGGTCGACGCCAAGACCGACGACCTGCGCGCCAAGGTCGACCTGGCCCGCGAGCGCATGGACCAGCTGCGCGAGCAGCTCAACGACGCCATTTCGGGCGGCAACGTGACGCCTGCCGCCGACGTCGTGGTCGAGAACGCCGTCGAGGCTGATACCGAGGCTGCGGAGCCCTCGACCGAGGCATAATGCGCGCCGGGGATTTTGTCGGCGCCAAGATCTATCGCAAGCCTACCGAGGACAAGCGCACCAAAAAGGACGGCACACCGCGCAGCCCTAAAAAGCTCGGAAAGATTCACTTTCCGGTCTTTACCCCGGGCGGTACGCGCGTGGTCGGCTTTATGGTCCGCCAGTCCGATATCGCGGGTATGATCGAGCGTCCCGACCGATTCGTAGCGCTCGACGCCATTGGTGTCTACGAGGGCGCCATCGCGGTTGACGACGTCAAGGGCACCTACGATACCGCTGCGGCCAAGCGCCTCGACATCAACCTGGACGATTGCATCATCTGGGTCGGTATGGACGTGCGCACGGAATCGGGCGACGTCGTGGGCTATTGCTCGGACGTTGAGTTCAAGCCGCGCTCGGGCATCGTGCAGGCATTCTATGTGACCGCCGGTGCTGCTTCGAGTGTTTTGGTTGGTGACACGCAGGTGCCGCCGACGATGCTGCGCGGCTACGAGAACGGCGCGATGGTCGTCTCGGACGAGGTCAAGTCGCTCGGGTATTCGGGCGGTGCGGCTGCCAAGGCCGCCGAGGCCAGCGTCGTGGTGGGCGACAAGGTCAAAAAGGGCGCCAAGGTGCTCGACGACAAGGGATCGGTTGCCGTGGACAAGGGCAGTCGCGCACTGGGCAAGCAGCTCGGCAAGACGCGCGGCATGTTCAAGGCCTTTAAGGACGAATACCAAAAGGCGAGCGGAGGCTCGTCAAAAGCTACAAAATAGCGACGTACCAAATGATGGGAGGCAAGCCGGAGACCTGTTGCTCCGGCTTGCTGTGTTTATGGGGGAGGGCACATGCGCCAAAACGGATCCAACTTAAACGGGCGTTCGGGTGCGCGTCCGACGGCGCGCCGCGACCTGGGGCAGCTGCCCAGCGGTCAGCGCAAGCGTCACCGTAAGCCCGGCGCGATGTACCTCAACCATAGCCGTGGGTTTAGCGATCGCAGCGCGCGCATCGGCAACGGTCGCTCGCCGCGTCGACCGTCCCGTCTGCCCTATGCGCTCATCGCCGTGGGTTGCGCGCTCGTGCTGTTTATCGCTGCCGTCGTGGGCTACGTCAACCGCAGCGTGGACGTGGAGCTCAACGGGCAAAAGACCGCGGTGCGCGTGGGCTCTACGTTGCAGAATCTTATCGACGATCAAAGCCTGACCGAAACGTACGACGCCGGCGATCTGCTGGCCGTCGACGACAGCGTGCTCAAGCGCCATGGCGGCGAAAAGCTGTCGGTGAAGGTCGACGGCAAGCGCGTGAAACAAGGCAAATGGGATAGTCGCGAGCTTACGGGTGGCGAGAAGGTGACGGTCAAGGATGGCCGCAACGTGTACGAAAAGCACGAGGTCCAGGCCACGACTATCGAGCCAAAGCTTAAGGTCGAGGGCACGGGTGCCATTGAGTATGTCAAAACCTGGGGCGTTCAGGGCCGCTCCGAGGTATGGGTCGGCGAGCAGTCGGGCAAGACGCAGGACCGCGGCGAGGTCGTGCCCGCCACCGACTGCGTGGTCGAGTGCGCAAGCGTAGCGCCCAAGGGCAACGAAAAGTACGTGGCCCTGACATTTGACGAGGGTCCGAGCGGCGCGACCAAGCAGATCTTGCAGGTGCTCAAGGAAAAGGGCGTCACGGCGACGTTCTTCCTTTCGGGCGATGCCGCGGAAGCCTCGCCCGCTACTGCCAAAGCGATTGTCGATGCCGGGTGCGAGATTGGTTCCAACAGCTACAGCGATGATTCTCTCAAGGGCGAGGATCGCGAGACGGTGCGCAAGCAGATCACGAAGGGCACCGAGTCGATTAAGTCGGCGACCGGCGTCGAGACGATGCTGCTGCGTGCCCCCTACGCCGCGTTTGACGAGCAAAACTGGATTGACTCGATGGACCTGGTGTCCGCCGTGGTTTCGTGGAATATCGATTCGGGCGACTGGCTGCTCAACGGCGCTGACGAGCAAGTATCGACCGTGCTCGACTCGATGACGCCGGGCAATATTGTGCTGCTTACCGATAGCGATGAGTGCGCCGAGCAGACGCTCGAGGCGCTGCCGCAGATTATCGATGGCCTTGTCGCCGACGGCTACAAGATCGTGACGCTCAGCGACCTGGTCAAGACGGACACGGCGTTGAGCAAAAAGCTCACCTCGCTCACCAAGGTCTCCATGCCCAAAAACGCCGTGTTCCCCCAACTCCCCGAGGACGACGACACCACAGAGTAGTCATCGGGGACGTGCTTAAACGACTGGTCGTTTAGGACGGTCTTAATCGCTTTGTCCCGCCGTGCTCATCCGGCTCTATGTCACGGATACGTCAGCGTTTGGTATGCCTGCAATGTTCAGCGCATAAATTCGGTGCCGCAGCGCGATGCTGATGCTATAGTTACTGCGGTTAATGAGGGTCAAGAGAAAGGTTACAGGTGAAATCCAAACCTCGACCATACAGTCGATGACCCCATGCAGGTGCTTTCTGCGCGTGCACGGGGTGTGAGCGCCGAGCGGCGTGCCGCCCGCGCATGCGTATACATATCAAAAAGTCCACGGATTGCGTGCCGGCATGGTCGCGCGGTCCGTAGGAATAATGATGGGGAGCACCATTGAATTATCTGAGTGAGATGCTCAAATTGCCAGTCTTGGACGTCGACGGCGAAAAGCTCGGCGTGGTTAACGATTTTGGCATTGCAACCGGCGAAGTTTTCCCGCACGTGACGTCGCTCGCGTTCCGCGGTCCCGGCAAGACGCCGTTTATGATCAGCTGGCGCAAATGGGTCGACCGTATCGACGAGACGGGTGTACACCTTAAGACGTCGGCCACCGAAATCCGTTTTTCGTACTTGCAGCCGACCGAACTCTTGCTTGCCCGCGACGTGCTTAACAAGCAGATTGTCGATACGCAGGGCATGAAGGTCGTGCGCGTCAACGACATCAAGTTCTCCATGTCGGGCGAGAATCAGCTGCGCCTGCTGGGTGCCGAGGTCGGCGCCCGCGGTCTGCTGCGCGCGATCAGCCCCACACTCGAGCATGTCGTCGAGGGCTTTATGAAGCACCTGGGCAAGCCGCTCAGTGAGGACATTATCGCCTGGTCTTATATGGACCTGCTCGATCGCTCGACTAAGAACATCCAGCTCTCGGTGTCGCACAAGACGCTTGGCGAGCTGCATCCTGCCGACATCGCCGACATTATCGAGCAGCTCGACCCGCGCCTGCGCGCGCAGGTGTTCGCTCAGCTCGATACCGCTCAAGCCGCCGAGGCCATCTCGGAGTTCGATGACGACGAGCTCATGACCGAGATGCTCGAGGGCCTGTCCGATACCGACGCATCGTCGATGCTGGCCATGATGGACCCGGACGACGCTGCCGACCTGATCGACGAGCTCGATTATGAGAAGGCCGAGAAGCTCCTGCGCCTGATGGGCGTCAAGGAGGAGAAGGCGATTCGTAACCTGCTGGGCTACGAGGACAACACCGCCGGCCGTATCATGACCTCGGAGTTTGTCTCGCTGCCCGCCACGGCGACGGTCGGCGATGCCATCGAGGCGATTCGCAAACTCGACGAGGACTTTGAGAGCGTCTACTACGTCTATACCGAGGATCCGAGTGGCATGCTGACGGGCGTGCTCTCGCTGCGCACGCTGATCGTGGCCGACCGCGACGCCACGCTGGGCCAGCTCGCCTATCGTGATCTGGTCTACGTGTCGCCCGACGAGGACCAGGAAGACGTAACGGACGAGATGACCAAGTACGACCTGGTTGCCATCCCTGTCTGCGACGAGAACCGTCATATCCTGGGTATCGTGACCTTCGACGACGCCATGGACGTTATCGCCGAGGAGCATCAGGAGGACCTGCAGATCGCCGGTGTCGGCTCGGGCGATAGCGCGTCGGACGACTCGACGAACGTGCTCAGCTGGTTCGTGCATCGTCAGTACTGGGTCGTCGTGTGGGGCATCGCCTCGTGCATTATGGCGACCGTGCTGGGGACTGCGCTGGGCTCCGCGCATCTGGTGGTGTTCCCCATGTGCGCCATGCCGCTCGTGCTGCTGGCTGCCTCACGCATGGTGTCGTTCGTCAAGAACTACTTCCTCGAGTACGACGGTCACGACGACGAGCCCAAACCGTACCTGGGGTTCTTCTTCCAGAGCACGGGTATGGGCCTGATCCTGTCACTCGTGACCTACCTGTGCGCGCAGCTGGTGCGCACCGCCGCGTTCCCCGATGCCACTATGTTTGAGGAGCAGCTCTTTACCGGCTGCTTTAATATCGCTGCCGTCATTTGCCTGGTTGGCAACATGAGTGCCGTGATTTACCTGATGGTGCTGTTCTGGCGTGACGAGCACGACCTCAATACGTCGGGTACCGCCATGAACGTCATCGCCGTCATGATCTCGTGTGTGGCGTACTGCATCGCCGCGGTGCTGCTCACCATGTCAGTCGTGGGTTAGGTGGTCGCGTGCAAAATACGAAGCAAAAGCCGAGTACCAAGCAAAAGCTGAGCATCGCGGCCATCTTTGGCGCCATGGGCCCCGGTCTTCTGGCGGCGCTTTCGGGCAATGACGCCGGCGGCATCGCCACGTATTCCAGCGCGGGCGCCAGCTATGGCTATAAGATGCTCTGGATGCTTCCCGTCATGACCGTGCTGCTTATCGTGACGCAGGAGACCGCGGCGCGCTGCGGATGCGTTACGGGTAAGGGCTTGGCGTCGCTCATTCGCGAGCGCTTTGGCGTGCGTAAGAGCGTGCTGGCCATGGCGGCGCTGTTGATCGCCAACACGGCGGTGACCATCTCGGAGTTCGCGGGTATCGCGAGTGGCCTTGCTCTGTTTGGCGTTCCGGCGAGCATCTCGGTGCCGCTCGTGGCGCTGCTGGTGTGGATGCTTACCATGTCGGGTAGTTTCCAGCGCATCGAGAAGATTTTGCTGCTGGTAAGCTGCGTGTTCGTGACCTACATCGTCGCCGCGTTTATGGCCGGCCCCAACTGGGGCGAGGTCGCGGTCGACTTGGTCGTCCCCAATATTCAGAATGATCCCAGCTACGTGTCGCTTGTGGTCGCAACAATCGGTACCACCATCGCACCGTGGATGATCTTCTTGGCTCAGAACAACGTGGTCGATAAGAATGCGGGCGAGGACGACATCGTGCTGCAGCGTATTGATACCGTGAGCGGCTCGATCGCTGCTGATATCATTGCGGGCTTCATTATTATCACGACCGGTACGGTGCTGTTCCCGGCGGGTATTCAGATTAGCGATGCCGCCGATGCCGCCCGCGCGCTGGAGCCCATCGCGGGCCAGTGGTCCACGGTGCTGTTTGCCTCGGGCCTGGTCGCAGCGAGTTTTTTGGCTGCCTGCGTGCTGCCGGGCGTTACGTCGAGTGCCATCTGCGAGGCTTTTGGCTGGGAGCGCGGCGCCGATCGCAGCTGGGACGAGGCCCCGGTTTACCGCGGCATCATTACGGCCATCATCGGCATTTCTGCCGTGTTGGTGCTCATGCCTGGCGTCGATTTGTTCCAGATTATGATGACCTCGCAGGTCATCAACGGCGTGCTGCTGCCTGTAGTCTTGGTATTCCAGGTGGTTATCGCGGCGGATTGCCACATTATGGGCACCAACCGCAACGGCCGCGTATGGAATGTGCTCACTTGGGCGACTATCGGCGTGATTACGGTGCTGACGGTCGTCATGTTTGTGCTGCAAGCGATGGGCTACAGCGCGTAGCGCCCACTTTTGCTTCCGAACAGGCCGCAGCGATGGGCTGCGGCCTGTTTTTCGTCTGCTATAGGGCGTTAGTTATATGGCGGTGGGCAAAAAATGCCAAATATGAGTACTGTTGCCGAGCCGATAGCATTTGCGACTGAGAAGATAGTGAACATAATCGTAATATACGTTCATTAAAATGAGTACCTCCAAGTCCTGGACAGGCCATTCTGGTTGATCTGAGGCGGTGCGGAGGCTGCAAACATGCCATTTTGAGCCATTATGCCTGCTACTAAAATGGTAACAGTACTCATATTTGCCCTTTTTTGCCCACAGACCTTTGAGGTTGCGGCGAAAAGGGCTTGTTTTGATTGCTCGGAGCAGGCGCGAGGCACGGAAACGATGTCTGGAGCGGCGGAGCGGCTTGGAATTCATCCGTAGAGGTCTTCATTGGCTACGCCAGGAGTGCTTCCAGGTGCCGGTACAAAAGGAGCGTCCCTAACTGCCGCAGGGGGCGTCGGCCGTGGCCGACGCCCCCTGCGGGTGTACGCAGATTTGGCTGCGCGTTACTTGTCGGTGCCCAGCTTGTGTGGCTTGTAGGCGAGGGCATTGACGAGTGCGTCGGCGGCGGACTTGACGGCTGCCGGTTGCGGATCGTTGACGTGGTCCTCGGGGTGCACGGGCAGGTCTTTCTTGACCGCATCGTGGATCAGGTTGAGGTACTCGGTCACGCCGGTAGTCGACAGGTGCGTGCCGTCGCCATCGAACAGGTCGTTGCGGTTGGCGCTATGCCCGTACCAGTCGATAACGCGTACATTCTTGTAGCGCGTGGCGGCGTTGGCGATGGCTTGGTTCGTGGACCCGACCCACGGCTGCGGGCTACGCGTGTTTACAAACACGACGATACGCTGCTCGCCGGCGTCGGCCATGATCGCGTCGACCTGGGCGTCCGTTACCAAACCGTTGGTGCCCAGGGCAAAGACCACGATCTTGCCGGCAAGGTTCTGCTGGATATAGCCCTCAAATGTCGCGCGGCCCGCATCAAACTGGCGGCCCTTTTCGGCATCGATATGGCTGTGCGGGAACACGCCGTCAAAGGAATCAACGGCGCGCAGCGACACGGAGTCGCCGATCATCAACAGGTCGTAGGAGCCATCGGGGAAGCCGTCGTTGTCCTTGTCGGTGTCGTCGGCCGCCTGCTGTTCGGTGGGCGCGGTGTTTTTGGCTTCCTTGTTCAGAACTTCGGCGCCCTCGCCGCTCAGCGCAGACGTCTCGGGCACAAAGATCAGGCCGCCCAGTGCGACGACCAACACGACAGCGCAGGCTGCGCAGACAGGGACGTGCGCGCGTGCCCAGTTGGCGGGTGTGGTGGTGCCATTGCGGAATTCGGTGACGGTGCGGCCGAAGGCGCCCTTCCTAAACGGCGTTTCGATAAAGCGATAAGAGCACTCGGCTACGGCAACTACCACAAGTACCTGCAAGATGTACTGCCACCAGGGCGTATCGTTGATGTTGGCGACCGGGTTCATGAGCAACAGCAGCGGATAGTGCCACAGGTAGATACTGTACGAGCGCTTGCCAACCCACACGAGCGGCTCGGCGGACAGCGCGCGGGCAACCATTCCCTGGGGCTGCACGCAGGCCGCGATGACCATGAGCGTGAGGATGGAGCATAGCAGTGTGCCGCCGCGATACTGGAACGCGGTGTAGCCGTTGGTGAGCGCGACCATGGCGGCAAGGCCAACCAGACCCACGACGCCCAGTACATCGATGGATGCGGGCGAGGACCAAAAGCGCACGAGGGCGCTCGGCTGTGCCGGGGCGGTCTTGGCTGCTTCGTCGGCCCTCTCGCCAGGCTTGCCTTCGGCGTTCTTGCCGTGCTTGGCGGCGCCAGCCAGGCGATTGAGCCCCAAACGATGAGCGAGACGCACCGGCGCCAGGTCGCGATCGGGGATAAAGGCCATCCAGGCACCCAGTAGCAGCGAGAACACGCGGGTGTCGGTGCCGTAGTACACGCGGCTGGGGTCGGCGGCAGGGTTGTAAAGCACCATCATGGCGAGGGCAGATACCGCGGCAAGGCCCAGAACCACGCGGCGCGTGTTGGGCTTGCTCACATGCATGGATACCATGGCAAACAGCAGTGGCGGCCAAATCAGGTAGAACTGTTCCTCGATGGCTAGCGACCAGAAGTGCGTGAGCGGTGAGGGGTCGCCCAGAGCATTGAAGTACGAGACGTTTTGGGCAATCTGCCACCAGTTGTTGAAGAACAGCAGCGACGGCAGGATGTCGGGGCGCATCTTGGTGAGCATCACGTGGTTAAAGATGGTGCACAGCGCGCAGGTCACGAACACTACCGTTACCACGGCGGGGACCAGGCGACGGATGCGGCGAATCCAGAAGCTCTTAAGGTCGATGCGACCGGTCTTAGCGACTTCGTTGAGCAGCAAGCGCGTGATCAGATAGCCCGAAAGCACAAAGAAGATCGTGACGCCGAGCAGGCCGCCCTGAGCCCACGTGAGGTTGAGGTGATAGAGCACCACCGCGACGACGGCGAGCGTACGCAGACCGTCGAGCGCGGGAATGTAGCGGGACTTGGGCGAGCGGTCGCCCGTTCTTTTGCAGCGCTGTTGGTGTGGGTGCCCTTATTGGCGGGCGCGCGATGGGAGCCTGCGGCGTGGCGCGACTCGCCGGTGCGACGGTCGGCGCGCGGGCGTTCGTGCGGCGCCTGGTTATCGGGCGCGCGGCGCGGGCCGCGCGGGCTCGATTGTGGGAATTGTTCCATAAAACATCATCCAATGACGAGAATAATCAGCACATATTCATTGTAGCTGCCTGCTCCTGTGAATGCTTGCTGCTGGCGCAACCTCAAGGGCGCGTTCACATCAAAGTGAACTAAAGTTATAGAGGTGCGAAGGCGCGCAATCGACGGTCGACGGTGGGTGCAAGGCCCGCAGACGAGGAGGTTTCCATGGCAGACAACGGCATTGTTACGGTGTTCGGCAGCATGAACATGGACCTTTCGGTGGCGTGCGAGCGCATGCCGCGCGCGGGCGAGACCGTCGGCGGCAGCGGTTTTATCACCAACGCCGGTGGTAAGGGTGCCAACCAGGTCGTGGCAGCTGCGCGCATGGGCGCGCGCACGTGCATGATTGGCGCGGTCGGGTGCGATGCGTTTGGCGATGCGCTCGTGGCGGGGCTTCAGGATGCCGGCGTGGGCGTTGAGTTTGTGGCGCGTCGCGATGACGTGGAGACCGGTACCGCGACTATCATTCGCTGCGAGAGCGACAACCGCATCGTGCTGTCGCCGGGCGCCAACCACGCGCTTGCGGGCGAGGATGTGGCCTGCGCCCTGCGTTGTCTGGTGGCCGATGAGCTCGACGGCGACGCCAGCGATATTGCCCCGGCTGCCGGAAGCGTCTTTATCGCCCAGGGCGAATGTGACCTTGCAGCGACGGCCGAGGCACTTGTTTGCGCTCACGAGCTGGGATTCTATACGGTCTTTAATCCAGCGCCTGCCTGCGAGTTGCCTGCGGAGGCCTGGCCTGCGGTCGACCTGGTTTGTCCCAACGAGACCGAATGCCAGGTGCTGACGGGCATCTTGCCCGCGGATGATGCGAGCTGCGTCGCGGCGCTCAATGCCCTGCTCGCCAAGGGTGCCGGAGCTGCGGTCATCACGCTGGGCGGCGCCGGGTCGGTTACGCTCGGCGATGGCGGTGAGCTGCTGCGCATGCCGGCACTTTCGAGCACGGTAGTCGATACCACGGCCGCCGGCGATACGTTTATCGGCGCGTTGGCGGCGGCTCGTCTAGAGGGCTTGCCGCTCTTTGAGTGCATGGCCGCGGGTGCTCGCGCCTCGGCAGTGACGGTGTCGCGTCTGGGCGCTCAGCAGTCGATTCCCACGCGTGCCGAAGTTGAGCGCGTGTTTGATTTAGACGATTTAGTACAAGACGGAGAAGCGGAGTAGAACAATGGCAACCAAGAAGCTGATCCTTGATCTGGATATGGGTGTGGACGATGCGATGGCGCTTGCCTATGCCATCGCGAGCCCCGAGGTGGAGCTGGTGGGCATCACCACGTGCTTTGGCAACGTGCGCGTCGAGCAATCGGCGCACAACTGCCTGGCGGTGCTCGATCTGCTGGGTCGCCCCGAGGTTCCGGTGTACCTAGGCGCCGATCGTCCCATTAAGGCGACTGAGCCCTATACACCGCCGGCGTCCACCACGCTCATCCACGGCAAGAACGGTATTGGCGGGGCGAGCGTGCCCGCGTCGCCGTACGAGCCGGTGGGGGCGACGTCGGCCGACGGTAACGCGGCGGTCGATTATCTGATCGATGCCGCGCGCACCTATGGCCCCGATCTGGTCTACGTAGCGACCGGCCCGCTCTCCAACCTGGCACTTGCCTTGGAGCGCGATGCGGCGGCGATGATGTCTATCGGTCGCGTGGTCGTGATGGGCGGCGCCCTGACCGTGCCCGGAAACGTGAGCGCGGGCGCCGAGGCCAACATAGCAAGCGATCCTGAGGCGGCCGATGCCGTGCTGCGTTCGGGCCGCAAGCTCACTATGGTGGGCCTGGATGTGACGCATCGCGTGGTGCTCACGCGCCGCGACATTGCCGGCTGGACGGGCTCGGGCACCATGGCGGGCTGTGCGTTTGCGAGCATGGTCGAGCACTACATTGGTTCGTACGAGATGAACGCACCCTACCTGGGTGGCTGTGCACTGCACGATCCGCTAGCCGTTGCCGTGGCGATCGACCCCACGCTCGTGGGCGCGCTCGGCTGCAATCTGCGTGTTGATCTGCTGGGCGAGTATCGCGGCCGCACCATCTGCGATGAGCGCCGTGTGACCGACCCCGACAAGGGCGCACTCGTGGCGCTGACCGTGGATGCCCCGCGCTTCCTGTCCGAGTTCAAGGCGCGTATGGCCCGCGTCCTGGGCTAATAGATTTCCACGCCCCGCCCCATGCAGTCAATTTTGGACGGGGCTTTTTAGCTACCGAGTAAATGCGCCCGTTGGGGGAATAGTCGTGCCACTTCGCTTGACAACAGGCTAAACTAGCTAATAAACATTTACTACTCTGTTTAGATTGAATTTGCGGTCGTTTAGTTGTCGAGTCACGGGGCGGTCAGGCCACGATGCTCGACCGTGACCGTTGCTAGGGGGAACAATGGCCAAAGCAAGTGTTCGCGAGATCAGCCGCATCACCGGTTTTTCGCCTGCGACCGTGTCCAACGCGCTCAACCGCAAGCGCAGCGTGAGCGAGGAGACCGCCAAGGTCATCCTGGAGTGCGCACAGTCGCTCGGCTACCAGCAGTCGACGCAGCTCGAGAGCATCCAGTTTGTGCTTGCGCGCAAGACGGGCGCCATCTTGGACGAGAGCACCTTCCATCCCGCGGTCATCGAGGGCGTGGAGCGCCAGGCGCGCCGTCACGGCATGAGCACGAGCTTTGTCTCGCTCGACTTTAGCGACCTGGACGCCGTGCGCCCGCAGGTCGAGGGCCTGATTGCCGATCCGTCCGCCGCTATCGTGCTGATGGGTACCGAGCTGGGTGAGGAAGATTACGCCTTGTTTGCCAACGCTGCCGCCCACCTGATCGTGCTCGATGGCTGGAGCGATCGTCAGTACTTTGATGCTGTAGTTATTGCCAACACCGATTCGGTGCTGCGTGCCGTGGATTACCTCATCGAGAAGGGCCACAAGCAAATCGGCTATCTGGCGGGCGACCTTCGTATCCGAAACTTTAAGGACCGCGAGCGCGGCTATCGCCAAGCGCTTGAGGATGCAGGCCTCGAGGCCAATCCGGCTTGGCGTGTCACGCTGGGCACCACGCTCGAGGGCGCCTATCGCGACATGGGCGCGTGGCTCGACAATTCCTCGCGCGACGACCTGCCGACGGCTTTCTTTGCCGAAAACGACGTGCTCGCCGTAGGCGCCATGCGCGCGCTGAACGAGCACGGCATTCGCGTGCCCGAGGATGTCTCGATCATCGGCTTTGACGACCTATCTCTGGGCGCCTTCTCCAACCCGCCGCTCACCACGGTGCATGTTCCCAAGCACGAGGTGGGCGAGATCGCAGTGCGCCGCCTGGTGGGCAACATCCGCAATCCCAAGAGCTATACCTGCAAGACGGCCGTGTCGACCTATTTTGTCGAGCGCCAGAGCGTGCGTGAAATCTAGGCGGAACGGCGCCAGACCTCAGAGCGGAAAAGTCCGCCAAAGGCAACCATACATAACGCTACCAAGAGAGGGTCCTTCGGGGCCCTCTTTTTGTTGCCCTTGTATGTTCAGATTGTTTACATACCGTTTAGGCTGATTTCTCTACCGCTTACAGGTATTTCGCGCTAAACTTCTAAACAGAAGAGTAAAACATTTAGTAAACGGAACAAAACGAAACACACGTCTGTTTACTGAACATGTGATTAGGGGAGGACGTACATGGACAAGATCAAGCTCGGCTTTGTGCCCACGCGCCGCAGTATCTTTAGCGCGCCGGACGCAATCAAGTATCGCGGCCTGACGGCTGATCGCCTGCGCGAGATCGGCGTCGACATCGTGGATATCGACGACATCAATGACGAGGGCCTGCTGTTCGACGACAGCCATATCGAGCCTATCGTGAAGAAGTTCCGCGCCGAGGGCGTCGATGGCATTATGCTGTGCCACGCCAACTTTGGCACCGAGTACGTTTGCGCTCGCCTTGCCCGCGAGCTCGGTCTACCCGTACTGCTGTGGGGTCCGCGCGACGAGCGCCCCGAGCCCGACGGCACACGCCTGCGCGATAGCCAGTGCGGCCTGTTCGCCACCGGCAAGGTCCTGCGCCGCTTCCAGGTTCCCTTCACCTACATGACCAACTGCCGCCTGACCGACCCCGAGTTCGAGCGCGGCGTTTGGGACTTTTTGGCCGTTTGCAACGTGGTCAAGACCTTCAAGCACACCCGCATCCTGCAGATGGCCACCCGTCCATTCGACTTCTGGTCGACCATGTGCAACGAGGGCGAGCTGCTCGAGAAGTTCAACATCCAGCTTTCGCCTATCCCCATGACCGAACTTGTCCAGGCTGTGCGCGACGCCCAGGCCGACGAGCAGGCCATGGCCGCCATGCTTGCCCACATCAACGACAGCTTTGAGATCTGCATCCCCGAGGACAAGGTCCCCGCGGTCGCCGGTCTTGCCATCGCCATGAAGCGCTTGGTCGAGAAGTATGGCTGCAACGCCGGTGCCATTCAGTGCTGGAACGCTCTGCAGGACGAGCTGGGCATTATGCCCTGCGCCGCCAACGCCATCCTCAACGAGATGGGCATTCCTATCGTATGCGAGACCGATATCCACGGCGCCATCACCGCGCTGATGGTCGAGGCCGCCGACCTGGGCCGTCACCGTGGCATGTTCGCCGACTGGACCGTGCGCCATCCCGATAACGAGAACGGCGAGCTGCTGCAGCACTGCGGCCCCTGGCCCTGCAGCTGCGCGGCCGTCAAGCCCAAGCTCACCTACCCGCTGGCTTTCGATCACCCCGGTGCGCTGACGGCCGAGGCCAAGCACGGCGACCTCACCCTTGCCCGCTTTGATGGTGACAACGGCGAGTACTCGCTGCTGCTGGGCAACGCCCGCGGCATCGACGGCCCGGCCGGCATGGGCACCTATCTGTGGGTCGAGGTCGAGAACCTCAAGCGCCTCGAGGCCAAGATCGTCGAGGGCCCCTACATCCACCACTGCGTCGCTATTCACGCCAACGTGGTGCCGGTGCTCTACGAGGCGTGCAAGTACATCGGCATCGCCCCCGACCTATACGACCCTATTGAGCAGGACGTTAAAGCTTACCTGCGCGGTGAGTAGGGTCGTGCCTACTTTGTAGCAACGAGCCGGCGCGCTACCACAGCACCCAACCTTGCGGTTCAAGCCGTCGCTTGCGTACCAAAGTACGCGGCGCTCCTCTTTCACCGCAATCTTGGGCACTGTGGAAATGCGGTGGCTCTGACTTTAGAAATTCCCTGAAAGGAGTTTTTCGTGGCAACTATCGAAGAGCTTGAGTCCCTGCGTTGGGACCTTCGCCGCGATTGCGTCGATATCATCATGGCTGGCGCCGGCGGCCACATCGGCGGCGACATGTCGGTGATCGACGCCCTCATGACCCTCTACGCCAACCACCTCAACATTTCGCCCGAGACCGTCGACGATCCCAACCGCGATCGCTTCGTGCTCTCCAAGGGCCACGCCATGGAGGCCTACTACGCGGTGCTCTGCCACGAGGGCTATCTTGATCTCGACGACGTCAAGGCTCGCTTCTCCAAGTTCGGCAGCCCCTACATCGGCCACCCCAACAACAAGCTCAAGGGCATCGAGATGAACTCGGGCTCGCTGGGTCACGGCCTGCCCGTGGCCGTGGGCATGGCGCTCGCCGGCAAGATGGACGGCCGCGACTACCGCGTCTACACCATCATGGGCGACGGCGAGCTTGCCGAGGGCTCGGTCTGGGAGGGCGCCATGAGCGGCGGCAACTACCAGCTCGATAACCTGTGCGCGCTCGTGGATCGCAACCGCTTGCAGATCAGCGGCAGCACCGAGGACGTTATGAAGCAGGATTCGCAGGAGGAGCGCTGGGCCGCCTTCGGCTGGAACGTGCTGTCCATTCCGGGCAACGACGTCCAGGCTATTGACGCTGCGCTGACGCTTGCTGCCGAGACCAAGGGCAAGCCCACGGTCATCATCCTCAACACGGTGAAGGGCTACGGCTCGTCCGTCATGGAGGACAAAGCCAGCTGGCATCATCACCTGCCCAACGATGAGGAATATGCCCAGATCATCGCCGATTTCGCTGCCCATAAGGAGGCCATCAATGGCTAACAAGATCGCCAATCGCAAGGTTATCTGCGACACGCTGCTCGAGGTCGCGAAGACCGATAAGGATATCGTCGTCCTGTGCTCCGACTCCCGCGGCTCCGCGTCGCTCACGCCGTTCTTCGATCAGTATCCCCAGCAGTCCGTTGAGGTCGGCATTGCCGAGCAGGACCTGGTGAGCATCGCTGCCGGTATGGCTTCGTGCGGCAAGAAGGCCTGGGCCGCCTCGCCGGCATCCTTTGTGACCACGCGCTCGTATGAGCAGTGCAAGGTCGACGTCTCGTACTCCAACACCAACGTCAAGCTCATCGGCATCTCGGGCGGCGTGTCCTACGGCGCCCTGGGTATGAGCCACCACTCCGCGCAAGATATCGCCGCTATGAGCGCGATTCCCAACATGCGCGTGTATCTGCCGAGCGATCGCTTCCAGACCGCCGAGCTCGTGCGTGCCCTGGTAGCCGATAACAAGCCGGCCTACATCCGCGTGGGCCGCAACCCGGTCGAGGACGTGTACACCGAGGACGAGTGCCCGTTCCAGATGGATCGCGCCACCTGGGTGCGCCGCGGCACCGATGTGACGCTCGTCGCTACCGGCGAGATGGTCCGCCATGCCGTGGACGCTGCCGACCTGCTGGCCGAGCAGGGCATCTCGGCAACGGTGCTCGACATGTACTGCGTCAAGCCGCTTGACGCCGAGGCCGTGATTGAGGCTGCCGGTGCCACGCGCGCCGTCGTGACTGTCGAGGAGCACAGTCCCTTCGGCGGCTTGGGCTCTATGGTCGCGCAGGTTGTGGGCGAGCATTGCCCGCGTCCGGTCAAGTGCCTCTCCCTGCCCGACGCGCCGGTCATCACCGGCACGAGCCCCGAGGTCTTTGCACACTACGGCCTGACGGGTGCCGGAATCGCGCAGACCGTCGCCGAATTCCTGCCCACAGAGTAACTGGAATGTGACAAAGGGACCGTCCCTTTGTCACATTCGTTTTGAAAGGGGTGGCCATGGGCCGCTACATCATCGGAATCGATCAGTCCACGCAGGGCACCAAGGCGCTGCTGGTAGACGAGGGCGGCCATCTGATTCATCGTGCCGACCGCTCGCATCGCCAGATTGTCAACGAAGCCGGCTGGGTGAGCCATGATCCGGCCGAGATTGCCACCAATGTGCTGGCCGTGGCGCGTGCCGTGGTGGAGGAGACCGGGGTCAATCCGGCCGACGTCGCCGGCATCGGCATCTCCAACCAGCGCGAGACCACCGTTGCATGGAACCGCACGACGGGCGAGCCGCTGTGCGACGCCGTGGTGTGGCAGTGCGCCCGCGCCCGCGAGCTGTGCGACGAGTTGACCGCGCGCGAGGGTGTGGCCGAGCTGGTGCGCGACACGACGGGTCTGGTGCTCTCGCCCTACTATCCGGCGGGCAAGATGGCCTGGATCCTTGCGAACGTTCCCGCTGCTGCCGAGGCCGCGGCGGCAGGCGAGCTGTGCCTGGGCACCATCGATGCCTGGGTGGTCTGGACGCTCACGGGCGGCGCGGAGTTTCGCTGCGACTGGTCCAATGCCAGCCGCACGCAGCTCTTTGACCTGCGCCGTGGCTGCTGGAGCGAGCCGGTGTGCGAGGCCTTTGGCGTCGACGTGGCCTGCCTGCCGCAGGTGACCGATTCCGATGGCCTGTTCGGCATGACGGATCTGGGCGGCTTTTTGCCAGCGCCCGTGCCCATTCACGGCGTGCTGGGCGACAGCCACGCGGCCTTGTTCGCGCAGGGCTGCCACAGCCGCGGTATGGCCAAGGCGACCTATGGCACCGGCAGCTCGGTCATGATGAACGTCGGCGACGAGTTCGTTGCCAGCTCGCACGGGCTTTCGAGCTCGCTCGCATGGCGTATGGACGGCGTGACCGAGTACGTGCTCGAGGGCAACGTGAGCTACGCCGGTGCTGTCAAGACGTGGCTGCGCGACGATCTGGAGCTCATCAATAACCCCGAGGAAGTTACCGACCTGTGCTACGCTGCCAATCCGGCGAGCCGCGTCTACTTTGTGCCGGCGTTTACCGGTTTGGGCGCGCCGCACTGGGCGAGTGACGCCGAGGGCTGCGTCTTTGGCATGACGCGTACCACGGGTCGCGCGGAGTTCGTGAAGGCCGCCGACGAGTCGATCGCCTATCAGATCTTTGACGTGATCGATGCGATGGTCGAGGATTCGGGCGCGGTGCTGTCCGAGCTTCGCGTTGACGGTGGTCCCACGCGCGATGCGTACCTGATGCAGTTTGAGAGCGACTTGGTTGGCTCGCCTATCCGCATCGCGAGCAACGACGAGATGAGCGGCCTGGGTGCGGCCTGGGCCTGCGGCATTGCGCTGGGCATGTACACGCGCGATGTCGTCGACGTCTATGGGGCCCGCGGCATCGTGGAGCCTGCCATGACCGCCGACGAGCGCGCCAAAAAGATCGCCGGCTGGCGCCACGCCGTGAAATCAACGATTGCCTACACAGCCTAGAATGGTTTTTCTGGGACGGGGATTAATAAATCATTGGTCCTCGTCCCAGGTAGTCAATTTGGGACGGGGCTTTTTTGACTGGTATGATTGGTGCGACCATTCGAACCAGCTAAAAGAGCCCCGTCCCAAATTGACTACCGAGAGGATCTGCTATGGAGCGCATTGCGAGCTTTTCCGTTGACCATCTGCTGCTTGAGCCCGGCGTGTATGTGAGCCGCATCGACCGCGATCCGGCAACCGGTGCTGCCGTCACCACGTTTGACCTGCGCCTGACCACGCCCAACAAGGAGCCGGTCATGAACACCGCCGAGTGCCACACCATTGAGCACCTGGGCGCGACGTTCCTTCGCAATCATGCCGAGTGGTCGAGCCGTATTGTCTACTTTGGGCCCATGGGCTGCCGCACGGGCTTTTACCTCGTCGTGTTTGGCGAGGTGACGAGCGAGGAGATTCTGCCGCTCGTGCGTGAGCTGTTCGAGTTTGTCGCCGGCTTTGAGGGCGATGTCCCCGGTGCCGCTCCCGAGGAGTGCGGCAACTACCTGGACCAAAACCTCCCCATGGCAAACTGGCTCGCACGCCGCTATCTCGACCGTGACCTGGCCGATATCGATGAGAAGCACCTGCACTATCAGCAGGCTTAAGGGCTTTATCGTCCAAAACGCGCGCATTGGACGCCTTCGCTTATGCGGGGGGCGCCTTTTTGTTTATTGGTCGGGACGAGCGTTCAAAATCGCTCATGTTTGTTCTAGAATGTTCGTATAGTCACATTTACGAACAGGAGTGAACATGCATATCTACTCTGTCAATGATCCCGAGTTCAAGCCCTATGGCAACGTTTGGGATGACGTTCCGTCCGAGCTCACGTCGCCCGTGCTCGAGGCGCTTTCTGCCACGCCCATTCCCGAGGGCAGCAAGTACGTAGCAAGTGCGCCGGAGCTCGAGGGCGTCAAGGATGCCGATAAACTGGGCTTTCTCATGTTTGGCGGTCGTCCCTTCCAGCTGGGCTGGTGCAACGGCCACAATACACGACTTAACTGCCTGGAGTATCATCGCGCCAGCGAATTCAACCTGGGCGCTCGCGACTTTATCCTGCTTGTGGCGCATCGCTGGGAGATCGAGGACGGCAAGCTCGACACCGCGTGCGTCAAGGCGTTCCGCGTGCCGGCGGGTACGGTTGTCGAGGTCTTCAACACTACGCTGCACTACACGCCCTGCATGGTCGACGACGGCGGCTTCCAGGTGATGGTGGCGCTGCCGGCGGGCACCAACGGCCCACGCCCCGAGGCTGCATCCGACATGCCCGCGGCCGGCGATAGCTACTGCTACTGGAAGGCCGACAAGTGGGTCCTCTGCCACGCCGACAGCCCCAAGGCAGCCGAAGGCGGCTACGTAGGCCTCATCGGCAAGAACCTCGACATCACCGTGGACTAGAGCCTTCTTTCTCGATCTGTAACATCTAGCGGGCTAAATCGTCTCTACCTGTTACAGATCGAGACAAACCGTAGAGGGCCGCCCGAAAAATCTCGATCTGTAACACCAGGCCCGATTTTGGCTGTCTAACTGTTACAGATTGAGACAAACCGGGCCCAAGCCACCACAAAGGTGCCTGTCCCCTTTGTGGCGGCTTGGACAGGCGGGTATCAAAAAGTGTCAGACGGGGCGGCTGCCGGGCACCTGCGCGCGAAAAGAAGTATCGGTCTGCGCCGTTGCCGTTGAGCGGTACCCCGTTTGCAGGGATACTGAGCCTATGACAACAGCGTGCGAAAGGATTGATGCATGGCTTTCCGTAATGACTTCCTGTGGGGCGGCGCGACGGCTGCCAACCAGTGCGAGGGCGCCTACAACGTGGACGGCCGCGGCCTTGCCAACGTGGATGTGGCTCCGCACGGCCCCGAGCGCTATGCGGTGGTCTCCGGCCAGCGCAAGATGCTCGACTTCGAGGACGGCTATTACTATCCCGCGCAGACCGGCATCGATTTCTATCACCACTACAAGGAGGACATTGCTCTCTTTGCCGAGATGGGCTTTAAGACCTTTCGTATGAGCCTGGCTTGGACCCGCATCTTCCCCAACGGTGACGAGACCGAGCCCAACGAGGCTGGCCTGGCCTTCTACGAGGACGTGTTCCGTGAGTGTCAGGCGCACGGTATCGAGCCGCTCGTGACTATCACGCACTTCGATTGCCCGATTCACCTCATCAAGGAGTACGGCGGCTGGCGCAATCGCAAGCTCATCGACTTCTACAAGAACCTCGCGACCACGATCTTTACCCGCTACAAGGGGCTGGTGAAGTACTGGCTCACCTTCAACGAGATCAATATGATCTTGCACCTGCCGTTTATGGGTGCCGGTCTGGTCTTTGAGGAGGGCGAGAACAAGGAGGCCGTCGAGTACCTGGCCGCCCACAACGAACTCGTCGCCAGCGCGTGGGCAACCAAGATTGCCCACGAGATCGACCCCGAGGTCAAGATTGGCTGCATGCTTGCTGCAGGTAGCTACTACCCCTACAGCTGCCGTCCGGGCGATGTGCGCCAGGCGCAGATTGACAACCAGAGCAACTATTTCTTCGTCGACGTCCAGAGCCGTGGCTACTACCCGGCCTATGCCGTCAAGAAGCTCGAGCGTCTAGGCATCGATGTGGGCATGACCGACGAGGACCGCGAGATCCTGGCCGCCAACACCGTCGACTTCATCAGCTTTAGCTATTACAGCACCCGTTGCTCCGCCGGTGCCGATAACCCCGATGTCGAGCGCACCCAGGGCAACGCCTTCGCCGGCGCCAAGAACCCCTACCTGCAGGAGAGCCAGTGGGGCTGGGCCATCGATCCGCTGGGCTTCCGCATCACCCTTAACGACCTGTACGACCGTTATCAGAAGCCGCTGTTTGTGGTCGAGAACGGTCTGGGCGCCAAGGATGTTGTCGAGGAGGATGGCTCCATCAACGACGACTACCGTATCGACTATCTGCGCCAGCACATCGCCGCGATGCGCGACGCGGTGACCGAGGACGGCGTTGACCTGCTGGGCTACACCACCTGGGGCCCGATCGACCTGGTGTCTGCCGGCACGGGCGAGATGTCCAAGCGCTACGGCTTTATCTATGTGGACCGCGACGATGCAGGCAACGGCACCCTCAAGCGCTCCAAGAAGAAGAGCTTCGGCTGGTACAAGAAGGTTATTGCTTCTAATGGTGAGGACCTTTCCTAAGGAAGTTGAGACACTCAACTTCACAGCCTCCTAACCAAGGCGCCCGGCGAGTATGTGCTCGCCGGGCGCCTTGCCGTCTGCGGATTTTGGGACATGCGGCCCGCTTTTTCGGCCCATCTGTCGGTACACTAAAGGGACTATGGGTACCCGCGAGCGACATATCGGCCACGCGGCCGCCCGGACCGCGCCGGTTGCGGATCCCAGGGGTGGCAGGCTCTTCGCCATGCCGCGATTCCTTGTTGGCATAACACATCAGGTGTACCGTCACCGCGTCTTTGCTATCGCCGGCGCCATCACCGCGCTGTTCCTCATGCTTTTGGCAGTCTTGCCGGCGCTGTTCGCCTTCGACCCCAAACTTTCTAACGCCGTGCCCGCCTATAGCGAGGTGTCCGAAGAGGTCGTGGATGCGCTCGTCCATTCGAGCTCTCTGCCGCTGCTTGTCGCCGCAATTGTATTTTCGATCTGGGGCGTATCGGTCTATCTGCGCTGTTTGGACTATGTGCTGCGTCGGCGCCTTGTGGCCATCGCCGCCATCTGCGCCCTATGGATGATCGAGGTCATTCTCAAGTACAAGTCGTTCACGCCGTTCTATGCCACCGTGCTGTGGTACCTGTACTACGTGCCCATGACGCTTATTCCGCTGCTCTATCAGCTCTGCGGCCTGCGCCTTGCGGGCCTGGAGCAACACCGCCTGGGTCGCCGCTACTGCGCTGCGCTGTGGATTGCGGCCATCCTGCTTATCGGATTTGTGCTCACCAACGATTTTCACCAGCAGGTCTTCCACTTTGACCGTACAAGCGACACCTGGAGCAACGATTACACGTACGGCTGGGGTTATTTCGCCGTCCTCGTGTGGACGGCCTTTGACTTCGTGGCCTTTTTTATCCTGGTTGGTCGGTCCTCGTCCTTTCGCATCCAGCGTTTCTCGGGCACGGCGGCGCTCGTACTGCTGGGTGGCGCATTCTTTGCCATCTCGTATGCGTTGCGTGTGTCCTGGGCATGGAGGCTCAATTTTTCGCTCGTCTATTGCATCCTGTGCGTGGTGGCGATGGAAATCTGTCTCGATTGCGGTGTCATTCCGTCGTATCACGACATCGCCGGCATCTTCGACACCTTGCCGCTCGACCTCAAAGTTCTAACGCGCGACCTGCAGGAGGTCTATGCCACGCCGGTGTCAAAGCCAATGCCGGTAGGCGTGCGTGAGGAGTTGCGGACCCAGGAGCACGGCCGCGCCCATGCCTTTGCCGTGGCGTCCGATCCCGATGTGATGTACCGTGCCTTTCCACTGCTGGGCGGATCGGCCCTGCTTGCCCAAGACGTGTCGGAGCTCAACGAGCTTAACCGTGAACTGGCACATCGTCGCATGGAGCTGCAGCGTCAAAACGAGCTACTCGCCGCCGACTACGACCTTAAGACGCATTTGGCAGATCAAGAGGCCGAGACCTTGCTGGTCCAAGACGTGGACCAGGCGCTTGCCCGCGCACTCGAAGGGATGTACGACCTGCTGAGCTCGCTGCCGCCGTTGACCGATGAAGTATCTTCGCACGAGCGCTACCGCATGCTGCAGCGCGCCAAGATGCTCGTCGCCTATTGCAAGCGCAAGGGGTCGCTCACGTTGGCGCAGCACGGGGAGAGCGGTTTTGACCGCGACCGTATTCAGCTCATTGCCAACGAGCTCGCAAGCGACCTGCGCACCATCGATATCGATTGCGCCTCGATTATCGCCATACGGCGCCCGATGCACGCCAGTACGGTAAGCGCCCTGTACGACTGCGTGTATGACTTTGCGTTTTTTGCCTACACCACCGATCATCCGGCGCTTATGTATCGCCTGAGTGACCATGATCGGTGCAGCGTCGAGTTGCGTGCCACGCTTTTCTCCAACGACGAGGAGGATCTTTCGCAGACACCCGCTGCGCAAGAGCTCGAAAGCGCTTTGCAAGGGCGCAACGTGGCATACCGTCTTGAGGGCGAGCCCGGCCAGCTGCGCATGATCGTCTTGATGCCGAGGGCGGGTGAGTGACGATGCAGATTTCGCTCATTCTTCCCCAAATCGTTGCGCTCGATGTTGTCTTTGCCCTGGCTGCGTGTCTGCAGACGATCCACGTCCCGCTCATCGCATCGCGCCGCTCGTCCTATAACCGTAAGGTGATTTGCGCCTACGAGGCGAGCCTCGTGCTTCACCTGGTGGTTTCGGCGCTTATCCTGTTCGCGTCGTCTGGCTCGTATCTGGTGGCGCCGCTTGACGTTTGCGCCAGGGCAATGGGCGGAGTGCTGTGGCTCAATGCCGCAATCTTTGCCTATGGCGTGGTGCTTATGGTGCACTATCGTCGCCCCGTCATGCTGGTCGAGCTGCTGCTTGTTGTCACCGTTACACCGCCGGTGGTTTTTGCCATGGGCTCGGCGTGGACCGTTGTCCTTATCGCAGAGGGAGCGTTCTTCCTGTTCCGTTCCATCGCGGCGCTCTTGATGGACGTCCGTAACCGCCAGGAGGATATCACCGCGTTCTCGACGATTGAAACCATCAACGTGATTCCCGTGGGCATCCTGTATCTAGACCCGAGGGGCCGTCCGCTGCTCATGAACCGCTGCATGCGCAAAAACCTGGTGGAACTTCATATGCCAACCGACCTGCGCGACATGAGCAGCACATGGAACGACCTGCGCAAACTTAGCATGCAAATGCCCGAAAGCAGCAGGAACCGTGTGCGGATTAATCTGGACCGCTTTGGTGAGGCGCGTGCGGTGGTCGAGGTCTCTCCCGCCGAGATTCGCCTATTTGTGTGCGATCGTGTTATGGTTTCGGGCCGTTCGTTCGAGCGCATTATCGGTCTTGATGTGACAGAGTACGCGCATGCTCATGACCGCTTGGCGCAAGCCAACCACCTGCTTGAGCTTGCGGGTCAAGAGCTCCAGGCCCAGATCGAAGAAGTTAAAAAGGTCGCCGACAATGCTGCCTACCTACGTATGCGCGCCCGCGTTCACGATGTGATCGGGCAGCGCCTGTCCATTCTTCATCGCTATTTGGAGGAGGGGCGTCTGGACGATGAGTCGCTCGAGCAGATTGACCCGTTGCTGCGCTCAATCTCCGACGACTTGCGCAGTGGCGGTGCCAGCGAGCCTGCAGAGCAGCTGGGCGATATCGTCCATGCTTTTGGCCTGGTGAGTGTGCAGATCGATGTTGAGGGCGCGCTGCCCGAGGACGCGCGTGTCGCCGCCGCATTTTTGCAGATTATCCGCGAGGCCTCGACCAATGCCACCAAGCATGCGCAGGCGCATCGGGTCCACGTGCGTCTGTGGCAGGAGGGGACGGATGCTGGCGCCGTCGCGCGCATGACGATTTCTAACGACGGGTCCCCGGCCCCCGTATCGTATCGCGAGGGAACGGGTATCCCAGGTATGAGGCATGTCGCGCAAGATCTGGGTGGCAGCCTAGAGGTCCACGCCGCCCCACCCTTTACGCTTACGGTATCCATTCCGCTTACGCCCAACGCTGCTGTTCGGAGGAGAAGCTCATGATTCGCGTCCTTATAGTCGAAGACCAGGCCATCCTGCGCGAGAGCCTGGCGCGTTCCGTTGGCGACCAGCCCGATATGACCGTTGTTTCCGCCATTGCCGATGCTTCCGAGGCCTTGGGTGTCGCGCTCAAGGAGCGCCCGGACATGATACTGATGGACGTATGCACCGAGCATGATTCCAACGGCATCGTGGCGGCGGCGCGCATTAAAGAACAACTGCCCGAGTGCCGCGTCATTATCATGACCGGCATGCCCGAGATCACCTTTGTCGATCAGGCCCGCGAGGCGGGCGTCGATAGCTTTGTGTACAAGAACGTCGGTATCGACGAGTTGTTCGCCGTGATGCGCTCCACGCTGGCGGGCTATTGCACGTTTCCCAAGCCGCCCGAGAGTATTTTTTCGGGTACGGCGGCACTCGACGATGTTGAGCTATCGATTTTGCGCCTTGCCTGCGAGGGCAAGAGCCGTCGCGAGATCGCGGCCGAGCTGTTTATGAGTGAGGGCACCATCAAGCGTCGCATCTCGGAGATCCTCAACAAGACCGGCTACGACAACATCATGCGCTTGGCCGTGCGCGCAGTAACGGAGGGCAGCATCGTTCCCAATATGGAGCGCTAGCGCTCGTTACGCATCGGCACAAAAACGACGGGGCCGCAGGATCAACTCCTGCGGCCCCGCCTGACATGTGCGCGGATGTATCCGCCAATCCGCGGCCGTCGATGTCTGCCGCTACGCGATGGTTGCGCTGTAGGAGGCGACGTCCTCGTAGGAATCGGTCAGGTAGGCGTCGATGCCGATGGTCGTATTGACCAGGTCGTCAAGGCTGTCAAGCTCGCCGCTCGAGAACGTGAATTCCTCGGTGGCGCTGGTGCCGGGCATCAGGTTAGCCGAGAACCAGGGTTCCTTCATAGTGCCGTTGACGTTGGTCTTGCCGGAAGGAGCGTAGAAGGTCAGGTCCTTGTCGCTCTTGTTGGTGATGTTGACGACAAAGCCGATGTCGCCCCAGTCGTCCTTGAATTTCTCGGTGATGGTGATGGTGCACAGATCGTCATCGGCGACGGTGACGGCGGGGGAGATTTCGACACTCTGGACGTCGTCGTCTTCGACGGCCTCATCGACCTCTTCTTCCTTCTCGGCCGCCTCGCGATCCTTCTTCACCGTGCCGGACAGATCCTTGTCGGACTTGGTGAAGATAAGCTTGTCGCCTTCCACCTCAAGGACGAGCTTGTCGTCCTTGAGCTTCAGGTCGTGCGACTCATCTTCGGCGGTGATCGTTACGGTGGTGGCGTCCTTGGCTTCCCATTTCAGGTCGGCGACCTCAAGGAACATATCGAGGACGCCTGTGCCGTCCTCGTCGAGGATCAGGACGCAGTTGAGGCCCCACTCCTTGAGCATATCCATGTACTCATCGGTGAGCTCTTCGCCATCCAAGGTTCCACCCGAGTACTGCCAGCTGCCGACGAAGTTGGCCTTGGGGTCCTTGCCGCCGCCGCTGCAGCCCGTCAGGGCAAAGGCGAGCGCCAGGATGCATGTCAGAAATGCGAGTACGGACTTTTTGAACGTTGTCTTCATGGTGTCCTCCTTCATCGAACGAAACCCATAGAAGCAAATGCGGGGGTGGCGGATCCCCCGCCAATTACCAGATAGAGGGGCTAGGGCCGGGGCGTTCCGCAGTTGCTGCAGAACTTGCCGCCGTTTTCGCTGCCGCAGTTGGGGCAGAACCACTTTGCCGGTGCCGGGGCGGGTGCGGGACTGCCGCACTCGGAGCAGAACTTGCCGGTGTTGGTGGCGCCGCAGCTGCAAGTCCACGTGCCGGCCGCAGGTGCGGCGGCGGGAGCCGGTGCGGGGGCGGGAGCCGGAGCCGGCTGCGGGGCGGCCTGCTGCTGTGCCTGGCCGGCGGCGAACAGCTGGCTGGCGTTCATGCCGCCCATGCCACCTGCCATGCCCATGCCCATAAAGCCTGCCATCGCGCCGTTGGGGTTGGCGGCTGCCGCGCGCATCGCATCGCTCTGGGCGCTGGCGATGTTGGCTGCCGCCATGGTGGGATCGCGCATGACCGCGGCTTTCTGCAGGTCCTTGATCATCTGCTCGTCTTCTTGCGAGGCGGCGATGGAGTTGACGCCAAAGCTTACGATCTCAACGCCGCGCAGGTCACGCCAGTCGGCAGAGAGGACCTCGTTGAGCGCGCGGGCGAGCTCGGTGGTGTGGCCGGGGATGGCGCTGTAGCGGATGCCCATCTCCGAGATCTTGGCAAAGGCGGGCTGCAGGGCGGTGAGCAGCTCGGACTTAAGCTGGCTGTCGATCTTGTCGCGCGTGTAGCTATCGGTCACGTTGCCGCATACGTTGGTGTAGAACAGCAGCGGGTTGGTGATGCGGTACGAATACTCGCCGTTGCAGCGCACGGAGATGTCGACGTCCAGGCCAATGTTGTTATCGACCACGCGGAAGGGCACGGGCGAGGCGGTGCCGTACTTGTTGCCGATGATCTCCTTGGTGTTGATGAAGTAGACACGCTGGTCCTTGCCCGCGTCGCCGCCAAAGGTAAAGCGGCTGCCGATATTGGCGAAGGTCTCCTTGATGGAATCGCCCAGGTTGCCGCTAAAGACGCTCGGCTCGCTGCCGGTGTCAAAGACGAACTCACCGGGCTCCAGCGCGACTTCGATGATCTTGCCGTTTTGCACCACGAGCATGCCCTGGCCGTCGTTGACGGCGATGACCGAGCCGTTGGAGATGACGTTGTCCTCGCCGCGCGTGTTGGAGCTGCGGCCGCCGGTGCGCTTGCTGCCCTTGCAGGCCAAGACGTCAGCGGGCATCGATTCGCAGTAGATAAATTCCTTCCACTGGTCGGCCATGACGCCGCCGGCAGCACCCAATCCAGCTTTCAAGAGTCCCATGGTGATCTTCCTTTCTCGTCAAAGGCCGGGTGGTATTGGTCAGGATGGTTAATCGTCCTTGTCGTCCTTCATGACAACGGTGGTCTCGGTGTGGCTGAAGGTGTCGTGCTTCTCGGTCAGGTCGAGCTCGCCACAGTAGCAATCGGCGTGGGTGGCCTCGTTGGCCGTCTTGAGCTGGCCCACCAGCAGCACGTCTGCGATGACCACGATGATCAGCGGCGCGACGATGTTGATGAGGATGCCCTCGATATCAAAGGTGAGGTAATCCGGATCGAAGGCGTTCTCACCCATGAAGAGGATCTGGGAGAGGACAAATCCGATCACAAAGAACAGCACCGAGGCGATAGCGAGCTTGGGCTTGGAGCAAGGAAGCTCGCCGACCAAGCGGCCGGTCTGGCCGTTCATGGCAAACAGGTAGCTCTTGCCGTTCCACGAGGTGGAGAGCATCCAGACGGGGAACAGGGCGTAGTCGCTGTCTTCCCAGGTGTAGTCGAGCTGCTTGCTTTCGACCGTGGCATCGTCGTATTCGTCGACGACGGTCTCGCGCAGGGCCGAGATCGTGCTTTCTTCCATACGGCGCTCGGCGCGCGCCTTGCAGGTCTCGCAGTCCTCGTCGTAACGGTTGGCGATGTAGCCGGGCATATATGCGACCGAGAACGGACGCAGTGCGTCGTAGTCAAACGGCTCGATGGCGTCCATGTGGCCGTCGGGCATCTTGGACGATCCGTCGACGGGCACGCGCTTAAACGAGATATTGCCCTTGCGATAGGCATCGTAGTGGTCGGTGGTCGTGACGGTGCGGTCGGATTCCTCGGTCACGGTCTCGTTGGTCGCGTCAAAGTACACTTCGCCGTCAACGCGGGCACCGTAGAGCCAAAACGGCACGTAGACACCTTGGACCTCGTCGATGTGGCTGCCGGTGACAAAGCTCTTGGGCAGCAAGATCTTGCCCTTGTAGTGTTCCTTGAGTGCGGCCGTGACGTCATCGCGCCCGAGCTTAAATGGAATCACCAGGTCGGGCGAGAAGTCGCCCGAAAGCTGACCGGGCGCCACGGCGGAGTTGCCGCAGTACGGGCAGGTGGTGACAGCGACGGTGCCGTCGGACACGAGCTCGGCGCCGCACGACGAGCAGATGTAGCCGGCGTTTTGGGCGAGCTCCTGCACCGCGTCGTCGGCGACGGGCTTTGGCGTTGCGGCTGCGGCATCGGCTTTGGCGTCTGCCTTGTCCTGGCGCTCGCGATAGAGGGCCTCGACTTCTTCGACTTCAAAGCGCGAGTCACAGTAGTCGCAGACGAGCTTTTGCTCGGCGCTTGCAAAATGCAAGGGGCCACCGCAGGCAGGGCACTGATAGTTAACGCTCTCGAAGGCCATGATCGGTCCTTTCCGTGCCGGGGGCTATGCGCCGATGGCGCCGCCGCAGTATTCGCAGCGCCCGCTGGCATCGGGAATGGTGGTGGCTCCACAGAAGGGGCAGGTCACCGCGGTCTTGGGGGCCTTGGCGGCCACGACGCTGTCCCGCGTCTCCTGGCGCAGCTGCACCAGCGCATCGCGGACTTCGGTTGCCTGGCGCTTGGCCTCGCGATATTCGATGGAGCCGCGCTGATCGATGGTGGAGTCGTTCACGCGCAGGTTGATCTCGGTAAAGTACGGCGTGTTGACGTGGATGGTCAGATTAAAGTCGTAATCCAGGTCGTAGCGCGGCGGGTTGTAGCTCTCGCGCTCGCCGTCCTTGGTCTCGCGATAGATCTCGGTGCGCTGCTCGTCGATATCCATATCGCAGCCGAGTACCTGCGAGAACTCGATGATGTCGGGATTGGCGTCGCGCCAGCGGCTCTGCGAAGTGATGATCAGCAGGCCCGCGTCCTCATCGAGCATAATATTGGTGCGCCCGGCAGAAAGCGTGCGCGTGGGGTTGAACGAAGACAGGCGCTCGGCGTTGGCCTCGCGGTAGGCGAGTTGCTCACGGATATCGTCCGCGGTGCTGGAGCGATAGCCGTGAAAGTAGGGGGAGAGCTTGCCGGCGCACTCTTTGCACAGGTAGCCTTCATTGATTTTTGTCTTACCTAGAAGTCCCAGCTCGGTACCGCAAATCGCGCACTCTTTCTTCTCGAACATCTTGTCAAAGAAGCCCATGGCTGCCTCCCATCAACTGGTAGCGTGTGTCACTTTTGATGATGGGGGAGTGCGCGATCCTTCGCGATACCCAGACGGCTCAAGGAGTCTCCACAACTGGGACACATGGCCCATTTTTGACTAGTCGCTGGGGACGTTCTTAAACGGCTAGTCACTGGGGCCACTCTTCCGCCACTCATTGGGGACGCACTTAAATGAGTGGCAGTTGGGGACACTCCTTGCCGAACGTGGGCACCGCATGTTATTGGATGTTTGATCAACGCTTTCTTAAAAATGTTCAATAGAGGTAAATTCTGATTGAGATTATGCTGGAATATATCAAATTACAATTTGAATTTTGCAGTTATCCCAGTTAAAATGGGCAAAAGGAGGCAAGCATGCTCAAGCGTAAAATTATCGAGAAAATTGAAAACTGGAAACAGACTAAAACCGGGCAGGGACTGCTTATTACCGGTGCTCGACAGGTTGGCAAAACAAGCGCTGTCGAGCAGTTTGCCCGTGACAACTACAGAAGCTTCCTGAAAATTGACTTCGTGGAGAGACCTGACGCGGTCGAGCTCATAGGGGAGGCAAAGAGCCTCGATGACCTCATTGTGAGAATCACCGCACTGTCTTCATCGCCTATTGCTTCGGATGCGAAGACGCTTCTGTTTTTTGATGAGGTGCAGCGTTGCGGAGACGCCATCACCTGGATGCGTTACCTTGCACAAGACAATCGCTTCGATGTTATCTACTCCGGTTCCATGCTCGGGGTCGAGGCGTATCATTATCGGTCGTTGCCAGTGGGTACTATCGATATCCTTGAGATGTTTCCCATGGATTTCGAAGAATTCTCCTGGGCCCTGGGAGTCGATAAATCATTGTGGGATATCGTTCGAGCCTGTTACCGCAAACGGGAACAGGTGCCCCCATTTATTCACAAACGGCTGGTCGAGACGTATTACCGGTATGTTCTTGTGGGCGGCATGCCTGAGGCTGTTCAGCTGTTCGTCTCGACTCATGATACGCAGGCGATGCGCGCTCGCCAGCAGGGCATCCTCGAGGCATATCGTGCGGATATCGTACGGTACGCCGAAACCCCTGCGCATGCTCAGCGGATCAGGACGATCTACGATGCCATGCCCGTGCAGCTTAATAAAGAGAACAAGCGCTTTCTCGTTACCGGGATAGACAAGCGGAAGCGTTTTTTGGATCTGCAACCCGATTTTGACTGGCTTGTTAATGCGGGCGTTGCGATTCCGGTTAAGAGGGCGAGCGAGCCGATGTTTCCCTTGGGTCTTTCGCGGGAAGACAGCTTTTTCAAGTTTTATCTGAGCGATGTTGGTCTACTGTTTTCTACTTTTTCTCCCGCCGATGTTGAGGCCATTGTTGCGCAGCGGGATTCGGTCAACTTCGGGCAGGCTTTTGAGAATGCAGTAGCCCAGGAGCTGCGCGCATGCGGCTATTCTTCGTTGTTCTACTTTAACGCGGCGAAGGTTGGAGAAGTCGATTTTTTAATCGAGGATAAGCGGAGTCCCATCGTGTTGCCTGTCGAGGTCAAATCGGGTAGATACAGCACGAAGCACGCTGCCCTTGACCGCCTGATGAGCGTTGAAAACTATGGATTGACTCAGGCGGTCGTGCTTCACCGGGATAACGTGGTGGATGAAAAGACGATATTGTATCTGCCCTTATATATGGCGGCCCTGTTAAAAGAAATGCCACAGATGAAGGGTTGAGAGTTTAAGACACGCGATGCGGCTGTGGAAAATTCGGCATTGTGAGATGGAATACTGACCTCGCGAGAATCCATTCTCCTCCAAGGGTAGGCTTGCTAAGACAGCCAAGGCCACCGCAAAACCGCCAGGTACTTTTGCGGTGGCCTTTCTGGTTGGCGCCGCTTGCCGGCCACCGCAAATGTGCTTGGTGCGATCGTGGTGGTTACGCCACGGTCACGGCAACCTGGGCGTAGCGGCTGCAGGGGCGCTCGGCGCGTGTCTGCACGGTAAGGGTGAGCACAAAGCGGTCGCCGGGCTGCGCGTCGGCGGGCACGATAAAAGCGGTGCTCACCGTGCATTCTTGCCATAGCGAAAGATCCTGCGTGCCTGCATAGCTCGACGGGTCCTCGGCGACATCCCAATGTGCATCAAAGCCTCTGCCGTCGGGGTCGACGATGGCCGCTGCAAGGACGACACGCTCACCGGCTGCGGCGCTGCGGTCGGCCGTGACCTCGGCAACATGTGCCGGATGCGAACACGCTGCCGGATCATGGGCGCACCATTGCGCGCGGGCGGCAAAGTCTTCCTGATAGGCGCGCAGGTAGGGATTGGGGTTGCCGTCTATGGGTGTGCCGATGGCGGCAAAACCGGCGGGTGCGTCCGAGTCGGGGTGACCGTCGAGGAACATGCGGCCGAGCAGCGTGTCGAAGCTGCGGTCATCGATACCGCGCAGGCCAAACGGCAGTAGTGGAATGTAGGTCATGCTGTCGCCTTCGGCCATAAAGTCGCCGCGCTCAAACTGCATCGCGGGCATGCCTTCTAGACCCCAATCCAGACGGGCATGCTTGCCAAACTGAAAGCGCTCGGGCTCGTTTTCGTAGACCTTGCCATCGCCATAGAGCATATAGCGCGCCATGAGGGAGCCGTTGCCCTGCGTGAGATTCTGCTCGGGCCAAGGAGCCTGAAACAGCGGCAGCGAATCGGGCTGCGCCATCTTGGCGTCGACATAGCCGCCATACATATAGGGCACACGCCAAAAGACGAGCTCGGGAAAGAGCTCGCGTCCATGGTCGAGCCATGAGTTGTCCTGCCCTATGCCATCGGCAACGCCCATCACGCGCACCTTCCGATAGACCCGCTGCTGCACGGCGGGCCATTCGGGCGTGGCGCGATAACGCTCGGCAATGCTCATGAGGGCGCGAACAATGGTGTTCATGCCACCCCAGCTGAGCAGCCATAATGTACGCGGATCATCATCCAAAATCGCCTGCGCAATTACGCGAGACCCCTCAGTTTCCTCAGTCACATCACCCTCAAAGGCAACATTTCCCACAAAGGTGCGCTCGATCATCTGGGCAGGCGTGGGATACGGCGGCTCACCGGCAGCGTCCGCATTCGCCTGCAGCTGCGGCCAAGCCTGGACATATTCATTACTCCAGAGACTCTCAATCCAATGCTCGGGAAACGGTCGATACTCACGAAGCTCCCCGGCCAGCGGATCGGGCTCATGAGGCACAACAGCCCACTCGTAAGAGCGACGCCCCTTAGTCCGCCAATGCGAATTCACCTCGCCGAGCGTATGGACGCCATCGCCAAGAAAGTGATACTGCGAAGCCGTATACACCACAGCCTGAACATCAAGCACATTAAGATACAGAGCCAAATGAACGAGTGAGTTCATATCGTCGACTTCCATATCAGTAGTAACAATCACCCGAGTTAACTCTTGGGACATAGGAACAGCTCCAATCAAAATCAATTCAGCCAGTTACGCGCAAGGCAAGACGGGACCCACGCCCCCATCGCCGCCGACCCGGCGTGCTGCCGGAAGCGCTCGTCCAGCGTTTCGAACAACGTTAACTTAGGGGCCCTGACCTTTAGTTTTGTAAACATTCCGCGGGTCCCACTTATCCGATGCTCCGAAGGAGCAGGATAAGCGGGACCCATGCGCGAGGACGTTTACAAAACTAAAGGTCAGGGCCCCCGATGGGATGGCTACCTCGAAACTCTGGCCGACCACTCCCAGCAGCCCACCGGCTCGCCGTCGATGAGTACGTTGCCCCCGTCGAAGTCTTGATAACACAGGTCGTTGAATTGGTGGATCCACACGCCGTGGTTGAACGTCTTCTTAGGCGAGCCATCGGCCTCGCGATAGCGCCCGGTCAGGTCCTCGACATGACTAAAGTAGGTGAGGTGCACGTTGGCTCCGGCGTCACGCAGACGCGCCGTGAGCGGCAGCACGGTTTGTTGCGGAGACACGAGCTCGTCACCCTTGGAGTGCGTAAACCACAGTGGCGTCTTGGCGAGCGCGGCTACGTCCTCGTCGGTGGCGTTGTACCAGGGGGCACAGCAGGGAAGGCCGGCGGCGAAGAAATCGGGGTAGTCGGCGCACAGACGCAAGGTCATAAAGCCGCCGTTGGAAAGACCGGCGACCACGATGCGGTCGGTGTCGATGCAGTCGGCGTGCTCGGCGACGAACTCGTCGATGAGCGCCTTGAGCACGGGGGAGTAGATGCTCTGGTTGGAGCGGCCGAGTTGCTCGATGCCGTTGTCCATCCAAAACGTGGGAGACTGCGGCACGAGCACCCAGGCAAAGCCGCCAAAGTAGCGCTGGATCTGACGCTGCGAGAGGGCTGTCACACGGTTGCCGATATAGGCGCGCGTGGCGCCTTCGCCCTGCGTGGAACCCTTGCCTTCGCCGGCGCCGTGCAGGTACACCACGAGCGGGGCCTTTTGGGGCACGACCGTGTCCTCAGGCGCAAAGGGATTGAAGCAGGCCGAGTCCTCTGCCTTAAAGCTGGGCTCAAAGAAGCCGTACTCGAGCGCGATGCCATCAATGGCGGTCTTTTGTACGGCATTGCTCCAGCCCTTGAGCGCGGGGCAGATGTCGCCGCGACAGGTATCGAAGACCAGGCCGCAGGTGGGGTCGTCGCCGTCGTTGCCGGGAAGAGCCGCGAGCTGCGTGATGCGCAGCTGGTCATCGAGCATGCGCGAGCCCAGGACGCTGCCTTCGATCTTTTTGGTCAGGCGCTGCTCGGCAACCTCGAGTGCCACGTGGGTGCCCACGGCGAGCTTGCGGCCGTTCTCGTCACACGGATACGCGGCGAGAACGTCGATGTAACCCACGGAGGGCGCGGCATGGTCGGCTCCGTGCTCCTTGCGCATCAGGACCTCGCCCGTGCGCTCGTGACGCTCTACATATATATGGAAAGTGTTCGCATCGATATCGTTGGCGCGCACGGTGCAGGGCAGGTCGAGAACGACCTTGCTGATCCAGGGGCCAAAGTCGCCCAAGGTGGTGACGGTTGCGTAGGTACACGATTTGAGTTCCATGAGCTGCCTCCTTTGTGCCGCAAATACTAAACAATCGCGGCAATACAATCTAAACATGTTTAGTGTAAAGCAGAATTAGAGAATAAGCAGATGAACTCGGTAAACGGTCAAATCAAACACTCAATGAACTACTAAACACTCGTTTACTACTATCTAGCAGGGCTTTTGTTGATGAGTCAACAAGGCATTTGGGTGACAGATTATATAAAATCCCACGTAGACGGCCATTTATAAATAAACAGCACTATATGTAATGCCTTGGCATTCAATTACGTTCACCCCCGATTTCCTACCGTTCACCGGACTGCAAACGGCAAAACTGCCACAAATTCAACGCTGCGTGTAAACTAAGCGCTGTAAACGTTCAGTAAACAGATTGTTTACGACAGCGTATCCAAGGGTTCGGTAACCGTAAGGGGTTATAGTCACCGGGCCAAAGGCGTGCCTGCGCCCAAGCGATTAGGCACACGATGATATGGGGAGGGGTCCCATGGCAGTAGATAACAAGCAGATTGCCACCGATGTCCTCGAGCTCGTGGGCGGTGCGGAAAATGTCACCGTCGCCACCAACTGCATGACGCGCCTGCGTCTGACGCTCAAGGACAACAACAAGGCCGACGTGGAGAAGATCAAGAAGGTCAAGGGTGTTCTGGGCTGCCAGTTCGCCGGCAGCCAGCTCCAGGTCATCATCGGCCAGAACGTGCCCAAGGTGCTCGCCGAGTTCGTCGCCATGTCCGGCGTCAAGCAGGGTGCCGCGGTCGACGAGAACCTCGACGCTCCCAAGGAGAAGTTCGAGCTCAAGAACCTGCCCAACATCATCCTCGACTATCTGTCGGGCTCCATGACCCAGCTGATTCCGCTGCTCATGGCCGGCGGTCTGTTCCGCACCATCGCTGCGGTTCTTGGTCCCACCATGCTCGGCGTTATCTCCGATACCGATCCGACCTACACGTTCCTCTACACCACCCTGTACGAGGCCACGTTTACCTTTATCCCCATCTACCTGGGCTATGCCGCCGCTAAGAAACTCGGCGCCACCCCGGTGCTCGGCATGCTCCTTGGCGGCGCCCTCATGGCCCCGTCTGTCGTGAGTGTCGCGACTCAGGAGGGTGGCGGAATCATTTCCGTCTACGGCATCCAGATCGCTGCTGCCAACTACCAGCAGTCCGTCCTGCCGATCATCCTTTCGGTGCCGGTCCTCTACTTCATCGAGAAGTTCTTTAAGAAGGTCATGCCCGACGTGCTGTCCACGGTCTTCACGCCGTTCTGCACCATGATTGTCACGATCCCCATCGCCTTCATCGTCCTCGCTCCCATCGGCAACGAGCTCGGCAACGTCATCGCCAATGCCCTCTTTGGTCTTGCCGACCTTGGTGGCATCGGTATCCTGATCGTTATGGCCATCCTCGGCGCCTTCTGGCAGCTCTTCGTGGTCTGCGGCATGCACATGCCCGTCATCCTGCTCGCTCAGGTTCAGATCATCGCCGCCGGCTACGATCCCTTCGTCTTCGTTTCCACCAACTGCGCTATGGCCGCCGTCTGGGGCTGCGCCTTCGGTGCCTTCCTCAAGATGAAGAACCCCGACGAGAAGGGTCTTGCTCTGGGTTACGTCATCTCCGCCATCGCCGGCGGCGTCACCGAGCCCGCGCTCTTCGGTATCCTCATGCGCTTCCGTCGCACCATGCTCGGTATGTTCATCGGCGGTGCCATCGGCGCTGTGTTCTCCGGCCTCATGGGTGTTACCTACTACTTGGCCGGCGGTGCCTCCAACTTCCTGGTCTTCACCAACTACCTGCAGGGTGGCCAGATGAACACCGTCTGGGCTATCGTCGGTATGGCAATCTCCTTTGTCATCGCGGCTGCCGTCGTCTTTGCCACTGGCTTCTCCAAGGAGGAGCTCGCCGAGATGGAGGCCTAAGGCCAAACCATTCGGTCACATACGACCTTACCTACACGACAGGGCCCCGTCAGGCGCAAGCCCAGCGGGGCCTTTCCTGCAAGGTAGACTGATTGGGACGGGAGATGCCCGCCCGCAAGGGCTTGCTAAACGACGGAGGCTTTCGCGCGGGGTTACCGCGAAAGAATCTGCCGGTTTGCAACTCCTTTATCAAACGAAAGGACATGCAGATGAGTTTGGGAAAGCTGACCGTTAACGGTCGTCAGGACGGCTTTTTGTGCGAGGGCAAACCGTTCTTTTGGTTTGCCGATACGTGCTGGAGCGCGTTTACGAGCATTACCGAGGCCGATTGGGACTACTATCTGACCCGTCGCGCCGAGCAGGGCATGAACGTGCTGCAGATCAACACGCTGCCGCAGTGGGATCGCTGCTGCCCCGATCTGGGCATTTGGCCCTATGCCAGCGAGGACGGCGTGCATTTTGATTGGTCCCGTCCCAACCAGGCGTACTGGGACCGCGCTGCTGCCATGTGTCGCGCTGCCGTCGAGCATGGCATTCGTCCGGCGCTCGTACTTATGTGGTGCAACTACGTGCCCGGTACCTGGGGCGCCAAGATTGCCGAGCATTGCGGTGCCGAGGTTATGCCGCGCGAGGAGGTCCGTGCCCACGTTGCCCGCGTCGTCGAGAACCTGGGCGAGTTCGACCCCGCCTACGTGGTGACGGGCGATACCGACTTTACCAGCGACGAGGCGATCGCCTATTACGAGGACGCCCTAGACGAGGTCATCAAACGCGCGCCCGAGGCGTTGCGCACCATGCATATCAACCGCGGCAACCGCACCATTCCGTCACAGTACCTGGAGCGCCTGGACTTTTACATGTTCCAGCCCGGTCACAACTACGAGGGCCAGCCCGAGGCCTGGCGCCTGCCGCAGGACTTTATCGCCAACTATCCCAAAAAGCCGATGGTCAACTCCGAGCCCTGTTACGAGCAGATGGGTGCGTCGCGCAACGTGTACTGGCGCTTCACCGCACAGGACTGCCGCGCGAGTGTGTGGTCGTCGATCCTTGCCGGTGCGAGCGCCGGCGTGACCTATGGCGCGCACGGTGTTTGGAACTGGCAGACCAGCAAGAGTCAGGGCTCGGTGCTGGGCGAGGGCTTCGACATGCCGTTCCGCTGGCAGGAGTGCCTGCAATTTGCGGGCGTTTGGGACTTTGGCGCGATCGAGCACGTGCTTGCCGGTCTGGGTGCTACGGCTGGCGACGACGCACTTGCCGTGGTCCCCGCGCAGGAGCTTCTCGATGATGCACGCGAGGCCATTCGCGTGGCGCGCGTTGGCGATCGTGTCGTCACGTACCTGCCGCGCACCACGGCGCTCAAGTTTAAGCTCGACGGCGCGCGCGGCTGGACGGCGACGGTCCTCGACATGGAGGACAAGCGCATCGCCAAGCTGCCCGTTCGCGACAACGGCGACGGCACCGTGCGCGTGGCTCAGCATCCCTTTGAGCACGACGCGCTGGTGATCCTGTCCCCCGGGCGCTAACGGCTCTACTCCAACATTTACAACCCAGTCCCTTTCATGAGGTTGCGACGGAATGGTTCCTGCATGACGGCTTTAAGCTGCCAAGGGGGCCATTCCGTCGCACTCATTGGGGACGCACTTAAATGAGTGGTCGTGATGTGGGATGGACTGGCACTTGCCACCGACGATCTTGGTGGGGATTTTGCACCCGTATGTTCCGATTCCGCGCTCAACGCTCAACTGTCACATTTCCTCGATCAACAAAAAGACCGGTGCCGCCTCGCGTGTGTCCCTAATCAACTTCTTCTGGTCCTGGACACCAAATGACTAGCTAATCCCCCAATAGGTTGCGGTGGAATAGTCCCTAAATTAAAGTCATGGGGCTTTAAACAGGAACTATTCCACCGCAACTGCTGAGGGGACAGACTGCGGCAGCGGCAGGGGCGTTGGCAGCTGTGGTAGTGGCAACGGCAGCTGGCAGGGTGTTTTCCACCTGCTCGCTACAGTAGCTCGCCGTGGCGTGCAATGTAGCGGCGCTTTGCCAGCTGAGTGAGCGCGATGTAGGCGGTGACGATGCCGATGAGCAGCGCGAAAAAGCCCGCGGGCAGTGTCATGAGGCCGAGCGCATCGGCGATGGGGCTTGCCGGCAGCCAGGTGACGAGCGCCAGACCCAGCACGGTGAGAACGCACAGTGCGGGCGCGGCGTGGTCGCGCGGGCTCGGCAGATGCGGGGAGCGCAGCATGTGGACCACGAGTGTCTGCGACCACATGGACTCGACAAACCAGCCGCTCTGGAAGAGTGCAGCGAAGGTCGCCATACCCGTGACATTGCCCGCGGCGGCAAGCTCGGACCAGCTCGCGCCCACGGCGGCGGGGCACACCACAAAGAAGAGCGCGGCGAAGGTCACGATGTCAAACAGTGAGCTCACGGGGCCCAGCTCGAGCATAAAGCCCTTGATGGACGCGGCGTCCCAGGCGCGCGGACGGGCAGTCCAGGCGTCGTCGACGGTGTCCCACGGCAGCGCGATGCACACGATCTCGTAGACCAGCGACAGCAGCACCAGCTGCAGGGCGCTCATGGGCAAAAACGGCAAGAACAGACTCGCGACGGTCACGGACAGCACGTTGCCAAAGTTGGAGCTCACCGTGGTCTTGAGGTACTTGAGCAGGTTGCCGTAGGTGCGGCGGCCTTCGATGATGCCGCGCTCGAGCACGCCCAGGTCCTTCTGAAGCAAGATGATATCGGCAGATTCCTTGGCAATGTCGACGGCGGAGTCGACCGAGATGCCGCAGTCGCTCGCGCGCATGGCGGCGGCGTCGTTGATGCCGTCGCCCATAAAGCCCACGGTGTGGCCGAGCAGCTCGCGCATGACGCGCACCAGGCGTGCCTTCTGCAGCGGCGAGAGCTTGGCGAACAGATGGGTTTTCTCGGCGCGCTCGGCAAGCTCGGCGTCATCGAGTGCATCGATCTCGGAGCCGAGCAAGACGTTGCTCGCGTCGATGCCGATCTGCTCGCAGACGGTGGCGGCGACGCGATCGTTGTCGCCGGTCAGGACCTTTACCGCCACGCCCTTGGCTTCGAGGGTGGTGACGGCGCCCGCGGCACTTGCTTTAGGTGGATCGAGGAAGGCCAAAAAGCCCATCAGCACCATGTCGCATTCGTCGGCGATGCCAAACTCGCCCACGCAGCGCGGATCGGTCTTCTGTGCCACGGCAATTACGCGTAGGCCCTCGGCGTTAAGCCCGGCGACCTGCTTGCGAATCTGGGCGAGCTTGTCTTCGGCGAGTGGCCGGGCGATACCGTTGACCTCGACAAAGGAGCAGATCTCGAGCATTTCCTCGGCTGCTCCCTTGGTAACCATCTGGGTTTTGCCCTGGGCGTCGGCTACAACTACGCTCAGGCGACGGGCGAGAAATCGAAGGGCACCTCGTCGACCTTGGTATAGCGGTCGCGCAGGCTCTGGCCCAGCATGGAATCGGGTGCGACGGTCGAGGGCGTCACGTCGGCACGGTCGATTACGGCCAGGTCGATAAGGTTCTTGAGGCCGGTCTGGAAGAAGCTGTTCAAAAACGCATGACGCAGCACGCGTGCGTCCTCGTTGCCGTCGGTGTTGAGGTAGCGCTCGAGCACGATGCGGTCTTCGGTGAGGGTGCCGGTCTTGTCGCAGCACAGGACGTCCATCGCGCCGAGGTTTTGGATTGCCGGCAGCTCCTTGACGATAACCTGGCGGCGGGCGAGGTCCTTGGCGCCCTGCGACAGGCTCGTGGTCACGATGACGGGGAGCATCTGCGGCGTGATGCCCACGGCCACGCTCGTGGCGAACAGCAGCGCGTCGATGACGTTGCCCTTGGTGGCGGCGTTGATGGCAAAGACGGCCGGCGCCATAACGAGCATGAGGCGTACGAGTAGCATGGAGACGCTCGAGACACCGCGGTCAAACGCGCTCTTCTCGCCGCGCCCGTTGAGCATCTTGGCGATGCTGCCCAGGTAGGTGTCCGAGCCGGTGGCAACGACAAGCGCCATGGCGGTGCCGTTTTGCACGGAGGTGCCGGTAAAGACGATGTTCTTGCAGGCGGAGAGCGGCAGCGCGGAGCCGTCGGCACCCTCGACGACGGTGATGGCAGCTGTCTTCTCGACGGCCTCGCTCTCGCCGGTGAGCGCGGACTCGATGACAAACAGATCGCGCGCGGTGATGATGCGGGCATCGGCCGGCACCATATCGCCGGCAGAGAGACGGATCACATCGCCGGGGACGAGCTCGTCGAAGGGGATCTCGACGCGCTCGCCGTCGCGCAGGGCGGTGCAAGTGTTGGAGACCAGGTCCTTGAGGGCCTCTGCCGCATTGCCGCTGCGGGCTTCCTGGATAAACTTCATGCCGCCCGATACCAGCAGCATGATGCCGATGACGATGACCGTGGAGGGGTCGCGCTGCGGCTCGGGCACGGCGAGCACGTCGATGTAGAGCGAGACCAGCGCGAGCGCGGCGAGGATGCCGGCGAAGGGATCGATGAACGCGTCGGCGATGCGGCGGGCGAGCGTCTTGGTCGGTGCCTCGATGGTGTTGGGGCCGGAGGCGTCCAGGCGCTCGGTTGCCTGCTCGGCGGTGAGGCCGTTTGCCGTGGCGTCAAGCAGTACGAGGGCGTCCTCGGCGCTATGGGTGGCGGCGAATATGGTGTTCTTGGACAGGCCGGTGTGAGCGGCAGGGCGCGCCGTGCGGCGGCGCTTGGAGATAGCTTCGAGTACCGTGGCGGTTTTGAGCATCAGCATAGGGTCCTCCTTGTTGAAGGGAGTTAGCGTACGTGTCGTATTTGCTTCAAAAAACCTAGATGTCGCTCACGTCAAGCTCTTGAGCCCACAAAGGGTGCAGCGCGCCTTTGTGGTGGTTTTGGCGATCTGCCGGTGGCGTTTATGCGTGTGCGGAGTCCTCGCGGCGTGCCGAGGGCGACATGCAGGTTTTTCGACTAGGACTGCCTTCCATGGCACACCTCCTAAAGGCTGAGCGCAGCGCGCTTTGGGTATCTTGTACCCCTTTTTAATCCGCCCGTATTCTTGATGAGGGGGTTTGACATGTCAACCCCATTGTTCGGAAAACCATTCCCCCTGACAAAGCCTTTACAGAATGCCGTGGCCTCAAAGCGCGCCCGCATCGACGCCCTGCCTGCGCTAAACTGGAGAGCACGTACGCGATTACGAGAGGAGCCCGCATGGAGGCTTACAAGCAAGAGTTCATCAAGTTTATGGTCGAGTCCGACGTCCTTAAGTTCGGCAGCTTTACGCTCAAGAGCGGCCGTCAGTCCCCGTTCTTTATGAACGCCGGCGCTTACGTGACGGGCTATCAGCTCAAGAAGCTGGGCGAGTATTACGCCCAGGCTATCCACGATAACTTTGGCGACGACTTTGACGTGCTGTTTGGGCCGGCCTACAAGGGCATTCCCCTGGCCGTCGTGACCGCAATTGCCTACCACGAGCTGTACGGCAAGGAGGTCAAGTACTGCTGCGACCGTAAGGAGGCCAAGGACCACGGTGCCGATAAGGGCAACCTGTTGGGCTACGAGCCCCAGGACGGCGACCGCGTGGTCATGGTCGAGGATGTCACCACCAGCGGCAAGTCCATCGACGAGACCTATCCCAAGGTCAAGGCTGCTGCCGACGTCGAGATCAAGGGCCTCATCGTGTCCCTCAACCGCATGGAGGTCGGCAAGGGTGGCGTGACCACCGCGCAGAAGGAGATCGAGGCCAAGTACGGTTTCCCCGTCGCGAGCATCGTCTCCATGGCCGAGGTCGTCGAGACCCTCTACAACCACGAGATTGACGGTAAGGTCGTCATCGACGACGAGCTCAAGGCCGCCATCGACGCTTACTACGAGCAGTACGGAGCTCGTTAGTTACGGCGTTTTGCCAAACGCCGTAACCGGCCGACGCTGCGCGCCGCCCAGGGCGACAATTTGTCATTCAAAAGGCGAGGCATGACCAGAGGGTCAATGCCTCGCCTTTTTCATGCCAACTTGTTCGCCCTGGGCGGCGCTCGCTGTCCGTCCTCTACCTGCGGCGTTGTCTTACTCCGGATGGGTAGTCGTTGGGGACGTTCTTAAACGACTAGTCATTGGGGACGTTCTTGTTTGACTAGTCGTTTAAGAACGTCCCCAATGACTACTTGCTCTCGTTAGATAGACGTCCGAGAACCACGCTCGTCACTACTTGAGCCCGGGCAGGCGGGTGTAGGGGAATGAGCGCTCTAGGAATTCGGAGCAGCGGGCGTAATCTTTGGCGAAGTAGCTGCTGTAGAGCGAATCGAGCACGTATTGCACGGCGATGTGGCTTGCGAACTGCGTGATGCGATGCGTCATGCTCTCGTGGTCACTCACCGTAAGGTAGGCGGCAAAGCCGGGGTGAATGCGAGCGCAATAAGGCGTGCCGATGACGATGACTGGGACATGCCGACTGCTGAGGATCGGCAAGATGTCCTTGAGGTTGGGGGCAAGGCCGCTGTAGGAGATGACGATTGCCGCATGGTCGGGACCCGAGGCGAGCGCCGTTCGCACCTGGGCCTCGCCACCGTTGTGGCACGTCGCGCTTTTACCGGCGGAGAGCAGGCGATCGCGGAACATTCCCGCTGGATAGAGGTTGTGCGAGCCCGTGTAGATGTCGACCTGTCGGGCGTTCGCGATGAGCTTGGCGGCGTGGTCAAGCTGCGTGGGGTCGAGCAGTTCCTGCGTTTCGGCCAGCGTGGTCTGGTAGAGCCCCTCCATGCGCTCCATAACCTGCGCAGGGGTGGACGTGGCGTCGAAGGGAAAGTTGATGTCCACGTCGCGCCGATTGCCCGATTCGGTTGCCAGGCGGATGAGCTCGACTTTGAGATCCTTAAAGCCCTCGAGGCCGAGCTTTTTGCAAAAACGGTGCACGCTCGCAACAGAAACATTGGTGCGCGCGGCAAATTCCTTAATAGAAAGTCCGCGGATGTCCTCGCCGATGGCAAGGGCTGCAATGCCGAGCTGTTGCTCGGTAGGGGTAAGGCCCTGTGCCTCGGAAATCTTGCGTTTGATATCCATACGAACTCCCACACTCGCCAAACCTGCCAAAAAGGGACAGGTTTATTTTGGCACGTTTCGGTCGGTATCAGGAAGTATCAGGGACGGGGCGGCGGCAGGACTTGAGAACGAAAAGAAGTGTCGGGTTTGGCACCCCTGCCCCTGCCTGCCGCGCGCGTGGGCGATACTCAGCTTATCGACCCGCGATGCAAAGGAGATGCTCATGGCAAACATCAAGTTCCCCGAGGGCTTCTATTGGGGTGGCGCCACCGCCGCCAACCAGTTTGAGGGCGCTTGGAACGTGGACGGCCGCGGTCCTTCCGTCGACGACCATTTCTTGGGTGGCAGCTACAAGGAGCCGCGTCAGATCACGATCGATATCGACCCCGACCGTTTCTACCCCAACCATGACGGCATCGATTTCTACCATCACTATGAGGAGGACATCGCGCTGTTCGCCGAGATGGGCTTCAACATGTTCCGCATGTCCATCTCCTGGAGCCGTATCTTCCCCAACGGCGACGATGCTGAGCCCAACGAGGCCGGCCTCGCCTTCTACGACCGCGTCTTCGACTGCCTGCGCGCCCACAACATCGAGCCGCTCGTGACCCTCTCACACTACGAGATGCCCTATCACCTGGTCGAGAAGTACAACGGCTGGGCGAGCCGCGAGCTCATCGGCTTCTTTGAGAAGTGCTGCCAAACCGTCTTCGACCGTTACCAGGACAAGGTCAAGTTCTGGCTCACCTTCAACGAGATCAACTGCGGTACTCAGGACATGGGCAACCTCTTCGAGACCAGCATGATTCAGGGCTTTGAGGGCCCGGCTTCGGCGGTTCACACCACGCCGCAGGCCCGTATGCAGGCGCTGCATCACCAGTTTGTCGCCAGCGGTCGCGTCGTGCGCTATGCCCACGAGCATTACCCGCAGTTCAAGATGGGCAACATGGACTGCTTTATCCTTTCCTATGCCGCCACGTGCGATCCGGCCGACGTGTTCGCCACGCAGCAGGAGATGAACGCCATGAACTGGTACTGCTCCGACGTGCAGGTGCGCGGAAAGTACCCGTTCTATGCCAAGCGCTTCTGGGCCGAGAACGATGTTGAGCTTGTGATGGAGGACGGCGACCTGCAGGATATCGCCGACGGCAAGGTCGACTTCTATTCCTTTAGCTATTACATGTCCGGCACCGTGGGCACCCACAAGGACCACGAGATGACCGAGGGCAACATGACCTTTGGCGGAAAGAATCCCTATCTGGAGTCCACCGACTGGGGCTGGCAGATCGACCCGCTGGGCCTGCGCATCGCCCTCAACGAGATTTATGCTCGCTACGAGATTCCGCTGATGGTGGTCGAGAACGGCATGGGCGCTTACGACGAGGTCGAGGAGGACGGCTCCATCCATGACCCGTACCGCATCGCCTACCTGCGCAGCCACATCAAAGCCATGGGCGAGGCAATCGCCGACGGCGTCGACCTGATCGCCTACACCTGGTGGGGCCCCATCGACCTGGTGTCCGCCGGCACCGGCGAGATGCGCAAGCGCTACGGCTTCATCCACGTCGATAAGTACGACGACGGCACCGGTACCTACGAGCGCCGCCGCAAGGACAGCTTCTTTGCATACCAGAAGATCATCAAGTCCAACGGCACCGAGGGCCTGGAGTAATTGAGTTCCGGCGGCCGGTCCGGCGTTCTGCCGAACGCCGGGCCGGCCGCCGACTACGTGACCACCGACGTCAATGACGACGGCATCTGGAACGCCTTTGCTCGTCTGGGGCTTATCGAGGATTAATCGACAATATGAGCGCCACTGGGGAAAAGGTTTTGGGAAGGGCTTGAAAGGGCTCGCGATTCGAGTCCCCACCTTAGTATTTGAACCATTTGGCACTATAATCACCATAGGCATGCGCATAACGTTGCGCTTAATCAAGAGGAGAAAACGTATGGGTCTGTTTGACATGTTTAAGAAGAAGGCTGAGCCCGCGGCCGCCGCTGCTCCTGCCTCCATCTCTGCTTCTGCCGGCGCCGACGTGCTGTGCTCGCCCGTCAAGGGCAAGGTCATCAAGATGGCCGACGTGCCCGATCCCGTCTTTGGCGGCGAGGTCCTGGGCAAGGGCTGCGCCGTGTGGCCCGAGGACGATCTGGTCTACGCTCCCTGCGACGGCAAGGTGACCGTCACCATGGGTCACGCCGTGGGCCTGCAGTCCGATAGCGGCATCGAGGTTCTGGTGCATGTTGGCGTCGATACCGTCAACATGAACGGCGACGGCTTCGAGGGCTTCGTCAAGGCTGACGACGTCGTGAAGGCCGGCCAGCCCATCCTCAAGATCGACCGCACCAAGATCGCTGCTGCCGGTTACAAGGACTGCGTCGTCGTGGCTGTGTCCAACACCGCTGAGTTCGCCGACGTCGAGCTTACCGTCGAGGCCGAGTCTGCCGTCGCTGCTGGTGACGCCATCGTTAAGGTCGTCCGCAAGTAGACTGCGACATCCAAAGGATGTGCAAGGGTGGTCGGGTTATCCGGCCACCTTTTTTATTACAATGCGGCGGAACGTTTTATTGCGCGTTGGGCGGACCGGTAAACCGTTCGGACGATAAATCGAGCCGACTGCGCCTTTGCTTTGCCGGGGGTGTTTGTTAGCGGCTAGTATGGCCTTATTGTTACGACGTGCACCGCGTCAGGAAGCGCGGTGCCGCTTGTTGGGAGGAATGTCATGAAGAAGAAGCTGCTGCTTGCGCCCCTGATGGCTGTTCTGGTCGCGTGCGTGGTTGTGCTTTCCGGCTGCGGAGGTCCTTCGGTTGAGGAGCTTATCACCGAGGATCTTACGACGCAGTTTGACGAGGTCAAGAACGGTGGCGACGACTTCCTCGCCGGCCTGGAAGAGGCCTCGGGCGACGAGTTCGAGCAGCTGGGCATCGATCCCAAGGAGTACGCTAAGAGCTATCTCGAGGGCTTTGACTACAAGATCGGCGACGTGACGGTCGACGAGGACAAGGGTACCGCAACTGCCGAGGTCACCATTACCTGCAAGTCCATGAACCAGATCGTTGAGGATTTTGCCACCCAGTATCAGGAGAAGGTCGCCGCGCTCGATTCGATGCCTTCCGATGACGAGCTGTACAAGATGGCCGGTCAGGTTATGGTCGATGTGACCAAGGCTGCTAAGACCAAGGACACCAAGGTCACCTTCAAGTACTCCTGCAATGACGACGGCGAGTGGTCTGCTGACGATTCCGCAACCAACGAGATGATGAATGCCATGATGAGCTAGGGAGTTGCGGCGTTTTACCAAACGCCGCAACTGCTCGACGCTGCGCGCCGCCCAGGACGACAATTTGTCATTCAAAAGGCGAGACATGACCAGAAGGTCTATGCCTCGCCTTTTTCATGCCAACTTGTTCGTCCTGGACGTCGCTCGCTGTCCGTCCTCTACCTGCGGCATTGCCATGGTAGTCATTGGGGCGGCACTTGGGGACGTTCCTTTTCTGCCGGCAGTTGGGGACACTCCTTGCACCAGCGTTGCATCGAATGCTCGGGAAAATGCGAGCCGGTATTTGGGCGAATAATGGGTCGCGGTTTCCGGATGGGGTGGGTTGCGGAAAGCGCGACCCGGAATATTGCTCTGAAACGGGATGCGGTTTCCCCGATGGGGCTCAAGCGGAAAGCGCATCCCATTCCGGAGCTCCAAAACGGGATGCGCTTTCCGTGCGGAAGAATTGTCGCAGCTACGTTAAGCGGCGGCTCCGCTACTCGCCCAGCACCAGCGCCGCGAGCTCTGCCTGGGTGTCCACCACGTAGTCGGCGCCGGCGGCCTCCAGCTCTGCGCGGCCGCGGAAGCCCCAGCTGACGCCCGCGCTCTTAAGGCCGGCGTTGTGGCCGGTCAGGATATCGACATTGGAATCGCCCACATAGAGCGTGGTTGCCGGATCGGCGCCCAGCTCCTCCATCACATGCAGCGTGACGGGTGCTTCGGGCTTGGGCGGAAACGCATCGACACGGCCCTGCACCAGCGCAAAGCGCTCAGAGCCAAAGTATTTCTCGATAAGCGGGGCTGCCGAAATATGATCCTTGTTGGTGAGCACGGCAAGCTGAACGCCCGCTGCGCGCAGACGGTCGAGCATCTCAATCGTGCCGGCGTAGGGTGAGGTGTGGTCCTCCTTGTGCTCGCCGTAATAAGCTCTAAACTCAGCAAGCGTCTGCTCAAACATGCGGCCGTCGCCCGCGTACTCGGCGGGCATAAAGCGCTCGACCAGCTTGAGCATGCCGTTTCCCACCTTGTAGCGGTACTCGTCCACGGCAAACGTGGGCCAGCCGTGCATCTCGCAGGTGTGGTTGCCGGCGGCCGCCAGGTCCTCGATCGTGTTGAGGATGGTGCCGTCCAGGTCAAAGATCACATGGGAAAAAGCTGCTGCCATGAAAGCTCCCGTCATTGGGTTTCAAAACGCACCTCATAATACTGGGCTTCCGCGTTGGGCGCGCTTGGAATCTGAACATCTCCAGGGATATCAAGCCACATCGCGCCGACCGCGCGATTCCGCCCTAGCAAATTCTCGGCAGCTGCTCTCCCACGAGCATGTCGAGGATGCGGGTCGATCTCCAGCCGGTGCGTACGCGCACGGCGGGTCGAGCGCCCTCGGCAAGCGGCAGCACGCGACCGATGATGGCGGCATTCTCGCCGTAGCGCGCGGCGCGCATAGCCGCCAGCGCGGCATCGGCCTGCTCGGCCGGCACCACGGCGACCATCTTGCCTTCGTTTGCTACCTGCAGAACGTCGTAGCCGAGCATCTCACATGCCGCCTGCACGTCGGGGCGCACGGGCACGGCATCCTCGTCGATCTCCATGGCAACGCCGCTGGCCTGGGCAAACTCGTTGAGCGTGGATGCCAGGCCACCGCGCGTGGGGTCGCGGAAGCAGCGGGTGTCGGGGGCGGCGGCGAGCACGTCGGCAATCAGATGATTGAGCGGCGCAGCGTCGCTTTCAATGTTGCTCGAAAACGCCAAGCCCTCGCGCTGGCTCATGATGGCGATGCCGTGGTCGCCCAGCGTACCCGAGACCAAGATGACATCGCCGGGCTGGCAGTTTGCACCGCTGAGCGCCACGCCCGCGGGCACCTCGCCCACGCCGGCGGTATTGATGTAGACGCCGTCGGCACCGCCGCGCTCGACCACCTTGGTGTCGCCGGTGATAATCTTCACACCTGCCTCATGTGCCGTTTCGGCCATGGTCTGTACAATCTGGCGCAGCTTGTCCATGGGATAGCCCTCTTCGAGGATAAAGCCGCACGATAGGTAGCGCACGTTGGCGCCCGAGGTCGCGACGTCGTTGACGGTTCCGCATACGGCGAGGCGGCCGATATTGCCGCCGGGGAAGAACTGCGGCGTCACCACAAAGCTGTCGGTTGACATGGCGATTCGCCCGCTTGCGGGCAGCGCGGCGACACCGGCATCGTTGCCCGCAAGCAGCTCGGGCGACCCAAAGGCATCCAGAAAGACCTCATCGATAATGCGCTTCATCATCTGGCCGCCGGAGCCGTGGCCCAGCAGGACAGTGCTATCGGTGGCAGTACGGGACATATCGAAAACTCCAATCGTGGGTGGAATCGGCAATAGCCGAGTGTGGCAGAATCGATGTTAAGTAAAAGTCAGCGAGCGCCATTCAGACGAAGTGAGTTGCCTTGAAAGAGGAGGCTGCTGGGCTTTTGCCCGCAGCCGACGATTGAAAGGCAAATCGCTCGCCTGAATGGTGCGCAGCGTCGGCCGGTCCGCCGTTCGTTAGAACGGCGGAATCTAATAGTCGCGGTAACGGTAGTACGCCGCGCAGCTGCCTTCAGAGCTCACCATGCAGGGGCCGACGGGGTGTTCGGGCGTACATGCGTGGCCGAACAACGGGCAGTCGCTCGGCGTGATGGCACCGCGCAGCACGTCGCCGCAGCGGCACCCGCGTGGCTCGACCGTCGGTTCAATGGGCACGTCAAAGCGGGCGTCGGCATCAAAGCGCGCGAATTCGGGTCGGATGGAAAGACCCGAGTTGGCAATCGGTCCCAGCCCGCGCCACGTGGTGTCGCACGGCTCAAATACCTGCTCGACCAGCTGGCGAGCTACGGGATTGCCGCCAGCGTTGACGCCACGGCGGTAGGCGTTGCCAATCGCGGGCTTGTCCTCGACAACCATCTGGACCAGCATGCAGATGCCCTGCAGGATATCGACCGGCTCAAATCCCGTGACCACGCCCGGGGTATTGAACTCGTCGACCAAAAAGCTAAAGGGTGCCAGGCCTGTGATGGTAGCGACGTGACCAGGCAGGATAAAGCCGTCGATGGTCGTCTCGGGGTCGTTGGAGATCGCACGCAGAGCCGGCGGCGTGGTCTTGTGAGCACAGTAGACCGAGAAGTTCTGGAGCCCGCGCGCGTCGGCCTCCAGGATAGCGGCGGCAATGGTGGGCGTTGTGGTCTCAAAGCCGACGCCCATAAAGATGACCGGGCGTTCGGGATTTTGCTCGGCAATGTCGAGTGCGTCGAGCGGAGAGTAGACGATGCGGATGTCGCGCCCCGCCGCCTTTTGCGCGGCAAGCGAGGTGGACGATCCGGGCACGCGCATCATGTCGCCAAAGGTGGTGATGATGGCGCCGTCCATGTTGGAAAGCGCGATTGCATGATCGATGTCGCGGTTGGCGGTGACGCAAACGGGGCACCCCGGGCCGCTTAGCAGTTTGAGTCCCGTCGGCATAATGGAGCGAAAGCCATAGCGGCCAATGCTCACGGTGTGCGTACCGCAGACTTCCATAAGGTTGATGCTGCGGTTGCCGACAAGCTCATGAATACGATCGATGAGCTCGCGAGCCAGCTTGGGGTCGCGAAATGCCGAAAAGTCGATACCGGAGCGAACCGGCTGCGCCGCCGCCACTAGTATGCCTCGGCCGGGTTGGTGGCGAGCTGGTCCTCTTCGGCCAGCTCGGTCATGGTGTTGACGAGCTCGAGTGTCTCTTGGGCTTCCTGCTCGTCGACAATCTGAATGCCAAAGCCGGCGTGCACGAGAATATAGTCGCCGACCTGCGCCGTCGGCACGAGGCGCAGCGAAACGGGGCGCTCGATGCCCATCATGTCGACGGTCGCCTTAAGGTCGTCGTCGCGTTTGACCACTTTACCGGGAACGGCAAGGCACATAATGTTTCCCTTTTATACGTTTTGCGCTGGATAGGCGCCTAATTACCCATCAGTTGATGGTAGCGCTCGCGGGAGTCACGAGCAAACGCGTTACACCTGTGAGACGGCGGCGCGCAGGCTGGCAAAACAGCCTACCCGTGTCGTCTGCGCGAGGCAAGCGCGAGCGATGGCGGCCTGACCGTAGGCGATACAGCCGTCGTTGACGGGCACGGCGTGGGGGACCAAGACGGTAAGACCGGCGTCTTTGAGCTCGTGGGTAAGGAGCTGGAGCAGAAGTCGGTTCATGAACACACCGCCCGAGAGCGCGACGGTATCGAGGCCTTCGCGCGCACAGATTTCGCGTGCGATGTGGGTCGTAGCGTGCGTAATGGCGATGTGAAATCCGAGGGCGAGCCTGTCGGCCGGCGCGCCTGCCTCGATTCCATTCAGAAGAGCTTCGATGAGCGGTTGGGGGTCCAAGATGGGGGAGTTGTCGGCAGGCATGAATACGCCTGTGTGATTGCCGTCGAGACGAACGGGCTTACCGCCGAGCGCGCGCCAGGCGGCGGCTTCGAGTTCGATGGCGGGTTCGCCTTCGTAGGTTGCCTGCCCGCAAATGCCCAAAACTGCAGCGGCGGCGTCAAAGAGACGCCCCATACTGCTCGTGCGTGGGCTGTTGATGTTCCGCTCGATCATCGTAGTCGTGATGCTGCGCGTCTGCTCGTCGAGGGTGCCCAATAGTCCCGCGGCACCTGGGTGCTCGAGCAGGCCGAGCTCGCTCAGCAGGGCAAAGGCATTGCGCCGGGCATCGCGCACGGATGCGGCACCGCCTGGCAGCGCCCAGGTGCGCAGGTGAGCGGCGCGTTCAAAATCGGCAAGGCCGGCGACAAGGAACTCGCCGCCCCAAATGGTTCCGTCGGTGCCCGCCCCCGTACCATCGAAGGCAATGCCGAGCACGCGCGCGTCGGTTGTGAGCTGGCCCGCGGCGATAGCCTCAGCCATTACGCTCGCGATGTGCGCATGATGATGCTGGATTTCGATAAGCGGCAGATTGCATTTTCGCGCCTGCTCGCGCGCCCACTGACTCGATAGGTAGCTGGGGTGCAGGTCGCAGGCCAGCGCGGCGGGCGTCAAGTCAAAGAGAGCTTCCAAGCGCGTGCGCGCGGCGTTCCAGGCATCGAAGGTCTCGCCGTTTTCGACATCGCCAATATGCTGTGACACAAAACAGGTTGCCTCACCGTTCGTCCCTTCACGCGTGAGCGCGATCGTTGCCTTTTGCTGTGGGCCACAGGCGAGCACGCACGGCGCGACGGCGTCGAGCGTCGGCAACGTCAGCGGCTGCGGCGCATATCCGCGAGCGCGGCGCACGGGCATAACGACCCCACCGACCACGCGTACCACGGAGTCGTCGTAGCGTGAGAGAATCGCACGGTCGTTGCCGAGCAGGGCGTCGGCAATGCCGGCGGCAACGAGGTGTTCCCAAGCAAGGCCGTCATCAGTTTCGATAGGTTCCTCGCTCAGGTTTCCGCTGGTCATGACGAGTGCGTGCAAACCGCGGACTTCTGCCGCGGCAAGCAGCAGATGCTGAAGCGGCGTATAGGGGAGCATGACGCCGAGCTCGGGTAGATCGTGCGCGACGGATGGCGCGAGTGTAAGGGCGTCGGGGGAATCTCCCTCGCCAACAGCACACCGGCGCAACAGCACGATGGGGCGGATGCTGCCGGCCAGCACTCCGCGCTCGGCATCATCGACGTGGCACAGGCGTTCAGTATCGGCAAGGCTGCGCACCATAACGGCAAGCGGTTTGTTGCTGCGGCGCTTGCGACGGCGCAGCTCGACCACCGCCTGCTCATTGGCGGCGTTGCAGGCCAGATGGAATCCGCCCAGGCCCTTGATGGCGACAATACCGCCGCTGGCCAGCAGCTCGACACAGCGGTCAATAATGGCATCGCTGGTTTCGCGCGTGCTGCCGACGGCTGGAGTCGCCCCCGAGCCCCCGAGCTCCATGTCGCCCGCCGCCTCGCGCCAGGTAATATGTGGCCCGCAGTCAAAGCAGGCATCGGGCTGCGCATGAAAGCGCCGGTCAAGCGGGTCGCCATACTCTGCGGCGCACTCGGGGCACATGGGAAAGCAATCCATCGACGTGGCCGCTCGGTCATAAGGCAGCGACCGAATGATGGTAAAGCGCGGCCCGCAGTTGGTGCAGTTGATAAAGGGGTAGTGATAGCGTCGGTCGGCGGGGTCGAACAGTTCGCGCAGGCAGTCGTCACAGGTGGCGATATCGGGGGAGATGAGCGTCGTGTGCACGGTCTGATCCTGCGACGCTACGATACGAAAGGCCTGCTCATCGTCGGCATCCCAAGTGTCGGGCTTCAGGTCTGCAACAGCGACATGCTCAACGCGGGCCGCGGCAGGCGCGTGCTTCGACAGCGCGGCGACAAAGCCGTCGAGTGCCTCGACCGAAGCATGCGCCTCGATGTGCACGCCATCGCCCGCGTTGAGCACCCAGCCGCAAATGCCATGCGCCATAGCCTCGCGATACACAAATGGCCGCATGCCAACGCCCTGCACAATGCCCGTCACGTGAATATGCACATGCCGCATGTGGCTCCCCTTCATTGAAGTGTGTGCTGTTAGAGCCCCAGACTTTGCTTGGTGGCGGCGCAGGTGAGCTCGCCGTGCTTAACGCCGCGCAGCCCCAGCAACCGGTCCGCCAGCTCGTAGACGCGTTTGCCGCGACCCTTGAGCGCCAGAATCTCCAGGCAGTTGTGGTGGTCCAGATGCACGTGCATGGTCGAGACAATCTCGTCGGTGTAGTCGTGCTGCACCTCGTCCAGACGGCGCGTCAGGTCGCCGGTATGGTGGTCATAGATCATGGTGAGCGAACCGATGACCTGCTCGTCGGGCGTGCGCATCTGTTCCTTGGCGATCGAGGCGCGAATCAGATCGCGTACGGCCTCGGAACGGTTAGCCACGTCACCGCGGCGCGCGATCTGCTCGTCAAAGCGGCGCAGCAGGTCGTCGGGCGCGGTGACCGAAAAGCGGACCAGCTCGGAGTTGGAGCCGCTGCAGCGGCAGCTCGCATCGCCAGTCGGCCCGTGCGAATGCTCGTGCTCGGCCACGCTACACCAGTTTCACAGAGCCGACGGAGTTGTGATCTGCCTCGATGGCCTCCTCGTAGCCCTCGAGCGCATCGTGCGCCTCGTGCAGCGCAGACATGGCGGCCTCGAGCTTGGCGCCAATGCGCTCCATGTCAAAGTTCTCGGTCGCATGCAGCAGCTGATGGCTCCACTCGTGAGCGAGCTCAATAGTGTCGTCGACCTGCTTGACGCTCATGGCAAGCTGGCTCATGTTCATTCCGACGTCATGCATGGGAATCTCCTTTTGTACGGGGCGAAATGGTGGTTCAGATTCTACTACGCCCGCCTTGGGCGCCGCCGCATAAGAAAACGGGCGCGAGTCCGTCTGACCCGCACCCGTTCACTGGGGGCTGTTTGTGACTACCATACTATCCGCGGTTGCACTCGGTGCATTCAGAAGTCCGGCGAGCGGCGTAAAAGCGCTCATGGACGGCAGGCAGACGGCAACATGTAACAAGCATATTACAGATGCTTTTCCAGCAGCGCCTGCAGCCTCGCCTTGGGCAGAGCGCCGACCGAGCGGTCAATTTCCTCGCCGTTCTTAAAGACAATCAGCGTGGGGATGCTCATGACGCCATATTTCATGGCCAGGTCCTGGTTGTCGTCGACGTTGCACTTGGCAACGGCAAGTTTGCCAGCCAGCTCGTCTGCCACCTCGTCAACGATGGGCGAGAGCGATCGGCAGGGCCCGCACCAGGGCGCCCAAAAATCGACTAGCACGGGCAGGCCGTCGTTAACGATGGAATCGAAGTTCTCGGGGGTAATCTGCTTAATGTCAGCCATGGTGACCTCCATAATGCGACGCGGCTCAGCCGCGTAAAACTCAGTACGACCGTGCTTATACCCAGTGGCCCGCAAAGCAACCACTCGCGGGCAGCTCTTTTATATAATGGTGGGCACGCAAACGATTGGAGAGCGCATGCCCACGTCACAAAGCCAGAAAAAAGAAGCCATCGCCCAGGCGACCGAGCAGGAGCTCGCATCGCTCGCGGGTCGTGGCGTGCGTATCGCGGGCAACGCGTGCTCGCCGATCGTGCTGGTCAAAGGCGATTTGGACGAGGCCGAGCGTTCGGGTGGCGAGCTTGCCGCCGGCCCGGATGGCGCGGCGTTGCGCAAGGCGCTTGGGGCCATCGGCTACGCGCCCGAGGATTTTTGCGTGCTGGCAAGCGTCGCCGGCGTGGGTGACGGAGCGGTCGCGGTGGGCGAGACTCTGCCGTGCGAGCTGTTCCGTGAGGCGCTTGAGGCTTTGGACCCCGAGGCGGTGCTACTGCTCGACAACAACGCGGCTGACGCCATGCGCGAGACCTACGCCGATATGCTCGTGGCAATCGATGACTTCGACACCGCCATGCTCAAGCCCGGCTTGGTCGCCCATGTGCAGGGTCGCCGCGTGCTCGCGCTCGACGGTTTTGAGGCGGCGCTCACTGACAAAGCCGCCAAGCAGCGCATGTGGGCATACATCAAGCAGCTGACCCCGGCGGCCGCTCCGCTGTAGCGGATTGGCGCCGGTGAGCGATTGCCTGGCGGGCAAGACACGCCGCGAGATCGGCGCCGCACTTCTACATCACAGCGCGCAGCTCAAACCGATCGCCGTTAATGCGGAACTGGCAGTTGCCGTTCATGCGTTCGACGGCAAGCTTAATGCTCTTGGTTCCAAAGCCGTGTCCGGTGTGCCCGGCTACGGGCATGCCGTCGACCATGCGCGGCGCGCGGTCAAACGTGTTGGAAACTAACAGCAGCAGCTGGCCGTCCTCTAATCGCAGGTCAAAGTCGACGAATCGCTTTCCCTGGGGCGCGGCGCTTGCGGCGGTGATAGCGTTTTCCAAGGCATTTGAGAGCACGCTAAACAGGTCGGCGTCACCTACGTGGATGGTTTCGGGTACGGCGGCGCGCAAGTTGGCGGTAATGCCGTTTCTATTGATATCCGAGTTAAATGACGAAAGCGCGATGTTTACGGTCTCGTTGGCGCAGAAGCGGCGTACGGCGGTGCGGTCGCCGGCTTCGCAGAGTTCGTCGATGCGATCGAGCGCCTCGTCGGTGTGGCCCTCTTCAATTAAAGCGGCCAGGCCGCGTAGAAAGTGGCGCATGTCGTGGCGAAGAATCGACAGCTCGCGCCCAGATTGACGCCAAGCCTCGAGCTCTTTGATGGCGACGCTGTCGCGGGTTTCGAGCATCCAGCGCTCTCTCTCGGCGGTTTCCTTTTCTTCGTATTCACGCAGGTAGACGGCGAGGAACATAAGGTAGAACGCGCAGAGCGCAAAGGCCAAAAACTCAACCGTCACCACCGAGCCCGAGTGGAACAGCGTGGTGTAGACGTTGGTGGCATAGTCAAAGACGTAATAGACGAGCGGCAGGATTAAAAGGATGCCCAGCTCGGTGGTGCTTTTAATCGCCAAGCGCGGACCGATGTCGCCGGCCCAATGCAGCAGGACGGCAAAGACGGCGAGTGTGGTCGCGATGCGCGCCAGATAGTACGCGATCTGAGAATCGGTTGCGGCAAATGCGGCGATGCCCATCCAATTGCTGAACTGGCAGCTCAGATAGGCACTCGTAATGCCGAGCACGGCAAGCAGCGGGCTCAGGCGGTAGCGCGCGCACAAATAGATGACGAGCGGCAGATGCACGACGAGCGGATATACCTGGCGGGCGAAAAGCTCGCCGCCGACGGCATTGGCGATCGAAAAGGCAGCGCCGGTCACGACGCCGACCAGCACCAGTTCAAGCGCATGACGCCGGTTGATCTCGATACCGCACAGCGCCGCCGAGGCAAAGACGCCAAAGAGCAGCGTCGTGGCGTGGTGGATTGCCCAAAGGATCATTTCGACCGAGGAGACCATCAGTGTCTCCCACCCTCAAAGCGCGCCGCAAAGTAGGCGTCTTGGAATCCCTGCTTGCAGCTGCGCGAAAGCGGGATGCACGCGCCCGAGCGCATGATGATGTCCGTGCGGTCAAAGTGATCGATATTGCGCAGGTTGACCTGGTAGCTGCGGTGGCATTTAAAGAAGACCGCGTTTTGCTCCAAGCGGTCCTCGACGCTGCGGAACGACTCGAGTGCCTCGATATCGCGTCCGTCGCGCAGGTGGAAGACCACGTGCTTGTTGCGCGCCTCGGCATATTCGATGTCGGACAGGCGCAGGGCGTGGTAGCCAAAGGAAGTTTTGATCACGAGCTCGTCGGTTGCCGCCGGGCGCATGCTCGAAAGCTCGTCGAGCAACTGCGCCAGGCGTTCGTAAGTCACGGGCTTGAGCAGATAGTCGAAGGCACGGACCTCGTAGGATTCCAGCGCGAACTCGGGCGACGAGGTGAGGAACACCAGGCGCACGGCGGTGTCGGCCTGGCGCAGTTCGCGTGCGGTGTCCATGCCGTTGACGAGCGGCATGATCATATCGAGCAAGATGATGTCGGCGCGCGATGCAGCATGGCGGGCCAGCAGGTCCTCGCCGCGCGTGACGAGCGCAACATCGAACGCCGTGCCCGTCTCGGTCGACCAACGGTCGATCATCCGGTGCAGTCTATCTAGAAAAGCGACATCATCGTCGCAGGCAATAATCTTGAGCATTCGGCCCCCTTAAGTAGTTCGATTTTGCCACATCGGGCACGCGCCGCTTGCGGGGGTGCGGACCGTTTGCGCCTCACGGCGTGCAGCTCGCGCCAAGCGGTGTTGCGGTGGCGAAAGATGCCTCCTGCGCTATCGAAAGCCCGGCTATCCTCAGCTTGCCAGTTCGAAAATGGACCTGCCACATGATTGAATCTTTATTTCAACTTTACACCTAGGTTTACAGCTGTCTTGTCAGCTGTAAACCTAGGTGTCATACTAAAGCCCCAAGATTCGCCAAAAGAGAGGGGCCTTGATGGCACAGAGCGCGAACATGGATGCGTCGGAGCCTGCACGCGATATCGCGGCCGGCCTGGCATCGGCAACGACGGCAACGGAGCGTGCGGCACTGGTGCCCGCAGAGCTCGTCGAGGCCATTCAGCAACTAAAAACCCAACGTGACGCGGTGATCCTGGCGCACTATTACGTGGCGCCCGAGGTGCAGGCTGTGGCCGATTACGTCGGCGACAGCTTCTACCTGGCAAAGCTTGCCAAGAGTCTGCCGCAGCAGACTATCGTGCTGTGCGGCGTGGAGTTTATGGGCGAGAGCGCCAAGCTGCTCAACCCCACCAAGACCGTGCTGCTGCCCGAGCCGGGCGCGGACTGCCCCATGGCGCACATGGTCAAGCGCGAGACGGTCGACGCGGCGCGCGCCGAGTACGGCGACGACCTGGCCGTGGTGTGCTACGTCAACTCCACGGTCGAGATCAAGAGCTGGAGCGACGTGTGCGTCACCAGCTCCAACGCCGTTAAGATCGTGTCCGAGCTGCCGCAGCAGCATATTCTGTTCATTCCCGACCAAAACCTGGGACGCTTCGTAGCCGAGCAGGTGCCGCAAAAGCACGTCATCCTCAACAACGGCTACTGCCCGCGCCATCACATCATCACCGTCGAGCGGATCGTCGACGCGACGGAGGCCCACCCCGACGCGCTCGTGCTGGCGCATCCTGAGTGCAAGGCCGACGTTCTGGCCGAGGCCGACTACATCGGCTCCACCGCCGGCATCATCAAGTATGCCGAGGAGTCCGACGCGAGCGAGTTCATTATCGTGACGGTCCGCGGCGTGCTCTACGAGCTCGAGCGCCGCTGCCAGGGCACTGGCAAGAAGTTCTACTTCCCCGCGGTGCAGCCCACCTGCGTCAACATGGATCTCATCACGCTCGAGAAGCTCGTGCGCTGCCTGGAGACGGGCGAGGGCGAGGTGCAGATCGGCGTCTCGGACGAGGCGGCAGACCAGGCCAAGCTCACGCTCGACCGTATGCTCGAGTACGCAGCGCGCTAGAACAATGTTGCATGAGGGACGGTCCCTTATGTCACATTACAAGGGAGAGGATTCCTGTGGAAACCAAGCAATACCCCGATATGGAGTGCGACGTCGTTATTGCCGGCTGCGGCGTGGCGGGTCTGTACGCGGCCCTCAATCTGCCGACGAGCACGCGCGTGATCATGCTCTCCAAGGGCGCGGTCGACGAGTGCGATTCGATGCTCGCGCAGGGCGGCATCTGCGTGCTGCCCGAAGGCTCGGACTACGATGCCTTCTTTGAGGACACCATGCACGCCGGCCATTACGAGAACCGCCGCGAGAGCGTCGACATCATGATCCGCTCGAGCCGCTCGGTCATCAACGACCTGCTAGCGATGGGCGTGGATTTTGAGCGCAAGGCCGACGGCAGCCTCGACTTTACCCGCGAGGGTGCACACAGCCGTCCGCGCATTGCCTTCCATGCCGATATCACCGGCAAGGAGATCACGACTAAGCTGCTTCAGGCTGTCCGCAAGCTGGACAACGTGCAGATTTTGGAGCACGTGGCCATGACCGACATCCTGACGGGCGAGCGTGACGGCGACACGGTGTGCACCGGTATCGTCGCCGTTCCCGTGGACGAGGACAACTCGGTTCGTCCCGCCGACGAGCTGGTAAATGCCGCTGAGGGCGCGCATGCCGGCGAGCCGTTTAAGATCCATGCCCGCCACACGCTGTGGGCGACGGGTGGCATTGGCGGCGTGTACGACCACTCGACCAACTACTCGCAGCTCACGGGCGACGCCTGCTACATCGCTCAGGAGCATGGCATTAAGATGGAGCACCTGGACTACGTGCAGATCCATCCCACGGGTCTGTTCTCGCCGCAGCCGGGTCGCACGTTCCTGATCAGCGAGAGCTGCCGCGGCGAGGGCGCGATTTTGCTCAACGCCGCCGGCGAGCGTTTTACCGACGAGTTGCAGCCGCGCGACGTTGTCGCCGCCGCCATCCGCGAGCAGATGAAGCAGGATGACACCGAGCACGAGTGGCTGAGCTTTGCCCCCGTCGAGCGCGACGTGGTGACCGGGCACTTTGCCAATATCCGCGCGCGCTGCCTGGAGGACGGCCGCGACATCTTGGACGAGCCCATTCCCGTTACGCCCACGCAGCACTACTTTATGGGCGGCGTGTGGGTCGACAAGGACGGCCACACCTCGATGCCCGAGCTCTACGCCGCGGGCGAGACGGCCTGCAACGGCGTTCACGGCAAGAATCGCCTTGCATCAAACAGCCTGCTCGAGGCGCTGGTCTGGGGTCGTCGCGCCGCGTGGTACATGCGTACCGGCGAGTCGCTGGCCGTGGAGCAGGCGGGCGAGCCCGCGCTCGACGGGCGTCACCGCGCCTTGAGCGCCGACACCCTTGCAATCGATGATTTGGCCCGTGCCGCCGGCACGCAGGCCGTGGAGGAGTAGACCATGAATCCCATTACCATGAAGCTCGTCGTCGATGATCTGATTCTGCAGGCTCTGCGCGAGGACATTACGTTTGAGGACGTGAGCACGGCGAGCGTGTGCCCCACGGCGCGCCCCGCCACGGTGGAGCTTATCGCCAAAGCCGATGGCATCATCGCCGGCCTAGACGTGTTCTCCCGCACCTTTGAGCTGCTGGATCCGCAGAGCTCCGTGTTGTTCGATGTCTCGGATGGCGGCGAGGTGCACGCCGGCGACCATGTGGGTCAGGTGCGCGGCGACGCGCGCGTGTTGCTTTCGGGCGAGCGCGTGGCGCTCAACTACCTGCAGCGCATGAGCGGCATCGCTACTTACACGCATCGGATGGCGGCTGCGCTCGAGGGCACCAAGACCGTGCTTGTCGACACGCGCAAGACCACACCGGGCATGCGTGTGTTTGAAAAGGCGGCAGTCGAGATCGGCGGTGGCAGCAACCACCGCTATAACCTGTCGACGGCTGTCATGCTCAAGGACAACCACATCGACGCCGCCGGTGGCGTGACGCGTGCGATCGAGATGGCGCGCGCCCATGCATCGTTTACCACGACGGTCGAGATCGAGTGTGAGAACCTGGACATGGCGCGCGAGGCTGTGGAGGCCGGCGCCGATATCATCATGTTCGACAACATGACCCACGACGACATGGCTGCCGCGATTGAGCTTATCGCCGGCCGCGCCAAGACCGAGTGCTCGGGCAATGTGGATGCCAGCAATATCCGCGCCCTGGCTGATCTGGGCGTCGACTACATTAGCTCGGGGGCGTTGACGCACTCTGCGCCGATTCTCGACCTCTCGCTTAAGCACCTGCGTCTGCTGGACGGTAAATAATGAACGCCCGCGAGCGTCGCCGTGCCATCATGGCCGTGCTCGAGGGGGCCAAGGGGCCCGTATCGGGCAGCGCACTTGCTCGTGAGGTGGGTGTGAGCCGCCAGATTGTCGTGCAAGACATCGCCCTGCTGCGCGCCGATGGGCACGATATCGTGGCGACCAACCGTGGTTATGTGCTGCAGGAGGCCCCCAGCAGCCCCGCTGTGCCCACGCGTCTTGTTAAGGTGCGCCACAGTGTGGAGCAGGCGGGCGACGAGCTTACGAGTATCGTCGACGCGGGTGGCGCCGTGCTCAACGTGATCGTCAACCACCGCGTGTACGGTAAGATCACGGCCGACCTGGACATCCGCAACCGTCGCGATGTTGAGCGCTATCTGCGCGATATCGAGAGTGGCAAGAGCTTTCCGCTGCTAACGGTGACCAGCGGCTATCACTTCCATCGCATTGCGGCGGAGGACGAGCAGACCCTCGACGAGATCGAGGCCATGCTCAAGGAAAAGGGCTATCTGGCAGATCTGATGCCCTACGAAGATGACCTGTCCTAGTAACGACGAATGCAAAAGGAGGCCTCCGCGGCGATGCGGAGGCCTCCTTTTTTGTGCACGGTGTACTTTTGAGTGTGCAAGTGGGGGAGTTATTACTCCTCGACGATCTCGGTGATCGCGCCAGCGGGGCAAGCGTCCTGGCAAGCGCCACAGGCGACGCAGGAATCCTCGTCAGCGACGGTGGCGACGTCCTGGAGCTCCAGAACGCCAGCGGGGCAGGAGTCGACGCAAACGCCACAAGCGATGCACTCGTCGGCATCAATTACGGGATGAGCCATGGTAGTTTCCTCTCTGTTGACCGACGCTACAGGCGATGCGCGTCGGTTTGATTCGGGCAAAAACATACCACGGGAGCGACCGTTTGCAATACCCTCTGACCGGCATCTTCATACCGTTCGCCGAGTATGCCACGGCTTACTAAAAAATATGCAGGTGAGGCCGTTGAGCTGCGCAAATGTTAGCTAAAGGTGACTCGTAATATTGAGCGATTGAGCGAGCTTTTGGAAAGCGTGTCCCGGAATCGACGCCCAAAACGGGTCACGCCTTCCTCGGGGTCGCCCCAGACCGCCCCAGGCACCCCCAGATCCAAACCTCAGCCATCTCTACATAGATCTCAATAGATTTGCCCAGAACTCAAACAGTGCGTCTACCTGCGCATTTGCGAACCTAAACTCTCGGCAATAAGAAATCTTATATGAATTGACTTAGATTTTGTATATTCCGACCCATAAGGGGATACACTACATCCTGAAAGACAAGCCGAAGCGCCGCGCGACAGATCATCGAGGCGGCGCGAACGCAAAAGAGAGAGGGAATTTCTAATGAGTAAGATTCTTGGTATCGACCTTGGTACTACTAACTCCGCTATGGCCGTTCTCGAGGGCGGTTCTCCGACCATTATCGTGAACGCCGAGGGCGACCGCACCACCCCGTCCGTTGTCGGCTTCCGTGCTGACGGCGACCGCGTTGTGGGCAAGGCCGCTAAGAACCAGGCTGTCACCAACCCCAAGAACACCGTGTTTTCCATCAAGCGCTTCATGGGCCGCAAGTACTCCGAGTGCACCTCCGAGATCAAGACCGTGCCGTACGAGGTCAAGGAGGGCCAGGGCGGCCGTGCCGTCGTCGACATCGAGGGCAAGGATTACACCGCTGAGCAGGTGAGCGCCATGACGCTCGCGAAGATGAAGGCCGACGCCGAGAAGTATCTGGGCGAGACCGTCACCGACGCCGTCATCACCGTTCCGGCCTACTTCAACGACGCCCAGCGTCAGGCCACCAAGGACGCCGGTAAGATCGCCGGCCTCAACGTCAAGCGTATCGTCAACGAGCCGACCGCTGCTGCCCTGGCCTATGGCCTGGACAAGCAGGGCACCGACCAGCGCATCCTGGTCTTCGACCTGGGTGGCGGCACCTTTGACGTCTCCATCCTCGACCTCGCCGACGGCGTGTTTGAGGTTCTGTCCACCTCGGGCGACAACCACCTGGGCGGCGACGACTGGGATCAGCGCGTCATCGATTGGATGGCCGATAAGTTCCAGCAGGAGAACGGTGTCGACCTGCGTCAGGACCCCATGGCCCTGCAGCGTCTGAAGGAGGCCGCCGAGAACGCCAAGAAGGAGCTCTCCGCCGCCCAGCAGACCACCATCAACCTGCCGTTCATTACCATGAACCAGTCCGGCCCGCTGCACCTCAACTACACACTGACCCGCGCCGAGTTCGAGAAGATCACCCGCGACCTGCTCGAGCGCTGCAAGCAGCCTGTCACCAACGCCCTGCGCGACGCTAAGCTCAAGCTCTCCGATTTGACCGAGGTCATCCTCGTCGGCGGCTCCACCCGTATGCCCGCCGTCCAGGAGCTCGTCAAGACCATGACCGGCAAGCAGCCCAACATGTCCGTGAACCCCGATGAGGTCGTTGCCGACGGTGCTGCCGTCCAGGGCGGCGTGCTCACCGGTGACGTCGAGGGCATCCTTCTGCTCGACGTTACCCCGCTGTCGCTGGGCGTTGAGACCATGGGCGGCATCATGACCAAGATGATCGACCGCAACACCACGATCCCGACCTCCAAGACCGAGGTCTACTCCACCGCAGCCGACAACCAGACCAGCGTCGAGATCAACGTGCTCCAGGGCGAGCGCGAGCTTGCCCGCGACAACAAGTCGCTCGGTAAGTTCCAGCTGACCGGTATCCCGGCTGCCCGCCGCGGCGTGCCGCAGATCGAGGTCACCTTCGACATCGACGCCAACGGCATCGTCAAGGTCTCCGCTAAGGACAAGGGTACCGGCAAGGAGCAGCAGATCACTATCTCCGGCTCCACCGCTCTGTCCGATGACGAAGTCGATCGTATGGTCAAGGACGCCGAGGCTCATGCCGAGGAGGACAAGAAGCAGAAGGAAGAGGTCGAGGTCCGCAACCAGACCGACAGCCTGTGCTACTCCACCGAGCAGACCCTCAACGAGCTGGGCGACAAGGTTTCCGCCGACGTGAAGTCCAAGGCCGAGGCCGCTATCGCCGACGCCAAGAAGGCGCTCGAGGGCTCTGACGTCGAGGCCATCAAGGCCGCTGGCGAGTCCCTGCAGTCCGTGGCCTACGAGCTGGCTCAGGTTGTCTACGCCGACGCTCAGCAGCAGACCGACGGCGCCGCCGGTGCCCAGCCTGCCGACGATGACGTCGTCGACGCCGACTACGAGGTTGTGGACGACGAGGACAAGTAATCATGTCCGCCCGTAAAGCTCGCACGGAGGCGGCTGCCGCTGGCGCCGCCCCCGTTGACTCTGAGGAGAAGGACGTGAAGATTCCCGTAGAGGCCGTCGACGATACCGAGGCCAACGAGGCCGAGGCCGCCGAGGCTGCCGAGAACCAGGTAGAGGATTCCAACAAGGAGGCGACGATGACCGAGGACGAGATGGTGGAAGCTGCTATCCGCGCCGGTGAGGAAGCCGCCGACAACGACTTTAAGCTCAAGTTCGAGCAGGCCCAAAAGGAGCTTGCCGACGTGCGCAGCGAGCTCGATGCTGCGGCAGAGGCTCAGAAGGCCGCCGAGGACAAGGCAAAGGACGCCACCGAGCGCACCGCCCGTCTGCAGGCCGACTGGGAGAACTTCCGTCGCCGCACCGCCAACGAGCGCATCGCCGAGCGCGAGCGCGCGACCGAGAAGCTCGTCACTGCGCTGCTGCCGGTGGTTGACGATATCGAGCGTGCAATCGACCATGCCCGTAGCCAGGAGCTTTCCGACGATTTTAAGCAGTTCGTCGATGGCGTTGACGCGGTGCATGCCAAGCTGCTCGATGTGTTTGCGCACGAGGGCGTTGAGCCCATCGACCCCAAGGGCGAGGCGTTCGATCCGCTCGAGCACCAGGCCGTGGGGCGTGTCGAGGACGCATCACAGTACGACGAGACCGTCAACGACGTGTACCAGAAGGGCTACCGCATGGCGGACCGCATCCTGCGCTCCGCGATGGTGACGGTGACCTACGGTGGCGAGAAGCGCCCCGCACCGGAGCCCGAAGCGGCGCCCGAGGATGCCGCGGCCGATACGGCCGAGAGCACCGAGGAGTAATTGAGAAGGGCCCCGGGGCAACACCCGGGGCCCTTTCTAGCCTAGTGCCATATGAAAGCATGAGCCGTCGTCCGCACGGGCGGCGGACGTAACAGGAGAGGAGCTACGATGGCTGCAGGCAAAACCTTCTATGACATCCTGGGCGTATCCAAGAGCGCCTCCGACAAAGAGATCAAGAGCGCGTTTCGCAAGCTCGCGCAAAAATATCACCCCGATGCCGGCGGCGACGAGGCCAAGTTTAAGGAGATTAGCGAGGCCTACGAGACGCTTTCGGACGAGAAGAAGCGCAAAGAGTACGACCAGATGCTCATGTTCGGCGGCATGCCGGGCGCGGGCGGCGCGTATGGCGGCGGCTACGGTGCCGGCGCGGGCGCCAGCGGCTGGGGCGATATCTTCGACAGCATCTTTAGCGGCAACGGCGCCTGGGGCAGCGATTGGGGCTCGGGCTTTGCCGGGGCCGCGGGCGCTGCCGGTGCGGGCGCGGGCCGCAACCGCGCACGCAAGGGCGGCGACCTGTCGCTGACCGTCGATGTGACGGCCGAGGACGCGTTTCGCGGCGTGACGCACAAGGTTACCTACCGCATTCCCTCGACGGGCGAGCAGCAGACCATTACGGTCTCGGTGCCTGCGGGTGCGGTCGACGGCGGCAAACTGCGCTACAAGCGTCGTGGCGAGTACGGCGTTGCCGGCGGCGAGCGCGGCGACCTGGTCGTGACCACGCACGTGGAGGAGCATCCGCTGTTTAAGCGCAAGGGTGCCGACGTGACCATGGAGGTGCCGATCTCGGTCTACGAGGCGGCGCTCGGCTGCACGGTTGATGTGCCCACGCCCGGCGGCGCGACGGTTCGTCTGAAGGTGCCCGCCGGCACCCAGACGGGCAAGAAGTTCCGCTTTAAGGAAATGGGGGCGCCCGACGTTAAGCATCGCGGCCGCACGGGTGCGCTGCTCGTCGAGATCAAGGTGCAGGTTCCTACGAACCTGTCCGACGATGAGCGCGATGCCATGACCAAGCTGCGCGAGGCCGACACGCGCGATTATCGCGAGAAGGTCAACCGTTACAAGGCGACGTTCTAGGGCGGTCGTGGCGCACGCCCGCGCCCGCGGGCTTATGATGGACGATAACGAGACGGAAAGGGGTCAGGTAGCATGGCCGAGGACAATAGGAACAAACCGCTGTACATGATCAGCGTGGCAGCCGAGCTGACCGGCATGCACCCGCAGACTCTGCGCGTCTACGAGTCCAAGGGCCTGGTGATTCCTCAGCGCTCGGGCGGTAACACGCGTCTGTATTCGCGTGCCGATATCGAGCGTCTGGAACTCATCAACCAACTGACCGACGAGGGTATCAACCTTGCCGGCGTGGTGCGCATTCTCGATATGAAGGAGCGTGCCGAGGAGCGCGAGCGCGAGAACGAAAAACTCCGCGCCCGCGTACGCCAGCTCGAGGACGAGCTGCACGAGTACAAGATGCAAAAGAAGATCACCGCCCTGGCCCCGCGCGACGGCTCAGTCAACCCCGAGCAAGTCATGCGCAAGCTGCTAGGCGCGGGAACCGATCTTTAGTTACGGCGGCTCTACGACGCAAATCCTAACAATATGAGAGTGGATAATCTCCCACTTTTGGTCCGCTTGAGGGCTAGAAACGGGGGATTATCCACTCCCATTTTTGGCTGGCGCTTGGGGACGTTCCTTTTGTGCCGGCACTTTGGGACACTCCTTGCACCAAGTCTGATGTCACTACACCGGGCTCGTTCTATGCTTTACCGAGATAAAGTGAACGTGCAGATTCGTAACCCACTCGCAACCGTTCTATGGCACGATATTGAACGAATGTATGCTATGCGCCCAAATCTTTTGGGCAGAGTGGGAGACAGTATGGTTAAGCTGTACGAGGAGGGCATCTACCTGCGCGGCGGCAGCGAGGTTGTGCCTGCGGCCGAGGCTGCCGAGCGCGGTATTACGCAGACACCCGAGGATGCCAAGCGTGGCACCATCGCGTATTCGATCCTCCAGGCACACAATACGTCCGGAGACCCCGAGGCGCTCAAGATTCGCTTCGATGCCATGGCGAGCCACGACATCACCTTTGTCGGCATCATCCAGACGGCGCGCGCCTCGGGCATGGAGCAGTTCCCGCTGCCTTACGTGCTCACCAACTGCCATAACTCGCTGTGCGCCGTGGGCGGCACCATCAACGAGGACGACCACGTCTTTGGCCTTTCGGCTGCCAAGAAGTACGGCGGCATTTTCGTCCCGCCGCACATCGCCGTCATCCACTCCTTTATGCGTGAGAACTTCGCCGGTTGCGGCAAGATGATCCTGGGCTCCGACTCGCACACCCGCTACGGCGCCCTGGGCACCATGGCCGTGGGCGAGGGCGGCGGCGAGTTGGCCAAGCAGCTGCTGCGTGACACCTACGATGTTGCCTATCCCGGCGTTGTCGCCATCTACCTCACGGGCGCCCCGCGTCCCGGCGTCGGCCCGCACGACGTGGCGCTCGCCATCATCCGCGCCGTCTTTGCCAAGGGCTACGTCAAGAACAAGGTCATGGAGTTCGTGGGCCCCGGCATCGCGAGCATGACGACCGACTACCGCAACGGCGTCGACGTTATGACCACCGAGACCACCTGCCTGTCGAGCATCTGGGCCACCGATGAGGACGCGCACGCGTTTTTGGCCATGCACGGCCGTGGCGACGACTACCGCGAGCTCAAGCCCGCCGATGTCGCCTACTACGACGGCTGTGTCGAGGTCGACCTGTCGAGCATCAAGCCCATGATCGCGCTGCCGTTCCATCCTTCCAACGGCTTCGAGATTGACGAGCTCAACGAGAACCTCGAGGACATCCTGCATGAGGTGGAGCTCGAGGCCGCCAAGATCGGCGAGGGCAAGACGCACTTTAGCCTGCTCGACAAGATCGTCGACGGCAAGCTGCACGTGCAGCAGGGCGTTATCGCCGGCTGCTCGGGCGGCAACTACGACTCCGTGGTCCAGGCTGCCCGCGTGCTCAAGGGTGCCAACACCGGCTGCGGCGAGTTCTCGCTGTCGGTCTACCCCACGAGCCAGCCCGTGGCGCTCGAGCTTACACGCCGCGGCTATATCTACGATCTTATGGAGGCCGGCGCGATCGTGCGCACGGCATTCTGCGGCCCGTGCTTCGGCGCCGGCGACACACCCGCCAACAACGGCCTGTCCATCCGCCACACCACGCGCAACTTCCCCAACCGCGAGGGTTCCAAGCCGGGTAATGGCCAGCTGAGCGCCGTGGCCCTGATGGACGCCCGCTCCATTGCGGCGACAGCTGCCAACGGCGGCGTCCTGGCGTCGGCGACCGACCTGCCTGAGGAGACTTGGGACGAGGCCTGCGAGTACACCTTTGACGACGCGCCGTACAAAAAGCGTGTGTACTGGGGCTTTGGCAAGGCGGAGCCTGCCGACGAGCTGGTCGAGGGTCCCAATATCAAGCCGTGGCCCGCGATGGAGCCTCTCGGCGACGATATCCTGCTCAAGGTGTGCTCCAAGATCATGGACCCGGTCACCACGACCGACGAGCTCATTCCCTCGGGCGAGACGAGCTCCTTCCGCTCCAACCCGCTGGGTCTGGCCGAGTTTACGCTCAGCCGCCGCGACCCGGCCTACGTGGGCCGTTCCAAGGAGGTCGACGCCGTGGAGAAGCGCCGCGTTGCCGGCGAGGCCGCGGGCGACCTGGCGGCGCTCGATGCCGAGCTTGCTGGTGTGTTTGAGGCGCTGGCCGGCGCGGGTGTCGCTGCCGACGCCAAGGCGACCGAATACGGCTCTATGCTCTATGCCAAGAAGCCCGGTGACGGTTCTGCCCGCGAGCAGGCCGCGAGCTGCCAGCGCGTGATCGGCGGCCTGGCCAACATCGTCCACGAGTACGCCACCAAGCGCTATCGCTCCAACGTGATGAACTGGGGCATGGTGCCCTTCCAGATGGAGGCCGAGCCCAACTTTGAGGTGGGCGACTACGTCTTTGTGCCGGGTATCCGCACCGCGCTCGATGGCGACCTGAAGGACATCGCCGCCTACGTGGTGCGCGCCGACGGCACGGTCGAGCAGATTGAGCTCTACATTGCCGATATGACGGCAGAGGAGCGTGCCATCGTCAAGGCCGGCTGCCTGATCAACTACAACAAGTTCAAGGCCGCTGCCGAGTAACGCACTTAATTGTCTGTCCGGGGCTTACCCTTTCCCGCCCGCTCACGCGCTTCGCGAGGGTCGCGTTCGGGAAAGGGCAAGCCCCGGGCTACATTTCTGCGTTCTCGTTGGGTCTTGAGGGACGCTAATAAATAGACTTGCTTGATGCCGCCTCTTTTTATTGGGGCGGCTTCTTTTTGTCGAAAACCACCACAAAGGGGACAGGCACCTTTGTGGTGGTGGGGAACGAGCTCGATGTTGTTGTGATTGTTGAGCGGTATGTTAATGAGCGTCTCTACAGGATTTCATCTGGGCTGGCGGGCTTGATTGTTTTGGGGATGCCGAGTTTGGATGACGCGAAATCGTCAACATTGTCCTTAATTCCGTCTTTGGTGTAGACAGTGACCATATAGGTGCTGTGTCCGAATTCGCCCTTGTCGCGTGTTGCCCAGGCATCCCAGTAGGCGGCCCCGTTTCGCCCTTTGATTTTTCCGACACGGCGGAGTTCTGTTCGCTTTAATTTCCGGTTGCTATAGATGGTTCGACCGGCTTCCGCGGTGAGCCCGCACTGTCCAAGCAGCTTGTCGAGGACTTGGTTCATGTGGCGCTCATCGGTGTTTGGTGCGTAGTCGTAGGCGAGGGTGATGGAGTCGAGTGGCTGGTCGTCGATCAGATAGTTTAGCGCCTGAGGTTCAAGGCAGAAATAGGGGGAGCATCCGTCGACCTTGCCGAGCAACGGTAACTTGGACTGCCAACTTCCGGTGGGAATTGCATATTCGTAGAACACGCCACGGCAGACAAAGGAGAGCGAGGTGGCACGCGAGCCGGCGTCGATCATCCCGCAAAGATCGAAGGGCGAGGCGATACCAAAAGAAAAGGGCGTGATGACGATAAGGAAGAGCATCACGATGGGTATGGCGAGAATGGCGATGACGTTGCGGCCGGTGGAATGAGACGGCTTCATATGCGCTCCTCGAGACAAAGATCTGTTGAGGATAGGCAGAAATGGATATGTTCAGAGAACAATTCAAGTTTAATCTCATGGCGCGAGATGGTCGACCGTTAGCGTCGAAAACCACCACAAAGGTGCCTGTCCCCTTTGTGGTGGTGAGGAGCGCGCGGCTTCTTTTGGTAATAGTGTTAGCTTGCGGTATCATTAGTGCAGGTGGCGAAGGTTTGCATTGTGGGGTGTTTTGCCGTGAGCCGTTCTGCCCGTATTGGATTGATTGTCTTGGCGCTTGCGATCGCTGTGGTTGGCGCGGGCGCTGTCGGTATGGCATTTCTACCTGCTGCGGTGACGGAGCCGTTGGTCAAGCCTGTGGCTCAATCTGTCGAACTTCTGACCGGCGACGACAAGCCCGAGACCATTACCGTTGATTTTGATGAGCAGCCGGCTGTGCTGGGTATTAGCAATTATCCGAGTATTCAGCTTGGGGCCATGCGCTATACCACGGATACAAGCCTGATCGATAGGGCGTCCGAGCTACTCAAGGGCAAAACATTTAAGCGTTGGTACGGATATGCGTCCTATCGGGCAAAAGCGAACGACATGGTTGGCGGATGCCACTCTTCCATCGAGCTGGACACTGCAAACGGCGCAAAGTTATGTGATGTCTCGTACGATCCGGGTTACGAGGGCAATGAGGGTCCGGGTATTTACATCATGGCCGGCGATGCAGCCTATGTCATGGAGGGCGACCAGGCCGAGCTCAACGATTTTATGGGTCAGTGTATCCAAGATGCCTATGAACAGACCTGCTTGCCCGACCCGCAGACTGCACGCGATAGTGGGTCTGCCCGTATATGGCTCTTCGAGGATGAGATGCCCTGGAGCGGCGAATCGGGAAGCACGGGTTCGGCAAGTAAATAGAGACTGCAACCACCACAAAGGTACCCGTCCCCTTTGTAGTAGTTCTCGGTTTGTCTCGATCTGTAACATCTTGGCCGCTAAAAGTGGGCTTGGTGTTACAGATTTAGATTTTCGATTCGGGTGTCTTCTGTTTGTCTCAATCTGTAACAGATAGGGCCCTATTTGCCGAGTAGTTGTTACAGATTTAGATAAACGGGCGCCGCTGAGCATTTCATCTCGATCTGTAACATCTAGGATCAAAAATGGCTGCTAGATGTTACAGATCGAGACGGTAGTGCGCCTGGGCAGCGGCGGGCTGACATCTCAGTACCCTATCTCTTAATCACTCAGAAAATCTTATATATAGAGACTTAGATTTGTGTATAAGATCGCGCAAAGCTGGCAACAATACTTCTCGAACAACGTGAAGCCGCCCCGTAGGGCGGCCGCCCCAAGAGAGGTGATTCCATGAGAATCGATAAGCTAGCAATGACGTCGCGCGAGGCGCTGCAGACCGCCATGAGCACGGCTGCCGACGCGCAGGCCGGCGCGGTAGAGCCGATTCACCTGCTGTCCGCCCTGCTCGGTGCCGGCGAGCGCAATATCTCCGTGATCATAGAGCGCATTGGTGCCGACCCGGCTCAGCTCGCACGCTCCACGCAAGATGCCATCGACCACGCGCCCAAGGTTTCGGGCGAGGGCCAGCAGATGGGCCTGTCCAACGAGCTCGTCCGCGTCATCGAAAAGGCCGAGAAGAAGGCCACCAAGATGGGCGACAGCTTTGTGGTGACCGAGCATCTGCTGATGGCACTTGCCGAGGACAAGGGCGAGGCCGGCCGCGTTCTGCGCGACGCAGGCGTCACCAAGGAGCGCATCGAGCAAGTCTACGAGGAGCTGCGCGGCGATGACCGCGTGACGTCCGCCGAGGACAAGACGCAGTTTGAGGCGCTGGAGCAGTACGGTCGCAACATCTGTGACCTCGCTCGCGCCGGCAAACTCGACCCGGTCATCGGCCGTACCGATGAGATTCGCCGCACCATCCAGGTCCTGTCCCGTCGCACCAAGAACAACCCCGTGCTCATCGGTGAGCCGGGCGTCGGCAAGACGGCCATCGTCGAGGGCATCGCTCAGCGTATCGTGTCCGGCGACGTACCGAGCACCCTGCGCGACCGCGACCTGATCGAGCTCGACATGAGCGCGCTGGTCGCCGGCGCCAAGTACCGCGGCGAGTTCGAGGACCGCTTGAAGGCCGTGCTCAAGGAGGTACAGAAGTCCGAGGGTAAGGTCATCCTGTTCATCGATGAGCTCCATACCATCGTGGGCGCGGGTGCAACCGAGGGCTCCATGGACGCCGGCAACATCCTCAAGCCTGCGCTTGCCCGTGGCGACTTGCACGCGATTGGCGCGACTACGCTCGACGAATACCGCAAGTACATCGAGAAGGACGCGGCGCTCGCGCGTCGTTTCCAGACTGTGATGGTCTCCGAGCCTACCGTCGAGGACACCATCTCGATCCTTCGTGGCCTCAAGGAGAAGTACGAGATCTTCCACGGCGTGCATATCACCGATAGCGCGCTCGTGGCGGCTGCCGACCTCTCCGATCGCTACATCGCCGACCGTTTCCTGCCCGACAAGGCCATCGACTTGGTCGATGAGGCCGCAAGCCGTTTGCGCATGGAGCTCGACAGCATGCCGGTCGAGATTGACGCCACCACGCGTCAGCTCACCCAGCTGCAGATCGAGGAGCAGGCGCTCATGAAGGAGACCGACGACGCCTCCAAGGAGCGTCTGGAGGCCCTGCGCCAAGAGATTGCCGAGGTCCAGGAAAAGCTCAACGTGCAAAAGGCCGGCTGGCTCAACCAAAAGAACGCCATCGACCACGTGCAGGAGCTCAAGGGCCAGCTCGACGAGGCCAAGAGCGAAGAGGAGCGCGCGACGCGCAACGGCGACCTGGGCCGTGCGTCCGAGCTGCGCTTCTCCGTGATTCCGGGCCTGCAGCAGCAGATTCAGGATTCCGAGGCCGCGCTCGAGGCACAAAAGCAGCAGGACGGCGAGGGCCTCAACGAACAGGTGACCTCCGATGAGATCGCCGAGGTCGTGAGCGCCTGGACCGGCGTGCCCGTGTCCAAGATGATGCAGGGCGAGCTCGACAAGTTGAAGGGCCTGGAGGGCGAGCTGCATAAGCGCGTCATCGGCCAGGACGAGGCCGTCTCCGCCGTTGCCGCGGCCGTGCGCCGCAGCCGTGCGGGTCTCTCCGACCCGGACAAGCCCATCGGCAGCTTCTTCTTCCTGGGCCCCACCGGCGTGGGCAAGACCGAGCTCGCCAAGGCGCTTGCCGAGTGCCTGTTCGACGACGAGCGCGCACTCGTGCGTATCGACATGTCCGAGTACATGGAGAAGTTCAGCGTCCAGCGTCTGATCGGTGCGCCCCCGGGATACGTGGGTTACGACGAGGGCGGCCAGCTCACCGAGGCCGTGCGCCGTCGTCCGTACTCCGTGATCTTGCTCGACGAGATGGAGAAGGCTCATCCGGATGTCTTCAACGTGCTGCTGCAGGTGCTTGACGACGGCCGCCTGACCGATGGCCAGGGTCGCCAGGTGTCCTTCAAGAACACGATTATCATCATGACGTCCAACGTGGGCTCCAAAGCCATCGCCGATCTGTCCGGTAAGGACGAGGAGGAGATGCGCCATCAGGTCGACGCTGCCATGGCTCAGACCTTCCGCCCCGAGTTCCTCAACCGTATCGACGATATCGTGGTGTTCCATCCGCTCGGCATGGCGCAGATCGAGAAGATCGTCGACATCCAGCTTGCCGACGTCCGCGCACGCCTGGCCAAGGAGCGCATGACGCTTGCCATCACCCCGGCGGCCAAGCAGATGCTCGCCGTGGGCGGCCTGGACCCCGTGTTCGGTGCCCGTCCGCTCAAGCGTCTGGTCCAGCGCGAGGTCGTGGATGCCATCGCCGCCGCCATCATCGACGGCACGGTGCGCGAGGGCGATCAGGTGACGGTCGATGCCGACAAGGACGGCGGCTTTACCGTCGTGTGCGACAACACGCCGGCGGCCACCTACGAGGTTCCCGACGCCGAGTAGATTTATGGGACATGCCTTAAAATCTGCCAACCGTTTCTAAACGCCAAGGGCGGCGGATCCAATTGGGTCCGCCGCCCTTTTTCGTGCGACAATCGATGTTGTTGAACGGATGCGATGCAAGGAGATATGCAGATGAAAGACGAGATCAAGACAAGCGCGCCGGCGACCGATGCCGCACCCGCCGCACCCAAGCCTGCGCCTAAGCCGGCGCCCAAGCCGCGCGACCCCTACATCCGTGCCGAGAACGAGGACGACGACGGCTACGATCCCTACAGCGATCGCCGCCCCGAGCGCGAGCCGATGTTCGAAGCCGACCCGTGGCGTTAAAGTGGCCAAAAGAGCTCCGTCCCAAAAAGACTGCCCTCGCTGCGGCCGGCTAGTCCTGAGCCTTGATGCTTGGCAGCAGAAAAACTTGATTATCTATTAATCAAGTTGCGCGCAATCTTGCTCTCTCGCTAATCAAGAATAAGTATAATTTTGATTAGCTAGAGAGCAAGATTGGAGAATCATGGCATTCAACGACTTGATCGCCCAGAAAATAAAGGACTTTGAACAGCAGGGGGTTCCGCAGGTCTTTGAGCGAGACCTTGATCTGGAAAACCCACAGGAGCCAAAGCGCGACAACATCGTAAATGTGGTTGTGGGGGCCCGCCGTTGTGGAAAGACGTATCGCCTGTATCAGGAGATGCAGCGGCTTCAGGGCCGGGGCGTCGAGCTTGACCGGATGCTTTACTTTAATTTTGAGGACGAGCGCTTGCGCCCGTATGAGTCATCGCTGCTGGCGGACGTGCTCGACACGTTCTATGCGCTGTATCCTGCTGCTCGAACCGAGGGCGCTTACATTTTCTTTGACGAGATCCAGGAAATTCCCGAATGGGGTGCGTTTCTGCGGCGTGTAGTCGATACGGAGAAAGCGACCGTCTATGTGACGGGATCTTCTTCCAAGATGCTGTCCTCAGAGCTTAAGAGCGAGTTCAGGGGTCGTTCTCTTATACGGGAGCTTTTTCCGTTGAGTTTTTCGGAATACGTTCGGTATAAGACGGGGAGCGTTTTCGAGCCAGATGCGACCTTTTCCCCAAGCGATGCAGCGCTGCTTCGACATCATCTGATCGGATATCTTGAACGAGGGGGATTCATCGCGACGCTTGAGCAGACGCCCGCAGACGCGATTCAGCTGCTACAGGAATATGCTTCGCGAACGGTCGCTATGGACGTCATTGAGCGTTACGACGTCAAGAACCCTCGCCTGGCATCGCTGTTCTTGACGCGGTGTATGGCATCTTCGGGACGAGAGCTGTCAGTGAACAAAGTGTACAACGAGTTCAAGAGCAGACAGATACCCGTCAGTCGTAATTCGCTCAGCGATTTACTTGAGTATTATGAGGATGCCTACCTGTTATTTTCTGTGCCGGAGTTCACGCGTTCATTGGCAAATAACATGCGGTCTGCGTCTAAGGTCTACGCTGTCGACCCTGCGATGTTTGGAGCATTCTCTCCCGCATCAGCATTGGACCAGGGCCAGAGGCTCGAGACCGCAGTGTTCAATGCGCTAAGAAGAAGGACTCCCGCGGTGAGGACCGGCTCGGTCTGCCGCCTGCTGATCAAAGAGAAGAGCAAAAGCCATGAGGTGGACTTTGTGGCTGGGGACGCACTTCTCATGCGGGCTTATAGCCTGATTCAGGTGAGTGTGGATATGGCAAGTGAGAAAACGCGCGAGCGCGAAATTGCCGCGCTTGATGCCTCGATGGCCCAGTTCGATCTTGGCGAGTCGGCAATCGTTACCATGGATGAGCAGGCCGATATTCCATGCGAGCACGGTGCGGTACACGTTGTGCCCGCATGGAAGTGGCTCCTTGCCTAATCATCTACGGATCTGTGGGGCCAGGACCTCCTGGCCCCTTTATCACGGTTGGGGAGCACCATGATGCGCCCGGCTAGTCTTGGGCTTTGATGCTCGGCATCAGAATCTGGGCGAGGTAGTCGCATTCGAGCTTGGTGGCGGCGTCGGCCTTGCCGTCTTTGCCGACCAGCACGTTCTTGATCTGGCTATAGGTGTAGCGGTTGCCGGTCGTGAGCTCGACAAGCTCAATCGCCGTATCCATGGGGTAGGTCGACACGGGGTCTTGCGTCCGTCCGTTGATGGTCTGGGGCACCACGTACGGATAGACGGGGCCGCTGGCGTAGACGGTGTAGCCGTTGCCGAGGTTTGCCGCACCCAAAACCGCGTCGCCCTCATCGGGCGTAAAGCTCTCGCCCTCGCGCACCGCGACGAGCGTCACGAGCGGTGTGTTGGTGTCGCCGTCCAGATAAATGCACAGCGTGCTGCCGTTTTGCCAAGTCGCGACTTTGCCGTACCACTCAACGGGAATATCGAGCTGATACAGGTCCGTTGCCTTATGTCGAGCATCGGCGTCGCGGGCCGCCTGTGCCTCGCGGGAGCTCACGGCGTTGACGGCGGCGTCACGGCGCGCGGTTGCCGCCTGCTGGAGCACCTTTGCGACCGCGGCGGAGTTCACCCCGCCTTCCGCGGCATACTTGGCGGCGGCATCGATCTGGTCGTCAGTCACCGTGTCGGCCGAAGGCACCTTGAGCTTAAAGGTGGCCTGGGCACTCAAATCCTGCCCATCGCTCTTAATGGTGACCTGCGCCTTGGTGGTCGGGACAGTGTAGATGGTACCGTCGGCTGCGATGGGGGACCCAGCGATGGAGAGCGTATAGTCGCCGGGCAGCAGCTTAATGCCGCGACCGTGTTCGTCAACGTAGAGCGTTTCGCTCACGGAAGAACCGTCGGAATCCTGGCCGCTCACCTGCACGGGAATCTTGGAACCAGTTGAGCAGTCGAGCCCTGCGGCATGCACGCCAATCTGCACCGACATCATCGTGTGTGCACTGGCGGCGACAGCGGCAGCCTGCTCTTGCTGATATCCGTTCCAGGCAGCATAGCCTGCGCCGCCGGCGACGAGCGCGACGGCCACAACGCCGGCAACCATCAGGTTGCGACGCTTGGGCGGCATCTTACGATGACGAACCTCGGCTTCGCGTGCCGAAGGAACGGACGGTAGGGGAATATCGCCCATGGCGATGGTCTCGTCCACGGCAGGCGCGGAGCCCAGGCCGGGAAGCTCGCGGGTCAGCGAATCTTCGGCCGGCAAGCTGTCGAGCAAGATGGTTTCCTCGCTCGTGTCGGATTCGGGCTGGTCGTCGGCCTCGCATTCGGATTCCTCGTGCCCCGCCTCGTCCTCGGTGGGCGCGGCGCCATCGTCTTTTGCATCCTGATCATCGGATTGCGCCTCGGTTTCCGGCTCATCCTGCACATCAACGCCCGAATCGTCAAACGCAATCTCATCGAGTGAAATCCGGTCTAAGCTCTCCAAGGCCTCAGCGCAAGCTTCTGCATCTTGGGCCGCATCCTCTTGGCCCATCGTCTCATCTTTCATATATCCCCCAAGCTCAATATCGGGACAACACTGTACCCAAAAATGGAGCCATATAAAGCGCGTGCGAAATATAAGATCCGATTTAACTCGAGCGCATCGTTCGGCCGCATCCTCGCGGCAGCAAAAGGCCCCCGGAACGCGAACGAATCACATTCCGGGGGCTCTGCAATGCGTTGAGTTGCGCGGAGCCGGCTATGCTGCTTCGCGCTCAAGCGATGTCTGCGTCAGGCACGTTACTCGGCGTGCGCGTAATCAACCTTGGCGCGGCGAGCGGTGGCCTTCTCCCAATCGCTGGTGCCCTCAAAGACATCCTGCTTGTAGGGGTTGCGGCTGAGCTTTTTGGCACGGTAGGCGATGTAGATGATTGCGGCGACGTTGGCGATCAGCGCAGCGACCGAGACCGCGGTAGCGGCGCCGGGGTCGAGCGTGGAATGGGTCACAAAGATGGACTCCTCCTGGAAGTACGGGAACACCTGGGCAAACATGCACCAAATAGCCAGCGTAAAGGCGCGGTTCTGAATCCAGCCGCCCTTGTTCCAGATAAAGGCGGCGACGGTGGGCGCCAGCAGCAGCGCAAAGCCGCAGAACCAGGAGTGGGTGGGCAGGCAGTTGTAGGTGTAGCAGAAGTTCCAGATATCATAGGCGATGATGTAGACCCAGGTCATATCAGGCCACAGCATGTCGGTCTTGTCCTCGGAGGCGTAGACGCTCCACCAACCGGTCATGCAGAAGATGTTGATGATACCGGCGATGCCGTTGAACACGTTGTTCCAGCCGGCCAGCTGCGTAGCACCTTCGGAGGTGACCCAGGTGGACTCGCCCAGGACAAAGAAGTGATAGGCGCTCTCAAAGTCGGACACGACGGCGATCATGATATTGATGGCGACGATCACAAACGGCCACGCGCGGAACCAATGCGCCTTGCCGATCTTGCCCCACTGGTACTTAATGGCAATGAAGCCCCAGCAACCGGCCAGCGCCGCGTATACCTTGGCGTAGTGGAACCAGCTGTTCTGGTACACATGGGTGGGGTTGGTGAGCGCCCACTCGGCACCCTGCGAGACGCCGACGGCGATGGCGATGCAGTAGATGGTCATGGCCAGCGGAGCCACGCCAAAGATGATTGCCGCGCCCAGCTTGGTGCGGCGGCCGACCTCGTTGAGCACGATGAGGCCAATAAAGACCATGGCCCAGCCGGCCCAGTGGATAAGGGTATCGCTACCCCAAACATCGAACAGCATGCTGCTCTCCTTTCACACGCCTGCGGCCCCTCTTCTGATCGCGGGCAGTTTGGCCAAATGTCGTCAGTTCTGGGGCTTGCGCTCCGGATACTTGGCGGTATAGCCCTCGATGTGGAGTGTCGAGGCGATGATTTCCTTGACCGTCTCGTCGGGCACATCGGGGTGCGTGCGGATATACATCAAAAGACCCATGATGAGGGTGTAGAACGTTTCGTAGACATGGTCGATGCGCAGCTCGTGGTGGGCGACAAAATCCACCACGGTGGTGTCGCAGATATACTGCGCCACACGCTGGACCACGTTGTGCAAAAAGCCGCCGTAGAGCGCGCCGCTGTTGGAGGTCAGAGTGTGCGGCAGTTCGTGGCCGCTGGCGACCAGGCGCTTAAAGAGCGGGGCGACGGTGTCGAGCGCGCCCTCGATATCACCAACGGTGCGGTTGGCATTCCACTGCTCGAGCTCGGAGATAAAACCGTCGATTGCCTCGTCCATGACGGCGGTGACGGCGGCGTCCATGTCGGCGAAGTAGTGGTAGAACAGCGAGCGCGTACAACCGGCTCGCTTTGTCACGGCCGATACCGATAGGTGGGACACGCCCAGCTCGGAGCTTACGGCGCGCACGGCATCGAGGATCTCGCGACGGCGTTCGTCGCCCGTCAGGCGCTTTGCCGTGCTATCGGATGCGGGGACGGCATCGACCACAGGGGTATCTGCTGTGTTGTTGCCCATGTTTTGCCGCCTTTCATCCTCTTTTGCCTGACCGTTCGCCTAACAGTCTTGAATATTGTTGACGGTTCGTCAATACTATTTTTGACACAATGTCAACAATGGCGGGTGAACGGCATGGGGGCATGCTCGGCCTGCAAAAAAAGAGGGGCGCTGCGGCCTCGCCGGGCTGCGGCAAGAGAAGGGACAACCATGATTCTCAACGGACCGGGGATTAGTTATACCGAGCCCGACATCGGTTCGGAGTTCGTGCCGCCGCTGCCGGAGCATCCGCGCGAGGCCATCGTCAAGCTGTGCGAGCACTGCACCAACCGTCTGCTGCATCGCGATGAGCTGCTGGGCTACGAGTACTGGTCGTTTGCCGAGGCCGCAACCGACGAGCAGGCCGAAGTGCTCTGCAAGATGAAGATGCGCCGTCCCTATACGCTGCCCGAGATGGTCAAGCTCACCGGCATGCCCGAAGCCGATATCGAGAAGATGCTCGACGACATGAGCTACACGGGTCTGCTCGAGTACAACTGGGAAAACCCCGAGCGCGCCAAGCAGTGGGTGCTGCCCATGCTGGTGCCGGGTTCCGCCGAGTTCCTCAACATGCGCGTGAGCCAGCTCGAGGAGCACCCGGTCTATGCCAAGTTCTTTGAGCAGGCGTCCAAGGGACCGCTGTCCAAGGCCACGCCGATGGTGCCGCCCGGTGGTGCCGGCATCGGCATGCATGTCATTCCGGTCGAGAAGGCTATCGACGCCGCGAGCACCTCGGTGCCGATCGAGCATATCGAGCATTGGCTCGACAAATACGATGGCAAATATGCCGCCAGCACCTGCAGCTGCCGCGCGAGCCGTCGCGTGATGGGTGAGGGCTGCGCCGACGACCCCGCCGACTGGTGCATTGCCGTGGGCGATATGGCCGACTATGTGGTTGAGACCGACCGCGGCCATTACGTGACGCGCGACGAGGTCTACGACATCCTGCGCCAGGCCGAGGACAACGGCTTTGTGCACCAGATCACCAATATCGACGGCGAGAACAAGATCTTCGCCATCTGCAACTGCAACGTCAACGTGTGCTACGCCCTGCGCACCTCGCAGCTGTTCAACACGCCCAATCTTTCGCGCTCGGCCTATGTCGCCAAGGTCGAGAAGGACAAGTGTGTGGCCTGCGGTCGCTGCGTTGAAGTGTGCCCGGCCGGCGCCGCCAAGCTCGGCCAGAAGCTCTGCAGCAAAAAGGCCGGCGGACAGGTGCCCGAGTATCCGCGCCAGGAGCTGCCCGATGCCACCAAGTGGGACCACACCAAGTGGTCGCCCAACTACCGCAACGATAACCGTATCGAGACGCACGAGTCCGGCACCGCGCCCTGCAAGACGGCTTGCCCCGCGCACGTTGCCGTTCAGGGCTATCTGAAGCTTGCGGCACAGGGCCGCTATGACGAGGCGCTGGCGCTCATCAAGCGCGAGAACCCGCTGCCCGCTATCTGCGGCCGCGTGTGCAACCGCCGCTGTGAGGATGCTTGCACCCGCGGCCGTTTGGACGCCGCCGTGGCTATCGACGAGGTCAAGAAGTTCATCGCCCAGCGCGATCTTGATGCCGCGACCCGCTATGTCCCACCCGTGGTGACCCCGACGCGTGCCGGCGGCTTCGATCAGAAGATCGCCATCATCGGTGCCGGCCCGGCCGGTCTGTCCTGTGCCTTCTATCTGGCCGAGAAGGGCTACAAGCCCGTCGTGTTCGAGAAGAACGAGCGCCCGGGCGGCATGCTCACCTATGGCATTCCCAGCTTTAAGCTGCAGAAGGATGTTATCGAGGCCGAGGTCGAGATCATTCGCCTGATGGGTGCCGAGTTCCGCTATGGCGTGGAGGTCGGTCGCGACGTGACGCTCGACGAGCTGCGCGAGCAGGGCTTTAAGGCCTTTTATGTTGCCATCGGCTGCCAGGGCGGCCGCCTCGCCGGTATTCCGGGTGAGGATGCCGAGGACGTGACCGTGGCCGTTGACTTTTTGCGTGAGGTCAACAGTGGCAAGATCGATGCGCTGCCCGGCCGCACCATCGTGGTGGGCGGCGGCAACGTGGCTATCGACGTCGCGCGCAACGCCTGCCGTTTGGGTTCCGAGCACGTTGAGATGTTCTGCCTGGAGAGCGAGGCCCAGATGCCCGCTAGCGAGGAGGAGCGTCGCGAGGCTGTTGAGGACGGCGCCCACATCAGTTGCGGCTGGGGCCCCAAGGAGGTTCACCTAGACGAGGCCGGTCATGTGTGCGGTATCACCTTCAAGCGCTGCACGCGTGTCTTTGACGACGAGGGCCGTTTTGCGCCCGAGTACGACGAGAGCGATCTGCGCCGTGTCGATGCCGACCGTGTCGTCATGTCGATTGGCCAGTCCATTGTGTGGGGCGACCTGCTGGCTGGCTCCAAGGTGGAGCTCGGCCGCGGCCAGGGTGCTCTTGCCGATCCCCAGACTTACCAGACCGCCGAACCCGACATCTTTGTGGGCGGCGACGTCTACACCGGCCCCAGCTTTGCCATCGACGCTATCGCCGCCGGCCACGAGGCCGCGGTGTCCATCCATCGCTTTGTGCAGCCGGGCTCCACGCTCACCATCGGCCGCAATCAGCGCCGCTACACCGCGCTCGACCGCGACGACGTTGTGCTCGAGAGCTACGACAACGCGAGCCGCGAGGTTGCGCATGTGGACCGCGAACGCGAGAAGGCTGCGCCGTTTAGCGAGTATGTTGAGACCTTTACCGAGGAGCAGGTGCGCGCCGAGACCGCCCGCTGCCTGGGCTGCGGCGCCTCGATCGTCGACCCTAACAAGTGCATCGGCTGCGGCCTGTGCACCACCAAGTGCGCGTTCGACGCCATCCATCTGGATCGCGACCGCCCCGAGTGCTCAACGATGGTCAAATACGAGCAAAAGCTCCCGAGCCTCGGCAAGTATGCGCTCAAGCGCGCCATCAAGATTAAGTTTGGTCGCAAGTAAGCAGCCATAACGGGAATGACGGAAGGAATTAAAAGTGCACGAGCTCGGAATCGTGTATCACATCATTCGCGATGTCGAGAATGTGGCGCGCGCTCATGGCGTGCGTCGCGTTTCGAGCGTAACGTTGCTGTTGGGCGAGGTCTCGGGCGTCGTTCCCGACTTGCTGCTCGACGCTTGGCGCTGGGCAGCAGATAAAAAGCCTATCGCGCAGGGCGCGGAGCTTATCGTGGAGCCCGTCGAGGCCGTGACACATTGCGAGGCGTGCGGCCGCGACTACGCGACGGTCGAGCACGGCAAGACCTGTCCCCATTGCGGTAGCGGCGAGACCTATTTGCTGCAGGGCCAAGAGGTAATGATCAAACAGATCGAGACCCCCGAAGAGGATCCGGCAGGCGCTGCCCCCGACGGCCCTTCCGACGCGCCCGATGCCGTCGACGCCGCCAACCCACTCCACATCGTCTAGGATCCCCTATAAGTTGCGGTGAAATAGTTCCTAAATTCAGCCTTCTGGCTCTTAAACAAGAACTATTCCACCGCAACTATTTTGAGTGGTTTCATAGACCATAAGTCACGAAAATAGTCAAGCCATGTCTGTTTAAACAAAATAGCGGCAGCACAAGCGCATTCGCGCTTGCCTAAAATCGATATTAATGAACAGCCTGCTTGTATCTGTAAAATGCTTGGCTTGATGAGCGATGCCTTGTCGTGTAATGAGTCAAAAAGCAGTAACGTAATCAACTTGTAACAAACCTAGACGTTTAAACAAATAATCCAACCTTTTGCGGATTTAGCTATAATTCCACAAACCAAACAGGTATACTCCTTTCATGTCGTGTAGGAATTACGTAGACAAAAAGGAGGTTATGTGATGGTAAGTATTGTTCTTGCTAGCCACGGGGACTTGGCAGCTGGAATCAAGCAGACGGGCTCGATGGTCTTTGGCGATCAGCCGTCTGTGGCCGTGGTCTCGCTCGAGCCGAGCATGGGCCCCGACGACTTCCGTGCTAAGGTCGAGGAAGCAGTCGCTTCCTTCGACGACCAGGAGCAGGTACTCTTCCTCGTTGATCTGTGGGGCGGCACGCCGTTCAACCAGATCAGCGGGCTCATCGAGGGCCACGATTCCTGGGCTATCGTCACCGGTGTCAACCTGCCTATGCTCATCGAGGCATATTCGCAGCGCTTTGACGCAAAGAACACTGCACATGCGATCGCAAAACATCTCGTGACTGAGGCTAAGGCTGGCGTGCGTGTCAAGCCCGAGTCTCTGGAGCCCGAGGAGAAGAAGCCGGCTGCGGCCGCCGCTGCTCCTGCAGGCGCCATCCCTCCGGGAACGGTCATCGGCGATGGGCACATCAAGATCGCCCACGTCCGTATCGACACCCGTCTGCTTCATGGTCAGGTGGCCACCACGTGGACCAAGCAGATCAACCCCAACCGCATCATCGTGGTTTCCGACGGCGTTGCTCACGACGAGCTCCGCAAGACCATGATCGAGCAGGCTGCCCCTCCGGGAGTCCATGCCAACGTTGTGCCCATCAAGAAGATGGCCGAGGTCGTCAAGGACACGCGCTTTGGTGACACCAAGGCCATGCTGCTCTTTGAGAACCCGCAGGATCTGCTCAAGGCCATCGAGGCCGGTGTCGACATCAAGGAAGTCAACATCGGTTCCATGGCTCACTCCAAGGGCAAGGTCGTCGTCACCAACGCCGTCGCTATGGGCGATGATGACGTTAAGACTCTCGAGGCCCTCAAGGCCAAGGGCGTCAAGTTCGAGGTCCGCAAGGTTCCTTCGGATTCCTCCGAGGATCTCGACGCCATGTTGAAGAAAGCTAAGGCCGAACTGGCCGCTCAAGCATAGTAAAGGAGGGTCCGATACATGTCTGCAATCACTATTCTGCTTGTTGCGATTGTCGCGTTGCTTGCCGGTATGGAAGGCATTCTGGATGAGTTCCAGTTCCATCAGCCGCTCGTGGCATGCACGCTTATCGGTCTCGTAACCGGTCACCTTCAGGAGGGCATCCTCCTGGGCGGTTCGCTCCAGATGATGGCCCTTGGCTGGGCTAACGTCGGCGCCGCTGTCGCGCCTGACGCCGCTCTGGCCTCGGTCGCTTCTTCGATCATCATGGTGCTCGCCCTCAACGGTGGCGCCACCGATTCGGCCAAGGCCGTTACCACCGCTATCGCCGTCGCCGTCCCACTGTCGGTCGCTGGTCTGTTCCTGACCATGATCTGCCGTACCATTGCTACCGCTATCGCTCACGCCATGGACGGTTGCGCCGAGAAGGGCGACTTCTCCGGCATCGAGCGCTGGCAGTATGCTGCCATCCTCATGCAGGGCCTTCGTATCGCCATCCCGGCAGTTCTTCTGTGCGTCATCCCGGCCGAGGCCGTTACCAACGCGCTTAACGCTATGCCCGACTGGCTGTCCGGCGGCATGGCTGTCGGCGGCGGCATGGTCGCTTCCGTCGGTTACGCCATGGTCATCAACATGATGGCCACCAAGGAGACCTGGCCGTTCTTCGTCCTCGGCTTTGTCCTTGCTGCCATCCCTCAGCTCACGCTGATCGCCCTTGGTCTCATCGGCATCTCCCTTGCCCTCATCTACCTTGGCCTTAAGGATCTGGCCAAGCAGGGTGGCGGCATGGGCGGTGGCTCCGGCGACCCGCTCGGCGACATTCTGAACGATTACGAGTAGGAGGGGAGTGATACATATGGCAGAGAACAAGATTCAGCTCACCAAGGCTGACCGCAAGAAGGTTTGCTTCCGTCATCAGTTCCTTCAGGGCTCGTGGAACTACGAGCGTATGCAGAACGGCGGCTGGTGCTTCGCAATGATCCCTGCGATCAAGAAGCTCTACACCAGCAAGGATGACCAGATTGCCGCTCTTAAGCGCCACCTGGAGTTCTATAACACCCACCCCTATGTTTCCGCCCCCGTCATTGGCGTTACCCTCGCCCTCGAGGAGGAGCGCGCCAACGGTGCTCCGATCGATGACGTCGCCATCCAGGGCGTCAAGGTCGGTATGATGGGCCCGCTCGCCGGCGTCGGTGACCCCGTCTTCTGGTTCACCCTTCGCCCGATTCTGGGCGCTCTGGGCGCTTCCCTGGCCATGTCCGGCAGCATCGTCGGTCCGCTGCTGTTCTTCTTCGCGTGGAACATCATCCGTTACGCTTTCCTGTGGTACACGCAGGAGTTTGGCTACAAGGTCGGCTCCTCCATCGCCAAGGACCTCTCCGGTGGTCTGATGGGCAAGGTCACCGAGGGCGCTTCCATCCTGGGTATGTTCATCATCGGCGCCCTGGTCGAGCGCTGGGTGTCCATTTCCTTCACCCCGATCGTCTCCACGGTCAAGCAGTCTGCTGGCGCCTTTATCGACTGGGCTAGCCTGCCCTCCGGTTCCGAGGGTATCAAGGAAGCGCTGACGATGTACAACTCCGTCGGTGCTACCGCCCTTGATCAGATGAAGGTCACCACGCTTCAGGCCAACCTCGATCAGCTCATCCCCGGCCTTGCCGCCGTGTGCCTGACCCTGCTGGTCTGCAAGCTCCTCAAGAAGAAGGTCAGCCCGATTGTCATCATCCTGGCTCTCTTCGCCGTCGGCATCATCGGTCGCTTCTGCGGCTTCATGTAAGCACGTTTCGGCTTAAGACCGAGAGTTGCTAGGTAAGGGCTTTTGAGCCATTGAAACGGACCGCACCCGGTGGGTACACTGGATGCGGTCCGATTGTTTTTATTGGAGGGCGAGGCGCGTATGGCGCAATCTCAGAACAGCACGGTCGATCTGGCAACGCCGGCAACCTGCCTGATGGGGCTTACCAGCCACGGTAACGTGATGGTGGGCAATAAGGCGTTCGAGTATTACAACGAGCGCAATCCCGAGGATTATATTCAAATCCCGTGGGACGAGGTCGACTATATTGCCGCCGAGGTCTTGCGCGGCACCAAGAAGATTACGCGTTTTGCCATCTTCACCAAGGACAACGGTCACTTTACGTTTTCGACGCGCGACGACAAAGAGACGCTGCGCGCTGTGCGCAAGTACGTGGACGAGGATAGACTCGTGCGTTCGCCCGACTTTATCGACGTAACGACCAAGGGCGCCAAGAGCATCCCTGCTGCCATCAAAAGCCTCTTTCACAAAGGCGACTAGTCGTCTGCGATAGATGGCGGAAAATGCATCCCGGAATTCGTTCTCATTCCGGGATGCATTTTCCTTTTGAGCGCCAGTTGGGAAAGCTTGTCCCATTTTTTAGCCGAATACCGGGATGGAATTTCCCTTACAGGTTGATTTCCAGTCTCAGCCGAACACATTAAGCGGATAGGCCGTTCCCGCAGTTAGCCGAACGCCCCCGGTGCCCCTCCCAGGCCCCGGGGGCGGCATTTTCCCAGTTGAAGGAACGGTGGAGATGTGTTTCGATGG
>JAXJCG010000016.1:0-12125 GCA_036302525.1 Collinsella sp. | reverse complement strand
GCGCCGGTTTGACCGGCCCGCCACGGGTCAATCTGCAGTGCGGCCCGAACCCCGTGAGGGCCGGCGCCTTTAGACGCGTGCCGGAAATCCAAGGGTTATACCCTAAGAGCAAACCACCCCTTTTAGGGGTGGTTTTGATTCAAGCAAATAGTAATCGTCTACGACTGCGCGCCCTCGAGGAAAAGGCGACGGCTAAAGTAGTTGTACCAGGTGACCAGGAACGTGGCGATGGCCTTCATGGCCTGGTAGCCGATGCTCAAAAACGTGACGCCCACAAACATGTACAGGTCGTTGAGGCCCAAACCAATCACCGACAGGATGGTGAAGATCGTGAACTCGCGCTTGCGGCTCATGCCCTCGCGATGGTCGAACACGTACTTCATGCTGAGCCAGTAGTTGACCACGACGGACGTGATAAACGAGATCGTGGTGCTCATCAAAAAGTCGAGATGGAACAGCTCGACGAGCGCAATGAGCATGCCCCAGTCGATGCCAAAGGAGATAAGACCCACGACAGCGAACTTGAGGAATTGCTTAGTATGAGGTTGTGCCAGTGCCTTGCGCACGTAATCACATCCAATGCGTTGATGAATCGAGCAGAGGATACTTTAGAGCTTTTGCAAGGGAAACGTAAGGGCTTTGCCAAGAACTATACGAACTCGCCAAATTTGCAAGAGACAATCCACAAACGTTATAAATCCTTCCGTAAACGAGCAAAGCCCACGAACAACGCAGCGCTCGACGCGCGTCGTCCGTGGGCCCCGTAGTGCAACGAGGAGGTCGAACTACTTGGTCTCCTCGCCCTCCAGGAAGATCTTTCTGGTCACAAAGTTGTAGACCATAACAAGCGCGGTGGCGCAAGTCTTGGCGATATTGGCCTCGAGTCCCAGGCCGGCGTTGAGCGCCAGCACGATACCGTCGTTGAGCGCCAGGCCGATCACGGACAGCACGACAAAGATAATGAACTCGCGGCGGCGGCTCATGCCCTCCTTGTGCGCAAACACGTACTTCATGCTCGCGACGTAGTTAAAGATGAGCGAGACGATAAAGCCGCTGGTGTTGGCGATCAGGATGTTAAGGCCCAGACCGTAGTGGAGCAGATTCATAATGCCAAAGTCGATAACCGTGGCAATGACACCGACGACGCCAAATTTCATAATCTGCGCAAGGAGCTTTTGCATGGTACCTGCCTTAAGCTGGCGCCGAAGCGCCGCGGGGATGACAAACTTAGCAAGTTTAGCCAATCCCCGCGGGTGGTGCTAGGCGCGCTCCTCGATAGCACCGTTTCTATATGCATCGAGCAGCTGGCGCAGGTCCTGGATCTGGCTGCGAATCTTGGCGCCAGTATCGGTGTCGCTCACCATGCGGCGACGGTCTGCTTGGTCAAAACGGTTGGTCTCGCTTTCGATGTCCACGTTGCGTGTGAGTGCCTCGGCAACCGTCGTAAAGGCCCGGTGCGACTTGAGGCGGCAGCCGCGCGAGCTCGAGATGAGCGTATAGCCGGCGATGCCCGTCTTGGGATGGTAAGCGCGGCAGAAGCCGCCATCGATGACCAGCAGCTTGCCCTCGGCGCGGATGGGCTGCTCGCCCTTGGTGGTTTTAACGGGCGTGTGGCCGTTGATGATGTGACCGGTCGGTGAACATGCCATGGGCGCGACGCCAAACTCGCGCATGATGTCATCGCAGACCGAGGGCGACTTGGTAAGCGTAAAGTACGGGTCCATCGGCTCGACCCAGGTGCTCTTATCGGCGATATAGGCGCGCTCAAAGGTACGCACCAGGCGTCCGCTGGCGGGTGAGTTAAAGCCAATCCACAGGTACCACATCCAGTCGAGAGCGTCGCGGTCGCCCACGCGCCAGGCGCGGCGGGCGATGTGGTCGCAAAAATCGAGATAATCGCGGCCGGCGTGCCAGGTGCCCAGGCAGTTCATGCTGCTAAAGGTGCCGTCTTCGTTGAGCGGCACGCAGCCATGGAAGAGCAGGTTGCCGTTGGCGACCTTGTACATCGAGCCGTGGGTGTAGAGGAAATCGATATGGCGATGCAGGTGATCGGCGGTGACAAACTCGGACACGAGCTTGTCGATGATGTGCTGCTCCTGAGACGTGAGCGTGTAGGGGTCCGCCGGGTCGACGGTGGGGAAGTCGTTGGTCGTGAGCGGCCACACGCTGCCGTCGGCGAGCGTGACCGTGCCGGTGTCGTGGTCGATCTTGTCGAGTAACAGGCGGTCGGTCATATCGAACTCGGGGTGGCGCTGGATAATCTGGCCCTCGAGCTTAAAGAGCAGCACGTTGATGGCCTTGATCAGCGGGGTGATGGACTCACCGGCGGTGTAGGTGGCATCGGCAAAGGCGACAAGCTCACGCAGCGAGATGCCGTAGTCGTTCTCCAGGATCTCGTAGTTGTCGTAGCGTAGGTTGTTGCGCAACACCGTGGCGATGCAGGCGGGCTCACCGGCCGCAGCGCCCATCCACAGCAGGTCGTGGTTGCCCCACTGGATGTCGAGCGAATGGTAGGTGAGCAGACGGTCCATAATCTTGGCCGCGCCGCCGCCGCGGTCGAAGATGTCGCCCACCAGGTGCAGGTGATCGACGGCCAGGCGCTTGACGAGCGAGGCGAGCGACTCGATAAAGTCGTCGGCGCTGGCGGTCTCCAGGATGGACTCCACGATGCGCTCGTGATAGCGCACGCGATAGTTGTTCTCGTCCGGGTGCGTGTGCAACAACTCGTCGATGATGTAGGCGTAGTCGCGCGGGATGGCCTTACGCACCTTGGAGCGCGTGTAGCGGCTCGAAAGCGAGCGTGCGACCATGATGAGCTGGTCAAGCATCGTCTTGTACCAGGTTGGCGAGTCCTCGCGCTGGCTACGGACCAGGTCGATCTTCTCGCGCGGGTAGTAGATGAGCGTGCACAGCTCGCCCTTTTCGTCAAAGGAGAGCGTGTCGCCAAAAATTTCGTCGACATGCTCGCGCACGACGCCCGAGCAGTTGTTGAGGATGTGCATAAAGGCTTCGTACTCGCCATGCACGTCGCTCATAAAATGCTCGGTGCCCTTGGGTAGGTTGAGGATGGCCGAGAGGTTGATAATTTCGGTAAATGCGGATTGTTCGGTGGGGAACTGTCTCGACAGCAGGCGCAGATACTTGAAGTCTTGCGGGTTGCGATCGAATGCGACCATGAAACACCTTCCGATGGGGCTGGTAAAACTGATAAACAGCGTCAAACGTTTATCAGTATGCGCCGCTTTTGTTTCGATTTTGCGCCAGCGGCTGAATTGTCGGCTGAATGGTTTGGTAAATCGATTTAGTGAAGGTAGATGTGTTGGTTGGGTGGAGACGACAGAGGGTGTTTTCTCAGATATTTATACGTGGGGCCGGTGGAAACGATGGTGGTAAAGATGTTCACTATTTTTGGTTCGATTTGGTAAATAGTGGACATATGTACCGCATGTAGGCTCACTGTGCGATAATTTGCGCAGCAATGAGTAAGGAGCCTCATATGAGTGATTTTGTCCTGACCTGTGAATCCGCCGCCGACCGAACCCGTGAGTTCTTTGCGTCGCGCAATATCCCTGTCGTGTGTTTTCATTACGAGATCGATGATGTTGTCTATACGGACGATCTGTATCAGTCGATTACGCCGGACAAGTTTTTTGCCCAGATTGCCGCGGGCGCCATGCCCAAGACGTCTCAGGTGAGCGTGGGTGAGTACGAGGAGTTTTGGGAGCCGTTTGTTGCCGAGGGTAAAGACGTGCTGCACCTGACGTTGTCGTCGGGTATTTCGGGCACGTATGGATCGGCCTGCGTCGCGGCGCAGATGCTTGCGGATCGCTATCCCGAGGGCGGCAAGGTGCGCGTCATCGATTCGCTGGGGGCGTCTTCGGGCTTTGGTCTGTTGCTGGAATATGCCGCCGATGTGCGCGATAGCGGGGCTTCACTCGACGAGACGGCTGCCTGGATCGAGGAGCACAAACTCAACCTGCACCACTGGTTCTTCTCGACCGATCTGTCGAGCTACCTACGAGGCGGTCGCATTTCGGCTGCGAGCGCGATCATTGGCACGGCGCTTAAGATTTGCCCGCTTATGACGGTCGATTGCGAAGGTAAGCTGTCGCCGCGTGAGAAGATTCGCACCAAGAAGCGCGCGATTTCCGAGATGGCTAAGACCATGATGGCACACGTGCAGGGCGGTACGGATTATTCGGGTAAGTGCATCATGTCGCACTCGGCGTGCCGCGAGGATGCCGAGGCAGTTGCGGCGCTGATTGAGGAACAGGTTCCGCAGCTTAAAGGCAAGATTGAGATTAATGACATCGGTACTCTGATTGGCTCGCATACCGGACCTGGTACGGTGGCGCTCTTCTTTATGGGCGACAAGCGCGTGGATTAATTTGCCCATCACGTCGCTGCATGATTGCTCAAACGAAAACGGCCCGCCTCACGTTTGTGGGGCGGGCCAAGATGTTTTGCTAGCGCTTCTTTCCGCGGAAGAAAAAGCCGTGCGGTGACGGCTTGAGGCCGCGGTTGGCGCGATGCTCCTCGACGCGCTCGTGGATCGAAGCGACGCGCTCGATGACTTCGTCGGGAATCGGCACGTCGGGATTCATGTTCTCGACCTGGCTGACTTCGGCGGCGGCGACCTGGTCGATAATGGGCACATCGTCGCGCGAGATGACAGGTGTGGCGTCTTCCTTCATCTTGCGATAGCGCTGCATCATGTCGGCCTGTAGCTGCTGGACCGAAGGCGGCGTCCAGATGATGGCGTTGGCGCCGGCGGCGATGGTTTCGCGGGTGCTCTCGGGCGTCTTGCCGCCCGGCGCGATGAGCGGCAGGTTGGGATAGTGCTCGCGCAGCTCGCGTAGGACCTGCGGTGTGTTTTTGCCGGCCGCGATGTTGAGAATCTTGGCTCCGGCGCGCACCTTGGCATGCGCATCGTCGTCGCAACGTACGACCGTGGCGATGACAGGGATGTCGGCGATGTTGGTGATGTGCTCGACCATCCCGGCGGTGGCGGGGGAGTTGACCACGCAGCCCGCCGCGCCCTGCATCTCGGAGACGGCTGCCATCTGCACGGAGCGCTTACCGGTCGTAGTTCCGCCGCCCACGCCTACAAAGACCGGGCACTCGGCGACGGTCAACAGTGCCTGCGTAATGGCCGGCTGCGGCGTGAAGGGGTAAACGGCAAAGACGGCATCGGCGTTGGAGTTGCGGATAACCGCGACATCGGTGGTGTAAATGAGCGACTTGATGCGGCGGCCGAAGAGCGTAAAGCCGCTGGCCTCCTCGATCTCGTCGGGCATGCGAAGGGCCGCCTTGCGCAAACGTCCGTCGATGGGCAGTGGCTCCATGGGGAGCAGTCCGTTGGGGGTCACGGCTACCTGGGGCTCGGTGAACTCGTCTGCGAGCTCGACCTCGGAGAAATCGACCGAGGCGACGATGTCCTCGTGAACCTCGGCGGGCACATCGATGGGAGCTTGGTCGTTTGCCGCGGCAGGCGTGTCGAAGGAGCTGGTGCCGACGAAGGCGTCGACGCGCTCATTTAGATCGTTGAGGGTATCCATGGAGGCTCGATTCTATGTGATAACGGCCGGCGCTATGCAGCCGGAATTGCGAATGCTAAATCGTTTGACGAGTTGATTTTTCCCCGCCGCGCCATCCGTTAGACCGAAGGGCCGGCGAACGTGAAGGAGCTGTGGTGGCGGGGATCGAGGTGCTATCTTGAAAGTCCCGTTTAAAAGAGAGGTGACGCGGTATGGAATTGACAGCAATGTTTGGCTCGATTGGCCTGTGTGTGGGCGCAATCGTTGCCGCCGCGGTCATCTACTTTGTGGTCACGGCCATTAAGGGCAAAAGGGCCGAGCGCAAGGAGCGTGCGATGCTTAAACAGCATCGCGACCAGCAGGGCAAACGCGCACAGAAATAGCTTGTTGAGTTTTGGATCCGTGCGCTAGCTGCGTTTTCGGATCAGGGCAATGTAGAAGCCCTCAAAGTCGCGGCTGGGCGGAATGGTCAGCGTGCCGGGCATACCGTTGGCGACGGACGAGACGTGGCCGGCGGCGATGGCCTCGGTGAGAGCGTTGCTCTCGATGTGTGGCTCTTCGCCAGCTTCCTGAGCACGTTGCGTTTCACTTTCGCTCGGCGTGCCGTCGAGGGGGATAAGCTCGCAGTCCATATGCTTGTCGAGGGCCTCTTGCAGGGCGTCCTCGTTTTCCTGCGGCAAGATCGAACAGGTCGAATAGACGAGCGTGCCGCCCGGTTTGAGGGCACCCATGGCGCGGTCCAGAAGTGCTCGCTGCGAGCGGGCGCACTTGCTCAGCAACTGCTCGGTGAGGCCGCGCAGGCTTTTCTCGTTGCCGTTGATGACGGTGCCCGTGCCGGTGCAGGGAGCGTCGAGCAGGATGCGGTCAAAGCGGAAGAACTCGTCGAGCTCGCGTGCGTCGATGCGCATGACGGGCACGTTTTTGGCACCTTGGCGTTGGAGGTTGGACTCAAGCTTTTCGGCGCGGGGAATGCTCATCTCGCAGGCCGTGAGGTGTGCCTGGCCCTGGGTGAGGGCGGCGATCTGCGTTGTCTTGCCGCCGGGGGCTGCGCACATGTCCAGGATGTCCTCGCCGGCCTGAACGCCCAGGGCCAACGGCGGCATCATGGACGACAGGCTCTGCAGATAGATTTTGCCGTCGCGGTAGATGTCGAGATCCCACAGATCGGAAACCTGGGCCTCGGGCAGGATAAAGGCGTCTGGGTACCAGACGACGGGGTTGTGGGCGATGCCGGCTGCATCGAGCGCCGCAGCGATGTCCTCGGCGGTCGCCTTGAGCGTGTTGGCGCGCAGTGTGACCGGGCGTGTGGCCGCGGCACCAAAGCCCTCGATCATGAGCTTGGCATCGGCGGGCGCATAGGCGCCGGCGACCGTGTCGACCATAAAGCGCGGCAGGTCGGCGGCGGAGTGTTGGGCGGCAAGCTGGTCGGAAAGCTCGGTAGCAGCAAACTGCCTGAGCTTGAGCTCGGCCTTGACCTGCTTTTTCTGCTTACGACGACGCGGCTTGGACATCCGTCTTTCCTTCCCGTCCCAAATTGACTACTTTCCGGGCACGCCGCTGCTGGCGTGCTTTAGTACTGGCTCTCGTGCTTGCTAAAGAAGTCGAAGCGCGGGGGCAGCGGCTTCACGCGGTGCTCGCCGGGCTTCTCACCCAGGCTCTCCACAAACTCATCCGTGGAGGCAAAGATGTTATCCCAGCTAAAGAAGGCGACCGGGTCGATGTCGAAGTACTCGCAGATGAGCTCGCAGCCGGCCGGGACGATGCCATGCATCAGGACGGTCGCCACGCGCAGCTCGGTAAAGGCGTCGACGAGGGCCTGCGTCATCGCGGTATTGGCCGGCTCGCCCTCGAGCTTGTTGGCGGCCTTGGAGGCGTCGCTCCAGCGCTTGTTAGCGGCGCGCAGGTAGTCGTCGCACACGGCGAGCGCGTGGTGCGTCTCGAACTTGTACATGGCCTGCTCAAAGGCAAGGGCGGCCTGCTCGGCAGCCTCGACCACGGCAGCAGAGGCGGCACCGGCGGGGATGCAGCCGTTGCGGTACGGGCTCTCGTCGCCTTCCTTGACGGCGACGCCGTAGAAGCAGCTGCGGGCCAGGCGGTTGAAGACGCCGGTCAGCAGTGCGCTCTCCTTAAGGGCCGGGTCGATAACGCGCTTGTCGTCGCAGGCACGCACCTCGTTGCCGTCCTTGTCCTTGCCGGTCACGCGCGTGTCGTATGCCTTGGGGCTAAAGCTCACCGGCTTCTCGGACAGGCCGAGCGACAGCCAGTGCGCGCGCATCTGCTCGCAGGTGTAGTGGTTAAGCAGGTCGTCTGCCGGCGGGGGAGGCGTCTGCGAGGACGAGCTGGCCTTTTTGCCCATGTAGAGCAGGTGGTAGCAGGCGCTGACGGTGCTCTGCGTAAGGTCCCAACCCAGGGCTTCCCACATGGCGGTCTGCGCGATGCAGTAGAAGTAGATGTTGTCCTGGCCGATGAACTGGTAGATCTGAGCGTCGTCCGAGCACCACCAGTCGCGCCAGTCGAGTGAGCTGTGCTGATAGGTGGGCGCGGGGACCTGCGTGGAATCGGCGGTGGGCTCGCCCATGAGGGCGGCGTCCTGGGCGGCGATACCCTCGGTTACGCCGGCGGCCTTGGCATCGCGGGCGAGCACGGTGCGGGTGTAGCTGATGGGCGCCCACAGACTCTCGGGCCAGCACCAGCAGGTGACGTCGTTCACGCCGTCGACCTCGGGCACCGGAACGCCCCAGTCGATGTTACCGGTGATGCGGAAGGGCACGAGCGCCTTGCCGCTGCGGAAGCGCACGCCGCCGTTGGCGAGCACCGCGTGGGCGTCGTCGCGCTCCTTCCAGCTGGGGAAGGTGACGGTAAAGCTGCTCTTGTTGCCCTCGGGCTCCAGCACGGTGTGCTCGGGCAGTTGATCCTCGACGGCGTCGAAGGCCTCGCGGAACTTGTTCTGGATGTAGAGCTGTGCCGGCAGCACCCACTCCTCCATGGTCTTGGAGACCACGGAGCGAACCTGCGGGTTTTGGGCGAGCTTGGCGGTGTAGGTCTTCATAAAGTCGAGGTAGGCCGGCAGGTCGAAGTAGAGGTTGTCGACCGGGCGCAGCTCGGGCACCTCGCCGGTGAGCTGGCTCTTGGGCGCGATGAGCTCCTCGGGCTCAAACTGGTGACCCAAGTCGCACTCGTCGGCGTAGGCTTTCTCGGACTTGCAGCCCTGAATGGGGCAGCGGCCGATCACCTGGCGGCCGTTGAGGAACGTGCCGGCCTTGGCGTCGTAGAATTGCAGCGTGGAGCGCTTGGAGATGGTGCCCTGCTCATGCAGGCGCTCGATAATCTCGGCGGTCACCTCGTTGTGAATCCGAGCAGCTGGTTCAAGGCCCGAGCCGCCGTAGATATCGCAGCTGATGTTGTAGTTGTTGAGGGTCGCGGCCTGGCGGGAGTGATTGGACTCGACATACTCGCCGATGGACTTGTCGTAGCCCTCGTTCTCCTTGAGCTTGCGGTAGCTCTCCATGATGGGCGAGCCGTAGCAGTCGGTGCCCGAGGTGAAGATGACGTTCTCGCGGCCCAGACGGTCGCGCAGGAAGCGGGCGAAGAAGTCGGCCGGGACAAAGACGCCGCCAACGTGGCCAAAGTGAAGGCCCTTGTTGCCGTAGGGCTCGCCGGCGGTAACGATGGCGCGGCGAGGCCAGCTGGGACGGTCGTTCATGGAGTATTTGGATGCCATGGGACTCCTTCGCATATGGTGAGAGCGCGGCCGGGCGCAAGGCCTGACGACGCGGTGGTCAATTCGTGCATATCATTCGACATTATCGCACATGCGGACGGGTACGTGGCAGGGGCGCTATCCTAAGATGCTATGAATGAGATTTCCAACATACATGCGTTTGAGGACGAGGATTTTCTGCGCGCCTGCTTTGTGTGGGGGATGGCAGTGCTTGGCGCATTTGCCGTGTGCCTGGTGCCGGTGTTTATGCTGCTGGGCGGGCCCGCAGACTTGGATGTGGCGGACGCGGGCGGCTGGACGGCGGTTTTGGGCTGGATAGTCGGCTTGGCTGCGGTTTCGGTGGCGTCATTTGCCGTGCACGAGCTGGTGCACGGTGTGTTATTTAAGCTTCTGGCGCCTGCGGGCGCGAAGGTGACCTTTGGGGCGAATCGCGAGACGGCGATGATCTATGCCTGCGCCGAGGGCGTGGTCTATTCGCGCCGGCGGTACGTGGCAGTTTGCCTGGCGCCGACGGTTGTTGTGACGGCGGCGTTTGCCCTGGGGTTTGCGTTTTCGGGCTATCCGCTGATGTGCTACCTGGCGGCCGGCTTGCATTTGTCGGGCTGTGTGGGCGACTGGTATTACGTGCGGACCATCCTGCGCGACCGCCGCATTGTCGCCTGCGAGGACACGTCCTTTGGCGTCCGCTTTTTCGCAAGGTAGTCTTTTGGGATGATTTTTCTGGGACGGGGATTAAAAAATCATTGTGGGAGAGGAGATGTCCATGAAGCCGTTGCTGCTGCATGCTTGCTGCGCGCCGTGCTCGCTGGAGCCGGTTCGCCTGCTGCGCGAGGAAGGGTTTGAGCCCACAATCTGCTGGACAAACCCCAATATTCAACCGCGTGATGAATGGCAGCGGCGTTTGGACGCGCTGCGCCGGTGGTGTGCCGATGGCGACATCGAGCTTATCGAGGCGGGGGAGGACCGCGAGCGCTGGGAGGCCGGCGTGGCCCCGCTGGGCGCCGATCGACCTCGTCGCTGTCGCGCGTGCTATGCCCTGCGTCTGGCCGAGGCGTGTCGTGTGGCCCAGGAGCGTGGGTTTGAGTTTGTGGGTACGACGCTCGCCGTCTCGCCGTATCAGTTGTTCGAAACCTGCAATGACGTGCTTGAGCGCTTGGCGGCGGCACATGGGCTCGTCCCGGTCATTCGCGATTTTCGCCCGTATTACCCCGAGGCCACGCGTCGTTCGCGCGAGCTTGGCATGTATCGACAGAATTACTGCGGCTGCCGGTTCTCGGCCGTCGAGGCGGCCATGGATCGAGCCCGCATCCGCGACGAGCGCAAAGCCGCCAAAAAGTAGTTCTTTTGGGCTGGCAGCCTGCTAGGATGTAGAGCGGACTTTAACTATATAAGGAGTATCCGACGTGTCTATGCGTACCGATGATTTTGACTATAACCTGCCCGAAGAGCTCATCGCCCAGGCTCCTGCCGAGCCGCGCGACTCCTGCCGCCTGCTGGTGGTGGATCGCAAGGGCTCCCAGGCGGGAACGCCGCTGGAGCACGGCGGTACCGTTGAGCACCGCATCTTCCGCGACATCATCGACTATATCGAGCCGGGCGACGTGCTCGTCATCAACCAGACGCGCGTGATGCCGGCCCGTTTGATCGGTCGCAAGACGGGCTCGGGCGGCGTGGTCGAGACGCTGCTGCTCAAGCGCCGCGAGGATGTTGACCCGCTGGGTCACGTTTGGGAGTGCCTGGTCAAGCCGGGCAAGCGTCTGAAGCCCGGTGCCCAAATTGAGTATCGCGCCGGTGGCGCCCATGCGCCCGAGGGGGCTCCCGTGGTGCTGACGGCCGAGGTCGTCGACTTTGTCACCGATAGCCGCGGCGGCCGACTGGTGCGTTTTGAGCCGGCCGGTTGCAACGCCGCCGGCGATCCGCGCACGCTCGACGAGGCCATTCATGCTGCCGGTCACGTGCCGCTGCCGCCCTACATTACCGATTACGAGGGCGATCCCGAGAAGTACCAGACCGTCTACGCCATGAAGGAGGAGCACTCGGCTGCCGCTCCCACGGCGGGTCTGCACTTTACCCCCGAGCTCATGGCTGCCATCGAGGCCAAGGGTGCGAAGTTTGCCGCCGTCGAGCTCGAGGTGGGCATCGATACCTTTCGCTTGGTGGAGGAGGACGACCCTACGCAGCACGTCATGCACACCGAGCGCTACCACGTATCGCAGGAGGTGGTCGACGCCGTGCACAAGGCCAAGGCCGAGGGTCATCGCGTGATCGCCGTCGGCACTACCGCGGTGCGCTCGCTCGAGAGCGCGTTTGACACGGACGCGCCGGTGTCCGATCCGGCCGTGACGGCGCGCTATTTTGAAGGCCGCGAGGACGGGGCCGATACGCTTGGCCGCGGTGACATCGTGGTGCGCGAGAACGCCACGACGCAGCTTTACCTCATGCCCGGCTCGACCTATCACGTGGTCGACGCGCTGATCACGAACTTCCACGTGCCGCGCTCCACGCTCATGATGCTCGTAAGCGCGCTTGCCACCCGCGACCAGATCATGGATGCCTACGCCGCTGCCATCGAAGAACGTTATCGCTTCTTCAGCTTTGGCGACGCGATGCTCATTCTGTAGGTTACGGCGTTTTACAAACGCCGTAACCGGTCGACGCTGCGCGGGCCGCATTTGGACAATCTGACGTTCAACTTCAAGGGCGCGACCAGAAGGTCAGCGCCCTTTCGTTTAGAGGCTTTAGCCTGTGCGGGGCGCGCAGCGCGCCGCATCAGAAACCACCCGCTATGCGGGTGGGGCCAAACGGCTTTACAAAGCCGCCCCCTCGCCGGACACTTGCGATTGTTCAGGCCGCAAGGAATCCGAGTC
>JAXJCG010000015.1:0-17944 GCA_036302525.1 Collinsella sp. | reverse complement strand
TGACCCAATCCGCTGTCAAGAGCCACAATGGCCCCGCCGACCGCTTGCAATCGGTCGGCGGGGCCTGCCGTTGAACCCGTCCCGGTCCGCCCCCGGCATGTCGTCGACGCCTTCGGCTCAGTCTCATATCCGCGGATACCGCTCCGGCGGCCCGCAATCCTCTCCTTCGGCGGGGTTCCCCAAGTCTGTCGACGCGGATGCGGCGGCCGCCGCGCGCACAGCGAGAACGGGGGTGTCCCCGAAGGCTGCCCGGCTCGCCGGGACGGGGGCTATGTCTATTCGCCGGCCTCCCGGCACATCGCGCCGAGTGCCCACAGCCACCTCACGAGCTCGGCGGCGGTGGCGGCGTTCGCCTTCGCCTGGGGCATGCCCCTCTCGAGCATCTCCTCGCGTCGCCGGAGCAGGCGCTCGGACCCCTTCCTCCCGTGCATCCTTATCTCGAGGGGGACGCCGGAGCCCTTGGGCATCAGCTTCGGCTGGTGGCCGGCCTGGGCGTAGCACCAGGACCCCTCGACCGCCAGCTTCCTGACGAGCGCGTTGCCGGCCCCGCTGATCCCGCCGAGGCGCACGGAGTCCGCGCTCGACCTCTGCTTCGGGGCGAGGCCGAAGTAGGCCGTCACCTGCCTGCCGGAGCGGAACCTCGAGAAGTCGCCGACCTCGGCCGCGAAGGCGGCGGCGAGCGCGAACCCGCACCCCTTGATCGACTGGAGCGCCTCGACCTCGGCCGAGAGGGGGCCCGCCGCGACGGCGGCCCTGTATTCGGCGAGGACGGCCTCCCTCGTCTCGTCGGCCGCCTCGACCTCGTTCCTCAGCGCCGCAAGCGCCCGGATGCCGCCGTCGTCGGCGGGGTGTATGCCGTCGAGCCACCTGAGGAAGCCGTACGTCCAGTACTTCCGGGGGTTGCCGGCCGGCGTCGTGCCGCCGTAGGCGTAGCCGCGGCGGGCGAGGAACGCCAGGAGCCGCTGCTTCGCCGCCGCGAGCCTCGCGGTCGCCGCGTCGTGGGCCCCGGCGAGGTCCCTGAGCCCCTCGATCTCGGGGGACGGCACCCATACCGGGGAGATATCGTGCGACAGTATCGCCTTGGCCATCCTGGCCGCGTCGTTGCGGTCGTTCTTGGACGAGAGGTCGGCCGCCGACCTCGGGACCTTGGAGACGGCCGCGACGACGCAGTCGACGCCGAGCCCGGAGAGCTCCCTCTGCGGGGCGAAGCCGAGGTAGCCGCTTCGTAGGCGGCGAGAGACGGGCCGGGGAAGCCCGACATCCACTCCGCGACCTCGCCCCACGGGTTGCCGCGGAACCTCCTCGTCACTGCCTCGCCCGTCTCCGCGTCGAGCGCGCAGACGGTGGTGGACCTGAGGTGTACGTCCATTCCGAAGGCGGTAGAATATCTAGGCACGGGAGCCTCCCAACCTCGTTGCGGCGCGGCTGCGCCTCTGGCACTTCAACAACATTGTCGCAGCCCCGACCCGCGGTCACGAGCGGGGGCTCCTGTCGTTTCCGTGCCCTTGGATTGGGTCATAGTGTCTGCCGTTGCCAAAACATCGGCGTTGCCTTGCTTCGGGAATGCGGCAGATAGAGACGTTCCTTTTTTGCCGGCGGTTTGGGACACTCCTTACGGGGCACCCCCTCCACAGCGCCTATGTCAGCTTGTCGATTTGCCCAATCTCCCAGAGCGGAATATTGACGAGCGTGCCTTCGTCTCTATATGCCGCTAACGATGTTCTCACGCAGCGCCCGAGTTTGAACTTCTCGCAGGCAGTCCTCAGGCTCTTTGCTTTGAGATTCTCTGCCGCCTTGACCTCGAGCGGAAGCACAGTCCCCGCATGGTCGATGGCAAAGTCAGTCTCTGCATTGCCGGAGGAGGATGACCAATACGCGGGAGTTTTGCCTTGGAGCAAAAGCTCCTGTGTGACGTATTGCTCGGTCAGCGAGCCTTTGAACTCCGTAAAAACAGCGGGCCCGTTCAGAACAATGGCTGGCGTGAGGCCGGAGAGTGCTCCGAGGATGCCGGTGTCGATGCAGAACAGCTTGAAGCCCGAGAGATCCTCGTAGCTTGTGAGCGGTGCTCTTAGGGCGGAAACACGTGGTACCTTATGAACGATTCCATAGTCCATGAGCCACTGGAGGCTTTCCTCAAAATCGCGTGCGCGCGCCCCGGGACGAAGCGCGCCGTAGACGAACTTCTTGTTTTCCTTTGCGAGCTGGCCGGGAAGGGATTTCCAAACCAGCCTCATGCGCTCGACGATGCGGGCTGGCGCATGCTTGCCAAAATCGGATTCATAAGCTTCGATGATTTGCTGCTGAAGCCTGCGGGCTTCGATGAAATCGTGGGAGGCGGTGAAAGCGGAGACAACTTCTGGCATGCCGCCGACAACGAGGTATTCCTTGAGCAGGCGCTCGAGCTTTTCGGAAACGTTTGCCAGCAGGTCAATGTCTGCGGCAAGGATGGCATCTGCGAGCGGATCGCCATCGACGGCACGAATGAACTCGACAAACCCCATGGGGCGCATGGTGAGCTGGTCGATCTTGCCGACGGGGAACGACTCGTTTTCGCGTCGGAGCGCGAGCCCCATATAGGAGCCGGCTGCCACGATATGGTATTCCGGCACCAGCTCGTTGAAGTATTTGAGCGAGGTGATGCCACGCGGTGCCTCTTGGATTTCGTCGAAGATGATGAGTGTGTCTGTCGGCGTTATGGTCTGGCCGCGCAGGAGCTCTATCTGGGAGATGATGCGTTTGGGGTCAAGGCTTCCGTCGAACAGCGAGCGTGCGCCCGGTTCGAGCATAAAGTCAAAACGGATGACGTTTTGATACTGCTGGCCTGCGAATTCGTTGAGAAGCCAGGTTTTTCCTGTCTGGCGGGCCCCCTTAAGCAGGAGGGGCTTGCGGTTTGCCCTAGATTTCCAAGCGATGAGTTCGTCCATTAGCTGTCGCTGCATACTGCCTCCTAACGATCATGGTTAGTATAAGACCGTGTTGGTCTTTCCATCGAAAAATGTGGGAATGAACCACGTTTTTCCATCGAATAATGTGGGAGGCAACCACGTTTTTCCATTGAATAATGTGTGGGTTTAGGTCGGCACCTAGGGACGTTCCTTTTCTGCCGGCAGTTTGGGACACTCCTTGCTTTGGTGTAAATTAGTTACCCTTGCATCAGAAAACGGCGCCCGCCGGCGATGTTGCCGGCGGGCGCCGCGGTCGTGTAGGTGGCTATGTCGTGCGGGCTGCTGTTGAACGTTCGGGCCCGTGCTCTATAGCGAGTCGATAAAACGCTGTTGGGCGGCGCGGCCGGCTTCGTCCCACTTAAAGACGCCGGCGTTGTCGAGCACGTGGCCAAACACCACGCCGACCTCTTCGTGCAGGATATCGATGGCGTTGTCGGCCGTAAGCTCGTCGGCGCGGCGGGCAAAGACGTCCTTGGCCCATGCGGCGTGGCTGCGGCAAAGGTCGTCGCCCTCGAGCGCGCTGGCAAGATCGTAGCTGGCATCGGCTTTGGCCGCCAGCAGATGCTCACGGACAGCGCCAAGCTCGGGAACCAGGCGCGGCGGCAGAATAGCCAGGCCCATGACCTCAATCAAGCCGATGTTCTCCTTTTTAATATGGTGATACTCGGCATGCGGGTGGAATACGCCCAGCGGATGCTCGTCGGTCGTGATATTGCAGCGAAGCGCCAGGTAGGCTTCGTAGATCTCGCCGCCGGCATTGCCGCGGGAGTCGACGCGGCGGATGACGGGCGTCACGGTGTTGTGCGCCGCGCCGTCGGCAGTGTGCGCGATGACGCCCACGGACTCATCGGTCCACTCACGCCAGGCGAGGATAATCTTTTCGGCAGCATCGAGCAGCTGGGCTCGGTCGTGCGAGCGCAGACGCAGCACCGAGAGCGGCCACTGCAGCACAGTGCCGCTGACCTGGTCAAAGCCGGGCACGCTAAACTGCGAGACCTCGGTGGCATGCATCATGGGGAACTCGTGCGCGCCGCCCTGGAAGTGGTCGTGCGACAGAATCGAACCGCCCACGATGGGCAGGTCGGCATTGGAGCCTATAAAGTAGTGCGGGAACAGGTCCACAAAATCGAGCAGGCACGTCAGGCCCTTGCGGTCAACGTGCATAGGGCGATGCTCGGAGCTCATGGCAATGCAGTGCTCGTTAAAGTACGCGTACGGGCTGTATTGGAAGCCCCAGCGCTCGCCGTCGAGCTTAATGGGGATAACGCGCAGATTCTGGCGGGCGGGATGGGCGCCGCCGTCGGCTGCAGCGGAGCGTCCGGGATAGCCTTCGTTTTCGATGCAGAGCTGGCAGGCGGGATACTTCTCGCCCGTGTTTTTGGCGGCGCCGGCCGCGGCAATATCGCGCGGGTCCTTTTCGGGCTTTGACAGGTTGATGGTAATCTCGAGGTCGCCCCAGTTGGTGGGGGTGCTCCATTTGATATTGCGCGCGATGGCGGCGCGGCGCACGTAGCCGGCGTCGCAGCACAGACCGTAGAACCAGTCGGTCGCGGCGCGGGGCTCGTTGACGCCCATGCGGCCGTTGAACTCCTCGTTTACAACCGAAGGCCTCGGCATGAGTGCGCCCATGATGCGCATGGCGATGCGGTCGCGGCCCGACGCCGTGTCCTCGGCAGCGCCGTTGGCAACGGCGGCCTCGGAAAGCACAGCAAGCGTGCCCTCTAGGTCGAAGTCGGGGAGTGTATCGGGGTGCAAGAGCGAAATCTTCTCGGTCTTGAGCGCCCAAGCCATGTCGAGTGCGGGGCCCGTGGCGCCGATGCACTCCAAAATGGTGTTGTATGCCCAGATGCGATCGTCCTGGCCGATCATCGATCGGTGGATAGCGTACTCGATCAGGTTCTGCGCGGCCTCGCGCACGTCAGTCATTACAGCCATGCCGCGTAAGCCCCCTTGTCAGAGATAGCGTAGTGGCGGGCAGAACCCTCGCCCAGCCAGCCGTTCATCTTGGCAATGAAGGTGTCGACCAGATCGAGCGGCACGAAGGCCTGGATGGTGCCACCAAAGCCGCCACCGTGGATACGAACGGCGCCGCGGCCGTCGAGCACGTGCTCGGCCAGCGCCAGGGCATACATGGAAGGCTGCTCGGAGCCCAGCTTGGCAACGACATTCTGCAGGTACATGGCAGAGCTGGCGCCGGACTCGCGCGTCAGGACCAGGAACTGATCGATGTCGCCGGCGTTCAGGGCCGCCCAGCGCTTATCGACCAGGCCATTCTCGTACCAGTAGTGAACGGCGCGCAGGCAGGCACGGTCGCCCAGTTTGGCACGCAGCTCGGGGAGCTTGGCGTCAAAGTCGGCAACGTCGACCTCGCATAGGCGTGCCTTGCCAAACTCGGCGGCGACGTCTTGCATCTCGCGCGGAACGGCAGCGTAATCGTCGGTGGCGGCCACGTGGTCGGCACCAACCTTAACGAGCACGAGCGCATAGCCGTGATCCTCAAAGTTGAGTTCGAGCTTCTGGGTTTTAGGCTGAGCCTGGTCCTCAAAGTCCATGTAGGCAAGGCCGCCCAGGCACACAGCGGCCTGGTCCATCAGGCCGCAGGGCTTGCCGTAGTAGTTGTTCTCGGTGCGCTGGCTCATCTGAGCGAGCGTGACGGGCTCAATGGCGGGCGCGCCCCAGAGCGTCTCCATGGCACGACCGTACGCGGCCTCGACGGCGGCAGAGCTGGAAAGGCCGCCACCCGAGGGGACGGAGCAGGTGAAGGCGAAGTCGAAGCCGTGGGGCTCAACGCCAAGGGCTGCAATCTCGTGCGCCATGCCGCGGACGAGGCTTGCGGACGTGCCCTTCTCGGACTCCTGAACATCCAGCGTGTCGAGCGTGATCTCAAACGTAGGATAGCCCTCGTCGGCGACGCGAATCTTGTTGGAGTCGGTTGCCACGGCGATGCCGTCGACAGCGACATCGAGCGAGCCGGCGATAACGTGACCGCCTTCGTGATCGGTGTGATTACCACTGATCTCGGAACGCCCGGGCGCGTGCACGTAGAGCACCTGGCGGTCGCCGATGGGGCCAAACTCCTCCTCAAATAGCTTGGTGAGCGTGGCGAGTGTCTTTTCGTCGGGAGTGGTCATGGGAGTCCTTTCCTTGGCGCGCACGGGTGAGTTTTGCGTCGTTATGAGTACGTTAACAACTTGAAGCGGCATGAACCAAGTATTCACGATACCGCACGTTACGGGCTATGTTAACGTACTCATAACACATCGCTTGTCACTTTTTGAGAATCTGGTAATCGGTAGAAATAAAGCCGTGAACGGTACTGCCGTATGGACTTATAAAGCAGAAGAGATGCAGATAGAAAAAGTAGAGTACGTTAACATGCGTCCGACGATAGCGGGCCTCGGCGCGGGATGTATTTCTGCCCGGGCCGGCATTCACGCTATTCAGATCTCGCAAGGGTGAAGGTGATCCTGTGGCAAGGCGCCCGTCCAACGATACAGGTACGCGTCCGGTCTCCATGGCCGACGTCGCCCGCGCTGCTGGCGTTTCGCAGCAGACGGTTTCGCGCGTCGCCAACGGCTTGCCCAACGTTAACGAACAGACGCGCCAGCGCGTGCAGGCCGCTATGCAAGAGCTCGGCTTTCGTCCGAGTTATGCCGGTCGCTCGCTGCGCGACGGCCGTTACCATTCGGTAGGCCTATGCATCAACGATGTCACCAAGTTTGGCAACCTCTCAATGATCGACGGCATCGCCAGCGCTGCTCGCGAGCATAATTGCGCCATCACGCTGGTTGAGATGTCCAAGACCGAGGAATTCTCGCTTGCCGAGGCCACGCGTCGTATGGCCGCATTGCCGGTGGACGGCATCATCATCGGCATGAGCCGCATGGCGCCCGATTTTGAGACGTTTGATCCACTGCCGGGCATTGGCACGGTCATCGTTACCATGTATGCGCACCCGCGGGTGACCACGGTCGATTCCGACCATTACGGCTGCTCGCTATTGCTTATGGATCACCTGTTTGAGCTGGGGCACGAGCAGATTCGCTATATTGGCGGCCCGTCGTTCTCGGTCGACGAGCAATTTCGTCGTGCCGGTTGGCAGGATGCACTCGAGCGTAAACACATCGAGCCGGCAGAGCCGCTCGAGGGCGACTGGTCTGCCAACAGCGGTTACGAGGCTGGCAGGTACCTGGCCGAGCACGATCGCACCATGACGGCGATTTATGCGGCAAACGACCAGATGGCAAATGGCGCGATTGCAGCGCTGCGCGATAGCGGTCTGCGCGTGCCCGAGGACGTGAGCGTGGTGGGCGTCGATGATTCGCTCGATGATTTTGTGGCACATAACGAGCTCACGACCGTGCGATTCGATCTACATCAGCGCGGACGCGAGGTGTTTGAGCATGCGGTTCCCGAGGCGGGTACGGCGGGCAAAACCGTTGCCATTCGTATTCCCGGTCAGCTCATTATTCGACATAGCACGGCGATACCGCGCATATAGTTTGTGCAGGTAAACGGCGATTTATTGCATTTCAATAACAATCGGTATGGATGCTGACGGATAGCCGTGGCTATGAAGGCGAGTGTTATGATAGACGGGTTCTTTTGTCTATCTAGGAGGCTTTGCCTGATGGAGATCACCAAGGATATCCGCTACATCGGTGTCGACGATCACGACATTGACCTGTTCGAGGGCCAGTACGACGTGTCCGAGAACGGCATGGCATACAACAGTTATGTTATCTTGGGCGATAAAATCGCTGTCGCTGATTCGGTTGACGGCGGTTTTGTTGACGAGTGGCTCGGCAACCTCGAGGCCGTGCTCGATGGCCGTACGCCCGACTACCTGATCGTCCATCACATGGAGCCCGATCACTCCGCCGGCATCGCCGCCTTTATGGAGCGCTATCCCCAGGCACAGATTGTGGCCAGCATGGGCGCCTTCCGCATGATGGTCAACTACTTTGGCACCGACTACCCCGAGCGCAAGATGGTCGTCAAAGAGGGCGACGTGCTCGATCTGGGCGGTCACAGCCTGACCTTTATCGGCGCCCCCAACGTGCACTGGCCCGAGGTGATCTTCTCCTACGAGTCTACCGACAAGGTGCTCTTTAGTGCCGACGGCTTTGGCAAGTTCGGCGCCAACGACATCGAGGACCCGGAAGGCTGGGCTTGCGAAGCGCGCCGCTATTACTTTGGCATCGTCGGTAAGTTCGGCAAATTCGTGCAGACCGTGCTCAAGAAGGCCGCCGATCTGGATATCCAGATCATCTGTCCGCTCCATGGTCCTGTTCTTACCGAGAATCTGGGCTATTACCTCGACACCTACAACACCTGGTCGAGCTATCAGCCCGAGGACGAGGGCATCACGATCGCCTATGCGAGTGTGTATGGGCACCTGAAAGCTGCCGTCGAGGAGCTCGCATCTGCTCTCGAGGCCCGCGGCCAGAAGGTCTCCGTCTTTGACCTGGCTCGTGATGATATGGCCGAGGCCGTTGAGGATGCGTTCCGCTATGACCGTCTGGTGCTCGCCTCCATCACCTATCAGGGCGAGATCTTCCCGTTCATGAGCACCTTTATCCACACGCTTGCCGAGCACGCCTATCAGAACCGTACGGTGGCGCTTGTCGAGTCCGGTTCCTGGGCGCCTGCAGCGGCCAAGATTATGACCAAGGAGCTCGAGGGTATGAAGGACATCACCCTGACGAAGAACAAAGTGACTGTGCTGGGCTCGCTCAACGAAGCCTCGCGCGCTCAGATCGAGGCCCTCGCCGACGAGCTGTCCAAGTAGCGATATTTCGCTTTTAACGAGCAAAACCACCACAAAGGGGACAGGCACCTTTGTGGTGGTTTTTGTTTAAGCGCCGGCGATGATGAGGGCTGGACGTGCGCTGTCGGTGGCTTCGGCGATTGAGGTGGCGACGGCATGATCGGGGTCACGGTCCATCACGATGGTGTCAACGTCGGCAAGCTCGGCAAAGCGGTACATGCCGCGTCCGTTAACCTTGCTGGCGTCCATGAGGGCGACGCTTTGATGGGCCGCGGCGATCATAGCCGTTTTAGTCTCGGCCATCTGGGGAAAGTCGGTCGTAAAGCCGCAGCTGGAGACAAAGGCGCCGGGGCACATGACGGCCAGATCGGCATGGACCATTTGGAGCGCCTGCATAGTGAGCGGTCCGTACAAATAACGATGGCCTTTGCGCAGCGCTCCGCCCAGCATGACGACATCGACCGAGGGCATGCTCTCGTCGATGTAATCGGCAATGGTAATGTCTGCCGTGATGACGGTGATGCCGTCGCGCTGGTCGAGGAGCCGGACGAACTCGAGCGCCGTGGTGCCCGAGTCGACGAGCAGCGTGTCGCCGTCATTGACGAGCTCGATGGCGCTTTGCGCGATGGCCTGCTTGGCAGCGACGTTGACATTGATGCGGCGATCCTGCGTGGAGACGGTCAGGCGTTTGTGGAGCGAGACGGCACCGCCGTGTGTGCGGCGCAGCTTGCCTGCTTCGGCGAGCGCGTCCAGGTCGGCGCGGGCGGTGACGGAGGACACGCCAAAGGTCTGGGCAATTTCTGCCACCTGCACCGAGGCATTATGCTCGAGCATTTCCATAATGGCGGTACGGCGTTCGTCGGCAAAAGCACGGTTGGTAGCTTGGGTCATGGCTGCTCCATTCTCGGCTAAATATGCAGGAATTGTGTTGACTCTATTTTCGTTCATTTTCTTTTTGAGTAAGAAAACACCTTTCGATTACTTATCTTTTCTATAAAAGAAAGACGCTGAACGCCTAAAATTCAATATCGAACACGCCCACTCGGCTTCAATTCCTTCCGTTTGCTTTTCAAAAACGACGGTATTGACCTGCATGGGCTCAATATCTCGCACGTGCAAAGCCGCTGAATTTCATACAATGAGCGCAGTAAAACGCAAGGTAAAACGCCTTGTGAACAACTACGCCCGATGTCCAGATGCGGGCGAGGGAGAGGAGCAAACGCTCATGGCACTTGTTACCACCGAAAAGATGCTCAAGGACGCTCAGGCCGGTCATTACGCCGTTGGCGCGTTCAACGTCGAGAACCTCGAGTTCGTTATGGCCGTTCTGGCCGCTGCCGAGGAGACCAAGTCCCCCGTCATCATGCAGACCACCCCGGGCACCATCAAGACCGCTGGTCTGGACTACTTCTACGGCATGGTCAAGGCTGCCGCCGAGCGCGCTTCCGTGCCCGTCGCTCTGCACCTCGATCACGGCGATGGCTATGACCGCTGCATGCAGGCTTTCCGCACCGGCTATACCTCTGTCATGATCGACGGTTCGCACGAGTCCTTCGAGGACAACATCGCCCTGACCAAGTCCGTCGCCGATGCTGGCCGCGCCATGGGCGTGCCTGTCGAGGCTGAGCTTGGTAAGGTTGGCGGCAAGGAGGACGACGGTCCCGCGGTTGAGGGCGAGAGCCCCTACACCGATCCTGCCGAGGCCAAGGAGTTCGTCGAGCGTACCGGCTGCACCTCCCTGGCTATTGGCGTTGGCACCAGCCACGGTGTGTACACGAGCGATCCGCACATCGAGCAGTCCGTGGTCAAGGCTATCCGCGACGCCGTCGACGTGCCGCTGGTTCTGCACGGCACCTCCGGTGTGCCCGATGAGCAGGTTGCCGAGGCTGTGAAGAACGGCATCTGCAAGGTTAACTACGCCACCGAGCTGCGTCAGGCCTACACCAAGGGCTTCATGGCCTACATGGCCGAGAACCCTGCCTGCTTCGATCCCAAGAAGCCGGCCAAGGAGGGTATGCGTGAGATCACCGAGCTGGTTAAGATCCGCATGACCAACCTTAACTCTGTGGGCAAAGCAGAGTAACAGCAAGGGTACTCCGACTCGCTACATATCCCGGGGAGGGACGAGGGCTTAGTTCCCCAATCGTCCTCGGGCATGCAAAAAGCCTTGCTGCGCACTTCGTGCGGCGAGGCTTTTTGCCCCCTGCGGAAAGATTGGGGAACTAAGCCCTCGTCCCTCCCAGGTTGACCTACTCGAGGTCATCGCCCTTGTGGCGTTGGGGCTGAAGAGATGGGGCGCGAGGGGTGCTTTGTTGATGAGGGGCTAGTATGCCCGGGCTTGGTTGGGGAATGCCTGGTCTAGTGAGGCTTGGAGTTTTTCGAAGGATGTCTGCAGGTTGAGGTGTTGGTCTGCAGAGCGTTTGGTTTTTGTGGTGGGGGAGTCGAGGAGGCCGTTTCTCTGTGTCGGGGGGAAGGAGAAAAGGTTTGCATGATTTAGGGATGGCTGCTGTGCTGCGTCGTTGGAAGAATGCATGCTTATGCGGCCTCCTCGATGTCCACCAAAAGGTTGCGCACGGGGTGTGCTGCTAGGTCCCGTGCGTTGGCAGTATTATGCCGCGGCTGTCACAAAGAAGCGCTAAAGAAAGGCTTAACCTGGTTTGATGTTACGATGAAACTGCAGGTCAGAGGTATCGAATAACACTTTTGAAAGGTTTTGGGCTTAAGGGCTTTCTAAGGTTTGTGGCGCGGATGTGGCTTGCCTGTGTGGGGCGTGTGGACGGCTCGTCCCTTGCGCTGCGGCTCTGCGGCCCGCACCTGCTCGATGACCTTTTCCATGGTGGCGTCGATGCGGTCCTTTTTGAGTTCGCATTCCCAGATGGTTATGGGTGTCCAGCCCATTTGAGTGAGTGCGTTGATGGCCGCTCGGTCGCGCTCGACGTTGCGACGGAACTTTGCCTCCCAAAACTCAACATTGCGCTTGGGCTGGCTCGGATTGCACTTGGGGCAGCGATGCCAAAAGCAGCCGTTGACGAAGATGGCGATCTTGCGCCCGGGGAAGGCGATGTCGGGCTTGCCGGGTACCTTCCATTCCAAACGATAGCCCGTAAGGCCCGCGGCCCGCAGGCGCTGACGTACGAGCAGCTCGGGTTTGGTGTTCGCACGCTTGTTGCCCTTCATGGACTTTTTTATAGCGGCGCGACGGCGCACCAGTTCGCGCTCGTCAGCGGAAAGGTCCGAGGTATCGATGCCGTCGAGCAGACCTGGTTTGGGACGCTTTTTGCTGCGGCGCTTAGGTGCGCGCTTGGGCCTGGAAGCGGGCTCGTCGTTCGTGGCGGCCTCGGCGTCGTTGGCAGTGCCGTTGGCCTCAAGCCGATCTTCCTTCAACTCAATCAGAGCATCGATAAGCCCTTTGTCGGCGGGCATCCACTCAACCGTGGCAAGCGAGGTGCGCGGAATCCAGCGGATATCGAGCTGGCGGTCGTGCTTCTGGGGTTCATCGGATTCATCGGCGAGTGAGCAGTAGTAGCACTCCATGGAGAGATGAAAATCAGGGTAGTCGTACTCAACGGTATAGAAATCGCGTAGGTTGGTGACCTTCACCTGCAGCTCTTCCATGAGCTCGCGGCGTACGGCGTCCTCGGGTGTCTCGCCGCGCATGAGCTTGCCGCCGGGGAACTCCCAAAGTCCCTGCATGTCGCCATAGCCGCGCTGCACGGCAAGCAGCTCATCGGATCCTTCCTTGCGAATGATCCCAGCGGCAACATGAACAGTCTTCAACAGGAGTCCTCCCTCAACATCAACAAGTGGCAGGGTAGTCTTTTTGGGACAGGGCTTTTTTACTGCCCTATGTCAAATGCGGCCTCATGCTTCGAAGGCTTCGGATGGGGTAGCTAAAAAAGCCCCGTCCCAAAAAGACTACCCCTACCTTACACAACGGTAAGGCAAGCGTAAGCCATATCGATGGTAGCCGACTCGTCTTCTTGCGACTATAGATGCCGTAGACTAATCGCAAGAAAGGACTCGGTATGCAAACCACGCACATGGCGACCCCGGTACTGGAGGTCGCGCATCTCGAAAAGGTATACGGAGCGCTAGGCAACGTGACCCGCGCGCTCAACGACGTCAGCTTTACCGTCAACCGCGGCGAATTTGTGGGCATCATGGGCGCTTCGGGCTCGGGCAAGTCGACCCTGCTCAACTGCGTGTCGACCATCGATAGCGCCACGAGCGGCACGATCCGCATTAACGGTCAGGACGTGACGCGCATGAAGCAGGCCAAGCTCTCGCAGTTCCGCCGCGAGGAGCTCGGCTTTATCTTCCAGGACTCCAACCTGCTCGATACGCTCACGGCACGCGAGAATATCGCCCTGCCGCTCACCATTGCCCGCACAAACTCGGCAGAGATCTCGACCCGCGTGCAGGATGTGGCAGCGCGCCTGTCCATCAGTCAGGTGCTCGACAAGTATCCCTACCAGATGTCCGGCGGTCAGCAGCAGCGCGTTGCCGCGGCTCGCGCACTCGTCACCGACCCCACCATGATCATGGCCGACGAGCCTACCGGCGCCCTCGACTCCAAAAGCGCCCGCCTGTTGCTCGAGAGCCTAGAGGCCCTCAACCGCCGCCTGCGCGCCACCGTGCTCATGGTCACGCACGACAGCTTTGCCGCCAGCTACACGAGCCGCGTGCTGTTTATTCGCGACGGCAAGATCTTCACCGAGCTGCGCCGCGGCGACACCGACCGCCGAGAGTTCTTCGACCGCATTATGGAGGTCGTTGCCATGATGGGCGGTGAGGGCTCCGATGCTCTGTAAACTCGCTTGGGGTAACGTCCGCCGCGCCGGCCGCGACTACCTCGTCTACCTTTTGACGCTCACCCTGGGTGTCACGGTCTTCTATGCCTTTAACACCATCTCGATGCAGGTCGACATCGCCGGCATCGATGAAAAGGGCTTGGCGCAGGTAATGGGCAGCATGCTCGGCGACCTGACGTACTTTTTGGCCGGTGTCATGGCCTTTTTGATGGTGTATGCCAATAACTTCATCATGAAACGCCGCAAGAAGGAGTTTGGCCTGTACCAGGTGCTCGGCATGGGGCGTGGGCGCGTCGCCACGATCATGGCGCTCGAGACCGTGATAGTGTCGGTCGTGGCCTTTGTCGCCGGCATTGTGCTGGGTGTGGGACTCTCCCAGCTCATGACGTTCTTTACGGCCTCGCTTTTTAAGACACAGATCGCCAATTTCCACTTCTTTTTCTCGGTGCATGCGTTCAACCTGACCCTTGCCTGCATGCTCGTAATGTTTGTGCTCACGCTGCTGCTGAACCTTCGCGCCGTGCGTCGTACCAAACTCATCGAGCTTATGGGTGCCGAGCGTCGCAACGAGAGCATCAAGACACGCAACCCCTGGATCGCGATTGCCATCTTTGTCGTGGGCGTGGTGCTTGTGGGCGTGGCCTATTACCGTCTGCTACGTGATGGGTTCCCGCTAACCGCGACGGACAGCAAGCTGCAAGAGGCCATGAACCAGTTTGGTATTACGACCGCTATGGTTACCGTGGGCACCTTTGCCCTGTTCTGGGGACTCTCGGGCATGCTCATCAAGCTGCTGCAGAGCCTGCGCGGCGTGTATTGGCGCGGCCTCAACATGTTTACCGTGCGCCAGCTTGCGGCCAAGGTCAACACGGTGTGCTTTTCGATGGGCGTCATCGCGATGCTCCTGTTTTTGGCCATAACCTCGGTGACGTGCGGTATGTCGATTGCCAATGTGATGAACGAAAACCTGGAGCGCTATAACCCTGTTGACGTGTCACAGACGTATGTCTATTACACGCCCGATACGCTCGACTACTACAATGAGTACATCAATCCGTCTGAAGCCGATCGCATGGTGCTGGCCGATAGTACGGTCGATTTGTACTCCGCATGGCACGGCGATCCATGGCACGGCGATCGTAAGGGCAAGTCGGCGGACAACAACGACGAGACCGGCAAGAAGGTCAATATTGCCGATGTTGCCGGTGAGCATGTGCAGATCGATTCGTATCTGAGTTACCCGCTTGGCGGTTCGGATCCTTCGGTGACTCCAAGTGAAATGTGCAAGGCCATGGGCGAAAAGCTTCCCAAGGCGTTCGGGGGTAGCAATGCCGATACGATGGGTCTGTTTGTGACGCCGGCGAGCCAGTACAACAAACTGCGTCAGATGATGGGCGAGGAGCCGGTGCACATCGGTCACGACCAGTATCTGCTCACGTGTGATATGGGCGGCGAGCTGGTCGACATGTACACCAAGTATATGGCTGGCGGCCATGCCCTTACCTTGGGTGGGCATACGCTCAAGCCCGCAACCGATAAGTCGGACGAAGACGCGGCGGCCATCGCCAACTCGGCGATGGGCAGTAATCCGGGTACCGTCGTCGTTGCCGACGAGCTGTTGTCCCAGCTTAATCTGCAGCCGTATTCCAGTAGCCTGCTCGTTAACTACAAACAGGGGATGGATACGACCGAGGCAGACGAGAGTATTAAATACACTGTGCTCGACAATCTGCTCGTTGACGGCAAGGAGCCGGGGTCGTGGGGAACCTTCATCACACGCTCCGAGATGTACACGCAAGCAGCGCAAATGAACGGTCTTATTAGCTACCTAGCCATCTACATCGGCTTTGTATTGGTCGTTGCATGCGCGGCGATTCTGTCGATCCAGCAACTCTCCAACGTGGCCGACGGCAGCCGCAGCTATCGTGTGCTGGCACAGATCGGCTGTGACGACCGCCAGATTCGCCATTCGGTGATGGCGCAGCAAGCGGTATTCTTCCTGTTCCCGCTGGCAGTGGGCCTGGCGCACTCCTTTGTGGCGCTCAAGGTGATTATCGAGCTGGTGAGCATTTTCGGAAATATGAGCATCGGCGGCACCGTGGGCCTCACCTGTGCAATCTTCCTGGCAGCCTACGGAGGCTACTTCCTGGTGACGTACCTCATGAGCGCTGGCATGGTGCAAGCTGCCATAGCCACCCGTTACAGCGAGTAGCAAGCTGGTAAAACCGTCGCAAAATCAGAGGCGTATGACCGCCGCGAAGGAACCAGGGGCCCTTTCGCGGCGGCTTTTGCCTATCTGGGGGTGTCTCGGATGCAAGTGAGTAGACTTTTCTGAACCTGCCGAGCACATCGCGACAAATGCTCAATAAAACCGCAGGTCAGGGCAGTGATGTTTTGGGGCGTGCTTGGCCCTCTGCAAAAAGACTACTCACTTGGTTTCTTCTGCTAGAAAACCGCCGCGAGGGAAGGCAACTCCCTTACGGCGGTTTGGACGTTTGCCCAGATAAAACCTACCAAAATAAACCAGTCCATTTTTGGCACAAAGGGAAACGTGCGACCCGAGGGCATGTTTAACAGAGTGCGCCTGGCCCCCGAAGCCCGGCGCGCATACGATACGCGAGGGGTAGTCGTTGGGGACGTTCTTAAACGACTAGTCAAACAAGAACGTCCCCAACGACTACCCAAGGAGTGTCCCAAACTGCCGGCAGAAAAGGAGCGTCCCTAACTGCCGCATCCGGAGCAAGACAACGCCGCAGGTAGAGGACGGACAGCGACCAGCGCAGCGTCGGCCGGTTACGGCGTTTGGTAAAACGCCGTAACCTACACCCGCTCCGCGATCTCGTGGATGAGGTAGTCGGTCTTTTCCCAGCCCAGGCACGGGTCGGTGATCGATTTACCAAAGACGCCGCCGTCGACCGGCTGGTTGCCGTCTTCCAGGTAGGACTCGATCATAAAGCCCTTGACCAGCTTGGAGATGGACTCGTTGCGGCGGCAGCTGTCGAGCACCTCCTTGCAAATGCGATACTGCTCCAGCGGGCGCTTGCCCGAGTTGTCGTGGTTGCAGTCGATGACCGCTGCCGGGTTGGCGTAGCCGGCGTGCTCGGTATAGCGCTCGGCCAGGCGCTCGAGGTGCTCGTAGTGATAGTTGGGGTAGGTGCGACCGTCGAGACCGATGTAGCCACGCATGACGGCGTGCGCGAGCGGGTTACCGTCACACTCGACCTCCCAGTTGCGGAAGATGAAGCTCTGGTGCGCCTGCGCGGCGTAAATGGAGTTGAGCATAACGGTGGTAGAGCCGGCAGTGGGATTCTTCATGCCGACGGGTACCGAAATGCCGCTCGACACCAGGCGATGCTCCTGGTTCTCGACCGAGCGTGCGCCCACGGCAACATAGCTCAGCAGGTCAACGAGGTACTGGTAGTTTGACGGATAGAGCATCTCGTCGGCGGTGAAGAAGCCCGTTTCCTTAATAACGCGCAGGTGCATATGGCGGATGGCCTTGACGCCCTCGAGCAGGTCGTCGGGAGCCTCGGGGTTGGGGTTGTGCAGAAGACCCTTGTAGCCGGTGCCCTTGGTGCGCGGCTTATTGGTGTAGACGCGCGGAATGATGATGAGCTTGTCCTTGACCTCTTCGGCGGTCTTGGCCAGTCGGTTCATATACTCGAGCACCGAATCCTCGCGGTCGGCAGAGCACGGGCCGATGATGAGCACCTTACGTGCGTCCTCGCCGGTAAAGACTTTGGCGACCTCGGCGTCAAATGCCTGCTTTTTGGCGGTAAGCTCGGCAGAAAGTGGCATTTCCTCGCGGATCTCCATGGGGATCGGCAGCCTGCGTTTGAATTCCATGGCCATAGGGGTCTCCTCAATCTATAGAAAGAGCAATAAGCGTATTGTCGAATGCTCGGCATTATCCGCTGTCGCACGCTAAAGTGCAAGCCCTTGTCACCCCGAAACCTACCAAAAAGGGACAGGTTTATTTTGGCAGGTTTTATCTGGGTAAACGTCGGCGGATGCCGGGAGGGAGCGGCGCCGCGCGGGACCCTAAGGCTGTTGTCGGTTCCCTAGGAAATACCCTGTGGGCAAAAAATGCCAAATATGAGTACGGTTGCTATCTTAGTATCATATTGCCTTCGCAAAATAATAGACATAACAGCAAAATATGTTCATTAACGCAAACACATATAAGTCCGCTATGGTGCTGTTTGATCAATTTAGGGACGCGTGTAGGTAGCGCGCAGAGATGTGGTGTAAGAGGCGGGGCATGCCCCGCCTCTTCTCTTTAGAGGCTTTAGCCTGTGCGGGGCGCGCAGCGCGCCGCATCAGAAACCACCCGCTATGCGGGTGGGGCCAAACGGCTTTACAAAGCCGCCCCCTCGCCGGACACTTGCGATTGTTCAGGCCGCAAGGAATCCGAGTCG
>JAXJCG010000014.1:0-18914 GCA_036302525.1 Collinsella sp. | reverse complement strand
CCCGGCCGACATGGCGCTCGCCATGTCGCACGTGAACTCCGAGCCCCGCGGCGCACTCGGCTTCGCGACGCCCGCGCGCGCCTTCAGGGCGATGCTCGGGGAGGACGCGGCGGCGCTGCTGGACGCCTACGGCGTGGGGGATGTGCCTCTGGCCGAGCTCGACCTGACGCCGGGACTCATCGAGAGGGCGCGCGCAGAGAGGGGCGATGCCCCGCTGGCCTAGCCTGGAAGAAAACGGAATAGACTGACCGACCGTCCGGCTGAGTCTGGGAAGAGGTGCCGGGCGGAGGGCGGAGCATGGCCACCGGACCCATCGAAACACATCTCCACCGTTCCTTCAACTGGGAAAACGGCGCCCCCGGGGCCCGGATGGGGCCTCGGGGGCGTTCGGCTAGCTGCGGGAACGGCCTGTCCGCCTAATGTGTTCGGCTGAGATCGGAAATCAACCGAATACGTACCAGACGACAATCTCGCATGACCAGTTGTTACGCGGTTTGGTAAAACCGCGTAACCTAAAGGTTGTCGGTGTCCAAGACGATGGTGAATGGGCCGTCGTTGACCAGGTCGACCTTCATGTCGGCGCCAAAGATACCGTGCGCCACATGTTCGACATCTTGACGAACGAGCGTCAGGAAGTACTCGTAGAGCTCGTTGGCAACATCGGGTGCGCCGGCATCCGTAAACGACGGACGGCGACCGTGGCGGCAGTCAGCGAACAGCGTGAACTGCGACACCACGAGCACCTCGCCGTCGACATCGGCAAGCGCCAAGTTGGTCTTGCCGTTCTCGTCCTCGTTGATACGCAGCCCGCGGAGCTTGCCCCACAGCTTGTCGGCCTCGGCACGCGTATCGCCATGGCCCACACCCAGCAGCACCAGGTAGCCGCGTCCAATGCGGCCCACGCACTCGCCGTCGACCGTCACGCCGGCGTTGAGCACGCGCTGCACCACCGCACGCATGGCCTACTCCTCGCCCGTCAGCTTGGCGGACAGATGCTCGAGCGCGTGGAAACGATGGCTGATGGCGTTCTTCTCGTCAGCCGTCAGCTCGGCCATGGTCTTGCCCGGCGTGTCGACCGGCAGGAACAGCGGGTCATAGCCAAAACCATGGTTGCCGCGGCCCTCGTGCGCGATAACGCCCTCGCAGGCGCCCTCGCCATAGGTAACCAGACCATCCGTGTCGATGAGCGCGACGACGCTCATAAAGCGCGCGGTGCGATCCTCGTCCGCCACGCCTTCCAGGTTAACGAGAAGCTTGGCGTTGTTGGCGGCATCGTCGCCGTGCACGCCCGCATAGCGCGCGCTATACACACCGGGCTCACCGTCCAGCGCGTCGACGACCAGGCCCGAATCGTCGGCAATGGCCATAAGGCCCGTCTCCTCAACCGCGGCTTGGGCCTTGATGATGGCGTTCTCCAAAAACGTCGTGCCGTTTTCCTCGGGATCCTCAAAATCGCCCAGCTGGCCGAGCGCCACAAAGCGCACCTCGGGCATGACCTTGCCCAAAATGGCCTCGATCTCGGTGAGCTTATGGGCGTTGCCCGTTGCCACGACGATGGTCGCCGCCGGGTCGAGGGTGTCGATGTCAATCTTCTCAAGTGCCATGACTGGCCTCCTTGTCTCTATAACAAGCCGCGTGAGGGGCGTTTGGGCACTTGACCTCTCCCCTCTCAGGCGATCGGACCTTTCAACGCAGCATTTCAGCAGATAAAACCTACCAAAATAAACCTGTCCCTTTTTGGCAGGTTAGGCGATGGCTTGGCGCTGAAGCTCGATGAGCTCGGCGACACCCTTGTCACCCAGGTCAAGCAGGGCGTTGAGGCGTTTGCGGTCGAAGGGCGCCTGCTCGCCGGTGCCCTGGAGCTCGATCATCTCACCGGTATCGGTGGCGACGAGGTTCATGTCGACCTCGGCATGGCTGTCCTCGGAATAATCGAGGTCAAGCAGCGTATTGCCGTCGACAACGCCCATGGAGATGGCAGCCACCTGGCCGATAAGCGGGATGCGCTCGATCTTGCCCGCCTCGACCCACATGGCGAGGGCGTCGCGCAGCGCCACCCAGGCGCCGGTGATGCTCGCTGTACGCGTGCCGCCATCGGCCTGAATCACATCGCAGTCGACGGTGACGGTGTACTCGCCGAGCGCCTTCATGTTGACGACGGTACGCAGGCTGCGGCCAATGAGGCGCTCGATCTCCATGGAGCGGCCCTTGCGGTTGGCGTGCTCGCGCTTGCAGCGCTTGCCGGTCGACGCCGGCAGCATGGCGTATTCCGCGGTCACCCAGCCGGCCTTAGCTCCCTTTCGCCAGCCCGGCACGCCCTCCTCGATAGTGGCGGCGCACAGCACGCGTGTGTCGCCGAACTCGGCCAAACACGAGCCGTGGGCGTGCTTCATGACGCCACGAGTGAGCTTAACGGGGCGCAACTCGTTGGCGGCGCGACCGTTGGCGCGGTTGACCTGCATGTACTCCATAGAAATTTCCTTTCGGCAAAAGATGTGGCGAAGGCTTTGGCGGCTGCCTTACATCTATTTCAGCTCATCGATATCGATATGTTCGATGCTCTTGAGCGGCTGACCAAAGATAAAGCTGCCCGCCACCGCAAACTCGGCAATGTTATCGGCCGTCGTGGCAAAACGATGCTGCGGCTCGGCGTCGTCGCCCGCCAGCTGCTCGCGGCGCGTGAGGATATCGGTCAGCTCGCGTGTGGTCTCCTCGGCGGAACTCACGACGCGCACCCCAGGCCCCAGCGCATGGCGGATAGGTCCCACCAACAGCGGGAAATGCGTACAGCCGAGCACCACGGTATCGATACCGTGGTCGCGCAGCGGCTCAACCGTGGCACCCACCAGCGCACGCACGGCAGGCGTATCGAAGATGTCCTCGTTCTCAAGCCACTGTTCCTGCAGATGTGCACCCGAGGCGAGCTCGTGTTCGACAACCTCGACAAAGCTCGAGGCAGGACAGCCGTATACATCGACGCCGGCATCTAGATCCTGAATGGCGCGCGTGTAGGCGCCCGAGCGAATGGTGAGGTTGGTAGCGAGCACGCCCACGCGACGCGTACGCGTGCTGTTGATTGCTGCACGGGCACCCGGCGCGATCACGCCGATCACGGGAACGTCGAGCACCTGCTGGGCCAAACGCAAGGCCGCAGCGGTCGCCGTGTTGCAGGCGATGACCATAATCTTGACGTCGTGCTTCGAAAGCCAACGGCCCGCCTGCAGCGCAAACGAGCGCACTTCATCCTCGGTGCGCGTGCCGTAGGGGCAGCGCTTGGTGTCGCCAAAGTAGTAGACGGACTCGTGCGGCAGCGCCGTCGCAATCGCGCGCGCAACCGTCAGACCGCCCAAACCAGAATCGAACACGCCAATCGGGCGCGTGTCGCCTGCCGGATTCTCGATATCGGACATTACCTCACCAGTCTCTCTCGAAAAGACATGTCCACGTGCGGCGACGCCGCGCTACGAACGCGCCGCGACCAGCAGCTCTGCCGTCGCCGCCCAACCGTCGACAATTTTGCCGCGCGTAACGAAAGCGTTCTCGCAAGCAGCCAGGAACTCGGGCGCGCCGGCGCTCGTCAGGCCATTCTCGACTAGGCAGAACGTGCCCACGTGATCGGCCATGTAGAAGTCGGACTCGGAGTCGCCGAGCGCCAACGTCTCCTCGCGCTCGATCCCTAGGTGCTCACAGAAGCGCGCAATGGCGACGCCTTTGTTGAGGCCCGCGGGGTTGATGTTGAATGCGCGACCGTCCTCGACGCGATCGAGCTCGAGCGTCGTCGGCTTGGACAGGTGAGTCAGGTGGCCGTTGCAAGCCCAAATCAGACCGCAGCCGGCCTCGTCCAGGATGGCCTGAACCTCATCGTCGGGCACATCGCCGCGCATGCCGACGGTGACCTCGCGGTATTTGTAGCCGGTCGACATGTCGTTGTGATACTCGATCTTGTGCGGCCAGCGGGCGAGGATCTTCTCGCACACGCCGGTCTGCTCGATCACCTGGTGCGGCGTGAGGCCGCAAGAGGGGTCGTAGGGCATGTCGCCGGTCAGATATTCCCAATCGTTGGCTTTGAGATCGTACATGACCAGGCCGCCCATCTCGCCGATGTAGGAGTTGAGGCCGAGCACGCGCGCGTCCTCGTGGATCATGGTACGGTTGCGGCCCGAGGTGGGAACCACCTGAATACCAGCGCGAGCAAGCGCCACGACGGCCTCGACGAGTTTGGTCGAGGGGTTGCCGTCGTTGTCGCGCAGCACGCACGAGCCAGGTGCGAGCATCGTGGCATCTAGGTCGGTAAAGACGTACTTGACCTTGGCCAAGCGCTCGCGCATCTCGCCCGAAAGCTCGGCAACGGTCGGCAGGGTGTTGTGGGACATGGTTACTCCGTTTACGTAAAAGGATTTGGACTTGGACGGCATGTTTTGATTGAGGGAACACGCTTATGGCGACAGCGCACTCAGGGCGCTGCCACCATCATGGTTCATTAGTCAAACTGGGTAACATCTATCAGGCGATTGGCCAGCGAAAGGTCGCTCTCGATGGGCACGAACTCGTCGCCCACGTGCATGAGCTCCTCGTCACCCTTTGCCAGCAGCAAGACAATGGTGGGAGCATCGGGGTTGACGTACTCCTCGCGCGCCGCCTTGAACGCCGCATGCACAGCGGCTTCGCGGTCGAGGATGATCTTGTTCGGCGTATCGTCGGGAACATGCTCGGCTAGCTCGCGACAGACCTTCATCGGGTCCTCGTGAGCTGGATCCTCGTTGGCAAAGATCATCAGGTCGGAATACGGTGCGGCCTCGCGCGGCAATTGCTCGCGGCGCTCCTGAGCCTTGCCGCCGGCAGCGCCAAACAGCGCAATGACGGGGCTAGCGGGAAACGCGCGCTTGACCGACGAGAAAAGCGAACGGAACGAAAGCTGGTTGTGCGCATAGTCAACGACGCAGATCACGCGGCCGTCCTTCGACTCCACGACCTCCATGCGGCCCGGCACACGCAGTTTGGAGAGGCCCTTCTTGATAGCCTCGATACCGATGCCGATCTCGCGCGCAGCGGCGATAGCGACCAGCGCGTTTTCCACGTTAAAGTCGCCCGCGATGCCCAGCAGGACCTTCTCCCCCGTCTCGGACTCGTCGGCACACAGGCCATGCAAGTTGAACTCGATGCTAAAGCCGACCATGCGTACGTCGCTTGCCCACAGGCTCGCCTCGGGATGCTCGACCCCAACGGTCACCAAGCGATCGGCCGTCGACGCTGCCTCCAGCACGCGTTCGACTTCATCAGTGCCCAGATTCACTACGGCAGTCTTAGCCTGATCAAAGATCCTGAGCTTGCTCTCAAAATAATCCTCAAACGTGGGGTGCTCGATCGGCGAGATGTGGTCGCGGCCGATGTTGAGGAAGCACGCCACGTCAAACGGCAGATTCTCGACGCGTTGGTACTTGAGCGCCTGGCTCGAGACCTCCATGACCATGGACTGGCGACCGGACGTGCGGCAGTTGGCGATATGGCGCCAGACCTCGGGGGCCTCGGGCGTAGTATTGGTGCTCTCGTAGCACTCGATACCATCGTCGGTACTCACCGAGCCGATCATGCCGCAGGACTCGCCCGCCGCTTTGATAATCGACTGGAGCATAAAAGCGGCCGTGGTCTTTCCCTTGGTGCCGGTGATGCCCACGATCTTGACGTCGTGGTCGGGACGGTCGTAGACCTCCGGCGGCAACAGGGCCATGGCCGTGCGAACACTATCAACAACCAGCATCGCAGCACCGCTCTCCTTCGCCAGCGGCTCCAGAGACTCGACCAGCGACTCCTCGCACACAAATGCGACGGCGCCCGCATCGAGCGCCATGCTCAAAAACGCGGGCTTAAAGGCAGCACCTTTACAGAAGAACACGTCACCTGCCGAGACCGCGCGCGAATCAAACGAGCAACCGGTCACGGCACGCTCGTCAACCTGCTCTGATGCGCGCAGCACGCCGCACACATCGAGCAGCTTGGCAAGCGTATCGACCGTGGTCACGGTCGCGGAATCCGAATGGTGCATCTTTCACCTTTCTCAGCCATTTGGCAGGGACGGTTTTCATAGTAACTGAAACGTGCTCGCGCAAAAACGGCTCCCGGAGGAGCCGTTACGCGCAGGCGTTCGTAAGCCGAGGCTAGGCAGCCTGAACAGAAGGCTGGCCCTCGTCGATAAAGAAGCGCTTGTACCACACCAGGAACACGAGCGGCGTATAGATCTTGCGCTGGAAATCGCCCTTGCCCGCAAAGTGCAGATCGAGCAGGTGCATGAGCTCGTCGGTATTGAAGAACTCGCTTGCCCACGGCGCGGTGAAGTACTCCTTGACATAGTCGTACCACTTTTGCTCGCGCAGCCAGTAGACAATCGGCACCGGGAAGCCCACCTTGGGACGGGTGGCCCACTCATCGGGCAGCGACTTGTTGGCAGCGTGGCGGAGTACCTGTTTGTTGCCGTTCTCGTTGATGCGGTAGCGGTCGGGAATGTGCTCGGCGAACTCCATGACTTTGCGGTCCAGGAAGGGCACGCGCAGCTCCAGTGAGTGTGCCATGCACATCTTGTCGGCCTTGAGCAGAATGTCGCCCGGGAGCCACATGTTCATGTCCAGGTACTGCTTCTTGACCAGCTCGGGCTGACCCTTCACGCGCGCATAGATGGGAGCGGCAAGCTCGAAGGCGCCATCGCCGGTGTTGTACTCGGGCTTGAGCACGCCGTCGACCTCGCGCTCCGGCCATACCAGAGCCTGTCCCAGGAACGACTTCTCAGGGATCTCGGCACCCTTGACCAGGAAGTTATGTCCCTTGAAGTACGGCATATGCAGCGCCAGATTACCGAGCGCGCGACGGATGGGCAGCGGCACCATCTTTTTGTACTTGCGCACCGGGACCGTGTCCTCGTAGTAGGCGTAGCCGCCAAAGAGTTCGTCGGCGCCTTCGCCCGAAAGCACGACGGTGACGTCCTTGCGGGCCATCTCGGCCAAGAACCACAGCGGCACGGAAGACAGGTTGGACTGCGGCTCGTCCATGTGATACTGGATATCCTCAAGCGCACCGAAGAACTCGTCGGCGGTAATCATCTTGCGGACGTTCTCGACGCCGAGCTTATCGGAAAGCTCCTTGGCGTAGTTGGTCTCGTTGAAGTTCTTGTAGTCAAAGCCCACCGAGAAGGTCTTGTCGGGCATGAGGCAAGCGGCAATATAGCTGGAGTCGACGCCGCCGGAGAGGAACGACGCGACCTTAACGTCGGCGATGCGATGGGCCTCGACACTCTCGTGCACGACCTCGTCCAGCTCATCGACATACTCTTCGAACGGCTTCTCGACGGCAGAGTAATCGCAATCCCAGTAGCGCTCGATGTTCATCTTGCCGGTCGGGATATCGACGGTAAAGTAGTGCGCCGGCGGCAGCTTGTAGACACCCTCGAAGAAGGTCTCCTCGGTTGCCGAATACTGCAGCGTCATGTACGGACGCAGGGCCTTTTTGTTGACCGCCTTGTGGAAGTGCGGGTAGTCCAGGAAGCTCTTGATCTCGGAACCAAAGAGCACGCCCGGAGCGCCGTCGCCCGCATCGGCCATGGGATAGTAATAGAGCGGCTTGATGCCAAAGATGTCGCGGGCGCCAAAAAGCTTATTCTTCTTTTTGTCCCAGATGACGAAGGCGTACATACCGCGCAGGCGATCGAGAACGGCCTCGCCCCACTCCTCGTAGCCGTGCAGGAGGCTCTCGGTGTCGGCGCCGCAGTGGAACTTGTAGCCCTTGGCCTCGAGCTCGGAACGGAGTTCTTGGAAGTTGTAGATCTCGCCGTTGAAGACAATGACGACGCTACCGTCCTCGTTGGCCATGGGTTGGGCGCCAGCCTCGGTCAGGTCGAGGATCGACAGGCGGCGGAAGCCGAGGGCAACGCGGCCGTCGATAAACTGACCGCCCATGTCGGGACCGCGATGGACGATGCGGTCCATCATCTTGGTGAGCACCTCGGATTGGTTATCCGTCCCACCGACAAAACCGACAAAACCGCACATATACTATCCCCTCTGCTGTTGCTGGGCATCAAATCGAATCAGTAGCTTTTGAGTATACCCGAGGGCGTAAAGAGGGACGGAATGTTCAGGCAATCTCAACTGAATCAGCTCCGCTGTGACACGCGCCAGTTACCTTTAATGGATATGAGGTGAATGAGGCGATTGTTTTGCTATACTCTCTCCGCACGGGCGATTGGCGCAACGGTTAGCGCAGGTGCTTTACACGCACAAGGCTGGGGGTTCGAATCCCTCATCGCCCACCTTTGAATTGGAAACGGTCCTCGAAAGGGGACCGTTTTTGTTTGGGCCCATTTCATGGGATTCGAACCCGCAAGGGTGCGGAGCTGAGGAAACGCGAAGCGTTTTCCAGCGCAGCACGCGAGGAGCGAAGCGACGAAGCGGGTGCGGGCGGCGAAGCCGCACGCGGATATCCCTCATCGCCCACCACTGATTTGATAGGCTCCCAGCAATGGGGGCCTTTCTTTTTTGGGCCCATCGCAGAGGGATTCGAACCCGCCAGCACATCTGTCGCAAAGGCCGTGGTCAAAAAATGGCAAAAATGAGTACTGCTACTTTGTTTGCAACATATAAAAAGATAGTATTTGCTTAAGTTACGCAACATATGTCCATTATAAGAACTAACAGTTGGATCAAAATCGTGCTTTCATCGCCATTTCGACTTGCTATCTGGCCTTATTAGTCCAAAATTGCTGCTACCAAATCGGTAGCAGTACTCATATTTGATGTTTTTTGACCAGCAGGACTCCCTGCCTTAGCAAATCTAAGGCAAAACGGGCTCCAGACCGCTGAATCATGCCGCATAGGACACGCCCACAGTCCGGAACCCGGTCCAAATTGGGTTATTGCGCCGCGTTAGCCCAAGACGTCCGACAGGATCTCGATCAGACTGTCCACGTCGGCTTCCTCGCAGACGAGCGGCGGCAGGAAACGCAGCGTATGGGCACCCGTTGCGTTAATCACGGCACCGGCGGCCAGCGCGCGGGCAACAACATCATGCGCGTCGCCCGCAGCATCATCCAAATCACAGCCGAGCATCAAGCCGCGGCCACGTACCTCGGTCACGTTAGGCAGCTTGGCGAGCTTTGCCTCCATATAGGCGCCTACCTTGGCAGCATGGTCGGCATAATCGCCGCGTACGAGCGCGGAGAGCGTCGCGGCGCACGCCGCAATGGCCAGGCAGCTACCGCCAAAGGTCGAGCCGTGGTCGCCCGGCTTAAACACGTCGGCAATCTCCTTCTTTGCCACGACGGCACCCATGGGCACGCCGTCGGCAATGCCCTTGGCAAGGCTCATGATGTCGGGCTCCACGCCATAGGTTTGGAATGCAAACGGCTTGCCGGAGCGGAAGATGCCGCACTGGACCTCGTCGGCGATAAGCACGGCACCCACCTCGTGCGCCAAGTCGCGCGCCGTAGCCATAAACTCCTCGGTCATGGGATGCACACCGCTCTCGCCCTGGATCGGCTCGAGCATCACGGCGCAAATCTCGCTCCCCAGCTGCTTAAAGATCGCACGCAGCTCGTCCACATCGTTGGGCGTGCAGGCCACAAAGCCACCCGGCAGCGGGCGGAAGCTGTCCTGCAGCCAATCCTGCATGGTGGCGGCAATGGTCTCGAGCGTACGGCCGTGGAAGCCGCCGCGCATGCACACGATAGTGTTGCCGCCATTACCGGCACGCTTGGCGTACAGGCGCGCAAGCTTCATCGAGCCCTCGTTGGCCTCGGCGCCGGAGTTGGCAAAGAACGTCTCCCACACCTGCTCGCCCGCAGCCGGGGCACCAAGAGCAGCTGCCGTGGTCTCATCGACGGCGGCAATAGCATCGGCAAGCACGCGCGCACCATCTACGTCGTCGTTAGCAAGCTTGGACAGCAGCGCCGCGACCTGTCCGCGCTGCTCAATGTAGAAGTAATTAGAGACATGCATGAGCTTTTTGGTCTGCGCCTCGAGCGCCGAGAGCACAGCCAGGTTGCCATGACCTAGGCTGCACACGCCGATGCCGGCAAGAAAGTCGAGGTACTCACGGCCATCGTCGCCGGTGAGCTTCATGCCGTGACCCTCGACAAACTCGACCGGAGAGCGGCCAAAGGTATGCATAACGTAATGGGATTCAAGCGATTGCTGAGCTGCAAGTGACATGGGATGCCTTTCGTTGGGCGCCAGACGGCGCGGGGCTATGGGTGCAGGAATGGGGCGGCTGCGGGTCAGCTAGACCGTCTGAAGCTTCTCGACCTCGTCAAGGTTCTCGGTCAGACGCGCAGCAAACGTCGAAAGCGGATGCGGATGCGTATCGAACTCGTAAGCCGTCTCGGTGGAATGGATCACGGTGCCGACGCCGGCATCGGTCAGCAGCTCCAGGAGCAGCGAATGCGGCGTAGTACCGTTAATGATGTGGGCACGAAATACGCCGCCGGTAAGCGCATCGACGGCCGCGCGCAGCTTGGGAATCATGCCCTTATCGACCTCGCCGCCGTAGAGCATTTCGTTAACCTCGTCGAGCGTTAGGTTGGAGATAAGCGAGTCCTTGTCGCTAAAGTCCTTGTACAGGCCATCGACATCGGTCAAAAAGATCGCCTTATGCGCGTGGAGCGCCGCGGCAACGGCACCGGCGGCGGTGTCGGCGTTGATGTTGAAGAAACCGCCGTCCTCCCCCGCCGCGACGGTAGCGATGACGGGGATGTACTCGCTATCGAGTAAGCGCTCGATATAGTCGGTGTTGACGTGCGTGACCTTGCCCACGCGGCCGAGCTCTGGGTCGAGCGGCTCGGCGATAAGGGTGCCGGCGTCGCTGCCGGACACGCCCACGGCTAGGTTGCCGTGGTAGTTGAGCGCCGCGACCAGCTCCTGATTGACCTTGCCGCCCAGTACCTCACGCACGATGTCCATGGTGGCAGGCGTAGTCACGCGCTGGCCGTTCTTAAACTCGACGGGGATGTCGTAGTGGCTGAGCGCCTCGTTGATAGCCTTGCCACCGCCATGCACGATGACGGGGCGCATACCGATGATCTTGAGCAAAACGATGTCGCTCATCACGTCGCGGCGCAGCTGCTCATCAACCATGGCGGCTCCGCCATATTTGATAACAACCGTCTTGCCGGTCAGGTTCTTAATCCACGGCAGTGCTTCGAACAGCAGCTGCGCGGTTGCTTCGTTGGATTCGCTCGAACGACAATCGCGTGCGAATTTCATAATCTGCCTCGTCTTTCGTATCGTTATCGCGCCGTGCTCCGCTGTCCGCAATCGCGGCAAGATGCGCAGCGTGCCTGGAATCTAGGAACGGTAGTCACCGTTAATGGAGATGTACTCGTGCGTGAGGTCGCAGGTCCACACGGTCGTTGCCGCGTCGCCTGCGCCCAGGTCGGCCGAGATCACGATCTCGGGCGCCTCGAAACGTCGTAGAGCCTCGCCCTCGTCAAAGGGAACAGTCAGACCATCGCGACAGACAGGCATGCCCATCATGTCGATGGAAACGTCTTCCTGATTAAACTTCACGCCGCACTTGCCGAGTGCCATGGCGACGCGGCCCCAGTTGCAGTCGTGGCCGGCGATGCAGGTCTTAACGAGCGGCGAGTTGGCAACGGCGCGAGCGGCGATATCGGCCTCCTCGTCGTTCACGGCGCCGGTAACGTTGACCGTAACAAGCTTGGATGCGCCCTCGCCATCGGCGGCGATATTGCGCGCCAGGCTCTCGCACACCTCGTGCACGGCAAATGCCAACTCGTCGAAGGCATCGGAGCCCTCGACGATAGGCTCGGCATCTGCGGCAGCGGCGCCGGAGGCAAGCATGATGCAGGTGTCGTTGGTCGAGGTGTCGGAATCGACCGTTACCTTGTTAAAGGTCTGCTTGACGGTCGAGAGCAGCAGGGTATGAAGTGCCGCAGGCTCGACGGGGGCATCGGTGGTGATAACTGCGATCATGGTGGCCATGTTGGGCATAATCATGCCCGAGCCCTTGCACATTCCGCCTACCGTATAGACATTGCCCGCATGACCCGCAGCCTCACTGACGTAGGACACGGCGTACTCCTTGGAGTGCGTGTCGGTCGTCATGATGGCGCGAGCGGCATCGGCTCCACCGTGGGCGGAGAGCGCCTCGTAGGCAGCAGGAATGGCGGTCTCAAACGTGTCGATCGGCAGAATCTGGCCAATCACGCCCGTGGAGGCAACCAGAATCTGCTGGGGCCCGCAGCCGATGACCTGCGATGCGATGCTGCACGTCTCGCGCGCGCATGCAAGGCCGGTCTCACCCGTGGCGGCGTTGGCATTGCCAGAGTTGACCGAAACGCCGGCGATGATTCCGTAGCCCTTGTCGGCACCGCCCAGGTTGGCACGGCTCACCTGCACGGGTGCCGCGCAAAAGCGATTGGTGGTAAACACGCCGGCGCCGGGACAGGGTTTATCGGGCACGACGAGCGCGTAATCCAGACGCTCGGGGTTCTTGCGGAACCCAGCGTGGATGCCTGCAGCCTTAAAACCAGCCGCAGCCGTAACGCCACCCTCGACGGCGCGAATCTTGATATCAAACAGCTCGGTATTCATCGTCTTTATGACTCCTTATGTCAAACAAAAAACGGACATCGGTTGGTGCGCCATGCCAGTCGTGATCATGAGACCAGCTTAAGAGTGGCGCCCCACTCGATGCCCGACTACCAAATCGTTAACAATCGAATGTGCTACACCGGGCACGCCACTGTGGGCAAGCCTCGTCGCTCGTCAAAGCCAAAGACGATATTGGCGCACTGGACTGCTTGGCCCGCAGCGCCCTTGCACAGATTGTCGATGGCGCCCGTCGCCACCAGCACGCCCGCGCGCTTGTTGAGCGCGAGGCCAATCTGGGCGGCGTTGGTGCCGACGACCGAAGCCGTCTTGGGCTGCTGACCGGCATCGAGCACGCGCACGAAGGTGCGACCAGCGTAGAACTGCTTGTAATAGTCGACAACGTCCTCAAGGGTCAAGGTATCGATAGCCTGCGGCGTAAGCGGCATCGTCACCGTGGAGAGCAGGCCGCGCTTGAGCGGTGCCAGATGCGGGGTAAAGACGACGCGATCGGTTAAGCCAAGGATTTGCTCAATCTCGGGCGTGTGGCGATGTTTACCCACGCCATAGGCTTCTAGGTTCTCGTCCGCACTGCAAAAGTGGGTGCGGGCGTTGCAGGACTTGCCGGCACCCGTCACACCGCTGATGGCATCGACGATCACAGGGCCACTCTGGGCAACCCAGCCGGCACGCTCGGCAGGAGCGGCAGCAAGGCTCGTTGCGGTGGGATAGCAGCCGGCGCAGGCGACCAGCACGGACTTGCCGTCAGCATAATCGGATGCGGCGGTCTCCAAGTCCTGGCAGAACAGCTCGGGCAGGCCAAAAGCGCGGGTCTTGAGCAGCTCGGGGCTCGTGTGCTCGGCGGCATACCATGTCTCAAAGACGGACGCGTCGCTCAGACGGTAATCGGCCGAAAGATCAAAGCAGGAGACGCCAGATGCAAGCAGTGCGGGCACCTGTGCCATGGCAGCCGTGTGCGGCACGGCCAAGAAGACGGCGTCGCAGCTCTTGAGCTCGGGGGCGTCATGCGTGGTGAAAACCAGGTCGCTCACGCCAGCAAAGCTCGGATACGCCGCGGACAGCGGCTGGCCGGCATCGGCGTTGGACGTAATGGCAACAAGTTCAAACTCGGGATGGCCAAGCACGAGGCGAATGAGCTCGGCTCCGGCATATCCAGCCGCGCCGACGATTCCAACCTTCAAAGACATATCAGACTCCTTGTCTGCGATTTATGCACCGATGCGCATTTCTCAGCAGTCGTTATGAGGTGGGTTGAAACTTTAGCACCAAAAGATGCATGAACACGTAAATGGCTTGTATGTTCATGCATTGAAACATTCCCGACACATTCGCTTGAAGGAATTGACAAATTGAGCGGGCCCCGTATCGACCGGCACTCCTTACGGCGCCGGGCAACACGGGGCCCGTCCATGCGAAAACTAAGTTGTTGGGATGAGCCAGCTGGCTAGAGCTCGACCGGCACCCATTCGTCGTGATTGCAGATAAAAGCCTCAGGATCCTCGACGCTAAAGAAGACGAGCGTGGGGTCGTTAGGACCCTCATAGTGCTCGCCCAGGCGCTCTAGATGCTTCCACCCGGCTTCGCGCATTTCGTCTAAAGCCCGGTCATCCAAGCCGGCACGCCCGCGCAAGATGAGCCAGCCATGGCCCGGCCACCAACTCGTGGCCTCAAAGCGTTGGTTTTGCAGCAGCTCCTGCCACACATCTTTAGTGCGCGCTGTCACAAACCACAGCTTGCCGTCCTGAATCTGTGCAAACGAGAACGGACGCACATGTGGCTGCCCGTCCACGCTCGTCGCCAGATACCACGCCGGCACCGACGTCAGATACTCCAAAACCGTATTCAATCCGTCCACGTTTCCTCCTGTACTAGCTAGTTTGGGAGCCTGGATCGTGCGAGCTAGAGCTCCAGGCGCTCCTCGCTGCCGTCGATATCGCAGAACCGCGCGGCAATGTTGCGGACCGAAAAGAACGCAAGGCGGCCGTCGTTGGCACTCTCGTGTTCCTCGCCAATGCCCACCATGTGCTTAAAGCCTGCTTGACGCACCTTGTCGCTCGCAACTGCGTCGTCCTCAAGTGCGGCCTCGCCGGTCAACACGATCCAACACTCCCCCGGCTTCCAGCCCGAGAGCTCAAACTTGGGATTCGCACTCAGCTCCGCCCACACGTCCTTGTCGCGCGACGTGCAAAACCACAACTTACCGTCATCGACCATGGCAAACGAAAACGGCCTCACGCGGGGCTGATGCCCGTCGGCCACATCGGTCGTGGCCAGATACCACGCCGGAATGCGCCTGAGATATGAACAGGCGCGCTCAAGCTGAGCCGTGCGGTCGTTGTCGGTCATAGGGACCCCTTTCTTGCGCTCGAATCGCGCCTAAACAAGTTGAAGATTGATGACGATGACGCAGATGAGCAGCAACGCCGTCACCACCGCCGCCAACGCATCGCCACGGCCAAATGCAAGCGCATGCAGGCGCGTGCGGCCCTGCTCGCCGTGATAGCAGCGTGCATCCATGGCAGCAGACAGCGTCTCGGCATGGCGGAACACGCCCGTGAACAGCGGAATCGCCACACTGCCGAGCATACGCACGCCGCCGAGCGGGCCTCCCGTCACGCGCGCACCGCGGCTCGCCTGCGCATCGGCTGTCTGCTTCATCTCGGTGGCAAACTGCGGCATAAAGCGTAGCGCGATACCCATGATCATGCCGAGCTCGTGCGCAGGAAGTCCCACACGCGCAAACGGCGCGAGCAGGCGCTCAAAGCCCGCGGTGAGGTCGAGCGTCGGCGTGGTGAGTGTAATGGCGCTCATGCCGGCCATCATCAACGTCAGGCGGCACGCCATAAAGGCGGCAGAACGCAGTGAGCCCTCGCTTATCTGCAAAAAGCCAAGCTGCCACAGAATGCGCCCGCTCTGGTCGGAAAACAGGTTGAGCACTGCGACCACCACGACAATCGCCAGCAATGGTGCCATCGATGATAGGACCCGGCGCAACGGCACCCGGGACACGGTATAGATCAGGACAACGAAGATTGCGACCGGGGCCAGTCCGCGGAAGCTGCTGACCGTGAGCGTCGTGATCAGAAACACAAAGCCCAAGAGCAACTTAGTTCGCGGGTCCAGGCGGTGGATCGCACTATCGCCGGGATAGTAGCTGCCAAACGAAAACGCCTCCATCAGCAGCCCTCCTCTCGCGCGACCGTCTTGGATTTAGCAATGTCCGCGACGTTAGAAGGACCGCCCGAGCGACCGATTAGCATGTCCACCAACTCGTCTGTCAGCGACTCAACCGTATAGAGGCCGTCAAAGCGCAGCGGCACGCCTGCCTTCGCAAGCGCCAGCGCCATGCGCTGGGCAGCGGGAACACCCAAGCCGATTGATTTAAGCTCGTTCGCGTGCGCAAAAACCTGAGAGGGCGTTCCCTCGGCAAACACCGCGCCCTCGTTCATCACAACGATACGGTCACAACAATTTGCCAGGTCATCCATGCTGTGCGAAACCATGACAACGGCCAGGCCCTCGCGATGGAGTCGATCGATGAGCCCTAGGAAATCCCTGCGAGCAGCCGGATCGAGCCCAGCCATGGGCTCATCGAGTACCAGGACTTCGGGCTCCATGGCGAGTACGCCGGCGAATGCCACACGCCGTTGCTGACCGCCCGAAAGCTCAAAGGGACTCTTGTCGCCGACCGTGGAAAGGTCGAGGCCCACGCGTGAGAGCGATGACTCGACACGACGGTCGACTTCATCTTGCGGCAAGCCAAGGTTATGCGGACCAAACGCCACGTCCTGCGCCACGGTTTCGGCAAACAGCTGACGCTCAGGGTATTGAAACACCACGCCGACCTTGGCCTTAACCGCAGCGGCGTCTTTCTTGTTTGACAGATCGAGCCCCAGCGCGCGAACGGATCCCTCCTGGGGGCGAATCAAACCGTTGAGATGCTGGACCAGCGTCGACTTACCCGAACCGGTATGACCTGCCAAGCCCAGGAACTCGCCGCGGCGCACCGTCAGCGATACACCGCGCAGCGCCCACGGGCTGCTGGGGTCGTTTCCCCAGAGAGCCTGTTTGCTCGATTTGCCCGCAGTGGCCGAGCGCTTATGCCAGCGGCGGCGCTCGCGCGGACTGAGCGAATAACTGTACGAAACATGGGATAGCTCGATGACGGGCTCCGACGCGTTGCCCTCGTTGTCTACCGGAACAGTGCCGTCAGCGATTTCCGACTGGGATACGGAAGACTGCCCCGCGATGCCTGCCCTACTTCGCTCGGCATAAGCCTGCGCAATCTCGGCGACCATATCCGCCTCACGCACCTGCGCGCAAACGGGCACGCCCTTCGCACGAAGTGCCCTACCTAGGCAGCACGACGCCGGCATATCCAGGTTGAGCTGCGCAAGCTCATCCGCCCGCGTCAAGATTTCCTCGGGCGTACCGAGCATGGCAACGTGCCCCGCCCGAAACACCGCGACACGATCGGCCTCGGCGGCCTCCTCCATAAAGTGCGTAATCATCACGATAGTCATGCCACGATCGTGAAGTGCGCGGCACGCTTTCATAAGACCCTTGCGTCCGCGCGGATCGAGCATCGAGGAGGCCTCATCCAAAATGAGAACGCGCGGCTCCATGGCGAGCACGCCGGCAAGCGCCACGCGTTGCTTTTGACCACCCGAAAGCGCATGGGTCTCGTGGCGCTCAAAGCCCACCAGGCCCACGCCCTTCAGCGCCTCGCGTACGCGCTGCGCAATTTGCGCCGATGGCACGCCAAGGTTTTCGGGACCGAACGCAACGTCATCTTCGACAAGCGTTGCCACCAGCTGATCATCGGGATTCTGGAATACCATGCCCGCAGTCGAACGAATGTCATAGACCAGCTCGAGGTCGGACGCATCCATACCGTTGATACGCACCGTGCCCGCATCGGGCTGCAACAGTGCATTCAGATGCTTGGCAAACGTCGACTTGCCCGACCCATTACCACCGAGGATGCAGAAAAACTCGCCGTCCTCGATGTTTAGATCGACGCCGTCGAGCGCCGGCACGGCACCGTCATAGCTAAAGGAAACGCCCCGACACTCAATCATGCGCGGCCTTTGACCTGGTCCTTCTTGGGCGTGATGAGATTAGAGACCGCCTTGTACACCGCCAGCGTGAGTACCGAGTTAAGCACAGTCTTGATGAGGTTAAACGGCAAAACAGCGGGAAGCATGAGCGGCAGAATCACATCGGCCGAGCCATACCAGAACCATACGCCAATAGTAAGGTTTGCGACCATAGACAGCGCTGTAGCGGCAATGACGCCGAGCACCAGGCCAATCACGGCACCCTTGTAGGTGTGCATCTTCTGATAGACGATAGCCGCAGGCAGAATATAGCCCAGCGTGGCAACCAAGTTCATAAGCGCACCGACCCAATCGCCCGTGGTAAGCGCATGGATAACGATCGCCATAGCGGCAACAGCTGTGCCGGCACCAGGGCCATACGCAAATCCACACACCATCGCCGGCACCAGCGACGGGTCATACGTCAAAAACGGCGCCGAAGGAAGGATGGGCAGCTGCACATACATAAACAGGGCGCCCAAGGCGCACATCAGCGCCATGGTAACGAGCTGTTTGGTGCTCCACCTATTCGTGTTCTCAAAATGGATATGCTGCGACTGTTCAGACATAAGATCACCTGCCTCTTTCATCCGGACTCTAACCGTTGGTACTGGGATCTCACCAGTTCAGCCGGCATGCGAACCAACGCACACACGGGTCGCGGACTCATCGGCTCGGTCGCAGGCACTTTACCTGCGCCACGGTACCCCTTTGGCACCGCCCGATTTACCGCCAGTGGGGAATTTCACCCCGCCCTGAAACAGCAATTGCAAGTGTAGCACCAGTAGGCTTTCGCGCAAGTATGCCAAGGGTAATTTCTGGCGGGGATCAGTTGCCGCAACAACCACGTTCCCCACCCATCCCAAAGTAACGCGCTTTTCGCGGCAAAGCCGCGAAACAGCGAAAGGGACACGTATCCCCATCAACCACATTCTCCGCCCACGCCGACCTCAAGGCCGTAAACGCAGGGAATCCGGGGGCGGGACGGGGACTTCTCTCCGGAACATTCCGCACTGATATCTTCTTAATTGAAGACGTCGATGGCGCATCCATATACCATTGGCGTCGACACCATCAGATGCGGACCGCGCGGTGACCCCACATTCCGCTGGCGCCCACAGGGCTGCCCTCGTTTCCTGACATGTCCCGCGCGGGCCGCGGCGAGCCGAGACCGCCGCATGACCTAATAGGAGCATGGAGCGAT
>JAXJCG010000013.1:0-44662 GCA_036302525.1 Collinsella sp. | reverse complement strand
CTCGTAAAGCGGGGGTCACCGGTTCGAGCCCGGTCGCTGGCTCCATTGCACAAGATAGCCGCCTTCGGGCGGCTTTTTTGTTGCCGATTTCGGGCGCACATCCGCCAATCCAAGCACAACGCCGCCGGAAACTCTCCTACTCAACAAAAGCCCCGCCAACCGCAATCCCCAAAGGAACCGCGATCAGCGGGGCCCAAGCGCGTTCCTCCAAGGGATAACGCTCGCAAAACGAACAGCTCAGCCGAGCGGCTCGTTACTCCTCCCAGTAAGCGTCTGCAAGCAGCTTAAAGCAGATCTTCTTGACCGGCTGCGCGCCATCGCCCGGGAACTCGAGCGTGGGCATGTGAGGCTCGCCGGCAACAAACAGCGCAAACTTGTCGTCAGCAAGATCGCCGGCGATCGAGGCGTCGGAATCGACCAGATCGTAGTCGTCCTTCTCGTCAAACTCCTGAACCAGCGTCAGGCTGCCCGTGGCAACCTTAAAGGCCTCGCGACCCTCGACGTCGATCTGCAGGTCGTGATAGCGCTGATGCGTCTCATAGTGAGCCTCGGCTTCGGGACGCGTCGTGGGAGCCATGACGTTCGCAAAGACCTTGTCGCCCAGAATCGGATGGCTGCCGACCTCGAGCTTCGCCGGATCGTTCTCCTCGAGCCAATCGATCAGCACGTCGAGGCCCTTGAGCATTCCACGGTACTCCTCGATATCGCCCAATGCACCGTAAATCATCTAAATCCCCTCTCGGATCGTTTCTTTGGCGGCTACTCGGCAAACGCATTACCGACGCTGTTGCCACCCGCATGCGTCTCGACCAGGGTAAGGTCGGGATTGAACACGACAGTGTCGGCGTCGCGCCCCGGCATAATGCTACTGCACCTGTCGTCGACATGAGCTAGCAACCGATGCCGGGGCCGCAGCACAAGCTCCTACAGCTCGGTCACGACAACGCCGTTGTAAACCTCGTCCCAACGATCCATAACCAAGTGGCCAGTCATGGGATCCATGGCATTGAGCTTGCCGCAGGTGTTGGCGGTACGCAGCACCGTCTCGTCGTCGGCGCCGGCAGCAATCGCATGTGCGAAGCCGGCAATGGTCGAATCGCCAGAGCCCGTAGCGTTAACGGCGGGGATATCGGGGGTCTTGGCGCGGAACGCACGGCCATTGTGGAAGCCAACTGAGCCGGCAGCGCCCATGGATACGACGACCCAGGGGATATCGGAGAAGCGGGCGTCAGAGGCGAGCGCGGAACGGAGCTCGTCCACATCGTCGGTGGTAAAGCTCGTGCCCAGAAGACCGTTGATCTCGGTCAGGTTAGGCTTAACCAGCTCAGGCTTGACCTTGGACTTGAGCGCAGCCTCGAGCGAAGCACCCGAGGTATCGAGCAGCACCTTGGCGCCGGCGTTCTCGGCAATGCCCGTGATCTTGGCATAGTAGTCTGCCTCGACGCCGCGGGGCAGCGAACCCGAGATGGTAACGACGTCGGCCTTACCCGCAAGCTCGGTAAACTTGGCGGTAAAGGCATCGAGCTCCTCGGGGGCAATCGTCGGGCCGCTCTCGAGCAGCTCGGTCTGGTTACCGGCATGAAGGATGTTAAGGCAGATGCGGGTCTCGCCCTTGATGGGCACAAAATCATTCTTAATGCCATTGGCATCCATGAGCTCGGTCATATAGGCGCCCATATGACCACCAAGCAGGCCGGTTGCCACAACGTCGTCGCCCAGCTGACCAAGGACGCGGGCTACGTTAAGGCCCTTGCCGCCGGCGGTCTTTTCGGGCGTCACACGGTTTACGTCGTCAATGACGAGCTCATCGAGCTGATAGCGCGTATCGACGGACGGGTTCATCGTAACGGTGAGGATCATTTCTAGCTCCTTATCTCGCAGGCTCCTTATGCCTTGCAAAACGAATTGGCTACATGCGACTACAGAATCTCGATTGTGAACGAGCGCACGATGGTTTCTTTGGGCTTGGCGATAAGGCAGCCGCGCTTGTGCTCAAGCACGTCATCCTCATCGGAACAGGTCGAGAGGCCGCCCCAGGGTTCAACTGCCACAAAATCACCCTCGGGCTTGCCCCACACAATGAGGTACGGGAAGCCCTCAAAGCTCAGGCGAACACCCTTGTCCTCGCCCTTTTTGGAAAGCGTGACCTGACGGCTCTCGAGCACGTCAAAGATGGTCTCCGCAAAATCGAAGAGCTCATGTGACAGAGGCAGCGTCTTTCCCACCATGGGGTTCTTGGAGCGGTTGGTCACGTCAATCAAGCCAGTCGAGGGGACGGCAGTGCAAAGCTCAGCAGCCTCGTCTTTCTCAAAACGCAACTCGTAGTCCGTATAGGCCTCGCCCTCATCGAGCGGGCACCTAAAGCCGGGGTGTCCACCGATAAAGAAAGGCATGTCCTCGGTGCCCTCGTTGGTAACCTCATAGGAGACGCGCACGGCGGCGTCCTCGAGCGTATAGCGGGCGACAAGCTTAAACGGATACGGATAATCGCTCAGCAGCGCGGCGTTATCCTCCGAAGCCAGGCACATAGCCAGCTCGTTTGTGCTTTGGCTCAACAGCTTCCACTCCTGCTTGCGCGCAAAGCCGTGGCGGGCGAGCTTCACATGATGTCCGGCAAACGTCATGGCGCTGTTATCGCGCAAACCTCCGCAAATCGGGAAGCAAATCGGTGCCTGGCCGGACCACACGGCGGGATCGCCCTGCCACAAGTACTCGCGACCTCCAGCCTCAATCGAGGTAAACGAACCACCGGCCGTGGAGACCTTGATAGAAATCGAATCGTTGGAGAGAGCGTATTCCATTGTCCATCCTTTCGAACAACTGCTTTTTGCTCGCAAGAACCCGTCTCGGCCCTGACCAAAGGACAAACCCGCACGTTCATCGATGCGTCCGGTTTCCCAGGCATGCAACGGGGTACCATACAGACATTGATGCAATTACAGCTGAAAGGCCTTCTTATGCGAACCATCATCCTTTATGCCTCACGCCACCACGGCAATACGAAAAAGCTCGTGGACGCCATCGTCGAGGCGCACCCCGAAATCGATACCCTCGACGTGAAGTCACTCGGTAAAAACGAGTACCCCGACCTGCACGAATACCATCTGATCGGCGTCGCCACGGGCATTTATTACTCCGAGATCGACAAAGATATGGCGCGCGTGCTCACGAACGTGCTGCAGCCGCAGGACAAGGTGTTTGGCCTTATGACCTACGGTGGCAAAAACAAGTGGTACGGCAAGGATATCGATGGCATCTGCCGCATGAGGCAGGCCATCTTTATGGGTGTCTACGGCTGTCCCGGCTTTGATACGTGGGGGCCGTTCAAACTCACCGGCGGCGTCCAGAAGGGACACCCGACCGCTGAGGAAATTAAGGGCGCCGTCGACTTCTTCGACAAGATCGAAGACGAGTATGGCGACATCATCGTCGAAGAGTACGCCAAGCGCGAGAAGCGTCTAGCATACGAAAAGGAGCATCCCGCGGGGGGTCTTGTGGCCGGCGTCAAGCGCACGGCAAAGAAGATCGCTAACAAGCTGTAACTGTTAAGGTGCTTTTGAGCGTTTAACCCATACGGCGGGTCCGAGCAGATTCGGGCCCGCCGTCTTTTTCTATCGTTACTCGGTAAAGGCGTTGCCGACGCTCTGGCCGCCAACATACGTCTCGACGAGGGTGAGCTCATGGTCGAACACGACAAAGTCGGCGTCGCGACCCGGCATGATGCTGCCGCACTTATCCTCGATGTGCGCAGAGCGAGCCGGCACCTCGGTTGCCATGCGAATGGCGATATCAGCGCTGGCGATGCCCCAATCGACAATGTTCTTGACGCCCTGGGCAAGCGTGAGCACCGAGCCGGCAATGCTCTTGCCGTCGGCGAGCCAGCACAGGTTGTCCTTCATGATGACGTCCATGCCGCCGCTGGTATAGCTGCCCTCGGGCATGCCGCCGCAGCCAAGGCAGTCGGTGATGAGCACCGTGTGCTGCCAGCCCTTTGCCTGCAGCAGCGCCTTGATGGCGGCAGGGTTTACGTGCTTGCCGTCACAGATGATCTCGGCGTAGGTCTCGGGCGTGGACATGGCAGCGCCCACGACACCGGGCTCACGGTGATGCAGCCCGCGCTGGCCGTTATAGGTATGCGTAAAGCAGCTGGCACCGGCGTTGATGGCGGCGATGCACTCATCGTAGGTGGCGTCGGAGTGACCGATACTGGTCACCACACCCTTGGCGTTCAGAGCAGCCGCATAAGCAGCGGCACCGTCGCGCTCGGCCGCCATGGCGCTCTTAACGATGCGACCACCCGCAGCCTCCTGCCACTGATCGAAGACCTCCTCGGAGGGATCGATAAGATAAGCGGGGTTCTGCGCGCCCACGTGCTTCATGGTAAAGAAGGGGCCCTCCAGGTAGATGCCCTGAATGCGAGCACCGCAGAAGTCGGGGCCGCGGCCCTCGTCAGCCTGGGCGATGGCGGCGCAGGCATCCTTGATCTGCTCGACGCCATCGGTGAACGTCGTGGGCAGCCAGCTGGTGGTACCGCGACGGGCGAGCTCAGTCGAGCTGATATCGATACCCTCGGGGTCGTTATCGGTAGTCGAGTGGTTATAAAAGCCATGGATGTGAGTATCGACCATACCCGGTGCGATCCACGATCCCGTGTAGTCCTTAATCTCGCAAGAGGGCTCATCGGTCTGCCAGGCGCCAAAAACGCCATCCTCGACCATAAGATAGCCGCCCAGTTGCGGGCCTGCCGGCAAGAAGAACTTGTCAGCCTTAATTGCGTACGTGCTCATATGCACTCCTTGCTTCTAAAGCAGTTGACTGTGGTAATGCTTATACCCGGTCCATGTAAAAACAAAAAGCGCCCGCCCGCCGTTATGAGCGGACGGGCGCCCTTACAGGGGGACGCGATTAAGCGGTGAAGGGGTGAATCGTCACGCCCTTAACCACGCGGTTGACCGTGCCGGTGGGGCTCGGCGTATCGGGCGTGTTGCCCACGCGCACGGAGTTGAGCAGGCTGATTGCCTGGGCAAACATCACGAACGGCAGGGCAAGGTAGCCCTCGGGAAGCACCTCGTAGCCCTTAAAGGTGAAGGACTCGCCCTCGTAGACGGTAGCGCCATCCTGCTGAACGGCAACGGTGTGCTGAGCGATCTTGTCGCCACCGATCTCGTTGAGGATGTCGATGTCGTACTGACGGGTGTAGGCGTCGTTGTTGACGAACACGAAGACGAGCGTCTTATCGTCGACGAAGGACTTAGGTCCGTGACGATAGCCCATGGAGGTGTCGTAGGAAGTAGCGACCAGACCGTGAGCGAGCTCGAGGATCTTGAGCTGGCTCTCCTGAGCAAGGCCACCGAAGGAGCCAGAACCCAAGTAGGTCACGCGGTTGAAATCGCCAGCCAGGTAATCGGCGATCTCAGGCTCACGGGAGATGACCTCCTCGCCCATCTTGGCAATCGTCTCGACCCACTCGGCCTTCTGCTCGTCAGAGGCAGTGTCGAAAATAAGGGTGGAGAGCAGGGTCATGCAGGAATAAGAACCGGTCATGGCGAAGCCCTTGTCGTTGGCGCGCGGAATGAGCAGCGTCAGCGCATTGGGATCATCGGCAGACTCGACGGCAAGCTTGCCCTCGGGAGCGCAGGTGATGTTGAGGAACTTGACGTTGTGGACGAGCTCCTTGGCAACGGCAACGGCGGCAAGGCTCTCGGGGCTGTTGCCAGAGCGGGCAAAGGAAACCACGAGCGTGGGATCCTCGGCGCGCAGGAAGTCGCGCGGGGCGCTCACGATGTCGGTCGTGGCGATGGGCTTAAAGTCGTAGAGATCAGTGTTGCCAGCGTGACGCAGGTACGGGGCGCAGGTATCGCCAACGTAGTCGGACGTACCGGCACCGGTGAAGACAACGGACAGACGACCCTCGCCCATAGCGCGAGCCTCGGCCAGGAAGGCCTCGATGGTCTCCTTGTTCTCGCGATAGATGTTGAGCGTATCGCGCCAAAGCTCGGGCTGCTGAGCAATCTCGGCCGTGGTGATCTGGGCGCCGAGCTCGGTGAGCTCCTCGACACTCTTCTCGAGCATTTCTAATACCTCTCTCTAGAAGTAATCCTCTGACGTGCAATTATACACTTCGGTTGGTTATCTGGTAGTAACCAGTTAAATGCAAAGAATCACCATATGGAAACGATGCGAGCACTAGTTGCTACGCTGGTGGTAGACCTTGTATTTAAACTGATCGGCACGAGCAACCGAGAGTGTGTACTCCACTACCTCGTTTGACTCGTTATACGTAGTCCTGACCAAATCGAGCACAGGCGAGCCCTCGACAATTCCCAAAAGGTGAGCATCGGTGGGACGGGCTATGCTCGCATAGAACTCCTCTTCGGCCACGCGTATCTTTTGCTGAAAGTCTTGCTCAATCACATCGTAAAGCGGCTTACGCTCTAGCAGTGGTCGCTTTAGGGACAGAAATTGACGAACCGGTAGATAGCTGCGTTCGACCATCATGGGCATGTTGTCGGCAGAACGAAGGCGCTTGAGCTTAAAAATGCGATCACCGATGCGCAATCCCATATGCTCGGCCAGATTCTTATCGGCCTCCATCTCGCAAAACTCGAGAATCGTGGTCTCGGGTTCTCGACCCATCGCGCGCATCTGCTCGGTAAAGCTGTAGGACTGCATAAGATTGGTTGCTTTTGCCGAACGGTCGGTCACAAAGGTACCGCGACCGTGCTGCCGAACCACCAGTCCTAAACGCTCCAGTTCCTGCAGAGCCAGGCGTACCGTAGTGCGCGAGAGACCATAGCGCTCCGAAAGTTCGCGCTCGGAAGGAATCATGTCACCGGCGCGATATTCATGGTCAATCTTTTCGGTCAGAATATCGACCAGCTGATCGTACAGCGGTTGCTTACGCGCTCCGATCGCCATCCTATCCTCCCTTTTGCTCGAATTCGGCTAACTACCTAGGGTGTTTAGCATTATCTGTCTGCCACACCCGAATCAACAAGAAAACAAAAGCCGCGCGCTCTTTCGAGCACGCGGCTTTTAACATACACATGGCTTAAGGGGTCGGGGTGTGAGCCGCGTAGGGACACACCCCTCAAGCTAGAGCCTTACCAGATGCTCGGCCAGAGACCAAGCGGGCCAGCGCCCAGGATGCCAAGGACGAAGAGCAGGAGAATGCCCTTGGTCGGGGTCCAGCTGTGCTTAGCGAACATGTAGTAAAGCAGCAGCGTAAGCATAAGCGGGACGAGCTTCGGGACGATGGTGTTGAGGGTGTCGGCAACAGAGAAGTTGACCGGATCCTCGGTAACGGTGCCGTAGGTAACGGACTCCATGCCGTTGCCCAGATCGGTGACGCCGCACTCGACAGCGTTGCCGTCGGCATCGGAAGCGGTGAGGGCGTTGCCGTCCTCATCGGTCATGGCGATGGTACCGGCCTCAGCGGTCTCGGTATCGATACCCTCCATACCGGTGAAGTTCTCGGCCTCCTTCTCGGAGACGATCACGGTAGTAGCGGAGAGGCCACGGGTGGTGCCGTTGGGGATCTGGAGGTTGATCTGGGTGCCACCCATGGTGACGACCAGGCAACCGACGACGAAGACGCCCATGATGGAAGCGGCACGCGTGAAGGCCTGCATGTTGGCGGTCAGAGCGTCAATAGCGCTGGTGCCAAGCTTGTAGGACCAGTTCATGAGCCAGAAGCGCAGAGCGAACTGGACGACGTTGAAGATCACCAGGAAGATGATCGGTGCAGCGGCGTTGCCGTTGATGGCCATGTTGGAGGTGATGCCGGCCGTGATAGGCACGAGCGTCAGCCAGAACAGGGCGTCACCGATACCACCGAGCGGGCCCATTGCGGCGACGCGGACGGCGCGGATCGTGGGGATGTCAACCTTGTTCTGCTCGAGCGAAAGCACGATGCCCATAACAAAGGTGACGAGGAACGGGTGGGTGTTGAAGAACTCCAGGTTGTGGCTCATGGAAGCCGCGAGGTCGTTCTTGTTGGTGTGGATCTTCTCCAGACCGGGGATGATGGAGTAAAGCCAGCCAGCGGCCTGCATGCGCTCGTAGTTGAACGATGCCTGCAGGAAGCAGGAGCGCCAAGCCATCTTGTTGAGGGTCTTCTGGTCGAGCTGCGGAGCAGGAGTGAGATCCTCGTAGTGCTCCGGGATCACATACTCATTAGATGCCATCTTCGAAGTCACCTCCGTCAGAAACAGCTGCACCCTTCAGCTCGGTCTGCTGCTGGAAGTCCCAGAAAGCGATGCCGAAGCCGATGAGAGCGAGGATGAGCAGAGCAGGGGTTGCCAGCGAATCGTTGGCAACGGTGATGAGCGCGAGGCCAAAGCCCATGAGGAAGAAGCCCCACATATCGCGGTTCATCATAACCTTGAGCAGGACGGCGAAGCCGACGAAGCGCATCATGCCGCCTGCAGCGGAGAGACCGGTCTGCAGCCAAGTCGGGATGGCAGAAGCGATGGTCTGACCGATGGTAGCGCCAGCGATGAAGAACAGGGTGACGACGACAGCGAAGATCAGGCCGAGCAGAGCCATGGCGAAGTAGTTCAGGCGCTCGATGCCCTTGGTGTCCGCGTTGTGAGCCATGTTATCGGCCGTGGACATAAGCGGGGACATAAGCGTGAAGACCAGGGTAACGCCAAGCTGGCCAAGCAGAGCGAACGGAATGGCGAGGCCGACTGCCGCGTTGGGCTCGAGGCCCGTGGCGATAGCGAGAATGGCTGCCATGATGCCGCCGATGACGGCGTTAGGCGGCTGAGCGCCTCCGATCGGCATGTTGCCAATCGTCATGAGCTGATAGGTACCACCCACGAGAAGACCGGTGTTGAGGTCGCCAAGGATAAGACCGATGACGGCGCCGGTGACGATGGGCTGATAGAGAGACTCGAGGAAGTCAAACTGGTCGATTGCCGCGATGAACGTGACGACGAAGACCAGAGCGATCTGGATGATCGAGTATTCCATCTTGCTCCTCCTTTCAAAATGTATGTACGCACTTTGGATTTCACGTACAGAACGTCAGGGTTTCACTCCTGACAACGTGGATCACGAGGATTACGAGAAGAGCTTGCTCGTGTCCTCAACAGGCGTGCTCGGAACGCGCCTGATCTCCAACTCCACCCCCAATTCCTGCAGCTCTTTAAACGCAGCGACATCCTCGTCGTTAACTGCGACGGAGGTGGCGACTTGGCGCTTTCCTTCCGACATGTGCATGTTGCCGATGTTTACCTTCTTTATAGGCACACCGCCCTTGACGAGCGTAAGCACGTCTTCCGGTGTTTCGGCCACGATGAAGATCTTCTGGCGCGGGCTCGCCTTGCCAATGACGTCGATGGTCTTCTGCAGAGAGAAGAAACGCGTAGCGACGCCGGCGGGAGCGGCCATCTTCATGAGGTTCTGGCGCATGGTGTTGGACGCCACGTCGTCGTTGGCGACGAGGATGAGGTTGGAGCCCAGGGTGGAGTTCCACTGGGTGGCAACCTGACCATGAACCAGTCGGTTATCGATGCGGGTAAGAAGAATGTTGGGTTCTGCCATGTTGATCAGCTTCCTTTCGTTATTTGCTGACGACAGTTACTTGATCTCCTGAATCGCGTAACGCGAAACATCTACGACGGCTCCGGATCGGACTTTGATCTGGACCTTCTCGCCTTCGATGCCTTTGACGGTTCCGTAGATACCGCCGGCGAAAAGAACCTCTTGACCCGGCTTGAGCTCGGTGTGCAGCTCCTTGAAGTACTTCTGCTTCTTCTTCATGTTGATTTGCGACCAGATGGTGTAAATCAAGCCCATGATGACAAGCAGGCCTAAAAGGGCGACCGAGGAGCTCAGGACGTTGGCTCCGAAATCGGCCATTAGATGCCGTCCTCGTCGCCGAAGATATCCTCTTCCTCGGAGCTGGCAACGGATGCGACCGTCTGGGCGGTGACGCCCGTCTGGCCAACGGTCACGGCCTGCTCGCCAAGCTCGGCGAGCGTGGCATTGCCGCGGAGGAACAGAAGCTCAATAACCATGGGAAGGTTGGTGCCAGTCAGAACCTCGACGTTGTCGACATCCTGGGCAATCATCATCGACTGGTTGAACGGGGTGCCGCCAAGCAGGTCGGTAAAGACGAGCACGCCATCGCACTCCTCGCGCATGGCGGTAATAGCGGCGCGGAGATCCTCACCGTAGGATGCGGCCTGGTCGCCCTCAAAAGGAACGACGGTAAAAGCAGGCTGGTCGCCAGCAACCATCGCGATAGCGCTTGCAAGGCCGGGTGCGAACTGTCCATGACCGGTAAGAATAAAGCCAACCATTCAAATTTCCCTTCCGAAGGTGTGTACAATCTGAGTCCGATGATTTTCGGAAGCCAGCGGGCGCTCGCCCTTAAAGCTTCTTGGAAAGCGTTCTTTGAAGACCAGTGGTTTCTAAACTGGTAGTAACCACGTGACGTGTTGTTGTCACTATATCACCCCAGAAGAGGTCGCTTTCCTTGATTCATACGGTAAAACGTTTTTGCACCGCTCACGGTGATAAATCGACCGTTTACCGGTCGTTAACACTTCTACCTGCGGTTTTGAAACCGTTTCGAAATGTTTTGGCAAAAGATCGGATCTTTTCCTGTGTCTAAACAACGCAGGGCGGCTAAAAATAGCGTGAAGAAAAATTGCAGGTCATTGTGAAGATATGTGAATTGGTCTTTTTGACTTAATACCAGTTAGAACCAGTTTTGAGATTATCGGTGAACGGTAGTTTTCGACCGTTCACCGGTTACTTGCAATCGTTTGCAGTTGTTTTCCCAGATGAATTAGGGAAGCGCGATGGAGCGCTTGCGCGATCACGGGAAGTTTTTGGCATTTGTCCTCATCCCCCGAACGCCAAACTCCGGCATCCAAAATGAGCTAATAGCTCACGCTAATCGTTTTCAATCATTACTTACTCAGTATACGTAATTATTTATCGTTTATCGTTAATTTTGATATGATACAAGTATCATCCAAAACGTCGATTGGAGGGGTTATGGTCCACCGAAACGCATCTATATCGAATGAAACCATCAGCCGCGAACAGACGATAGCCAAACTGAGGAAGCTCGCTCGCATCTGCAAATGGGCCACAATCTGCATTACCACAGCGCTCGCTCTGGGACTCCTCGCAGTCATTGCGATTGACCTTCTACTTATATTGCCCGGCCTCTCCCAAGGGTCGTGCCTCCAATCCGCAGAACTTCAAGCCGGCGAAGGGCCGTGCCTGGCTATTGTCGGTACCGATGCGCAGGCCCCACTTATGCTCGTCGCACACGATGGCCACACTGCCATAGGGAGCCTCTTGATGACATGCCTCGCGCTTACCATCGCGATAAGCGTGCGCAGGCTTTTCTTCAACATTGAAAAGGAAGGCAGGCCCTTTGACCTTGAATGTAACCAGACACTTCGTCGAGTAGGACATTTATTCCTTATCGGCGGCGTTGCCGTGAGGCTTCTTGGTGCCGTAATCACGGGAATGATACTCTCAGGATTTGACGGCAGCTTTACGGATGCGTTCGCCGGCCAGTTATTCGAGCCCTCCATGCTCTTTGCAGGCCTGATTATTTGCCTGATTGCCAGTATCTTCCGCTACGGGTATATCCTGCAAAAACAAGATGACGAGTTGCTCTAGGGGGAATCCATGATTATTCTGCGGCTTGACCGCATGCTCGCCGAACGCAAGATCTCATCCAAAGAGCTTGCGGAACGCGTGGGCATCTCCCAGGTCAATATGTCACGCATTAAGACGGGCAAGGTTTCTGCCATACGTTTTTCAACTCTTGACGCGATATGTCGGGCACTCGACTGCCAACCGGGCGATGTGCTGGAATATATGCCTGACGATGAAGCCGATAATCTTTTTGGACTTAAAGATGAATAGCCATAATTAAGCCGCCAATCACGCCCTCAACGCAAAAAGTCCGCCAGAACGACTTCCGTACTGGCGGACTTTCTGCTGTCTATCGGCTAGATGCTCGATGAGCCGTGCGACTCTTTACGCAAACAGGCCGTAGATGCTGATGTTGGCCTTGGCGTAGAGGCCGTTAGCGTACTCGGTCCACTTGGAGCTAGCGCTCGAAGCCTGCGAGGAATACTGCTGATAAGCAGTGTAGTAGGCGGTCATGGCCTGCTTATAGGTAGCGCTATCGGCCGTAAAGGCATCGTCGGCAAAGGCCTTAGCGTAGGTGCTGTCGGCGTCCTTCCAAGTGCCCTTCTCGCTATCCCACTCGTCGCCGGCAAGGTTGATGATGTAGTCGGCGTAATCCTTGCTCGCGGTGTCCTCATTGCCGTCAGAAGGCTCGGTCGGAGCGGTCGGCATGCTTGCGGAGCTATCGCCCACCTTCTTCTTGTAGAGCTTCTGCAGCGTCGCGGACTGGCGGACGATCTGCTTGGCCTGATCCTTGGACACGCCATACTGCGTGGCCATGGTCTTGTAGTCGGAGGTGCCGATGGAATCCTCGGCGTACTGCTTCATTTCCTTGGAAGAGACGGTAATGCCCTCGTCCTCGGCAGCGTCCAGCAGAATCTGGTTGCGCACGTAGGACAGGATAACGTCGGCAGAAGGAGCGGTGTAGTTGCCATCACTATCCTTGACGGTGTCGAGGCTGTACTGGCTCTCGATGGCCTCGCGCGCGGTGATATCGCTCTTCTTGCCGTTGTAGCTATAGCTTGCCACGGTCGAATCGAGCTGGTCCTCGGTCAGGGTCGCCGAGCCGACACCCTTGCCGCCAAAGCCGCCATTGCCAATAAAGAAGCCGACCACCGCAGCGATCACGACTGCAACCACAAAGGCGGCGATCATCGTCTTCTTGTGCTTGGATACGCGATCGTCTTCATCGGAACTCAGGATATCGTCGTCCTCATCCTGGGCCTCGGGCATCAGATTCTCGTCAGCGGCATCCGCGGCAATCTGAGCCTCCAGACGGGCGTCCTCTTCCTCGGCCGTCGTACCGGCAGCAATGTGCTCGGCAGACGTACCGGCGACCAGGTCGATCTTCTCGTCCTCGTCACCGTCGGGGCCTTCGCCGCGCTCGATGATCTGGATGCCGTCGATCTCGTCCTTCTCGTCCTTCTTTTGAATCAGACCCATATCGGTTACTCCTTGTTAGGAAACATAGTCCTCAATAGAATACGCCCGACAGAGCGCCGGGCGTATTGATTCTTAGGTTATACGCAAACACTTAAGTACTATTTAGGCGTTTGCAGCGTGCCTACCTTAGGCCAGGTGCGCGATAACGGCATCGGCAAATGCCTGCGTGCCCACAGCGCCCTCAACGGAGCCGGTCTGGGCACGACGCACGTCACCGGTAACCTGCTCGCCCTCGTCGAGCGTGGCAGATACTGCGGCACGAATGCGATTGGCAGCGTCGTTCTCGCCCAGGTGATCGAGCATCATCGCAGCAGAGAGGATCTCAGCCGTGGGGTTGGCGATATCCTGGCCAGCGATATCGGGCGCAGAGCCGTGCGTTGCCTCGAAGATGGCGCAGTCGGCGCCGATGTTGGAGCCGGGAGCCATGCCTAAGCCGCCTACCAGGCCGGCGCACAGGTCGCTCACGATGTCGCCGTACAGGTTGGGCAGCACCAGGACATCGAAGTCGTTGGGGTTTTGGACCAGGCCCATGCAGGTGGCGTCGACAATCTTGTCGTTGAACTCGATATCGGGATAGTTGGCGGCCACCTCGCGCGCCACGCGCAGGAACAGGCCATCGGTCGCCTTCATGATGTTGGCCTTATGCACGGCCGTCACCTTTTTGCGGCCGCAGCGGCGGGCATACTCAAAGGCATACTCCACAATGCGGCGGCTCTTGGCGATGGAGATGGGCTTGATCGAGATGGCGGAATCGGCGGCGAAGGTCTTCTGACCCGAGCGCTCGACAAGCTGCGAGAGCTCCTCGACCTCGGCAGCGCCCTCATCGAACTCGATGCCGGCGTAGAGGTCCTCGGTGTTCTCGCGCACGATGACCAGGTCGACATCGCGGAAGCGCGAGCCGTCGCCCGGCTGCGACAGGCAGGGGCGCACACAGGCGTACAGGTCGAAGTGCTTGCGCAGGGCAACGTTAACGCTGCGGAAACCCGTGCCGACCGGCGTGGTGATGGGACCCTTGATGGCAACCTTGGTCTCGGCGACCGCATCGAGCACGTGCTGGGGCAACGGCGTGCCAAACTCGTCCATGACGCCGGCACCGGCCTCCTGGACATTCCAATTGATCTGGACACCGGTGGCCTCGACCACGCGGCGCATGGCCTGCGTAATCTCGGGACCGATACCGTCACCGGGAATCAGGACTACATCGTGCGCCATAATCTGTTACTCCTCGTCTTCGGCGGCGTCAGATTTTTTAACGCTAGCACGCTTCTTCTTTTTGGAGAGATCAAGGTCAAAGCGTTTAACAAGCATTTCGCAAATCTCGCTCGAACGGGCTTTGAGATAGCTGCCCTTGCCGTTCTCGGCATCGAACTTAAGGCGCAACGCGAGCTTCTCGGCGACCTCGGCGTCGATCTCGCCCTGGCCAAACTCGTACAGGCAACCGAGCATGTCGCGATACTCGAGGTCGCCGTGGTAGCACTGAATGGCCTCGTCCAGGATGGGCCAAGCCTCGCGCGAACGCTCGACACTCGTGGCGCCCCACACGCACAGCAGGCGGAAGGCGGCATAGCGCAGCGTGGAGGAAATCTCGTCGAACAGTGCGGTCTCGGCGCCCTCAAAGGCATCGCCCAGCTGCTCGGGACAGGTGGTGGCAAGCGCCGTCAGGGCATCGAGGGCCTCCCAGCGGGTCTGAGCCTCGGGGCGGTCGAGCGCCTCGATCAGCGCGGGCACGCAGGGCACGACGCGCTGCGGATCGCGCTCGGCAAGCAGGTGCAGCACGCGGGCGGCAAACTGACGAATGCGGCGCGTGGGGCAGCCGAGCTCCTGAACCAGGCGGTCGACGGCGTTCTCGTTCTCCTCTGCCAGCTGAAGCTGTGCCAGCTCCTCGTCGGTGAGCTGTTCGTCTTTGTTTTCTGCCATAGTTACCTCTTCTTACTATTACTTAGCGTGCTTGCCAGCACCCTTGTTGTCATCGGTGACCGAGATGAGCTGTCGGTCGGCCGCGCCATTGCGACGCGCACGGCGGCGTTCCTCAGCGTCGCCCGCGTCGGCGGCGGCGCGATGAGCCTTGTTGACGTTAAAGACCTCGTCGTGCTTGCGCCACGGACCGACGGACTCGCCAAAGCTCATCTTAAGACCGGCGATAAAGCCGCCGAGCCAGCCGATCGGCGCAAACTGCACCAGCGGGAACAGCGAGAACACCCAGGTCAGTAGGACGACTGCCGCCGCTCCTGCAAAATTGGCAATCCAGTAGTCGCGCTTGGTGATCACGCGCTTTTCGCACGCCCACTGGCCGCACAAAAAGCCAATGTAGATCGCAAAGAGAAAGAGCACCAGCGCTAGTACCACGAACGTCCAGCTCATGGGCGCTACTCCCCGTGATGGTGGCCGCAGCAGCACTCATGGCCGTCGTCATGGCCGTGGCCGCCGCAGCACTCGTGGTCCTCGCCATGGTGGTGGCCACAACCGCACTCATGGTCGTCGCCGTGCTCGCCGCAACCGCAGCCGTCCTCGTGAGCGCCATGCTCCTCGGGACGATACTGCGACCAGTCCAGACCGGCGGCGATGGCGTCGGCCTCCTCCTTATAGAGGACCGTGATGGCCTGGGTGCCCAGCTTGGCACCACCGATGGCGTCGAGCATGTCGTAGAGCGTAAAGGCCACGTCGGCGCCGGGCAGCGCAAGCTCGCGGTCGTCGGCATAGGCGAGTGCCAAGCGCAGGTCCTTAATGAAGTGCTCAACCATAAAGCCGGGCTTGTAGTCGCCGTCGAGCGCCTTGGGCGCCAGGCTCTCCATGGCGCCGGACTTGCCGGTACCGCCCAGGATCATCTGGCGGGTCTTCTCCAGGTCAAGGCCGCTCAGCTCGGCAAATGCCATGGCGTCTGCCATGCCGACCATGCAGGCGCCCAGCGACACCTGGTTGGCGAGTTTGGCAGCCTGGCCCTTACCGGCGCCATCGAAGCAGCAGATGTTGGCCGCAAAGGTGGCAAGGATGTCGCGGACCGGCGCGATGTCGTTCTCGGTAGCGCCCACGATAGCCGTGAGCGTACCGGCGATAGCGCCCGACTCGCCGCCGGTGACGGGGCAGTCAAACGCCATGCGACCAGAAACCTGGGCGGCCTCGGCAATGTCACGGGCAAGCTCGGGCGAGCTCGTGGTGAGGTCGATCAAGACCGCGCCGGGCTTAGTGCACGCGAGCAGGCCGTCGCCCGCCAGGTAGAGTTCCTCGACCTCGGAGGGATAGCCCACCATGGTAAAGACGACATCGGCGTTCGCCGCGGCATCGGCCGGCGTATCTGCCCAGACGGCGCCGCGCTGGATAAGCGCCGCCGCCTTGGACTTGGTGCGGTTGTTGACCGTGACGGGATAGCCGGCGTCCAGAATGTGGCCGGCGATGGGAGCACCCATGATTCCGGTGCCGATGAATGCGACGGAGAGCTTGTTTGCCATGAAACCTTTCCTTTTGGGTTGGGTGTTGTTACCAGGTTGAATACTCGGTGCCAGCGTTTGGGCTGTGAGTCGAGGGCGATTACGGACGCAGCGCTTGCCTACTGACCGCGCACGCGGCGGGCGATACGGTCGGAAAGCGACGCCTTGTCGGCGCGGTTCTTACCCCAAAACGCGCAGCCCACCATGCCGGGGCCCACGTGCGAGCCGATGGTGGGACCCACGGAGCCGCGAATGATCGTGACGTCGGCGCAACCCTCCTCCTTGCGGATGGCGGCTTCGAGCCAGTCACCATCCTTTTCGGCATCGGCCGTCATGATGGCGATGGGCATGGTGCGATCGGGCACGTAGTTCTCGCGGAACGACTTGAGGATGGACTTGAGCGCCTTCTTGCGGCCGCGGTTGACGCCGATCAGCGACAGCGAGCCGGCCAGGTCGTAGGAGAGCTCGGGCTTGACGTCGAGCTTTACCGTGAGCTGCGCCGCCGCGGGAGGAATGCGGCCGCCGGCAGCCAGTGCGTCGAAGCTCTCGAGCGTAAAGTAGCCGTGCACGTAGGTCTTTGCCTCGTTTGCCCAATCGACCAGCTGCTTGGCGGTCAGTCCCGCCGAACGCTGGCGCACGGCCTCGAGCGCCAAGAGCGCACCGGTCGCGCAGGGCAGAGCGTTGTCGACCACGTAGAGCTCAAAGTTGGGATACTCGGCGCGCACGACATCTGCCGCCTGGCACGCGGAGTTGTAGCTCGACGACAGCGCCGAGGTAAAGCACAGGTAGACCGTTGGTGTGCCCTCTTTGGCGCACTCGGTAAAGAACTCGATATAGCGACCGAGCGACACGGCGGAGGTAGACACGCGAGCGCCGGCGCGCATGCGGTCGTAGAACTCCTTAGGGCTCATGCTCGACCAGATATCGTCCGTGCGCTCCTCGCCATCGATAATGAAGGGGAAGCCCAAGATATCGACATCGAGGTTCGCGGCGACCTCGGGGCTAAAGTCGCAGCAGGTATCGACGACGATGCGGCAGCGGTCAGAATGGCCGGTAGATGCAGCCTTGTCCATCAAAGCGACTCCTTACGTAAAAAGGCGGCCATCCGCATGGGATGGCCGCCAACCGTTAACTCATGCAAGTTAACGTATTTTACTCGTCAAGCGTTTCGATACGGGGCTTGATGATGCCATATCCACCATTCTTACGGTGATACACCACATTGATGAGGCCAGTCGTCGCGTTCTCGAACACGTAGAAGTCGTGGCCGAGCAGATCGGTCTGCACCAGCGCCTGCTCCTCAGTCATCGGGGTGACATCGATGACCTTCTCGCGGACGAGCAGGTCGTCCTCCTCCTCGGGCAGCAGCAGGTCGGCCAGATCCTCGACGCGCTCGACCGGTGCGACATCCGCCGCGCTGGCACCGCCCTGGCGGTTGTCCACGACCTTGGTCTTGAACTTGCGCAGCTGGCGGGTGACCTTATCGGCGGAGAGGTCGATGGCGGCGTACATATCTGCACCGTGCTCGGCAACGCGAATCACCGAACCGCGGGCACGAACCGTAACCTCGACGATCGCCGGGTTGGGGTTCGAGGGGTTCTTCTCATAGCGAAGTACAACGTCGACCGTCATGGGCTCGATATCGAAAACCTTGAGCGCCTCGCCGATCTTCTCATCCACATGCGCACGCAGAGCATCGGTTACCGTCGTCTTGCGTCCAGAAACCTTGATATCCATACGTGGCTCCAATCTGCCTCGGGGACTTACTGTACTGGCTATGTACCCATTGCCGTGCATTTAATCACGCGGATTCCCAAAGACCCGAATAACGATTGCTTGATACCGCATACCGAAGTCTCGCACTTTTCTGTGGCAAAGTGCGCTATGGGAGGGCGACGGCGACTTAAGTTTTGCACCTAAAAAACGTCTTTGACCTGCTGGTTTTATGGAAACGAAAAAGCCGGGCTCCCCTGTTGGGAAAGCCCGGCAATGCGTGTTGAAACCGTGAAGAGGCGTCTCTCCTAGCGCATAGGAGACGCCACCCCTAGCAATAACTAGCTATTGAGCTTGTTAATGTCGTCGTCGGTGATGGCGCCTTCCTGGCCGGACGACTTATCCTCGGAGGTTGCACCCTCGCTGCTCGAATCGGAGGATGCAGACTCGCTGGATCCGGCGTCGGACGACTGCACGTCGGCGCCCGAGACCGTCTTGGTGGTGAGATCATAGGGCATCGTGCCGTACCAGACGGAGTGGACCGCCTCGAGCGTGCCATCGACCGTGATACCGTCGAGGGCATCGCTCACGGCACGGCATAGCTCATCGTTGGCCGCGAGGCCCGCGACGTCAAGCGTCGAGGGTGTCTCGAGCGCGCCGACGTAAGAGATCTGGCTCATCAGGCGCGCAAGGTAGCCGCCGGCCGTGGAATCGCAAATCACGTAGTCGATCTCGCCGGACTCGAGCGCCTCAAAGCACTCGTTGATGTTGGAGAAGGTCTTTTGGTTGGCCGTGATGCTCTGCTTGGCGAGCGCTTCCTGCGAGGCCGAAGAGGTCTGAACGCCCAGGGTAGCGGCGTTAAGCGTTTCGGCGGAAACGCTCAGCGACTCGCCGTCGCTCGTCTTTCCGAACACTGCCGCAGCGTCGTACAGGCAAGTACCAAGCGTGCTTATGTCACCATCCGTGGAATTGATGTCGCCAATGAAGATGTCGGCCTTTTTGTCGCCAAGCGCGGAATCGGCAGAAGACGCATCGACGAAGGCAACCTTAAGGCCCATACGGCTTGCAAGGGCGCGGGCAGCATCGACCGCGTAGCCCGTGAGGTTACCATCGGCGCCCTGCATGGCCTGCGGGGCATCGGAGGTATCGAGGGCAACCGTCAGGGTGCCGGGAGTGACCAGGGCATCGTCCGACACCGTAGGGGTAACGGTCTCGCGCTCGATCTGGTCAATCGTGGGTGTCGTGAACGTGGACAGTGGATTGAACGCGCATCCGCTCAAGCCCAATACGGCAATGACCGCCGCGGTCCCAGCACCTAACCGAGCCGCGTGCATCAAGCTGCCCCTCACCATGTCCACTACCCTGCCTTCTGTGTCGTATACAATCCGTGCGTTGCGCGGAATAACGGGTGTTCCCACCAGCTGACCTGGTATTTGACCCCACACTTGCGCACCGGGGTGTTTGCTCGGGAGGCCGTAACCACCTTCACGACTGGCCCGCTCGCCCGCGAGGCGGTATTGCCCCAAAGAAAGTAGAACGGACGGTGCGGCTTACATCTAGGACGCGCCATGATCGCGCCGCGCGCACGCGGTCGCTTACGTGGATCCCTTTGACCGCGTCTGTCTTGGACTAGGATGGACATTTCGTCCGTCCGCAACCACAGCCTGGCAGGAACGTAGCGCATTATAGCTAAGTTCAAGCTAAAGTTTAAGGTTAGGGGCGTCATTCGCACCGTGAGCACAGATTTTGCAGGTCGGAGCGGACCATTCGTGCCCCCATGAAGCCCGGAGCTCCCCTACGGGGAGCTCCGGGGCACCCGTCTCAGGGCGCCGTGTGCAAAAAACGGCAAATATGAGTACTGTCACCAATTTAGTAGCAGCGTTTTTCCGCCCCGCGAGCCCTTTTTGAGTTCCGCACAGCCTGCTTGGCGCCAAGATATTCCACATTCGTTTATTATCTCTTCAATGAATCCAAATATTCGGCCCAAGTTTCTTTGTTTTTACTGCCACTAATCTAGTAACAGTACTCATATTTGCCGTTTTTTGCACAGGGCATATAAACAGACCCCTCCTATAAAGCCATAGTTTTACGCCGGCTTGAGCCCAAAGCACGCTCGGAGCGTATTCAGCAGAGCATCTTGCCTCTTTCGACGCGCCTCTACGCGATTCTGATATCGCTTACCCATGCGTTGGTAAATGCGCCATGCGAGCGCTTCCATCGCTTCCATGTCGCAGAGCATTTCGTTGTTGACCGTCGCAACCTCGATTCCCATAGTGATCAAGCCCGTGTTGCGTTTTTCATCATGGATACGCCCCCTCCGGGAGGAATGGCCCAGCTCACCGTTGTATTCCAGGTCAAACCGGGCTTCTTCCTGATACGCATCGCAAACTGCATGCGGCATCCCCGAGATTGCCTGCGCGCGGTCATCGAACTCGATCTTGTAGTCGGTCTTAAAGGGACCGCAGGCAAATCCGCCATAGGAAAACGGAAGCGAAAACAGAGCGAGCATGATGCACTCCATGGGCGAGAGCAGGTTTTCCGACAGATAGGGACACAGGCGCAGCAGCTGTTTGGCCACATTCCCCTTGCATGCCGCAAGGTAATCTGCCAGGCGATCGGGCGTCAGCACCGGCTCGACTTCAAAGTAGCCCACGTTTGCCGGGTGGTCCTTGTCCTTTGCAAGTCTATTCGCAACAGGCGAGGTATAGGGAGGTAGATACTTCCCGCGATCGCTCAGTGAAATCTTGGAACACAGTTCCTGGGCCAGGGCAAACGCCTGGATACAGCCGACCTCGCGGGCGACGGCAACACAAAGGGCCTCGGGAGAAAGACTGTACACCCCCGGTTCCACCTCTAGAATCGAGCCGGCAAGCAACCCAGAACATACGGACCAACCCACGCCAGGCATGCGGCGGCGCTGCGCCGCAGATCCCACCAGCAAGCACAGATCTTCTTGCACCTCGCCGCTTTTGGCTCCGATTCGCACCAGGTCGGAAAGACAGATATCCTCGGCCGAAGGTGATGACGTACACAGCACGCGGCGTTCCTCCTCGGGCTCAAGGTCCTTCCAGCCGATGTAGCCCATCTGCCGGCGCTCGGCGCGCATCATACGCAACGCCGAGGCGCCCGTCAGGATCACGGAAGCCGCTAGCTGCTCTTTTGTCGGTTTGTCACACTGCCTGATTGTTACCGCCACATGAATCACCCCTACCAAACGCGTGCGATAGCGAGACCATCAACGGCCGCGGCACCGGCGCGCTTGAGTTCCGCCGAAGCCGCTGCCATCGTCGCACCCGTGGTGATAACGTCGTCGACAAGCAGCAGGCGGCGGCCCCGCACGTCCTCAACGGTCTCGTACATGCCTCGGGCGCGTTCACGGCGTTCTTCACGACCGAGTTCACGCTGGTCGCCATGGCCGTACTTAACGAGGGCGTCGAGCAGCGGAACACCCGACAGCTCGCAAAATGGGCGCGCGATGGCTTCCATATGATCGAAGCCGCGTCGCCGAAACGCCGCCGCCGTCGCGGGCACAAACACCACCGCATCGGCACCGGACAACACACCGCCATAGCGATCGGGTGCCGCGACCTGGGCATGTAAGGCGGTGTCGTATAGCAGCTCTGCCAGATACGGCGCCAGGCGTCGCTCGCCCGCGTCTTTGTACGCTTTAATGATCCGCGGCAGCGGGTGCGTGTAAACGGCACATGCCAGGCACCGGTCGAGTGCTTCGGCCATCGCCGAGGACGTACCCTCGACCGAACACTCGGTGCACAGCAAGTCTCCAAACGGGGCGCCGCATCGAGTGCAGCTATGCCGCGGGTCGATGAGCGCAAGCGCCGCCAAGCAGTCTTGGCAAATAAGCGCACCGGAGCACTCGCAGCCGGCGCATCGCGTGGGTGACAACGCCTCAAGCGCCTCGTGCGCCGCCCGCTCGGCAAACGGTAGCAATTCGTCCGCAAACGGTAGGATGCCGGCACCTTGCAGGCATCCCAACAGATTCAAATGTCTCTTCACGACACAACCCTCCCTACGCTCGGTCGCAGGGAGGGTTGTTGATTCAGCGCTATGGTACCCCGACGCGTTTGGGGTCAGGCAGGTTAAATCCGTTTGCGGGCGCTATTCGCCGGTGGGCGGTTGCGGTGCGGACGAGTTTTGGGTCGAGCCCTCGCCACCGTCCTGGCGCGGCTTGCGGGAACGACGACGGCGACGGCGCTTTTGGCCCTGGTCGGCCGAGCCCTCGCCACCGCGATCTTCGCGCGACTCGCGTTCGTCACGAGCAGCACCGCGCACGGCCTTGGCAGCTGCCCCTCCGCCATCTCCGGGGCGACGACGTGTGACCTTGACCTCGCCATCCGAGACCTGATCGGCCACAGAGGGCACCGAGGGCTTTTGCTGCGTGCCCGAGGAATGGCGACGACGCGGACGCGGGGTGCGCTCGTCATCGTTGCGCTGCTTGCCACCCTTGTCGGCAGGCGCATCGGAACCCGAACCACCCTTGGGGCCGGCACCGGCTTCGCGAGCGGCTGCGGCGCGGAAGGCGTCCTCGCGCTCCTCGCTCGACAAATGGCGGCGGCGACGGCGCGTGGGATTCATGCCACCGCCGCGGTTTTGCTGCTGAGGCTGCTGGGCCTCGCGCTCGCGGGAGGAATTCTTGCCTGCGGGAGCAGCCTCGCCGGCATCGCCCGAACCCGAGCGCTTGCGGCGGCGACGTCCACCGGCAGCTTCCTCGGCCTCGGGTGCCTCGGCCTTGCCGTGACCCTTACCGCGGCCGCGACCCTCGCCCTGGCTCTGACCGGTACGGGTATCGGCGTCCGCATCGCGATGGCGGCGCTTGGGCATCGTCGTCCCCGCCAGACGGTCGGCGCTCGACAGGCCATCGCCCACATCGACGCCGTTCTCGCGGTCGAGCTCCATAAGCGCCAGGCGCATCTCGGGCGACTCGATACGCTCGAGCACATCGCGCGTCACGCAGTCGGGGCGGCAGTTGCAGCCCTGCTCGGCGGCCTTCTTTTTGCAGCCCTCAGAGCAGGTCATGTCAGCCAGGTTGACCTTAAAGACTTTGCCGTTCTCCAAGCGCAACACCAGCTGCTCGCGCGGCGTGTCATATTCCTGGATGCGCGCCTTGCCAAGCGGCGTATCGATAAGCGTCTTCTTTTTGGGCGCGCGGCTCTTAAAGTCCTTGTACGCCTCGAACTCGTAGCGCAGGCAGCACATCAGGCGGCCGCAGACGCCGCTAATTTTGGACGAGTTGAGCGGCAGGTCCTGCTCTTTTGCCATGCGAATCGAAACCGGCTCAAACTGTCCGCCAAAGCGCGTGCAGCAGAGCTCCTGGCCGCACTGGGCATAGCCGCCCACCAGGCGGGTCTCGTCACGCACGCCGATCTGGCGCATGTCGACGCGAATGTGCAGCGTCGAGGACAGGTCCTTGACGAGCTGACGGAAATCGACGCGCTCCTCGGCAGCAAAGTAGAACACGGCCTTCTCGCCGCCAAACAGGTACTCGACGCCGACCGGCTTCATCTCGAGGTCGAGCTCCTTGACCAGGCGGCGGAAGTCGACCATGGCCTCGTCACCCTGGATAGCCAGGTCGTCGGCAAGCTGCAGATCGATGTCGCTCGCCACGCGCAGCACGGGCTTGAGCGGCTGACCGATCTCGTCGAGCGGCACCTCGAAGGGGTCGGCCGTGACCAGGCCGATCTCGGTTCCGCGCTCGGTGGAGCAGATGGCATAATCGGCCTCGAGGATATCCAGATCCTGTGGGTCGAACCACAGGTCGCGCGAGGCGTAGGTAAACTTAACGGGTACGACTAACGGCATTTCAGTGCCTTCCTGATATCGAACAGCATGACCTCGATGGCCAGCTGGGGAGTAACGTTTCTGGCGATGTTGCGCTCAGCGGTGGCAACCGCCTCAAGCGCCTGAGTGGCACCCGCAACATTCGTCGCGGCGGCAAGCCGGCCGATTGTGTCACGCACGTCCTCGTTCACCACGTCGGCTGCCTCGTCCTGAAGCGTCAGCAGCACGTCGCGCATGAGCGTCCGCGCGCTCGCCAGCGCTTCCATGATACCCGAACGCTCGCGCGCGTTGAGTTCGCGCTTGTTGCGGTCCTCAAGCTGCTTCAATGCTCCACGCGACAGGTAGTCGGCATTTTGCTCGAGCACCTTTTCCTGCGTGGACTTGACTTCGGCGAGCGGCGCTTTGACGGCGACGATGAGCGACTTGGCGCGACTGAGCACATCGGCCTCGTCGGCGGCGATGAGCGAGTCGATGGCACGGACCATCTGGCGACGGGCGTCCTGGCGCTCGGCGCTCTTGAGGAACTCGATGCCACGCGTGGGGCTTCCCGCCACAGCGACGGCCATGCGGCAGCGTGCGGGATCCTGACCGGTGGCGCGGCTCACGGCCTGCGCGGCCACAGTGGGCGACACCAGCCGAAACGGTACGCACTGACAGCGGCTCACGATGGTGGGCAGTATCACGTCGGCCGAGGTGCCCAACAGGATGAACATGACGCCCTCGGGCGGTTCCTCGAGCGTTTTGAGCAGTGCGTTGGCGGTGTTAGCGCGCAGCTGTTCGGCACGGTCGATGATGTAGACCTTTGCCTTGGCGCGGATGGGTGCCAGGGGCACGTCGTCGAGCAGCTCGCGGGTCTGGGCGATGAGATAGCCCGTAGCACTTTCGGGCGTGTAATAGTGCACGTCGGGGTGCGTATGGCGGGCGACGCGTACGCAGCTGTCGCACGAGCCACAGCCGTCCTGCTCGCAAAGGAATGCCTGGGCAAGCGCCCATGCGGCGTCGAGCTTACCGGCACCGGGCGCGCCCAAAAACAGGTAGGCGTGCGATGCACGGCCGCTTGCGATGGCGTTGGTCAAAAAGTCGCGCACGCGTTCCTGGGTGTCGAGCTTGGCCAGCAAGCTTGCCTGAGCGGGGGCCATATTACTCGGCCTCCTTGGCAAGCGCGGCGGCGACGGCGTCTTGGGGAATGTCGAAACCGTACGCGCGAACCAGCTCGACCGTCTGCGCGAAGACTTTCTCGATGGACGCGGTGGCGTCGATGAGCTTTACGCGATTTGGCTCCTCGGCGGCAATGCTGCAAAATCCCTGGTAAACACGCTCTTGGAACGCCATACCCTTGGCCTCCATGCGGTCGGCCGCACCGCGGGCAGCCATGCGCAGCGCCGCCTGCTCGGGCGTGATGTGATAGACGAGCGTGAGCGCCGGATGCGTACCGGCGACAGCCAGGTTGTTGGCATCGCGAACCATCTGACGGTTGAGGCCATCGGCAAACGCCTGATAGCAGGTCGTGGAATCGTAGAAACGGTCGCACAGGACCACCTTGCCGGCAGCGAGGGCGGGCGCGATGACCTCGTACACCAGCTGGGCACGCGCGGCCTCGTAGAGTAGCAGCTCGCACGTGTCGCCCATTGCCGTATTGGCGGGGTCGAGCAGCAGGGCGCGGACCTTTTCGCTGATGGCGGTGCCGCCCGGCTCGCGCAGGCTCACAACCTGGTAGCCAGCGAGCTCGAGCGCGCGGGCAAGCAGGCGCGCCTGCGTGGACTTGCCGGCGCCGTCGACGCCCTCGAGCGTGATAAAGCTATGTTGAGCGGGCTCAAAAGCCATGGGCGCAGCCCCTTCCTACAAGGCGCGAAAATGCAAGTTATAGCAACTAAGCCATGATACCCCAGGGGCAGGCGCGCCCCCAATGGCTAAAGGTGTCTTTCCAAAGTTGCGGTGAAATAGGGACTGATTGAAGCTCTGAGACCGCCAAACAGTCCCTATTTCACCGCAACTTATGATGGGTACTTTTGGACGCTGGGTATAATCGTCGTATTAATTTGAAATGTGGCGAAAGGAGTGGCAATGTCTCGGTATTGCGCCTCGTGCGGCAAGCTTCTTGCAGATGATGCCAAGTTCTGCACCTCGTGCGGTGCACCCGTTGAGCAGACAACCGCAAGCAATGGCCAACCCGCGTTTGAGAAGACCGGCTCCCTCGATACGCCGCAAGCTAAGCCGGACGACCCCCTCGCCTATCGCCCCGACCCCGCCGCCGGCCCTGCAGCGGTCGAAACGACGCAGCGCATACCCGTCGCGGACACCCCGCCCCAACAGCAACCGGCGTCTACATACGCGTCTGGTTCACCGCAGGCCCCCGCCGCCAAAAAGAGCAGCACCAAGACGCTTATCGCCGTTATCGTTGTGCTGGTGGCAATCATCATCGCCTTGGTCATCTTTTTTGTGATCAAGCCGTTCGACAACTCCGCTACGCAGACGACTGCCGAGGTAGCTAAGCTGCACCATGACGTCGACGACGATGATCTAAAGCCTCTCGGCAATCCCAACAGCCTGTACGACGATGATGACGATGACGACGAGGATGGCGGCGAAGCAAGCCTCTCCGAACAGAACCTCTACCGTCGCCTGAGTGAATACTACGACCTGCTCGAAGATCTCGACAGCCAGGTCCGTGGCTGCGCGCAGAACTTCAACGGCAACTATCTGGAAGAGGATCGAACCACCCGTCAAAATCTCGCCGACGTCGCCGAGCGCACGGAGGACACCATCGAGCAGTATTACGACATCGTCGAGGACCTGGAGGTCCCGACGAGCTCCAAGAACTACAGCTCCTGGAAGGACATCATCGCCCTGTACGACGACCTGGATCACCGCATTGACGCAATCTGTGATGCCTGGGAGATCAGCCTGAAATACGCCAAGCCTGCGGACCACAAGAATGAGATCGTGGCGCCGCTGTCGCGCGACAACGTGGCGGGCACCAATGACAATAAGTACCGCCTAGACTTTGAGGAGCGCTATCCCGGCGCCAAGCCTGTCGAGGTGAACTAGCGCTTTGTCGTTCCGGAGCCGGCAGTTAGGGACGTTCCTAAACTGCCGGCAGAAAAGGAACGTCCCTAACTGCCGGTCAAAAAAACGAGCGAGGATCATGGGACCCTCACTCGTTTTTTGGGCACTGTTTCGACTGCGCCGTTACTTGTCGGCGGCTGCTTTCTTGGCAGTCGACTTCTTCGCGGTCGTCTTCTTGGCGGCAGTGGCTTTCTTAGCCGTCGTCTTCTTTGCCGCCGTCGTCTTCTTGGCCGTGCTCGCCTTAGTCGTGGCCTTGCGGCCGCGGGCGGGCTTCTTCTCCTTGGTCGGGCAGTCCATGTTCACGCAGATGCGCCACGGACCGCGCGCCGTGTTGACCACCACGATGGGGGCGCCGCACTCGGGGCAGGTCTCACCCGTCGCCTCGAGCTTACCGCGCGCCGGCAGAGGATAGCTCACGCCGCAGTCATCGTAGTTGGTGCAGCGGATAAAGCGCTTGCCGCTCTTCTCGCTCTTGTGCGCGATCAGGTCGCCATGGCGTCCGGCCTCGGCGCACACCTTGCACTCGCCCACCTTAAGGTCGGGCTCGTAGTTGGTGGGGCACGTGGGGTTCACGCAAATCTCGAAGGCCTTCTGGCGGAACGGCTGGCACTTAATGCGCGGCGCGCCGCACTCGGGGCACACGGCCGCCTCGCCCTCGAGCGGGCTTACCTTGACGCCGCTCGGCACCGGATAGGTCACGTCGCAGTCGGGCCAGCCCATGCAGCCAATGAAGCTGCCGCGGGTCTTGGCGCTCGTCTTCATAACCAGGTCCTTGCCGCACTTGGGGCAGGCGCCCACGCGCGCATCGGCCGTGACGGCGTCGCTGATGGCGTCGCCCAGCTCCTGCGTGTGCTTGAGCAGCTCGTCGAGCACGCCAGCCAGCAGTGCGCGCGAGTGCGTCACGACATGCTCTTCGGTGTCCTCGCCGCGCTCCACGCGGGTCATATCGCCATCGAGCTCGCTGGTCATATCAGGGCTCGTGATGCGCGGGGCAAACTGCGTCAGCGCGTCAATGATGGCGATACCCAGCTGACTCGGCTCCACGGGATCGTTTTTGAGGTAGCGCACGGCATACAGGCGCTCGATGATGCTCGCGCGCGTGGACTTGGTACCCAGGCCGCGCTTCTCCATCTCCTGCACGAGTTTGCCCTGGCTGTAGCGCGCGGGCGGCTCGGTCTGCTTGGCCTCGAGCTTAATGTCGAACACGTCGACCGTATCGCCCTGCTCCAGCGGCGGCATCTGCTCGTCGCGCTTAAGGCCGTACGGGTATGCCTCGCGGAAACCCGGGGTCACGAGCACGTCACCAGAAGCCACGAACGGCTCGCCGTTGACGTCGAGCTCGAGCTTGGTGTTCTCGATGGTCGCGGGACCCATGAGCGTTGCCAGGAAGCGACGGGCGATGAGGTCGTAGAGCTTGCGCTGGCCGCCGTCGAGCGTGGACGGATCACCCTCGCCCGTGGGATAGATAGGCGGGTGGTCGGTGGTCTCGACCTTGCCGCGCGTGGGCTTCATGGGACCGGCGAGTACCTTTTTGCACACGGGCGCCAGCGCTGGATTGATCTTTGCCAGGTCGCTCACCACGGCGCCCAGATCGAGCGTCGCGGGGTACACGGTATTGTCGACACGCGGGTAGCTGATGAGGCCGGCCATGTAGAGGGACTCGGCGATGCGCATGGTACGCGCAGGCGAGATGCCCTCGGCCGCAGCGGCAGCCTGCAGCGAGGTGGTCGCAAACGGCGTGGGCGGCTGCTGCTTACGCGAGCGCTTGGTCACCGCGGCGACGGTCGCCGTCGTAGCGCCGTCAACGTGGCCGTACGCCGTCTCGGCAGCATCCTTGTCGGTAAAACGCGCCGTCTTGTGCGCGATCTTAAAGCGGTCGTCCTCGGCAGCACCCTGTGCGGCGCCCATGCCGCGAATCTGCCAATAGTCCTCGGGCACAAACGCCATGCGCTCGCGCTCGCGCTCGACCACCAGGGCGAGCGTCGGCGTCTGCACGCGGCCGGCAGAGCGCACGTTACCAAAGCCGCCAAACTTGGCGAGCGTCAGGTAGCGTGTGAGCACCGCGCCCCAAATGAGGTCGATGTGCTGACGGCTCTCGCCGGCGTCGGCCAGATTCTGGTCGAGCGTGACGAGATTATCGAAGGCGTGCGTGATCTCGGCCTTGGTAAACGAAGAGTACTGGGCGCGGGCGACCGGCAAGTCCGGCGCAACCTCGCGCACCTTGTTGAGAGCATCCGAGCCAATCAGCTCGCCCTCGCGGTCGAAGTCCGTGGCGATGATGACGCTGTCAGACTTCTTGGCAAGGTTCTTGAGCGAGCGAATGAGCTCCTTCTCGGCCGGCAGCTTAATGACGGGTGCCCAGGTGAGGTAAGGCAGGCTCTCGAGCTTCCAGCCCTTGATGGAGATGCCATCGGCAAGGAACGGCTTACGCTTGGTGTCGTAAGGCGGACGAGCCAGACCATCGGGCATGTCGGCCGGAAGCATCTCGCCGTCCTCGGTGACCGAATACCAGCCCAGCTTTTTATCGAACAGCACGCTGTCGCAAAAATCGGGCGCAAGGATGTGACCGGCAAGGCCGATCGTCACACACTCCTCGCCCTTCCACTCAAAACGGTAGATGGCGGTGTTGTACACCTTGTCCTTTTTGGGCTTACCCGTGGACAGCCGCTCGGCGATCTGACGCGCGGCGTCGTTTTTCTCGGCGATGATGAGCTTCAAAAGAGGCTCCTATCTCGTATCTCTGCGGCTACGCCCGCCCGTATGGCGGCCGACTTACGCCCTTGCTTGCTCAATCTGCCCGATGAGCCAATCGCACCAGGCATCCATGCCCTCGCCCTTGCGCGCGCTCACGGCAAACCGCGGCGCCTGCGGATTGAGGTCATCGAGTGTCTTAGTATACCTATCCATGTCAAAATCGAAAGCCGGAGCCACGTCGACCTTGTTGAGCAGCTGCGCGCCGGCGTGTTGGAAGATGCCCGGGTACTTGATGGGCTTGTCGTCGCCCTCGGGCACCGAGAGGATCATGATGGACAGGTTCTCGCCCAGGTCAAAGTCGACTGGGCAGACCAGGTTACCCACGTTTTCGATAAAGATGACGTCGATGTTTTCCAGACCCACCGCCTGGTCGAAGGCGTCAACGGCCTCCATGATCATGTTGCCCTCGAGGTGGCACAGGCCGCCCGTGTTGATCTGGATGGCGGGCATGCCGGCTTCCTTCATGGTGATGGCGTCGACGTCCGAGGCGATATCGCCCTCGATGACGGCGCAACGCAGGCCGGCCTTGTCGCGCAGGCGCTCGTTGGTGCCCAAAATCGTGGTGGTCTTGCCCGAACCGGGGCTCGACAAGACGTTAATCACATAGGTGTTTGTCTCTTTAAATCGCTGACGCAGCTGATCTGCCAGGCGCTCATTGCGCGACAGAATCGGCGACGCGATATCAATCGTTTTCTCAGCCATACTCGGCACTCCTTACTTTGGCCCCTTTATACCCCGTCCCCAGGTGGCCGGCGAGCTAATCGTCGGGGGTCTCGATTTCGATACTTGCGATGTCGAGCTCGCGACCGTGCAGCAGACGCACGTTGGCGCCGCCACACTGGGGACAGCGGCAATGAAAGCGGTCGTGATCGAAGACCTCGCCGCAGCCCAGGCACTCACTTTGTGGATGGACTTCCTCCACGGCAAGCTCGCAGCCGCGCGTAAACGGGTCCTCGTCGCGAAACGTCTCCCATGCAAAGTCGAGCGCCTCGCGCACGACCTCGGTCATATCCCCGATACGTAGCGTAACCAAAACGGCGCGCGAGGCCCCCGCCCCACGCGCCGCGCGAATCACTGTATCGAGTATGCCGTTGACAATGCCAACCTCGTGCATACCGATTTACTCCTCGTCGTCCTCATCGTCCGAGAACAGGTCCAGACGACTCACGAACAAGCCCTCCTTGCCCTCGCGCGCGGTAATGACCACACGGGCGATGGCAAGCGAAATCTCGTAGAGCGAGAGCAGGGCGCCGTACATAAGGCCCAGGGTGACGGGCGAGCCGTCGGGCGTGATCACAGCCGAACCCACGAGCAGGCCAACGTATACGTAACGCCAGGCACTGCGGAAGGCCGCATAGGACACGATATGGAAGACGGACAGGTAAAAGATGATGAGCGGCAGCTCAAACGCCACACCAAAGCCGATCATAAAGAGCAGCTCCATGTTGACGTAGTTCTCCAAATCGGGCAGTGCCGTGGCAACGGCCGAGGTCTCGCCGATGAGCCATTCAAAGCCCGCAGGGATGATGATGAAGTAGCAAAAGATTGCGCCCAGGAAGAACAGCACCGTCGAGGCGAGCACCGTGGGCACGACCCACTTGCGCTCGTTGGGGCGAAGCGCCGGCAGGAAAAACGCCAGAATCTGCCAGATGATCATGGGCGTGCACATGACCACGGCCATCTTGATGGCCAGCGAGAAGCGCAGGCCAAAGCCGCCGAGCGTGGTGGTGATGTAGAACTTACCATCCGGCACAAAGGAGCGGATGGGATCTTCCAGGATGTCGAGCACCACGGGCGTGGCGAAATACAGCACGATGGCTGCGGCAAACACCGAGACGACCACGATGGTCAGGCGGCGACGGAGCTCTCCCAGGTGATCGAAGAGCGGCATACGCGCAGGTCCGATAGGCATTACTCATCGCCTCCCTTCGGGGCATCGGCAGCGGCATCGTCCTCGGCCTCGAGCTCGCGGGCAAGCTGGTCGACGACGGCCTTGCGCTTGCGGGGACGACGGGCATAGAGGTCGGCCGTCGTGGGCTCTGCCGGCTCGGGCTCGGGCTCCGGCTCTGCAGCAGGCTCGGGCTCGACGGCGGCATCGGCAGACCCGGCGTCGGGACCCTCGGCTTCAGCCTCCTCGGCAGCACCTTCTCCCTCAGCGGCACTCTCGCTTGCGGCCTTCTCGGCAGCAAGACGGGCGCGACGCTCGGCAAAGGTCTCCTTCTTGGCGGGCGCTGCCGTCTCGGCGGCATCCTCGTCCGCATCGGAATCGTCGTCGGTCGCAGCAGCCTTCTTGGGCTTGACCGGGGCCGACGCGGCCTCGCTCACCGGATCGATAATCTCGGACTGAACAACGGCCGTCATCTTTTCCTGCGTCTCGCGGAACTGACGGATGGCACGGCCGATCGTGCGGCCCATCTGCGGGAGCTTATCCGGGCCAAACAGCAAAAAGCCGAAGACCACGATGATCGCGAGCTCACCCTCTCCAATACCAAACACACATACCTCCAAGGCTCGATGTGAGTCGAGCCCGCACCGCGCCATTCGGCCGGAACTCGTCTATTCATTCGGTCAAGTATAGCGCCCGGACGCCAAAACGTCCGAGCGCATCACAAACATATGCCAAACGGCACGCCCTTTTGGGGGCAAAAATTATGCCGCCGTGATCGAAATCTCCTGGTCGACGCCCAGCAGCTGAACCACGCGCATCACCTGGGGCTGCACATTAGTGCAGCTAAAGCGCTTACCGTGGTCGACCGCGTGGTGCGCGGCGCCCACGAGCACGCCAATGCCCGTCGAATCGATGTAGCTCACCTGGGCAAAATCGAGCTCAACGGCCTCAGTGGGCTGCTCGAGCGCCAAGTCGATGGCATTGCGCAGGCTATCGGCGTTAGAGATATCGATCTCGCCGGTTACCTTAATGGTGTAGATCTCCGGCGTGGGGTTGGTGGAAATACCCAAATCCATGTATACGCTCCTTTACGTATCGAAAGTGCGGATAGTACTGGGCGCGGACTTGCGGGGCCCTAGGCGTTAGGCGCGCTCGGCACGAGCAAGCTCGGCAGCGACGAGCTTAACGGCCAGCACCAGCACATCGAGCGCGGCCTCCAGGTCCTCGACCGTGGGATAGCTCGGCGCGATGCGGATGTTGGTGTCGCGCGGGTCCTTGCCATAAGGCCAGGTGGCACCAGCCGGCGTGAGCTTGACGCCCAGGTCGGCACAAAGCGCGGCGACCTTCTGGGCAGAGCCCTCGGGACCATCAAAGCTCACAAAGTAGCCGCCGCGGGGATGCGTCCAAGTGGCGCAACCCGTATCGCCCAGACCCTCGGTGAGCTTGCGCTCAACGGCCTCAAAGCGCGGGCGCAAGAACTCGGCATGCTTTTTCATATGCTCCTTGACCGCCTCGATGGTGGGAAGGAAGCGCACGTGGCGCAGCTGGTTGAGCTTGTCGGCGCTGATGAGGCCAGCCTTCAGGCGCTTGGAGAACTCGGCGATGACCGCGGGGCTCGCACCGATGAAGCCGATGCCGGCGCCCGGGAAGGTAATCTTGGACGTCGAGGCAAAAGCCACCACGCGGTCCTCGGTGCCCGCCGCGCGAGCGAGGTCGAAGATATTGGCGAGCTCGTCGGTCTCGTCGTACAGGTCGTGCACGCAGTAGGCGTTGTCCCAGAAGATGCGGAAATCGGGCGCGGCCGTGGGCATCTCGACCAGGCGACGCACGGTGTCCTCGCTAAAGGTGATGCCCGTGGGGTTGGAATACTTGGGCACGCACCAGATGCCCTTGATGGAGTCGTCGGCGGCAACCAGACGCTCGACCTCGTCCATGTCGGGGCCGTTGTCGGTCATCGCGACGGGGACATTCTCGATACCCAGGTCGGCGGTGATGCCAAAGTGACGGTCGTAGCCGGGAACAGGGCACAGGAACTTGACTTTCTTGCCGTCGTGCGCGGCCTCGTAAGCCTCCCAGGGCTCGCTGCCGCACGAACCGCAGCGCCAAAACATGCCGGCGATATCGTGCTCGATCAGAAGGCTCGACGAACCCAGTACGAGCGTCTGCTCGGCAGGGCAACCCAGGAACTCCCCCGCCAGCTTGCGTGCCGAGGGAATGCCCTCAAAGCAACCGTAGTTTGAGCAGTCGACGTTGCCGTCGTGCAGATCGGCATCGGCATTGAGGATATCGAGCATGGGTCGAGAGATGTCCACCTGGGAGGGCGACGGCTTGCCGCGGGCCATGTCGAGCGCCAGGCCCTTGGCCTTGACCTCGGCGACCTCGGCTTTGAGCGCCTCGATGGCGGCATCGAGTTCGGTGGTTTCCATCTTCTGGTAGATCGTCTGCATGGGTGCGACCTTTCGCGAAGCGGGACGTTGCAGTTCGTCTAAGTATAGACCGCCACCGCCGCAACGGCATGAAGCCGTGATAGATTAAGTTCATCGCAATGAATTATGAATCGCCGCGCATGCCGGCGTGGGGCGCCCAAGGAGGCACTATGGAATACGGATCGTTCCAGGCCGAGGAATTCGGCGACCTGCAGCGCCTGGTCGACGGGCTGTTTTACGACCGCCGCGCCATCGACCGCCTGGATCTCATCGTACAGGCCGAGATCTTGGACCTGGCGCCCGATCTCATGGAAATCGTGAACCTTTTGCCGCCCGGTTACTACGACCGCCAGTCACTTTGCGACCAGCTCAACTCCGCCTTGGCCGCCCACGGCTGGGGCGCCGTCTACGGCACCGTGGAATAAACCTAGTCATTTAAGAACGTCCCCATTGACTAAAACGCCGCTTGTGATGGTGTCCACAGGCGGCGTTTTCAAACTTGTATATGCTTTTACTTGTCTTTGGGCGCGGGGTGTTTGCAGACCACACTCATGTAGATCATACCGAGCACGGCAGCGGTGACCGAACCGGCAAGGATGGCGGCCTTGGCGGCCAGGACCTCAAACTGGGCCGTCGGGAAGGCAAGGCCGCTGATGAGGATCGACATGGTGAAGCCGATGCCGCCCAGAATGCCCACACCGGCAATCATGTGCCAGTTAACGTTATGCGGCAGCTCGCAGACCCTAAACTTAACCAGGGCAAACGTCATGCCAAAGATACCAATCGGCTTGCCCAGCAGCATGCCAAAGTACACGCCGAGCGTCACCGGATCGGTGAGCAGCGTGCTCATGTCCACGCCCACTAGGCGAACCTGTGCGTTCACGAACGCAAAGATCGGCAGAATCACAAAGTTGACCGGCGTGGAGATCAGACGCTCCATGCGGATGAGCGGCGGGGTCACGCGGTGCATGACGCGCTCGACCCTGGTGGTCGAGACGGTAAAGTCATGCTGGCCCAGGATGTGTGCCTCGTCGTCGTAGCGGTCATCAAGCAGCGGCAGGCACTCGCCCAACCAATCGGTGAGGCTATCGAGCTTGACGCCGCACTTGGCCGGGATGGTAAAGGCCAAGATGACGCCGGCGAGCGTGGCATGTACGCCGCTCTTGAACATGCAGAACCACAACAGCAGACCCAGTACCGAATACGGGGCAAGGCGGTAATGCTGCGTCTTGTTGAGCCACACGAGCGCGCAGGTCACCAGCGCGGCGGCGCCCAACCAAAACGGATTGGGGCTCTGACCGTAGAAGATGGCGATGGCGGCGATGGAGATAAGGTCGTCGGCGATGGCGAGCGTCGAGAAGAACACGCGCACGCCGTTGGGCACGCGGTTGCCCAAAAGCGACAGCACGCCCAGCGCAAAGGCAATATCGGTTGCCATGGGGATGGCCCAACCGTTGCGGGCGCCGGCATGGTTAAAGATCAGGTAGATGCAGGCGGGAACGACGACGCCGCCCACGGCCGCCAGCATGGGAAGCATGGCCTGACGCGGATTCTTGAGCTCGCCGACCGTCATCTCGTACTTAAGCTCAATGCCCACCAACAAAAAGAAAATCGCCATGAGGAAGTCGTTGACGAAAAGTTCAACGGTAAGACCGGCCGTAAGGTTGCCCAGACCCACATACAGCGGGGTCTCCAAAAAGTGATGGATGGCCTCGTAGGCATCGGTATTGGCGCAAATGACGGCGGCGATGGCGGCGAAGACCATGACGGCGGCGGAAATCGTGCCGTTCTCGGCAATGCGCTCCCAAATGTCGTGGCGTTCAAAGCGCTTGCGCTCACGGACGTTGAACAGCTGCTCAGTTGCTGCCATGGGCGGCTCCTTTCACGGGAAAGCTCCCGTCTTAAAAAAGCACGGCCCGCCCAAGTGGCGGCGCCGCGCTCTAACGTATTACGCTTGCATCTAGCCTACCCTGCACGACAAGCACGCAGGCGCGGCCGAAAAGCGGAACCACAGGTTGAACATTATTTGCTCAACGGCACGGGCGCCCGTCCAATAGCGGACGCGGCCCCGCGCACAAAAAAACGACCGGAGCGCGGGGCGTCCGCGATCCGGTCGTGGCGTTTGGTCAACTAAACCTAGCAGGCGGCCATGATGGGGGCAGCGACCTGCTTCTTACGGGAAAGGACGCCCGGCATCCAGACGCCGTCGTGCTCGTCGGCAATGCCCAGGCCCTTCTGAGCAGCCTCGGTCTCGCCCTCGAGCAGGACCTGCGAGCCCTCCTCCATGATGTCGGTGATGCATAGGACGATGCCGTCGGCACCCTTCTCGGCGGCGTAGGCGCGCATGGCCTCGCGGATCTCGTCGATCATGCCGAGAGCGCGGCTCTTGTCAACGGTCTCGTACTGGCCGATGAGCAGTTTCTTGCCGGCGGGCTCGAACATCTTGATGTCGTTGCCGACCATCTCGGCTGCGGTGAAGGAGCCAGACGGACGGGTAAGGAAGACCTCCATGCCAAACTTGACCGGGTCGACGCCCACCTGCTCGCCGAGCTTGGCGGCGACGGCGCGGTCGACATCGGTGGTGGTGGGGCTCTTGAGCATGAGCGTGTCGGTCATCATGGCCGAGAGCAGCAGCTTGGCCTGGACGTCGGAAAGCTCAACGCCGAGCACGCCGGCGAGCCTGGTGACGATGGTGCAGCTGGAGCCCCAGGGCAGGCAGATGTAGTGCAGCGGGCCGGCGGTCTCGAAGTCGCCGATGCGGTGATGGTCGACAACACCAAAGACCGTGGCGTCCTTAAGGCCGGCGACGGACTGGGCGGACTCGTTGTGGTCGGTGAGGACGACGAGCTGACCGGCCTCGACGGACTCGATTACGCGAGGCTCGGCGATGCCGGCGTCGGCGAGCAGCTTGGCGGACTCCGCCGGAAGCTGACCAAGGGCGCAGGCCTCGTAGGTGTTGCCGGCATACTCAACCTGGTTGAGCAGCTGGGACAGGACGACGGCGCTCATGATGGCGTCGTTATCGGGGTTCTGGTGACCAAAGACAAGAACGTTTGCCATGGATATCCTCCACTTGATATGTGTACTTGGACGTAGCTATGGTAGCACGCTGGCGCCGAGCCTTCGCAGACGGAAGGGGCACGGCATATTTTGGGGCAGGCATGGGGGCCAAGGCTGTCCCTTTTGCACCGTGTTGGTGCAAAGCAACTTGACCCCCTTGCAGCAGCTATTTACCGGCGGCGCGCAGGGCTACGTAGGCAGCGCCGATGATGCCGGCGTCGTTTCCGAGCGAAGCGACCTTAATGGGCGTCTCGCGCGAGGCGGAAAGCGCGTATTGCTTAAAGTGCTCGCGAACCTTATCGAGGTAGACATCGGCCGAAGCGGACGCGCCGCCACCGATCAGGAACATCTCGGGGTCGACCACGTTGGCGATAAGTGTCAGAGCACGACCGAGATAGTCAGCCATGGTATCGGCAGCTGCCAGCGCGAGCTTGTCGCCCTCGCGGCAGGCCTGGAACACGTCCTTGGAATCGGAGGGGCCGGTGAGCTCGATGGGCTCGACGCCCGCCTTCTTGCACTCGGCCAGGTAATTGCTCACCACGCCGGTGGCGCTGGAATACTGCTCCAGGTGGCCATGGCCGCCACAGCCGCAGGTGCGCTCCTCGGCCGGGTTCAGGCACATGTGGCCAATCTCGCCGCCGGCACCCACAACGCCCGATACCACGTCGCCGTTAACGATAACGCCGCCGCCCACGCCGGTACCGATGGTGACCATCACCACGTTCTGCACGCCCTTGGCAGAACCGAGCCAGGCCTCGCCCATGGCAGCGGCGTTGGCATCGTTCTCATACTTAACGACCGCATCGGGGCAGTGCTCCTGAATGGCGACCCTCAGCTCGGGCAGGTTAATGGCAATGTTGGCCTTGACCTTGGCATCGCCCGACGCCGGGATGGGGCACGGAACGGCCAGGCCAATGCCTGCCACAAAGGCACGCGGAATCTGCGCCTTGGCGACCACCTGGTCGATAGCCTCGGTCACCGCGGCAAAGCCCGCAGCGTCAACGATGGGAGGCGTGGGCACGCTGGCCTTGGCAAGCAGGTTTCCGTCCTCGTCGAACAGGCCCTCCTTAACCGAAGTGCCGCCGACGTCGATGCCGATGTAGTACTGTTTAGGTTCCATGGGAGCCCACCTTTCTCGTTTAAACATTGCCTGTATGGTACCGCTCTCAAGGCAAAAACCTACCAAAAAGGGACAGGTTTGTTTTGGCAGGTTTTATCTGGGGTAACGCAATTGGCTGCCCAACAGGCCGCGCAAGACCATCCCCAAAAATAAAGGCGCCGGGAGGCGGAGGCTCCCGGCGCCCGTCAAAGGGACTATGTTGTCTGTCGGACCGCACGGTCCGTCGCGGCGATAACGCCGACTAGGCCTGAAGTGCCTGCAGCTGCTTGTGAACCTCGATGAGCTCCGTCGCCATGACGCGCATGGTCTCGGTGCCGGCCATCTGGTCCTCGGCATGCAGCAAAATCAACGGGGCCTCGCCGTTACGTTCGCCGTTGGCCTCCTTCTTCAGAAGCCCCATGTGAACATCGTGGCCACCGTTATAGGCCTCGTCGCCCTGCTTGATAAGCTCCTCGGCGGCGTCAAAATCGCCCTCCTTGGCCTTTTGCACGGCATTGATGTACATGCTCTTAGCGGTACCGACGTAGCTGATGATCTCAAAGCAGGTCATCTGCAGTTCGTTCATATCCTCCATGCAGAGCACCTAGCCCATCACGCTGACGCAGTGGTCGATGATGCCGGCAGCGTTCATGCGGCCGTAGTCGACCATGTTGATGACCTCGACCGGAAAACGACCGGCGGCCTCCTTCTCAAAATCGCCCTTGGTGTAGCCGATCTGCGGGCCAAGCAGCAACATGTCGCACTCGTCCAGGTGATCGTGGGCCTCGTTCATGGGACGAGCCTCGACCTCAATATCCAGACCACGGTTCGCAACCTCGGCCTGCATCTTCTGGACCAGCAGGCTCGTGGACATACCGGCATTGCAGCAGAGCATGATCTTCTTCATGGTTTCCTCCTTATAACTGCGCGGCGCGCAGACGACGACTGGTTGTATTCCTTGCGGTTATTGTGCCCGCTCCCCTGTATCTTTACGCAAGGGAGAGAGCCGCGGGCACCGGCACCGCGTACCGGCGCCCGCAAAGGTGAAAGGGACGAACGTTAGGCGTTCTACTCGGCGAGAGCCTCCTGCTTGGCGATTGCCTTCTCGGAAATCTTCATAAAGGGCAGGTAGACGGCCATGCCAATGACAATCTCGAGAGCCTGCCACACGCCGGCGCGCCAGTCAAAGCCCGTAGCGAGCAGGGCATTGATGACGGGAGGCATGGTCCAGGGCACCTGGGCGATGCAGGGGCTGATGATGCCTGCGCAGGTAAGGCCATAGGTGATGCCGATGAACAGATCGGGAAGAAGGACGAACGGGATCATGAGCGGCAGGTTGTACACGATGGGGTAACCGTAGATAACCGGCTCGTTGATGTTGAACAGACCAGGCAGGATAGCCATCTTGGAAACGGTCTCGGAAGCCTTGTTCTTGGAGAACAGGAGCGTGTCGAGCAGAAGCATGAGGGTGCAGCCCGAGCCGCCGATGAGGGCGAAGCTGTTAACGATCTGCATGTTCATGTAGTGATCGGGCTGGATGGTGCCACCGGCGGCAAAGGTAGCCATGTTGTCGACGATGAGCATGGTCAGGATCGGCTCGACGGTAGCGCCAGAGATGGTGGACTGGTGAATACCGACGCAGAACAGCAGGTTAGCAAGGGTGTAGATGAGGATAACAGCCCACGGACCGGCGTTCATGATGCTCTTGAGCGGGTTGGAGATGCACGTGGAGATGATGGTGCACAGATCGGTGCCGGCGCACACGGCGAGCAGGGCTGCGGCAAGAGCGAAGATCGCGAGGTTGAGCAGCATCGGGATCATGACGTTGAAGGAGTTGGAGACCGCGGGAGGCACGCCCTCGCCCAGCTTAACCTTGAGCTTCTCGACGCCAGAAATCTTGATGAAGAGCGAGACGGAAAGCAGGGCGATGATAATAGCCGAGAACAGACCGTTGGTGCCGGTGTTGGCAGTCGAAAGGGCGCCCGTGACCTCGGCGGAGGTGATCTTGTCGGTGAGCAGCGGACTCGTGGCGGCAAGCGAGGCGGTGATCTGCTGCGGCATCATGATGACGAAAGCAGAGATAGCGACGACCACGCAAGCGAGCGGGTTATCGAAACGCTTGTTCTTAGCGAGGCTGTAGCCAATCAATCCGGCCAAGATAATGGCAGAGACGTTGAGGGTGCCCAGCGTAATTGCCGAACCCCACGTCTGAAGGTTGGCAAGGCCCGCCGCATCGAGCGGGAACAGAGGGAACACGACGTTGTTAATAAGAACCGCGATACCCGCAAGGATATAGAGCGGCGTGATGGTCGCGAAGGCGTCACGCAGGGAACGCAGGTGAACCTGATTTCCCACCTTCGCAGAGACCTCGGCAAACTTGTCGAGGAAGCTCTTTCCGTTGTCACTGGCCATGATTGCTCCTAACTTTCAAATCCGGCCTTTTCCTATGCGCACGGTGGTCTGTCGCCCTCTGCCACCAGATGTGCCATGTGTTGCGCGCAGCGGCGCGCGGTCTGGGCGTTCGCCCGTTCGCTAATCAACCACGTGAGTCGTGGCGACCTGCTTGAGCCAAGCTGCCGACTTCTTAAGGCGGCGCTTGTAGCCGTCCATAAGGTCGACCTCGACAAAACCGTAACGGTTCTTAAAGGCATTCGCCCAAGACCAGTTATCGATGACGGCCCAATAATGGTATCCACGACACTTGGCGCCCTCGGCAATTGCCTTGGCAACCCACTCCAGGTGCTGGCGTACAAAGTCGACGCGGTAGTCATCCTGGATGGTTCCTTCGGCGTCTCGGTTCTTGTATTCGTCCATGATGCCGATGCCGTTCTCGGAAACGAACCACTCAAGATCGGGGTAGTTCTTAGCGCAGTCCATGCCAAAGTCGTAGAGGCCCTGCGGGTAGATCTCCCAGCCGCGGCTCTCGTTCATAACGGCGTCGGGCCACACGTACTCGTCGGCAAAGTGCGGCAGACCGTACTGGTCGATCTTGCTCGCCGGCGCCTGAACGCGCGTGGGGTGGTAGTAGTTGCAACCGAGCCAGTCGACAACACCCTGCTTAAGAATCTCTTGGTCGCCGGCACGGAACGGAAGCTTAACGCCGCCCTCGGCCAGGCTGTCGAGCACGTCGGCGGGAAGCTCGCCCTTGGTAATGAGGTCGAGCCACCAGCGGTTGTTGATGCCGCTGGTCATACGCACGGCCTCGAGGTCCGCCTCGCTGGGGTTCTCCTTGGTGTAGACCGGGGTAAAGCAGTTGATCATGCCGATCTTGGCATCGCTGCGAACGGCGCCCTCGTCATAGGCGCGACGGTAGTTGGCCACGGCCAGCGCATGTGCCAGCGAGATGTGATACTGCACGGTGCGAGCGCGGCTAAAGTCGTGGAGCTGCGGGAACCACACGCCCTCCTGATAGCGCTGCTCGGGCTCGACGATGGGCTCGTTAAAGGTGAACCAGTACTTGATCTCCTGGCCAAACTCGTGGAAGGCGACGTCGGCGTAATGTGCGTAAGCCTCGACAACCTCACGGCTCTCCCAGCCGCCACGGTTAAAAAGGTAGGTGGGCATGTCAAAGTGGTACAAGTTGACAAACGGCTCCAGGCCGGCTTCGCGAGAGGCGCGGAACAACTCGTGATACCACGCGGCGCCCTCCTCATTAAGGTTGCCGTCGGCATCGAGCAGACGGCTCCACTGGATGGAAGTGCGATAGGTATCCAGGCCCAAGTCCTTCAAAATGCGAAGGTCTTCCTGGTACTTGGCCATAAAGTCATTGCCGGCGTAAGAGCCAACGCAGTTGTAGAACGAGCCCAGATCCTGGATGGACCAGGTGTCCCACAGGTTCTCGAGCTTGCCGCCCTGGTTCCACTGACCCTCAGTCTGCGGGCCGGACATAGCAGCGCCAAAGAAGAAGTCGTTGGGCAGCTGATACTGTGCCATCAAAGTCCTCGCTTTCGTGTTCTAGAGCTTCCGGTTGGAGACGGGTTTGCTTTGGCAGGTTATCCGGCGCGGGCGCGCACCGGTCATACCGATATCCAACCCGCCAAAACAAAACCGTCCCCAAACGGTCGATCCTGTTCTGCGGAAAGATTCCGTTCGTTGCTTAAACTATAGCGCTCTAATTCTAAAAGTAAAGCGTCTTTTTCTTTTTTCTTTCTCGAGCTTCTTAGATAAAGGTTATATGGGTGCCTTGTTAAGGGTTATACTTACTTGCGTATTGATATATGTCGGAAAGGAGGTTCAATGATTCCCAAATACGAGGCGATAGCTGCAGATATTCGTCGAAGCATCGAGGATGGCACTCTTAAACCGGGCGACAAGCTTCCCACCGTCGTTGAGTTCTGCGAGCTCTATAGCGTTTCCAAAATCACCGTCAAACGAGCTATCGAGCAAATCACCGAGGAAGGTCTTATTACCAGCCGACGCGGATCGGGTACCTACGTTAAGGACACGGCGGGACTTCCCGGTCAGGCGTTTTTCCAGGGCAAAAACGACCGTGCCCAGGGCTTTTCATATGAGCACCGCGGGGAGAAGGTGACCTCGGTGGTCTACGATTTCTCGATTGTTAATCCACCAGCGGACATCGCAGCCCAGCTGGGAATTGCCGAGGATGACTTTGCCTATCACATCGTGCGCGTGCGTCAGGCCGATGAGAAGCCCATCGTTATCGAGTACACCTACATGCCCCTCGAGCTGATTCCAGGCCTTAAAAAGAAGGACCTGTACGGATCGGTCTACCACTTCATCCGCGAGCAATGTGGGCTGAAGATTTCGAGCTTCCACCGTACCATTCGCGCCGTGGCAGCAACCGAGGAAGAAGCCGAGCGCTTGGACACCAAGCCTGGCTCTCCCCTGCTCGAGCTCACCCAGATTGGCTTTTTGGACAGCGGCGCCGCCTTTGAGTATTCGGTCTCGCGCAACGTTGGCGACCGCTTTGAGTTGCACAACGTAACGTTGGCATAGGTTTTTGTAGTCATCCGGGCGCTCGCTTTGAGCTGTTTTGTGCAGCGCCCGCGCAACACAATGGGGGTATGAACATGTCCGATTTGATTAAGCTGACGCCGATCTTCCACGAGAAGATCTGGGGCGGTCGCCAGCTCGAAACCGTATTTGGCTACGACATTCCCGATGGACCCATCGGTGAGTGCTGGGCCATCTCGGCCCACCCCAACGGCGACTGCCAGATTGCGGAAGGCCCGTATGCAGGCCACACGCTGTCGTGGCTGTGGGCCGAGCACCGCGAGCTCTTTGGCAACTGCGAGGGCAAGGAGTTCCCACTGCTCATTAAGATTCTGGACGCCAAGGACGACCTTTCGATCCAGATTCATCCCAACGACGAGTACGCTGCCGAGCACGAGAACGGCAGCCTGGGCAAAACCGAGTGCTGGTATGTGCTGGACTGCGAGCCCGGCGCCACAATCATCGTCGGCCAGCGTGCCAAGGACCGCGCCGAGGCCGCACAGATGATCGAGGAAGGCCGTTGGGACGACATGCTCAACGTGTTGCCGATCCACAAGGGCGACTTTTTCCAGATTGATTCCGGTACCGTGCACGCCATCAAGACCGGCACGCTCATTTTGGAGACGCAGCAGTCGAGCGACGTGACATATCGCCTGTACGACTACGACCGTCCCGGCACCGATGGCAAGCTGCGCCCGCTGCACATTGAGCAGAGCCTCGACTGCATCGACTTTGATGCTCAGGCTCCGACCGACGGCACGGTGACCGCGCCCGAGGTGGACGGCGTGACCGAGCTCGAGTCCAACCCCTGCTACACCGTCGATCGCGTGCGCGTCGACGGCAGCAAGACCCTCGACCAGCGCTGGCCCTTCATGTGCCTGTCGGTCATCGACGGCGAAGGCACCGTCTGCGGCGACCCCGTCCACAAGGGAAGCCACCTGCTGGCCCCGAGCACCGTCAGCTCCATCGACCTCGAAGGCAAGATGGAACTGATCATCAGCCACCTGTAGGTCGCACCAACAACCCAAACGCAACAAGGGGCTCTCCCGTCCATGTGCGGGAGAGCCCCTTGCCATATCTATTTATCAGCCCACCCGGCTCTCCAGATCAAAAAGCGAACGAGCAAAGCGACGTTCGCAAGCAGCGTTACCCAAGGACCTGGGCGGGCGTATGGGGCAACATCGATCGCGAGTTCCGCACGCAAAGGAGAGCACTTAATGTGCTCTCCGTGCGAGCAGGACTGCCCGAGCAGGCGATGTTGCCCCATACGCCCGCCCAGGTCCTTGGGTAACGCTGCTTGCGAACGTCGCTTTGCTCGTTCGCTTTTTGATCTGGAGAGCCGGGTGGGCTGATAAATAGATATGGCAAGGGG
>JAXJCG010000012.1:0-44387 GCA_036302525.1 Collinsella sp. | reverse complement strand
GATGTGCATCCTGGAGGAGATGCAGTGGAAGCGCACCCGCTACATCACCTCGGCCGACTTCTTCCACGGCACCCTCGAGCTCGTGGAGCCCGGCGTCCCGGTCTTCCTGTTCATGGGCGAGGACGAGAACCGCAAGCTCGACGAGCGCGTCCGCGCCTTCCTGACCCGCGGCGTGACCGGCGACACCGACATCAACATCATCGACACCGCCGAGTTCGCGATCCCCGGCCTTGACGACGAGTTCCGCGTCATCGTCTCCCCGTGGATCCTCTCCTCGCTGATCACCGATCGCCTTGCCGCTTACTACGAGACGGTCACCAAGCACAACCTCAACTACCGTCGCTACTATCACCAGTTCGACTACTAAGAGCAAATAACGTTTGTGTAATCGGGCCTCGCTCCTATATGGAACGGGGCCTCGCTTGGGTTGGAGAGTAATTATGAGCTATCCCCAGCTTGCCGTCATGAATATCAGCCATCGTTATTTTGACCTTGAGGAATTCTTTTCTTCGGCAGCGGCCTCGGGCTACACGTGTTGCGAGCTTTGGACCGGGGCGATGCATCTGTATGTCGATTGCCATGGATACGATTCGCTCGAGCAGGTGCAGGAGCTGTCACAGCGGTATGGGATTCGGATTGTGGGGCTTTGTCCCGAACAGAACAACCCCAAGCCGTGGAATATCGCGGCGCGCGGGAATGAGGCACGTGCCCGCACGCTCGCGTACTTTAAGAACGTTGTGGATATCGCGGCGGAACTTGGAGCCGAGCAGGTCATGGTCTCGAGCGGCTGGGCATTTTTGAACGAGCCGATCGAGGACGCGTGGGGTCGAAGTGCCTCGATGCTGCGTGCGATTGCCGAGCATGCGGGAGAGCGCGGCGTGCGACTGGTGCTCGAGGCCCTACAGCCGGTTGAGTCGATGATCGTGAACTCGGCGGCCGACACGAAGCGCATGATCGAGGCAGTTGATCATCCGGCACTTAAGGCGTGTCTGGATATAGGCGCTATGGCGGTGGCGGGGGATACCATCGACGATTATTTCGATCTGCTTGGCGATGATGTCGCCCACGTGCATTTTGTCGATGTTGCGGCAGATGGCACGACGCATCTTGCCTGGGGTGACGGCGACCGCGATATGCGCGCCGACCTGGATAGGCTGGTGGCGCGCGGCTATCGCGGAGTTGTTTCGGCCGAGACCTATGACTGGCGCTATTTTGCCGACCCCGCAGCTGCCGATGCGCAGGTAATGGCAGAGTATCGTCGTGCGATTGGCGCCTAGGTGGGGTTGGGTTGCGGCAATCTGCCCTATGTTTCCAAATGAATACGGTGTGAGCGGCTACGACGGATTTTCCCCGCAAACACTCTAGTATGCTAAAGTACCCAGAAGACCGGCGGAGCTATGCCGGTCTTCTGCTCTATATGAAACACAGCATGAGGAGGCTCACCAGATGACGGCCACACCGTGGGGATTCCGGGACATATTGCCCGAGGAGGCTCAGGCGCGCGAGGAGATCGCATGTACGGTGAAGGGCTGCTTTAGGGAGCATCATTACCTGCCGGTCGAGACGCCACTGCTCGAGGACAAGGGCTCACTCGAGGAGGGCGGCCGCATTGCGGACACGCCGTTTAAGCTCTTTGACGATGATGGTCGCCTGCTGGTGGTCCGTCCCGACAACACGCTGCCGATCGTTCGCCTGGTTTCGACTCGCATGCGCGCGGCCGATCTGCCGCTGCGCCTGCGCTATGAGGCGCCGGTGGTCCGCGAGTGTCAGCGCAATGCCGGCGGCTCGCGTCAGTTTACGCAACTGGGTTTTGAGCTTATCGGCGCGGGCGATACCGCGGGCGATGTCGAGATTGTCTCGCTCGTGGCCGAGGCCGTGCGCAAGTTGGCGCTGCCCGATGCGCGCATTATCGCAGGTAGCGTGCGTCCGTTTAAGGAGCTGCTTGCGGCGTGCGAGGATCGTGAGCTGGCTGCCGAGGCCCTGCGCTGCGTGCATGCCAACGACTTTGTGGGCCTCGATGCCCGCGTGGCGGTAAGCGTCGAGTCCGATGCCGTCAAGGCCGCCATTAGCGAGCTGCCGCGTCTGCACGGCGGTGCCGAGGTGCTCGACCGCGTGGACGCGCTGCTGGAGGCCGCCGGTATCGTCGCGCCGCTGACGCGCGAGCTGCGTGCCCTGGTCGAGGGCCTGGCACCCGAGGACGCCCAGGTGCTGTCGTTCGACTTCTCTATCATGAACTCTTTCGATTACTACACGGGCCTGGTCTTTAAGGCCTATGCCGGCGGCCTGCCCGATCCGGTGGGCTCGGGCGGTCGCTACGACTCTATCTTTACCGGCGCATTTGGCGACGGTATCGAGGTGCCGGCGGCGGGCTTCGCCTTTTCGCTCGAGCGCCTGGAGGCCGCGCGCACCTCGGCCGAGGACGCCGCTTCCGACGGCGATCACGCTGCGGGCCGTGGCGCCGAGGGCCCGCTGCGCATCGCCGTGCCCAAGGGCTCGCTTAAGGCCGACACGCTCGACGTGCTCGAGGCCGCGGGCTTGGACGTCTCTGAGCTGCGCGACCCCGGCCGTCACCTGATCGTGCGCGGCCGCGACACGCGTGCCGGCGAGGGCACGGTCGGCGATATCGAGTTTGTCATCGTGCGTCCCGGCGACGCGCCCGCCTTTGTGGGCTGCGGCGGTGCCGATTGCGGCATCTGCGGTTGGGACTCGCTTATCGAGGCCGACCTTAACCTGCTGCAGCTGGTCGATCTGGGCTACGGCCTGTGCACCTTTATCGAGGCGGAGCCCGCGTGGCGCGCCGGTCAGGCCGAGCGCAACTATGCCCGCCGCGGGTCGCTTCGCGTGGCCACCAAGTATCCGCGCATCGCGAGTGCCTGGTATGCCGAGCGCGGCGTGAACGCCGACATCGTTTCGCTGCATGGCAACATCGAGCTGGGCCCCATCGTTGGCATGACCGATCGCATCGTGGACATTACCGCCACGGGCGCCACGCTGCGCGACAACGACCTGGTCATCACCGGTCGCATCATGGACTGCACGGCCCGCTTCTTTGTCAACCCGGGTGCCGCGCGCCTGGATCCGCGCGTGCGCAATCTGGCCGATCGCTTGGCGGCGGCCGTGAAGGACAAGCATTTTGAGCCCGTTGCGGGCTCGGCACAATAGCGCGAGCACGCACGGGCGCCCCAACGTCTGGGCTGCGGGTCGACTGGCGCCGCCGCCCGGCCTCTCGTTTTTCGAACATAACCTCGACCGATAGGGGATACCGATATGAAGACCATCAAGCTTGCTCCCGGTGAGCGCCTCGTTACCAACCAGCTCAACCGCAAGGGCGTGCTGCCGCAAAACATCGTCGACGCCGCCCGCGAAATCGTGGCCAACGTGCGTGCCAACGGCGATGCTGCAGTGCGCGACTATTGCCAGCGCTTTGACGGCGTTGAGCTGCAGAGCTTCCGTCTGCCGCAAGAGCAGATCGATGCCGCGCTCGAAGGCCTCGATCCGGCCTTTGTCGCCGCGCTCGAGAAGGCTGCGCGCCAGATTCGCGAGTTCCACCAGCGCGAGGTCGAGCAGAGCTGGTTTACCACGCGCCCGGACGGCACGATGCTCGGCGTTAAGGTGACCCCGCTCGCGGCGGCCGGCATCTACGTGCCGGGCGGTCGCGCGCAGTATCCCTCCACGGTGCTCATGAATGCCATTCCCGCCAAGGTTGCCGGCGTCAAGCGCGTGGTCATGGTGACCCCGCCGCAGAAAGATGGCCTGATCAGCCCGTATACGCTCGCCGCGGCAAAGCTCGGCGGCGTGGACGAGATCTATATGGTGGGTGGCGCTCAGGCCGTGGCCGCGCTGGCGTACGGCACCGAGACTATTCCGCGCGTCGACAAGATCACCGGCCCGGGCAACGCCTTTGTCGCTGCGGCCAAGCAGATTGTCTCGGGCGACGTGGGTATCGACATGGTCGCTGGCCCCTCCGAAGTCTGCGTGCTGGCCGATGCCACGGCCAAGCCCATGGTGGTCGCGGCCGACCTGATGGCCCAGGCCGAGCACGATCCGCTGGCAGCCTGCTATCTGGTGACCTGCGACGAGCAGTTTGCGCGCGAGGTCGAGGCAGGCATCGATATCCTGGTGGCGCAGTCGCCGCGTGCCGAGATCACGCGTGCTTCGCTCGACAATGAGGGCACCATCGTGGTGGCCGCCGACATGGCTGCCGCCGTCGAGGCGGTGAATACCGTGGCGCCCGAGCACTTGGAGCTGCACTGCAAGGACGCGATGGGCCTGCTCGGCGGCATTCGCAACGCCGGCGCCATCTTTGTGGGCGCTTGGAGCTCCGAGCCGCTCGGCGATTATGTTGCCGGTCCCAACCACACGCTGCCAACCGGCGGCACGGCCATGTTCTCCAACCCGCTTTCGGTCGAAGAGTTCGTTAAGCGCTCGAGCGTCATTTGCTATACGCCCGAGGGCCTGCTCTCTGACGCTCCCGCCACACAGCGTCTAGCCGAGGCCGAGGGCCTGTGGGCGCACGCGCTTTCTGCTGCCCTGCGTCGTCGCGTGCTGGAGCAGGGCGAGGATGCCGTGAGTGCCGAGTCACTGGCTGCGGCCGACCTGACCAAGGTCGCTTGGCCGGGCGACGCCGTGGCGACGGTTGCTGAGGGCGTGGACCTGGCGGCGGCTGCGGGCGGTGCCGCTGGCGCGACCGGCGAGGAGGCCTAATATGGCCGAGCTGACGCCCCGCATGAAGGAGCTCGTCCAGCCCTACTTGACCGGCATCGAGCCCTACGATCCCAACTTTACGCCCACGCGCATCAATCTTTCGGCCAACGAGAACACCTATCCCGTGCCGGCCGGCGTGCGCGAGGCGGTTGATGCGGCCTTGGCTGCCGCACCGCTCAACCGCTATCCCGATCCCATGTCCAACGACCTGCGCGACGAGCTTGCTGCCTGGCATGGCGTGACGCGCGAGAACATCTGCGTGGGCAACGGCGGCGACGAGCTACTCTATAACTTCCTGCTGGCGTTTGGCGGCGCGGGGCGGACCCTGCTCAACTGCCCGCCGTGCTTTAGCGAGTATGCGTTCTTTGCGTCGCTGTGCCAGACCGAGGTGCGCGACGTGTGGCGCGACCCGGCGACCTTTGAGCTCGACCAGGCGGCGGTGCTTGCGGCGGCTCCCGAGTGCAATCTGGCGATCGTGACCTCGCCCAACAATCCCACGGGTGACGTGGCGCCGCTCGACTTTGTTGCGGCTCTGTGCGATGCCTGCCCCGGCATGGTCATGGTCGACGAGGCCTACGTGGAGTTTGCCGACGATTCGTTTGGCGCGGCAACTACGGCGCAAGGCCTTATTGCCGAGCATCCTAACCTGGTGATTCTGCATACACTGTCCAAGGCGTTCGGCGCCGCCGGCACGCGCCTGGGCTATGTGATCGCGGCGCCCGAGGTCATCGACGTGTTCGCGGCGATTCGCCAGATCTATTCGGTCAACGTGTTGAGCCAGGCGGCGGCGCTTGCCTGCGTGCGTGCCCGCGATGCGTACGCGCCCGTGGTGGCACAGGTCGCATCCGAGCGCGAGCGCGAGTTGTGTGCCCTGCGCGCGATGGCTGCCGAGGGTCTGCCCGTGGAGGCGTGGCCGAGCGCGGCGAACTTTGTGCTTGTGCGCACGCCGCATGCCACGCGCGTGCGCGAGCGTCTGCGCGACGAGTATTCGATTTTGGTGCGCGACTTTAGTTACGCGCCGGGGCTCGCGGACTGTCTGCGCATTACCGTAGGCACCCCGCAGGAAAACGACGAGGTGCTGGCCGCGTTTGCCGTGCTGGTGAAGGAGGAGATGTAGATGGACCGCTATGCCGAGGTGACCCGCAAGACGGGCGAGACCGACATTGTCGTAAAGCTCGACCTGGATGGAAGCGGCGTGTGCGATATCTCGACCGGTGTGCCGTTTTTCGACCACATGCTCAACGCTTTTGGCCGCCATGGCCTGTTCGATCTGACGGTGCACGCGGTGGGCGACGTGGAGGTCGATGCGCATCATACCGTCGAGGACACGGGCATTGTGCTGGGCGAGGCGTTTTGCCAGGCGCTGGGCGACAAGGCGGGCATTACACGCTTTGCCGATGCAGCGATTGCCATGGACGAGACACTCGTGATGGCTGCCGTGGACATTTCGGGTCGCGGCCAGGCCTACTGCGAGCTGCCCGTGCCGACCGAGCGCGTGGGCAGCTTTGATACCGAGCTGGCCGTCGAGTTCTTCTATGCCTTTGCACGCGATGCCAAGCTCACGCTGCACGTGCGCGAGCTGGCGGGCGGCAACTCGCACCACATTATCGAGGCCGCCTTTAAGGCCGTGGGCCGCACGATGCGTCACGCCTGCGAGCTCGATCCCCACGTGCAGGGCATCCCCAGCACCAAGGGCTTGCTGTAACCGTCACAAGGGTAAAACCACCACGAAGGTGCCTGTCCCCTTTGCGGTGGTTTTGGATGATGAGAAGTGGAGGGTCGCGTGGGCGAACCGAAGATTGTGGTGGTCGACTACCACAAGGGCAACTTGTCGAGCGTCGTGCGCGGGCTTGCGCGCGCCGGTGCCGCCGCCTGCACGTCGGACGATCCGGAGCAGATCCGCAACGCCGACGGCCTGGTCATCCCGGGCGTGGGCGCGTTCTATGACGCGATCGCCTTTATGCGCCAGAGCGGCGAGGCGGACGCGGTGCTCGATGCCATCGCCGTTGGAACTCCGCTGCTCGGCATCTGCCTGGGGCTTCAGCTATTTTTTGAGCGTGGCAACGAGGGCGTGCCTGCGGACAAGGGCGTGGTCGCCGACGGCAACGCCCCCGAGCGGGCTGACGGTCCCTGGGTCGATGGCCTGGGTATTATGCGCGGCTCGTGCACGCGCTTGGAGTCGAGTCGCCTGAAGGTGCCGCACGTGGGCTGGGACCAGGTGCACATGACGTCCGCCGGTGCGGCCGATCCGCTGCTTGCCGGTTTTGCCGAGGGCGCCAACATGTACTTCACCCACAGCTACGCGGTGGCCGACGACGTCGATGCCGCCGATGTGTTGGCGCGCACGCACTATACACGGAGTTTCCCGTGCATCGTGCGCCATGGCAACGTGTGGGGCTGCCAGTTCCATCCCGAGAAATCCTCCGCGCTGGGTCAGCGCATCCTTAAGAACTTCGTCAACATCATCGAGGAGGCCGGCCGATGATCCTGTTTCCCGCAATCGATCTGATCGGCGGCAAGGTCGTGCGCCTGGAGCGCGGCGACCGGAGTCGCTGCAAGGTATATTCCGACGACCCCGTGGCCGTTGCTCGCTCGTTTGCCGAGCAGGGCGCAAGCTGGGTGCACGTCGTCGACCTGTCCGCTGCCTTTGGCGAGGACGAGGACACATGCGCTGCCAACTCGGCGGCGATTAAGGCCATCTGCGGCGTCAACGGTCTGTCCGTGGACGTGGGCGGCGGCGTCCGCTCGCTCGCGCGCATCGACGAGTTGGCCGGCTACGGTGCGCGCCGCATCGCACTAGGCACGGTGCTCGTGACCGAGCCGGGTTTTGCCGAGGTGGCGGCCCAAGGCTTTGGCGAGCTGTTGGTGGCAGATATTGCCGCACGCGACGGCCAGGTCAAGGTGAATGGCTGGCGTGACGGCGCGGGCGTGGCGCTCGACGACGCCGTGGCGCAGCTTTCCGAGCTGGGTTTTAAGCATCTGGTGTATACCGACATTGCGCGCGATGGCATGCAGGCGGGCATCGATGTGGCGGCGTATCGCCATGTGGCCGAGGTCGCGGGCTTTCCCGTCGTGGCATCGGGTGGCATCTCGACGCTCGACGACATCCGCGCGCTGGCCGCAGTGCGTGAGGGCGCGATTGAAGGTGCCATTACCGGTCGCGCGCTCTACGAGGGCAACTTTACGCTGGTACAGGCGCTGACCGCCGCCCGAGGGGAGGAGTAGCCCATGCTTACCAAACGTGTGATTCCCTGCCTGGACGTCAAGGACGGCCGTGTGGTCAAGGGCGTCAACTTTGTGAGCTTGCGCGATGCGGGCGATCCGGTGGAGCTGGCGCGCGCCTACGACCGCGAGGGTGCGGACGAGGTCGTCTTCTTGGACATTACCGCCACGAGCGACAACCGTGCGACGACCATCGAGATGGCGGCGCATGCGGCCGAGGAGCTAGCCATTCCCTATACCGTGGGCGGCGGTTTTCGCGACCTGGCGGGCATGCGCACCATGGTTGCAGCCGGTGCCGACAAGGTGTCGCTCAACTCTGCCGCCGTGCGCGACCCGTCGCTGATTAGCCAGGCTGCCGCGGCGTTTGGTAGCCAGGCCGTGGTCGTGGCGATCGATGCCAAGCGCGTCGGTTTGCCCGGCGCATCTGGTGCCGACAAGTGGGAGGTCTTCACGGCGGGCGGCCGCAACGCCACGGGCATCGACGCGGTGGCGTGGGCCGAGGAGGCGGCTCGTCGCGGCGCCGGCGAGATCTTGCTGACCAGTATGGATCGCGACGGCACCAAGGCCGGCTTTGACCTGGCACTCACCCGTGCCGTGGCGCGCGCGGTGCCGATTCCCGTTATTGCGAGCGGCGGCGTGGGCACGCTCGAGCATTTTGCCGAGGGCGTGATCGAGGGCGAAGCCGATGCCGTGCTGGCGGCCAGCGTCTTTCACTTTGGGACCTTCAGCATTCGCGAAGTCAAAGAGTATATGGCCAGCCAAGGCATTCCTGTGAGGCTGGACTTCTAATGCTGCGGCTTGCCCAGGCACCCGACCTTTCGGCTCCAACCCTCCTCGCGTACTTAAGTACGCGTCGTCGGGCTTGTCGCTCGTAATCTCGGGCACCTGGACAACCCTCGCCGACCTGTGGGGTTTTAATTGGGGAGAGAAATGGAAGAACTAACTGATCCTTCAAAGCTTACGTACGACGCCCGTGGGCTGATTCCTTGCGTGGTTCAGCAGTATGACACCGGCGAGGTGCTTATGGTTGCTTGGATGAACGAGGAGTCGGTGGGGCTGACGCTCAAGACCGGTACCACATGGTTTTGGAGCCGCAGCCGCCAGGAGCTCTGGAACAAGGGCGCGACGAGCGGCAACATGCAAGAGGTCAAGGAGCTCTGGGCCGACTGCGATAGCGATACGCTGCTGGTCAAGGTCGACTCGCCGGGTCCGGCCTGCCACACCGGCAACCGTACCTGCTTCTTTAAGAAACTCGCGTAGGGCGGGCGCTCGACTAAGCGCTTGGCCAACCAGAAAGGATTGAACCATGGGTGTGCGCACTGCGAATGTTCAGGATGGAAATATCGGTGAGACGCTGACGGGGTTGGCCGAGGTGATTCATGGTCGTCGCGACGCATCGCCGCAGGAGAGCTACACCGCTCGCCTGTTGACCGACGTCGAGGACGAGCTGCTCAAGAAGCTTGCCGAGGAGGCGAGCGAGGTCATCATGGCCTGCAAGGATAACGACCACGACCACATTCGCTACGAGGCCGGCGACCTGGTCTACCACCTGCTCGTGACGCTCGAGCGCTACGGCATCACCCTCGACGAGCTGGCCGGCGAACTCAACGCCCGCCGCCACTAGTCATTGGGGACGTTCTTAAACGACTAGTCGTTTGGGACAGTCTTTGCCGGCGCTGCCAAAAAACACGCCCAATTACTACGATGAAACTGGATCTGCTGACCACACGTCGGTTTTGAGCAAATCGTCATCGCTTCTACCTGCGGTTTTATTTTCCGCATTAAGCCGATGGTCGGAGGTTTGCGGTTCATCGTAGTAAACGGGCGTTCTTTTTGGCGGGCGGTGTTGCACGGGCGTCGGTGGTGAGCAAAACGACCTGTTTTCCTCCGTCCCCAAGGGGTCATTTGTGAAGAGTGTCCCCAACGACTAGTCTTAGGCGAGGGGCGTGGGCTCCCATTCTCCGGTGAGGTGGGGGATGTCGAAGGTTCGATAGCTACAGTCGTAGGCGTGGGCCTGGGCCTCGCGGATGTTCCAGCAGATGTCGCAGGCGCGGTGTGCGTCCGAGCCAAAGGCGATGGGTACCTCGGCGTGGGCGAAGCAACGCAACAGCCCCGTCGAGGGGTAATAGTCGTCGAGGCCCTTGCGCGGCGCGGCGGTCGAGACTTCGACACGGCGACCCGTATCGTGGGCGCATTCGGCCATCTGCTCCCAAAGCGGCGCCGGGTCAAAGTCGGGCGCAAAGCCTTCCTTCGAAAAGCGCATGACCAGGTCGGGATGGGCCATTACGTCAAAGTTGAGTGAGCTTTCGCAAGCACGGCACCAGTCATCGACATAGCGCTCCCACACGCCGCGCACGCCCAGGTTTTCCCAAACATGCAGGTTGGTGTCATCATCGATCCAGCCGCAGCGCGAATCGGGTGTATCGGGGCGAGCGACGTTTTCCGTTCCCGCCGCACCCGCGGCACCGGCCATGATATCGCCGGGGTTGCCAATCCAATGTACGCTGCCCAGGCGCACGACGGCGCCTTCGGACCAGCGCTCAACCAAAGGCTCGCAGCCTTCGTACCAATCGCACTCAAAGCCATAGATAAGCTCGAGCTCCGGCGCGATCTGCGCGGTAAGCTTGCGGGCATCCTCGAAAGCCAGACGATGTGCCGGCAGGTTGCCCTCGACAACCTGCACTTCGCAATTGGAATCCATGCTGGCAGGCAGGGTAAGGTGATCGGTCGAGACCATGGCACGGCAACCGGCTGCAGCAGCGGCGCGAACGTTGTCCTCAAACGAGGCGTGTCCGTCCGAGAACGAGGTGTGGGTATGGCAATCGACCAGCGGGCAAGCAGGCATGGCGGCTCCTTTGCGTCAAGCGAATCCGCTCCATTGTAACGGCGCGGCCCTCGATGCGACGAGCGCGCCGGGGTGCCGGTTTCTTGCGGACAGGGAAAATCGCGCTCATCGCGCTCCGCCACATCCACGCCGCCCGCGATGTGCTAGCGTTTGGGTGAACAAAACGAGCCCGCGCGGAAAGGAGCCGGACCGTATGCCACGCGATAGCAAATCCCCGCTGTCCCGCGAGACTGATGCGCCCGAGACCATCGTCAAGCTGGAATGCGACATCGACGACGCGTCGCCCGAGGTGCTCGCCTACGCCGCCGACCGCCTGCGCGAGGCCGGCGCCCGCGAGGTGCACTGGCTGCCCATCTATTGCAAGAAAGGCCGCCCCGGCTGGCAGCTGCAGGTAATCTGCGCTCACGAGGATATCGATCGCCTGCAGACGATCATCTTTTTGGAAACCACGACCAATGCCATCCGCCGCCAGGTTATGGAGCGCGTTTGCCTGCCACGCCGCTTTGAGCGCGTAGCGACGCCATGGGGCGAGGTGTCCGTCAAGGTGGCCACCCTGCCCGACGGCAGCGAGCGCGCGGCGCCCGAGTACGAAGACTGCGCCCGTCTTGCCCGTGAGCACGACGTACCGCTCCAGCGCGTGATGCAGGCGGCCCAGAGCGCGGCACTGCGATTTGAGTAACGCGGCCGGCGGCACGCCACGCCCAGCTCCATCAACCCCACCCGAAAGGACCACCATGAAATACCTCATCGCCTCCGACATCCACGGCTCGGCATACTGGACCGAGCGCCTGGTCGCCGCCATCGAGTCCGAGCAGCCCGACCGCATCGTCCTGCTGGGCGACCTGCTCTATCACGGTCCGCGTAACGACCTGCCGCGCGATTACGCTCCCAAGCGTGTGATTCCGCTGCTCAATGCCCTGGCCGACCGCATCATCGCGGTGCGCGGCAACTGTGACGCCGAGGTCGACCAGATGGTGCTCGATTTCCCGGTCATGGCCGACTACGCCACGCTGTTCGACGAGAGCGGCCGCGAGCTGTTCCTGACGCATGGCCATGTTTTTGGCGCCGGCATGCACAACAGCGTCGACCACGCGCCTGCGCTGCCCGAGGGCTCCGCGCTCGTCTACGGCCACACGCACATCAAGGTTAACGAGGAAAGTGAGGCGCACCCGGGCCTGTGGCTCTTCAACCCCGGCAGCGTGAGCATTCCCAAGGACGGTACGCACAGCTACGGCATCTACGAGGGCGGCGCGTTCCGTCACGTGATCATGGAGGAGGAATAACCATGGCACAGCATATGGCTCAGCAAAATGCCGAGGGTTCGCGCGACCTGTCCACGCTGGTCGACGCGTCGGCTGAGCTGCAGCATCTGGTGCAGACCATCTGGCGCCTGCGTCAGCCCGACGGCTGCCCGTGGGACCGCGAACAGACGCACCGCAGCATTGGCAAAAACATGATCGAGGAAGCCTACGAGGCGCTCGATTGCATCGAGGCCGATGATGCCGCGCATCTGCGCGAGGAGCTGGGCGACGTGCTCATGCAGGTGGTGCTGCATGCGCAGATTGCGGCGGACGCCGGTGAGTTTACGCTGGCCGATGTGGCGCGCGATATCGACGCCAAGCTCATTCGCCGCCACCCACACGTGTTTGGCGATGCGGACGCCGATAACTCCGACGAGGTGCTCAAGATCTGGGACGAGGTTAAGCTTGCCGAGAAGGCTGCCAAGGACAAGGCCGTGGCAGCAGGCGAGGCTGCGCCCGAGGGCCTGCTCGACGGCGTGCCCACGCATCTGCCGGCGCTGATGCAGGCGCAGAAGGTGTCGCGCAAGGCGGCTGCCGTGGGCTTTGAATGGGAGACGGTCCAGGATGTGTGGGACGAGGTAGCAGAGGAGCGTGCCGAGTTTGAGGCCGAGGAGCCCGGCTCGCCCGAGCGCGAAATGGAGTTTGGCGACCTGCTCTTTGCCCTAGTCAACGTTGCGCGCAAAGAGGGGATTGACGCCGAGAGCGCCCTTCGCGCCAGCACGGCCAAGTTCCGCCGTCGTTGGGCTGCGATGGAGGCCGCCGTGCACGAGGCGGGCGATGACCTCGCCGCCTGCTCAACCGCTCAACTCAACGACCTGTGGGACCAAGCAAAAGCAAGCGAGTGAGGCCTGCGTCTCTCACGGCATCCATTCGTAGAGAGGTCTCTACAAGCAAAAAGCCATATACAACGGAAGATGTGCCAGCTGCGCTTCGGCATCCCACTCGAGTTGTTTAGGGTGCAACACGTAAGCCATCCCAATCTTCTTGTTAAAGCGCGCGCGGAATCGGTCGAGGGAGATGGTTCCGTATCTGCGTGGCGACTTAACTTCGACGGGGCTGATGCGCGGCTTTCCGGCGGCATTGACATAGGGTCGGGTAACGAGGAAGTCGATTTCCATGCGCTCCTCCCCCTCCTTCTTTCCGCTTTGGGAATAAAAGAAGAGCCTGTGTCCATTGGCCTTTAGAGATTGGGCAACGTAGTTTTCGGTAAGCATTCCTTCGTTCAATCCGATGTCGCCGCGAAGCACGGCCCTGTAAACGTCTTCATCGGTATCGTTGTTGTCAGAGAAGGCAAGCGTTACAAGCAGGCCGGTGTCTGCCATGTAGCACTTGAGGGCCGTTTGCTCCATGCTGAGTGAAAGGCCCACGCTAGGTTCGCTTGCGGCATAGCAGATATTGGCAATTCGCGCGTCTGCCAGCCAAAAGAAGGCTTCTTCGTAGGTGCGCATGCGTGCGTTTTTATCAAGTGAGGAAAGCTTGAATCGTTTTTCGTGCCTAGAGAGCTGACCCGGGATGCCATCGAGTACGGAGACGACTTTGAATTCGTAACCGGTTGCAAAACGAGAAATATCGTTGCGATAGAGCTGGACGATTCGGCGCTTCGAAGCGTCGACGGGCGCAAAAGCGCGCTGTTCAACATAGATGGATACCGGCTCAGGCATGCCGCCTACGAGCATGTATTCGCGCATAAGGGAGAGCGCTCTGCGATGTAGGGCATCGGGGAGCGGCTTCATCTTGTTAAAACTCATGCGAATGAGATCGGCCAGCCCCTTTTCGTCCATGCCCCAAAGAAACTCCTCAAAGTCGAGGGGCTCAAGTTCCAGAGACTCTTCCTCGGATGGGATGACGATATCTTTAATGTTCTGCTTGATGCTGAGTAGGGATCCAGTTTCGATGTAGTCGTAACGTCCGTCTGCAACGAGATACTTGATGAGTCCGCGTGCTTGCGGGTACATCTGGACCTCGTCAAAGACGATAAGCGTCTCGTGTTCATAGAGTTTGACGTTATAGAAAACCGAGAGATAGAGGAAGAGCGAGTCGAAGTCAGTGCGATAGTCCTCAAAATATTGCTTAACTTCGGCAGGTGCTTGAAAGAAATCAATGACAAGGCAGGACTTGTATTCGGTTTCTCCAAACGTGCGGGCAAGCGTGCTCTTGCCGACGCGGCGGGCTCCTTCAATAAGAAGTGCTGTTTTACCAGCGCTTTCATGCTTCCATTTTAGTAGTTTGTCATAGGCTTTTCGTTTAAGCATGGCTACCTCGTACACGATATCCAGAACTTTTATAACCTGATTATGCACGATATCCAGAACTTTAGACCCTTAGAATTGCACGATATCCAGAACTTTGCACGATGTAAAAGCACATTATGGGCTCTTTCATTCGCAAGCCAGGTAAAGACGGTATGCCGATAGAAGAATTTAATGGGGGGGGGCGACCTCTAGAGATGAATGTTCGGTGCAAAAACAAGCGCCCCAAAGAGTGATTTCTCCAATTCATATGTATCCCTCGGCTAACTTAGGGCATAATGCAAAAAGTGCGACATGGCTAACTTGCAAACCAAAGCGCCACATTGGCGCAATGCCGTGTCGCCAAACATTCAACCCGTTTCCAAGTGAGAGGGAGACAACATGAGCGATATTTTGGATGTCTACGGTCGTGAGGTGCTCGACAGCCGCGGCAACCCCACCGTCGAGGTCGAGGTCGTGCTCGAGGACGGCAGCTTCGGCCGCGCGATGGTGCCTTCGGGCGCTTCGACCGGCGCCTTTGAGGCCTGCGAGCTGCGCGATGGCGACAAGGACCGCTACTTGGGCAAGGGCGTCTCTCAGGCCGTCGAGCACGTCAACAACGAGTGCGCCGATGCCGTCGTGGGCCTCGACGCCTTCGACCAGCGCGCCGTCGATGCCGCACTGATTGCCGCCGACGGTACGCCCAACAAAACCAAGCTCGGCGCCAACGCCATTTTGGGCGTGTCGCTGGTCGTTGCCCGCGCTGCGGCAGAGTCGGCGGGCCTGTCGCTGTACCAGTACCTGGGGGGCGTTAACGCCCACCTGCTGCCCGCGCCCATGATGAACATCCTCAACGGTGGCGTGCATGCCGACAACAACGTTGACTTCCAGGAGTTCATGATTATGCCGGTGGGCGCCCCGAGCTTTGCCGAGGGCCTGCGCTGGTGCGCCGAGGTCTACCACACCCTCAAGGGCGTGCTGCACGAGGCCGGCCTGGGCGGCGGCGTGGGCGACGAGGGCGGTTTCGCGCCCAACCTCAAAACCAATGCCGAGCCGTTCGAGTACATTACCAAGGCCGTGGAGAAGGCTGGCTTTAAGCCCGGCGTCGACTTCATGTACGCCATGGACCCGGCATCGACCGAGTTCTACAACGCCGAGACCGGTATGTACGAGCTCAAGGGCGAGGGCGTAGAGTACACGAGCGCCCAGATGGTCGATTACTGGGAGAAGCTCGTCGACACCTATCCCATCATCTCCATCGAGGACGGCATGGCCGAGGAGGACTGGGACGGCTGGGTCGAGCTCACCCGCCGCATTGGCAATAAGGTACAGCTCGTAGGTGACGACCTGTTCGTCACTAACACCGAGCGCCTTAAGAAGGGCATCGAGCTGGGCGCCGCCAATGCGATCCTGGTCAAGGTCAACCAGATCGGCACGCTCACCGAGTCGCTCGAGGCCATCGAGACTGCCAAGGAGGCCGGCTACGCTTGCATCGTGAGCCACCGTTCCGGCGAGACCGAGGACTCCACCATCGCCGACCTGGTCGTGGGTGTTAACGCCGGCCAGATCAAGTCGGGCGCCCCGTGCCGCAGCGACCGTATTGCCAAGTACAACCAGCTCATCCGCATCGAGGACGAGCTCGAGGGCAGCGCGCGCTACGCCGGCAAGTCTGCGTTCTACAACATTCGCTAGGCAGCGGCGTGTGCGGGGGCGGGGCTGACTCGGATTCGCCTCGCTTCCGCCGGGCACTGTTGAGCACCATTGGGCGCTGGGCCATACGGCTCAGCGCCTTTTTTATGTCGAGCAAAGGCTGGCGAAAGCGGTGCGGGCGCTCGTGCTATAACTAAAAGACTAAGCGCAAACAAACCTCAACCGCACAAGGCGCACATGGATCAGATTTACGACAACAGGTATTATTCCGCCGGTTCGCGCGAGCCGTCGCCTCGCCGCGCGGGTACCGTGCAGCTCGGCGGGTCCGACTACGCCGGCGTCGATCGCCGCGCACAGCGTCCGGCAAGTGCCTCACACCCCCGTGCTCAAATGAATACGTCGACGGACCGCTCGCCACGTTCGGCGCGCCCGACGCATGCTCAGCGTCCCTCGGCTCAGACGCACGAAAAGTCGACCAGGCCCTCGAGCCGTCTTTCGGGCTCGGACTTCATGCACTACGCCAACGACAACGCGGTGGTCAAGGCGATCTACGACTTTACCCATGGACCCCAGCGCGGGCTGTTTATTGGCATTGTCGTCGTCCTGGTGCTCGTGAGTCTGTACTTTCCCGTTCGCGACCTCTACGTTGCCAAACGCTCGAACGATATTTTGGCCAAGCAGGTAGAGATTCGCCAGCAGTACAACGACGAGCTGCAGAAAAGCGTCGACAAGCTGCTCTCGGAGCAGGGTATCAAGGATGCGGCATCCGAGGACCTGGGCCTGGTGATGCCCGGCGAGAAGAGGATTGAAGTGCAGGGCCTGGACGACGATTCGGACGCGTCGTCGAGCAAAAAGTCCTCGAACGCCAAGAAGGCCAGCGAAGTTGCCAAGGAGATCGAAGAGGTTGGCAAGGACGCACCGTGGTACATTCAGACGCTCGACATGCTGTTTGGATTTAACGGCGTCGAGGGCCAGACGGTCGTGTCCAACGGCAAATAGGTGAGTAGCGCCCAGAGGGGAGCCTGCAATGACGAATTGCAAACGATATAAGGTGGCGGCGATTGACCTGGGAACGGTATCGTCGCGACTGGTGCTGGCCCAGGTCGAGGGCGGGGCGATCGTGGAATCGTCCAAGCATACCGAGATTACCGACTTGGGCGAGGGCGTGGATGCGACGGGGCGCTTTTGCGAGGCGGCCGTTGAGCGCGTGCTCGCTGCGTGCCGAATGTTTGTGGACGAGGCCCGTGCCTTTGGGGCCGCGTGCATCTGCACCACGTGCACGAGTGCCGCGCGTGATGCGTCCAATGCCGCGCTACTGCTGGACGGCCTGCGCGAGCTGGGGCTCGAGCCGCAGGTGATTCCGGGCGAGGTCGAGGCGCGCCTGACGTTTTTTGGCGTGGCACACGACTTTGCCGGCGAGCGCATCATCGTTGCCGATTCGGGTGGCGGATCCACGGAGCTCGCGACGGGCGTCTATGCACCGGAGCGCGGCATCTTTGCTCTGGAGGGAACGCGCTCGCTGGACATCGGTTGCCGTCGCGTGACCGAGCGGTTTTTCTCGGCACTGCCGCCGTCGACGGACGAGCTTGCGGCTGCTGCCGGCTGGGCAAACGAGCAGTTTGCGGGCTATTTTGAGAGCCTGCCTGTCGACTTTGAGCGCGCCGAGCGCCTGGTCGCGGTGGGTGGTACCGTCACTACGCTCGTGGCGCTCGTTCACGAGCTGGAGCCGTATGATTCGAGCTTTGTGCACCTGCGCGAGCTTTCGCTGGAGCAGGTTTCGGCCGCTATCGAGCGCATGTCCGCGCTGGATGCTGCGGGCATCGCCGCTCTGCCGGGTGTACAGCCCAAACGCGCGGGCGTGATCTTGGCGGGCGCCGTGGTGATCCGCGAGCTCATGCGAGCCGGCGGCTACAAGACGCTCACTGTAAGCGAGAACAGCCTACTCGCCGGCATGGCCGCCACCATCAACGAGGTTCTCGACGGTGCGACCCCCACCATCGCCTGGACCCCCGCTCTCAGCACCCTCTAAATAAGCTGCGGTGAAATAGTTCCTAAATAAGCTGGTAAACGGTATAAACAGGATCTATTCCACCGCAGCTTAGAGTCCCACCGGCATCTAAAAGAAACGAGCCCGCATCCCTTGGGGACACGGGCTCGAAAGCTCCATATGGTAGGGGCGGTGGGACGTCCGCGTATTTGCTGCGCAAATCCGCACCGGCTTCGGTCGCCTGCCGGCGCCCTCGCCGGCTCGCTGCGGACGCTGCGCGTCCGCTTGACGCTCGCCCCCTCGCGGGTTCGAGTCCCACCGGCGTCCAAATAAAACGGGCCCGCATCCCTGGGGGACACGGGCCCGAAAGCTCCATATGGTAGGGGCGGTGGGACTCGAACCCACAATCCTTGCGGCGAGAGATTTTAAGTCTCCTGCGTATGCCAATTCCGCCACGCCCCCGTGAGACTAGAAGTCTAGCACAAGCCGTCCGTTACGCGTTGACGGCCATCGAGTGTTGGCCCGACTTCTCCAGGAACTCCTGGAACTTGGCTTCGTCACCCTTGTTTTGGTACTGCAGGGCCAGCAGGTATTCCAGGCGGCAGCTCTTGACCTTGTCGTCACCGGCCTCCTTGAGCATGCGCTCCAGCTCGGGAATATCGTTGTGGCGCTTGAGGATCATCGTGTCGTACATCAGCTGGCACTCGTGTGCGACTGCCTCGGCCTGACCGCCCTCAAAGCCCTTGATCTCGTGCAGCAGCTCCTTGGACTTTTTGCGGTCCTCCTGGCCAACGTAGTAGTTAAAGGCCTTAATGACCAGGTCGACACGCTGCATCTTGGGCAGGTTGAGTCCCAGCAGCAGGTCGAACATCTCGCTGGCGTGCTCGTGGTCCTCGCGCAGCAGATAGGAGTTCAGGCGCAGGTAGTCGCGGTTGTAGCGCGGGTACAGCATGCTGGTGAGTTTGCCGTCGAGCAAACGATCGAACTCGTCCCACTGCTTGGCGGCCATGAGCTGCTGCAGGCGTTTAAACGTGGTGCGTTTTTTGACGCTAAAGAACACCGACACGGCGATACAGATGATAACGACGGCGGTCCAGAGTGTGCGGGAATCGGGCATATTAGGGTCCTTAGTCACTCATAAAGCGAGCGGTATGACAACACGTACTGGATGTATTATACGCAGTGCGCAAGCAAACTGGCATAAAAGCTCATCGAGGCCGAGTGGCATCGCTCGCTGCGGTACACTTACCTAAAGTAAACCATGAAGGGAGACATTACCTATGAAGAAGATCGTTTTGGCTTGCGGTGCTGGCGCTGCTACTTCCACGCTCGTTGCCCAGAAGGTCGCCACCCTGCTCGACGCCAACGGTTATGCCGGCAAGTATGAGATCGTGCAGTGCGCCATCTCCGAGGCCAAGGATTACTGCGACGAGGGCGCTGACCTGCTGATCGCCACCACCGTTGCCCCCGAGGGCCTCACCTGCCCGTACGTGAGCGGCGTGCCCTTCATGACCGGCATGAACCGCGTCGCTGCCGAGAAGGCCGTCCTCGACGTTATGGCTCAGTAGGCGCTGCCTGTATGAGTGAGCAGAACGCCAATCCGGTCGAGCTCTTTGGCATGCGCGTTGCCCATGTGGGCATTAACGCCACCGACCCGGCAGACGCCCTGGAGATCGCGGAGCTGTTCTCGACGATGATGGGCCTGCCCGTCATCGAGACCCCGGTTTCGTACTTTAACGATTCGCTGGTCGAGGTCATGAAGCAGAACGGTCGTGGCGCCAAGGGCCACATTGGCTTTGCCGTCAACGACATCGATGCGGCCGAGAAGTGGTTTGCCGAGCGCGGGCTCGAGGTTAACGAGGAGTCGCGCGTGCTGCTGCCCGACGGCGGCACCAAACTCGTGTACTTTAAGCGCGAGTTCGCCGGCTTCGCCGTGCACCTGTGCCGCGAGTAGCGCACAAGCTGCCATAGCTAGCAAAAAGGGATGGGGCCGCATGGCCTTATCCCTTTTTTATGCCGAGGGATCGACTTTTGCGACAGCCAAAAAACTGAAGTCTAATACTTTTCCGAGAAGTGAAAGAGCTAAATCGGACCCCCGAAGCATCGACACTTTAAGGGCATCGTTTCCTGCGGTTTCGATGCTGGAATCCTGCGATTTTGCCGACGAAAAATGTGGATGCTTCAGGGGCCCAAAAACAGACGTTCACTTCGCGGAAAAGTATTAGACCTCGATTCGCGCGGGTGCCCCTACCGCGGCAGGCGAATCGTAAAGCGGCTGCCGACGCCTTCGACCGAGGTCACGCCGATGACGCCGCCGTGGCTATCGACGATCCACTTGGCGATGGCAAGCCCCAGGCCCGAGCCCTGCGCGCCGGCATCGCGTGCGTTGTCGGCGCGATAGAACCGTTCAAACGCGTGAGCTGCGGATTCCTGGTTCATGCCGATGCCCTCGTCCTCAACACTTATGTCGATCGCGCCCGTGCCCACATCGGGCGTTACGGCAAACGTGACGGTCGTTCCTGCACCCGAGTACTTGGCGGCGTTTTGCACAATCACGCGCAGAGCTTGCTTTACGAGCGCGACATCGACGGACGCGTCGCAGCGCGGGTCGCTGGCAAATGCGGCGTCAAAAGCCAGCCGATACGTGTGCCCGGTATCGATCATCTGCGATTCTTCGCATACCTCTCCGACGAGCGCTGCCAGATTGGTATCCACACGATGCAGCGCGGTGCGGCCGGCATCGCCGCGTGCCAAAAACAGCAGTTGTTCCACGAGCTCCTGCATGTGCTCGCTTTCGGCCTTGAGCGAGGCGATGGACTCCGCCAGCACGGCTGGGTCGTCCTTGCCCCAGCGGTCGAGCATGTTTACGTAGCCCTGAATCACCGCGATGGGTGTGCGCAGTTCGTGACTCGCGTCGTTGACAAAGCGCATCTGCTGCAGTTTGGCCTCTTGCATCTGACGCAGCAGACGGTTGAGTGCGACCTCGATGCTCGCCAGGTCGGCGTCGCCGGTGGTGACATTCGGCGAGTCGACGCTCGCTCGCTCGATGGCCTGCTCCAGCGTTTCCATCTTGCCGCCGGAGAGCTGCATGCGGCCGAGCTCGTCCACGCGCAGTGCCAGGTCGTTGAGCGGTGCCATGGTGCGGCGTACGCGTCGGGCACCGCCGAGCATGTTGAGCACGCTGATGACCTGCCAGCCTACAACGACAAGGTAGAGAGGCCATAGCGTGACGAGGTCCTGCGCGAGGGGGAAGGTCTTGGTGGTATGCGCAAGCTCGACGGTATAGGTGAGCGTTGTCAGGTCCCAGCCGCGCGCAGGCGTCAGTGACATGCCGTGAACGGTGGCGCCGGGGATCCATCCTGCGGCAAACGCGCTGTCGGGCAGCGTCTGGTTGTATCCATAGACGAGGATCGCCGCCGCAATCACCACCAGCAACAGATCGAGCCAGACGTAGCTCATCAGGCGGCGCCACATATAGCTCCAGTTGATGGCGCGGGCGATGGAGGTGACGCGCTTGGTTTCGGCGTTACGCGCGACAGACATAGCCCACCCCGCGCACGGTTTGGATGATGCGGGCACCGCCAGCGTCTTCGATCTTGGCGCGCAGATGCGCGATGTGTACGTCGACGTTGTTGGTGTCGCCCACGTATTCGTAACCGAGCGCTTCGTGCGCGATGCGCTCACGCGTGAGCACGGTGCCGGCATGCGCCATAAGCAGGGCGAGGACGTCGAACTCGCGGGCGGTCAGCACGATGGGTGAGCCGCCGACCATAACCTCGCGGCGGTCGGGATCGAGTGCGACCGAGTCAACGGTGGGCGTGGCGGGGGAGGGCGTGGCAGCGGCCTGGGCCGCGCCGCTGGCCGGGGGTATCGCAGCGGCGTTCCCGGCCGCGCCGCCCGCCATACCCGCCCCGGCGCCGGAACCACCAACGCCCGAAGCCGCCCGCACGGCCTCCGCGCGCTTCAGCGCCACGCGGATCCGTGCGAACAGCTCCTCAATCGCAAACGGCTTGGTCAGGTAATCGTCGGCGCCGGCATCGAGCCCGGCAACCTTGTCCATCACGGCATCGCGCGCAGTGACCATGATCACCGGCACATCCTTGCGCTTGCGGATGCGCCGCAGCACCTCCATACCGTTGAGCTGCGGCAACAGCACATCGAGCAGAATCAAGTCGTAGTCGCGCCCCAGCGCCAGGTTCACGGCGGTGCGGCCGTCGGCGGCGTGCTCCACTTGGTAGCCCTCGTGCTCCAGCTCGAGCGTCACAAAGCGGGCGATTTTCTCCTCGTCCTCTACGATCAGGATTCGTGCCATACGTGCCCCCATCTGCGATTACTTGTCGTTGTTCAGATTCTGCTTGATGCCGTCCGCGGCGTCGGCGGCGTGATCCATCAGGTTGTTGATACTGCCGGGCACGTCGCCGTCGCTATCGATGCGGTACCGCATGCCAAAAAACAGGCCGAGCAGCATCAGCCATATCGTGGCGCCCCAGGCAAACAGGGCGACGATGGGGATCAGGATGGGAATGTTGAGGATGATGGCGTCGCGGCGCGTAGCGACAAACTTGGTCTCCAGGCTCAGGCGGAAGAGCTTTTTGAGGTACTCCCACACGCTGTCCATCTTCTTGGAGAAGTCGGTCTTTTCACTCGACTTTTCGTAGGCGACCTGCGCAGCGACCATCTCGGCCGAGGGCTCATCGACCGACTCGGGCTCGGTGGCGGCGTGCGCCGACGTGGTCTGGGTCTTGCCCTGCGACTCGAGCCAAATGATGGCGTCCAGAACGTTGCCGTCGGCGGCGTCGAGCGCGGCTTTGGCGTCGGTGTAGCTCACGTTGCACTTGGTGCGGATGGTTTCAACTTTTTCGAGGTCGTCCATGACCTGTCCTTTCGTTCGATGGGCGCGACGCCGGGCGATCTGCCCGGGCGCGAGTGTTGCGTTCGGCGGCCTGCGTTGCGCGGCGCCGCCCCGCCCTTGGTCGAACTCTATAGTGCAGGTTATAGATTAAGCGATTCTTGAGCCAAGATTAATGTTGGATGAGTTTTTGGGTGACGGTGGGGAAGGAAGAGGTGTCCTTCTGGGTAGCTAGCAGCGAGGTCTAATACTTTTCCGAGAAGTGAACGAGCTAAAACGGACCCCCGAAGCATCGACACTTTAAGGACATCGTTTCCTGCGGTTTCGATACTGGAATCCTGCGATCTTGCCGACGAAAAATGTGGATGCTTCAGGGGTCCTAAAACAGACGTTCACTTCGCGGAAAAGTATTAGACCTCGATAGCGAGGGATGGTGAGCCGGTAGCAAGTCGGCGTCAAGGGTTGGTCGAGCAGGCGGTTTTCAGGCGACTGGAACATGGCGGGCGGCCGATCGCCTATACTGGTTGAGCTCAACTGGAGAGGTGATGGCTAGTTATGAAATCAATCAATGTTGCAGCAGCGATTATTCAGAAGGACGGGAAAATCCTGAGCTGCCAGCGCGGCTATGGCGAGTTTAAAGACGGCTGGGAATTTCCGGGCGGCAAGCTCGAGCCGGGCGAGACCGGCGAGCAGGCAATTGTGCGCGAGATTCAAGAAGAGCTCGAGGTCACGATCGGTAACCTCGACTATCTTTGCACGGTCGAGCATGATTACGCGACGGTTCACCTGTCGATGCAGTGCTATCTAGCTACCATTCTTTCGGGGGAGTTCAAAGAGCACGCTCACGAGGATATGAAATGGCTTGATACCAATAACCTGTGGGATGTCGATTGGCTTCCGGCAGACGTTAAAGTCGTTAGGGAGCTCGAAAAGAAACTCGGGCTTAAGTAAGAAAGGGGCGGGCGTCACATGGCGGCCCGCTCCTATTTGTTACTCGGCTTCGCTCAAATCGCTGAGCATAAACTCGTAAATGTCTTGCCTCACGGGTGCATTGAGCTCATATTCGATTTCGACGGCGTTGTCGCCGCTCTTAGTTTTAATAGCTTCGAACTCGCCGGTCGGATGCATTTCGCCTAAGAAATAGAACTCCCTACCGCCCTTATCGTCCTTGTTCTTTCGCATAAACAAATACGTCTTCAGGCCGTTTCCCGGCCATGCCTGCAGTCGCAAAATCTCGGGGGAGTTGAGCGTGCGGTTGCCCTTCGAGATTGCGATGAGCTTGCTCGGCGAAACAAAGCGGTCTTCATACTGAATTGACTCACTAATGTCGGGAGCCTTGTCATAGTTAATAAACACGGGGAATGTATTGGTCTTCTCATCGTAGAAGTATCCGCCAAGGTTTTGGCCGTTGATGTTCTTTTGCCAGTTCATCAGACGGCAAACCTCCTCGTACGTGTACTTGGCGTTGAGAACGAAATTTGTGTTTTCGTACGTCTCGGCATAGTCGAGTCGGTTGCGCTCAATACCAAAATCCAGCACCTCGAGAATCTGACGCTTGAACTCTGCGTTGCGCAGGGCGGTCGCAAACGCTTCGGTCAGACGAGGTCCGCATCCATCGTCAATAAGCAGGGAAACGAAATCCTTAGGAGTGGCAAAGTCGCCCTTAAGGACTGCGATTGCCGACCTAACGGCGCTGTCCTTAAGCTGTGCGCGGTAGTTCCTAAGCGCGGCCTCGCGCATATGCCGATAGCCCTCGTGTCCGGCTTCGACGAGCGTTTGAAGCAAATAGAGGTCTTCGAATCGCTTGCCCGCGGCGAGCTTTTGCGAAATAAATTTGAGAATCTTGGTTTGATCAGAGGAAAATTGAACCGTGTAGTCCGGCTCGTATTTGGAAAGAAATGCGTGGTAGGAGCCTAAGCCGCTATTCTTGAAGATAAGCAGCGGATCGATAGAGCCGTTACGATCAAATTCGAGCAGCGAGGGGATCTTGCCGAGTTTTTGACGTAAGTCGAGATATTCGTTTTTCAAAAACCTGACGGAGGTGAAATCGCCGCCGTCGATGGCCTTGTAAATGCGTGCCTCGGAAATACGATCGAAGCTCACGGTCGAGCATCCGGGGATCGCCGAATCGCCCTCTTGAACAAGGCGGCGCAGGCGGTCTTTGTTATACGTCTTGTCACCCGAAAGCGCGATGGGCACCAAGAAGTTGCTCTGGTAGTTGCCAATAAAGTCGAGCACCAGTGCGTATTCCTTATCATCATTCAGGCGCAAACCTCGTCCGAGCTGCTGAATAAAGATGATTGCGGAGTCGGTGCGTCGAAGCATGATGATCTGATTGAGCGAGGGGATGTCGACGCCTTCGTTCATGATATCGACCGAGAAAATGTACTCGAGCTCGCCGGCTTCAAGTCGGCTGATCGCGGCATCGCGGACCTCATCGGAATCTTGACCGCTAATCGCAACCGTTCGATATCCGAGAGCGTTGAATTTGTGTGACAGTTCCTTGGCCCCGGCGTTTCGATTGCAAAAAATTAAGCCCCTGCGATTGCTTTTGGTGACGCTATATTCTTCGATCTTCTCGGTGATATGACGCACGCGCTCGTCGGACGTCAAACGCCCGAACAGGGCGATATCTTCGACCGTTTCGTCGTCAATCTCCAGATCGTGAATGCCAAAATAATGGAAGGGGGCAAGCATCTCCTCGGCCAAAGCGTCCTGCAGCGTGATCTGGAACGCGATGACGTGATTGAAAAGGGCAAAGACGTCATAGCCGTCGGTGCGATTGGGTGTAGCGGTCATGCCCAGATAAAACCGAGGCGTAAAGTGCGACATGATGGATTGGTAACCCTGGGATCCCGTGCGGTGGGCCTCGTCGATAACGATGTAGTCGAACTCATCGGGACGGAAATCGCTCAGATGTTTGGCGACCGAAGAACACATGGCAAACACGCAGGTAGCATTGCTTATATTCTTGCCAGTTTGATAGGTGTCGAACGTATAGGTACTACCTAAGAGGCGTTCGTAGCTTGCGCGGGAGGCGTCGATAATGCGCCGACGGTGCGCAAGAAAGAGGACGCGCCGGGGTTTAGTTGCGAGCACGTCGAACGCCGAAAGGAAGGTCTTGCCGGTGCCGGTTGCCGAGACCAGCAGGGCGCGGGTCTCGTCCTTGCGGTGGATTGCACCGAGCGCCTCAAGGGCGCGCTGCTGCATTTTATTGGGCTTGATTTCTTCGAGGTCATTCTGCGCCGGCGTTTCCGCAGATTTGAATGTCGGTTTCGATTTGGGCTTTGGCGGACGTGCCGATCGATATGCGGCATAGTTCTCAATCCAGTCTTGGGAAAGCAAAACGGTTGAGGTATCATTCCACAACGAATTGAACTCGCCCCTCAGTTCGTTGAGTAGGCGGCTGTTCTCGACAGTCTGGTACAGCACATTCCATTCTTTATTGCAGGTGAGAGCGGTCTGCGTCATGTTGGAGCTGCCGACGATGACCGTGCTGGTTTCGCCCTTATCAAAAATGTATCCCTTGGCATGCAAATTACCCTGGAATACGCGAACTTCCATGTTGTCGTATTCCAGGAGCTTACGAAAGACATCGGGTGAGTTGAAGTTGAGATAGGTGGACGTGAGCAGCCTGCCCTTAATGCCACGCTGCTTGAGCTCCTGGAACGTCTCGACCAGGATTTGAAGGCCGCCGTCTGCAACAAACGCTACGCAAAAGTCAAAAGAGCCGCAGGCTGAGAGCTGCTCCTTGATAACGGATAGTAGTGTTCCGCCTGTCGCCTTCGAGTTGGCGATGAGCTTGGGTGAATCGTTCTCGCGTGTAAGCGAGTCGAATTCAATATCAATCTGTCGCTGCGTAGTCATCCCGGCAAACCTTTCGAAAGACTATGTTGGCGCCAGGATAACAGATCGATCGTTCGTATTTTAGATGTATGACGATTGGGGTTGGCAGTTTGGCATGAGCTTGCACACGTGTCCGCACGGCATGGGACACTTACCCTGCCGCCCTGCTCTGCCGCGGCGGCATGTACCTGAACAACGACCCTCTAAGGAGTTCGATTTTGATGAGTGACAACACCAAGCATCTCGCAAAGAAATGCGTCAAGGACGCGGGGCCGTGCCTCGCGTTGTGCCTTGCCGGCGCAGCGGTCGCGCTGCTGGCTGTTCTGGGGCCGTTCGACGTGCTCCGAAGTGTCAGCTCTCTGCACGTTTGCATGGCCCTTGCCGGCGCCATGATAACCGGCGGCGTGCTCGATCTGATTTTTTGGGTGCTTGACCCGTTTGGATGGAAAAATGAAGGGTAAGCCCTAAGGGATGGATGCCCCGCAGCAACAGGAGGTCCCCGTGATCTGGTTTACCAGCGATACTCATTTTGGACACGAGAACATGCTACAGCTTAGCGATAGGCCTTGGTCGGCTGTTGCGCAGATGAACGACGCCATGGTCGCCAACATTAACAGCAAGGTTGCTGCGGATGACGAGCTCTACATCTTGGGCGACTTCAGCTTTAAGATGACGGTCCAAGACGCCTATGAGCTGCGCAAAAGCATTACATGCAAGCGCGTTCATCTGCTGCCCGGCAATCACGATAAAGACTGGACGCAGTCTGCGGTAGCGGATGCTTTTATCGTTGAGCCGCCCATTTGCGTGCTCAAGATCGACCGCCAAAAAATCGTGCTGAGCCACTATCCTATGGCTGACTGGCAGGGCATGTCGCACGGCAGCTGGCATTTGCACGGGCATATCCACAGTTGCGGCGGCGCGTACAACAAGTTCAACCTCAGGCAGGGGCTGCTGCGCTATGACGTGGGCGTGGATGCTAACAGCTACGCCCCCGTGAGCCTGGAAGAGCTCAGGTCGCGGTTTGCACAGGTAGACGAGCCGGTGTGTTGCGTTAAATGGCCGTGGTGGGTCAACGCCACGGGTGACGAGCAGATTGAGCACGATCTCGAAACATATAAGAGGGAAGTGGTAATCCGATGACGGTCTATGTAACAGGCGATATTCATGGCGGCGCTGACATGCAAAAGCTCCGCGATTGGGAGCTTGGGGATAGCCTGGCGAGCGACGACTATCTCATCATCGCGGGCGACTTTGGCTTTCCCTGGGACTTTTCTACCGAGGAATGTGCCGATATTGCTTGGCTGGAGTCGCGCCCCTACACCGTGCTGTTTGTCGACGGCAACCACGAGCGTTTCGATCACTGGGCGGAACGCCCCATGGAGTTGTGGCACGGTGGGCTGACGCAGCGCCTGTCGGATACCTCGCCCATACGGCGCCTGACGCGCGGCGAGGTTTTTGAGCTCGACGGCTCAACGGTCTTTACCATGGGCGGCGCCACGAGCGTGGACAAGGAATACCGCATTCCGTATTCCAGCTGGTGGCCGCAGGAGCTGCCGGACGAGCGCAACTTTGAGGAGGCGCGGGCAAAGCTCGACAGCGTGGGCTGGACGGTCGACTACGTGATCACTCACACCTGCTCTACGCGCATGCTTTCGTCCACGCTTTATCCAGCGTCCGGCTGGAATTGCCCCTCCGTTGATCGGCTTACGGCATTTTTCGATGAGCTGGAAGACCGCTTGGACTACAAGCGCTGGTACTACGGGCATTTTCATCGGGATACCAACCCGGCCGAGCGTCACACCGTGCTCTACGACTGCATCGTTCGCTTGGGTGACGAACTCCAGCCCTGGGATGTTGCGTAGAGGCGGGGTGGCTGGCTACTCGACCGTTACAGTGATGTTCTCCCGATGCGCGCGGATGACGTCCCAGCTAAAGTGCTCGACCAGCTGCTCGGCGGTACGCGGCGTGGTGTCCGGCGCGATGCCTGTTTGCCCGGCGAGCCATCCCAACAGTGCCTCGGGTGTGCCAAAGCGGGTGCGGAGCTCGCCCAGGTCCAGATCGCGATCGCGCTTGGAAAGGCGGCGGCCGTCCGGTGACATGAGCAGCGGAATGTGCGCGTAGTGCGGCGTGGGCAGTCCCAGCAGATGTTGCAGATAGATCTGGCGCGGCGTGGAACCAAGCAGGTCGCATCCGCGTACGATCTCGGTGACGCCCATGGCAGCGTCGTCGACCACCACGGCCAGCTGATAGGCAAACACGCCGTCGCTGCGGCGCACCAAAAAGTCACCGCACTCGGTGGCGAGTGCTTCGCATTGGGCTCCGTACGTGCGGTCCACGAATTCGATCACGTCGCTGGCGAGGTCGTCGACGGTGGGCACGCGCAGGCGCGTGGCCGGAGCACGCAGGGCACTGCGGCGGGTGATTTCATCAGCAGAAAGACCTCTGCAGGCGCCGCGGTAGATGGGCGTGCCGTCGCTGGCGTGCGGCGCGCTCGCGGCGTGGAGTTCGGCACGCGTGCAAAAACAGGGATAGGTGAGGCCGGCGTCTTGCAGCTGGCGCAGGGCGTCCTCGTACAGATCCGGGCGATCGTGCTGGTAGTAGGGGCCTTCGTCCCACTCGAGCCCCAGCCAGGTCAGATCGTCAATCAGTTGAGCGGCAAGTTCCGGGCGCTTGCAGCGATCGTCCAGGTCCTCGATACGCAACACGATGCTGCCGCCCTGGCTGCGGGCCGAAAGCCATGCGCACAGGCAGCTGAACACGTTGCCCAAGTGCATGCGGCCCGAGGGCGACGGGGCAAAGCGGCCCACGACGGGGGTGGGCACTGCCGTTGCTGGTGCGTCCGCGGCGGGCGTTGCTATGTTGCGTGTTTTGATATCCATGCGGATGAGTATAGCGCGGGGCTTGGCAGGGAAGGCGTTGCCGCGCTCACAAGTTGGCGGCGGTGCGCATTGCGCACGGTGGGTTTGCGGCTCAAGGTCTCGATCGCTGCGTACCGACTTAGCCTCACAAACGACAGAAACCCCGGCAGCTCTTCGCAACTGCCGGGGTTTCCGCGGAAAAGGGGGACATGATCCTCGAGCGAACGGGAAAGGGGCAACCGTTTTCGCTCAATTGGTTTATGCCCCTCGACTGACGGCTCAATCAGCGCATGCCGCGCCCACACAAAGCCGCTACACCTGTGACGGAGCTGTGAAGTGGTATCTATCGTTGGCGCGGGACTCGGCCAAAGAACGTCCCAAACGACAAATTTGTTGCAGTCCGTCGGTTCAACCCAATGATCCGTTTTCCTCCGTCCCCAATAGATCATTAGGAACGTCCCTAAGTGCCAAACTCGGGTGGGACTTTTGTCCCATTTGACGTTCCGTTGGCCCAGATATTCGTCATGTGTGTCCGCAAACGTGGGACAATGGCGATGTTGGTTTTACAGACAAAGGATGTGCCTATGAACGCCCCCGTTGCCAATACTTGTCGGCAGCGCTGCCTGTTTGCGCGATTCGCTTCCGTCTGCGTGTTCGTCGCGCTTGCGTTGTTGCTGCTGCCTGTCGCCGCGCACGCCGACGGCTACTCCATGACCCAAACCTATATCGGTGCCACGGTCGAGGCCGACGGCTCGCTGACCGTTGTCGAGGGACGCCAGTTTGATTTCGATGACGACATCAACGGCGTGTTTTGGGAGATCAATACAGGCTCTAACCAGCAGGGCGGCGCGGCGGGCGTCAATGTGCTGAGCGTCGAGGAAGACGACACCGCGTTTAACAAGGTCGACAGCGCAAACAAAGGCGACAACGGCGTCTATACGGTTGAGCAGTCCGACAGCGGCGTAAGAATCAAGGTGTTCAGCCCTCACGAGAGCGGCGACAGCGCAATCTACTACGTGAGCTACACCATGACCGGTGCGGTTATGAACTGGTCCGATACTGCCGAGCTCTACTGGAAGTTTGTGGGCGACGGCTGGTCCGCGGACTCCGATGATGTCGAGATGGAAGTGTACTTCGCAAATGCCGCCGCCGGGACGGCGGCCGTCAAGGGCGATAACTTCCGCGCATGGGGCCACGGCCCGCTGACGGGCGACGTATCGCTCGATGCGGACGAACCCATGGTCACCTATACCATTCCCTGCGTGCATCAGGGCGAATTCGCCGAGGCACGCATCGCCTTCCCCAGCGACTGGGTGCCGCAGCTTGCCGCCTCGGGCGAAGAGCGCATGTCAACGATCCTGAGCGAAGAGAAGGAATGGGCCGACGAAGCTAACGCCCGCCGCGCTCACGCTCGCATGATTGCCAATGCACTTGCCGTGGTTAGCGTTGTCACTGCGGTGGCCTTTACCGGCACAATCGTTGTGCTCAAGCTGCGCCGCCGCAAGCCCAAGCCGCTTTTCCAGGACGAATATTTCCGCGATGTGCCTTCGGCCGACCATCCCGCCGTGCTTTCGGCCCTCATGAGCTGGAACGAGGTGCCCGATCAGGCATATATCGCCACGCTCATGAAACTCACTGACGACCGTGTGATCAAGCTGGAGCAGGCGACCGTGACCAAGGCCAAGAAGGGTCTGTTGGGGCGCGAAAAAGAAGAGCAGACGTATCGCGTGACGGTGAGTGATGCGGGCTGGAAGTCGGCCAAGGGCATTGACCGCATGGTGCTCAAGGTCTTCTTTGCCGGTGCTAAGCCCGACGAGAACGGCGATCGCTCGCGCACGTTTGACGAGCTGCAGCACTACGTCAAGCAGCACGCTACGCCCGTGGGCGACAAGCTCGAGGACTATCAGAACACCGTTAAGGGCAAGCTGGCCGATAGCGAGTACGTTGCCTCGGACGGCATTGTCGCAATGGTGTTTTGCCTGGTTCTCGGTATTCTGATCGCCTGTGTTCCCGCGGGATCCATCTTCTTTACCGACGGCGCGCAGGCGAACATTGTCGCCGCGGTTATCTCGGTGCCGATTGTGCTGGTGGGTATTGGCGTGGGCCTTACGTTCCGCCGCTTTACGCCGGAGGGCGCCGAGGTGGCGGCTCGCTGCAAGGCGCTTAAGCATTGGCTCGAGGATTTCACGCGTCTAAAGGAAGCCGTCCCCGGCGATCTGGTTCTGTGGAATAAGCTTCTGGTGATGGGTGCGGCGCTGGGCGTTTCGAAGGAAGTTCTGCGTCAGCTTGCCGAGGCTGTTCCTCCCGAGGTGCGCGAGGCCGACGGTTTCTACGACAATTACCCCTGCTACTGGTGGTACTACCATCATTACGGTACCGAGTCGCCGCTCGATTCGTTTGATGACGTGTATCACGAGAGCATCCGTGAGCTGGTTTCGAGTTCCGATAGCTCGAGCGGCGGCGGTGGCGGCGGCTTCTCGGGCGGCGGAGGCGGCGGCGTCGGCGGAGGCGGCGGCGGAACGTTCTAACGGTCCTAAATTACGGGATGGGCTTTTCTCGACAACCGTCGGGGAAAGCCCATCCCTTTTTATGCGCTACCTACGAGGACTGTCCCCAACGACTAGTCACTGGGGACAGTCCTAAATGACTAGGTATGGCTGCTGGGCCTAGGCTGTTAGGTCGAGTTCGTAGAGGAAGCTTTCGCGCGGCATGGCGTGGCGGCGTTCCTCGCGGTTGGCGCGGTGCGTGGCGGTGCGCTTAAAGCCGTGCAACTCGTAGAACTTCCACGAACAGTTGGAGTCAGTGTACAGGTGTGCCCTCGTCGCCCCGCGCGAGGATAGGTACGAGACTGCGGCGTCGAGCAACACCGAGCCAACGCCCAGGCCATGGACGTCGCGATCTACGGCAAGCAGCGTGACCTCGTTGTCGTGTGGCAACGGGCTGCTTTCGAGCAGGCGGTTGTTGGTTCGGATGGTTGCGCGCACAAACGAGAGATACTCGGCGCAGGCATCGGGCTCCAGCTCGCGCATTTGCGATAGCAGTGCGCGTTCGGTATCCAGCCAATGTTCCTTAACGGTGGCGCCGGAGCTCTGTCCCGCACGCGCGAGCGCAATGCCGCGCGCCTGACCGTCGATTACGGCAACCTGCGAAAACGTCGAAGACGAAAGGCAATAGGCGAGGTCGCATGCGGCCTCGAGGCGGTTGTACTCATCGTTATCCGAATTGTTATGCCAAAGCTGCTGCAGAATCAACGCGATGGCGTCGAAGTCTTCGGTATCAAACGGTCGGTAGAGAACCCGCGAGACCATGGTGCCTCTTTCTTTTGCGGATGCATATCGAGCACAGTTCTACCACGCTATTGGCATCTAATTATGGTGCCCCTGTGTTCCATGAACTCACCGTGCCCGGTGCCGTGCCCATCCCCTCCGCTCGCAAACTTTTTCTGCATATGCGCCCGTTGCGGGGTGCATCGATGCGCTCGATGCGCTACATTGAATCAGTATTTTCAATGCCGCTGCGCGAGCGCTGCAGATCGACGTATCACCGACTCACAGAGCACGGCGGCGTACCAGACAGGAGGACTGCATGGGATCTGATGTGAAGATCGCACGCGCGTTGATTTCGGTTACCGATAAGACGGGCGTCGTCGATTTCGCACGGACGCTGGTCGATGACTTTGGCGTCGAGATCATCTCTACGGGCGGCACGGCTCGTGCCATCGAGGACGCGGGCGTCCCCGTAACCCCCATCGAGGAGTTCACGGGCTATCCCGAGATGATGGACGGCCGCGTTAAGACCCTGCACCCCAAGGTTCACGGCGCGCTGCTGGCCCGCCGCGATTCCGAGCAGCACATGCAGGAGGCGGCACAGCACGGCATTAAGCTGATCGACCTGGTCGTCGTCAACCTGTACGAGTTCGAGAAGACCGTCGCCAACCCCGAGGTCACCTTCGCGGATGCCATCGAGCACATCGACATCGGCGGTCCTTCCATGCTGCGCTCTGCCGCCAAGAACGCCGCGAGCGTTACCGTCATCTCCGACCCGGCCGACTATGATGCCGTCCTGGCCGAGATGCGCGAGACCGGTGGCTGCACCACGCTTTCCACCCGTCGTCGCCTGCAGGTGAAGGTCTACCAGACCACCGCCGCCTACGACACGGCTATCTCCCGTTGGCTCGCCGCCCACGCAAGCGACGTGGCGGACACCTCTGCCAAGCTCGAGATCTCGCTGGAGAAGGTCGACGACCTGCGCTATGGCGAGAATCCTCAGCAGAAGGCCACGGTCTATCGCTTTGCCGAGGGCTGCGAGAATACCGCGAGCTCGCAGTTCCCGCTCGTGGGCTCCGAGCAGATCCAGGGCAAGCCGCTCAGCTACAACAACTATCTGGATGCCGACGCCGCTTGGAACCTAGTCCGCGAGTTCGACGAGCCGGCCTGCGTGATCCTCAAGCATCAGAACCCCTGCGGCTCCGCCGTGGCCGAGGACATCACGGCCGCCTACGACCGCGCCTTCGCCTGCGATCCCAAGAGCGCCTTCGGCGGCATCATCGCCTGCAACCGCGAGGTTCCCTATGAGCTGGTTGAGCACTTTGCCGATCAGAACAAGCAGTTCGTCGAGGTTATCATCGCTCCGAGCTACACTGCCGAGGCGCTCGAGCGCATGGCCAAGCGCCCCAACCTGCGCGTGCTGGCCACCGGCGGCGTGGACCACGGCGCCCAGGTGGAGCTGCGCTCCGTCGACGGCGGCATGCTGGTGCAGGAGGTCGACCACGTGACCGAGGATCCTGCGACCTTTACGTTCCCCACCGACCGCAAGCCCACCGACGCCGAGATGGCCGAGCTCGAGTTTGCCTGGAAGGTCTGCAAGGGCGTCAAGTCCAACGCCATCCTGGTTTCCAAGGGTAAGGCCGGCATTGGCATGGGCCCGGGTCAGCCCAACCGCGTTGACTCTGCGCTGCTTGCCTGCGAGCGCGCCGAGGACTTCTGCGAGCGCGAGGGCGTGGAGAAGGGCGGCTTTGCCTGTGCAAGCGACGCGTTCTTCCCGTTCCGCGACAACGTCGACGTGCTCGCCGCGCACGGCGTGACCTGCATCATCCAGCCCGGCGGCTCCAAGCGCGACGACGAGAGCGTCCAGGCCTGCAACGAGCATGGTATTGCGATGGTCTTCACGGGGGCCCGCCACTTCCGCCACTAAGTAGGGAGGTGGCGCTGCGGCTTGCCCAGCCACCGCACCTTGCCGCTCATTCGTCGCTCGCGTACCCAAGTACGCGTCGCTCCTCTTTCACGGCAATCTGCGGCACCTGGGCAACCCTCGCCGACCTGTTAGGTTGACTGGGGAGGATGGGATGTTATCTCGTCCCTTGGACTAGCCTCGCTTCTAAAATAATCTCTGCAAAAGACGGTCGCTCCGTTTGGAGGGCCGTCTTTTTGGTATAAGAGGACGGAATGACTAACACGAAAGGTATGACCATGCCCCAGATTGATGATGCCGAGCTGTTTGGCAATGCCGAGGATCAGCGTGCGTACGAGGACTTTTGCGCCAATCAGGAGGCGGTCGAGAAGTTTACGCTCGACAAGCCCGCGCTTGTCTGCCGTTGGCGCATGTCCAACAAAAAGGTGCCCATGCTCAACCGCCACATTCGCGCGCTGTCCGAGCGCCTGGTGCAGGGCGAGCCGCTTACCCACAACATGCTCAGCTGGGCCAAACAACACGTTGAGTGGTCGCTTGCCGAGGGTGATTACACCGCACACGACGGCGTGCTCATGCTGGTGATCGACATCAACGGCAACGCCGCCATGACGGTGGGCGAGTACGAGCCGCTGGCCGATACGTCGGCCAAGGCGCTACGTGCCCGCTCCGCCGAGGCCCGCTCCGAGGCCGACGAAACCGGCGTGGCGCCCGAGCTGCTCGCCGCCGTCGATAACGGCGAGCTGGCCTTTGTGGCGCCAGCGGACGAGTGTCTGTGCGGCACGGCGACGCTCATTGAGCAGCTGGCCCAGACCAAGGGCATCCCGGTCACGCGCGTGGACATTCCCGCGCAGCTCAAGGGCGCGCTGTTCCTGGTGAGTGACGAGCACGGCGTGGTCCCCGCAACCGAGACGGACGCCGCCGAGGCCGACGCCGCCACGGTCGCCTTCTTCGCCGAAGGCTACGAAAAGCTCCGCGCCCGCCGCTAAATGATTTTTCTGGGACGGGGATTAAAGAATCATTTTGGTCCCCGCCACCGCTGCGAGTGCGAGGCGGACAAAACGCCCCCGCTCGCGAACAGTTCTGTCACCTGGCACCGCGCGAGGCGTGTACCTGCAGCTTTGCGGTCATAATGGGACAAGACAACCAAGAGGGGAGCGGAATCAATGGCGCTGATCTATATCGTTGAGGACGACGAGCCCATTCGTCGTGAGCTTGTCGACATCCTTGCCCGCGCCGGGTTTGAAGTCGAGGCCTGCGAATCGTTTGAGCATGTCTCGCGCGATATTCTCGCCACCGCGCCCGACCTGGTACTGCTTGACCTCACGCTCCCTGTCAAAGACGGCCAGCACATCTGCCATGAGGTCCGTCGCGAATCCGAGGTTCCCATCATCGTTCTCACGTCGCGCACGACCGAGATCGACGAGGTTATGGCCATGACGCTCGGCGCGGACGACTTTGTTCCCAAGCCTTACAGCGCCCGTGTGCTTGTGGCGCGCATCAACGCACTGCTGCGTCGCACCGCGGCGTCAGGCGAGCGCAGCACACTTGTCCACAAGGGGCTGGAGCTCGACCTCGCCCGCTCAATGGTCACCAACACGCAAACGGGCACCAGCACCGAGCTCACCAAAAACGAGCTGCGTATCCTCTCGCTGCTTCTGAGCCGCGCGGGCAAGATCGTTTCGCGCTCGGCCATCATGCAGGACCTGTGGGACTCCGACGCCTTCGTGGACGACAATACGCTCACCGTCAACATCAACCGCCTGCGCACCACGCTCGAAAAAATCGGCATCAAGGGGTATTTGACCACGCATCGCGGCCAAGGCTATTCGGTCTAGGGGCCGGCTATGTCGTTTGGCAAGTTCTTTAAAGATGCGCTGCTTCCCGTCGCCGTGTGGACGTGCGGTGTGCTGCTGAGCTGCTTTGTGCTGACGGTTGCCGGTGCACCCGTCTCTATCGTGGTCGTGGCGGTCGGCGTGTCCTTTATCTTTGGTATGCTCGGCATCGTGGTCGAGTACGCGCGTCGCCGCCGTTTTCTGCGTCAGCTGGAGCGCGCGGCCGAGGAGCTCGAGAGCCCCGCATGGGTGCAGGAGATGGTGCAATGCCCGACCTATGCCGAGGGCGAGCTCGAGTACGAGGTCTTGCGCCGGGTGGGCAAAGCCGCTTGCGACGAGGTTGCCGAAGGCCGGCGTCAGACCGATGACTATCGCGACTATATCGAGAGCTGGGTCCACGAGGCCAAACTGCCCCTGGCGGCGGCTCATCTAATTTTGGAAAACCTGGATGGCAGCGAAGACGACCTGCCTCGTGTGGATGACCTGGGCCGTGAGTTGGCTCGCGTGGAGCGCTATATCGACCAGGCGCTGTACTACGCGCGTTCGGAAGTCGTGGAGCGCGACTACCTGATTCGCCGCTGGGATCTCAAGACCTTGGTGACGGGCGCGATTAAGGCCAACGCGCGCGAGCTCATCGCGGCGCACGTGGCCCCGGTGTGCGAGAACCTCGACTTTGAGGTCTTTACCGACGAGAAGTGGCTCGAGTTTATTCTGGGCCAGCTCATTCAGAACAGCATTAAATATGCGCGCGAGGACGGCGCAAAGATCGTGTTTTCGGGCGCGTTGCTGGACGAGGGCCTGGCGAGCGAACGCATCGAGCTCACCGTCGCGGACAACGGCTGCGGCGTGAGCGCGGCCGACCTGCCGCGCGTGTTCGAGAAGGGCTTTACCGGCGATAACGGCTGCACCACCAAGCGCGCAACGGGCATTGGCCTCTACCTGGTGGCGCGTCTGTGCTCCAAGATGGGTATCGATGTCACCGCGGCATCCGAGCCCGGCGAAGGCTTCGTCGTCACGTTTGCCTTCTCGACCAACAAATTCCAATACTTTGAGTAGTCGTCGCGGTGTAACGTCCCGGAGCGTCATTCACGTTAAGAAAATTATCCCAAACGGGATAATTCCATCATGATGTGCTATGATTATCCCGTTTGGGATAATCATAGGGGATTAGCATGCAAGACTGGAATGAGCGAACGATTTTTGACCCAGCTGAACTCGGTGCATATTTGCGTGAGCGCCGGAAGAAGCTCGGTTATACCCAACGCGATGTGGCTGATTTCAACCAGTGCAGTTTGCGCTTTGTGAGCGAGCTTGAGCGTGGAAAGGCGGGTGCCAATCTTCGCCAAACCCTTCAAATCGCTAACAGCTTGGGGGTCGATTTGATCCTGAGGGAGAGGGGCGACGGCTCATGGCATTAAAGGTTTATCGTGAGTATCGGGGAACGTTTGAGCTGGTCGGAGAATTTGAGAGGGCCGACCCCGTAAACGAGACGTTTGCATATGATGAGGGATATCTTGAACGCGACGATGCTGCCGCACTCTCAGCTTCTCTTCCCTTGCGACATGAGCCATATGCCAGCAATGAGTTTTCGGCCTTCTTTTCGGGCATGCTTCCCGAGGGCCCGGTTCGGCATGAGCTGTCGATGCGTTTTCAAATCCCCCAGTCAGACTATTTATCGATGCTCGAGCGTTTGGGCGATGAGTGCGTTGGTGCCTTGAGGTTTCTCGGCGATGAGAAATCGAGCTACGATCCGGGCTATCGTCCTCTGCAAGACGAGGATTTTGAGGCACTTTCTAAGGCGGAAGTGTTTGAGATTGCAAATGATATGCAGGATTCGAGGCTGTCGTTGGCGGGCGCTCAGTCTAAAACCGGTTGGTTTTTACCGCGCGGTAAAGATGCAAAAAAGGCCGGGTCGGGGGATTGGATGCTGCCGCTCGGCTCTGCCCCCTCGACTCACATAGTCAAGATTGCTTCAACTAAACATCCGGATTTGCCGTTCAACGAATTAATTTGCATGACGGCAGCGTCTGCTGCTGGGCTTGAAATTGCCCGTTCAGAAGCTTCGGATACGATTCCTGGTGCGTTCTTTTCCGAGCGTTATGACAGAATCTGGAGCAATGAGCCGCCGTCGATGAGCGGATTCGATGTGCCTCTGAGGCTGCATCAGGAGGATTTTTGCCAAGCGGTTGGCTGGCCTTCGTATATGAAATACGAGACACGTCCCGATAGCTGCTATATGGCTCTTTGCGGCCGATTGATAAGAGAGCAATCGTCTAACGTAATTGCTGATACTCAAATGTTCGCTCGTCAGGTAATGGTCGATTATGCGTTGGGGAATTGCGACTCGCATCTCAAGAACCATTCGTTTCTTTATAGTCCGAGTTGGCGGGAAAAGAGGTTGGCCCCTGCATACGATATTGTTTGCACGACGATAATGGGATACGACCATAATCTTGGGATTGATATTGGGGATCACCGGGTGATCGATGGGGTGACTCCTGAAGATTTCGAATTCATGTCTCAAGATTTGCATCTGCCACTCAAGATGATCAAGAACATCGCGGCGGAAGTGGCTGAAGAGGTGTCTGCCCAGCTTGCAGAACTTGCCTCTGCAACCGGAGATTTGGGTCGGGTCGCTCTGAAAATTCAGACGGATTCCGTTGAGAGAATGAGGGTTCTGGAGCAATTCTCAGCCTAAAGCAAAGCGGGGCCACCGTAATGGTGGTCCCGCTCTTGGAAGACTTGGGCACGTGGGCTTGCGCTCCGCGATGCGTTAGGCGTACGTTTGCTACTTCACGACCAAGATGTCGCAGTCGGTGTTGCGCAGCAGGAACGTCGAAATTGAACCCAGGAGTGCATACTTGATCGAGGACAGGCCACGAGCGCCGCAGAGCACCAGGTCGGGCTTGACCACGTCGAGCATCTCGTCTTTGAGCGTCTCGCGAATGCGGCCGGCGCGAATCATGACCTCGACCTCGGGAATGTCGGGATTGGCCTTGGCCTCTTCGAGCTGCTTGGCGATGGAGTTCTTAAATGCCTCCTCCAGTCCGTTGACCAGATCGACCGGATAGGAACCAGCGCTCTCGAGTGCCGTGGAATCGATAACGTGGCCGATAATCAGCTTGGCGCCGTTGTTCGCGGCGACCTTGATGGCGCGTGCGAGCACAAAATCCTGCTGCTCAGTACCGTCGAGTGAAACAAATACCTTGGTGTAGCCCTCGTTCATGGTTTCCTCCTTGGTCTATCGCACGGGCGTGGGGCTCGTGCATCGGGCGGGCGCGGATGCGTGGCCGCCGGACACTTTATCTTGTTGCAGTTATACCCAAGGATTTGGGTTTGACCGCTCGCAATTCTGTGAACGGGCGAGTTTTTTGGTAAGGGTAGGCGCAGGCGCGCCGCCAACGGTTGATAATGGGACATCGCCCGCACCGTCCGCAGAACAATATCGGCGGGTGTCTAACGAGGGGGTCCCTTTGGATATCATTGAGCTTCTAAAATCTGCCTTCATGGGCCTGGTCGAGGGCATCACCGAATGGCTGCCTGTTTCGTCGACCGGTCACATGATCTTGGTGGACGAGTTCGTCAAGATGAACGTGAGCGAGACGTTCTGGAATATGTTCCTGGTCGTGATTCAGCTTGGCGCCATTTTGGCCGTCTGCGTTTTGTTCTTCTACGACCTCAACCCGTTTTCTCCCAGCAAGGGCAAGGAGGGCCGTCGCGACACCTGGGTGCTATGGGGCAAGATTGTGCTCGGCTGCATTCCCGCCGCGGCGATCGGTCTGCCGCTTAACGACTGGATGGAGGAGCATTTCTACAATGCTCCCGTCGTGGCGTTGGCGCTCATTGTGTACGGCGTGCTGTTTATCGTGATCGAGAACTGGCGCGCGAACAAGCGCGACCAGGCTGCTCTTGCCGGTTCGTTTGGTTCGCGTGCCGTGGTGGCGGGCGGACGTCCCGCCGGTGCGCATTTTGCCGCGCCCGCTGCGACTGCCGCCGCAGACGATGACGATAGCTTGGACTTTGGCTCCATCACTACGCTCGAGGATCTGAGCTGGAAGACCGCGCTGGGTATCGGTTGCTTCCAGGTGCTTTCGCTGATTCCGGGCACATCGCGCTCCGGCTCCACGATCATCGGCGGCCTGCTTTTGGGCTGCACGCGTTCGGTGGCGTCCAAGTTTACGTTCTTCCTGGCCATTCCCGTCATGTTTGGCGCGAGTGCGCTCAAGCTGGTCAAGTACTTTATTAAGGGCGGCACGTTCGGCACCAACGAAATCGCCATCCTGGGCGTGGGCTGCGTCGTCGCCTTTGTGGTGTCGCTCATTGCCATCAAGTGGCTTATGGGCTTCGTGCGCCGTCACGACTTCAAGTGCTTCGGCGTCTACCGCATCATCCTGGGCATCGTGGTGCTCGCGTACTTCTTTGTCCTGGAGCCTATGCTCGGCCTGTAACTTGGTTGACGCTGCGCGGCGACCAGAGCGACAACTTGTCATTCAAAGGGGGTGGCATGACCAAAAGGTCTATGCCGCCCCCTTTTCATGCCAATTTGTTCGCTCTGGCCGCCGCTCGCTGCTGCCATGACATCGGTGGCCCCCCAATGCACCAAATCCGCTGGGGCGGGCCTGACGGTGGCGCACGGAGTCGTGGTGTGATTTGCGTCGGTGTCCGCGCGGCTCGGTATACTGGTACGGCTCAAACTATGGCGCCGCCCGCAGGCGCGCCGTCCGTCAGATGAGGAGTCGCCCATGACCCAGCCCCTGCCCTGGGAAAAGAACGCCGCGGTACCCGTACCGCCCGCGCCGGAACCCGTGCCGCTCGATGCATACACCGCCCCCGCTGCGCCGGAGCCCGAGCTCGTTCCGCTCGACATCTACGACGCTCCCGCGCCGGCGCCCAAGCCCGCCAAACCGCTCGTCGACATCGACAGCCTTAATCCCGCCCAGCGCGAGGCGGTCCTGTCCACCGAGGGCCCGTTGCTGGTGCTCGCCGGCGCCGGCTCGGGCAAGACCCGCGTCTTGACCTTCCGCATCGCACATATGCTCGGCGACCTGGGTGTTAAGCCTTGGCAGGTTCTTGCCATTACGTTTACCAACAAGGCCGCGGCAGAGATGCGCGAGCGTCTGGCGGCACTCATTCCCAGCGGCACCCGTGGCATGTGGGTGTGCACCTTCCATGCTATGTGCGTGCGCATGCTGCGCGAGGACGCCGACCTGTTGGGCTACACCGGCCAGTTCACCATCTACGATGACGATGACTCAAAGCGCATGGTGCGCGACATTATGCAGGCGCTCGGCATCGAGCAAAAGCAGTTCCCCATCAACATGATCCGCAGCAAGATTAGCTCGGCCAAAAACGCCATGATCGGCCCCGAGGACATGCTCAAGAGCGCCGATAGCCCCAACGACAAAAAGGCCGCGCAGGTCTACCTAGAGCTGGAGCGCCGCCTGCGCGCCGCCAATGCGATGGACTTTGACGACCTGCTCGTGCGCGCGCTCGAGCTGCTGCGCACCCGTCCCGAGGTGCTCGATAAGTACCAAGAGCGCTTCCGCTACATTAGCGTCGACGAGTATCAGGACACCAACCACGTTCAGTACGAAATCGCCAACCTGCTGGCCGCTAAGTACCAAAACCTCATGGTCGTGGGCGACGATGACCAGTCCATTTACAGCTGGCGTGGCGCCGACATCACCAACATCCTGGACTTTGAGAAGGACTTTAAAAACTGCAAGACCGTCAAGCTGGAGCAGAACTATCGCTCTACGGGTCACATCCTGAGCGCCGCCAACGCCGTGGTGCGCCACAACTCGCAGCGCAAGGACAAGCGCCTGTTTACGGCCGAGGGCGATGGCGAGAAGATCCAGGCCTTCCAGGCGAGCGACGAACGCGACGAGGGTCGCTGGATTGCCGGCGAGATCGAGAAACTGCATGCCAAAGGCACGAGCTACGACGACATCGCCGTGTTCTATCGCACCAACGCCCAGTCGCGTATCCTCGAAGATATGTTCCTGCGCGCGGGCGTGCCCTACAAGATCGTGGGCGGCACGCGATTCTTCGACCGTGCCGAGATCCGCGACGTCATGGCCTACCTTAAGATGATCGTGAACCCGGCCGACGAGATGAGCGTCAAGCGCGTCATCAACACACCGCGCCGCGGCATCGGTTCCACCTCGATCCAAAAGATCGAGCAGCTGGCGCGCGACAACCGCTGCTCGTTCTTCCAGGCTTGCGAGATCGCGTGTGCCGAAACCGGCATGTTTAGCGCCAAGGTGCGCAACGGCCTGTCGAGCTTTGTGTCGCTGGTGCGCGAGGGTCGCCGCATGGACGGCGAGCTCAAGGACGTCGTCGAGATGATTGTCGATAAGACGGGCCTACTGCAGGCTTTCCGCGCCGAGGGCACCATGGAGTCCGAGAGCCGCGCCGAGAACATCCAGGAATTCCTGGGCGTCGCTGCCGAATTTGAGGAGACGCACGAGGACATCGAGGGTACGCTCGAGAGCTTGGAAGAGCTGCGCGCAGCCGGTGTTGCCGACGTGCCTGCCGGCGCCGAGCCCGAGCCCGTCGTGGTGAGCGCGCCTGCGCCCGAACCGGGGCCATCTGCCCCGGCATCCTCGTTTGAGGCACTCGTCGGCGCGCGCGATGCCGCGGGCTCCAATCCGCTCGATAGTCTGGCTGCTCCGGCGCTGTCTCCGCAGGATGCCCTGGCTGCTGCCATCGCGGGCAACGCGTATGCCGCGCCGACGGAGATGCCGGCGGGTGCCGTGCATGCCGACGAGATTGAGCGCACCTACGGTCCGCTCACCTGTAAGGCGCTGCCGGCACTCATGGAGTGGCTGGCCCTGCGCTCCGACTTGGATTCCCTGGCCGGCGAGACGCATGCCATCACCATGATGACCATCCACTCCGCCAAGGGCCTGGAGTTCCCGGCGGTGTTCGTGGCCGGCATGGAGGAGGGCATCTTCCCGCACGTGCACGACTTTGGCGGCAGCGATGACCCGGGTAAGCTTGAGGAGGAGCGTCGCCTGGCCTACGTCGCCATCACGCGCGCCCGCAAGCGCCTGTTCCTGACCTATGCGGCCACGCGTCGCACCTACGGCTCGACCTCTGCCAACCCGCGCTCGCGCTTCCTCAATGAGATTCCGTTTGAGGATATCGAGTTTAGCGGTATCGGTTCTGCCGGTTTTGAAGGCACGGGCTGGGAGAAGCGCGGCGACCGTCACGGCACCTTTGGCTCGGGCATGGGTTCGGATATGTATGGCGGCAAGGTGTTTGGCTCGCATACGCGCTCGACCGGCGGTTCCGGTTCGCGCGGTGGATCGAGCTTTGACGATTTCTTTGGCGGCAGCAGCTACGGGACCGAGCGCCATCGTGGGGTCTCGCCCGACGCCGGCCGTGTTGCCTCGACCTTTGGCTCGGGCGCGCCGCGAGCCAAAAAGCCGTCGTCCAAGGTGTCCCCGACGGTGGAGCGCAAGGTCGATCGCGCCAGCGCATCGCAGGACTTTGCCGCGGGCGATACCGTGAGCCATAAGACCTTTGGCACGGGTACCGTGATCTCGGTCGCCGGAGACATGATCGAGGTCCAGTTCGAAAAGACCGGCCAGACCAAAAAGCTCATGAAGGGATTCGCTCCGATCGTCAAGCTGTCATAATCCCGGCGGACCTGGGCGGGCGTATGGGGCAACATCGCCTGCTCGGGCAGTCCTGCTCGCACGGAGAGCACATTAAGTGCTCTCCTTTGCGTGCGGAACTCGCGATCGATGTTGCCCCATACGCCCGCCCAGGTCCGCCGGGATTATGACAGCTTGACGATCGGAGCGAATCCCTTCATGAGCTTTTTGGTCTGGCCGGTCTTTTCGAACTGGACCTCGATCATGTCTCCGG
>JAXJCG010000011.1:0-2099 GCA_036302525.1 Collinsella sp. | reverse complement strand
GATGTGCATCCTGGAGGAGATGCAGTGGAAGCGCACCCGCTACATCACCTCGGCCGACTTCTTCCACGGCACCCTCGAGCTCGTGGAGCCCGGCGTCCCGGTCTTCCTGTTCATGGGCGAGGACGAGAACCGCAAGCTCGATGAGCGCGTCCGCGCGTTCCTCAACCGCGGCGTGACCGGCGACACCGACATCAACATCATCGACACCGCCGAGTTCGCGATCCCCGGCCTTGACGACGAGTTCCGCGTCATCGTCTCCCCGTGGATTCTGACGGTGCTCGTGACCGACCGCCTGGCTCGCTACTACGAGACGGTCACCAAGCACAACCTCAAGTATCGTCGCTACTATCACCAGTTCGACTACTAAAGAAAACGGGTGCGGGAACGTGCCGGGCTATTGAGAGGAACACAGAATGAGACAGTACATCATCGCCAGCCATGCGCACTTCGCCACCGGCATCAAGGAGAGCGTCGAGCTGCTCTCGGGCGCTCGCGACAACGTCCACGATCTTTCGATGTTCGTCGATGGCCGCATGGACGTGGCCGAGGAGGCCCAAAAACTGCTGGCAGGCATGTCTGCCGACGATGATGTCGTTGTCTGCACCGACCTCTTTGGCGGTAGCGTTAACAACGAGTTCACCAAGATCGTCCAGACGCGTCCCCGCACGTACCTCGTTACCAACATGAACCTTCCTCTGCTCATCCAGCTGCTGTTCTCTGACGAGTCGGCGCCGGTTGAGGAGACGATTCGCGCCATCGTCGCTGCGGACGATACGCGCGTGAAGTTTGTCAACGATCTTTTGGTCGATGACGAGGAGGAGGAAGAGTTCTAATCCGCAGCACCTACTGACACGCCGTATGACGGCACAAGACCTTTGGGGGGTCACATTATGATTCAGCTACTTCGCGTTGACCATCGCCTGCTTCATGGCCAGGTCGCAGTTTCCTGGGTTCAGGGCCTTGGCTCCAACTGCATCTTCTGCGTGGGCGATAAGGTCGCTAACGACCCGGTGTGGAAGACGACGCTCAAGATGGGCAAGCCTGCCGGCTGCAAGCTCGTCATCAAGGATATGGCGAATGCCATCGAGGCTATCAACTCGGGCGTGACCGACAAGTACAAGATGATCATCTGCGTCGCCACTATCGCTGAGGCAAAGCAGCTTGTTGAGGGCTGCCCGCAGATCAAGTCGGTCAACCTGGGCAACACCAAGCCCAAGGACGAGAAGCGTCCCGACGCTCGTCAGGTCTCTCGTCAGATCTTCCTGACCGCGGCCGAGGAAGCCGATGTGCGCGAGATGCTGGATCGTGGCGTTGAGGTCGAGATTCGACCCCTGGCCGATGACCCCAAGGTCGACTGCGCCAGCGTGCTCTAGGCGTTCAATTTCGAAGAGTCTGAGCTCTTCGTAGTGTCCTATATGGAAAGGGGGATGTATGCTTACCCAAGCAATCCTCATCGGACTTATCGCCGCATTTGGTAAGTTCGACTGCCAGCTCGGTACGCTCTACGCGTTCCGCCCCATCGTCCTGTGCCCGCTCGTGGGCCTGGTGCTGGGGGACCTGCAGTCCGGCCTCGCGATCGGTGCGAGTCTGGAGCTGCTGTTCATGGGCTCGATCTCCATCGGCGCCTACGTGCCGCCTGATGAGACGATCGGCGGCGTGCTCGCCTGCGCCTTCGCTATCCAGCTGGGCCAGAGCACCGAGGCAGCCATCGCGCTTGCCATGCCCATCGCCACGCTGTGCCTTGCCATCAAGAACATCCTTAACGCCGCCCTGCCGATCCTGGTCGACCGCGCTGATGTCTACTCCGGCCAGGGCAACCTTAAGGGTGTCTATGCGATGCACTTCCTGATCGGTTTGACCGGTATCATCATGGCGTTCCTGCTGTGCTCGCTGTCGTTCTATCTGGGTGCTGACGCCATCCAGGGCCTGCTCGACTTCATCCCGCCCTTTGTCCTTGCTGGCTTTGGCGTTGCAGCCAACATCCTGCCTGCCATGGGCTTCGCCATGCTCGGCCGCCTGGTGCTCACCAAGCAGCTCGTGCCCTTCTACTTCCTGGGCTTCCTGCTGTGCTCCTACGCCAACGTGCCCGTCCTGGGCGT
>JAXJCG010000010.1:0-2176 GCA_036302525.1 Collinsella sp. | reverse complement strand
GGACACGTGGACGAGGGTGATCCCGTGCTCGGCGCAGGTGCGTGCGAGAAGAGCGGGACCGGCGGCGTTGGCCTTCCAGGCGGTCACGCGGCCCTCGGGGGTCTCCGCCCTGTCCACGGCGGTGTAGGCGCCGCAGTTGATGACGGTGCCGTAGAGAGACCAGTCGTATTTCGAGTAGGCGTCCGGGTCGGACATGTCGAAGGTGTCGATGTCGCAGAAGTCGAAGTCCTTGGCGACGCCGCGCTCCTCCGCCAGCGCGCGGACCGCGCGGCCCAGCTGGCCGTTGCAGCCGGTGACGAGCGTCCTCTTGGGCGCCATGGGGACGACGTCCCTGAGCATCGGGTGGTTGAGGTCGGCCTCGGAGACGGTGGCCTCGTCGAGCGGGATCGGCCACTCGATGGCGAGCTCCGGGTCGGCGAGGTTCACGAAGGTGTAGGTCCTCTTGAGCTCGAGCGACCAGTGGGCGTCCACCAGGTAGGTGTAGGCGGTACCGTCCTCCAGGGCCTGGAAGGAGTTGCCCACGCCGCGCGGGACGTAGATGGCCTTGCTGGGATCCAGAACGGTCGTGAACACCTTGCCGAAGGTCTCGCTTCCCTCGCGCAGGTCCACCCAGGCGCCGAAGACCGAGCCGCGGGCCACGGAGATGAACTTGTCCCAGGGCTCGGCGTGGATGCCGCGGGTGACGCCGCGGCTGTCGTTGTAGGAGATGTTGTTCTGGACGACTCTGAGGTCCGGGATGCCCAGGGCGGTCATCTTGGCGCGCTGCCAGTTCTCCTTGAACCAGCCGCGCGAGTCGCCGTGGACGGCGAGGTCGACTACCTTGAGGCCCTCGATGCCGGTCTCGGCGACGGAGAGGTCCTTCTCGAATGCGATGTCAGCCATGTGGGAAAAGCTCCTATCGAAGAGGTTGGGAAACCGGGGCGCCCGCGCGGGGACGCAGGATCATCCCCATGCCCTGCGGCCCCGCGCGGGCGCCCCGCGGTGCGGTTCGCCGGGGTGCGGCCTACTGGCCCTGCGCCTTATACCTGGCCTCGGTGGCCTCCTTGGCCGGGCGCCACCAGGCCTCGTTCTCGCGGTACCACTCGATGGTCTCGGCAAGGCCCGCCGCGAAGTCGGTGCGCTGCGGCTCCCAGCCCAGCTCGCGCTGGAGCTTCGTGCTGTCGATGGCGTAGCGGCGGTCGTGGCCGGGGCGGTCGGCGACCCAGTCGAAGTCCTCGGGGTCCTTTCCCATCGCCTCGAGGATCATGCGGAGCACGGTGATGTTGTTCTTCTCGCCGTCGGCGCCGATGAGGTAGGTCTCCCCCATGCGGCCCTTGGTCAGGATGTCCCAGACGGCCGAGGAGTGGTCCTCGGTGTGGATCCAGTCGCGGACGTTCTCGCCGCGGCCGTAGAGCTTGGGGCGGACGCCGTCTATGATGTTCGTGATCTGCCTGGGGATGAACTTCTCCACGTGCTGGTAGGGGCCGTAGTTGTTGGAGCAGTTGGAGATCGTGGTGCGCAGGCCGTAGGTGCGGGTCCAGGCGCGCACGAGCATGTCGGAGGAAGCCTTGGTCGAGCTGTACGGCGAGCTCGGGCGGTAGGGCGTCTCCTCGGTGAACTTGGCCGGGTCGTCGAGCGCCAGGTCGCCGTAGACCTCGTCGGTGGAGACATGGTGGTAGCGGACGCCGTGCTTGCGGACGGCCTCCAGCAGGCGGAAGGTGCCCTCGACGTTGGTGCGCAGGAAGGGCTCGGGGTCGGCGATGGAGTTGTCGTTGTGGGACTCGGCGGCGTAGTGCACGATGGCGTCGTGGCCCGGGACGATGCGGTCCAGGAGCTCCGCGTCGCAGATGTCGCCCACGACGAGCTCCACGCGGTCGGAGGGCAGCCCGGCGATGTTCTCGGGGTTGCCGGCGTAGGTCAGCTTGTCCAGGACGGTGACGTGGACGTCCGGATGGTTGTTCACGACATAGTGCACGAAGTTGCTGCCGATGAAGCCGCAGCCGCCCGTGACGATGATGTTCTTGGGTTCGAAAATCTCAGACATGAGGGGTATCTCCTAGTACTCGCGCGGGCTGTTGACGATCTCGCCGGCGGCGACCTTCTTCAGGTGCTGGCCGTAGACCGACTTGCCGTAGGCCTTCGCGGCCTCCTCCAGCTCGGCGGTCGTGATCCAGCCGTTCTCCCAGGCGATCTCCTC
>JAXJCG010000009.1:0-275048 GCA_036302525.1 Collinsella sp. | reverse complement strand
GACTCGGATTCCTTGCGGCCTGAACAATCGCAAGTGTCCGGCGAGGGGGCGGCTTTGTAAAGCCGTTTGGCCCCACCCGCATAGCGGGTGGTTTCTGATGCGGCGCGCTGCGCGCCCCGCACAGGCTAAAGCCTCTAAATCAGGGGCGCAGAACACCGTTCTACGCCCCTAGCTTTTGCAGACGGAGGAGCTGCGCGTCCAGCACGCTCGCAGGTCGAGCGACTAGCCACCGCGTCGCCCAATGCGCAGTCGCACCTAAAGATCGGCCCCGTTGCTGGCGATACAGCGTCGATACCAGGCAAAGCTGTCCTTCTTCAGACGCTTATTGGTACCGTGCCCCGCTTCGTCCCGATCGACATAAATCACACCGTAGCGTTTATTCATCTCGATCGTCCCGCACGAGACAATGTCGATGATGCCCCACATCGTGTAGCCAAGCAGGTCAACCCCGTCCTCGATGGCTTCGCCCATCTGCGCGACATGCTCGCGCAGGTAGTCGATCCTGTACGGGTCATGAACGGCGCCGTCCTCCGCAACAACATCGTTGGCGCCGATACCGTTCTCGGCAATAAAAATCGGCAGCTGGTAGCGGTCATACATCTGGTTAAGCGAGATGCGCAGGCCCTTCGGGTCGATCTGCCACCCCCAGTCGCTTGTCTGCAGGTATGGGTTGTTTTTACCCGAGAGCAGATTTCCACTTGTGACCTCGTAGTCCTTATTGTCGGTGGAAATCATCGACATGTAGTAGCTAAAGCTCAGGAAGTCCACGGTGTTCTCGCGCAGGATCTCTACGTCGCCCGGCTCCATCTTGACCTCAATACCCAGGTCGGCGAACATGCGCTTGGTATAGGACGGGTAATAACCCCTGGCCATAACATCGGTGTAGAAGTAGTTCTTGTAGTTCTCGTCCAGAATGCTCGTCATCACGTCATCGGGGTCACACGTTGCAGGATAGCTGGTAAAACGCGCAATCATTCCGCCAACCATAGAACCGGGGATCATCTGGTGGCAAAGTTTGACGGCCAAGGCATTGGCAACAAACTGATGATGCGTGCACTGGAAGATCGCCTGGTCGTAGTTCTCTTCCTGGTCCTTAATCAGGCAACAGCCATTCCACGGATTAAAGCGGGAGCAGTTGATCTCGTTAAACGGGAGCCAAAAGTCCACAAGGTCACCCAAGCGTTCGAAAAGCGCCTTGCAATATCGCAGGTAAAAATCGATCATCTCGCGGCTTTTCCATCCGCCGTAGGTGGTGACCAGGTTAACCGGCGTCGCATAATGCAAAATGGTTGCAAAAACCTTCATGCCGCGGCGGTGGCATTCGGCAAAAAGATCTTCGTAATAGCGCAGCCCTTCCTCGTTGGGTTCGGCATCGTCGCCGTTGGGAAAAATACGCGCCCAGCTAATTGAAGTGCGGAACACCTTTAGCCCAAGCTCCTCCATAAGGGCAAGGTCCTCTTTGTATGTGTGGTAAAAATCGATACCCCAACGAAACGGATAATGCTCGCTCTCCTTTGTCGCGAGTGCGTCGGCAAAACGCTCGCTCGTCATGTTGATGTCTCGGTTGCGCCTGCGCTCCTGCACATTCCACGTTGCATCGAACACGCGCAGGTCCTGCGTGTCGATTCCCTTGCCACCTTCGTTCCAAGCGCCCTCGGCCTGCGCCGACGCAATGGCGCCGCCCCACAAAAAATCATTTGGGAAGTTGCTCATGACCAGTTACGCTCCAATCTCTTTCTGAATCCCAGCATCCCTTTTAATCAGGACATAGCTCAGCAGAAACGTCACGACAAACGAGACGGCAATACCGATCAGCGCAAAGACAAAGTTCATCGAATTGTTAGGGTCGATGAAGATCGCAATCGAAGTAAGGCCGGTAGGCCCAAAGACAATGCGCTTGACACCGGCAAGGCCGCAAACGATACCGCCCGCACAGCCGCCGATAATGGAGGCGAACAGCGGCTTCTTGAGACGCAGGTTTACGCCATAAAGAGCAGGCTCGGTCGTGCCCAGAAGAGCGCTGCAGCCAGTAGAGATAGCGAGCGACTTAAAGTCCTTGTCCTTCGCCTGAACAGCAACCGCAAAGGCAGCAGCACCCTGGGCAATGTTAGCAACCAAAAAGCCGGGGCCAAGCATGTCATAGCCAAAAGACTGGATAGCAGCAAGAGCAAGTGGGATGGTGACGGCATAGTGCATGCCCAGCATGATGACAATGGGGCCAAGAGCGCCAAAAAAGATGGGCAAGAACCACGGCGCGTTGTCCTGAACAAGGGCAAGGACCGACTCGAGGGCGACGCCGACGAGATTGCCAAGCGGGCCGACCACGCAATAGGTCAACGGAACCATGATGAGCAGGGTCAGCAAAGGACGGAAGAAGAACTTGATTACGCTAGGCGAGAGCTTATCGGCAAGCTTTTGCACCCATGAAGCCGCATAGATCACCAAGATCACAGGAATGACCGTAGAAGTATAGGTTGCAAGCGTAACCGGCAGCTCTCCGAGTATGGAGACGGGGTCGCCCGCACTCACAAGAGCCGTGTAGTTGGGATGCACCATCATAAAACCGATGGTCATGCCCACCATCGGGTCCACACCAAACTTCTTTGCCGAGGTGTAGGCAAGCATCACGGGCATAAACAGAAACGGCGCGTCTCCCGCAATGCTAAAGAGCAGATAGGTCGTGCTGGTGGCATCCAAAAGCCCCGCCATCGTGAGCAAGACCAAGACAACCTTGACCATCGCGGCGCCGGTGATTGCAGCGATGATGGGAGTGAAGAGACTGGAAATGGTATCCATGACTCGCTCCATCATCTTGGGCTTGGCGCCCTTAAGGTCATCTGTCTCCACAACGTCAACAGCACCGCCGCTTACGCCGGTCACCGCGACGAGCTCATCAAACACATGATTAACGTCGGGCCCGATAATGACCTGATACTGGCCACCAGTAAACATGGCACCCATGACGCCCTTAGTCTTTTTGAGGGCATCGGTGTCAAACTGCTCGCCATCCTTTAGCTGAAAGCGAAGGCGAGTGGCACAGTGCATAAGGCTTGCAACGTTGTCTTTCCCGCCGACCGAGGTCAGTATCTGGGAGGCGAGTTCCTTAAAGTCCATGGTCTGCTTCCTTTCGCAGCCAGACATAGTGTCACCACGAAAGCAGTGACATTTTGTCAGGCATATTACCTTGAGTTGTGTGCCCATATTTATATGGGCAACCCCTACGGATTATGAATACAGCGCTGTAAACTAGCTTAAGAACGTTCTTCGCTAGCATTATTCTATTATCGGAACTTAAGAGTTCCAATGCCTGTTTCTCACGAGTGGAGTGTCAGAAAGGAAGATATGAACGCCAAGGAGCTCGACATGCTTTTAAGATGCATTACGCCTGCCGAGCAACGCTATCTAGATGACCCGAATGCGATCAGCGAGCGGTATGCGAATATGGAACGCCAACAAATCCACGGGCGTGAGGTTTACTTCCTTAGGCCGAACCGCCTTGCAGACGACGAGATCCACCTGCGAAAGGACTCCCGCTTTACCTCGACGCCCTACTACTCGCACCCCAATGTCAACATCAATTACATCTACTCGGGCCATTGCGATTACCTCATCGACGATGTGCCCGTCACGTTGCACAAAGGTGACGTCTGCATTTTTGATATCGATGTCGTGCGCCGAAAACTGGTTTTAGGGGAGGACGATATCGTCATCAACCTCAATATGACGCAAGGCTTTTTCAAAGACAGCCTCTTTCACAAGGCGGGGCAGCAAAACGTCTTTTCGGATTTCTTGGTACAGGTACTCTCGACCGCGAATACCACCCATGACCACTATCTGATATTTAGAGCCGGCGAAAGCCCCGAAATCGAGCGTCTCTTTAAGCAGCTCTTAATCGAGTATTACGGCGACGAACCGCTTCGCAAGCAGATGATCCAGAGTTATTTCAGCCTAATCTTTCTGCAGTTGCTCAGGCTGCACCAGATAGACTCCGCGAACAATCTGGTACAGATCGCCACAACCCGATCTAAAAGCATCATCGAGGTGCTCTACTACATTGAAGCGCACGCCATCGATTGCACCTTGGCTCAACTTGGCACGCAATTTGGCTATCACCCCAAGTACATCTCGGCGCGTCTTAAGGAGGAAACCGGGATGAGCTTTAAGCAGATCCAAACACGCGAGCGGCTACGACTCGTGTGCGAACGGCTCGTGCAAACCGACGAGCCTATCCACTGCATAGCGACGAGCTGCGGGTTTACCAATATGACGGCATTCTATCGCGTGTTTTCGGACAGGTATGACATGACGCCGCTGCAGTACCGCAAGCAGGGTGAACAGTAGTGGGTAACGCGTAATTTCTTTCAAAATCGGGGCGGCCAGCGTTCCTGCGAGTCGCCCCGTGCCCCCATGGAGTTCGATAGAACTATCTCTATGGCCACATTTTAGTCACTTCAAACCCTTTTCGCGGTTGCGCGCAGAGCACCAAATCGTGTCCGCACGAGCAAATAAACTAATACCGCAAGGCATATAAGCCGTTATCCAAGGATGGCGACGTAAAACAAAGGATTAGCAATGGCTAAGATTTAAGTCTAAAACCCTTAGGAATTGTTAATATATAGTTATTAAAAGAGGCCGAGATGCAGAGACGCGAATTGATCCGTATCCTCGAAGAAGCCGGCTTCATCTCGAAAGAGGCACTAATCACGAGAAGTTCATCAAAGGTGACAAGCTCGTGCTCGTAAAATGCCACCGTGAGATTGAGGAGCAAATTGCCAAAAGAATCCTAAGGCAGGCAGGGTTTCGATAGCTCATCCTCATCACATTTCGCATCGCCTTTTAAAGGAGGTCTTACATGGTTTACGTATGGGAATTCGAGTTCTTTGATTCGGACGGCATTGTCGATGCTGTGCCATGTGGCTCGCTGGGCGGAGGAGGAACGTTTGGCTCCGACCTAAACGACGCTGTCGAAAGCGCCGCTGATTTTCTCGCATGTATGGTCGACGATTACCTTATGGGTGGCATTGAACTTCCCGCGCCAGACTTCGGACATGAGCCGCGACACGGCGGCAAGATTATCGCCGTGGCCGTCAGCCGCGAACTCGCCGACATCCCCGCCGTCACCGCAGCGGATGCCGCGCGTATGCTCGGTGTTAGCTCAGCACGGGTATCGCAGCTGATAAATGCTGGGCTGTTGGATTCTTGGAAGGACGGCACCAAGCGCATGGTGTCCAAAGCTTCCATCGAGGCACGACTCGCCGGCGCTCCAAAGGCAGGACGCCCGAAAGAGGTCCCTATTGCTGTATAAAGCAATAGCGTTGCGGGTTTTTCCATTTGTCAGATTTGCTGACAAACTCTCCCAATTCAGGACTCACTGCGTCCCGAATTGAGCTGGACACATCGCCGCAGTTTGCCGTGCATTCTCAATCCAAAGTACAAGAGGTGTTTCCCATGACAGGCAGACCGAAAACAACACTGCGCGACTGCGCCTATGGGCTTGCCGTCGGCGACGCGTTGGGCGTTCCCTACGAGTTCAGGCCCCGCGGCACGTTCGAATGCACGAACATGATCGGCTACGGCACGCATGGACAGCCCGCCGGCACCTGGAGCGACGACACATCTATGACGCTTGCTACCTGCGACTCGATTAGGGAGCTCGGGCATATCGATACCGCGGACATGCGCGACAAGTTCGTCAGCTGGATTGCCCGTGGCGAGTATACGATCGACGGCGTTTTCGATTACGGCGGCACGACCGCCCGCGCCCTGCACACCGGCAAAGGAAGCTCCGGCGAACGCGACAACGGCAACGGTTCGCTCATGCGCATCGCGCCCCTGGCGTTTGTCGACGCGACTGACGACGAGATCTGCGAGGTCTCCGCGATAACGCACGCTCACAGAACATCGACCGACGCGTGCGTCATATTTGTCAAGCTGATGAGAGACGTGCTGAACGGCGCACTCCCCTCGTGGGGACTCCATCTGAAAGGCGTGCCTGAGCAGGAAATCAGGTCAGGCGGCTTCGTGCGCGACACCCTTAAGGCAGCCACCTGGTGCTTCGTCAACACCAACAGCTACGAAGCCTGCGTGCTTGCCGCCGTCAACCTGGGCGACGACACCGACACCACCGCAGCCATCGCAGGTGCGCTCGCAGGCTCGGCCTACGGTATCGACGCAATTCCGCAGGAGTGGATTGACACCCTGCGCGGAAAAGAGCTGATTGAGAGCTGCCTGTTTTAGGGCGCCATTCAAGAAATAAGGCAGGAGGCATCATGGAGGGGAAGATCGCGAATATCGATGAGTTCCAAATGGACGAAAACGAGACCCCGATACTCCCAACGGGACTGAGGGAGGAAGAAAACCTTTACGTCCTCCCCGACGGGCGTTACCTCCCCTGCGGGCTCTACAGGACCGTGGACGGCGGTTCGCTCATTTATGAGCCGTTCGAGCTCAGCACCTTCGGGCAGATGCTTACTCAATTCAAAGAGTGCTAGAGGTTTGATTGCCCGTTAGATCGACGCTGTTCCAAACCATGGGATGGACAGGATGTCTCCCACCGCGGCCTGTGAGGTAAAATCTTGACTGCCGCGGAATCCGCCTGCGGGCAACGCTCCGATCTCCGATTGGGGTGAAGCCTATGAACTTGTTTCTTGAAATCCTGCGCCTCTCGATGTATGTGACCGGCATTGCCCGGAACCTCTACTCGATCTGGCGGGAATATAAGCAGTAACGGATAGCGAAGGGAGTCATGAAAAGGGCCGGTTGCAGCCGACCCTTTAGACGATAATACCTGCGTTGCCCGCGCTTCCGAAGTGTGACTAGCTGAGGAGCGGGTTCCGCGGCACATCTTGATTTTACCCAGTGGCAAGGCTCTTTTACAGCCGTTCCACCGTTTATTTACATCTGCCAATCAAGACGAGACTACTACGCACCTTTATTACACACGATGTTTTCAGCCTGGTATAAACAAGTTCAATAATAGAATGCAAATCCAACCATCATGTCTGATTACGAAAGGATTTTTGCCTTTTCTGCAGCAAACTCTTCCTCGGTAAGTACTCCACTCTCACGCAGTGCTGCAAGCCTCTCAAGCCTTGCAACTACATCAACCACTATCCGCCAGCGTCTCAATAGTCTGTGAAACCTGCGGATACCGCTCGAGCTCCTTCGATAGGGCATCGACTATCTCGGCAATATTCTTTGCATTTTTGCCCCCGTTTAATACGTTTGCCCTGACCTTAGATGACGACTTGACAGTAACGCCAGATCCGCCTTCAACTGGAACAACCGAAATACTGATATTTTCGCCCCAAGACCAAAGGCTCATACCAATCTCGGCTGCAACTGTTCTTGTTGTGGGCGATGCACTATCAACTTTTACTTTAGGCTGCTTTTCCATAGCTGTCTTCAAGGCATTAAACGTGTCGTCAGGAGAATACGGTACCTGAAGCTGAAGCTGCTGATCCGCAAAACCCATAATCTGGCCTCCGCTTCTTACAAGATTAAGGCTATCGGCAATGGTAGCACGTTCCCAGCAGTCATAAATTCGTCTCATGACCTTGCGATGCAGCCCGACGCCCCGGCACCACTCCCCTACTTACCAAAGATCGCAGCGAACAAGCCCTTGCGTTTGGGCTTCTCCTCTCGGTAGGAACCCTCGACGGCGGCTGCAACCTGGCGCGGTTGCTCGCCGCCTCCACGGCGCACGATCTGGTACAGGAAGGGCGATTTAACGTATTTGACCTCGACGGGCGTGGCGTGTACGGTGCACTCACCGGACAGATGCAGGCTCGGGCTGAGCGGTGCCACGATATGCGTTTCGCGCTTGTCGCTAAACACCACCGCGGCCGCGCGGCCCGTCTGGCCGTTTACGGCAATGCGCACCTGCTCGCCATCGCGGCCGTCTGTCGCCGGACGATCGACAAAGTAGACCGGCACCATCACCAGGCCGTCCTTATGCTTGCGGGCCTTGCGCGCCCAGGTGCGGATGCTCTTTTTATTGAGCCCCAGTACAGCCTCGGCGTCGTTGCCCGCAACGTCGAGCGCCAACTTATCAATGACCACCTGGTCCTTGGTAGACGCATCGACTGAGACAACGCGAAAGTCACCTTCCTGCATGGCGGGATCGAACGGACCGACCTTGGCAAAGTCCCACGGCTCCAAAATGCCCATGAGGCGAACGTCCAGGTAGTTTGCCCTGGGGTATGCCCAGTCGAGCACCTCGTAGTACACCAAGGCCTCCTTGCTCAGGCCCTTGCCCGGGAAGCTCGCCATCATGCGCAAGTCCGCCAGCGCCATGGGGAAATAGAAGAGCATCATGTCGTTTTGGATCGCGTCTTCCACGTCGTGCCCGGCAAAGGCATCCGGATACTGGCGCACCAGCTGCAGCGCGTTGGCACGTGCCTGCTGCGGCGAGATTTCGCAGGGAATACCCTGCTCGGGCACATACTCCGCACCAACGCCCATGGTCAGGCGCTTGCTAAACGTCCCCGGCTTGAGCAGGTCCGCAATGCCAATCTTATTGCCGCAGGACGGGCACTCAAACACACGCTGCGTTGACTCGCCCTCAAAGGACGCTCCGCAGAAGGGGCAAGGAATGCTCACATGCGTGGCCTCTTGGAACTCCTGCGCCGTGCCGCGATCCTCCCACAGCAGATGTTCCAGGACCGACTGATTGCGCCAGTGCGCATTGAAGAAATACCAGTCCGGGTCCTGCGGGCGCTCGAGTTGCGACACATGCGTGAGTTTGAGCAGTCCATCCACCACCGTCAACGGCGTATGGCGAATACCCAAAGCGCTCTTGGGCTCTCCGGCGTCCGCCTGCCACGGAACCACCGTGCCGCAATAGGCGCACTCAAAGCTGCGCTTAGCCTGGTGCGAGTACATAGGGCCGCCGCAGTTTTGACATTTAATGGCAAACATCTCGTCCATGGAAACGTCCTCCTTTGCACAGGGGCTGTCGACATTAAGTATGTCGAGCAAGCAGGCACATGCCCATACCCATGTGGCCCAAAATGGACCACCCAGGCAGACGAGAAGGCTCGCTCGTTAGCACCGGCAGACTATTGCTGCATTTTCTGAGCATCGGCGCACGGCGCCCCCGTGCGAGCTACACTATCCCCTTAAACATGATTGTGAGGACGACCGCTATGCTATTTGTAAATCGGCTGGTACATACGCTTGTTCCCGGCAGCGAAAGCGAGCCGGTCGATACCTCCCGCCGCACCAACGCGGGTTTTGCCGCAAGCCTCATCTGCATCGGCCTCAACATCACCCTGTGCCTGGCCAAGGGCATCGCGGGCCTGCTCGCTGGCTCTGTCTCGCTTATCGCCGATGCCTTCAACAACCTTTCCGACGCCTCGAGCAACATCGTGAGCCTGCTCGGGTTCCGCCTTGCCAGCCGCCCGGCAGACGAGGGCCACCCTTACGGCCACGGCCGCTACGAGTACCTGGCCGGTCTGTTTGTCGCCGTCCTGGTTTGCGCCGTCGGCATCAACCTGATCCTCGAGTCGGTCACCAAGATCATCAAGCCCTCGCCCACCGTGTATTCGGCGCTCTCCATGGCTGCCCTTGTTCTGTCCATGCTCGTCAAATTCTGGATGGCCGCATTCAACCGCGCGCTGGGTAACCGTATCGATTCCGAAACACTCATCGCCACGGCGCAGGACTCCAAAAACGACGTCACCACCTCGGGCTCGGTCTTAGTGGCGGCGCTTATTTCGCAGACGACCGGCTTTGACCTCGATGGCTGGGCTGGCCTGGGTGTGGGCATCTTCATCTGCATCAGCGGCATGGGCCTAGTGCGCGACGCCATCAGCCCGTTGCTGGGGCAAGCGCCCGACCCCAAGCTCGTCCAGGCAATCCGCGACAAGATCATGTCGTATCCGCAGGTCCTAGGCACGCACGACCTGATGGTGCACGACTACGGCCCCGGTCGTCAGTTTGCCAGCGCCCACGTGGAGATGCCCGGCGAGGGCGACGCATTTGAGCACCACGAGATCCTGGACACCATCGAGCACGACATCAAGCGCCAGATGGGCATTGGCATCACGCTGCACTGCGACCCCATCGCCACCACCGGCGACGACCTGCGCGGCTGGGTCAAGCGCGGCGTCATGCAGATCGATCCCGCGCTCTCCATCCACGACCTGCACGAGCACGACGGCTTTGTGTCATTTGACCTGGTGCGTCCCGACGGCTTTGACATATCCGACGAGGAGCTGCTGGAGCTCGTCACGCGCATCGTGCATGAGCGCCGGCCCGACGTCTCGTGCGTCGTCACGTTCGATTCGGGCTTTAGCTCGCCCGAGCGTCCGGCCGAGCAGCTGTAGCCCCGCTCCGCTCGTCCGCTAGTTTCCCTGCGCGCCCGAGATGCCGTTTTGCAGGGCGTTCCAGGCATCCGTCGCCATGCCGCCCAAGTTCTGCGCGGTATCGCCCAGGTTTTGTGCCGTGTCGCCCAGCTCTTGCGCCTTGTCTCCCAACTCCTGTGCCTTGTTGCTCAAGTCCTCCAGCGTGTTGGAGCTCGAGCTGTCGGTACCGCTTTGGCCGTCGGACGAGTTGCCTGAGCTGTTCTTGTGCGTGAGCTGAATTTCGAGGTTGCCGCTGTCGTTATAGTAGGCAGAAGTAACGACCCAGTTGGCATCGACGACGGGCGTTGAGCCATCATCAGTCAGGACCACGGCATTCGAAAGATCGGCGCCGCGCGACTTGAGGAGCTTTTTGGCGTTGGACCAGTACTGTCCCGGGATATCGCTCAGGTCGACGGTGCCGGACTGGGCAGTCTCGGTCTGCTCGGTGGTGGTATCGGTCGTTGAGCTCCCCCGTTTATTGAGCATGCCCGACACGATGGCAAACACAACAGACAGGGCAAAGAAAATCGCCAGCACGATGAGGATCTTCTTGATCACGCTCGACGAACGCGAAGGCTTCTTCTCCTCGTCCTCGCCATACTGAGGGATGGACTTGGGATACTCACGATACGGCTCGCGCGCATATCGGTCGCGCGACTCGTAGCGCGGCTGTGCCGTGCGCGGCATATAGGTCGTCTGCTGAGGTTGCGGAATGGGATTTTGCAGCAGGTCATCATAAGGGTCTGCCGCCGCGTTGCCGTAGGGGCTCTGCGACGAGGCACCATACGGGTCCTGCGCTGCGTTTCCGTAATTCACAACGCGCGTGGGATCGGCCGACGCCTGCGTCGTATCGGGGGCAACGTAGCCGGGATTCGGCACGACGCGGGTCTCATCGGCGCCATTGCCCGTCCGCGGGGAGCCGTAGCCACCCATTACGGTCGTCTTATCCTGGTCCATGCAACGATTCCTTTCCGTCGCCCGTAAGCATCAAGTTATCAATGCATTCTACCCGCGCAAAAGCCTATGATGGGCAAAGCCCGCCGGTATCTACAAGACATGCGCGGTCGACGGTCACAAGCGAATCGAGGAACGTCATGGCAAAAAGCAAGCTCATCAAAGACACAACGCGCGCCGAACGCGAGGAGATCATTAAGCTGGCACTCGCGGGCTGCGGCAACGGCAGCTGCGACAACTGCGGAAGCTGCAGCCTGGGAGCCGGCGATCCGTATGGCACCTACCAGCCCTACATTGACGGCGAGATGGAAATCGCCGACATCAACATGATGGTCGCCGAGCGTAACGCCAAACTCTTCGGCCTCCAGCGCGGCTAGCGATTTCTTCTTGGGCTGTACACCAAAAAATGCACCCATCTACTACGTTTAACCCAAGAGTGCCAACCATAGCCATATTTGTTTTAACAAAACCGCAGGTAAACGTTTTGCCGCATTGTTAAAAAACGCTCCATGGTCGGTCCAACCCCAGTAAACGTAGTAGATGCGCGCTTTTCGTGGCGCGGCTGGCCCAGATAGCTTGTTTCGGAGCCAATTTGCATCAAAAAGTCCCCGGGGGCGCTGCGTTTTGCGTCACCGGGGACTGTTCTATTCACGATCCGTAGCTTTCCTTACTCGTTAGGCACATATGTGGCACGAGGATAATCGGGCGTAACATCTTGACCGCCGGAATAGCTCGAATCGAAAGGATGCGCCACCAGATCGTGCGTACCCCATGCCATGCAGTCAAATAAACCAGTATCGAGAACAACGATATAACCCTTGCCGTCATAGTAGAAATGGTCCTCGGTAAAGTTATCGTCGTCTTCGAGGCTGTCATCAACTATAGAATCTGCCCCTCGCTTTGCCGCCCCGATCACTTGCTTGGCCTCGCTCTTGAGGGTGTCAAACGAGAGCCCGTGCTGTGCAAGCGAGTCCTCAAGCGAAACCTGCTCGCCCGTCTTGAGGTTATAGTATGCCGACCTCGTCACCTGCTCCGAACGATACAGAGGAATGTAGCTATCGGTGTAGGTACGCACGCATGCAATATCGCCATCAATCGAGACAATCTCAGCGTAATACATCGTGGTCACGCGATTGTTCTCATCATATGGCGTTGCCTGCTTGCTCGCATCAAGCACATCCGCGACGAGCTGAATCATATCCTTGTTGAACTTGGCGACACCTACGCCCTGGCCTTTTACTTGGGGATAGGTCCACGTGGCCGAAATCTGGCACGTAACGTCGGGATCAGGCGCGCCCTCGCCCACCGGCGCCGTAAAGCTGACATCCTGTGTGGCAGTAGCAGCCTCATAGCTCGTCCGTGCACCGTCATCGTCCTTTGACTTCAGCTGCTCCAGCGTCGTGGCGACCGATGCGATGGTTTCGTTTATCGAATCCTTATCGTAAACTAGCACGCCATAAACGCCAGAAAAAGGAGCGAAAGACACATACGCCTGATGGGGAGCCACACTAACATCCGGCGTATAGACCTTCTCAATCTTGCCATTCTTATACGCCCAGACTTCAAGATGCGCAGCGGCCGCGTTATCCGCACGGTCCACCGGTTCATCGGAATACTCAATCAGTAGCTCATCTTGGCCGTCGCCATCAAAGTCAACAAGTTTTGCGTAAGCAACACCCTGGGCTCCATACGTATATTCATCGAATTCGACGGCCTCGCCCTCGCCATACTTTTTCTGATACTCGAGGATCTTGTCGGTGAACAGCTCGTTTGCCGTCTTGACCGCCGCTTTGGCAGAAGCCTTTGCCTCCTTCTTGGACTGCGTGAGCTCAACGTTCTTAGGGGCGTCCGAGCCTTCCTTGGCGTAGTCGACCTTCATGGTGGTCGTGCTCTTCTTTTTGCCCTTGCCCGAGGTAATGGTCATCTGGTACTTCTGGTCGGGCAGCTCGCCAAAGTCCTCCATGGCAAAGCCGTCCTCGCCATCGACCTTAATGGTGTAGCTCTTGCCCTTGCCATTCGCGGGCGCCAGCTCGACGGTATAGCTCTTAAGCTTTTTACCCTTACTGTTTTTGGGCAGAATCTTGGTCTCGCACGCGCAGACAACATAGCCCTTGCCGCCCGAAGTCACCTCGGACGACATGCCGATGCGCGGCACGACAACGATTGCTGCCACGATGGCGACAACGGCCACACCGCCGATAACGGCAGCGACGATACGGCCCTTGTGCTTGGGTTTCTTAGACTGCGGCGTCGGAACAGACGGCTGAGAGGCCTCGGCAGGCTCGGTCACAGACTCCTCATAACGAGGCTGCGCCGCCATATGAGCCGGGGCACCCTGAGGAGCGGTCGCCGGCGCGTCCCCTACCGGAAACGCCACAGGCTCCGCCTGGTCCTCAACGCCGCCCACGCGAGCGCCGCAGCTCGTACAAAACGTGGAGCCATCGGGTATCTGAGCCCCGCACTTGGTGCAATACATCGCATCTCCCGTCTCTCGTCGCAGCCGCAATGCGCCCGCGCAGTTCTTCCAACTACACCGTACGAGAGAAATCCCCATTCTTGTTGCGCAACATTGCCGCCGCAAAAAATGATCCGCATGCGACGGAGGAAAACGGATCATTCTGTAGGACCAACCCTCTGAGTGATCCGTTTTCCTCCGTCCCCATGGGATCAAAAAGCCCCGCCGGGCCTTGGTAGGCGCGACGGGGCGGGCAAGCGGCTATGAGCAGCAGGCTTAGAACAGGCCGGTGATGTTGCCGTCGTTGTCGACGTCGATGTTCTCGGCCGCGGGAACCTTGGGCAGGCCCGGCATGGTCAGAACGCTGCCGGTCAGCGCGACCACAAAGTGGGCACCGGCGGAAACCTTGAGCTCGCGCACGGTGATGCGGAAGCCCTCGGGAGCGCCCAGCGCCTTAGCGTTGTCGCTAAAGCTGTACTGCGTCTTGGCCACGCATACCGGCAGGTTGCCAAAGCCGTTCTCGCGCAGCTCGGCGAGCTGGCGCTTGGCAGCCGGCGTAAAGTCGACGCCGTCGGCGCGGTAGACCTTGGTGGCAACAGCCTCGAGGGCGTCGGCCACATCGGCACCGTCCTCGTAGGCAAACTTGAGCTCGCTCGGCTGCTCGATCAAGCGCATGACCTCATCGGCCAGGTCGAGCGCGCCCTCGCCGCCCTTGGCCCAGACCTCGGAAAGCTTAACGTTGACACCCAGCTTCTGGCACTCGGACTCGATGAGGGTGAGCTCGGCCTCGGTGTCCGTCGGGAAGCGGTTGATGGCGACCACGCAGGGCAGACCGTAGACGTTCTGGATATTGTCGACGTGGCGCAGCAGGTTGGGCATACCGGCCTTAAGGGCCTCGAGGTTTTCCTCGTTAAGATCGGCCTTGGCAACACCGCCGTTGTACTTAAGGGCGCGAGCGGTCGCGACGACCACGACGGCGTTGGGACGAACGCCCGTCATGCGGCACTTGATGTCGAGGAATTTCTCGGCACCCAGGTCGGCACCGAAACCGGCCTCGGTAATGGCGACATCGCCAAAACGCATAGCCATACGCGTGGCCATGATGGAGTTGCAGCCGTGGGCGATATTGGCGAAGGGACCGCCGTGGACAAACGCGGGCGTACCCTCGAGCGTCTGAACCAGGTTGGGTTTGAGCGCATCCTTGAGCAGTGCGGCCATAGCTCCCTGGGCCTTAAGGTCGCGTGCACGGACGGGCTCGCCGGCATAGCTGTAGCCGACAACGATCTCGCCCAAGCGCTCCTTAAGATCGTTGATGCTCGTGGACAGGCACAGGATCGCCATGACCTCGGAGGCAACGGTGATATCGAAGCCGTCCTCGCGCGGCACTCCCTGGGCCTTGCCGCCAATGCCATCGATGACATGGCGCAGCTGACGGTCGTTCATGTCGACAACGCGCTTCCAGGTAATGCGCTTAACGTCGATGCCGAGCTGGTTGCCCTGCTGAATATGGTTGTCGAGCATGGCAGCCAGCAGGTTGTTGGCGGCACCGATAGCATGGAAGTCACCGGTAAAGTGCAGGTTGATGTCCTCCATGGGGATGACCTGGGCCCAGCCGCCACCGGCGGCACCGCCCTTGACACCAAAGACAGGGCCGAGCGAAGGCTCACGCAGGGCCACAGCGCTCTTGACGCCGCGACGGCGCAGGCCATCGGCCAGGCCGATGGTCGTGGTGGTCTTGCCCTCGCCGGCGGGCGTGGGATTGATAGCGGTCACGAGGACAAGCTTGGCCTGGTGATCAGTTGGCTCGTTGAGCAGAGAGTAGTCGACCTTAGCCTTGTCGAAGCCGTACGGAATCAGGTGCTTTACGTCGACGTCGGCGTTCTTGGCAACCTCGGTAATGGGCAGCGGCGTGACGGAACGTGCGATTTCGATGTCAGTAGGCATGGGCGGTCCTTTCGTTACCGGATGAGAAAAAGACCATTTCAGCATAGCACGGGCGCGCAATAGTAAAACACCCGTAACCGATGAATGGCGATATGTTTATCCAATGCTCAGCGATAGCCTACAGACCAGCCAAAACAAACCCGCCTCTAAACGGCTGGCTCGATGCCCAAGTGCTCAAAGGTGCGCAAGGTTGCCTGACGGCCCTGGGGCGTGCGAATCATCAAGCCGCACTGCAGCAGGTAGGGCTCATAGACATCCTCGAGCGTACCCGGGTCCTCGCCCACCGCGCTGGCAAGGGTCGTCAAACCCACGGCACGACCAGAGAACGTCTTGGCAAGCGTCTCCAAGATACGAATGTCCATCCAGTCCAGACCAAGCTCATCAATCTCGAAGAACTCGAGCGCCTGACGGCAAATATCAAGCTCAATAGGACCGTTGCCGCGCACCTGCGCATAGTCGCGCACGCGCTTGAGCAGACGGTTGGCCAAGCGCGGCGTGCCACGCGAGCGCGAGCCGATCTCGAGCGCGCTCGGATGGTCGATCGTCACGCCCAGGATGGTCGCCGAGCGCGTCACGATCTGGGCAAGCTCCTCGACCGTGTAGTAGTCCAGGCGATACGAAATGCCAAAGCGGTCGCGTAGCGGGCCGGTCAGCATACCCGAGCGGGTCGTTGCCGCCACCAGCGTAAACTTGGGAATATCTAGGCGAATCGAACGTGCGGCCGGACCTTTACCGATCACGATATCGAGCGCAAAGTCCTCCATAGCGGGATATAGGACTTCCTCGACCGACCGGTTAAGGCGGTGGATCTCATCGATAAACAGCACGTCACCCGGCTGCAAGTTAGTCAGGATGGCCGCCAGGTCACCGGTACGCGCAATAGCCGGGCCGCTCGTCGTCTTGATCTGAGCGCCCAGCTCGTTGGCGATAACCGTGGCCAACGTGGTCTTGCCCAGGCCCGGAGGGCCCGAGAAAATCACGTGGTCGAGCGTCTCGCCACGGCTCTGCGCCGCCTCGATCAGCACGCGAAGGCTCTGCTTGATATGCTCCTGACCGCAGTAGTCGTCCAAGCGCTGGGGACGCAGGGTACGGTCGACATCGAGGTCCTCGGGTGTCAGTTCCGAGCCCACCATACGCTCACCGTGCGCCATGGATGCCGCCGGCGAGCTGCCGGGCGTCGCCCACAGGTCCTGAGAGTCATCGGCTTCCCACATCACGCATCCATTCCGAGTCGCTTAAGCGCCGCGCCGAGCAGATCCTCGACACGCATGTCCTGCCCATCATACCCGCTCAGGGCAACCTCGGTCTCCTGCGGGCTAAAGCCCATGGAGAGAAGCGCCGCACGGGCGTCATCGATGGCCGAGGGAGCGGCGGCGGGGACCGGCATCGCAACCTGACCGGGAATTACGTCGACCGGAACAAAGCCCTTGTCCTTGGCAAAGGTACTCTTGAGCTCCAAGATAAGGCGCTGGGCGGTCTTTTTGCCCACACCGGGCACCTTGGCCATGCCCTTGTCGTCCTCGGCCATCACCAGGGAATACAGCTGTCCCACGGTATAGGTGGAAAGCACGGCAAGCGCCAGGCGCGGGCCAACACCCGACACGGACACGAGCCGGTCAAACATCGTGCGCTCGTCCTTGGAGGCAAAGCCAAAAAGTGTCATGGCGTCCTCGCGCACCTGCATACGGGTATAGAGGCGAACCTCGCCGCCGGGTGTAGGCAGCGTGGCGGCAGTGCTGCCCGAAATACCGAGCTCAAAGCCCACACCCGATACGTCAACGACGGCCGAGCTCATCGTGGCCTCGACAAGCGTTCCATGGAGCTGGGAAATCATCAGTATCCGGTTCCTCTCTGTTGATAGAACTCGCCGCCGGTAAGCGCCCGGGTGCGGCTGAGGTTAACGTGACAGATGGCGCAGGCCAGGGCATCGGCGGCATGGTCTGGGTGAGGGTCGTGATCGAGCTGCGTGAGCGTGCGCACCATGTAGGCAACCTGCCGTTTATCTGCGGCACCGGTGCCCACCACGGCCTGCTTGATCTGCATGGGCGTGTATTCGCCAATCTCGAGCGCGCACTCCGAAAGCGCCACGAGCGCGGCACCGCGGGCATGCGCCGTGGGGATGGCCGAGCGGACGTTAGCGCCAAAGTAGATGCTCTCGATAGCCGCGGTATCGGGACGGTAGCGTTCGACGACGCCCTTGAGGTCGCGGGCGATATGCGACAGGCGCACCGCGAGCGGGCTGCCCGCGCTGGTCTCGATACAACCGTAGGCACGGCAGCGGACCTCGCCACGCCGCTCCTCGATAATCCCCCAGCCCGTATGGGCCAAACCAGGGTCGATACCCAAGATAACCAAGCCGACCTCCCCTCGTCTTTTGCCAAGCACAAGGCAAGGCCCCGCGCACTATTCACGAACGTCTGTTCTAGAATAACACAACAGTGACCGTATCTAGCAAGCAAGGTTGAACCATAGGTTGAGCATAAGTCAGCGAGCGAGTCCCTGCCGTGGCAAGGTGTCGCGAAAGAGGAGCGCCGCGTACTTCTGTACGCAAGCGACGGTTTGAGCGGCAGATTGCCCGGCAGGGGCTCGCGCAGCGTCGACTCGTTACGCGGTTTGGTAAAACCGCGTAACATTTTTAGTTCTGCGAGAAGAATGGGAACTGCCTCGGATCTATCGGCGGATGCGGCATCGGACCTCCCTGGGGCCCACCCTGCGGTCCGCCCTGGCCGCCCATCATCTTTTCGATGGCGTCCTGGACCTCACCCTCAAACTTTTTCATGCCCTCATGCAGACGACGCTGACCGTCCTCGGAGCGCAGCTCTTCCATCTGCTCGGGCGAAATACCCAACAGCTCGCCCAATATGCCCATCATCTCGCCGCGCATACGGTCACTCGTATCGTCGTCGGCAAAGCGGCGCACCTCGGCGCGTGCCAGAGAATCAACCGTCATGCGCTCCTTACCGTTGAGCCCCAGATCGGACCACGCAAGCATGTACGGCCAGGCGCGCTCGAAAAACGAACGGGCCGAAACGATCGGCGCCGTCGGTAGCATGCGACGGGCAGCCTCACCCTGGCGCACAAGCATCAGCAGCAGCGAGCAGGCCTCGGGCTTGGCGGCGGCCATCGGGATGTCGTCAAAGGGACGGCTGCGGTCCACGTGCGACTCGAGCGCACCATCGACCTCGCCCGGCTCAAGCCCGCCCAGCAGCTGCGCCGCGCGATCGAGCATATCAACCGGGCCGGCGAGCATCGAGAGTGCCTGCGCCAGCACGCGATCCATGCAATCCTCTACCGCGTTGAGCGTCACGAGCTCTTGGGGCACCACGGCCGAAGCACGGTTGCGCACGCGTGCCACAAACTCGAGCGTCGACAGATACACATCCCCAAAGGGCGCAAAGTCGCCCTGGTAGCCGCCGGACAGCGCGGGCGCCGCCAGCGCGTACTCGGTCTTGGAAAGCGGGCTCAACGCCATGGCGCCCAGCTCGAGCGCCGTATCCTCGAGCATCAGGCCCAGCGCACGCGAACGCAGGCGTTCGGCATCGCCCGCCGACACGTCGCGGTCGAACACGCGCGCCGCATCTGGCGCATCGCGCTCGACGGTGCGAATGTGCAAGCGCTCGGCGATTGAGCGCACAGCAGAACAACGGGCGGCTTCGGCCTCCTCCTGCGCCGGCGTAAAGATGCGATTGCGCCCCAGCACCAGGCCAATCACATTACGCGGACCCAAGGCATCGACGGCAAGCGCCGCCAACAGGGACGACGGCAAATCGCCCTCGAGCGCCACCACGGCACGCGAGGCGCCGCGAGCGCGGGCATTGTCGCGTACGGCAAGCACCAGCGCCTGCCACAGCCACTCCTCGGAACGAAACTCGGGCAGCTCGTGGTCCTCCAGGGCATCGAGCATCACGCCGCGCTGAATCTCCTGAACCAGCAGGCTCTCCTCAAAGCACGGCGCCTGGGCCACCACGCGGCCGCAATCGTCGAGCACAAACGATCCGCCGGTATACACCGACTCGTCATAGGCACCAATCGGCGCCATGCAGGCAAACCATACGCTGCGCTTGGACGCGATCTTGCGGTAGACACCGCTGCGCACGGCGGCAATGGCGGCTGTCTCGCGATCGGTCATGTCAAACGCGTTGAACTGGAAATAGGCGATGAGGTCGACGCCGGTCGGCAGCATCTCGAGCTCGCAATCTAGGTCAAACACCACGGCGATGCGCACGCCGTCCACGTCAAACACCGGCGGTGCCCAACGCGCGTCGTTGCTCTCGCCACGCTGCAGGGCGATGCTTGCGCGCGCGGGCACCACGCGACCATCCTTAAGCATCATGTAGTCGAGCAGAGGCTGGCCCTCAAACGAAACCGCAGAGGGCACGATGCAGATCATGTCGAGCTCTTGGATGCGCTCGGCAACGCCCGTCAAGCCCGTCAGCATATCGTGCTCAAAATCGGCAGCGCCCACCAGGCTGCCCGGCATGGCGCCCATAAAGAGCGGGGCCGGAACGCACAGCACGCGCGCGCCGCGCTCATGAGCCAGGCGAGCCTGGTCCTCGATGCGGCCGCAAATGCCCTCGATGTCACCCAGGCGCATATCGATCTGTGCAAGTGCGAGCTTCATGGCCCAGCCTTTCCGTCGTAAATCGTCGTTGCCGTAGTAAAAGCGCCGGCCGCATAATGCAGCCGGCGCTCGCATGTGCATATGCTAGCTATGATACCCCGAGCGGGGGCGCGCTCCTAGAACGTCGCGGACCACAGCCCATGCAGGTTGCAGTAGGCATAGACGGTACCAGTCTTGGAGCCGCCAGCGAAAAACGTCGTGGGCTTCATGCCGGGCTCAAGGTAATGGACCTCCAGGCGGCCCTCGGCCTCAAGCGCGATCCACTCGATGTAGTGCTCGGGCAGCATGGGGTGCTCCGTCGAGCCCACGCGCGCGCGAATGACGTGGCCGTCGCGCTCGATCTCGACAACGGGCACATGCTTCTCGTGCGCCGCGTCCTCGGTGTTCGCCGTCAACTCCGTGCAGCCGGCAGGGGTCGCAACGTCGTCGCCAAGGGCAGCAACAAGCTTGCCATCGGAGTCCTTAAAGAATTTCGCCATGATGTTCTCCTTTGCTGATGTGCCAATGTACTTGATCCTTCTTATGCCCAAAGAGCGCCGGGCCATCCATGGCATTGCAAATGAACACATAACGGGCGAGAACGGTGGGGCGGCGCGTACTATCCGCCCTGGCGGCCCCACCCGAGCGGGTTAGCGACCGTCGCCACCGAGCAGCGCCAGAACATCCTCGCGCGTGAACAGCGCCGATGAGATGCCGTCGCCGCCGAGCACGCTGTTGACCAGATCGCGCTTGGACTCCTGCATCTGCATAATGCGTTCCTCGATCGTGTCCTTGGCGATGAGCTTGTACACGGTCACGGTGTGCTGCTGGCCAATGCGGTGGGCGCGGTCGGTCGCCTGGTCCTGCGCCGCCACGTTCCACCACGGGTCGTAGTGGATGACCACGTCGGCAGCCGTCAAATTAAGGCCCACGCCGCCCGCCTTGAGCGAAATCAAGAACACCGGCACCTCGCCCGCTTGGAACTGCGCAACCATCTTGGCGCGACTCTCCTTAGACGATGCGCCCGTAAGCTTAAGAAAGGCGATATCCTCCTTGGCCAGGCGCTTGCCGATGATATCGAGCATGCCCGTAAACTGGCTGAACAGCAAGATGCGATGACCGCCGTCGAGTGCTCCGTGGACGAGCTCCATGCATGTATCGAGCTTGGCGCTTCCCGCCTTGTAGTCCGCATAGTGCAAATGCGGATCGCAACAGATCTGGCGCAGCTTGGTGAGCTCGTCAAGCACCTTGAGCTTGTCTTTCTTAAACTCCCCGGCCTCGCGGTGCTGCACTTGCTGGGCAATGCGGTCCTGGTTGGCCAGGTAGAGCTTGCGCTGCTCGCCGGTAAGCTGCGCCATCACCGTATCCTCGATCTTCTCGGGCAGATCGGCCACCACATCTTCCTTGACGCGACGCAGCACAAACGGCGACACGAGCGCCTGCAGACGAGCGGCGCTGTCACCCTCGGTATGTTCGACGGGACCCTCAAAGCGCTTGGCAAATGAGTCGCGCGTGCCCAGAAGGCCCGGCATCAAAAAGTCGAAGATGCTCCAGAGCTCGGACAGACGGTTTTCGATGGGTGTGCCCGTCAAGGCAAAGCGCACGCCGGCCGGCAGGCGCTTGGCAGCGCGGGCCACCTGGGTGAGCGGGTTTTTAATGTACTGGGCCTCGTCGAGCACCACGCGGGCAAAGTTCTGCTCGACGTATTCGTCGATGTCGCGGCGCATGAGATCATACGACGTCACCACCACGTTGTGCTCGGCGGCACCGGCAATTTGAACGCGACGCTGGGCCTTGGCGCCCACGATGGCGCACACATCAATCGAGGGGGCAAAGCGCTCCAACTCGGCAGCCCAGTTGTACACGAGCGACGCGGGACATACCACGAGCGTGGGCTTGGTATCCCCCGCCTCCACGCGCGCCAGAATGTGCGCGATCATCTGCAGCGTTTTGCCCAGGCCCATATCGTCGGCCAAGATGCCGCCAAGGCCCAAGTGCTCAAGCGAGCCGAGCCACTGATAGCCGTCGACCTGGTAGCCACGCAGTGTGGCCTTGAGCGAGGCGGGCACCGTAAAGTCCATCTTGCCGAGCGTGTCCAGGCGCTCGACGGTGCGGCGGAATGCGGCGTCGCGATCGGCTTCGAGCGAGGGCGTGCGCGCGAGCATGCTATCGACAAAAAGGGTGCTCGACGCGGGAAGCGACACGCCGTCGAGCAGGTCGACGACATCGACGCCCAGGTCCTCGGCAAGACCAAACGCGGCGCGAGCTCCCTCATCCAGGCGCACAATGTCGCCGGATGTAAGGCGAGCAAACGTCTGGTGGCGCTTATACGAATCGAGATAGATGGCAAGGTCGGCCGCCGAAAGGCCGCTCGCACCCAGATCGACGTCGAGCAGGTTGCTCTTGACGGTGGCGCGCACCGAGAGTTTGGGCGCAGGGCGTACCGAGATCTGGCGCAGGCGATCGCTGAGCATGACCTCGCCCAGCTCGGACAAAGCCGCCAGCCCCTCGGTCAGCAGGCAGAACAGGCGAGCGTCATCGCGCTCCTCAAATGCCAGGCCGCCCTCGTAGAAATCGAAGTACAGGGCAGCCGTGTCCATAACGCGAAACTCCGCCACCGTATCGCGGGGCGGAACGCCGGGGCGTTGCTCTTCGAAAGGACTGCCCGGAGCACCAAGACTAAAGAGATCTGCCGACCAATCGCCGTAGGCCACCGTAATCTTGCAGGTCACAAGACCATCGTCGACGCCAATCGCCATGGCAAAACTCGGCTCGGGCGCCACGGTATCGAGCGCGGCGGGAGCGGTCAGGTCGGTGTAGTCGCGCAAGATCGGCAGCGCCATGCGGCAGAACTCACCCACCTGGTCGGCGGCGATATGGACCGGCGTGCGGCAGGGCAACAAGTGCGATAGGAACGGCGCCGCATGTTGGGCAAACGCCGTGTCGGTACGGCGCGCGCGGCGCGTATCGACCAGATAGGCTGCGTCACCAGTGACAAAGCAGTACGTATCGGCCGGCAAGCGCAAGTCGTAGCTGCCCCCGGCTGCCGGGGTAATCTTGGCGGCAAGGAGCGGCGGGCGCTTGGCCGGGACTTCGCCCTCCCCCTGCGGCGACGGCTCGACCGCCACCTCGTAGGCACGATGCGTCGTCGTCCCCCGCGACCAAGCAGGCTCAAAGGACATGGTCCTGCCGCGCAGCAGGTCCAGTACGGACACGATGGAATACTCGGATACCGGCAACTGACGCTCGGCGACAAAGCCGCTGCGGGAAAAGTCGTACGATGCCGAGCGCGAAATCGTGATGTCGCTCAGGTAGGCGACCGTCATTGCGACAAAGTCGAGCAGCTTTGTCGACACGTCATCGAAAGCCTCGGGCACATGGACAAACGTAAGCTTCTTGCCATAGGAGAACGTACCGCCGCGCACATAGGCATCGGCCATGCCGTCGATATCCTTAACCACATAGGACACCGAACCGCAGCGAATGCGAAATTCGAGCGCCCAGTTAAAGCGATCGGCAAACAGCGGATTGTAGTACGGCACCAGCGAGGGCTCCAACATCGCTTTGGGCGCATCGGGGTCGATGGTGCCAGCGAGCTTACGACGCATAGCCACGAGCTCGTCCATGCGCGCGTCCGAAAGATCGGAAAGCGCCGCCACAAGGCTCGGGCTCGTGGGGACGGGTGCCGGGAAGGGAAAATTGGGGTTGACCGAAGATGCGCTAGGCGCGGGGCGTGCGGACTGTTTGGATTGTGCGGGCGGTGCCGTAAACGTGCGGACCGGCGTACGCAGGCCCTCGACAGGCTCGGCGCCACTGGCATCCAGATACGCCAGCGCCGTGGCGATAGCGTGCTTGCACATGCCGGAATAGCGGAAGGCGGCGGGGCAATCGCAGTCGTAGTCGACAACCTCGTGCTCGTCCATGTCGAGCGCCACGTGCGTCTTGTACAGGTCGCCGCGCGAGCCGCGCACCGTGCCCTCAATAGTCACATTTTTGGAGAAGCGCGAGCCGGAGTCCTCAAACGACAGCACGGCGCCGTTGAGCATGAGCGAGCGCCCCTTCATAAAGGTACTGCTGAGCGCCGCCTCCTTACGAAGCGCCTGCGCAAACGTCCCCTGCGCCATCACTTCCTCCAATCTCGCACCAGGTAGCTAATTTGGGACGGGGCTATTTTAGCTACCCCCACATGTCGGTTGAGAATTATTCAAATCCCAGCCAAATCGCCGTCAGCCAAAGGGTAGCTAAAAAAGCCCCGTCCCAAATTAGCTACCCCTCAGCAACGCCGTCCCTAGATCACCGTCACTCTGCCTTGGTTACCCACGATGGCCTTGGCCTCTGCCAACAGCGGAATCGAGCGTGCGTTGACCTTGGCCGGCACCTCGGCACGCAGTACGCGCCCGTCCACCTGCTCGATAAAAATCTCCACGCGGTCGCCGCCCGGGTTGGCGGTAAGCACCGTGGCAAGACGCGCCATATTGCCCTGGCTAAAGCGGCTGTTGGGCACCATGACCTCAAACACCTTGGGCTTGTTGTTCTCCTCGTTGAGCTCCAGCGGCACGATCTCCTGCGCGATGATCTGGTCGCCGCGGTCCGAGCGCTCGAGCTTGCCCTTAATGCGCACAAACGCATCGGACAGCTGTGCACCGGTCTCGGGATCGACCTCGCCGTATAGATACCCCTCGGCTTCCTTGTAGGTCTTGGGGAACACCACGACCGTGGCCTCGCCTTCCATGTCCTCGAGCTGCACGATGCCCATGGGATCGCCGTTTTTGGTCACGCGCTTGGACACGCTCGAGACCATGCCGGCCCACCACAGCGCCTTGCCCTCGGGAATCTCCTGGTTGATGGTACCGCCCGTGGGGTTTTGCACCTCGTAGCCGGTATCGATCTGCGAGAACGAGAAGTCGCGCGCCTTACTGAGCGCATACTCAAACGGGCGCAGCGGGTGGTCCGAGACATAGATGCCCAGAACCTCCTTCTCCTGGCTCAGCTTAAGGTGACGGTCCCACTCCTGGCCATCCGGATCGGGCACGCTCACCTCAAAGCCCGAGCCCTCAACGTCGCCGAACATGTCGAAGAACGACGTCTGGCCGCTCGCGCGATCTTTCTGGCGCTTTACCGCTGCATCGATGATGTTCTCGGGGTTGTTCTTGTCCACAAAGTGCATCATCTGGCGACGCGGATACCCCGTGGAGTCAAAGGCGCCTGCCTTGATGAGCGATTCGATCACGCGACGGTTGGCCTGGCTCGAGTCCACGCGCTCGACAAAGTCGTGCAGCGTCTTAAACGGACCGCCCGCCTCGCGCTCGGCGATAATCGCCTGCGCCACGCCGGTGCCCACGCCGCGGATGCCGGCCAGGCCAAAGCGCACGCCTTCCTTGGTAGCCGTGAACTCGGTGCCGGACTCGTTGACATCTGGCGAAAGCACGGGGATGCCGTCGTGACGGCATGCCGAGACGTAGTGAACGATCTTGTCGGTCTTGCCCGTGTAGGACGTCAGAACGGCCGCCATGTACTCGTGCGGATAGTGCGCCTTAAGCCATGCCGTCTGCATAACCAGAATGGCGTAGCCGGCGGAGTGCGACTTGTTGAAGGCGTAGGACGCGAACTCGAGAACATCGTCCCAAATCTTCTGGGCGACCTCGCGCGTGTAGTTGTTCTTGATGGCGCCGTTCATCCAGTGGTCGTAGGTGGTCTCGTCCGAGCCATCCTCCCAGTGGAGCACCGTCGACGTGAGCAGCTTGATCTTTTTCTTAGCCACGGGCTTACGGATACGCGAGTCCGATTCGCCCTTGGAGAAGCCGCACATCTCAACGGAGATGAGCATAACCTGCTCCTGGTAGACCATGGTGCCGTAGGTTTCGCCCAGGATGTCGTCCAGGCGGTCGTCGTAGGAGACGGCCGGCTCCTTGCCGTTCATACGGTTGATGTAGGACGAAACCATGCCGGCACCCAGCGGGCCCGGGCGGTATAGAGCGATCAATGCCACAACGTGCTTGTACTCGGTGGGCTTCATATTCTTGATCGTGGCCGTCATGCCGGCGGACTCGACCTGGAAGACGCCGGCGGTGTGACCGGAGCCCATGAGCTTAAAGATCTCGGGGTCGTCAAAGGGAATCTCTTCCTCTTTGATGTCGATGCCGAAATTCTTTTTGATGTTTGCCTTAGCCTTGGAGATAACCGTCAGCGTGCGCAGGCCCAGGAAGTCCATCTTGAGCAGGCCCATGTCGGCAACGGTATGGCCCTCGTACTGGGTAATCTCGACGCCGCCCTTGGTATCGAGCTTGGTGGGCACATGCTCGTTGACGGGATCGCGGCAGATCAGGACGGCGCACGCGTGCACACCCTCGCCACGGGTGAGGCCCTCGATCGAGAGCGCCGTGTCGATGATACGGCGGGCGTCGTCATCCTTTTTATAGGCCTCGGCAAAGTCGGGGTTAAACAGATCCTCTTTGCCGGGTTGCTTTTCGAGCACCTGCTTGAGCTTGACCTTGGGGTCGCTCGAGACCATCTTGGACAGGCGCTGGCCCATGTAGACCGGGTAGTCCAGCACGCGCGCGGCGTCGTTGATGGCCTGCTTGGCCTTAATGGTCGAGTAGGTGATGACGTGGGTGACCTTCTCGGGACCGTAGAGCTGGCGAACGTGCTCCACGACCTCGAGGCGCCGCTCATCGTCGAAGTCCATATCGATATCGGGCATCTCGGTACGCTGCGGGGACAGGAACCTCTCGAACATCAGGCCGTTCTCGAGCGGGTCGAACGCGGTGATGTTCATGGCGTAGGCGACGATAGCGCCGGCGGCCGAGCCACGGCCGGGACCGACGCCGATGCCGTTGTCCTTGGCCCATTGCACGTACTCGGCGACGATCAAAAAGTAGGCGGCAAAGCCCTTGTCGCAGATGACCTTGTATTCGTACTCAAAGCGCTCTTTGATGTTGACGCCACAGATCTCGCGCGTGGCCCAGTCGTCACCGTAGTGTTGGCGCAGGCCCTTCTCGCACTCGCGGCGGAACTGGCTCTCGTGCGTCTCGCCGGGATCGAGCAACGGGAAGCGCGGCAGGATGATGGAGTCCCAGTCCAGCTCAACGTAGCACTTGTCGGCAATCTCGAGCGTGTTGTCGCAGGCCTCGGGGCAATACGGGAACATCGCCCGCATCTCCTCCTCGGTCTTCATGTAAAACTCCGAGCCGGTCATGCGCATGCGGTTGGGGTCGTCGACCTTGGCGTTCATGCCAATGCACATGATGACGTCCTGCACGGGCGCGTCCTCGCGGCGCAGGTAGTGAAAGTCGTTGGTGGCGATGACCTTGACGCCCACCTGCTTGGCAATATCGATGAGCGTGCGGTCCATCTGCTCGTCGGTCAGGCCGTTGTCGGTGGTGATGCCGTGTTCCTGGATCTCGATATAAAAGTCGCCGGGATCGAAGGTGTCACGGAAGGTCTCGGCCCACTTGATGGCGCCTTCCATGTCGCCGCGGTCGATGTATTTGGGGATGATGCCCGCGATGCAGGCGCTGGTGCAGATCATGCCCTTGGCGTGGCGGCGCAGGTTGTCGAGCGTCACGCGCGGCTTGTAGTAAAAGCCCTGCACAGCGGCCTCGGAGACCGTCTGCATCAGGTTGACGTAGCCCTCCTGGTCCTTGGCCAGAAGGATCATGTGGTAGAGCTCGGGCTTGTGGTCGCGGGCGAGCGTCTCGTCCGGCGTAAAGTAGACCTCGCAGCCAAAGATGGGTTTGATGACCAGAGGCGGCTTGAGCTCGTCGATGTTGCCCTTCTCGTCCCACATGGCCATGTCCTTCACATACTGGGCATGCTCGCGCGGGTTTTCCTCGGGATCGGGCTCCACCAGCTCGTCGCGGCGGTCCTTTTCCAAGAAGGCCTTGTCGTGGCTCCAGGTTTTGTACTCGGGCGTGTTGTGGTTAACGGCGTCGCAGGCCAGCGCCAGGTCGGGCACGCCATACATGTAGCCGTGGTCGGTAATGGCGACGGCGGGCATGCCCAGCTCAACGGCACGGTTGACCATATCCTGGATACGGGTTGCGCCGTCGAGCATGGAGAAAACAGTGTGATTGTGCAGATGGACGAATGCCATGTAATGAGCTCCGATGCGGGTTCGTGATCTTAGGGTTACGATTCTACCGCACAGCGCGGACGGCACCCGAACCTAGCCAAACCAACACGGGTAGCTAATTTGGGACCTTCAAAAAGGGGAATGAGGGCATCCCGATATATCGAGTATTACTGGAACCCCGGCGATGCGCGGAATGATTTGTGACGAATAGTCATGTCCATCAAGAAGGCTCGACGCTTCGGATAGCTCGTCAATCGATATATCAATTCTTGGAGATCTGTATTCCTACCATTTTTAATGAAACAACGGCGGTAATTGCTATCGCGATTGCACCAATAATACCGAGCGCTATCTGAATGGGATATAACCCCAACACATGTCCAAATATGGAGAAAAACATTGCGGAAAAGAGAGCCCTTACCAGAGACGCGACGGAAAGGATCGTCGCGCGGAGATCGTCCGCTATCGCGTCTTGGATTAAGTTTTCCGAAGTGATGTACACCACTTCTGGGAGAAAACAAAGCACCATGCTAAGGCCAAACAAACACAGCGGATTTGAAGCGAACCACGGAAGAATCATGAAAAGGCCAGCCTCGATTAGCATCGAGCCGAGCATGGTATTTCTTTTCCCGAAACGCGACGAGAAGAAATCTGCTGCAATGTAGGCCGTCGCATTTACTGCATAGGATGCACCGAAAAAGATTCCTATTATGGAGACGGGAGCATCAAATGCGTCGAATACCAACTGATTCAAGTTGTAATAACTCCCATAGAATCCATCGAGCATGCTTGTGCCGATGAGGAGAAGCAATACCACAAAAGCGGATTCTCCAACACGCCAGGTTTCGCGTCTGAACATCTTGGCTGTGTCAAACCTTCCCTTTTCAAAGCTTTCAGAACGGGTCGCTTCCGTCCTCTCAATGGGATACAGAAGGAAAAGCTGCAGGAGATAGAAAATGGAGACACATACGTAGAGGGCGCTCCAAGATACTTGGGCAATGAAAGATCCGAGCACAATTGCCATTCCCGTAGCGATTGATTGCGCGGCAAGCAGCCGAGCGTTGATGGTGAGGAAGCGCTCTCCTTGACCGGCATTTCGGGCAATTTCATATAAAAGAGCTTGTTCGGATCCCGATTGAAGGGAGTAGGCGAGTGCCTCAACAAGGGAAAGCACGACAAGAAAGGGACCGGAGAGCAACAGCATGCCAGCCGTATGGAAGAAAAGCAGCAGCACGCCCACTTGAATCGAAAACTTCTTTCCAAAGAAATCGCCTATCAGCCCTGTTGGCAGCTCGAGAACGACCGTTGCGATGTTGAACAGGGCTTGATAAAGCGCAATTTCCGTGACAGACATTCCTTTCTCTGCAAGGAAAAGTAGAAACACTCCCCGATTTAAAACAAATCCCGCGAGAACGAAAAAGACGGAATAGATGTGCAGTTGCGTAGTGGCATTCTTATTCATTTGGCACTTCCATCAACTAATTATGTCAGGCCACTCGCTACTGACTCGAAGCCTGAAGTGTTCACAGTTGCTGTGGAGAGCGGTAAAGCTTTTGAACAGGGTATCAATGGAATACATCCGAAGCGTTTTCGGCAGCATCATCGGCGAAGGCGGGATTAGCCTTTACACGGCGCTCACCCTCGATGTATTTGACGATTTGATCAATCGTCTGGTTGGCGTGGCTCTTGAGCTTGCGCTCATAGAAGAAGAGGCCGAGCTTGCCGCGCGTGCCAGACGTGTTGCCACCCACACCCTGAAAATCCTCGGTATAGGTGAGCTCGCAGGCACCATCGCCAGCAGGTACAGCCTCATAGCGCATGGTATTGATGCCCGCCGCATACTGAAAACGGACCTCATAGAGGCACGGGTAGTCAAAGTGCTTGATCTTAACCTTGATCGCCGTGCCCTTGGCCTTGCCTTTTGCGGACTGGGCGCGTTTCTCGTACTTATAGCCATTGAGCTTGTTGCGGCTGGGACGCTTGCCCGTGGCGTTCTCGATATCCTGCATGATGGACCCCGCCAGAGCGTCAAAAAGCTCCTCCGGCGTCACCTTAAGCGTTTTGGTGAGCTGCATGATGGCTCCTTATTCGTTTGAACCGTTCGAGCCATTGTACCGCCCCAGGCTCTCCCATGCGTTGCGGTGAAATACGGACTGTTTGGCGGCTTTTTTGGCCAAAACAGTCCGTATTCCACCGCAAGTTATCTGAGGGCTAGAGGTTGTAGGTGACTACTTGGGGCTCGGCGGGTTCGACGAAGATGGTTGGATCCGGCTGCTCCACGCGGACGAACTTGACGGTCACCGTCTTAAAGCCCGCCTTATGCAGAACATCAGCGTAGACGCGCGCCTGCAGGGCGTGCTTCTCCTGCAGCTGTTCCGGCGTCTCGTCCGGCGTGCCGCCCGTCTTGTAGTCGATGACCAGCGCGCATGACGAATCCGCCGGGTCGGTTGCCAAGGCATCGATGGCGCCCTCGGCATAGGCACCGTAGCGGGCAATGTCCTTGTCCTCGCAGCCCAGTGAGAAGAACGGCACTTCGGCACGAACGCACGGCCACGCGAGCAGGTCGGCACGAACAGCTGACTTGAGCCAGCGGTCCAGGGCAACGTCGAAGCGTTCGCGCTGCTCCGGCGTCAGGCGCCACAGACGCGCCAGCGCATCGGCGCGCGCAGCGGGCAACGCGTCGGCACCCGTCTCGATGAGCCACTGGCAGGCGGCGTGGAAGGCCGAGCCCAACGCCATGGGGTTGCCGGCGGGCTCAACGGCGGCCACGTCTGCATCCGTCATCTCGGAACCATCCGACTCCGCATCATCGCCGGCCTCGTCCATGGGCACACGCGCCTCGGCGGCACGGTCTTCCGTCTCGGCATGGAGTGCCGCGGCGATTGATGAGTAGCTATACGAGTCACGCACCGGAAACGGACAGATGCCCATGCGCACGCCCACTGCCTGGGGATACACAAGCTCAAACGAATCGGGCTTGGGGTCGGCAGGACCGGGGACGATTGTACTGGCCGAATCGTCGGCAGCATCTGTATCGGCATCGCCACGAACAAGCCTGCCTTCGGCATCCAACGAAGCGTTGGCCTCAAACGCCTGCTCGCCAAAGGTAAAGCCCGCGAGCGAAATGAGCTCGTAGTCGCCCGGTTTGGAGTTGTCGAACACCAAACGGTCGCTATCGAGCTGCGGCATGTCCAGACTGTCGGTCGGCAGGATGCGGCGCAGCACGTCGTAGGTCAGATCCGTCTCGACATCGAAGGTCGGCGCCGTCACCTTGCCGCGGCTCACGCCGGCATCCATCGCCAGAATGACCAGCTCGCGCGCTCGCGTCATGGCGACATAGAGCAGACGAGCCCGCTCCTCGAGCGAAAGCTGCAGGTCGTCGTTGCGCAGGCGAGCAAATGCCTCGGCGGGAGAACCCGTCGCACAGACGTCCTCCATGAGCTCCGGCGGCAGCCACAGCGACGTACCCTTGCCCTTAAACGCATGCTCAAACTGTTTTTTGACGTCGTCGCCCTTCACAAAGGTACCGTCGGCGAGCTTAACGCCGTCGAAGCGTGCCGGCAGTGCCACGACCTGCGCTCCGCCCTCGACGCGACCCATCTGTGCCGCACCGGACGATTTGCGCACGCCAAAACACTCGGCAACCGCCACGACCGGATACTCCAGGCCCTTGGACGCATGCACGGTCATGATGCGCACCGCGCCGTCGCCCTCCTCGTTGAGGGCGCCCGGGGCCTCCTTGCCCGCCAAGAAGCGGTCGAAGGCGAGCGCGATGGAGCGCGGAGAATTGCCGAGCTCGGCCTCTGCCTCGGCCACGGCGTCGAGCGCCTTGAGCACGTTGGCGGCAATGGCCTTGCCCTCGGGGCCGCGCTGCGCCAGACGCACGAACCAGCCGGAGGCATTGACCACATCGCGCGCGATGGCGGCGAACGAATCGCGTCCCACGCGACGAAGCGCGTAGCGCAGCACCTCGCGGGCACGCGTCACGAGCGGCAGGTTCTGCAAACCCGGCACATCGGAATCGCTCATGATGCCCACATCGATATTGCGGCGCGACGTCTCGCCCGTCTGCTCGTCGAGCTTGGTCGCCAGCGCCAGGAACTCCTGGGCGCCGAGTGCAAACATCGGCGAGGCCAGCAACGGCATAAGGCCTTGGGCCGTATCGGCCGGATTGGCGAGCGCGCAGACCAGGGCACGCACCGTCTGCACCTCGGCCGCCTGGGCAAAGACCGAGCCGCCTGCGATCACGCAGTCGAGCCCTTGGTCACGGAAAGCTTGCGCATAGACATCGGCGTTGGTCATGCGACCCAGCAGCAGCACCATGCCGCCCTGGGGCTGGCCGGCATCGGCAAGCGCATGGAATCGCTCGGCGATCGCACGGGCCTTGGCCTGCGTGCGCTCCTGCATACTGCCGCCGGCAACGAACAGCGCCTGGCGGCGCGAAACCTTTGCCTTGAGCATGTCCTTGCGTTTGTCGCTCGGTTCAAGATCCAAGAACCCCTGCATCAAACCACCGGTGTCGCCGTCAAAGACGCGCGCCACATAGCGCAGCACCTCGTCGTGGCTGCGGAAGTTGCGCACGAGTTTGACGAGCTCGCCGGCGGGAGCATCGGACGTGGTGACCGTCTCGGACGCCGTCGTCGAACCCACCTTGCGCTCCTGGCGGCGAAACACCTCGACCTCGGCACCACGGAAGCGATAGATCGACTGCTGCGCATCGCCCACCGTGCACAGCGCGCGCTCGCCCGCACCCGTCAAATAGCGAATCAGATCGACCTGCATCTGGTCGGTATCTTGGAACTCGTCGATCATGACCATCTTAAAGCGGCCCTCATAGGCAGCTCGAATAGCCGGGTAGTCGCGCAGCGCCTCGTACGCCATGCGCAGCAGGTCATTGTTATCGAGCGCGGACTGGTCGGCCTTGAGCGCACGGTACTCCGCCTCTACGGCACGGGCAAGCCCCACCAGCGCATCGAGCGCCGGGCCGCCGCAGGCAAGCACGATATTGATAAACGCATCGGCGGCCTCGGCCTTGAGTAGCTCCACCTGCTCCTTAGGAAACGCCTTGCTCGCTCGAGGCATACTGCACGACATCATGAGTCGCGCCGCATCCCCCATGGTTTTGCCGCTCGCCTCAAACGCGTCGATGGCGTCGAGTGCCACCTGCGCTTTCTCGGTCGTGGCCTTGCTTGCGCCCAGCGCCGCACGATAGGCATCGGCAAGCGCCGAGGTGTCGGCCTGGCCGCGCGCCACGCACACATCGTCCATGCCGCCCGGAAGCTGGCTCGATAGCTCCAGCAAGTCGCGCACCAGGCCTTTGATGGTGGTACCGGCGCCAAACGTCCCGCCCTCGCCCGCCATGGGATACCAGGCGTAGAGGGCCTTAAGCGAAGTGGCGAGCTCGGGCGCGGCATCGGGCGCCGTCGCGCGCCCCAGCACATGCTCGACAGCCTGATCCATAAGCTCATCGGTATCGGTAAGCACCGTGAACTCGGGGTCGATGCCCAGCTCCAGCGCATGCGCGCGCAGGATACGCGAGCACATGCCGTGAATGGTCGAGATCCAAGCGTCGTCGACGGTCAGGGCCTCCTCGTCCATACCCTCTTCGATAAGCGCACGGCGCACGCGGTCGCGAATCTCGGCCGCGGCGTCTTTGGTAAAGGTAATGGCGAGCACCTGGTCCAGATGCTCGACAAACGGACCGGATTCGGGCGAGAGCGCATAGACGATGCGGCGCGTGAGGGTAAAGGTCTTGCCCGAGCCGGCACCTGCCGAGACAAACAGCGGGCGGTCGAGCGTTTTGACGACTTGCAGCTGTTGCGGCATCAAGGTCGAAAGATCCATGGTCTACACGTCCCTCCTTACAAACGTTCCTTCGTGGTTATACGAGCAGCGCGCATGCGCGGCTTGCGCCGACGTCGGGTCGACAGCGGCGACGATGCCCGCCTCGAGTTCGCGCAAGCGCTCGGCGATGCCGGCCTCCACGCGGTCGAGCAGCGCATCGAAGTCCATGTTGCCGCCCTCGCCCGGAAAGCCCTTCTTAAGGCCCGGAATGCGGCCGTCGCCGCGCTCTTCCTCGAGCAGCTCGGCGCTCGCGGCACCGCGCAACGCCGGCTTGCCGCCCTTGGTCGAAAAGTAGAGCGCCGCGCGGGTGTCCAAATCCAGCGCCCGGCGCATGGCCTGGGCGTAGATGAGCGTTTGGGTATGTGGTGGCAACCAGCGCGGATCGTCGATGGGCGCCGTGCCCGATTCCTCGTCGCGCACCGTGGGGTCGGCGAGCTTAAACTCCTCAACGCCCGTGCGATGCTTGTAGTCGATCACCACGGCACGATTCTCGGCGTCCACGTCCACGCGGTCGATGCGCCCGCCAAGCGGCCAACCGGCATACTCGACCTTGAGCTCGTTGAAGGCGAACTCCAGGTAGCGCGGGGCAAAGGGGGCAAGTGCCTCGGACTCGTAGGCAAGCACACCCTCCAGCTGCGGCAAGATCTCGGCCACCTGGCGTTCCTCCACCGCAGAGAGCGGCACCAGCGGGCCCTCCGTGCCGCGCTTGCCGGCGTGCTCGGCCAACGTCTCGTCAAAGACCTCGTGCAGCAGCTCCTGTGCGCGCGGCAGATTCTCGGGCGTCACGCGCTCCATGCCCTCTTGGGGCAGACGGGCATGCAGATGCTCCAGCACGTCGTGGACAAAGTTGCCCTTTTCCATGTTGCCAAAGCCCGCGTCGATCGACTGGGGCTTCACGCGGTACGAGACGAACCAGCATAGCGGGCAGGTCGAATAGGCCTCGATCTGCGAGGCGGACGTCAGACGCGGCACGAGCGGCGCGTCCTCACCCTCGCCATCGCGACGGCGCAGGACCAAATACGGCACGGCCTCGGCACTCAGATGCTGAGGGGCTTCACAGGTCACGCGCTCGCGCTTGAAGCCTTCGCCTGCAGCGGGATCAAAGTCGGCGATGATATCGCCCTCGCCCACGCGCATGGGCTTGGCAGCGCCAGCGGCCTCGGCATGTGCCCACAGCTCGGTCCATACGGCTGCCGGGTAGCACTCGCGTGCCTGGCGATCGTGCGTCACACGGGCGAGCGCGACCGGACCGCTCGCCGCCTGCATCGCACGGCCAAAGCGCACGCGCAGCAGGACAGCGGGCTCCAAAGACACGCCGTCGCGGCGCAGCTCGGCTGTCAACGTGGCAAGCGGGCCCTCTTCGTGCGAAAGCGGATAGCTGTCCAGGTCGACATCGGCAAACAGCACGGCATCGTAGCTGCCAGGGCGAAGAACCGACGCATCGGCAAGCGACGCGAAGCGCACTTGTGCTCGTGGTGTGCGATCGACCTCATAGGTCTCGTAATCGTAGGCGGTACTGCGCTTGTCCACCTTGGTTCGAACGCCGTCGAGAACCGGCACGGTCGCGGCCTGCGACACGTCGAGCGCGCGAGCATCGTTCATAAGGATGTCGATGGCATGGCGCAGCAAAGCCGTCTCTGCCTGGCGACGGGCCTGGCCGTCAAGGCCGCCTAGAGCGCGATCGGGCAACGCCTCGGCAACGGCAAGCATGGCCTTAAGCGCCGTCACGGGCTTGTCACGCCACAGCGCCTGGAACACGTCCGAGACCACACACGGTACGTTCTTAAACCAGTTATCGTCGCTCGTCGCCTTGCGCGCGCCCCTCACCTGGCCCTGAACGCTCTGCAGCAGGCTCTTGACGCCCGCGGTAGTCTTGCTGCGCGAGAGACGCATATTCTTATCGAAGGTACGGGCATTGACGGCATCAGCGCCCGAAAGCGGACTGTAGATCCAGTCGGTAAGCTCCGGCGCGGGCCACCACTCAGTCTTGGAAGCGGTGCCCTCGTCGGCGGCTTTCATACGCTCGATCAGGTTGGCGAGCGCCGTAAACTGCCTGCCCGCGATGGACTGGGAAAACGCCGTGAACTCAGTCGTCTCGGCCGCAATGTGACGCGCCGCCAAACGGGCGGCGAGCTCGCCGAACAGCTGGGGTGCCCGGGCAGAAACGACGAGCACGCGCACGGGGTCGGCGGGCGTTGCAGTAGCTTTATCGGCCTTGGACTCCCTGTGCGCTTTCACCAACTTATCGATGGCGTCCGCATAGACATGAGCACGGGCATGGGGGCCGGCGACCTCAATAAAGGCAGGCTGAGCGGCGGCCCCGCAAGCGACATCAGACGCGACGGCGTCCTCCCCCAGCGGCGCGATCTCAAACAGCACACCGCGGGCATCAAATGCCGTGGCAAGCTCCTCGCGCATCGCCGCCTGCTCGCGGGCAAGCAGCACGACGACCTCTCTCCCATTGTTCGCCACGGCAGACAGCAGCTCGAGTAGACCGTGCGTAAACGACGTGGTACCGCGCACGCATACGGCGCGGGCGCACGCCGGCAGGCTATCGGCCAGGGCACCGGCCATAATGTCGGCTGCCTCGCAGGGCTCGACCATATCTCGACGGTCCAAACCGCCCGCGTAGGCACGCAAAAGCTCAAACACACGAGCCTCGGCATCGCTTTTTGGCTCAGGCTGGCAATTGTTGCCACCGCATCGCTCGGCCGTCGTCCCCGCCACACCCGGCAGCACATCGCGGGCCATGCGCGCGAGCATGCGCACCGTGCCCTGGCTACGCGAAAGCGGCTGCAGGTCGGCATCGTCGCGGCGGGCAATCATATCCGAAAACAGCATCTGACGTTGCAGGTTGTCGACGAAACCGCGCCCGTCGCCCAAAAGCTCCCAAAGCGAGCGAAGCCACGATGCGGGTGTCTTGTAGTCGATACCCAGCGAAATGCCGGCTTCCGCCGCATCATGACGGCACAGATCGAGCTCGGCAAACGTTGGTGCCAGCAACACGGCACGCCCGTGACGGGCAATAAGGTCGGCAAGCAGCGCCGACTCGGCATCGCTCAAATCCGTGCCGGCATTGGTGGTATAGATTCGAACAGGCATGGTCCTCCGCTCAAACCGTTCGCAATAATCAATGCATCCATCCTACCCGCCCAAGCGGACACATTGCCACCGCAGTTCCATCTTTTGGTACAAAGCAACCTGAACCCAACGCACCAGCCGATTGCAGGCAATTAAAACCGCCCCCGGAGGGACGGTTCTTCGTAATTCAATGTTGTCGCTGGCCTACTCGCCATCCTCCAACTTAATGAGGATCTTGCGGTAGCCACCGTACTCGCCGTTCAGCGCCTTTGAAACGCGGCTCACCGTGGTGGACGAAGCGCCGGTACGGGCCTGAACCTCAACATAAGGCTCGCCCTCGTCCAAATAGCGCGCAACCTGCAAACGCTGAGAAAGGTCGCAAATCTCGCGCGGCGTGCAGATATCGGTCAAAAACGCTTGGATATCCTTCTCGTCGTCCAAAAGGCTAAATGCGTGGACCAGCTGCTTGACATCAGGCTTGTCAAACATGTTCTCGATATTCATCGATCACCGCCAAACCCGCCAAAAGGCATCGAAGTTGATACTGACATCGGGCATCGTTCACCCGTTCTATGCAATAGGGCAACGCCTGTGGCTTTTGCCCGTAGCAGTGTAGCACACCACCAAACTAAAGCGACAAGACTCTCTGCCAGCGGCGCGTTTTTCAGGACGAACGCCGTTTAGAAACCATATGCGCACGTAAGCTCCACGAATATTTGAGACAATGGGCGCCCAAACACCGCGGCGCGCCCGCGCAACCATCCAGGTCGCCGCCGTAAGCCGCTTCACGCGACGCCAGCAATCCCGGCGCAAGAAAGGATTCACGCCATGCGCTTTATGCTTAACTGGCTCTTCACCTCGATCGCCATCGCGATCGCCACGTTCCTCGTCCCCGGTATCCAACCCTTCGGCTTTGCCGAGACCTGGGTCTGCTTTGCCTTTGTGGGACTGTTCCTGAACATTGTCGATTCGTTCGTCAAACCGTTCCTCACGGTCATCTCGCTGCCGCTCACGATCATTACGCTGGGCATTTTCCAGCTTGTCGTCAACAGCTTTATGCTTGAGCTCGCGAGTTACCTGTCGGTCAACCTGCTGGGCGTCGGCATCTCCATCGCCAGCTTTGGATCGGCCTTTATGGGCAGCATCCTGGTGTCCATCACGCGCAGCATCCTCGACAGCATCGCCGAGGACTAAAATGGCCATTCCGGCCGTGTCCGTCTCAACAGCCCAAAACGAAGGCCGCCCATCGCAAAAATGGGCGGCCTTCTTATTTGCCAAGTCTCAAAGGGCGAGAAAATCTACCATTTCCACCCCGTCCCCAAATGCAGGTGTGGGTTAGATGACGTAGTCGTAGCCATGGTTGGGAGCGACAAGTTGATCGAGCGTCACACCGTCGAGGTAGTCGTTGATGAGCTTGTCCAGGTTCTTCCACACGTCGAGCGTGGGGCACTCATCCGAACGCGAGCAGCCCTTGCAGTCGCCATCCAGGCAGGCGACCGGCGCCAGACTGCCCTCGGTCAGGCGCAAGATCTCGCCCACCGTGTATTGCTCGGGCGGGCGCGTGAGCACATAGCCGCCGCCCTTGCCGCGCATGCCCGAGAGCATGTTGGCGCGCACGAGCGTAGCCAAAATGTTCTCGAGATATTTCTCGGAAATCCCCTGTCGCGCCGCGATCTCTTTGAGCGGGATGCGACCGGCTGCCTGGTGCTCGGCCAGATCGACCATAACGCGCAGGGCATATCTGCCCTTAGTAGAAACCAACATGTATAGTGCTGCCTTTCGGTCATTTAGTCCGTAGAAATTCTAGCCGAAATATTGGTTTTGAAAATACCCGTTCCGGTCAAGATGGTTAATCGACTCGTAATAATCTTCTATTTCCTATTGCGTTACTAGGCTTTACTGTCTACTATGCTTGCCAACAGCAAAACGAACAACCCATAAGGTTTGTGGGTTTCGCTGCTACACACACCGTAAAACCACACGGTATCCAGTCATTTGAACACTTTGGAGGTTCACCATGAGCAATGTTTACACGTCCATCGATCAGCTTATCGGCCACACTCCGCTTCTGGAGCTCACTCACTTTGAGGCCGATGAGGACCTCAAGGCCCGCGTGCTCGTCAAGCTGGAATACTTCAACCCCGCCGGCTCCGTCAAAGACCGCGTCGCCAAGAACATGATCGACGAGGCCGAGAAGGCCGGCAAGCTCGTGCGCGGCGGCGACTACACCATCATCGAGCCCACGAGTGGCAACACCGGCGTCGGCATCGCCTCGGTGGCGGCGGCTCGCGGCTACAAGGTGATCATCACCATGCCCGAGACTATGTCCGTCGAACGCCGCAAGCTTATGCAGGCATATGGCGCACAGCTCGTGCTCACCGACGGTTCCAAGGGCATGAAGGGCGCCATCGCCAAGGCCGAGGAACTGCAGAAGGAGACGCCAAACAGCATCATCGCCGGCCAGTTTGTGAACCCCGCCAACCCCGCCATCCACAAGGCCACGACCGGCCCCGAGATCTGGGATGACACCGACGGCGAGGTCGACATCTTCGTCGCCGGCGTTGGAACCGGCGGCACCGTGACCGGCGTGGGTGAGTTCCTTAAGGAGCAGAACCCCGAAATCAAGGTCGTCGCCGTCGAGCCCGCCACTTCCCCGGTGCTCTCCAAGGGCCAAGCCGGCCCGCACAAGATCCAGGGTATCGGCGCCGGTTTTGTGCCCGACGTCCTCGACACCCAGGTCTATGACGAGATCATCCCCGTCGAGAACGACGACGCCTTTGCGACCGGCCGCGCCGTGGGCCACAAGGAGGGCGTGCTCGTGGGCATTTCGTCCGGCGCCGCCGTGTGGGCCGCGCTGCAGCTGGCCAAGCGCCCCGAGAACGAGGGCAAGACCATCGTGGCCCTGCTTGCCGACACCGGCGAGCGCTACCTGTCCACGGCACTGTTCCAGGACTAAGTGCCTGTCGCCAATAGGTTGAGCCCACGGACGAGCCGGTCTCCTCTCTCCCGGCAGCCTGAGCCCATCCAATCAGGGTGTCCCACGAGACGTCCGAACTTGCTACAATGTCTGCGGCGCGGAACCAGCCTCCCGCGCCGCTTTTCTTTTTTGGCCACATGCCACCAAGGAGAACCTCCCCATGCACAACAAGCGCGTGCTCGTCGCCATGAGCGGCGGCGTCGATTCCAGCGTGACCGCGTACCTGCTCAAAAGCCAGGGCTACGAATGCGTCGGCGCCACCATGCGCCTCACCTGCCCCGCGCCCGATCCCGTCACGGGCATGAGTAAGGTCGACCGCGACATCGCCGATGCAAAGGCTGTCGCCGAGCGCCTGGGGATGCCCCACCATGTGCTCGACCTGCAGCAGACCTTCGACCGCAACGTTATCGAGCGCTTCGCGACTGCCTACCAGGAAGGGTTGACGCCCAATCCGTGCATCATCTGCAACCGCCATGTTAAGTTTGGCGCGCTGCTCGATGCGGCACTCGACATGGGCTGCGACTACATCGCCACAGGTCACTACGCCAAAACGAGCCAGGCGTCCGACGGCACCTGGCGGCTGCATCGCGGCGAAGACCCCAAAAAGGACCAAAGCTACTTTTTGTATTCGCTTACGCAGGAGCGCCTGGCACGCACGATTTTTCCGCTGGCAAGCTTGGACAAAGAGCGCGACGTACGCCGCATTGCCGCCGAACAGGGCTTTGCCAACGCCAAGAAGGCCGAAAGCGAGGATATCTGCTTTATTCCAGACGGCGACTACGCGGGCTATATCGAGCGCCGCTGCGGACATCCCGCTGCACCGGGCGACATCGTATGGCGCGACGGCAGCGTGGTAGGGAGCCACAACGGCGCGCTGCGCTATACCATCGGCCAGCGCAAGGGCTTGGGCGTCGCGATGGCGCATCCCGTGTATGTGACGGGCGTCGACGCCGGCAGCAACATTGTGCATCTGGGCGAAGCCGAGGACCTGGCGGCCACAGCGCTCACGGCCAACGACTGGATCTGGAGCGCCCCTGCCGACCGCATGGAGGCAGAGCTCACGTCCGGCGGCATTCACGTGGGCGCCAAGTACCGCTACCGTCAGAAAGACCAGGCAGCAACCCTTACGCGCGGCGAAGACGGGCAAATGCTGCTAACTTTTGACGAGCCGCAGCGCGCCATCGCCCCCGGCCAGGCTGTCGTCGTCTACCGCGGCGACGTCGTCCTCGGCGGCGGCACCGTGACTGCCGCCATCAAGTAGTCCCATCCCCTTCATAAGTTGCGGTGAAATAGGGACTGTTTAAACGTTTAAAACCGCCAAACAGTCCCTATTTCACCGCAACTTAGAGAGGACGGCCTCAGTCGGTACTACTGTATCAGCCGAGGCCGCTGCATCGTTAGCGCTGAACGTAGGCGCGAACCAGCTCGTAGGTATTGCGCACGCCGTCGATGTGGCTGCGCTCGTAGTTGTGGCTCGCGTACACGCCGGGGCCGATCAGGCCGTGACGGATGTCGTAGCCGGCCGAGAGCGTGGCCTCGACGTCGGATCCGTAATGCGGGTACACGTCGATGGCGTAATCGAGCTCCAGCTCGCGCGCGATGTTGGACAGCGTGGTTACCAGGTCGTAGTTGTACGGACCACCCGAATCCTTGGCGCAAATCGAAACCATGCGCTCGGTGCAGCCCAGGTCGTCACCCACGCAGCCCATGTCCACGCTGATCATCTCGCGCGTGTCGGCCGGCACAAAGGCACCGCCGTGGCCGACCTCCTCGTACACCGTAAAGAGCAACGAAACCTTGCGCGAAAGCGTCACCTCGCCTTCGGCGACGGCGCGGGCCAAACCCAGCAAAATGGAGGCCGACAGCTTGTCGTCCAAGAAGCGACTCTTGATGTAGCCGCTCTCCGTCACCGTGGTACGCGGATCCATAGCGATGATGTCGCCGGTCTGAATACCCAGCTCGAGCACATCATCCTTGCTATCGACGTTCTCGTCGAGCAAGATCTCCATGTTCTTCTCGATGGTTTTGACCGGCTCATCGGCCACGTGCGCCGAAGGCTCGGTATTAAGAACCACACCCGTGTAGACATTGCCGTCGCGCGTATAAACGGTGCAGTTCTCGCCATCGGCCGTAGACCACTGATGCCCGCCGAGGGTCGTGGGGCGCAGGCGACCATTGTCCTTAATGGAGCGCACCATGGCGCCCAGAGTATCGACATGGCTCGCCAACACAAGCGGCTCGCCCTCGCCGCCAAGCTCAACCAGTACGTTGCCCTTATTGGAGCGCTCGGGTCCAAAGCCCATATCACGCAACGTTTCCATCAGATAATCAGTCGCCGCACGGGTATAGCCCGTAGGCGAAGCAATCGAGGTAAGCGCCTTCAACTGGTCAGTAATATAGGAGAGCGTCTCCTCTAGAGAAGCATCGATTACAGAAGCCATGTGCATCCTTCCAAGTAAAACTAAGACCGAGTCCCGATTTTAACCGTTCTGCACGTGCAATGCCCCAGGAGCCGAGCCGCCTCCAGACGTCCCCGCACCGGTTTTGTGCACGTGCACGGTTTACAATCCCAATCTTGCATAAATCCTATCGGTATTTGCATAGAAATGAGACATCTTTTTGCTTCGTCTCAGGGTGCCCCACCTTGGACCGTGCAAAAAACGGAGTATTCAGCACCTTGGGCCCCAACGGCCCCATCACGAACGACAAAATGACGCGGTTACAACAGTGTTGCAGGTTGTCGCAAAGCAGAAACTCAGTAACAACCCCCTCCACTCATCGATAGCCCACCCACAATGGCTGTCGATGGGCGCCTGCGGGCCACTCGGCCCATTCACAACGTTATGCATTTTTAAGAGCTTGCTGAATACTCCCAAAAATGCACGCTGGAAAGTGCACCACCTATCCGTAGCGGGCAGTACGCCTTGGTTTTGCCCGTCTCAGGACATTGACGCAGCACAAAAAGCCCCGCCGTGCGTAGCACGGCGGGGCCAGCGGCAAGTCAAAAGACCATACGCCTACGGGCGAAGGACCGCCAAACTGGGCTAGGCAGCCGGGCAGATCTTCTTGAAGAGCTCGATGACGTCGTCGAGCGTCGCCTCGCGCGGGTTACCCGGGAAGCAAGCGTCGGCCATGGCGTCCTTGGCCAGGACCTCGATCTCGTCAGCCTTCATGGCCTCGCAGACGTGCGGGATGTTCACGTCGGCGGAAAGCTGCTTAACGGCGGCGATAGCGGCGTCGGCAGCCTCGTCGGTGCTCATGCCCGTGGTGTCAACGCCCATGGCAACGGCAACCTTGGCCAGGCGCTCGGCGCAAACCGGCTTGTTGAACTCCATGGCGATCGGCAGCAGCATGGCGCAAGCAACGCCGTGCGGGGTGTCGTAGTGAGCGGACAGGGTGTGAGCCATGGCATGGTCGATGCCCAGGCCGACGTTGGAGAAGCCCATGCCGGCGACATACTGGCCAAGAGCCATGCCCTCGCGGCCGGAGCCGGGCTGACCGGACTTGGCCTCGGCAACAGAGTCGCGCAGGTTCTCGCTGATCAGCTTAATAGCCTCAAAGTGGAACATGTCGGAGAGCTCCCAAGCGCCCTTGGTGGTGTAGCCCTCGATGGCGTGGGTCAGAGCGTCCATGCCGGTAGAGGCGGTCAGGCCAGCGGGCATGGAGGCCATCATATCGGGGTCGACGACGGCGACCTCGGGGGCGTCGTTGGTGTCGACGCACACGAACTTGCGGACCTTCTCGGGGTCGGTGATGACGTAGTTGATGGTCACCTCGGCGGCGGTACCGGCAGTCGTCGGCACAGCGATGGTGAACACGGCGTGGTTCTTAGTGGGAGCAACGCCCTCGAGGCTGCGGACATCGGCGAACTCGGGGTTGTTGATGATGATGCCGATGGCCTTGGCGGTGTCCATGGAGGAGCCGCCACCGATGGTCACGATAGCGTCAGCCTCGGCGGCCTTAAAGGCCTCGACGCCGTCCTTGACGTTCTGGATCGTGGGGTTGGGCTTGATCTCGGAGTAGAGGCTCCAAGCAATGCCGGCAGCGTCGAGCTCGTCGGTCACCTTAGCGGTAACGCCAAACTTGACCAGATCGGGGTCGGAGCAGACGAAGATCTTCTTGTAGCCGCGACGCTGGAGCTCGCCGGGGATCTCCTTGATGGCGCCGGAACCATGATAAGAAATGGTATTGAGAACGAAACGATTAGCCATTGATAGCCTCCTATCGTGCGCGGGGCACCCGTTACGCCCCGCACTATAAGTCCCATCCTAACGCTTTTGAAACAAAAAACGCGTGAGAACGTCAAACTATTTAAAGCGTTTCAACAGACGATGAAAAATATTGCGGCAAAGGGACAGCCCCTTTGCCGCATTCGGTTACTTTCGGCAGCCCTCTTTCCAAGCCTCGGCCGCAACCTTCCAGCGTAAGCGCAAGTCGCGCTCGCGGTCGATGAACATGATGGCAAACGCGACAAACAGCAGCAAGCTCGCCACGACGATGGCGTGCAGGCCCATGCGCTCAATACACCAGTTGCCCAACACGGCGCCAAACACAAAGGTAAAGATCACGCCAAAGTACAGCAGGCCGTTTTCCAAAAAGCCGCGCCTGTGGGTGATGATGTAATCGTCCACGTTTTGCAGCGCGTTGCGCAGGTTGCCGATGCACATGGTCGTAGCAATGCCGTGACCGTGGATCTTGCGGAAGCTCTCGACCTGCATGCCGCAGGCAAACGAAGTGAGGCAGTTGGCGAGCAAGTTGTAACCGCCACCGGGGATAAAGCTCACGCCCAGCAAGATGACGGCTTCAAAGAACACCGTTACCTGGCGCCAGTGAATCACGCTGCCAAACCGTTCGTGTACCAGGTCGGCAAGCATAATGCCCACGGCAAACGACACCACAGGGAAGAAGTAGCGCCCCGCAAGTGCCCAATTGCCCTCCGAGATGCTCACGCCCACAAGCAGGATGTTGCCCGTCTGAGCGTTTGCGAAAACATGGTCGCGCCCAATGTACGAATACACATCCATAAAGCCGCCGGCGAGCGCCAGGATAATGCCCAGTTCGATGGACTCCGATATCTGTTTGGCACGCTGCATCGTCGTGCATCCTCCTTGTTGACGACCTTCTCGTGCGTTGGCGGAAACATAGCCGCCGTTCATACTGTAACCCATTGACAACATGGCGTGCGCGCGAGACGGCCCCTTCGACACGGGGATACACAGCCTGGAAACAAACGGCACCTGCGTCGACACGCCGATCCGCCAGCCCATGTACTCCACCAGTCTTTTTAGCCCCGTCCCAAAAAGACTGGTTACAATTACGTGCAGCATACAAACACCGGGAGGGATCGTGGCAAAAAAGCCTCAGCACGCTCAGAACAACCAGCGCAGTCAGCAGGGCAAACAGGGCCAGCAGCAAAAGCGCGGCGGTAAGGCCCAGAGCGGCCACACCACTCATGCCCCGGCAGCGCCTGTCCGCCCCTGGCGCCCGGGCCGCGATAAGTTCCTCCCTGTCAGCCGCGCCGACATGGATGCGCGCGGCTGGGATCAGTGCGACTTTGTCTACATCTGCGGCGACGCCTACGTGGACCACCCCAGCTTTGGCATGGCCATCGTCAGCCGCGTACTCGACGCGCACGGCTACAAAGTGGGCATCATCTGCCAGCCCGACTGGACCGACCCCGCCAGCATCACCGTGCTCGGCGAGCCGCGCCTGGGCTTTCTCGTCAGCGCCGGCAACATGGACTCCATGGTCAACCACTATTCGGTGACCAAGCACCGCCGCCACACCGACGCCTATACCCCCGGCGGCGAGGAGGGGCACCGCCCCAATCGTGCCGTCACGGTCTACGGCAACCTCATCCGCCAGACATTCAAGGATGCCCCCATCATCATCGGCGGCATCGAGGCAAGCCTGCGCCGCCTGGCCCACTACGACTACTGGCAGGACAAGCTCAAGCGCTCGGTACTACTCGACTCGGGCGCCGACATCCTCATCTACGGCATGGGCGAGCACGCGATTGTCGAGATTGCCGACGCGCTCGACGCGGGGCTGCCCGTCGATCAGATCACCTATATCAACGGCACCGTCTACCGCACAGGCTCGCTCGACGAGGTCTACGACTACGATCTGCTGCCCAGCTGGGACGACCTTACCGCCGACAAGCTCAACTACGCGCGCAGCTTTAATGTGCAGCAGCAGAATATGGACCCCATCACCGGTCATCGCCTGGTAGAGCCCTACCCTAACAGCGTCTATGTGGTGCAAAACCCGCCGTCGGCGACACTCACCACCGACGAGATGGACGAGGTGGCCGAACTCCCCTACGCACGCGATTGGCATCCCGATTACGACGCGGCGGGCGGCGTGCCGGCCTTTGCCGAGATCAAGTTTTCCATTAGCTCCAACCGCGGGTGCTTTGGCGAGTGCTCGTTTTGCGCGCTCACCTTCCACCAGGGCCGCGTGCTGCAGATGCGCAGCCACGACTCGATCGTGCGCGAGGCCGAGCTGCTCACGCGCGATCCCGAGTTTAAGGGCTACATCAACGACGTGGGCGGACCGACGGCTAACTTTAGCCGCCCGGCCTGCGACAAGCAGCTCAAGCACGGCGTGTGCAAGAACAAGCGCTGCCTGTGGCCGAGTGTGTGCAAGAACATGGTGGTCGACGAGAGCGGCTACACGCAGTTGCTGCGCGACCTGCGCCAGCTGCCGGGCGTCAAGAAGGTCTTCGTCCGCAGCGGCATCCGCTTTGACTACACCATGGCCGACGCCTCGGACGAGTTTTTGCGCGAGCTGCTGGAGCACCATGTCTCGGGCCAGCTGCGCGTAGCGCCCGAGCACGTGAGCGACGCGGTACTGTCCGTGATGGGCAAGCCGAGCCGAGCTGTCTACGACGCATTCTGCCGTAAATTTGAACGCTTGAATCGCGAATACGGACTCAAGCAGTACGTGGTGCCGTATCTGATCTCGAGCCATCCCGGATCGACGATGAAGGAAGCCGTGGACCTTGCCGAGGCCGTGCGCGACATGGGCTACATGCCCGAGCAGGTGCAGGACTTCTACCCCACACCGTCCACTATGTCGACCTGCATGTACTACACCGGCGTGGATCCGCGCACCATGGAGCCGATCTATGTGGCGCGCGACCCGCATGAGAAGGCCATGCAGCGCGCGCTCATCCAGTATCGCAAGCCCGAGAACTACAAGCTGGTGCGCGAGGCGCTAGAGAAGGCCGGGCGTCGTGATCTGATCGGCTATACCAAGCATTGCCTGATTCGCCCCGTGCCGCCACGCCCGGGCGAGACGTCTGCCGGCGGTGGGCATGGCACCGGCAAGAAGGGCGGCAAGGCCCACGGTGGCGCCGCCGGCAAGGGGCCCAAGGGCAGCAAGGGTCACGGCGGTATGTCCCGCGCGCAGAACACTGCCGGTCGCAATCGCGCGGCACAGGGGCGTCAGGGCGCCAACGGAGGCGGCAGACGCAACTAGCGCGGCGAGGCGGCATGCCGCCGTTGGCGACACGACACGCCCCACCAATAAAATGCCGCTCGCTGGGGCGTCGCAGAACGATTCCCCGGCGAGCGGCCGATTAATATTGTCTATCTCAAAACGTCGTTACTTTTTGTCGAAACGACCATAGAGCGCAAACGAGAGCGCCGCAGAGATAACCCAAGTCAAAGCGATGCAGACGACAATCATGATCAGGTTCATGGGATTGCCGCTTGGATCGGCATAAACGGGCAACGAGGTAATGCCGGGCATAACAAAGCCGAAGCACTTTGCGCCGAGAACAACGGTAAGCGCACCGCCAATGCCATCCGCAATCATCGCAGCGATAAGCGGAGTCCTGTTAGGAACCTGAACGGTAAACAAGGCGGGCTCGGAAATTCCCATAAATGCTGAGAAGGCGCACGTCATTGCAGCGGACTTGAGCTTTTCGTCGGTCATGCGCAGGGCTGCACCAAAAGACGCACCGCTTTCGGCGAGGTTATGGCAGAAAGAGATCGGGAGCAGATAGTCATACCCAAGCGTTGCGATATTGGAAATCTGGATAGGGCTCGTTGACTGATGCATGCCGAAGAGCACGATAAGCGGCATAAAGAAGCCCAGCAGAAAACCGGCAACGGGGCCTAACGTCGAGAATAGCCAGACGATACCGTTGGCAAGACCAAGACCGCACCAGGCACCAATCGGAGCGAGCACAAACAGGTTGACGGGAATCACGATAGCAAGGGAGAGCGCCGGAACGACAACGAGCTTAAAAAGATCCGGCACGACTTTGTCGATTGCACGATATACAAAAGACAAGCCAATGACGCCAAAGATAACCGGGAACACGGAATCGGCGTAGCTAAAAATCGGCACCGCAAAACCGAACAGCGCAAGGGGCGTCTCGCCCGTACCGACAGCGTTGACAATGGTCGGGTACATCAGCGATCCGGCAACACAAAGCGCAAGCGAACGGTTGACCCGGAACTTATCAGCTGTAGACATTGCCAGCAAAAACGGCAAGAAGTAGAACGGGATATCCGAAATCATATTGAATATCGCAAAGTCGCCGGCACCCGTGTCGATTCCAAAAGCCGCGATAGCAGCCAGGATGCCCTTTACGATGCCTCCCGCCACCAGTGCGGGAATGATAGCGGAAAAGATGCCGGTGATGATATCGAATACGCGAGCCGAACCTTTTTGGAGCTCAGGCTGCTCGGCGTCGGCGGAGACCTCGCCACCCATCCTGTCACCTAGCATGGGCTCCAATTCGTCATATACCGACCCCACGCTGGCGCCGATGATAACTTGCCACTGTCCGTCTTTAACCTGCGCGCCCAAGGCGCCGTCAAGCGTCTTAAGGGCCTCCAGGTCTGCCTTGCTATCGTCCTTCAGGTTGAATCTGAGCCTTGTAATGCAGTGCGTTGCCATAACAACGTTATCGGCGCCGCCCACGAGCTCGAGGACACGAGCGGCCAGTTCCTTCTTGTCTGCCACGACAATCACTCCTACCCAAGATCCTCGCCATTAGTGGCGATACATTTCTGATACCAATAGAAAGAGTCTTTACGCGAGCGCTCCGCAGTGCCGTTGCCGCAATTATCCAGATCGACATAGATAAGCCCGTAGCGCTTGTCCATCGTAAGAGGACCGCAGGCAACAAGGTCAATGAATCCCCAGATCATGTATCCGCGCACGTCAACGCCATCGATCACCGCTTCTTTAAGGCACTTTATGTGCTGGCGCAAATAATCGATTCGATACTCGTCGTGGATGCTGCCATCCTCCTCGACTACATCAGATGTACCGAGGCCGTTCTCGGCGATATACAGGGGCAGCCCATAGCGGTCATACATCTGGTTAAGGGTAACCCTCAGGCCAATGGGATCGAGCTGCCAGCCCCACTCACTCGTCTCGAGATAAGGGTTCTTGTTTGCCATGACCAGATTTCCCGCAGTCTTCTCCCATCCCTGATCGCAGGTGGATACCTGGGAAAAGTAGTACGAGAAGGCCAGGAAGTCGACCGTGTTGCGAGCGATGAGCTCTTCATCGCCCGGCTCCATTTGAATCTCGATATCGCACGCGTCGAAATAGCGATTCATATAAGCGGGGTATTTTCCACGAGCCATCACGTCCGTATAGAACCAGTTGGAATACTGGTCGTCGTGAATAGCCTGCATGTTATCTTCGGGACGGCAGGTGGCGGGATACGTACAGAATCGAGCGATCATGCCGCCAACGGGAGTATCGGGCGAAAGACGATGGACAATCTCGACGGCACGCGCATTGGCAACGAACTCGTGGTGCAGGCACTGGAAGATGGCTCGATCGAAGTTCTCCCCCTCTTCGTCTTTGACCAGACAGACCCCGTCCCAAGGCGAAAAACGCGCTGCATTGAACTCGTTAAAAGGCAGCCAGAAATCGACCAGATCGCCCAATTCCGTAACGATTGTCTCGACATAGCGGGCGAAGAAATCAATCGTCTTGCGATTCTTCCATCCCCCATATGTGGTGACAAGATTTACCGGGATGTCATAGTGGAGCATGGTGACGAAGGTTTTAATGCCGTGCTTTTTGCACTCACCCAGCATGCTTCGATACCACTCGATGCCTTCGCGGTTAGGCTCAAGATCATCTCCGTTAGGATAGATTCGGCTCCAGCAAATAGAAGTGCGGAACAGCTTGAGGCCCATCTCCGCAAAAAGCGCGATGTCCTCACGGTAGTGATGATAGAAGTCGTTACCGCGCCTAAACGGGTAGAACTCAACACCATCATCTGCGAGAGCGTTCATTAGTTCGTCATGGCAGAAGGGGTTGTTTTGATGCTTGTCCTCAATCTGGTCATGAGTCCAGGTACCATCCAGCCATCGACAATCCTGCGTCGACTTTCCCTTTCCGCCCTCATTCCAGGCGCCATCGGCCTGCGAGCACGATATGGCTCCGCCCCATAAAAAGTCGGAGTCAAACCCATGTTTTAACTTACTCATTTGCCCTCCTTGATCGGATGCTCCAGCGGATAACCCAATACTAGGAAGAACAAGATGCATAAGATATCGCATAGAAAGCGTTTGTTTATAACATTTTTTTAGATATAATACCGTTTAAGGCATCGATTCTACCGTTCACCCCTGGAGCACCCCATGGATTCGAATCTCAAACAGCTGCTCTATACGCATACCGAGACCGAAGAGTGGCATCGCACACATCCGGGAGAGCTCAGCCCGCGATATAACAGGGTGGAAACCACAACCATTAACGGCGAAGAGGTCTATCTGTTTGATTGGAAAGAAACTCTCGACGAAAACCCCGTGGGCCTTATCAAGGAGTCGCGCTTTACCGATATTCCTCCTCATATCAATCGGGATATGGAGCTTAACTACGTGTACGACGGCGTCTGCACGTTTATCGTCAACGGACGGCGACTACTCCTTAAAAAGGGCGACGTGCTCATTTGCAACACCGGCGTAGTCAGAAGCGTTCCATACGTTAAGGGCGAGCATGATATCGTCATTTCGATCGTCTTCAAAAAAGAAATGTTCGATTCGTTGTTCCTGAGCCAGCTACCCGGCGCGTCACCATTAACGAATCTTCTATTTGATTTTGTGTCCAAAAACCGCGAGGCCCGAAAATATCTCATTCTTCCAGAGGGATACGCCCGACATGCGCGACGCCTCATCGAGATGCTCTTTATCGAATATCACTTTAAAGATGCCTATTCCAATGAACTCATGAGGCACCTCGCCGTCAGCCTATTCCTTGTTCTCATTCGAGGACTGTACCGACGCTCCGCAACTGATAACCAGGCGATGATGTCGGACGAACGCATCGTGTCGATTCTGAATCATATTGAGCGAAGCTACGGCGACTGCACACTCGAAAGCATTGCGAGCGATACGGGTTATAGCACCAGCTATCTCAGCAGCTTGATCAAGCAAAAAACCGGCAAAACGTTTTCGCAAATCAAGCTCAACCAGCAGCTCACAGAGGCGGCATATCTTCTCAATAACACCGAGCGCAGCGTGCAGTATGTAGCCCGAAAAGTCGGCATCTCCAACATGTCATTCTTTTACTCAAAATTTAAAGAAGCATTCGGCGAAACGCCAGGTGCGTTCAGGACGCATCGGTCTAATTAAAGGCGTTATTACTCAGACCGATCAGCTTCGCGCGACACGGGAATGCGCAATCGAAGCAGCGAGCGCATCGCCTCTACCAGCACAAAGCCGGCGATGCCAACCGTGACCACAACGTCGAGCGGTGTGCCCACAAACCACAGCAGCCCCATGAGATACGACCCGGCATTAAACGCAAAGTGCAGCAGAATCGTGTAGCGAAGCTTTCCGGTGGTCACGAGTACCCAACCAAAAATGAGGCCGGCAGCGCCCGCGTAGCAGCCCTGCACCCAGTTCATGTGCATAAAGCCGAAGACCGCCGCCTGCAGCACGATTGCCGCGGCGACGCCCCAGGTACTCGGGGCCGCCCAGGGCACTATGGCGCCGTCCTGCGCGTTCGCGCGGCGCCGGCGCTTCCAGAACGAACGGCACTGTGGATTAAACGCACGCAGCGAAAACTCAAAGATGATGCCGCGCACCAGGAGCTCTTCGCAAAACGGAGCGCCGAGCACTGTGGTCAAGACAGCAAGAAGGCTGGTATCGCCCATGCCCGTCTCCTCGACGAGCTCGCTATAGTCTGCCGCGACCTCGGGCAGCAGCGACAGTACGCCGTCGCATAGGTAGCTAATGACCACCTGCATGGATAGGCCGATCACGACAACGCAGGCAATGCGCTTCCATGCCGCGCCTGCTCCCCCGCCGAGTGGGCGTTCGCCTTGCCGGCGCGCCATGAAGGAGCGGGGCCACAGATAGCGCCACCACAGCAGCGCCATCAAAAATGACGCCGTCTGAGCGGCAGCCTGGAACCATTGGATATCGAGATTGTCGATCGGATAGCCCGTCAGCACCGACACGGCATCGAGAACTGAAAACAGAACCATGCTCAGGGCAATATCGGCAGCAACAACACCAAAACAGGCAAGCGCCCAAATCATCGCATTGAGCATGCCAACCTCCTCAAAACCCGGCACTTAGGGACGTTCCTTAACTGCCGGCAGAAAAGGAACGTCCCCAAGTGCCGGCAGTTTGGGACAGTCATTGTTGATGAGAATCGGGCGCAGCGCCAAAGGCCCCGTTGGGCGAAATGTCGAACGGAAAGGTGCCGCAGCGATTGAAGGCGGCGATAAACATGCGGATGGCGTTGGACGGCGTAGTGCCCACGAGCTGGGTTGCCGCCGCGAAGGCCGCCTTTTCCTCGGGCAAGACCTTCGCGACAACCGGGGTCATGTGTTCTGCCATGGCGCTTCCTTTTTGAAACGGCGGTGGTGCGGATAGATGCGGGCCACGCGGCTGGGCGACGGGCTGTGAAGGCAACCCGATTGGCCCGCATCTGGAGTTTGTTTCTACGGCGTTGGTATTACTTTGTATTCCTAAGTATTACCCCGCAGATAGAATACCACACCCGACCCCATGGGGACGGAGGAAAACGGATCATTTTGTTGCTGATTGTTGCTGAGTAAGTATTTAGAGCATGATGATGCCCGAGATATTGAGGGCCCGAGCGTCATCGGCATCATGTGTGGCAAGCAACAGCATGCGGCCGTCGAGCAAGTCGAGCACGACCTCGGCGCATGCGTCGCGCGCAGCGATGTCTAGACCGGTAAAGGGCTCGTCTAGAATCACTGCGCCGCCCGGACACAGCAGGGCTCGGGCAATCTCGACGCGACGGCGCTGCCCGCCCGAGAGCTCGGCCACGCGGGCATGCACATCGATCCCCGGTACCAGCAGGCGCAACAAGGCAGCGGCACTCGAGGCATTCACGCGTGCATCGGCGCACACCAGCACGTTATCCAAAGCAGAGGCGTCCTCGACCAGGCGCACGTCCTGAAACACCATGGAGCACGGTGCGCACTCCCCCGCCACCAGCGCAAGCAACGTCGACTTGCCCACGCCCGAAGCGCCCATCACACAGGTGCGTCCACCGGCGGGCACATGAAGCACCAGTCCGTCGAGCGCCGGCGACCAGGGCGCCCGGTCGCCCACGGCAAGCGCAAGCTCCGCTGCAGCACCATCGCTCGCAGCCCCTGTACGCCCGCGCAGTCCATGCCCATGTGCCCGCACGGCCGCGCGCCACGCCACGGGTCCCGAAACCCGCAGCAGCCACACCAGCACGCGCTCACACGCCCACGAGGCGGCAACGACCAGCACGGTCCACGCCAGCAGATCAGCCGTCTCGATGAGCAGCTTCGCCTGATAGATGCGTTCGCCCACGGTGTCCGTCGCCATGCCGATGAGCTCCGCCGCCACGCCAGCCTTCCAGCTCATGCCGATCACAGCGCGGGCGCACGAAAGCACAAACGGCAGGACTTCGCGCCAGGTGTGGGCACAAAACAGTCGCCAGCCCCGCACGCCATGCAGACGAAACATCTGCTCCAGCGGTTTATCCGCTTGCGTCAAACCCTCGACCAACGAAAAATACACGCCCGGAAGTGCCATCAAAAAGACCGCCGCAATGCTCACGCGCGCCGACCCCAACCAAATGAGCAGCAGGACCACCACGCAGGCAACCGGTGTCGCCTTAACAAACGAAAGCGCCGGCGCCACCAAGCGGGCAAACGTCAGCGATCGCACCGAGACTCCCGCCAGTACGCCGCCGCACACCGCGGCAAGCGCCAGCCCGCCCAAGATTCGCGCACCCGAGCCTGCCAGAATCGCCCATGTGCCGGCATCGCATACCAGTCGCAGCAACGCCACCACGACGGCGCCCGGCCCCGGCAAAATCAACGGCTGCGCCACGAAACCCGCCATCAGCACCCACACGGCAAGCCAAAAGGCGGCAACGGCACCTGCTGCCGCCACCGCCTTCATACGCTCTGTCATTTGTCGAGCAAACGCACGCACGGGCTACTCCATGCAGTAGAAATCGTCAGCCGGGAGCTTGCCGCCCACGGCGCTCGCGTCCGCATCGGCCAGCACCTGCAGGTACCCACCGAGCGCCGCCTTCATATCCCTCCCCGTCTGGCACACGAGCATGCACCCGGGAATCGCCTTTTCGGCAATCGCGGCGTTATCCACGATACCCGCATCGACCACGGCCTGAGCCCAGTCCGCCGGCGCCGCGTTCACGGCCTCAACGCTCGCAGCATGGCAGCTCAGGAATTCCGCCACGGCCTCGGGATGCTCCTCGGCAAAGGCACGGCGCACCACGGTCACGCCCGTCAGCAGGCGCGAACCCGTGTCACCTGCCAGCTCATCCCACACATCGGTCAGACTTACCGGAGCCGACAGCTTGCCTTCGCTCTTTGCGATGGCAGCGGTCTTGAACGGCTCCGGCAGCACGCCCACGGCAGACGGATCGGCAAGCAACGCCGACAGCACCTCGGTGGGCTCGCTCTTAAACTCGAGCGTAACCTGGCCGGTCAGGCCCGCGCGCTCCAACAGGTAGTTCATGACGTACTCCGGCGTGGTGCCCTTGCCCGTCATATAGACAGTATGGCCCGCCAGATCGCCAAACGAGGCCACACTCGCGTCGCCCGTCACAACGTTCAGCACGCCCAGCGTGTTGATGTCGATGACCTGCACCGCACCCTCAGTCTTGTTGTAGAGCACGCTCGCCACGTTGGCGGGCACCAGGGCGATATCGATATCGCCCTGAATGACCTTGGGCACAATCTCGTCGGCGGCAGTGTTGATCGCAAAGTCGAACTCATTGTCCGTGGCACCGTCGGCCGCCTGGTCCATAAACTGCACCAGGCCAATCGACGTCGGCCCCTTGAGCGAGGCGACGTGTACCTCGACCGGCTCTGCGGCAGCACCGGCGCCGTCCGTGGCAGCCGAGCCCGCGGCGGACCCGACACCGGCAGCCCCGCCGCCACAGCCCGCGAGCGCAAGCGACAGGGTGCCCATGGCGAGCGCCGAGGCAAACCCCCGGCGCGACATCTCAACATCAAACGCGCGCATCGCTAGCACGTCCCCTCGTTAGGCATCGTCCATGCGTGATGATCGGTATGCAGCAATTCCTCGGCCAGCGGCGAGAGCGGCGCACCCAAGAACTCGCTATAGCACGCCTGGACATCGGGATTCTCATGCGAGAAGCGAATCTCGGCGTTCGCATCGAGGCCCCACAGCACCTGGCCGCGCTCGGCTGCCAGCTCACAGCCGTCATGGATGGGCTGACCGCCGCCACCGACACAGCCGCCCGGGCACGCCATGACCTCAACGAAGTCATAGCTCACGCGGCCGTCGCGAATCGCGTCGAGCAGGCGGGCGGCGTTGCCCAGCCCGTGCGCCACGGCGATGCGTACCTTGGTGCCATCGATATCGGCCACGGCCTCCTTCCAGCCGTCCAGGCCGCGCACATCGGTAAAGAAGTCGGCGTCGGGGTTCTTGCCCGTCACCAGGTAATAGGCCGAGCGCACGGCGGCCTCCATCACGCCGCCCGTGGCGCCAAAGATCACACCTGCGCCCGTGCCAAAGCCCAGCGGCGTGTCGAGCGGCTCCTCAACCAGCGTATCCACGCTCACGTGGCTCGCGCGGACCATGCGCACCATCTCGCGCACCGTCAGTGCAACGTCCACATCGGGCGTGCCGTCCTCGCCCACCATGCTCGGCAGCGCGCACTCGGCCTTCTTGGCCGTGCACGGCATCACGGACACCACAAACAGGCGCTCGGGCTCCACGCCCAGCACCTTGGCGTAGTAGGTCTTGGCGATGGCGCCGAACATCTGCTGCGGCGACTTGGACGTGGACAGGCTGTCGACAAACTCGGGGTAACGCGCCTTCACAAAGCGTACCCAGCCCGGGCAGCAGCTCGTGAACATGGGCCAGCTGCGGCTGTCGCCCTCGCCCTTGGCGGCCTTACCCAGGCGCTCGAGCAGCTCGGAGCCCTCCTCCATAATGGTGAGGTCGGCCGAGAAATCGGTGTCGAACACGTACTCAAAGCCCACGCGGCGCAGCGCACAGGCCAGGCGCTCGACGGTGGCCTCATCGCGCGGAATGCCGAGCTCCTCGCCCCAGGCGCTACGCACGGCCGGCGCAATCTGCACCAGCACGATCTTGTCGGGATCGGCGATGGCATCGAACACGGTCTCGGTATCGTCACGCTCGCGCAGGGCGCCCGTCGGGCAATGCGTGATGCACTGGCCGCACGCGACGCAATCGGTCTTGCCGATCGGCGCACGCCCGCGGGTGCCCACGGCGGTATGCGTGGCGCGGTTGGTCAGATCCCAAATCCCTAAGCCCTGCACGCTCTCGCACACCTTGATGCAACGCATGCATTTAATGCACTTGTCGTTATCGCGGATGATGGGGAAATCGAAATCCCAGCCCTCGCCCGCCAAATGCCTTTGATACGGCAGATAGAAAATGCCCAGGTCGTTGGCAATGGTCTGCAGGTTGCAGTTACCGCTGCGCACACAGCTCGTGCAGCGTGAATCGTGCTGCGAAAGCAGCAGCTGCACGTTGGTGCGGCGCGCCTCGCGGGCCTTGGGGCTGTTGGTGTGGACCACCATGCCGTCGAGCACGTAGTTGTTGCAGGCGGCAACCAGCTGGTCGCAGCCCTCAACCTCGACCACGCACACGCGGCAGCCGCCGATCTCGTTCAGATCGCGCAGGTAGCACAGGGTGGGAATCTGGATGCCGACGGACTTGGCCGCGTCCAGGATCGTGGTGTGCTCGGGCACCACGACCTCGCAATTATCGATAGTGAGCTTGACCATATTGAGTGCTCCGCTTTCGGTGTTATCGCTGACAGTGGGGTTGTTGGGCTCTACCATTCCAGGTTCCTCCCTCCGCGGAACGCGCCAAATCCAAAGTGGTCGCAACGCAGGCAGCGGCTTGCCTCCCGGCGTGCCTCCTCCTCGGTAAGGCCCTGCTCGACCAGATTCCAATCGTGGATGCGCTCGCCGGCCTCGCGCTCGCCCAGCTCGCAGCGGCCGCACTCGTGCTTGCCCTTAAACTGCACGGTCGGCAGCTCGACGTCGAGCTTGATCTTGTGGTCAAAGCCCAGGTAGCGGTCGATATTTGCCGAAGCAACGCGGCCAGCGTTGATGGCCCGAATGACGGTGGCGGGGCCGGTCTGGCAGTCGCCGCCGCTAAAGAGGCCATCGAAGTTAGGCACGGCGCCATCCGAATCGGTGACCACGCAGCCCCACTTACAGGCAATGCCCATGTCCTCAAACGGCTTGGAATCGATGTCCTGACCAATGGCGACAAACACGCGCTCGCAGGGGATGACGCGCTCGGGCGTAGCGGCGGCACGCGGGGCCGGACGCCCACGGCGAGGCTCGCCGATAATCTGTGGCTGCACGCGCAGGCCGCTCACGCGACCATCTTCGCCCGTCTCGATGGCGAGCGGGGCCGTAAGCTCCAGAACCTCGCAACCCTCGGCCTGGGCGCCGGCGATTTCGGCGTCCTGAGCCGTCATATCGCAGATGCGACGGCGGTAGACGATGCTTACCTTTTCGGCGCCGCAGCGCACGGCAGAGCGCGCCACGTCCATGGCCACGTTGCCGCCGCCGATGACGCACACGCGCTGGCCGCTCAGGTCGGGCAGTTCGTCGTCTCCAATGGCACGCAGCATCTTGACGGCCGACTCCACGCCGGGCGCCTCTTCGCCCGGAAGGCCGAGCTTCTTGTCGCTATGGGCACCGATGGCCAGATAGACGGCATCGAACTCGTCGCGCAGGCGGACAAGCTCCTCGCCGTTGACGGAGTGATCGAGCTCAACGTCGATGCCGGCGCTCAAGATCCAATCGATCTCGGCCTGCAGGCGCTCGCGCGGCAGACGATAGCTGGGGATGCCGTAGCGCAGCATGCCGCCCAAGTGGTGGCGCTGCTCAAAAATGGTCACCTTGTGGCCCATCACGGCCAGGTAGTAGGCACAGGAAAGGCCGGCCGGGCCGCCGCCGATCACGGCGATGCGCTTGCCGGTGTTGTCCACTACATGCGGCTTGTGGTCGTTGAGGTCACTGTGCTCAACGGCAAAACGCTTGAGGGCGAGAATGTTCATGGGATCATCGACCATGCCACGGCGGCAGTGCATCTCGCAGGGATGCTCGCACACCAAGCCGCAGACGAGCGGCAGTGGGTTGTTCTTGCGGATGACCTTGACGGCGTCGGCATAACGGCCCGCCTCGACGAGCGAGATGTAACCGGGAATGTCGACGTGCGCCGGGCAGCCCGAGACACACGGGACGCGAGCCTCGCGGTCAAAGCCGCAGGAGTGCTCGCGGATGTGGTGCTCAAAATCGTCGCGGAAGCCGCGAATGGCCGTGAGTGCCATGGCGCCAGCTTCGTAGCCGATGGCGCAGTCGCTCGAAAGGTAGATGGTGCGGGCCGTGCGCTCAATCAGGTTGAGCGTAGACTCATCGGCGCGACCCTCGAGCACATCGGCGAGCAGATCGCTCAGCGCGCTCAGGCCCACGCGGCAGGGCGTGCACTTGCCGCAGCTCTGGGTGGAGCACAGGTTGACGAGTGCCGCCGTAAACTCCACGGGACACGGGGCGAGCGAGCTCACCGCCAGACGACGTCCGAGCGCATCGTGCAGGTCGTCCATGACGGCCTGAGCGTGGCTGCGTTCCATTACATGCAGTCGAGCCATAAGATCCCCTCTCATGCGGCAGCCCGGAGGCGAGGCCGGGCGAAATTGCTACACGCACAACACTGACCTAAAAAGTTGTTAGGTCTCCACGCAGTTCGGCAGGCGGCATGAAATGTCACCCTCAGCGGTGAAATAGAACATTACCGCAGATAAATGCCATATTTGATAAAACGCGTTACCCACAATGCGGCACTTGGGGACACTCCTTGTTTGGTGCATTGGGGACAGGTTACTTTGCACCAATCATGAGTTGCGGTGAAATAGGGACTGAAAAGCCGCTCAAAAGGTCAAAACAGTCCGTATTCCACCGCAACTTCAAGACGTTGGTGCAGATTAACCTGTCCCCCTTGCACCAAAAAGGGCTCCGAGCATAGTCTGCTCGGGGCCCAAATTCATCTCGCCTTACCGCGCGACGCGTATGTTACTTGCGCTTGCCGCCGCCGTCGCCGGGGCGACGGGAGCTGCCACCGCGCTTGCCGCCACGGCTGTTGCCGTAGCTGCCACGGTTATCGCGACCGCCGGCACGGCCGCCACGGGAGCCGGCCTGGTTGCCGCCACGACCACCACGATAGCCGCCGCGACGCTCTTCGCGGGTATCGTCGTAGTTGCGCCAGTCATCGCGACGATCGCGGCTGGCACGCGGGTCACGACGATCACGCGACTCGTTAGAACGACCAGCGCCGCCGCGGCCGCCATTGCCGCGAGCACCCTCGCGACGCTCGCCGCCGCGGCTACCGCGCTCTTCAAAGCGCTTGCCGCCACGGGACTCACCGCCACGGGCAGTACGCTCACCGCGACCCTCGCCGCCGCGACGCTCATCACGGCCACCGCGCTCGTCATCGCGACCGGAACGACGACGGTCGCCCGCACCACGTTTGCCGCCACGCGAGCCACGGCCCTCGTCCTCGCGCTCAACACGGCGACGACCGCCGCGGTCCTCGTCCTCGCGGCGACGGCGATGTGCCTCGCCCTGGAACTGCTTGGCACGGCGCTCGGCACGGTTGCCGCGCGCAGGCTGCTCAGCGGCACCAGCACCGCCGCGCTCCTCGGCAGCCACCTCGCGGGCCACGCTCTCCACAGCCTCGTCCACGCGAGCCTGAACGCCCTCGCGCACGCGGGTCTTGCCGCCGCGCTTGGGACGGCTCGGACGCTCGCCGTCGCCGCGACGCTCGTCGCGACCGCGGTTGGAGCGACCGGCCACATCGCCATAGTCATCGCCGTTGCGCTTGCCGTCACGACGTGCCTGCTCAAGCTTCTTCTTGCTCTTGGACTTGCCGCGCTTGGTCTTCTTCTTCACCTTAAAGGCCGAAGGGTCGCGCTCGGGATCAACCACAGGCGGGTTGGGACCCACGTGCAGGTCGCCGGCCTCGTAGATGTCGGCGGTCTTGTCCATGAGCTTCTCAATCTCGTAGAACTCGTCCACGTCCTGCTCGGTCACAAACGTAATGGCCCAGCCCAGCTCGCCGGCGCGACCCGTACGGCCAATACGGTGGATGTAGTCAGTCGGCTCGGCCGGCACGTCAAAGTTCACGACGTAGCGCACATCGCTGATGTCGATGCCGCGGGCGAGCACGTCGGTTGCCACCAGCACGTCGACGGTACCGTCGCGGAAGGCCGAAAGCGCGCGCTCGCGCTGAGCCTGGCTGCGGTTACCGTGAATTGCGGCGGCCTTGATGCCCTTGCGCTCCAGACGACGGCAGCAGCTGTCGGCGCGGTGCTTGGTGCGCATAAAGACGATCGTGCGCTCCGGGCCCTCCTTTTTGAGGAACTCGGGCAGCAGGTTGTTCTTGGCCTCGATGGACACTGGGAACACAAACTGGTCGACGGTGTCGGCGGTCGACGTGGCCGGCGCGATCTCCACGCGGGCCGGGTCGCTCACCAGGTCGGTGATCTCGCCCACGGCCTCCTCGTCGAGCGTCGCCGAGAACAGCAGCGTCTGGCGCTCGGCCGGCGTCTCGCGCACAATGCGGCGGACGGCGGGCAAAAAGCCCATGTCGAGCATGCGGTCGGCCTCGTCGAGCACCAGGACCTTAACCTCGTCCAGGTGGCAGGCGCCCTGCTCGATCAGGTCGACCAGACGACCCGGCGTGGCAACTAGGATATCGCAACCGTACTTGAGTGCCGCGGTCTGCGGCTTGTAGCTCACGCCGCCCACGACGGTCACGGCAACGTGGCCCGTGACGTCGGCGATTTTGCTTGCGACCTCGTCGATCTGCTGGGCAAGCTCGCGCGTGGGGGTGATGACGAGCATCACGGGGCCACGGCCGTTGCCCTCGGGCTTTTTAGCACCGCGACGGCGGTTGCGGCCGCCACGCTCGCGCACGGGTTTGGGAGGAGCGATGTGCTCCAGATTGTTCATAGTCGGCAGCAAAAAGGCGGCCGTCTTGCCGGTGCCGGTCTGGGCGGCGGCAAGCAAGTCGCGGCCCTCGAGCACCACGGGGATCGAGCCAGCCTGGACAGGCGTCGGCGCCGTGTAGCCCAGGTTCTCGATAGCACGAAGCATCTCGTCCGAAAGTCCCAGCTCGTCAAAGGCGGGCAGACTATCGGTAGCGGACTCGACGGCCTGGGCGGCATTTGCCTCATCGGCGGCATCGAAGGCAGCCTGGGTCATGGCCTCACGGGTCTCGTCCAGGATCTCGGCGTCCGTGACGTCGGATACAGAATTACGCATATGTTGTTGTTCCTTATCTGCACGCGCAATGGGCACGGCATGCGGCCGCGCGGGCGTGCTTTGTAGTGCGCTAATACATACAAAAACGGGTGCGCACAGAGAGGACGTTGCTCAGCACGCTGGCGATCGCTTTGGCAGCCCTATCACGCGCCGTCCAGACGCAGCAGCTCTAAGCGATGGAGCAGATTCGCCGCCGGTTAGTATACCCGTGCTTCGCATGCCCCCACGTAAACCACAGATGACGAGGCGGACGAGGTGGGCCCGGCTGATTGTCTCAATCTGTAACATCTACAGGGCAAATCTTCCTCTACGTGTTACAGATCGAGACAAACGGTCGACACAGTTCACAAACGTCTCAATCTGTAACAGTTACCGAGTAAAATCGGCCCTAATTGTTATAGATCAAGACAGAGGGGGATTTCCGTCCAGTCCAAACCAAATCTCTCAGTCTTCCTGCAATTTCGAACATGTGGCCTATAATGTTGCTTTGGTTACGCTATATATTGCGCAGCCATTTAATACGTCGCCCACCGGGGGCCATTAATTCCTATCGCCATATTGGCTAGGAAGCAATCAAAGGAGGTATCCGTGGCAGCAGAGACGCCTTGCTCGGTCCTCTATAACGATATTCGCTCGTTCGGCGGTCTTAAACATCTCGAGATCGCCCGAATGCTCATCAATGGAAACTCTTATCTCGGCAGTACCCTGCTCGAGAAATGCTCTTCCAACCGCTCGTATCTCACTCGCTACATCGTCCACCGCGAGCCCGATCAGTGCGCGCCAGGTATCTACAATGACCTTACCGTCTCCACGCTTAACCTTGCCGCCGCCATTAGTAACAAGCTCGGCGGAGGCGATCGCGCCTATCAGAAAATATCCGAGCATTACAGCGGCCCGGCGGCCCAAGGCATGATGTCGATTCTCGCCGATTATGACCTCGACGACCGCCTCTACGCCAACGCCTTGGGGCGTATCAACAGCTCCGATGACCACAGCCCCCGCGAAAAAAGCACGCTCTTCTTGATGCTCTTTGTGGCAACGGGGGCGCTCGCCGATCCTGTTCAGGGCGTGGCCACCGTCGAGCGCTTTTGCGACAGCAAGACGGGCGGGCACTTTGGCACCACCGAAACTACCGTCGGACGTGGCTTTATGAGCAGCCTGGAGCAGCCGCACACCGTCGCTCCCAACCTCGGTCTGCTCAGAACCCATGCCGACAACTGCGCCGACATGCAAATCCATCCCCTCACACGCGATCCGCGTGGCACGGTAATTGGATCCTTGCCCAAAACCTCGCCCAGCATCACCGATGTGGGCGCCGATGCATCGCGCGAACATCTTCGCATTTGGCTTGAGGGTGAGCACTGGTACGCCCAGGGCCTTGGATCGACCAACGGCACGGTGCTCGAATCGGGCGCGGGCGACGGCGATATCGTAATCGAGCCGCCGCGCGACCAACGCGAACCCGGCAAAGTCTATCCCCCCGTGGAAATCGCCAACAGCGACAGGCTCCATCTGGGTCTCTACACGACATTCCTTGTCATTGTGGACTAGCACGGACAGCGATCGGAAGACGGTCGCCGTCCGTCTTTCGTCTTCTACCTTCTGTGTCGTAAACGACAATACTCAGCGGTACACGTGAGCAGTGCGGCTATCATGGTACTTTACCGATATCCGCACTGCTCACGTGTACGCGCGGCAACCTATGCCAGACAAAGGAACGCCATGGATACTACCAATAGCGCCTATGGCGACAAACTTATCCGTCTCGATACGTTCGATACCGCCGTGGCGGTCGACCCCAGCGCCGAGGACGACGCCAAGCGTCGGTTTATGACGCTTATTCTCCAGACGGCCCACCGCGACAACGGCAACATCGGGCACGTGCTGCGCGCGACCAACACGAGCGGCGAGGTCTTTGCCGTCAAGCTACTCAAGGACAACGCCATCCTTTCCGGCCAAGCCCCCGACCGCTCCGCCGAGCAATCGGCAGCGCACCTGGCCAACACCGCTGCGCTGTTCGAGGAGTACCGTCATCTGTGTACCGTCTCGCACCTGCGCGGATTTCCGCGCGTCTATGGCTACGGATCGTGCGAGGATGACCCGCTCATCCTCATGGAGTGGGTCGAGGGAACCTCGCTCAAGCAGGCGCTGCCCCTGCTTCCTCACGACGCCTCGGGCGGGCTGACCACCCAGAAGGTCGCCGCCGTCGGAAACGCCGTGCTTCGTGCGCTCTTGATGACCCAAGGCCTCGTGAACCCGGTCATCCATCGCGACCTTTCGCCTGCCAATATTATGTTCCGCACCACCAGCCGAACGCTCGAGCAGCAGATTGCCGATTGCTCCTTTGACCCCTGCCTCATCGACATGGGCTCCGCGACCATGGCTCTCGGCGACGACACGATCACCCGGCGCGCCGACATCTGGCGCTTTGCCACGCCCGCATACGCCGCGCCCGAGATGCTCACGCAGGATATCGAAGGCATCGCGGCCCTTCGCCGTTCGCCGGCAATCGACGTCTATGCGCTTTCGAGCATTCTGTACCAGCTCTACAGCGGTCGCAAACCGTTTGACTTTGAGTCGACGGACGCCGCTGCAACCGGCTCGTTCTATCTCGTAAAGACCAAGACCAAGCCGGCACCGCTCGAGCCGCGCTGCGAGGGCGATGAAGCGCTCGTCCAAATCATCATGAAGGGTCTCTCAGTCGAGCAGTGCGATCGTCCCACCGAGCAGCAGATGCTCGAGGTGCTCTCGGCATACCTCACCGATGCCGAATCCGAGGGCCGCGAAGGCACAGGAGACGAGGCCGCGATTGATATCGATTCTGGCACGCACCTTAAGGTCGACGTCGCCGGCGAGCGCGCACGAGAGATCCTGGAGCAGGCCCGCCACGATGCCATGACCCGCCGCCGCTTTATTATCGGCGGCGCTATCGCAGCCGTTGCGGGGCTCAGCGTTATCGGGGCGGCAACCCATGGCTTTGGCATCCCCGACTACCTTGACGGCATCCGCGGTTCACTTGACGACTACACCTGGGATCAGCTGCAGGAGATTTCGCTCAAGATTAAGGCCGCCGAGACCCGTAGCGAGGCACGCGAGATTGCCAAGCGCTATCACCTGCTCGATGCCGATGGGCATATCCCCTATCCGTGTACCAAGCGTGTCACGCTCACCAACGGGCTGCAGGTTGGCGCGCAGCTTGTGGGCATCCGCCACGATGAGCTTCTGGACGGGACGGGCAAGGCCGGACTAACGTTTATGTTCGATGCGGGTATTGCCGAGCGCAACGCTGCGGCTGAACCGCCGAGCGCCGGCTGGGCAGATTGCGAGCTGCGGGAATGGCTCAACGGCGACGGCCTTAAGCTGCTGCCCAACGAGTTGCGCGCGCTCATTAAAGGGGTCAAGAAGGTCTCGAACAATGTGGGCGCCGCCAACAGCGCATCGTGCCTGAGCGAGTTGCCCGCAACCCTTTGGCTGCCCGCCATGGTCGAGCTGTGCGGTACGCAACCGCCCGATTCGTTTGCCGAGGGCTATCACTACCTGGCAGACATCTACAACGGCGAGGGCAAGGAGTATCAGCTCTTCCGCGAGCTCAAGGTGAGCCCGTATTCCACGAACGAGACGATGGTCCGCCAGTGGAAGGGCAAGGACACCTGTTGGTGGGAACGAACGGCAAGTCCCGACACATCGGAGAGCGAAGGCACACTCTATATGAATCGCGTGGGACACGACGGCGACGTCTTTACGTACGCAACGCCTGCGGAAAAGCCAAACAAGCGAACCTGCGTGATCCCCGGATTCTGCATCTAGGGAGCGGGCGCCTTGCCGCGGCGGGGCCCCTCCCCGGCAATTGTCTCGATCTGTAACACCAGCTCGGCAGATACAGGTCTAGATGTTACAGAACGAGACAAACCCCAACCCCGCGAGACAACATCTCAATCTGTAACAGTAAGGGGTTAAAAACCTCTCTAGATGTTACAGATCAAGACATTTGAGTTGACCGCAGACGCTCTGTCTCGATCTGTAACATCTAGCAGGCAAAACGGTCCCCAGATGTTACAGATCGAGACGTTAAGTTGCGACTCGATGTAATGTCTAGATCTGTAACAGTTACTCGACAAAAACGGGTCTAGTTGTTACAGATTGAGATGATTGGTTGGGACGGTCCATCGGCCAACCATCCATCCTCATCTGTAACGAAATCTCATATATTATTTCTGTACTGAACACCCCCAGGGGGTATGGGTGTATAGTATCGGATGGTTAACATTTCCGACACTACGTCACAGAAAGGAGAAGCCATGGCTCAAGATAAGTTCGACGTGGGCGGCATGACATGCGCCGCCTGCCAGGCGCATGTGGATCGCGCCGTGAGCAAACTCGACGGCGTCCAAAGCGTCGCGGTCAATCTGCTCGCCGGCTCTATGCTGGTGGACTACGACCCTGCGCAGGTCTCCCCCGACGACATCTGCACCGCTGTCGACCGCGCGGGCTACTCGGCCTCACCCATCAGCACGGGCACCGACGCTGTCCAAAGCGGAAGTGCGCAAGCCAGGTCTGGCGTCACCCATATGGAGTCGCCGACCAAAAAGTTGGAGGCCGCCGCCTCCGCCATGCGCACCCGCCTCATCATCTCGATCATCTTCCTCATCCCGCTGTTCTACATAGGCATGGGGCACATGCTCGGTTGGCCACTGCCCGGCGTCTTCACCGACCACACCCACAGCATGACGCTCGCGCTCACCGAGCTCGTCCTGCTCATCCCCATCGTCTACGTCAACGACGCGTACTTTATCAACGGGTTTAAATCACTCGCGCACGGCGCGCCCACCATGGACGCCCTCATCGCCGTCGGCGCCACCGCCTCCATCGCCTGGTCGCTCTACGCCATGTTTATCATGGCCGACCAGCTGGCCGCGGGCCAGGTCCACGAGGCCATGATGACGGGCATGGACAACCTCTATTTTGAGAGTGCGGGCACGATCCTGTCGCTGGTCACCGTGGGCAAATACCTCGAGACACGCAGCAAATCCAAGACAGGCGGCGCCATCGAGGCGCTCATCGACCTGGCACCCAAGACCGCGACCGTCGTGGCAGAGGACGGCAGCGAGGCCACCGTCGATGTCGACGCCATCCTTCCCAGCCAAGTCCTGCGTGTGCGCCCCGGCGAGTCCATCCCTGTCGATGGCGTGGTGCTCGAGGGCAGCTCGGCCGTGGACGAGAGCGCGCTCACCGGCGAGTCCATCCCCGTGGAAAAGACCGCCGGCGACACCGTCAACGCCGCCACTGTCAACCGCACCGGCTCGTTTACCTTCCGTGCCACACGCGTGGGCGCCGACACGTCGCTCGCCAAGATTATCCAGCTCGTCGAGGACGCCAACGCCACCAAGGCGCCCATCGCCCGTATGGCCGACAAGGTCGCCGGCGTGTTCGTGCCCGTGGTGTTTGCGATCTCGGCCGTGACTTTTGTGGCATGGATGGTTTTGACCGGAAGCATCAACGAAGCGCTCACCTCCGCCGTCGCTGTGCTGGTGATCAGCTGTCCGTGCGCATTGGGTCTGGCCACGCCCGTCGCTATTATGGTCGGCACCGGCAAGGGCGCCGAGATGGGCATTTTGTTCAAAAGCGCCGAGGCGCTGGAAAATCTGCGCAGCGTGGGCACCGTGGTGCTCGATAAGACGGGAACGGTCACTCGCGGCAAGCCTGCCGTGACCGATATCGTGGTAGCCACGCGCGCCGACGGATCGCCCGCCATGAGCGAAAAGGCGCTGCTAAAGCTGGCCGCCGCGTTGGAGCGCTCGAGCGAGCACCCGCTGGCCGAAGCGATTATGGCCGAGTGCGAGACACGCGGGATCGTCGCGCGCATGGTCGAGGACTTTACTGCCGTGCCCGGGCGAGGCGTTACGGCGCGCGAAGGGCAAAACGCCATTGCCGCCGGCAACGTGCGCCTGATGAACGAGTTGGGCGTTACCGTGCCCGCGGGTCTTGCCGAGCAATTTGCCGCCGAAGGCAAGACGCCGCTGTTCTTTGCCAAGAACGGCGAGCTTGCCGGTACCATTGCCGTGGCTGACGAGGTCAAGGAGACGAGCGCCGAGGCCATCGCCGCGCTCCGCAAGCTCGGCGTCGACGTGCGCATGCTCACCGGCGACAACCGCGTCACCGCCGAAGCGATTGCCCGCCGCGTGGGACTGAGCAGCGAGCAAGTCATCGCCGACGTCCTCCCCGCCGACAAGGAACGCCATGTGCGCGAACTGCAGGACGCGGGCGGCAAGGTTGCCATGGTGGGCGACGGCATTAACGACTCCCCCGCCCTGGCGCGCGCCGACGTGGGCCTTGCTATCGGCACCGGCGCCGACATCGCCAAGGAGGGAGCCGACGTGGTACTCATGCGCAGCGACCTCATGGACGTCGCCCGCGCCATCGAGCTTTCGCGCGCCACGATCCGCAACATCAAGCAGGACCTGTTCTGGGCGTTGTTCTACAACGGCATCGGCATTCCGCTGGCGTCGGGCGTGTTCTTCCCGCTCACCGGGTGGCAGCTCTCGCCGATGTTCGGCGCCGCGGCCATGAGCCTGTCGAGCGTGTGCGTTGTGTCCAACGCGCTGCGCTTGAAATCCTTTAAGCCTAAAGTGGCAAAATAGGCTCACCATTACGTCCATTTACAACGGGTTTTCCAGGTGCCCGAGATTGACCTGAAAGAGGAGCGACGCGTACTTTGCTACGCGAGCGACGGCTTGAAGGTCAAGGTCGGGTGCCCTGGAAAGCCGACATAACAGAGAGGAATACCCATGCGTTACACAATCAAGACTTCCGGCCTTATGTGCGGCCACTGCGACGCCACTGTCGAGACGGCACTGCTCAACGTTGCCGACGTGACCGACGCCGATGCCGATCACGAGACTCAGACCGTACAGGTGGAGTGCGCCGACACCGTGACCGCCGAGCAGCTCGCCGCCGCCGTCGAGGGCGCGGGCGAGAAGTTCCACGCCCTGTCCGTGGCCGCCGCGTAGCAGACGCCGCCTACTCAATCCTCAGAAGTTGCGGTGAAATACGGACTGTTGTGCCGCCCTAGGCCTTTAAACGGTCCGTATTTCACCGCAACTGACGGGGACATCCGGAAGATCGACCAGAAACGAGGACCCGCCATGATGGCAGACCATAAATCGGTGACCCGCATGCTCAAGACGGCACGCGGCCAGATCGACGGCATCCTACGGATGGTCGAGGAGGACCGTTACTGCGTCGACATCTCCACGCAGCTCATGGCAACACAGGCGCTCCTCGCGCGCATCAACGCCGACGTGCTCAAGGCGCATATCGGGGGCTGCGTGACTTCGGCAATCGAATCGGGCGACGAGGACCTCAAAGCCGCCAAGCTCGCCGAGATCGAACGCGTCGTCGACAAGCTCTCCAAGTAATTGGGGCATTGGGGACAGACTTCTTTGCACCGTCTTGGTATTCCGGGGACAGGTATGTTTGCACCACATTGGTGCAGATTAACCTGTCCCCCTTGCTCTAAATCGGGTATAAAGGCGTGCAGCATATCGAACGAAAGGCAATTTGCATGAATGACTTTATGAAGGGTCGCAATGGTGCCGATGAACTCACCATCGTGATGGGTTTTGCCGGCATCGTCATCGCGATGATCGGATCGATAGCCCGCATCCAGTGGCTCAGCTGGATTGCCATCGCCGTAATCGTGATTGGCGTGCTGCGCGGCCTATCCAAAAATATCGACGCACGTCGTAAGGAGAACGAGGCCTTTGTCGCCGCGACTGCAAACGTACCCGGCTTGGGCAAGTTTGTAGCTAGCTTGGGCGGCGGAGCTGCAGCGGCCAACGCCTCGCGCGCAGCCGGTACTAGCAAGGAAGACTTTGAACGTGCCAAGCGCACAGCCAAGAAGATGTGGAAGGGCCGCAAGACCACGGCATACCTCAAGTGCCCCAACTGCGGCCAGATGCTCTCCGTCCCCAAGGGCAAGGGCAAGATCCGCGTCACCTGCCCCAAGTGCCACGCCAAGATGGAAACGCGCTCCTAGCCGCCGCACGCGGGACAATTAATCAGGTTTGTTTGTCCCAGTCTTAAGTATTTGTTCGAAAAAAGCCGAGGCCTCGCACTGAGACCTCGGCTTTTTTGATTATGACAAAGGGATTGCCCCTTTGTCACACCTATGCCACGCCGTCGCGGGCCAGCTCCTCGGCAAGCGCTTCGGCAGGCATGGCCATAATCGCGTCGAGCTCGGCGTCCACCTCGGGAATGCGCTTCACCTTGAGCTTGCGCACCAGATCGCCACGGCACATCACGTGCGTCGGCTCACGCAGTGCGCACAGGTCATCGAGCGGGTTCTTGCGCGTCACCAAGATATCGGCGGCCTTGCCGCACTCGATCGTGCCAGTCTCGCCGTCCAGCGCCAGCAGCTCGGCGTTGACTTGCGTAGCCGTATGCAGTGCGAAGGCGTTGCTCACGCCGACATACTTGGCAAAATAGGCCACCTCACGCCACATGTCGTACTGCGTCACGAACGGGCAGCTCGAGTCCGTGCCCAGGCCCACCTTAACGCCAGCTTCCAGTGCGGCACGGGCGCTCTCGATAATGCCCGAGCACACGATGTCGCCGTTCTTCTTTTGCGTATCGGTCGAATGGGTCTTTTCCGGGTCGAGCAACACAAACGGCAGCGCCGGGCTGATAGTGCAGGTAACGCTGGGCGCGCGATCCTCAAGCTGCGTGCCCGCGGCACCGCGGTACAGTTCCAAGATCTCAGGAGTCATCGGGGCACCGTGCTCGATTGTGTCAACGCCGGCCTCAAGCGCGGCCTTCACGCCTTCGGTGCTCTCGACATGGGCCATAACCGGCAGGCCCACCTCGTGCGCAGCCTTGCACGCCGCCGCGGCAACCTCCACCGGCATACGCAGCACGCCCGGCTCGCCCACCTCGGTCGCGTCGAACACGCCGCCCGTCACGAACAGCTTAATGACGTCGGCACCGCGCGCATACAGGTCGCGCACCTGTTCGGCTGCCTCGGCGGGGGTATTTGCGACCTGCGCGAACAGCCCCGCGCCGTGGCCACCCGGCACCGTGACGCCCGTTCCCGGCGCCACCAGGCGAGGACCTTGATACTTGCCGGCATCGATAGCATCGCGCACGGCCAGATCGGCAAACAGCGGGTCGCCCGCGCCGCGCACCGTGGTCACGCCGCTTGCTAGCTGCTGCTGGGCACTGCCCTTGAGGATGCGGCGGACGATGGTGCGGCCCACGGGATTATCGAGCTTCTTCATCAGCGCGCCCGCATCGCCGGCCGAGACAGGCTTGCCCGAGCCGCACAGGTGCACGTGCATATTGATGAGACCGGGCATGAGATACGCACCACCCAGGTCGATAACCTCGGCACCCGCGGGCGCCTGCGCCACAGCACTCGGCCCCATCCATGTGATGACACCGCGCTCAACGGCCACGGCCATATCGGGTTGCGGCTCCATATGCTCCGAACCATCCAGAATGGTCGCATTGATAAACAACGTAGAACGATCGGCAGACGCCATATCGAGCTCCTCCCCCTCAGAAAACTTGAACATCTGTCCATTATTATCCAGCGCGGCAGGATTGCTGCGGACATATCGGTTAACGGAGGGAAGAGGGGATGTGGGGGGACGGAATACGTTGCAGCCCCACCCCAGCACCATCAGGGGAATGTCTCGATCTGTAACAGTTACGGGCCTAAACAGCCGCCAAACGTTACAGATTGAGACAAAGTCAGGGCAGCAGGGCGACACCAGCCACATCCCCTACTCCCACTCCTGCTCGTAGATGTTAAGCGACTTCACGTACCGCCCCTGGGCACCCATGATGTCGCGGACCAGGCGCAAGAAGAAGCTGATGCATGAGGTGTCAAAGCCATCCTGCAGGTCCTCCGGATGCACCGCACCCGGCCCATCGACTGCCGTGTCACTCAGGCGCGCGATGTCGTACAGATAGAGCTGTCCCGCCGTCAGCCAGACATCGTCGACGCAGGCGAGGCGCACCGCAATCGCACCGTCGCTCCAATGCTCCTTTCGCACGATATGCGGGTCGTAGACATCAAAGCGACGGTCGGTGCGCGTATCCTTCAGCGCAACCATGCCGTTCGCAGGATCCTTGTCCAAAATGCCAAAGCGCGAGAAATACTGTGTGTCGCGCACCTGCTCGAGCCGCTTGAGCGAGGCAGGCGAAAGCGATGCCGGCGGCTCATCAACATACAGCTCGAGCAGCGTCTTGCCATGGCGATAGGGGCGCTCAAAGAGCAGCCAATCGGTAAATGCCATGTTGTAGGCCATGATTTCGTTTTGCGAAGGCTCGGTGCAATAGCCGAGCCACGGGTCGACAATGATCTCGAACTGCTCGCGCGCCGGCTCCAAAAACTGAAACTTCCGCAGCATCCAAAAATGGGCCATGTCGGCAATATCGTTGCCGACGGCTTCGGCCAGATGCGCTCGGTCTAAAACGTGGTCAGTCACGGCATCCTCCTCAAACTAATGGATCTCAATTTGAGCTTACGAGGAGGGTGGGCAGCCACTGTCAGCACGGACAAAATAGGCCTCCGGCTGCAAACCAACTGCCGACCAAACACTTGACGGGATGCTTGACCGAAAATGCGCACCGCAAAGAAACGGCAGGTAGATATAGACAGCTGACCCGCCATTTTGAGCCAGATGCCCGCTGCCACCACAGAAACAGCAGAGCACCACAGTCGCAAACGTCGACGAATGAATACTTGTACGTCGACAAATGACAAAGTCGCCCGCAAACCCGCAAGGAGTGTCCCCGAATGCCGGCACATAAGGAACGCCCCCAGCTGCCGGCACTTGGGGACGTTCCTTTTGGGCCGGCCGTTGGGGACAGCCCTTGACGATTCAGCTGTGGACAGCCGCCTTACAGCTCCAGCGCCTCGGCGACTTCGGCAGCGCAGGCCAGGGCGTCGGCCATGGCGCTCACTACGAGCGAGCTGCCGTTGCGGGCGTCGCCGGCCACATACACCGGCGCGGCATCTGCGGCGACGCCGTCGACACGCGCCGCAAGATGCGAGCCCTCGGCGACCATCACAGGCAGCGGGCGGCCCGCCGTGGCAACAGGTACGCCGACAGCTTCGAACACGCTGCGCTCCGGACCCGTAAAGCCACAGGCGATGAGCACCAGCTGGGCCGGCACCTCGTGCTCGGAGCCCGCGATGCGTTCGGGCTTGCCGGCCGACCAATCCAGATCGACCACGCGCAGGCCCGCTGCCGCGCCCTTCTTGTCCAGCAGCACCTCGAGCGTATCCACGCCCCAGGCACGCATCTCGCCGCCCATGGCAGCGATAGCCTCCTGCTGACCGTAGTCGGTCTTCTTAACGTTGGGCCACTGCGGCCAAGGGTTGCTCGCCGCACACTTATCGGGCGCGGCCGGCAAGAACTCAAACTGGCGCACACTGCGCGCACCCTGGCGCACCGCGGTGCCCACGCAGTCGTTGCCGGTATCGCCGCCGCCAATGACCACAACGTCCAGGCCACGCGCGTTCACCGCGGGCTCACCACCATCGAGCACCGAGACGGTCGAAGCCGTCAGGTAGTCCACGGCATACACCACGCCCGGGGCATCCACATTCGTAGCCGAAAGACCGCGGGGTGCACGAGCGCCGGCAGCCACCACAACGGCGTCAAAGCCATTGAGCTTGGCCGCTACCGCAGGGTTCGTAACGTCAGCGCCCAGCTCAAAGACAATACCCAGCTCGCGCATGAGCGCCACGCGGCGCTCGACCACAGACTTCTCGAGCTTCATGTTGGGAATGCCGTACATGAGCAGGCCGCCCGGACGGTCGTCACGCTCAAACACCGTCACGCGGGCGCCGCGACGCGCGAGCTCCCATGCTGCCACCAGACCAGCAGGACCGGAGCCCACCACGGCGACCGTGGGTGCGCCCTCCCCCGCCGGCTCAAAGCGACGCGGACCGCCATTTGCCCACTCATGGTCGCTGATCGCACGCTCGTTGTCATGAATCGTCGTGGGCTGGCCGTCGACCGAACCCAGGTTGCACGCGGCCTCGCACAGCGCCGGGCACACGCGGCTCGTAAACTCGGGCATGGGCGAGGTGAGCGACAGGCGCTCGGCAGCCTCGTCCCAGCGGCCGCGGTACACCAGCTCATTCCACTCGGGAATCAGGTTGTGCAGCGGGCAGCCACTCGGACGCGCCTTGCCAAAGCTCGCGCCCATCTGACAAAACGCCACGCCGCACATCATGCAGCGGCTCGCCTGGGCACGGCGCGCATCGTCATCGAGCTCCACGTACAGCGGATCAAAATCATGGCTGCGCTCCTCCACGGGGCGAAGCTCGTGGGTCACGCGATCGATATCAAGAAAAGCACCGGGCTTACCCATGGCACTTACGCCTCCTTCTTGGTCGAAGCAACAGAGCTGGCGGTGGTGGACGCAGCGCCCGCAGCGCCGCCCGCGGCATCGAAGCGAGCGACATCCGCGGCACTCGCGCGACCGGTCACAATGTCAAACGCCAGCTCCTCTGCCTGCGCATGCGTCTTGCCGACGGCCTCGGCGGCGGCGACAATCGCCAGCACGCGCTCGTACTCGGTCGGAATGACCTTCACAAAGTGCTTGCTCATCGTCTCAAAGCTGTAGAGCAGCTTAATGCCGCGCGGGCTCTGCGTCGCGTCCACGTGCTCCTGGATGAGCGCACGAATCTGCGCCAGCTCGCCGGCCGTCGGGGCCTTGAGCTCAACGCTCTCGTGGTTCACACGGGCATCGAGCGTGCCGTACTGGTCAAAGACGTAAGCCACGCCGCCCGTCATGCCGGCGGCGAAGTTCTGCCCGACCTCGCCCAGGATGAGCGCCAGACCGCCCGTCATGTACTCGCAGCCATGGTTGCCGCAGCCCTCGACCACCACCGTGGCACCGGAGTTGCGCACGCCAAAGCGCTGGCCTGCCAAGCCGTTAATAAAGCCGCGACCGCTCGTGGCGCCAAAGAAGGCCACGTTGCCCACGATGATGTTCTCGTCGAACTTGTAGGTCGCATGCGGGTTGGGGCGCACCGACACCTCGCCGCCCGAAAGGCCCTTGCCAAAGTAGTCGTTGGCGTCGCCGCACACGTTGAGCGTAATGCCGCGCGGCAGGAAGGCGCCAAAGCTCTGACCGGCCGAACCATCGCAATCGATGGTGATGGAGCCGGCGGGCAGGCCCTCGGGATGTGCCTTGGTCACCGCGTTGCCCAAGATGGTGCCCACGCAGCGGTTGACGTTGGCGATATCGGCGCGAAAGCGAATCGGACGCAGGTGCGCACGGGCATCGGCCGTATAGGGCACAAACAACGTGGAGTCGAGCGTCTTATCGAGCTCGCTGCCCGCAGCCATCTGGGGCAGGAAGTGACGGCCGTCGGCGCCCGGGATGTGGGCACCAAACTCACAGGTCACGCTTGCCAGCACGGGCGACAGATCGAGCAGGTTGGCCTTGCGGTTGCCCGGGACCTCGATCTGGCGCAGGCACTCGGGATGGCCGACCATCTCGTCGACGGTGCGGAAGCCCAGGCTCGCCATGACCTCGCGCAGCTGCTCGGCAACAAAGAGCATAAAGTGCTCGACGTGCTCCGGCTTGCCGCGGAAGCCGCGACGCAGGCGACAGTTTTGCGTGGCGATGCCGGCCGGGCAGGTATCCTGCTGGCAGTCGCGCTGCATGAGGCAGCCCATGGAGATGAGCGGCATGGTCGCAAAGCCAAACTCCTCGGCGCCCAACAGGCAGGCGACAGCAACATCGGTGCCGTCCATGAGCTTGCCGTCGGCCTCGAGCACTACGCGCGAGCGCAGGCCGTTTTGCAGCAGCGTCTGCTGGGCCTCGGCAAGACCGAGCTCCAGCGGCAGACCCGCGTGCCAGATCGAATCGCGAGCAGCGGCACCCGAGCCGCCGTTGTGGCCGCTGATCAAAATCTTGTCGGCAGCGCCCTTGGCCACGCCGGTGGCGATGGTGCCGACGCCGGCCTCGCTGACCAGCTTGACCGACACGCGCGCGCCGGGGTTGGCGTTCTTAAGGTCAAAGATCAGCTCTGCCAAGTCCTCGATGGAGTAGATGTCGTGGTGCGGCGGAGGCGAGATCAGGCCGATGCCGGGCGTGGACTGACGGACCTCGGCAATCCAGGGGTAGACCTTCTTGCCGGGCAGGTGACCGCCCTCGCCGGGCTTGGCGCCCTGGGCCATCTTGATCTGAATCTCGAAGGCGCTGCACAGGTAGCGGCTCGTCACGCCAAAGCGCGCGCTTGCCACCTGCTTGATGGCGGAATTCTTGGAGTCACCGTTGGCCAGCGGGGTCTCGCGACGCGGATCCTCGCCGCCCTCGCCCGAGTTGGAACGACCGTGCAGGCGGTTCATGGCGATGGCCATGCACTCGTGTGCCTCTTTGCTGATGGAACCGTACGACATGGCGCCGGTGTTAAAGCGACGGACGATGTTGAGCGCGGGCTCCACCTCGTCGAGCGAAACCGGCGTGCGACCGTTGGCATTAAAGTCCAGCAGGTCACGCAGGCGCACGGCACGGCCGGTGCGGTGCAGGCGGGCGCTGTACTCCTTAAAGGTGTCGTAGCTGTCCTCGCGGCAGGCGGTCTGCAGCAGGTAGACGGTCTGCGGGTCGATAAGGTGATCCTCGCCGCTGAGCGGGCGCCACTTGGTCAGACCCAGCGTGGGCAGCTGATCGGGAGCCGGGCTCTTGAGGATAGCGAGCGCGGCGTCGTAGCGCTCGTTCTGCTCGCGCTCGACGTCCTCGACACCCATACCGCCCACACGGCTCACCGTGCCGGCAAAGTACGCGTTGACGAACTCGGGCGTAAAGCCCACGGCCTCGAAGATCTGCGCCGAATGGTAGCTCTGCACCGTGGAGATGCCCATCTTGGACATGATGGAGACGATACCCGCCGTCGCGGCCTTATTGTAGTTGTCGATGCCCTGCTCGGCCGTCACGTCCAGGTCGCCGCGCGCCGCCAGATCGCGAATGCACGCATGCGCGTTGTACGGATAGATGCCGCTCGCGGAGTAGCCCACCAGCGCCGCAAAGTCGTGCGGAGACACGGCATCGCCGCACTCCACCACGATGTCGGCAAAGGTACGCACGCCGGCGCGGATCAGGTGGTTGTGCACGCAGCCCACAGCGAGCAGCGACGGCACGGGCACCTCGCCCGCAGCGGCACGATCGCTCAGCACCACGATGTTCACACCGTCGCGGACCGCAGCCTCAACGTCCTCGGCAAGCTGCTTAAGCGCAGCCTGCAGCGCGCCCTCGCCGGCGTCGCGGCGGTAGACGGCACGGAAGCGACGGGTCTTAAAGCCCACGCGGTCGATGGCGCAGATGCGGTCGAACTCCTCCTCGTTGAGCAACGGGCGCTCCAGGCGCACCAGCTGGCAGGCCGTGCGGGAGTCCTCGAGCAGGTTACCGTGGTTGCCCAGGTAGAGCGTGGTCGAGGTTACCATATGCTCGCGCAGGGCATCGATCGGCGGATTCGTGACCTGGGCGAACAGCTGATAGAAGTAATCGAAGAACGAACGCGTCTTCTTGGACAGGCAGGCCAGCGGCGCATCGATACCCATCGAAGCGAGCGGTGCCTTGCCCTGCTGGGCCATGGGGCGCACGACCTCGTCAACATCATCCCAGTGATAGCCGAGCTTGGCCATACGCACGGCGGTAGGCACCTCGTCGTCCTCGGCGGGTGTTGCCGCAACGGGCTCATCGAGCGCGTCGACGGTCAGCGTCTCCTCGGCAATCCAATCACGGTAGGGCTTTTCCTTGGCGTAACGGGCACGCAGCTCGTCGTTGTAGATGACGCGACCGCGGGCAAAGTCGACCTCGAGCATCTGGCCCGGCCCCAGACAGCCGCTCGTCAGGATGTTCTCGGGGCTCACCTCGATGGTGCCCACCTCGCTTGCCAGCATAAAGCGACCGTCGCGCGTCACATAGTAGCGGGCGGGGCGCAGGCCGTTACGGTCGAGGGCGGCACCCAGCGTGCGACCGTCGGTAAAGGCGATGGCCGCCGGGCCATCCCACGGCTCCATGAGCATGGACTGGTAAGCGTCGTAGGCGCGGCGCTCCTCACTCAGGCTGTCGTTGTGGTCCCACGGCTCAGGCAGCAACATGGACGCGGCACGCGTAAGCGGGCGACCGTTCATGACCAAAAACTCAAGCACATTGTCCAGAATCGCGGAATCGGAGCCCTCGCGGTTGATGATGGGCATCACGCGCTCAAGATCGTGCTGCAGCACGGGGCTGTACAGGTTGGGTTCGCGGGCGCGAATCCAGTTGACGTTGCCCTTGAGAGTGTTGATCTCGCCGTTGTGGATGATTAAGCGGTTGGGATGTGCGCGCTCCCAGCTGGGCGTGGTGTTGGTGGAGTAGCGCGAGTGGACGAGCGCCACGGCCGTTTTGACGGCGGCGTCGTTGAGGTCGATGAAGAAACGGCGCATCTGCGTGGCCACAAGCATGCCCTTGTACACGATGGTGCGCGAGCTCATGGAGCACACATAGAAGATCTTGTCGCGCAGGGCGAACTCAGCGTCGGCCTTCTTTTCGATGGTGCGGCGGCACACGTACAGGCGGCGCTCGAATGCGTCGCCGGCCGGCGTGTCGTCGGGGCGGCCCAGAAAGGCCTGCAGGATGGTAGGCATGCAGGCGCGGGCCGTCTCGCCCAGGTCGTGCGGGTCGACGGGCACCTCGCGCCAAAAGAGCAGCGGCACGCCGGCCTCGGCGCAGCCCTCCTCAAACACGCGACGGGCATCCTCTACGCCCTTGTCGTCCTGCGGGAAGAACAGCATGACCACGCCATAGTCGCCCTCTGCCGGCAGAATCTGGCCGCACTTTTGAGCCTCTTTGCGGAAAAAGTGATGCGGGACCTGAAACAGGATGCCGGCGCCGTCGCCGGTATTCTTCTCGAGTCCCGTACCGCCGCGGTGCTCCAAGTTGACCAGAATGGACAGCGCATCGTCCAGAATCTGGTGATGGCGCTCGCCGTTGATATCGGCAAGCGCGCCGATGCCACATGCATCGTGGTCGAATTCGGGGCGATAAAGGCCCTGCTGCTGAGCGGAATCTGCCTGCATCGCGATCCTCCCCTAGATATTTAGACAGTCAGTTGAATAGGCATACTAGGAGCATCGCCGGCCTGTTGTGTTTCCCACCCGTTTCGAAACAATCGCGTAACGCACGCCCTACGAGTGGACACCGCCGACCTCAAGGGCGACAACAAGGGCCCCAGGTTCGGCCCGTAAGCTCACCGCTTCAAACATCTCAATCTGTAACAGTAAGACCCAATTTCCATCCCTAGTTGTTACAGATCAAGACATTTCGGCAATCCCCTTTCACCAGCCTATCCAAATACAACAATTTTGTTAGTCTTGGTTAACTTTTTAGCCTAAAACAGGTATCCTTTGCGGCGTCAAACAAACGGCACGCAGGAGTGCACCATGCTCAACCATCTCAAACAACACTTTGGTTCCCGGCGCACCGGTGGTCACGGAGGCCTAGACATTGCGCGGCATATCGGCCCCGGGTTGCTCGTCACCGTCGGCTTTATCGACCCGGGCAACTGGGCCTCCAATATGGCCGCGGGCTCGCAGTTTGGCTACGCGCTGCTGTGGATCGTCACGCTGTCCACGATCATGCTCATCGTGCTGCAGCACAACGCGGCGCACCTGGGCATCGCCACGGGCATGTGTCTTGCCGAGGCCACGACGCGCCACCTACCCCGCCTCGTCGGGCGTGCGATACTCGGCAGCGCGTATCTAGCCACGGTCGCCACCGCCATGGCCGAAGTCCTGGGCGGTGCGATCGCGCTTCAAATGCTCTTTGGCCTGCCCGTACGCGCCGGCTGCATCATCGTGGCGGCGGCATCGATTGCCATGCTCATGACAAGCTCCTACAAACGCGCCGAGCGATGGATCATCGCCTTCGTAGGCGTGGTAGGACTTTCGTTTTTAGCCGAGCTTGCACTAGTCAAGGTCGACTGGCCGCAAGCCGCCGCAAGCTGGATCACACCCTGTATGCCCACCGGCTCGGCCGCGATTATCGTAAGTGTCCTAGGCGCGGTCGTTATGCCCCACAACCTCTTCCTGCACTCCGAGGTCATCCAATCCATGCACTTTGAAGGCCAAGGCGAGCAGGTTATCGAAGAACGTCTGCGCTACGAGCTCTTCGACACGCTCTTTTCGATGGGCGTGGGCTGGGCAATCAACTCGGCCATGGTCATCCTGGCCGCAACGACCTTCTTTGCGCACGGCATGATCGTAGACGACCTCGCCGTCGCAGCGGCCACGCTCTCCCCCATTCTGGGCCCGGCAAGCTCGACCATCTTTGCGGTGGCACTGCTGTTTGCGGGACTATCGAGTAGTGTGACGGCGGGCATGGCGGCGGGCACCATCACCGCGGGCATGTTCGACGAGGAATACGACATCCACGACCGACATTCCTCGATCGGGGTGGCGGCCTGCTTCGTCGGCGCAGTGGCGGCGTGCTTGGTCGTCCCGAATCCTTTTGAGGGTCTCATTTGGAGTCAGGCGCTGCTGTCGCTTCAGCTGCCAATTACGGTCTTTGTGCTCATACGACTCACCAGTTCGCCCCGCGTCATGGGCAAATACACCAACTCGCGCCCGCTCAACGCGCTGCTCGTAGGAATCGGCGTCATCGTGACGATTCTCGACATCGTGCTGCTAACGGGGATGTAATTGGGATGGCGTAACTGTCCAGATATAACGTCTCAATCTGTAACACGTGAGACCGTTTTAAACCGTCAGATAAATCAAAAGGGTCCCGGCCGAGAATTCGACCGGGGCCCTTGGACAGAGCTCTGTATAGCTAATCGCCGTGTGTCTACGAGTTACTCCTCGACGAGCTCAAACTCATCGGGGCCGACGCCGCAGACCGGGCATACGTAATCCTCGGGCAGCTCGGGCGTGTCGACCTCAACCTCGTAACCGCAAACGGTGCACACGAACTTATACGTCTTCTTCTCCTCAGCCATGATGTTCTCCTCTCGAACGCGACTGGTGATGTACTTCACTTATTAGTATAGATTCTCAATAATATAATGCAAGTATTTTTAGAACATTTCTAGCCTTGATACGACGAAGCCTTGGGCGGCGTCTTGCCCTTCAAGACCTTGTGATAGTAGTCATAGGTCAGCGGGGCCTCGCCGCTCAAGCGCTCGGCGTCCTCCACCTCGCCGATAAAGAGCAGGTGCGTGCCCACATCCACGGTATCAATCAGACGGCAGCTGAACAGCGCCGCCGCGTGCTCGGGCACATAGGGCATGCCCAGAGTGGTCTCGTGGGTCTCGTACTTGGCAAACTTGTCGTAATCGCTGCTGGTGCGGAAGCCAAAGTTGCCGATATAGAGCATGTCGGCGGTCTGGTCAATCACGGTCAGCGTAAAAGCCTTAGCCGATGCGATTACGCCGGACGTGACATTTTCCTTGTTCACGGCAACCGAGATGCGCGCCGGGGCGGATGTCACCTGCACCGCTGTGTTGATAACGCAGCCGGCACGCAGCCCGTCGGCCGCGGCACTCACCACATACAGACCGCTCGGCATCGTAAAGAACGCAGTTTTGTCCATAACGATCACTCCCCTAACCCAGGATTGAACCTCATGGATGTATGTACCCACAAAAAAGGCGGCACCCATAACGGACGCCGCCTTTGAGACATATGTGTCAGAACAGTAAGAAAGATGAGACGCCCGCAGTTGCGGTGAAATAGGGACTGAATAGCCCCTCAAACAGGCAAAACAGTCCGTATTCCACCGCAACTTATACAGAGTGCCTAGCGGTTGCGTTCCTTAAGGGCGCGGTCGATCTCGCGTTGGACATCACGCTTGGCCATGTCCTCGCGCTTGTCGTAGAGCTTCTTGCCGCGACCCAGACCCAGCAGCAGCTTTACGCGGCCGTCGGTATTAAAGTAGAGCTCCAACGGAACCAGCGCATAACCACGGTTGCGAAGTTTGCCGTCAAGAAAGTCGATCTCCTTGCGGTGCAGCAGCAAACGACGCCGACGGTCGGGATCGCGATTCCACACGCCACCATGGCTATAAGGGTGGATATGCAGTCCGATGAGCCAGCACTCGCCGCCACGAATCAGCGCAAAAGTGTCAGTGATCTGGCAGGCGCGCTCGCGAATCGACTTGACCTCGGTGCCGCTCAGCTCAATACCGCACTCAAACGTCTCATCGATAAAGTACTCGTGATGTGCCGAGCGATTCTTGGAAATGAGTTTGCGCTCGCGCTTACTGGGCATCGCCGGCCTCCTTGGCTCCATCGGCGTTTGAGCCCGCAGTCTCGCGCTTTGCCTTGCGCTCGGCATTGAGCTCGGCATCGCTCTCGCGCACCAGTTTGATAATCGCCGCGCAGGCCTCCTCGCCCACCAAGTCGCGAGCACGCACCGTCAGGCGCGTCGCCTCCTGCTTGTCGCCGTCGCTTGCAGCATCGGTCGCGCACATAATCAGGCAGATGGCAATCTCGGCCGAAGGCGAGGTCGGCACGCCTTGCAGGGCCAGTTCACCCATCACGTGGTCGTCGCTCTCATCGGCGGCATCCGGATAGGTGGTATGGATCTTGTTGAGCAGGCGCGTCGTATGCGCATCGTTGGGCGCCAGGCGCAGCGCCAGACGCGCGCAGCCCACGGCAGCCGAAACGTTCTCGGTCTCGGGCTCCAAGAAGTACTGGCCTAGATTGGCGTAAGCGCGGGCGGCGCACTTGCCATCGCTTGCACGCTCCAGCACCGAGAACGAGAGCGATGCCCATTCCTGCTTGTCCTCGAGTGCGCGGAACAGCTCGGCCAAATCCAAGCGATAGTTGCAGTTCATGGGGTCCCAACGCACAGCCTGCATCAGGGCATTACGAGCGCTCACATAATCCTGCTGGCGAATGTAGGCAAACGCCATATCAGAGTACAGGCGGTCAAACGGCACCTCGACCTGCACGAGCTCGCGCGGATCCTTCTCCACGCGGCGATAGGCCAAGCGCTCAAACTTGCTATCGAAGCTAAAGTATTGGCGCTTCTCCTCCGTCTTGCACTCAGCGTCGATATACTCCTCGGCGAGCTCCACCAGACGCTCCAGCAGCGGCGTCGCCGTAGCCAGGTCGCCCTGCGCCAGATAGTTCTCGGCATACGTGATGTCTTGCAAGCTGATGGGCAGATCCATGGCTACTCCTCGATCTGAGCGAAACACGGCAGGCGCCGTATATACGGTCAATACACAAAACCCGGGTCTCTTACGAGGCCCGGGCGTTCAATTTTGGTAGCCCGTACCAGATTCGAACTGGTGATCTCCGCCTTGAGAGGGCGGCGTCCTAAACCGCTAGACGAACGGGCCATATGTAGCAAATGCAATGGCTGGGATGGAGGGAGTCGAACCCCCATTGACGGAACCAGAATCCGCTGTCCTGCCATTAGACGACATCCCAATGACTGCATCGCTGCGCTCGGCTGTGCCTTTGCGCAAGAAAGAAATATACGGGAAGTCTCGCCGTGACGCAAGCCCCAATTTTGACTTTTTTGAAATTCAGTCAAATTGGCCTTATTTAGTCCAACCCGTGAAGGACCTGTGAAGCCAACCGCTGTACGCGAAGGGCAAAACGCCGCGAGCGGTAGCCGTCAACCGTTGGCAGATTCTACCGTGAAAACGATAGCGCCAGGCAACACAATCGAAGTATCAATGATCGCGTAGATATGAGGCGCCATGGACGAAGAGCTTGATTACCTATGGGAGACCCTGGGCCTCGAGATCACTGCCGACCTTTGGCCCGAACGGGACAAAATCCATCCCACACTGCGCCCCGCCATTACTGTGGTGCAGGCAAAATACCGCCGTGCATCCTTTTTGATCATGCGGATGTCATGGCACGCGGGACTCCCCGACCTTAAGCGAATCCAGGCAAGTCTCGTCGAGCTGTCCGGCATGCCGACCGTCATATCCGAGGCGCACCTGGAACAGCGTCAGCGCGAGCGACTGCAACAGAAGCGGATTCCCTTTATCTGCCCTGGCGTTCAGGCATATCTGCCCTTTATGGACGAGGAGTACTGGAGTGGCAAGCCCAACAAGCACGTAAAAGTCTACGATCCGCACGAATGGGCACAGCTGGCGGACTGACTGAGGCAGGCCCGCCGGCGGAAAGTGCGTCCCAGATTTCAAGCTCAAACTGGTCCCCACTTTCCCGTTGAGCCCTCAACCGGAAACCGTGTCCCGCAATCGAAGCTCAGAATGGGACGTGCTTTCCGCAACCGGCCACTTTGGGAAAGTGCATCCCATTCTGGAAGCGAATTCCGGGACGCACTTTCCGCAGCCGCTACAGCAACGCCTCGGCCCAAGCCGATTCCCTAAAGCCGGGAATCGCAAAGTCGTCGCCCACCAGCAGCGGACGCTTGACCAGCATGCCGTCGGTCGCCAGCAGCTCGTAGCACTCCCGATCCGTCATGCCCGCATCCAGACGCGCCTTCAGGCCCAGCTCTCGATATTTCATGCCCGACGAATTAAAGAAGCGCCGCACCGGCAGCCCCGAACGAGCAATCCAGGTCGCAAGCTCATCAGCCGTGGGATTGTCCAAAACGATATCGCGATCGATATACTCTACCCCATGTTCGTCCAGCCATGCCTTGGCCTTCTTACAGGTCGAGCACTTGGGATATTCAACAAACAGTACGGTCATGGGAATCCTCCGAATATAGATCGGCCAACGCAGGCACACGCCACACGAGGCGCCTTCGTATGATGGGCCAATTGTAGCCCACGGGTCACACGCTAAACGAACCGTACCCCGAATCCGCGTTTAATGAACGGCAGCAGCTCCATTGCCTCGGGCGTGATATGGCCCGCAACGTTCATGCGCTCGTCACCGGGAAGATCGACCCGCGCAATCTCAAGCTCGCCTTCGTAGCGCCCATATCCGCTATTGCTCACAGCGATCGACCCCGCCTTTCGCGGCAGGCCGGCTCCGACATCCGTCGGCACGGAATCCGGCTTAAGCGTCGTACGTGACTCCTGAGACCTAAAAATGAGGACGCTCGAGTCGGGCCGGTCGTGATGAATCTGCCCGCGCACATAGGCATAACCGGGCTCAAGCTCGCATTGCAAATCCACGTATCCGGCGGAAACTTGAGCAAACTGCGCCCAGCCCGCATCGGATAGATCGGGGTCGCCGACCAACACAATGTCGCAATCGGCGCCATGTGCAAGCTCAAGCATATTGAGTGCAACCTTTGACGCGCGACCGCGCTGCGCCTCGACCGTCGGCAGTCCCTCGAATACCGGCCCGCGAACGTTAGCATCACCCGGCACAAAAGCCATGATTTCGAATCCAAGCGCCGCAAGACGAAGATTCACCCGAGCAATGTCCTCCAGAGCTAAACCGGTATAAGGCTTGGGGTAAAAATTGTGGCAGGCGGCAAAACGAGTCACATCGGCACCGGCCTCACGCCACGATGCGATTTCATCAGAACTCACCGTCGATGCATTGACCACAATGCGAAATACACCGGACAGCTCCGCGACCCGCTGGGCGCTAAAGCCATAGTCCAAACGAAGGTATTCCAACCCCAGATCGCACAGGTCCTCAATGCGCTCAAGCCCGAGCAAATCGCACGTGCGAGGCCCCACATCGGCAATGAGCGCAATGCCGCGGGCGGAAAGCAGCGACAGCACATGACGGACCTTATCGGTATACGCCGCTCCCCCATCCTCGGGAATATGCAGCGAGGTGAACGCGTAGCGCGCACCCGCCGCGGCGCCACGCTCAATCGTCCGCTCAATATCCTGCAAAGGGCTGGAAAGATAAATCGAAATACCCGTTTTCACGCTTCAACGCTCCTTTAAAAAAGGCCGGCGGAGCAGCTAGCCCCGCCGGCACAACCATAACATCAAGAAATCTGCCGCGCGCCGCGAACCCCGAGCAACACGGCTCGCGATATCAAACTACTCGCCAAAGAACTCGTTGATCTTCTGCTCGTCGACGCCAAAGAACCACGTCAGGACAAAGCCGGCGGCATAGGCAAGCAGCATAGCGGCAACGTAGCCGAGCTGCTGGCCAGGAACGACGATCAGCAGGCCAAACAGACCGGAAACGCCCTGAGAAACCGTGCCGATGTGAAGCAGCGCCGCGAGCGCGCCGCCAAATCCGGCACCCAGGCAGGCCGTCACAAACGGACGAACGAGCGGCAGCGTAACAGCATACATCAGAGGCTCGCCCACACCCAGGATTCCAACGGGAATGGACTCTGCGACGTACTTCTTGAGCTTGGCATTCTTGGTCTTAAAGTACAGCGCCAAACCGGCACCGACCTGGCCGCCGCCAGCCATCATAAGGATGGGAAGCAGGTAATTGATACCCTTGGTAGCGCCGTCGGGATCGTTGAGCATAGCGTGGATCGGCGTGAGCGCCTGATGCAGGCCGACGGACACCAGCGGCAAGAAGCCTGCCGACAGGATATAGCCGCCCAGGACGCCCAGTTTCTCGAAGATAAAGGTCAAAACGCTAAAGATGGCAGTCGTCAGCCATGCGCCAACCGGCTGGATGACGAGCATCAGAGCAAAGGCGCCGATGATGAGCACCAGCAGCGGGGACAAGAACGTGTCGAGTGCGTTGGGCATAACCTTGCGAATCTGACGCTCCATCCAGGCAAAAAATGCGCCAGCGATGAGAGCCGCGATCATGCCGCCCGCTGCGGGGTTGTACTGCGCATTGGTGAGCGGCAGCAGAATGGCAGCGGCAGGATCAGCCGCGCCGGGCGCAAGCAGGGGCATGGCACTGTTGGCGATACACATCATACCGGCGATGCCGCCCAGCGCAGCGGAGCCACCAAACTCACGCGCCGCGTTATAGCCCACCAAGATGGGCAGATAGGCAAACAGGGCCCAGCCCATGGAACGAATGCCCTGGTACCACCACTCGCCTGCAAGCGCGCCTGCCGTCGAAACGTTAATGACGTTGCAGATACCGTTGATGAGGCCAGCCGCAATGATGCCGGGAAGCAGGGCGACGAAGACATTGGAAATCTTCTTGAGGAAGGCCTGAACCGGCTTAGACTCGTACTTGGCCTTCTGCGCGGCCTTGTTTGTGGCCGCAGCGTCAACCACGCTCTCGTCGGCAACGCCTTTCGCAAGGCCAGTGAGCTTGGAGAACTCCTCGAGCACCTTATTCACCTTGCCCGGACCCAGCACGATCTGCATCGTGTCGTCCTCGACCAGGCCCATCACGCCGTCGAGTGCCTTAATGCCCTCCGTGTCGACGTTGCCCGCGTCTTTGACGGTCACGCGCAGGCGCGTCATGCACGCCGCGTTTGCCAGCACGTTGTCTTTACCGCCCAAAAGGTCCAGCAGCTTTTGAGCCAGCTCTTTGTTCGTCATAACTCCTCCTTGTATTGGGTATCTCGTCTGGATGTCATATCAGCTCACGCCGCGCACCTATTGGGCGTCGGCATTGCTCTTCTCATGGCCACTCACCGCAGCACGGACATGGCCTCGCGCCCGCTCAAGAGCTACCGTAGCCTGCTCGGCATCGCAGTCCAACAGTACCGAGACAATAGCGGTTTTTACATGGCCGCCGGCATCTGCAAGCGCCTGAACGGCGCGCTCGCGCGTGCAGCCGGTCGCCTCCATCACGATGTTCTGGCCGCGCACCACCAACTTCTCGTTCGTCTGCTGCACATCGACCATCAGGTTTTGGTATACCTTGCCGATCTTGACCATGGCACCGGTCGAAATCATGTTGAGAATGAGCTTTTGAACCGTTCCCGCCTTGAGCCTCGTTGAGCCGGTCAGCACCTCGGGACCGGGCACGGGCTCAATGGCAAGATCTGCGCTCTCCCCGATCTTCGACCCTTGGTTGCAGGCAATTGCAATGGTCTTGCACCCAGTTGCCTTGGCGTACGCAAGGCCGCCCACCACATAAGGAGTACGGCCGCTTGCCGCCAGGCCAACGACAAGATCCTTGTCCGAGAGTCCACGCTCTCGCAGGTCGTTCGCGCCAAGCTCATCGCTGTCTTCGGCACCTTCGACAGCCTTGATAAACGCCGTCTCGCCTCCGGCAATGAGCCCGACAATCAGATCGGGTGACACGCCAAACGTGGGCGGACACTCCGAAGCGTCGAGTACGCCCAGACGACCGCTGGTGCCTGCGCCCATGTAAAAGACGCGCCCGCCGCGCTCGAGTGCCTCAGCAGCCCAGTCGATTGCTGTGGCAACCTGGGGCAACACTTTCGTGACCGACTGGACGGCACGAAGATCCTCATCGTTCATCGTCGTGACGATTTGCAGCGATGTCATCGTATCGAGGTCCATTGACCTTTGATTACGCTGTTCGGTCGTGAATTTTGTTAAATCGAGCATTTCATTCACCTCATCTTTCCTGTTTCTCGATGTAGTTTTGCTTAATGACATGCGTCGCCCGTTCGTAGTCGCTGGCAACGTAAGCAGCGTACAGGGCATCGACAACCATAAGCTGGGCCATACGCGAAGCCATGGCACCGCTGCGGACCAAGGGTTCACTCGCAGCAACGCCGAGCACGGCATCGGCCATGGTGGCAAGCTTGGATGATCCATCTACTTTGGTAACGGCCACAACGGGACAGTTGTGACGTTGAGCCTCGGCGGTGCAGTCCAGCACCTCTTGCGTCAAGCCCGAGTAGCTAAAGGCGATTGCCATATCGCCCTCATGCATGTTCTTGGCACATAAGAGCTGATCATGCCAGTCGTCGTACAGATGGCACTCTTTGTCGACACGCATGAGCTTTTGCGCCAGGTCGTGCGCGACCAAACGAGAGGCACCAATACCGAACAGATTGACCGCGCGTGCCCGCTTAAGACGGGCCGCGCATCGCTCCAAGACGGTGTAATCGAGCGTTCGCGCCGTCGCCTCGATCGTGCGCACGTTGCTTTTCATCACCTTCCCCACGATACGTTCGACGCTGTCATCCATGGAGATGTCCTCGAGGGCTACGTCTTTCTTGTCACCTAAGAGCGCCAGCTCGGCAATCAGTTCGCGCTGGAACTCCTTGTAGCCCGCAAAACCCAAACGCTTGCAAAAGCGCAAAATGCTCGAGGGCGAGGAGAACGTGACATCGGCAAGACCGCGGACGGACAGCCCGACCACCTCGTGCGGATGAGCGCTTACATATGCGATGACATTGCGTTCCGCCGGGCTCGCGCTGAGCTCACGCTCGCGAAGCCGCAAAAGCAATCCGTTTGCCATCTCAAACACCTCCGTTGAGAAGAATTAAAGACCAACGAACGATTCGTACCGGATACAAACAGCTTTTGCGGTACATTATGCCGCATCGTGGCGCACAAAGGGCGAGCGTTCTACCGCTCGCCCCTCAAATCCGACCGCTCGGAAATACGCGCGACACAAAATAATTCAACGAGGCCGCATTATCAGAAACGGGTTTGTTACCGGCTAGCGCCTCGCATGGGCGCCGATCGGCCGAGTCGCATGGCGCACCAACGCCGCTGCCAGCAATACCAACAGCATGGCGGTGACATAGCCCGCAGCATCGAATCCTAAATCGATAACGTCGAAATGCCTGCCGGGAACAAAGATCTTATGTACCTGATCGCCAACGGAGCAGGCGGCGCAAAAGAGCAATACGGGCACGCAACGGGAGCATACGCTCCACGGACGCCTGGAAAAGCAAACCACGACCACGGAGGCGAACAATCCGACGAAGAAAAACTCTACGGTATGGGCAACGCGACGGACGTTTGTGCCCACCCACATGCGAATGGAAGCAAGTCGGCCAGACCGGACATTCGAGGCAGCCGAATCGGTGCCCCCGGTCATTCCGTTCTCCGCCTGAGCTTCACCCGTGGCATCGACAGCCTGAACGCCCGTAGCCTGGCCCTCCACCACACGCGCGGTAGACTCGCTCAGCAACGACGTCTCCACCGCATTTTGCTCCGTCAGCACCCAGATGCCCGCCAGCGTTGCAACGAACAGAACAATTGCGGTCCATCCGATTATTTGTTTTACGCGCGCCAAGGGCCAACCTCCTTTTTTGAATATCAGCGAGTGTAGCCCCAAATGGCATCGTCACCGTATCAAAATTTGAATCGCAACAGGAAGCGACAAAGCGACGCAAAACCCTACCCCGCCTCGCGCATCCAGCGATCGAACGTCCCCACGCACACGCCCAGGCACTTTGCTGCCTGGCTGCGGGTAATATCGCCCGCCTCATAGCTATCGCGCACCAGCTCAAACTGAGGAGGGCATGGCTTGCGAGGTCGACCGAAACGGACCCCTCGCGCCCGCGCCGCTGCAATTCCCTCCGCTTGGCGCCGATGGATATTCTCGCGCTCCACCTGCGCCACGTAGCTCAGCAGTTGCAGCACAATATCGGCAATCAGGACGTTGGTCACATCCGGCGCGCCGCTGGCCCTAGCGCGCGTGTCAAGCAATGGCATGTCCAACACCACAATGGCAACCCCGAGCTCCTTGGTAATGCGTCGCCATTCCTCAAGAATCTCGGAGTAATTACGACCAAGTCGGTCGATAGAAAGCACCACCAGCACGTCCCCGTCTCCCAGGACGTGCAACAGCTCGCGATAATGCGGTCGATCGAAGTCCTTGCCGCTCGCATGGTCGGCATAAATATTCGCTGAGCCCACGCCATAGGCGCCCAGCGCATCCAGCTGCCGATTCAGATTCTGATCGCGCGAACTCACCCGCGCATACCCGTACACCGTCGCCATCTCATCCCCGCTTTCTTGTAAACCTGCCAAAAGGGACAGGTTTATTTTGGTAGGTTTTACCTCTCAAATAGCAGGTAAGCGGGCGGCCGAGCAGACGACAAGGTAGTCACGATTCAAATGCGGAGGGCGGTCCCGAAAGACCGCCCTCCGCTCTCTCGCCACGAGTCGGGATTTAGCTAATGGATAAGCTTAAAGTCCAAGTGTCCACGCGTGGTATTGACGCGCGAGACCTCGATAATCACGCGCTGGCCCAGTTCATAGCGAGTCCCCGTGTCGGCGCCCGTCAGCGTAAGCGCGTCCTCGTCGAACTCGAGCCACTCGTTGCCCAGACTCTTGATCGAAACCAAGCCTTCGACCTGTGTTAGGTCCAAGCGCACAAAGAGGCCCATGCTGCTAACCCACGAGACGGTTCCGGCATAGCGCTCACCCAGACGGTCCTCATAGTACTGGGCAATCTTGATCTTTTGCGTCGCATGGCTGGCGGCATCTGCCGCGCGCTCGGCATCGCTACATGCGCGGCAGATCTGCGGCAGAATGCGCGGCAGCGACTCGCGCCCCTTGCCGATCAGCCGCGGCGTACGGACCAAGGCGTCCTTGCCGCCGAGCTGCTCATAGGCCAACTGCAGTTTGAGCACGCGGTGCACCACCAGATCGGGGTAGCGACGGATGGGACTCGTAAAGTGACAGTAGCACGGCGCGGCGAGCGCAAAGTGGCCCTCGTTGCGCGGCTTGTACAGCGCGCGCTGCATGCTGCGCAGAAGCAGCGTGTTGACGAGCGGTGCGTTGGCCGTACCGGCGGCAGCATCAACTGCAGCCTGCAGCTCATCGGGGCTCCCCAGGGCAATACCGGCAGCACGGCGATCGTCAATGATGCCTAGCTGCGCCAGCGCAACGGCGGCACCGTGCAGGCTATCGGGGCTCGGATTCTCATGCACGCGATAGCAGGCCTCGATATCACGGTCTGCCAACCACTCTGCAACGCACTCGTTGGCGAGCAGCATGGCTTCCTCGATAAGCGACGTGGCACACGAACGCTCACGCGCCACAATCTGCACGGGCACTCCGTCCTCATCCAATAGAGCGCGAATCTCGGCAGTGTCAAAATCGACTGAGCCGCGGGCGCGACGGATACGACGGCGGAGTTCGGCGAGTTCGTTAGCGGCGACAAGGAAATCGCCGAGGTCGACGTTGTAGCCGCGGGCGACCTCCTCGCACGCAAGACCGCGCTCAAGCGCTTCCTCGCGCGAGGTCTCGGCAGCCGCAACATCCTCGGCCGCACCCTCCAGCACCGAATACTCAACCGCGCCGGCACGCACCAGCAGCGCCTCGGCGCCGTCATAGTCCATACGCACACGCGAGCGAATCACGCTGGGGTACGGATCGTAATGCCGCACGCGACCCTGTGCATCGAGCTCAATGTCAACGGTAAACGCAAGACGGTCCTCGTCAGGGCGAAGCGAGCACAGGTCACAGGACAGGCGTTCGGGCAGCATGGGAAGCACGCGATCGGCCAGATACACCGATGTCGTACGATGGCGAGCCTCAAGATCGATATGCCCGTCCCAAGCCACATAGTGTGAAACGTCGGCGATATGCACACCCAGCTTGTAGCCACCCTCGGGCGTGCGCTCCAACGAAATGGCATCGTCAAAGTCGCGCGCGTCGACCGGGTCGATCGTGATGACAAAGCGGTCGCGCAGATCGCGGCGGAGCGGGTCCTTAAGCGCCGCGGACACATCGAGCGAAAGCCCCTCGGCCTCGTCCAGCGCGGCCTCGGGATAGCTATCGGTATAGCCGTAGCGCGCCATCACATATTGAACGCCCAAATCGGGCGCGTCATCTCCGCCAATGCGGCGTTCGATCGTCACAGCGCCCGATTCCAGGCGCGTCGGGTAGGTCAAAATGCGCGCGACAACAGCATCACCCGGGTGAACGCCCAGACGATCCGCCGAGGTATCCTCAGGCAGAATGAAGAAGTCAGCCTTCAGACGCGAATCGAGCGGCTCGATCACACCGAGCGGACCGGCGGTCTGGTACGTACCCACCACGCTTATGGCTGCGCGCTCAACCACGCCTTCGATCACGGCGCGCCGCTCACCGTGCGGGCTGTTCTTAATGCTCACGGCAACGGTATCGCCATCCATAATCTCGCGCTTGCCACGGCCCATGACCTTGTAGTCGCCATTCTCGGTTATGACATAGGCACTGTGCTCATGGAGCTGCACGCGCCCGGTCAGGCTCGGACGGCGTTCGCTGCGCACCGGCCCGCGCTGATTGCGAGCTCCACGCTTATGCTTGTTATTGCGCCCCATGGCGCCTCCTAACTATCGATTGCCGACTCCAAAGAGTCTACCCAAATGATTCGCCATCCTGCCGTCCCCTAGGGATCAAAAAACGGGCCGCCCCATAAGAGACGACCCGTTGGAAGGGATGAATTCCAGGCATGCCTACACGCGCAGGTAGCGGCGCATGGCGATGGCAGAACCAAAGAGACCGATAATCACGCCGACCAGAATCAGCGCAGCATAGGTCACCAGGTAGTACTGCATCGGCAGGGCAAACGACATCCAGCCGATGCTCTCCTGCAGACGCGGAATCATCAGATTGCGCAGCAGCTCCAGAACGCCGATGGAAAGCAGCGAGCCCAAAATGGCCTGCAGCACGCCCTCGGTGATAAACGGGCCACGAATGAAGCCGTTGCTGGCGCCGACCAGACGCATAATCGCAATCTCACGACGACGCGCCGTGATGGACAGGCGAATCGTGTTGTTGATGAAGATGAATGCGATAAAGGTCAGAAGGCCAACGAGCACCACGGCGGCGATGCGGATGTAGTTGGTCACCTGGAACAGGCGGCTCACTTCCTCCTGGCCGTACAGCACGCTCGCGTTGACGTCGCCGTCATCCGCGATCTTCTGGAAATCGGCATCCTTCTTGAGCTTCTTGGCCGTGCTCTCGACCTGAGACGGATCGTCCATCTCAATCGCAAACGAGGCGGGCAGCGGGTTCTGGCCGTCGAGCGCGCTCATGGTGGCGTCGGCGTTACCCGACATCTTGCTCGTGTACTCGGCCAGCGCGTCGTCCTTATCCTTATAGGTCACGGACTTGACGTTGCTCCACGTCTTGAGCTCGGCCTCAAAGGCCTGGACGTCTGCCTGATCGGCGTCATCGCTAATAAAGGCATTAATGACAACCTGATCCTCGACGGTACCGATCACGGAGTTCAGCATCGCGGAACCCATAATGAACAGGCCGATGATAAACAGCGAAAGGAAGATCGTGATGACGGCGCCGAGCGAGGTAGTCCAGTTACGGAAGAAGTGGCTGATTGCCTCTTTGAAGGAGTAGCCCACGTTAGTTGGTGCCATAGTTGCCGTAACCTCCCCTCTCCTGGTCGCGGATAACGTGGCCGCCCTCAAGGGCGATCACGCGACGGTGCATGCTATCGACCATCTCGCGGTCGTGCGTGGCGACGATCACGGTGGTGCCAGTGCGGTTAATACGCTCGAGCAGCTTCATGATGCCCAGCGAGATCGCCGGGTCGAGGTTGCCCGTCGGCTCGTCGCAGATCAGCAGCGGCGGACGGTTGACCATAGCGCGGGCGACGGCAACGCGCTGCTGCTCGCCACCGGAAAGCTGGTCGGGCAGCGAGTCCATCTGATCGGCCAGGCCGACCAGACGCAGCACCTCGGGCACCTGGCTGCGAATGACGCCCTTGGGCTTGCCGATGCACTGCAGGGCAAACGCCACGTTTTCGTAGGCGGTCTTTTGCGGCAGAAGCTTAAAGTCCTGGAACACGGCGCCAATCTGGCGGCGCAGGAACGGAACCTTGCGGTTCTTGATCTTCATGAGGTCCTGACCGGCAACCAGGATGCGGCCGCTCGTCGGCTTGACGTCACGGTTGAGCGTCGACAGCAGCGTGGTCTTACCCGAGCCGGAGTGACCGACCAGGAAGACGAACTCGCCCGGATAGATCTCGATGTTGATGTCGTCGAGTGCAGGCTTGTTGGGCTGTGCCGGATAGATCTTGGTGACATGCTCCATAAGGATGACGGGCTCGACACCGGCCTGCTTGGCCATCTTCTTGCGGCTGGCCTGCGGATCGATGGGCGCAAACACCGACGTAAAATCGGGGTTGTTGAGCGCGTTATCGAGGCTTGCGACCTCGGCTGCCTGATCGCTCTCGACCACCGGGGCAGCAGGCTGCGTGGGGTCGGGAATAGCGGCAAAGAGACCGGACTGCGCAGGCTGAGGGGCCAGCGTCGCAGGGGCCAAGGGGTCGGGAATGCCGGCCATGGTAGGCTGCGGCGTGGCGGCACCAGCCTGAGGCTGCTCCACGCGAGCGGTCACGGCCTGAACGGGCTCAAAACCCGCCGTGCCGGAAAGCGCGACATCGCTGGTTGGATTGTAGGCAAAGGGATCGGATGCCGGCTGTGCCTGATCTGCCGGCTGAGCGGGGGCCTGAGCAACAGGCTGGCCCTCTGAATCCGGAGTGGCGAAACGACTGCCCTGGACGCCTGCCTGCGTCTTGGGGGCATCATCGCCCGCACCGGAGGTACGGAAGTGGTTACCCACTGGTGCTCCTTATCGTCGTGCGTTTAAACTACATGAGCGCTTTGTATTTTAGCAGCATTAGCTTTGCTGCACATAAGAAGCATGGCGTGCTTAGGGATCCCGTCGGCCGGGCACAGGGTTACTCTCCAAATCGTCCTCGGACATGTCGGAGCCCCCGCTGCGCGCTTCGCGCTGCGGGGGCTCCTCCGTCCTGCGGAAAAATTTGGAGAGTAACCCTGTGCCCGGCCTGCGGTAACTAAGGGGTCGCTGCGTTTATCTTGAAGTGCTGCATATACAAAGTTGGAAGGGTCTGAATTGCACTTTGCCGATATATGCCCTTTTCCCTGATGGGACCGTGCTTGAGGGTCGTCTTCATAAGTTGCGGTGAAATAGGGACTGTTGAGCCTTTAAGCTGGCAAAACAGTCCTTATTTCACCGCAACTGAAACAGGGGCGCTCTCCAAGAGAGCGCCCCTGCCGGGTTTCCATAGTTCTGGCGAAGCAGTCCTTGAGATCCGCCTTGCCTTAGGCCAAGAACTCCTTGGTGGTCGCCACGATGTTGGCGGCATCCAGACCGTACTTGTGCAGGAGCTCGGCACCCGGGCCGGACTCGCCGAAGGTGTCGTTGACGCCAATCTTCTTGAGCGGCGTCGGGCACTGCTCACACAGGACATCGGCAACGGCGCTGCCCAGGCCACCGATCACGGAGTGCTCCTCGACGGTCACGACGTGGCCGGTCTTGGTGGCGCTCTTGACGATCAGGTCGGCATCGATGGGCTTGATGGTGTGCATGTTGATGACCTCGGCATCGATGCCCTCGGCAGCAAGCTGCTCAGCGGCCTCGAGCGCCTCGCCGACCATCAGGCCGCAGGCGATGATGGTGACGTCGGTGCCCTCGCGCATGACGATGCCCTTGCCCAGCTCGAACTTGTAGGTCTCGGAATCGTTGATGACCGGCGAGGCCAGACGGGCGAAGCGCATGTACACGGGGCCGTCGCACTCGTAGGCGGCGCGCGTCACGGCGCGGGCCTCGACGTCGTCGGCGGGAACAATCACGGTCATGCCGGGGATAACACGCATGAGGGCGATATCCTCGCAGCACTGGTGCGTGGCGCCGTCCTCGCCCACCGAGATACCGGCGTGCGTGGCACCGATCTTAACGTTAAGGTGCGGGTAGCCGATGGAATTGCGGACCTGCTCAAAGGCGCGGCCGGCGGCGAACATGGCAAAGCTGCTCGCGAAGGCAACGCGGCCGGTGGTTGCGATACCGGCGGCAACACCCATCAGGTTGCTCTCGGCAATGCCCACATCGAAGAAGCGGTCGGGGCAGGCTGCCTTGAACTTGCCAGTCTGCGTGGCGGCGGCCAGGTCGGCGTCGAGGACCACAAAGTCATCGTGCTCGTTGGCGAGCTCGACGAGGGCCTCGCCGTAGCTTACGCGCGTGGCGATTTTCTTGACGTCTGCCATCCTAGAGCTCCTCTCCGGCGGCCGTGAGCTCTGCCATGGCCTGCTCAAACTGTTCATCGTTGGGGGCCTTACCGTGCCAACCCACCTGGTTCTCCATAAAGGAGACGCCCTTGCCCTTCATGGTCTCGGCGATAATGGCGGTCGGCTGACCCTTGGTGGCGCGGGCCTCGGCAAAGGCGGCGCGGATCTGATCGAAATCATTGCCGTCGGCGAGCTCCACCACATGGAACTTAAAGGCGCGGAACTTGTCGGCGAGCGGCATGGGGTCGTTGACCTCCTCGACGGGGCCGTCGATCTGCAGGCCGTTGTGGTCGACGATCACGCAGAGGTTATCGAGCTGCTGGTTGCCGGCAAACATGGCGGCCTCCCAGACCTGGCCCTCCTCACTCTCGCCATCGCCCAGCAGGGCGTAGGTGCGATAGTCATCGCCCCAGTGCTTGGCGGCAACGGCCATGCCCACGGCGGCGGAGATGCCCTGGCCGAGCGAACCGGTGGACATGTCGACGCCCGGGGTGTCGTTCATGTTAGGGTGACCCTGCAGGTGGCTGCCGATGTGGCGCAGCGTCTCGAGATCCTCCTTGGGGAAGAACCCGCGCTCGGCGAGCACGGCGTACAGACCAGGCGCGCAGTGGCCCTTGGAAAGCACGAAGCGATCGCGGTCGGCCTTGCGGGGGTCGGCCGGGTCGACGTTCATTTCCTCAAAGTACAGATAGGTCATGATGTCGGCAGCGCCGAGCGAACCGCCCGGATGGCCGGACTTGGCAGCGTGCACGCCGGTGACGATGCCCTTCCTTACCTCGTTGGCAACCTTTTTGAGCTCTTCGTCGCTCATTGTGCCTTCCTTTCATCCTCTTTAGACAAAATGCGCACGGCACAGAAGGTCGTCCCAACCCAGCCGCGATGCACGTACGCCATTCATTATGCTGGAAACTGGAAGCTTTACCAGAGTATTTATCATTATTTGAACAATTGAGCAGGCAGAACCGCTGATGAAACGGTTTATCAATGTGAACGTCTTTTGGATGGAACGCAGTCGACCCTACGCGTTAATGTCCTTGAAACCTTCGCCGAAGGTTTCCGTAACGTCGGCCACGGTCACGATGGCGCGCGGGTCGCGCTCGCGCACGATCGTCTTGAGCGTATTGAGCTCGCGACGGCTCACGATGACCATGATCACCGGCTTCTCGGCGCCCGAGTACATACCGGTCGCCTTAAACTTGGTGCAGCCGCGGCCCAGGCCATACATGATGTCGGCCGCGATATCGGGAAACTTGTCCGAGATGATGAGCACCATACGGCGCCTGTTGCCACCATCGACCACAGCATCGATCACATAACCGCTAATGACCATCGAAAGACCCGCATACAGCGCGTTTTCGACCGAGAAGACCGGGGCCGACAGCGCGCACACGGCAACATCGATCGCCATGACGGTCGAGCCAACCGGCAGCGATGTGTTGCGCGAGATAATCTGACCGATGGTGTCTGAGCCGCCAGTGTTGGCACCGGCGCGCAGCACCATGCCGTAGCCGATGCCCGTGATAATGCCGCCCCACATAGCGGGCAGCATCAGGTCGGCATGTGCCAGCGGCGCCACAAACGGAGCAAACAGGTCGGTGAAGAAGCCCAGCAGCACAAAGCCCGTCGCCGTCTGGACCACGTAGAACATGCCACCCTCGCGCATAACGACCAGCAGCAGCAAGGCATTCATCACGATGGTTTGAATACCGACAGGCAGCGAGATGCCATGCGAGGCGCCGACCGCCTGGATAATCGTGGCGAGACCCGTAACGCCGCCGGCGGCAAGGCCGTTGGGGATCAAAAATAGATCCGTCGCGATAGCGGCCAGAGCGCAGCCCAGCATAATCTTGGGCAGATCGTGAAAGAAGTTCAGCGAAAGAATGCGCTTGATGTCCAGACGATATGCCATGCTGCCTCCCTCAAAAAAGCGCACCCAAACGAGTGCGCTTTGAACTTCTTGCTGTATTCGATTCTACCGATTCACCGAGCAAATACCACCCCTGCGAAGTGTTTGCATCGACCCGGAGCCAACCATGTGCCTAGGCGTCCGAGCCTTCCGCATCGGCGTTGCCGGTTGCCCAGCGATGGTAGCCGATCACAAACGGATCCAGATCGCCATCGTCGAGAACGGCCTCGACGTTGCTGGTCTCCACGCCCGTGCGCAGGTCCTTGACCATCTGATACGGGTAGAGCACGTAGCTGCGAATCTGGTTACCAAAACCGATCGTGGTCTTCGGCCCGCGGATCTCGTCAAGCGCCTCGGCGCGCTTCTCGAGCTCGATCTCGTACAGGCGGGCCTTGAGAATCTGCATGCACGCGGCCTTGTTTTGAATCTGGCTGCGCTCGTTTTGGCATGTGACAACGATGCCGCTGGGAAAATGCGTCACGCGTACGGCGGAGTCGGTGGTGTTGACGCCCTGTCCGCCCGGGCCGCTCGCGTGATACACGTCCACGCGGATATCGTCGGGACTGATCTCGATGTCGATATCGTCAGGCAGCACGGGGATGACCTCGACGCCGGCAAACGTGGTCTGGCGGCGCTTCTTGTCGTCGGTGGGGCTAATGCGCACCAGACGGTGCACACCGGCCTCGGCGCGCAGCATGCCAAACGCGTCCTTGCCCTCGACGGTAAAGGTCGCACGGTCGATGCCGATGACCTCGGCCGCGGGGCAGTCGTTAATGGTGACCTTCCAGCCGCGACGCTGGCAGTACTTCATGTACATCTTAAAGAGCATGAAAGTCCAGTCCTGTGCCTCCAGGCCACCCTGTCCGGGCTTGATGGTCACAATCGCGTCGCCGTGATCGAACTCACCGGTAAACCAGCTCGAAAGCTCGAGCTCGTCGATAGCGCGGGCCAGGCGTTCTGCCGTAGCGGCAGCCTCCTCGCGCAATGCGGCGGCATCGGGGTCGTCGCCCATCTCCTCGGCAAGCTCCAGCGCCGCGCGGGCGTCAGATAGCTCGCCGCGCGCGGTATCCACGGCAGCGATATCTTCCTTGGCGCGAGCGATCTCCTCCATGGTGGCGCGAGCGGCGTCGGCGTCATCCCAAAAGCCGGGGGCCACGCTTTTGGCCTCGAGCTCAGTCACGCGCGTGCGCTTCTCGTCCAAATGAAGATACGACTCGACCTCGCCGAGCCGGTCCGCAAACGCGTCCAGCTCGGCGGGCGTTACCTCTAAAGCCTCGGCCATTAACGATTCCTGCCGTGGCAGTACTTGAACTTCTTGCCGCTGCCGCAGGGGCAAAGGTCGTTGCGGCCCACGTTGACATAAGGGTCATCGCTCTCGGACTTGCGGTAGGTGGTCACCTTACCGCCGTTGTTGACAGCAGCCGGGCCTCCCTGGACGGCCGTACGAGCCTGAACCTGTGCCTGCTTGCGCAGCACCGAGCTGCCGTTGTCGCCATCAACGTCGGCGGGGCCGGAGAAGCGCGCACCCTCGAGCGCGGGGTCCTCCTTGTGCTCCACGGCCTGCGGGGCGGCCTTGATCTCGATGCGCAGGACGGTGCGCAGGTAATCCTCGTACATGGTGTCGACGAGCATCTGGAACGCGCCATAAGCCTCGGTCTTGTACTCGACCAGCGGGTCGCGCTGACCAAAGCCGCGCAGTCCGATGCCGGTCTTGAGGTAGTCCATCTCCTGCAGGTAGTTCATCCAGCGGGTATCGATGACGCGCAGCATGACCTGGGTGTTGAGCTCGCGCATGAGGTCCTCACCCAGGCGCTCGGCCTTCATGTTGTAGCACTTCTCAACGTAGGCCAGGACATCGGCAGCCAGGGCCTCAAAGTCCTCGTCGGGGAACTTCGGCGTATCGATATGGCCGGTCAGCTCCACGACCCACTTGCGCAGGCCCTCGAGATCGCGCTCGCCATCGTGGCTGTCCTTGGTGCAGAACTCCTGCACGCAGCGGTACACGGTGTCGTGCATGACCTCGGTGATGTGGTCGGTCAGGTCCTTGCCATCCAGAATCTTGTTACGCTCGGCGTAGATGACCTGGCGCTGCTTGTTCATGACGTCATCGTACTCGAGGACGCTCTTACGCATGGAGAAGTTGATGCTCTCGACCTTGTGCTGGGCGCTCTCGACGGCCTTGGAAATGATCTTGTGCTGGATGGGCATGTCGTCGCCCATGTCGGCGGTGACCATCATCTTGGAGACGCGGTCCATCTTGTCGCCGCCGAACAGGCGCATGAGGTCGTCCTCGAGCGACAGGTAGAACTGAGTCTCGCCCGGATCGCCCTGACGACCGGAGCGGCCGCGCAGCTGGTTGTCGATACGACGGGACTCATGGCGCTCGGTGCCGATGACGGTCAGGCCGCCGGCGGCAAGCACGCGCTCGCGCTCGGCCTTGCAGGTCTCCTTGGCCTCGGCGTTAAACTGCTCGAGCTGCTCGGGCGTCACGTCCTCCATGGTCAGGCCCTCGTACTCAAGGCGCTCGCGCACCAGCTCGTCGGGGTTGCCGCCCAGCAGGATGTCGGTACCACGACCGGCCATGTTAGTAGCGATGGTCACGGCACCGTAGCGTCCGGCCTGGGCAACGATATGAGCCTCGCGCTCGTGATGCTTGGCGTTGAGGACCTCGTGCGCGATGCCGCGCTTGGTAAGGGCGGCCGACAGCTTCTCGGAGCTTTCGATGGAGACGGTGCCCACCAGGACCGGTTGGCCCTTGGCGTGACGTCGCTCGACGTCGTCGGCAACGGCGTTGTACTTGGCCTGGACGGTGCGGTACACCAGGTCCTCGTGGTCAACACGCTGCACGGGCTTGTTGGGGGGGATGACCTCGACGGGCAGCTTGTAGATCTCGCGGAACTCGGCGTCCTCGGTAAGCGCCGTACCGGTCATGCCGGAGAGCTTGTCATACAGACGGAAGTAGTTCTGCAAGGTGATGGTGGCCAGCGTCTGGTTCTCCTCGCGCACGAGCACGCCCTCTTTGGCCTCGATGGCCTGGTGCAAGCCCTCGGAATAGCGGCGGCCTTCCATGATGCGGCCGGTGAACTCGTCGACGATCTTGACCTCGCCGTTAGTGACCACGTACTGCTTGTCGCGATGGAACATGTACTGGGCCTTCAGCGCCTGCTGCAGGTGGTTGACCAGCTGGCCCGAAAGGTCGGCGTAGATGTCATCGATGCCCAGACGGCGCTCGATCTTCTTAAGACCGCGCTCGGTGGCGGCGATGGTGTGCTTGGCCTCGTCCATGACGTAGTCGCCCGTGGGCTCGACGTCCTCGGTGGCGGTGAGCATGTCGTGCGACACGTCCTCACCGCGCTCCAGGCCGCGCACGGCACGCGCGAAGTCCTTGTAGGTGCTGGCGGACTTGGTGCCGGCGCCCGAGATGATGAGCGGCGTTCTGGCCTCATCGATCAGGATGGAGTCGACCTCGTCGACGATGGCATAATGGTGGCCGCGCTGCACGCGCTGCTCGGGGCGAGTGACCATGTTGTCGCGCAGGTAGTCGAAGCCGAACTCGGAGTTGGTGCCGTAGGTGACGTCTGCCTGGTAGGCCGGACGCTTGAGCTCGAGCGGCATGTTGTTCTGGAGCAGACCGACGGTCATTCCCAGGTACTTGTAGATGCGGCCCATCCACTCAGAGTCGCGCTTTGCCAGGTAATCGTTGACGGTAACGACATGCACGCCCTTGCCGGCGATAGCGTTGAGGTAGCCGGCCAAGGTGGAGACCAGGGTCTTGCCTTCGCCGGTCTTCATCTCGGCAATATGACCCTCATGAAGCGCCATGGCGCCGATGAGCTGTACGTCAAAGTGACGCATGCCCGTGATGCGCTTGGAAGCCTCACGCACGGTGGCGAAAGCCTCGGGGAGCATGTCGTCGAGCGACTCGCCGTTGGCGTAACGCTCGCGGAACTTATCGGTCTGGGCGCGGAGCTCTTCCTCGGTCATCTTCTCAAACTGGGGCTCAAGACCGTTGATCTGGTCAACGATCTTGTAGTAGCGCTTAAGGTCCTTATCGGATCCAAAGGACAGCAGCTTTGACATGAATCCCATGTGGTTTTCCTTTTTGGCCATCGCCCACGCCGTGCAGCTGCGGGCGAGTTAAACACAGATAAATGTACTTTAGCCAAACAAGGCGCGGCCTATACGGTCGACCTCGACCGCCACGTAATAACTACGACCAACCTGCCAAAAAGGGACAGGTTTATTTTGGCAGGTTTTATCTGGGAAAACGCTGCCTCTCTGCCATTTGGCGCAAACCAATCCGTCCCCTTCGTACCAATCTGGTGCCATGGAGACAGGTTCGTTTGCACCAATAAAAAGAAAAGGGCCGCGCACCCAAACGGATGCACGGCCCTTATGCCATGAATGCGAGCGATTCCGCGGCGAGCTATTTACTCAGCAGCCTCGGTGGTCTCGGCCTCAGCAGCGGCCTCCTCGACGGGAGCCTCTGCGGGAGCCTCGGCGGCCTGCTTGGCAGCCTCCTCGGCGAACTTAGCAGCACGCTTAGCCTTCTCGGCAGCCTTAGCCTCAGCGGCGGCCTTGCGAGCGGCCTCGGCCTCAGCAGCCTTGGCGGCCTTGGCAGCCTTGGCCTCCTCAGCCTTCTTGAGCTGGGCGGCAGCGGCGCCACCGAACTTGTCGGCGAAGCGCTGGACGCGTCCACCGGTGTCGACGAACTTCTGCTGGCCGGTGTAGAACGGGTGGCACTCGTTGCAAAGCTCGACCTTCATCTCGGACACGGTAGCGTGCGTCTTGAAGGTGTTGCCGCAGGAGCACGTCACCGTGCACTCGACATACTGGGGATGGATACCCTGCTTCATGGTAGGACTCCTTATTAGTCAGGCGCTGGTTACCGATCAGCGCATAAGGCGTCTTGGTTTCCGACCAAGACAACAAACTCGGCTATGTTACCACGGCACCGCACGTCCCACAAAAGGTTCACGGTCTTTGTGCAATGCGGCGTGGCCAACCTCAGCGAGCACGCACCCCATCGAACCTTCATCCATGTTGCAGACGTGTAACGCCGCAGCAAGCACACCCCTTTTGGCGCCAGACAGGTACAATGATGAACACTGTACCGTAGCGGAGCGCCGTCGCGCGCCGCCAACACGCGAAAGGGTTTCCCATGGCCGAGATCTCGTCCTCCCGTATCGTCATCACCGTCCTTGGCAAGAACCGCCCCGGCATCGTCGCCGGCGTCACCCGTGTTCTGGGCGAGGCCAACGTCGACATCCGCGACATTACGCAGTCCATTATCGAGGACATCTTCACCATGACCATGCTGGCCGACACCGCCGAGTCCAAGCTCGACTTCGCCGAGCTGCAGAAGGCCCTGGCCGAGGCAGGCGAGCTTTCGGGCGTCAACGTGTCCATCCAGCGCGAGGACGTCTTCAACTTTATGTACCGCCTGTAGCGAGCAAGCCGCTGGGGATAGCCTGACGCGCGCATGCCCATGCAAGTCACCCCGATGCGGCCCGGAGAGGAGCGCGCATGGCCTACGACGCCAAGAAAATCTATTACCGCTTCGATGACCACTTGAGCCGCCTGGTTCTGGATTACGAAGCAAGCCGCCAGATTTCGCCTGAGAGCGAAAGCCTCTACCACGGCCTGCCGACCGACCCTTATGACGAGGGCCTGTTTGTTGAGCACAATGTCAAGCGCGGCCTGCGCAATGCCGACGGCTCGGGCGTGGTCGCGGGCCTCACTCGCATCTCGGATGTGCACGGCTACAACAAGGTCGACGGAAAGGTCGTGCCCGATCAGGGCAAGCTCACGCTTCGCGGCTACAGCATCGAGGATCTGGTCAACAATGCCCAGGCCGAGAATCGCTACGGCTACGAGGAAGTCGCCTATCTGCTTATCACGGGTTCGCTGCCCAACAAGGAAGAGCTCGACGGCTTTTGCGAGCGCCTGGGCGCCTTTAGACATCTGAGCGACGAGTACGTCAAAGAGTTCCCTATGACCACGGTGTCGTCGAGCATCATGAACGTGCTCCAGCGCGCCGTGCTGCTGCTCTACGCCTTCGATGCCGAACCAGACGTGATCACGTGCGAGCACGAAATCGACGTCGCCATTTCCATGCTCGCACGTCTCCCGCGCATCGCCGCCTTCGCACACATGGCCTCGATCGCTAAGCTTCGCGGCTCCGAGGTTCACGTGCCGCACCCCACGCCCGGTCTCTCCACCGCCGAGACCATCCTACAGGTCCTGCGCGGCGGCATGGCGTTCACCCGCGACGAAGCCATGCTGCTCGACGTGATGCTCATGCTGCATGCCGAGCACGGCGGCGGCAACAACTCCACGTTTGCCTGCCGCGTGCTGTCCTCTTCGGCCACCGACCCGTATTCCGCCTACGCCGCGGCCATCGGCTCGCTCAAGGGCCCGCGCCACGGCGGCGCCAACGCCAAGGTCGTGTCCATGCACGAGGACATCCGTGCGCATGTCTCCAATTGGGAGGACGAGGACGAGGTCGCAGCCTACCTGGGCAAGATTCTCGACAAGCAGGCCTTCGACGGCACGGGCCTCATCTACGGTATGGGCCACGCCGTCTACACGCTGAGCGACCCGCGCGCCGAGGTGTGCCGCCGTTATGCGCGCACGCTTGCCGCCAAGAAGGACCTGGGCGAGGAGTTCGCGCTCATCGAGCGCATCGAGCGCCTGGCACCGCAAGTGATGCGCGATCACGGCATGACCAAGCCCATCTGCGCCAACATTGACCTGTACACGGGCTTTATCTACAAGATGCTCGGCGTGCCCGAGACGCTCTTTACGCCGCTGTTCGCCGTCGCCCGCATGGCCGGCTGGTCGGCGCACCGCATGGAAGAGCTCTTCTGCGCGCACCGCATCATCCGTCCCGCGTATCGCCCGGTTATCGAGCCGCTGGAGTACAAGCCGCTCGCCGATCGCTAGGACGCGGACCGTTATAGAACCCGAGCGTGGCCAGGGCATCACCGCCCTCGGCCACGCTTTTTATGCCAGTAGAAAGGATCGCAACGAATGATTGTGTTTTCCGATATGGATGGAACGCTGCTGACGAGTGATAAGCAGATGAGCGATGCCACCTGGTCGATGCTCGACGAGCTTGCGCGCCGCGGTATTGAGTTTGTGCCCTGCACGGGGCGCCCACTGTCGGGCATCTTTGAGCCCATCCTCGCCCACCCCGCCGTACACTACGCGGTCTGTGCCAACGGTGCCAGCGTCTGGCAGCTCGACGACGACGTGCCCACCGATTCCTCACGTGCTACGCGCATTTTGAGCCGACCGCTCGACCGCGCCATCGCCCACCGCATCCACAGCATCGCCGCCGGCCATGACGTCACCTTCGATATCTTCGCGGACGGGCGGTGCTTCCTCCCCCGCTCGCTCTACACGCGCCTGGACGAATTCTGCGGCGGCGACCCCAACATCGCGGCTTCGCTCAAGCGCACACGAACACCGATCGGCATGGATATCGACAGCAAAATCGACGAGGTCGAAACGCTCGAACGCATCGCCATGTACTGGCACGACCCGGCCGATCGCGACGCCATCGCAGCGGAGCTCGACACGCTCGGAGGCATTGAGGTCACGCGCTCGTACGCCATGAATATCGAGGTCATGGGCGAGGGCGCCACCAAGGGAACGGCCCTCGCGTGGCTATGCGAGCACCTGGGCGAGCGTCTCGCCGACGCCTGGGCGTTCGGCGACAACATCAACGACATCCCCATGCTGCAGGCAGCGGGCCACGGCATGGCCATGATCAACGCCGAGCCCGAGGACCGCGACGCCGCCGACGCCATCACCGAATACGACAACGACCATGACGGCGTCGCCCGCACCATCATGGCTGCTCTCGCTTAGTCATTGGTCAGTCACTGGGGACGTTCTTAAACGACTAGTCACTGGGGACACTCTTCGCAAAAAGCTGCAAGGACTGTCCCCCACTGCCGGAAGGAAAGGAACGTCCCCATCTGCCGGATTAAGCGAGACTCTCCAGCACGCGACGGAGCTCCTGCTGGACGGCGTGGTCGCGATTACAACCCACCACGCGATCGGCCACTGCCTTGAGCGCGGGGCGCGCGTTTTCCATCGCGCAGCCCGTACCGACAAAGCGAATGATCTCGTAGTCGTTCATCGAGTCGCCAAACGCCATAACCTCGTCGCGTTCGACTCCATAGTGCTCCATGAGCTGTGCGATGCCCGAGGCCTTCGACACGCCGGGCTGCATGGCATCGATCCACGCGTTGCCCGAAGGCGCAAAAGTAAAGAGCTGACCGAGTTCGCGCTGTAGTACGTAAGCGCTGTCCATAACGGCACCGTCATCGCAAAAGATACTCGCCTTGATGATATTTACGCTGGGATCGGGCAGCTCCCAAATGCGCTCGGCATTGGGAAGGTCCTTATCGACCTCACGCACGAACTTGCACTCGTCATCGAGCAAGAAGGACTTGGTTCGGTCAAAAAGTGCAAGATGCAGATTGGGAAACGTCGCGACGGCCCGGGCGAGCCTTCGAATCGCCAGGTGCGAATACACCTCGCGGTCTACCATCTTACCGTCGGCGTAGACCTGGGCGCCGTTAGCGGCGACAAAGTCCATCTTGTCGCGAACAGGTGCAAAGAACTCGCACAGGCGGTCGTAACGACGGCCTGACGATGCGGCGAAATGCACGCCATGCTCGTGTAGCGCCAGAATCAGTTCGTAGGTCTCGGGAGGCACCTGGCCGTTTTCGTCAAGCAACGTGCCGTCCATATCGGATGCAATCAGTTTAAACATAGAAAAGCTCCCTTCGGGCTTGATGGAATCGGACGTATATCCAATTCCAACGTACCCAAAGGGAGCTCAAATAAGACTCTGCGGGCGTAAACGTTACAAGGACCTAGCAAATAGCTCACACATGCCAGAGGTCTCACGGTCGCGGCGTCAGGCGACACGCCACCCCGACGACTAGTCGTTTAAGAACGTCCCCGATGACTAGTCGGCGTAGGTGAAGGTCGTGACGTCGAACATGCCCTCGGGGCGGATGCGGAGCGTCGGGATCACCGGCAGGGGCAGGAAAATGATGCCCATGATGGGGTCGAGCGGCGGCTCGATGCCCATGGCACGCGCCTTGACCATAAAGTCGTCGTGCTGCGCGGCGACATCCTCGGCCGTGCCCTCGCTCATCAGGCCACCGAGCGCCAGCGGAATGCGCGCCACGACCTCGCCGTTGCGCACCAGCACGTGACCGCCCTGGCCCACGGCATCAACGGCGGCCATCATATCGGCGGCGTTGTCGCCCACGACGCACACGTTGTGCGAGTCGTGTCCGATCGTCGAGGCGATGGCACCACCCGTGATGGTAAAGCCGCGCACCCAGCCGCGGCCGATATGCTTGCCAACGAGTCCCAGGCCAGCGGGGCCGTCACCGTCGGCGCCCTCGGCCTGCAGCGACACGCCGCGGCCGTGGCGCTCGATCAGCATAATACGGCGCAGGCCCTCGGCGCTCTCGGGACGAACCATGCCCGTGATGGCCTTGCCCGGCACCACGTCAATCACGGCCTCGCCCGGCTTAAAGGCATAGTCGAATACGTCGAGCGAAAGCTTCGGCAGCTTAACGGAGGCGCGCAGCTCATCGGCAAGGGCCGCAACCTCGGCCATCTCGGGTGCGATCTCGCCCACAAAGGTGCCGTCCTGCGCCACCAGGGCACCGGCGGCATATACACGATGCGGAGCCGTGGCAAACGTCAGGTCATTGAGCACCAGCAGGTCGGCACGCTTGCCCGGGGCAATCGCACCGCGGAGCTCGTGCGGGTCGCGGCAGCCGTGATCCAGGCCAAACGCCTCGGCCGTGGAGAGGGACGCCATAGAGATAGCGACCACGGGGTCGATACCGGCCTCAATCGCCACGCGGCAGGCATTGTCGATCATGCCGGTTGCAAGCGCATCGGAAGGAGCGCGGTCGTCAGTCGCAAAGCAGCAGCGGCGGGCGCGCGCGGGATTCTCCAGCAGCATCGGCGACAGGTTGGCCAGATCATGGCTGCACGTACCCTCGCGCAGCATCACGTACATGCCGCGAGACAGCTTGTCGAGCGCCTCCTCGGGAATCGTCGACTCGTGGTCGGCAATAATACCCGCCGCGGCATAGGCATTGAGGTCCTTGCCGGCAACGAGCGGCGCATGGCCGTCGACCTGCTTGGACGGCGTCTGGTTGGCAGCATCGATGCGAGCGCAGGTCTCGGGATCGGCCATAAAAACGCCCGGAAGGTTCATCATTTCGCCCAGGCCAAAGACATCGCCCGGATGCTCGGCAAAAAACGCTTGCATGTCAGCGGCGGTAATCACAGCGCCTGCTTGCTCATCGGGCAGCGCGGGCACGCACGAGGGCATCATGTACTTGATGGAAATAGGAGCGCGACGACCGTCCTCGATCATAAAGCGCAAGCCGTCGAGACCGGCAACATTGGCAATCTCGTGGCTGTCGGCAATGGCGGTGGTAGTACCGCGCGTCGCGGCCATGCGAGCATACTCGGCGGGACGGATGTTCGAAGACTCGATATGCAAGTGCCCGTCAATAAAACCGGGGGCAAGATAGCGGCCCTGGCAATCGATGACCTCGGCAGCCTCATACGTACCGGCGGCATCGTCGCGACCATCGTAGAGCACACCGACGATCAAGCCATCCTTGACGGCAACGCTACCGGGCGCCACGCGCTGACCGTACACGTCGACAATCTGCGCATTGGTAAACAGCGTGTCAACGGGCACGCGACCCTCGGCGGCCTCGATCACAGACCTCATGACCTCAACGGACATACATACTCCTTTAACCGTAGAAAAAAGCTGCGGAGCGGACAGACCTTCACCGCAGCAGACCAATAGCCATTGTATGCCCAAACGATGGGTCAACAATACGCCTCTCCGCTTAACGGCACACGCCACTTGGTGCAATGAGGAGAGGTTGCTTTGCACCAATGACAAGGAGTGTCCCAAAGTGCCGGCACAAAAGGAACGTCCCTAAGTGCCAACAACGGAAGCGCCGATGTTTTGGCAACGACAGCGAAAACCCGTCAGAGCGAGCAAGGTGCCTTGAAACGAGGCGGCATTGACCTTTTGGTCATGCCGCCGAAGTTGAAAGGCAGATTGCCGCTCTGGCGGGTTTGCAGCGTCGAGCCGTTACGCGGTTTGGTAAAACCGCGTAACTAAAAGGCCGCAGTCGGGATTCCCGGCTGCGGCCTTATTGCACTTGTGAGGTCAACTCGCTCGTTAGACCAACTTGAAGCCCTTGCGCTTGCCCACGGAGAGGGTGTCGCCCAGCTTGAGAGCGCTGGGATCGATGTTATAGCTCTTGGGAGCCACGGCCTTGCCGTTGATCTTGACGCCGCCGCCGTCGATATCGCGACGAGCCTGGCCGGCGCTCGCCGAAAGACCCAAGTCCTTGAGCAGGCCGGCGAGGTAGATCTGGCCCTCGTCGTTAACAGTCAGCTCAACGTGCTTCTCGGGGAAGTCGGCGAGCTGGCCCTCCTTGAACACGCGGTCGAACTCGGCCTGAGCCTCGTCGCCGGCACCGACGCCGTGGTAGGTGTCGCACAGGTCGCGGCCCAGAGCGCGCTTGAGCTCGTAGGGGTCGGCAGAACCATCGGCCAGGGCAGCGTCGATCTTGTCGACCTCGGCCGGGGTGAGCGAGCTCGCCAGGCGGTAGTACTTGCCGATCATCTCGTCGGGGATGGACATGGTCTTGCCGAACATGTCCTTGGGCGCGTCGGTCAGGCCGATGTAGTTACCGTAGGACTTGGACATCTTACGAACGCCATCGGTGCCCTCGAGCAGCGGCATGGTGAGCGCGATCTGGGGCTCCATGCCCATCTTCTCCATGAGCTCACGGCCGGCGAGCAGGTTGAAAAGCTGGTCGGTGCCGCCCATCTCCACGTCAGCCTTAATCATGACCGAATCGTATGCCTGCATCACGGGATACAGGAACTCGTGCAGGGCGATCGGCGTCTGGGACTGGTAGCGCTTGGTAAAGTCATCGCGCTCAAGAATGCGGGCGACGGTGAACTTGGAGCACACCTGCAGCAGACCGGCCAGATCCATCGACAAGATCCAGTCGCCGTTGTGCACGATGGTGGTCTTCTCGGGGTCCAGGATCTTCATGGCCTGGCTCACGTAGGTCTCGGCATTGGCCTCGATCTGCTCCCGCGAAAGCTGCGGACGGGTGGAATTCTTGCCCGAAGGGTCGCCAATCAACGCGGTCCCGTTGCCGATGATGAGGGTGACGTTGTGGCCGAGGTCCTGGAACTGACGCATCTTGCGCAGCGGCACGGCGTGGCCAAGGTGCAGGTCGGGACTGGTGGGGTCGACGCCGAGCTTGATGTTGAGGGGCTCGCCCTTCTCAAGCTTCTTGCGAAGGTCGGCCTCGGGAACGATCTGCGCGGCGCCCGAGGTGATGATACGCATTTGCTCGTCAACAGACAGCATTGGGTATCCTCCTTTTTCTATAGCACCCTCGCCGAAAACGGCGGTGCTGGAAGTCCATAAACTCTCTTATGATAACAAACTGACGCGACGCGGCACCTACGACAGGAAAATCCTCGTCCTGCCGCATGCGTCAATGGCAACTGGCAGACGTGTACCGTCACGCTCGACCAGATAGCGTACCTGCCGACGACGCAAGCAGTCGCGGCAACGAACCTGTCCCGTCGCATCGGTGGCGCAGACGCCCTCGGCGGTCAGCAGGCAGTGCTCGCACACCATAAGCTCGGGACGGTCGGCGTCGACCGGACCCAAGACGCCGGGTTCAGCAGCCAGCTCGGCAATACGCTCCGCATCATTGCCGAGCAACTCGGCCGGCAAGTACACCCGCCCCGCACCGAATCCGCGCAGCCAGGTAAGCGTGGCCCGATTCGCGCAGAACACCGGCGCCGCCACGTCAAACGTCACGCCCAGCTCGCGAGCGATCGCCACCTGCCCCAGGTTGCGGCAGACGATGCGCCCGGCACGCTGCATCAGTGAGCGGGTCCAGTCAGCGTCACTCGCGCGGCACACCTCGTCAAGCACCACAACGGCGTCGGACAAATCGAGTTCTCCGCGCGGGTCGGCATCCATCAGCTGCCAAGCAAAAACCATGCGAGTGGGAACCGCGCACTCCACCAACTCCGTCGATGCACCGCCATCCACCGCAACGCCCTCAAAGGGCAGCACTTCAACGGCACGCTCAACGGGCGCAATCGCATCCGCCTCGGCCCGCATGCGCTCCAACACCGCCGCCGTCTGATCCAACACGCCGGCGCTGCGAATCAGGTACACCTCGCAGCCCGCGTCCACCTTACGCTTGCAATGCACGACGATGCGCTTCCCCGCTGCTGCATCCACCGGGCAGGGCACCTGCGGCCAGCGCTTGGGCGCATCGGGACGCGCGTCGACACCCGGATAGAACCGAATCTCGAGCGTGTCACCCGCCGCCACGGCGGCGTCGAGCTCAACGGTCACCTCTTCGTGGCCCACAGCGACCAAACGCCCCACGCGCACGCCCTGGTTAATTGCGCGTTCAAAACTCATAAGCTCCGCACCCGAGCGGCCTCGCAAATACGCGTCGGTAAACCCGCGGTTAAACGACCTTCCCAGCTCGCGCTCAAGCTCTTCCACGGCATCGGGGTCCCACGCGCCGTCGCACAGCATATCGAGTGCCCGGCGCCACACCCGCACCACGTTGAATACGTAATCGGGGTTCTTCATGCGCCCCTCGATCTTGAGCGACGCCACGCCGGCATCTACAAGCTCGGGCAGATGCGCAATACCCAGATAGTCGCGCGGACACAGCAGGCGATCTCCCTCGACGGCGGCAACACTCTGCCCAGCCTCGTCCACCAAGTCATAGGATAGACGGCACGGCTGCGTGCAATCACCGCGCATCGCAGAGCGGCCACGTCGAAGGGCAGAGAACTCGCACGCCCCCGAATAGCCGATGCAAATCGCACCGTGGCAGAATACCTCGATGGGCACACCCGTGGCACATAGCGCCGCAATCTCGTCGACCGTCAGCTCGCGTGCCGTCGTCACGCGCTCGACCCCCAGCTCATCGGCGGCAAGCCGCACGGCGCCTTCGCTATGAACGCCCGCCTGCGTAGACAGGTGAATCTCGACCCCGGGAATCGCCGCGCGCAGCGCGCAGGCCAACCCGGCATCGGCGACAATCAGAGCATCGGCGCCCAGCTCCAGTGCATGAGCTCCCAACACCACCGCGTCGGACAACTCATCGTCAAACACGAACACGTTGAGCGTTACGTACACACGCACGCCATGGGCATGCGCCACGGCGCAGCCGCGCGCAAACTCGTTATCCGTAAAGCCATGGGCGCTCACACGGGCGTTAAAGCCGCCCAACCCCGCATAGATGGCATCGGCACCCGCGGCGATGGCCGCAAGCATCTGGTCGAGCCCGCCCGCCGGCGCCAGCAACTCGGGCAGCGCCGCACCAGCAGCATCCAATCCAGTCTCGTATTGTCCGCTCGGCCCCATCGTCCGAATCGCCATCGACAAACTCCTTACCAAGGTATGCATTCACTCTGAAAAATGCCGTCTTCCAGCATACACGAGGCATCGCGCGCCCCGTTTGGTTTATCGTGTAATAACTTATGTCCATCCTGCCCCGACGGCACATCCACCGTCCGGCACGACATACCTGGAGGTCAATATATGGGTCCTCGCCAACGACAGGGACGCAGCCGTTCAAAGACGCATGCCCTGCCCATAATCCTGCTCTCGTTTTTGGGCTTTCTGCTGATTGCGGGCGTGGCATTTGGCATCGGCATGGTCGGCAACGTCAACCGCTGGCTGTCCGATCTGCCCGACTACACCGACGCCAACGCGTATCTGGTGAGCGAGCCCACCGAGATCGTCGACTGCAACGGCAACAAGATCGCAAGCTTCTACACGCAAAACCGCAAGTCCATCACCAAGGACGAGGTCTCCCCCTACGTGCTGCAGGGCACCGTTGACGTCGAGGACGAGCGCTTCTACGAGCACGGCGGTATCGACCTGTGGGGTATCGCGCGTGCTGCGGTGGCAACCCTCGGCGGCGGGCACGAAGGCGCCTCGACTATCACCCAGCAGCTGGTGCGCAACACCATCCTGCAGGAGGAGCAGTTCGACTCGACCATCGAGCGTAAGGTGCGCGAGGCCTACATCGCCGTAAAGATGGAGGACATGTACTCCAAAGACGAGATCCTCATGATGTACCTCAACACCATCTATTACGGCCACGGCGCCTACGGCATCGAGGCCGCAGCCGAGACCTACCTGTCCAAGAGCGCCGCCGACCTCACCCTGAGCGAAGCCGCACTGTTGATCGGCCTTCCCAACTCGCCTTCGCAGTACGACCCCACGGTCAATCCCGATCTGGCACTGTCTCGCCGCAACAAGGTCCTCGACAACATGTTGCGCCTGGGCCACATTACGCAGGAGGAGCACGATGCCGCACAGGCCGAGCCCATCACCCTCAACGTGACCGAGATTTCGGGCAGCGGCGTCGACGTATACTCGCAGCCCTACTTTGTCGCCTATGTTAAGCAGCTGCTGGAGCAGGAGTTCTCGACCGACGTGCTCTTTAAGGGCGGTCTGACCGTCAAGACCACCATCGACCCCACGATGCAGCAGGTGGCAGAGAATGCCGTCCGCCAGCAGCTCGACACGCTCTCACTCGACGGCCTGGATATGGGCATGGTCGTCGTCGACCCCAAGACCGGCTACATCAAGTGCATGGTGGGCGGCTACGACTACAACGCCGACGAGAACCACGTAAACCATGCCACGGCCAAGCGTCCCGTCGGCTCCACCTTTAAGGCCTTTACGCTGGCAACCGCCATCCAAAACGGCATGAACCCCAACGTCACCCTCAACTGCAATTCGCCGCTCAAGGCTAAGGGCACCACGACCGAGGTCCAAAACTACGCCAACCATAGCTATGGCAACATCACGCTTAAGCAGGCAACGGCATACTCCTCCAACACCGGCTACATCCAGGTGGCGGAAGCCGTCGGCAACAGCAAGATCATCTCACTCGTCAAAAAGCTCGGCATCGATCCCGCCAAGGACAACATCGAGGACGTTCCCGTCATGACGCTCGGCACCGGCTCGATCTCGCCGCTCGAGATGGCCGCCGCCTACGCGACGTTTGCCAACGGCGGCTACTATCGCCAGCCGATCGCCATCACCGAGATTGACTCTCGTACCGGTTCGGTGCTGTACCAGCACACGGACAATCCCTCACAGGTGCTTACCGAGGGCGAGGCCGCCGCGGTCACCGATGTTCTGTCCGGCGTCATGCAGGGCGGCGGTACGGGTGCTGCTGGCGCCCTGAGCGTCAACCAGCCCTATGCCGGCAAAACGGGCACCACCGACAACACCACCAACCTGTGGTTCTGCGGCTATACCCCGCAGCTGGCGTGCGCCCTGTGGACCGGCTATTCCGCGGGCGAGATCCCCATCCAAAAATACGGCACGGACCTGCTGGGCGACAGCACCAACCTGCCTGTCTTTAAGCGGTTTATGAACACCGTTCTGACCGGTACCGAACGCGAGGAGTTTGCGACCGGAACGGCGCCCACCTACAAGAACAACAGCGTCTGGAAGTTCTACGGCACCAACAACACCAAGAAGACGGAGAACGACGACAAGGACGAGAACGAGGACGAAGAGGAAACCACCACAACGACCACCACGACCACGACCACCGAGACCACGGGCGGCGACACCACCGGCGGCACCGGAACGACCGGTGGCTCGACGGGCGGCTCCACTGGTGGTTCGACCGGCGGCGATGGCGGCACGCCTACGCCCACGCCTACGCCCACTCCCGACCCCTCGCCCACGCCTGACGATACTGTTGGCTAGAAATTCATCCGGCCATTAGCAACAAGGCCCCCGAGCAGCTTATTAAACTGCTCGGGGGCCTTTTAGTTTAAAGCGACCTGGTGAACGGTCTTTATACCGGCAAACAATATAGGGGGTACCGACCAACGTCGATACCCCCTTACAAGCCACCATGTCACGCACACAGTGCCGAGCGCACGACCCGCACGCCTACTTGCGAGAATTGCTCAGCTTATTGATCAGCGCCTCGAGACGCTCGCCGTCCTCGGCCGTCTGGGCAATAACCAAAATCGTATCGTTGCCGGCAAGCGAGCCAAGCACATCGGGCAGCTCTGCCGCATCAACGGCGGCGGCGATGCCGGAAGCCGTGCCAGGCTGAGCCTTGATCATAACCAGATTATCGGTGCGCAGAACGCCCGTTACGAGCTCGGAAACCATACGCTGCAGGTGCAGGTCCTCTGCCAGAACATAGATGCCCTCAGGGAGCTTACGCAGCCCCATATCGGCAATATCGCGAGAGACAGTCGCCTGCGTGCAATCAAAGCCCATAGCGCGGAGCTCATCGACCAGCACGCGCTGCGTGCGGACGTCCTTATTGCGCACAATATCTCTAATGGCATCCTGGCGCCCATTGCGTTTTTTAGCCATACAAACCCTCTCTCCAAAAGATGGCGGAGACAATCAATCAGTGATTGAATAGTTTAACGCTATTTGAAGGCTTTTGTGTATAAGAACGCATTTCGAAACAATTCTATGCAAATTTGTTTCGAAATGAGCCGTTTAGGCGGTTTTTGCGCCCGTCCGGTTAAGAAAAGCTGCCAGATGCGTACACATCACGCAGCGCGCGGGCTTGGCGCTGGCGATCGGCCCAAACAACAGACCGAGTCCCCGATGGTTATCCTTGAGCGCGGCGACCATCTGACGGGTTCGAGGTGCCTCGAGCATATCACGCATGCGGGCGGAACGCTCGATTGACGACACTCCATGCGGGCTCAGACACAAATTCTCGATGCAGGCGACCAGTCCGGCAAAGTAGAACTTTTGGCTTGCCAGCTTGAGCCGACCACCGCTATCTGCTTCCGAGAGTGAGTCCGCAAGCTCGTCGAGCGCTCGAGTGTCATCGGATATCCTGGCATACATGGTGGGATCAAAGGCATCTGTAAGCTTAGGTGCCACCGCGTGGAAACAAGCGTCGCCGCAGCCGGACACGAATCGTGCCTGCGAGAGCGCATAAGCCATAAACTCAACCGTACGGTACGCCTTGCCGCGCGACAGGCATGCCTCAAACAGCGAGCGGCTGTACATCACGCCAGAGGTCTGAACGACAAGGCCGCCTAAAATCAACTGGGGCAGCCCGGTCACCATCGAGGATTTGCTATCAATGGAAATATGAGCAGCATCCAAGACGCGCGAATGGCGCTCTCGATGTGCATCATAGCGGTCGAGCGACACCGTGGGGAGCACTATGTCTGCCGTAGTATCGCACGCGATATCGACCATCTTGGAAAGGGACTGCGGAGCAAACCACTCATCGGCGTTCATAGCGATGATTTGAGAGCCACGCGAGGCAGCAAAACCGGCACGAAGGCAAGCACCGCGCTTCTCGTCCTCGACGTCAATCAAATCAATATGGATGTCCCTGTCGGCAGCAACCTGAAGCGAATGGCGCACACCGGGCGCAGCATCGCGGCAGACAACGACAATCTGCAAATCGTAGAGGTCTTGGTTCTGGATACTCTCGAGCGCACGCATCGCATAGCTGGGCGAACCTTCTACCACAAGGATCACCGAAAGTCGCGGATGCGAGCCACGTCGAACCAAGTTATCCATCCTCTCGACAGCAATGAATCAAACCGTGGTTCATGGTACACCCCAGCAATAAAAGCAGTGAGACACCGGTTGTATTGCACGCCAAGAACAGATGTTGAACACGCGCAGCCCACAGATGACGGGTGTCGACGCACGACGCGTCGAGCCCTCCCCTAGTCGAGCACGACGAGCTCGGCGGGATCGTAATCCACGCCCATAAACGTAAGGCCGCAGGCAGGAGCCGTGGGGCCCGCAGCGGTACGGTCGCAAGCATCGATGACCTCACGCATCCACTCGGGTTCACGGCGATGCATGCCAATCTCGACAAGCGTGCCCACGATCGTACGGACCATCGAATGCAGGAACGCATTGCCCTCGATGGTAAACGTCAGGATGTCCTCGCCAAACGCAATCTCATGGCCAAACTCGGCACGCATCACGCAGCGATGCGTGGGCTTGCCAACGGCCGAGGCAACCTTGCAAAAGCTTTTAAAGTCCTGTTCGCCCAGCAGCGCGGGGCAGGCAGCAGACATAGCCTCAACATCCAAGGGATAGCGATGCCACCACACGGCACCGCGGGACAGCACGGGGCGCGCATCTCGATCGGCAATACGGTACGTATACGTACGGGAACGCGCGTCAAAACGTGCAGAAAAGCCTTTACGGGCCCTGTAGACCTCGTTTATGGCGATATCTTTGGGCAGCAGGGCATCCATGGCCCTCAGCCACCTACGGCGCGTCAGGACAAGCTCAGCGTCCGTTACGGGCACACTAATGTACTGCGCCACCGCATGCACGCCGGCATCGGTGCGCCCTGCGCACGTCAGGTCGATCGGACGGCGCAGGAGCGTCTCGATAGCGCGGCGCAGCTCGCCCGCAACCGTCGTCTGGCCAGGCTGCTCGGCAAAGCCGCTATAGGACGAGCCATCGTAGGCCACGCGGAAAACGAGCGTGGCGTCGAGCTCGGGAATCGAATTGAAATCAGACGACGCGGTCATGGGCGCTCCCAACAAACAGGCAATGGCATTTCGACAAAAAAAGAGGGGTACGCGAACGTACCCCTCGAATATAGCCTATGCAGACGGATTGTCTACTCAGCGGTCTCCTCAGCAGGAGCCTCCTCGGCAGCCTCAACCTTCTTGGGAGCAGCGGCCTTCTTGGGGGCCGGAGCAGCCTTCTTGGCCTTAGGCGTGCAAGGCTCGGTGACGAGCTCCATGATAACGATGGGAGCGTTGTCGCCCTTGCGGTTACCGAGCTTCATGATGCGGGTGTAACCGCCGTTGCGGTCCTGCCACATGCCCTGAGCAGCCTTGTCGAAGATCTCGGCAACGAGCTGCTTATCGCCGAGCTTGGCGATAGCCAGACGACGAGAGTGCAGGTCGCCCTTCTTGGCCCAGGTGATGATCGGATCGACGACCGAACGCAGCGCCTTAGCGCGGGTCTCGGTGGTCTTGATGCGGTCGTTCTCGAAGAGAGCCTTAGCAAGGCTCTTCTTCATGGCCTTGGTGTGGCTCGCATCGGTGCCGAGCTTCAGGCCCTTCTTAACGTTGTGACGCATGGTCTAGTTTCTCCTCAAATATGCGAAGCATTAAGCCTTAAGGCTCAGGCCCATGGACTCGAGCTTGTCCTTCACTTCCTCGATCGACTTAACACCGAAGTTCCGGATGTTGAGCAGATCGTTCTCCGAGAACTCAACGAGCTGACGGACCGAGTGAATGCTGGCGCGCTTAAGGCAGTTGTAGGAACGGACGGAAAGGTCCAGGTCCTCAATCTGCTTGTCCAGCTCGGCGTTGTCGTTGGTGACCTCGGGAGCGAAGATCGAAGCCTCCTCCTCGACCTCGGGGGTCTCGGCAAGGTTCATAAAGGCGGCCATATGCTGGTTAATGATATTGGCAGCCTGGACCACGGCGTCGCGCGGAGCGATGGAACCGTTGGTCTCGATCTCGAGGACAAGGCGGTCGTAGTCGGTATGCTGGCCGACACGACAAGCCTCAACGAGCTTGGCGCAACGGGACACCGGCGAGTACAGCGAGTCGACGTGGATCACACCGATGGGATCGTTGTCACGCTTGTTAGCCTCGCCAGAGACATAGCCGCGGCCATAGCCGATGCGCATGCTCATGGTGAGATGGCCACCCTCGGTGAGCGTAGCAATGTGCTGCTCGGGGTTGACCAGCTCAAACTCGGACGGAATAAAGAAGTCCGCACCGGTGACCTCGCAGGGGCCGTCAACCGAGATGGTTGCGGTCGCCTCGTCGGTCGTGCCGAGAGCCCTGAAGACAAGACCCTTGACATTCAGGACGATGTCGGTGACATCCTCGACCATGTTAGGGATGGTCATGAACTCGTGCTGCGCACCATCGATCTGAATGGCCTCGACGGCGGCACCCTCGAGCGAGGACAGAAGAACACGACGAAGCGAGTTACCCAGCGTATCGCCGTAGCCACGCTCGAGCGGCTCGACGGAGACACGAGCAGAGGTCTCGTTGATCTCTTCGACCTGAACCTGAGGCCTAATGAATTCTGACATGTATTACCTCCAGCCTCAGCAGCCCGGATGGACTACTTAGAGTAGAGCTCGACGATGAGCTGCTCGTTGATATCACCGCTGATCTGCTCACGCGTCGGCAGAGCGAGCACGTTACCAGACAGCTTCTCGATATCGACCTCGAGCCAGCCAGGGACCTCAAAGCGCTCGGAGGAAATCAGGGCCTCCTTGATGGGGAGGAGGTCACGGAACTTCTCGCCGACAGCGACGACGTCGCCGGCCTTAACGCGGTAGGACGGGATGTCCACGCGCTTGCCGTTCACGGTGAAGTGACCGTGACGGACGGACTGACGAGCCTCTTTGCGGGTGCGGGCGAAGCCAAGACGGAAGACGACGTTGTCGAGGCGAGACTCAAGGATGATCATGAGGTTCTCACCGGTGACGCCGTTCATCTTACGGGCCTTGTTGAAGTAGCCGTGGAACTGCTTCTCCAGAACGCCATAGATGAACTTGACCTTCTGCTTCTCACGCAGCTGCATGCCGTACTCAGATTCCTTGCGACGGCGCTTGGGCTGACGGATAGATTCCTTCTTGCTGCTGTAACCGAGCTCAGCGGGATCGATCCCGAGCTGACGGCAGCGCTTAAGAACAGGAGTCCTGTCGATTGCCATATTGATACGATCCTTTCAGTTACACGCGGCGACGCTTCTTGGGGCGGCAGCCGTTGTGCGGAATGGGGGTCTTGTCCTGGATGCTCGAGACCTCGAGGCCAGCAGCCTGGAGGGAGCGGATGGCGGTCTCACGACCGGAGCCGGGGCCCTTGACGAAGACGGAAACCTTCTTCATGCCGTGCTCCATGGCCTGCTTGGCAGCAGCCTCGGCAGCCATCTGGGCAGCGAACGGCGTGGACTTACGGGAGCCCTTGAAGCCCACCTGGCCAGCCGACTTCCAGGAAATGACGTTGCCCTGGGGATCGGTGATCGAAACGATCGTGTTGTTGAACGTAGAACGAATGTGAGCCTGGCCCACGGAAATGTTCTTACGGTCCGCGCGCTTCAGACGGGCAGCGCGAACGTTCTTCTTAGCAGTAGCCATCTATCTAGCGCTCCTTATTTCTTCTTCTTAGCACCGATCTGACGCTTCGGGCCCTTGCGGGTACGAGCGTTAGTGTGGGTGCGCTGGCCGCGGACCGGGAGGCCCTTGCGGTGACGAAGGCCGCGGTTGCAGCCGATGTCCATAAGGCGCTTGACGTTCTGGTTACGCTCACGGCGGAGGTCGCCCTCAACCATGATCTGATTCTTATCGATATAATCGCGGATGGCGTTAACCTCATCCTCGGTGAGGTCCTTAACGCGCGTGTCCACGTTAACGTTGCACTCGACGCAGATCTTCGTCGCAGTGGTGCGGCCGATGCCGTAAATGTAGGTCAGACCGATCTCAACGCGCTTCTCACGCGGGAGGTCGACACCATTAATACGGGCCAACGTAGTCTCCTCTCTTAACCCTGACGCTGCTTATGACGGGGGTTCTCGCAAATAACGAGGACCTTGCCATGGCGCCTAATGATTTTGCACTTATCGCACATCTTCTTGACCGAAGGACGTACCTTCATCGTTCTTCCTTTCGGTAGCGCTCAAACTACTTCCCTACTATCTACTCGCCCAGCCGCAGGCGTTTAAAACTATGGCTGGTCTTCACACGCAAACCGACCGTAGGTTGAGCTAAGCCTGCAGTCGGAAAAGAGCGTGTATGCGTGCCGCTATTTATAGCGATAGGTGATGCGACCGCGGGTCAGGTCGTACGGGGAAAGCTCCACGACAACCCTGTCACCGGGGAGAATGCGGATGTAATTCATTCGGATCTTGCCAGAAATGTTGCACAGAACCGAATGACCGTTCTCGAGCTCAACCTTAAACATGGCGTTGGGCAGCGGCTCCTTTACCGTACCCTCGAGCTCAATTGCGTCTTCCTTCTTCACAAGCAATCATCTTTCTCTAGAAAACGACAGCGATTGAGTATTCTACAATACGCATGCACGTATCGTAATATCTTCGTAATGGCTCCACATCTAAGTGGAACTTGTTACATTTCTCCGCCCTGCAGGGAACACCAGGAACCCTGGGCATCCGTGGTAAGAATCACCGGACCGTCATTGGTAATGGCGACGGTGTTCTCGTAGTGCGCGGCGGGCAGGTGGTCGTTGGTCGTAACGATCCAACCATCGGAGCCTGTGCTCACATGATTGGAACCCATCGTAACCATCGGCTCGATGGCGATGACCATACCAGCCTGAAGGCGAACGCCTCTCCCCTTCTTTCCATAATTTGGAACGTTGGGGTCCTCGTGCATCACGCGGCCGATACCATGCCCCACGTAATCGCGAAGCACGCCGTAACCGTGAGACTCGGCGAGGGACTGAACGGCATAACCGACATCCCCGATATGGTTACCGGGAACAGCCTGCTCAATGGCAGCCTTAAGGCAATCGCGCGTAACCTCGCACAGGGCCTTGGCCTCGGGCGTGGGGGTGCCGACGAAAAACGTCCAGGCGTTATCGCCGACCCAACCGTCAACGACAGCTCCCGTATCGATGGAGATGATATCGCCATCACGCAGGATCATGTCAGGGTTAGGAATACCGTGAACCACGGCATCGTTAATCGATGCGCAAATGGTCCCCGGGAACCCACCATAACCCTTAAAGGCAGGGGTGCCGCCATGCATGCGGATAATCTGCTCGGCAAGCTGATCGAGTTCGAAGGTCGACACGCCGGGGCGAACCATGGCTCCAACGTGGCGGAGCGCCATCTTAGATAGCGCTCCTGCCTTCTTCATCTGCTCAATTTGCGTTGCAGACTTAATCTTGATCATAGACCGAGAGCCTCTTTGACATCCCCGTACACGGTCTCACGAGCCTGGTCACCGTTGACCGACTTGAGCAAACCCTGGCCACGATAGTAGTCGACGAGCGGGCTCGTGGACTTCTCGTAGACGTCGAGACGGTTCTTGATGGTCTCGGGCTTGTCGTCGTCGCGCTGATACATCTCGCCGCCGCACTTGGGGCAGGTGGCATCGGCAGCCGTGCCGGTGTAACCGCAGGCGCGGCAGGTGCGACGCGAAGACAGACGGTCGATGATGACCTCGGGGGCCACATCGACCAGAAGGGCGCAGTCGATCTCGCGACCCATGGCGGAGAGCTCGGAATCGAGCGTCACAGCCTGGGCGGTGTTGCGCGGGAAGCCATCGAGGATGAAGCCCTGCTGGGCGTCATCGGCGGCAAGGCGCTCCTTGACAAGGTCGATCACGAGCTGGTCGGGAACGAGCTCGCCAGCGTCCATGTACTTCTTAGCCTGAATACCAAGCTCGGTGCCACCCTTGACGGCAGCACGCAGCAGGTCGCCCGTGGAAATGTGAGCGACGCCAAACTCGGCGACGAGCTCCTGTGCGACGGTGCCCTTACCGGCACCCGGAGCTCCGAGCAATACGAGGTTCATGAGCAATCCTCCTCTAGCCTATTTAAAGAATCCATCGTAATCATACATCTTGATCTGGCCTTCGAGCTTATCGACCGTGTCGAGCACGACGCCGACCATGATGAGGATGGACGTGCCGCCAAATGCCTGGATCAGCTGGTTACCCGTAAAGGAGAAGATGATCGAAGGCACGATGGCGATGAGCGCCAAAAAGACAGCGCTGGGAAGCGTAATCTTGTTGAGCGCGTTCTTGATGTAGGCCGCGGTAGCCCTACCCGGACGCACGCCCGGAATAAAGCCGCCCTGCTTCTTAAGGTTGTCGGCCGTGTCATCGGGGTTGAACACCATGGAGGTGTAGAAGTACGCGAAAAACACGATGAGGACAACGTTAAGCACCCAGTTGAGCCAGCCGCGCGAAAGCGCAGAGGCAACTGCCTGAATCCAGCCGATGCCGGGGAAGAACACGGCAATCTGAGCCGGGAAGTACAGCAGCGCCGAAGCGAAGATGATTGGCACGACACCCGCGGTGTTGACCTTGATGGGCAGGTAGGTGGTCTGACCACCCATCATGCGACGGCCCACGACGCGCTTAGCGTAGGAGACCGGGATGCGGCGCTGGCCGCGCTCAAGGAAAACAATCAGCGGGATAACCAGCAGGATGATGGCGCAGATGATCACCATGGTGATGATGCCACCGGCATTGCCCTCGGTGCTGGAGAAGATAGCCTGCGGCAGACCGGCCATGATGTTCGCAAAGATGATCAGCGACATGCCATTGCCGATACCGCGCTGGGTGATGAGCTCACCAATCCACATGATCAGCATGGCGCCCGCAGTGAGCGTGCCGACGATCATGAGGTCGAAGATGATCTCGGGAGCGCCGGCGCCATTGAAGCTGATGCCGAAGCTCTTAAAGAGGAAGAGGTAACCCACGGAGTTGAGGATTGCCAGAGCAAGGGTGAGGTAACGCGAATACTGCGTAATCTTGGTCTGACCGACCTCGCCCTCGCGGGCAAGCTCATGCAGGGAAGGCACAACGGCCTGGAGCATCTGGAGGATGATCGAGCTGGTGATGTAAGGCATGATGCCCAGCGAAAACACCGACACATAGCTCAACGCGCCGCCAGAGAAAAGATTCAGGAGGGCCATAGCACCTGCGGCGACCGAATTGTTATCGGTCGAGAAAAGGCCCAGCATCCCCTGGAAGGGAATGCCGGGCACAGGAACGTGCGCACCAATGCGGTACACGACGAGCATAGCTATGGTAAAAAGAATCTTTTCGCGCAATTCTTTGATGCGGAAAGCATTCTTAAGACCATTTAGCACGGTAGCTCGACCTTTCCGCCGGCGGCCTCGATCTTGGCCTGCGCAGAAGCGCTGACCTTGTCGACCTTGACCGTGAACTTCTTGGTGAGCTCACCATTGCCGAGCACCTTGACGGGCTCGAACTCGCTCTTGGTGATGCGAGCGGCCTTAAGAGCGGCACCGTCGATCACAGCGCCGTCCTCGAACTTACGCTCGAGACGCTCAACGTTAACAGCGGTGTACTCGATACGACGGGGGTTACGGAAGCCCGGAAGCTTGGGCAGGCGCATAGCCAGCGGAGTCTGGCCACCCTCGAAGCCGGCACCCTTGGTGCCGCCAGAGCGGGAACCCTGGCCCTTCTGACCGCGGCCAGAAGTGGTGCCGTGACCCGAAGAATTGCCACGGCCGACGCGCTTGCGGTTCTTGGTGGAACCGGGCGCGGGAGTAAGATCGTGAAGCTGCATTTGCTACTCCTCTACAATCTCGACAAGGTGCTTGACCTTGAAGATCATGCCGCGGACGGACTCGTTGTCAGCAATCTCGCGAACCTCGCGGATCCTGTGGAGACCGAGGGCACGGACAGTACGGACCTGGTCCTGCTTGCAACCGTTGGTGCTGCGGACCTGCTTGATCTTGATGGTGTCAGCCATGCTTAGTTCTCCTTACCGACGAACATCTCGGAGACCGTCAGGCCACGGCGAGCCGCGACGTCCTCAGGGCTGGAGAGCTCCTTGAGGCCCTCGACGGCAGCCTTGATGATGTTGAGGCCGTTGTCGGTACCGAGGGACTTGGACAGGACGTTCTTGATGCCAGCAAGCTCAAAGAGGGGACGCACAGCGCCGCCGGCGATAACGCCGGTACCCTCGACAGCGGGCTTGATGATGATGCGGCCGGCACCAAAGTGGCCGAGAACCTCGTGCGGGATGGTGCCCTGCTCGGTCACCGGCACGTGGAACATGTTCTTCTTGGCATCGAGAGACGCCTTGGAGATGGCCATGGGCACCTCAGCGGACTTGCCCATGCCAACGCCGACGTTGCCCTTGCCGTCGCCAACGACGACGAGAGCGACGAGGCTCATGCGACGACCACCCTTGACGGTCTTCGACACGCGGTTGATGTAAACGACGCGCTCCTCGAACTCGGAGGCCTCGCGCTGCTGCTTCTGATTACGAGCCATGTGCTACATACCTCCTAGAACTCGAGACCGGCGGCACGAGCACCGTCGGCGAGGGCCTTGACGCGGCCATGGTAGATACGGCCACCGCGATCGAAGGCGACCTTGGTGATGCCGGCCTCGATGGCGCGCTTGCCAACGAGCTGACCGACCTTCTCCGCAGCCTCCTTGTTCGAGGTGTGGGTGCCCTTGAACTCGGCCTCGAGGGTCGAGGCAGAGACGAGCGTCAGGCTGGAGCCCTTGCTGTCGTCGATGATCTGGGCATAGATGTTGGCGTTAGTACGGGTCACGCGAAGACGCGGACGCTCGGAGGTACCCGAGACCTTGCCGCGAACACGACGCTGACGACGCTTGAGGCCTTCCAGCTTCGCCTTATGCTTGTTCATACGTAAACTCCTAAAAAGGTTGATCTTGCCAGCACCTGACGGGGTGCTGGTCTTATGCGAGTGAGTCGGTTACGACTACTTGGCGGCCTTACCCAGCTTGCGGCGGATGTGCTCGCCAACGTAGTGGATACCCTTGCCCTTGTAAGGCTCGGGAGGACGATGGCCGCGGATCTCAGCGGCGATCTGACCGACCTGCTGCTTGTTGATACCCTTGACGTTCACGTGGGTGTTGTCGGGAACCTCGAAGGTGATGCCCTCGGGAGCCTCGACGATCACGGGGTGCGAGAAGCCCAAGGAGAACTCGAGGTTCTTGCCCTTCTGCTGCACGCGGTAACCGACGCCGGCGAGCTCGAGCTTCTTCTCGAAGCCCTCGGAAACGCCAACAACCATGTTGTGGATGAGGGCGCGGGTGAGGCCGTGGCGGGCACGGGTCTCACGCTCGTCGTCGGGACGGGAAACGGTGAGGACGTTGTCCTCGACGTTGATAGCGAGCTTCTCAAAGACATCGAGCTCGAGCTGGCCCTTGGGGCCCTTGACGACAACGTTGTTGCCGTTGACTGCCACTTCGACTCCGGCGGGAATCTGGACAGGCTTATTACCGATACGAGACACGGTGATCTCCTTTCCTTCTACCTACCGAGCGAATTACCAGACGTAAGCGATGATCTCGCCGCCGACGTTGTGCTTGCGAGCATCGCGGTCGGTCATGACGCCATGGCTGGTGGAAATAATGGCGGTACCAAGGCCACCGCGGACGCGGGGCATGTCGGCAACGCCGGTATACTTACGCAGGCCCGGCTTGGAAATGCGGCGGATGCCGTTGATGACCTTAGCCTTCTTGGGACCATACTTAAGCGTGATGTGCAGAGTCTTCTGGGGAACGGTGTCCTCGACATCGTAGCCCTCGATGTAGCCCTCCTCGTGCAGAACACGAGCGATCTCGACGAGCTTCTTGCTGCTCGGCATGGAGACCGTGGCCTTGTTCACAGAGTTAGCGTTACGGATGCGCGTAAGCATATCTGCGATCGGGTCTGTAAGGTTCATACAGATTCTCCTTCGTTCTTGATGAACACGTGCTCTTGGTTCTTCGCCGCCCTTAACGGCAAAGCCTTTTTAGCGCGTTTTCCCTGTTCCAAACTGATGCTTGAAACGCTGGTAGTGACTTACCAGCTGGCCTTCTTAACGCCGGGAAGCTCGCCCTTGAGTGCAAGCTCGCGGAAACAGACACGGCACAGGCCGAACTTGCGGTACACAGAGTGCGGACGGCCGCAGCGCTGGCAGCGCGTGTACTCACGAGTAGAGAACTTCTGCTTGCGATTGCACTTGACGATCATCGATGTCTTAGCCACTTATATCCTCCTCACATAGAGTATTGTTCGCCCCAAGCGCCGCCCCCTTGTGGGAACGGCGCTTATAGGGCAGGTGAACCTATTTCTTGAACGGGAAACCGAAGGCGTCCAGAAGGGCCTTGGCCTCCTCATCGGTATTGGCGGTGGTCACGAAAGTGATGTCCATACCGCGCTGGTGATCGACGGAGTCGAAGTCGATCTCGGGGAAGATGAGCTGCTCGGTGACGCCCATGGAGAAGTTACCACGGCCGTCGAAGCTCTTGGCGGAGATGCCGCGGAAGTCGCGGATACGGGGGATCGCGACGGAGGTCAGACGATCGAAGAACTCCCACATACGGTCGCCACGCAGGGTAACCTTGCAGCCGATCGGCATACCAGCGCGCAGGCGGAAGGTAGCGATGGACTTGCGGGCACGGGTGATCATCGGCTGCTGGCCGGTGATGGCGCGCAGGTCGCGCACGGCACCGTCGATGGCCTTGGAATCGGTAGCGGCCTCGCCGACACCCATGTTCACGACGATCTTCTCAAACTTGGGGATCATCATGACGTTCTCGTACTGGAACTTGTCCTGAAGCTGCTGCTTGACCTCGTTGTTGTACTTGGTCTTCAGACGCGGCACATACTTCTCTTCTGCCATTGTTCACTCCTTCTTGGGGTTTTAAGCACGGGGCGTGGCCACGATGGGTTGTCCTCGTGCCTCCTGGCTGCATCCGCGCCGCTCATGGCATTTCGCGGTTTGGACTCGACGCAGCAGGAGCCGACAAAACAATCGGTACTATACGCGCATTGGGTGCGTATTTCCAGAAAAACCTCGTCTGCCTGCACAACTCCACAACTCCCCCGCACATAGTGATCCCCAAAAAGCAGTTGCGGTGAAATAGGGACTGTTTGGCGGCCTAACAGGCTTAAACAATCCGTATTTCACCGCAACTTATTGGTGGGGATGCGATTAGCGCTTGCGGGGGACGAGTTTGGTGCGGCGCAGGTGGATCATCTCGGCGGCGATGGAGATGGCGATCTCCTCGGGGTCCTCGGCCTCGATGGCAACGCCGATCGGAAGGTGCAGCTCGTCGATCTGGTCCTGCGTAAAGCCTTCCTGCTCCAGGCGGGCGCGCACAAAGGCCGTCTTGCGGCGCGAACCCAGACAGCCCAGGTAGGCAGGCTTGGCACGCATGGCCTGAATCACCACGTCGATATCGGACTTGTGACCCGCCGTGGCGACGACCACCAAGTCGCGCGGACCGATGGGACACAGCTCGCTCAGGTTCTTGTAATCGACCAGGCGACGATCGTAGACACCGGGCACCCATTCGGGCGTCAACGTGCCGGGGCGGTCATCGCAGGCCACGACGGCAAAGCCCGCCGCCGTGAGCACGCGCGCCGTCGCGGCGCCCACGTGTCCGCAGCCAAAGATGTAGGTCAGGCCCTCGGGGCAGAGCGTCTCGACGTGCGCCGCGGGAATCTCGGAGGCGGCGTTAGTGTAGGTGACGTTACTCCCCTCCTCCACCAGTGAAAGCCCGGGGCAGCCCGCAATGGTATGGCGCGATGCCTCGCCATGGTACTCGGCCACATCGCCCTCGAGCGCGCTCGCGATAAACGGTTCAAAGTCGATGACGAAGTCGCCGATGCGCCGATAGACCAAGACGTCGGCAATTTCCTGGAACAACGGTGCCTGGGTCGCATCCAGATGTAGGTAGCACAGGCAGATGGCTCCGCCGCAGATCATGCCGGTATCGGAGTTCTCGCCGCCCATGGTGTAGCGGACCAGACGCGATTGCCCCGCGGCCAGCAGCTCTCGCGCCTCGTCCAGCGCAAAGAGCTCGATCTTGCCGCCGCCGATGGTGCCCGCCTGGCTACCGTCGGCAAAGACGGCCATCCAGGCGCCCACGCCGCGCGGCGACGACCCCGCCGTGCCGGCTACGACCACGAGCTCGCACGTCTCGCCAGCACGCAGGGCGACAAGCGCCGCATTCACAACATCGAGCTTTTCCATTGCCGCCTTCTATCCTCTAAAGATATCGGTGAGCATAGCGAGTGCCTCGAGCACGCCGCCGCCGACCGACGTCGCCTTGTCCGAAATGTAGTTGATATAGTTGGCATCGCCACGCGGATCGACATCGGCGCATTTAAAGCCCTCAGTCACCTGCACGCCGTTCGCCAAAAGCCCGCGCAGGCAGCCATCGATCTGCGTGCACATGGGCGTATCGTCCGCGTAGCCAATCACGTCTCCGGCGCGCACGATGTCGCCGATTGCGCGGTCGGACCGAAACACGCCGGCGGCGGGGCTGTGGATTACGCGCTCCTTGCCATAGCCGGCGATAATGCCCGGCACGCCCGTGTTGGGCTGGGGCGAACCTTGGGTAATGACACGGCCCAAGAAATGCCCGCGCATGGTCTCGACCACGGCGTCGCAGTCAACCGGCGCGGTAAAGCCCGGCCCCACGGCGATGACGGCAGGCGCCATGTCGCGCGTGGTACCCAGGTTGCGCTTGGCCAAAATCGCGTCGACCACGGCAGCGGGTTTAAGCTCATCGAGCATCTTGGCCTGGGGGTCTACCACGACGGCGACGTCTCCGGCCTCGGTAATTGCAAGCGCCTCTGCCGGCGTCTGCGCCAAGCGAGCGCGAATGCCCTCGACCTGGACCTCGCCCAGGCGAATGGCCTCGCAAAAACTGATTGTGCGGCGGATGCACGTGGGAACCGCGATATCGGCCATAACGACCGACACGCCGGCGCGCACCAAACGGGCGGCGACGCCCGTGGCGATATCGCCGGCGCCGCGAACATAAACGAGCATTCCCGGGGCACCTCCCTGTGCTACGGTTTGAGCAGAGCAAAAGCGGTTCGACCGCTACTCTGATGATTATTTATTATCACAGTATTATACGGCGGTGAACAGATGGAAACGGTTAGCGGCAATCTTGCCTCGGCGCTCAGGATCGAGCCGGGCATTACCGCGATTATCGGCAGCGGCGGCAAGTCGACGTTGCTCAAAACGCTGGGTCTTGAGCTCATGCGCGCTGGCGGCCGCGTGCTCCTCTGCACCACCACGCATATGCTTCCCGTTGCCGGCGTGCCATGGGACGGGTCGAATCGTCGCCTGGACGCCGCGCCTTGGAAGCCGGGCGCCTCGCATGTCCCCGGTTGCACCTGCGAGGCCTGCGCGGGCCTTGCACGCGGAGGCATCTGCCAGGCAGGCGTCTTGGACCCGGAGACAGGCAAGCTCTCCGCCCCCGCCGAGCCACTCGGCGGGCTGGCACAGCGCTTTGACTATGTGTTGGCCGAGACAGACGGTAGCAAGCGACTCCCGCTCAAGGCGCATGCCGCCTGGGAGCCGGTAATTCCCGCCGGCACGGCCAACGTCATCTGGCTCGTCGGCGCCTCGGGACTCAGCAAGCCCATCAACGAAGCCGTCCACCGCCCCGAGCTCTTTTGCGAGCGTTGCGGCTGCGAGCTCACCGACATCGCCACGCCCGAGCGCGTCGCCCAGGTGCTCAATGCCGAGATGCAGGCGCTGAAACTCAGCACCGCACGCGTCATGCTCAACCAAGTCGACACGCTCAGCGACCCCACGATGGCCGACCGCTTCGAGGCAGCTCTCGACCGCCCCGTCGTCGCCAGCAGCCTCAAGTAGCCGGCCCCATCTCCTCAGTTGCGGTGAAATACGGACTGTTTGGCCGGCCGACGGCCGCAAACAGTCCGTATTTCACCGCAACTGAGGAGGGGACACGGCATCTTTGCTGCTAGCGGGACACGTAGCGGCCGGGTTGGGCTCCGGTGGGCTCGCCGTTGCGCGCCACCAGCACGCCGTTCACAAACACAGCCTTGGCGCGACCATGCGCCTTAAAGCCCTCGAGCGGCGTGTAGTCCACGGCCTGATGCTGCGTCGCCGCGCTAATGGTCCAGCGCGCCTTTGGATCCCACACGCACACGTCGGCATCGGCACCCTCGGCAAGACAGCCCTTGCGCGGGTACATGCCAAAGACGCGCGCCGGGTTCTCGCTCATCAAGCGGCACAGACCCTCGGGTCCCAGTTGTCCCTCAAAGCTCGTGGCGATCGCGACGGGGCGATGCTCCACACCGGGGCCGCCGTTGGGAATCGCGCGGAAGTCGTCGCGCCCACGGTCCTTTTGCCCATGCAGGTTAAAGCTGCAGTGGTCGGTCGCAATCGTATCGATCTCGCCGGTCACAAGCGCCTCGCGCAGGGCTGCACGGTCACCCGCATGGCGCAGCGGCGGGCTCATCACATACTTGGCACCCGCAAAGCCGTCCTCGCCCTGCTCCAAGTAGCAAGTATCGTCGAGCATCAGATACTGAGGGCAGGTCTCGACATAGATGTTCTTCTGCCCGCGCGCTTTGGCAGCGCGAATGGCCTCGAGCCCCAGCTTGGTCGAAAGGTGCACCACGTTGACCGGAGCGTCCCCGGCCAAGTGAGCCAGATACAGCAGGCGGCTCACGGCCTCGGCCTCACACACATCCGGACGGCTGAGCGCATGGCCCTCAGGCCCGTGGATACCCTGCTCAAACACGCGCTTCTGCAGCGCGTTGACCAACGTGCCGTTCTCGCAATGCACGCACAGGATACCGCCCACGCGCTTGAGCTCCTCCAGCACCTCGAGCGTCTCGGCATCGTCCAAGCGCAGGTGGTCATAGGCAAAGTAGGTCTTAAACGACGACACGCCCGCCTCGCGCATAGCCGAAAGATCGGCGCGGTTGCGCTCATTCCACTCGGCGAGTGCCATATGAAAGGCGTAGTTGGCCGTGCAGGTTCCGTCGGCACGGCGATGCCACTCGGCAAGGGCGTCGGGCATGGTCACGCCGCGATCGGCCGTCGCGTAGTCCACGATGGTCGTCGTACCGCCGCAGGCAGCCGCACGCGTGCCGGTTTCAAAGCTATCGGCTGTCCAATCCATGCCAGTCCAGCACTGCATGTGCGTGTGGCCGTCGATAAAGCCGGGGAACACCCAACAGCCCACGGCATCCTCGACGGTATCGCCCTCGGCCGGCTCAATCGCCGCGGCAATCCGCACAATCTTGTCGCCCTCCATGGCAAGATCGGCGCGGCGAAGCCCCTGGGGCGTCACGAGCGCGCCGTTTTTGATGATGATCATGTTGCTCCTTATTGATTAATACAGTTGGCCACGCGATCAAAATACGAGCAGGCGGCAATATGCTCCGTTATGCGTCGCTGTCCCTTGACGGTATCGACGTCCCACAGCTCGTAGGCACGCGCCTCGACCAGCACCACGTCGGTGCGACCTTTGAGAATCGAGCCCCCGCCGTCCTTGCCCTCAAGACACATAAGTGCATCGAACAGTTCCGCCGGAAAGAGCACCGGGCTCGAAGGCTCACCGTTACACGCAAGACGCACCGGATGTTTGCGGCCACGCTCGTCAAATGCACGAACCATAGCCTCAAAAGAATCCGAACTCACGAGCGGCTGGTCGCCCGGTAAAAAGAGGCGACCTTTCCAGTTGCGTTCGACTCCCCACGAAAGGCCCGCACGGACGCTTTCGCTGCGCAGCTCGCCATCGTGCAGCACGCACGGGCAATGCTTGTCCTCGCAAATCTGGGCGACCTCGGGCCAACGCGTCGAAACCACAACGTCAAAGCCCCGGGGAACCGAATCGATGGTCCGGGCAATCAGCGGCTCGCCATAGATATCGGCGAGCATCTTGTTGGAGCCAAACCGCTTGCCCTCGCCCGAAGCCATAATGACGCATCCAAGTTTCATGGTGATACCTCCCCTGAAACCATCGTACCCATAACTCGCGCCGCGGGCATCCACATCGAAAGCGCTTATCCCGCACGCCCGCGATGCAAAATAGGGGCACCCCGCCAGTTGGCAGAGCGCCCCCTTTACATGGCTTACCTCAGCCCGGCTTTAGGCCTGGAGCCAACGGGCGGTGTTGCGCTCGTCGAGGGCCTTGAGGGTAGCGGCGGGATCGGCAACCTTCTGCAGGAACATCATGGCAGCGATGGCGTACGGCTTGTAGCTGGCCTCCTTGTACATGCCCACGCGGTGCATGTCGAAGACGTCGGCGTTAACCTCGCCGTGCTCGCAGGAGACACCGGAGATGTCGGCGGGCAGCGGGTGCATAAAGATGGTGTCCTGGCCGTTGGCAGTCTTCTCCATGAGCTCGGTCGTGGAGCACCAGTCCTGATGGGTGGCGTTCTGGGCGAGCAGCTCCTTCTCGAGCGCAGCGATGCCGGCGTCGTCGTCCTCGGCGTACAGATTGGTACGCTTCTCCATGGCGGCAAACGGAGCCCAGCTCTTGGGGATCACGATGTCGGCGCCCTCGAAGGCCTCGGCCATGGTGTTGACCTGCTTAAAGGTGGTGCCGGACTCGGCGGCATAGCCCTTGGCGCGCTCGACGACCTCGGGCATGAGGTCGTAGCCCTCGGGGTGGGCCAGGGTGACGTCCATGTCAAAGCGGGGCAGCAGGCTGATCAGCGACTGCGGGCAGGACAGCGGCTTGCCGTAAGAGGGCGAATAGGCCCAGGTAACGGCAACCTTCTTGCCCTTGAGGTTCTCGAGGCCGCCAAACTCGTTGATGAGGTAGAGCATGTCGGCAGAGGACTGCGTGGGGTGATCGGAGTCGGACTGCAGGGAGATGAGCGTGGGACGGTGATCCAGAACGCCGTCCTCGTAAGCCTGCTGGACAGACTCGGAGACCTCGGCCATGTAGGCGTCGCCCTTGCCGATGTACATGTCGTCGCGGATGCCGATGACGTCGGCCATGAAGGAAATCATGGTAGCGGTCTCACGGACGGTCTCGCCGTGAGCGATCTGGGACTTCTTCTCGTCCAGGTCCTGCAGCTCAAGGCCGAGCAGGTTGGCAGCCTTAGAGAAGGAGAAGCGCGTACGGGTGGAGTTGTCGCGGAACAGGGAGACGGCCAGGCCGGAGTCGAAGATCTTGGACGAAACGTTGTTCTCACGCAGCTCGCGCAGGGCGTCGGCGACGATGTAGAGCGCCTTGAGCTCATCGGTGGTCTTGTCCCAGGTGTGCAGGAAGTCGCTGCCGTACATACCCTTAAAATCGAGGCCGTTCAGCTGCTCGACGAGCTCGGTAAACTTGGCGTCCATGTAAATGTCCTTTCTAAAGGTGAAACGATCGCAATGAGTAAATGTGCTCCGGCATGCGCGTGTGGCTAGAACATGCAGAGCGCTATGACGAGGACCCGCTACCGTTGAGGAAGCATGGGAGATAACGACCGCGGGCCCCAAGTCAACAGGAGGTGCCGGGGGCATAAACTGTCCCCGGCTCAACAAGATCGAGGAATGGGACTAGTCGATCTTGTTGTTGGTCAGACCGGCGCGGAACACGGTGGCATCGCCATCGGCCTGGCTCGGATCGTAGAGGTTCAGGGCAGCCACATACATGGCGGCAGCGGTGACCAGGTCGTCCTTGTAGGTGACCTCGTTGGGAGCGTGAGCCTGAGACTCGGCACCCGGGCCAAAGCCGACGCAGGGGATGCCGTAGCGGCCCTGGATGGAAACGCAGTTCGTGGAGAAGGTCCACTTGTCGCACAGCGGACGACCGGTGCGCTTGTCCATGCTGGGCTCGCAGCCGATGCGCTCGTCACCGAACATAGCCTTATGGGCGTCGACGAGGGCCTTGACGTGCGGAGCGGTCTCCTTGTTGATCCACGTGGGGAAGTAAGCCTCGGTCTCGTAGACCTCGCCGGTCCAGGACGGACGGTCGTACATGTACATGGAGACCTTCACGTCGTCGCCGTACTTCTTGGCTGCCGGCAGGTTACGGATCTCGTCCAGGCAGGACTCCCAGGTCTCACCGGCGGTCATGCGACGGTCGATGGAGATGGCGCAGGAGTCAGCGACAGCGCAACGGCTGGGGCTGGTGTAGAAGATCTGGCTGACGGTGCAGGTGCCGCGGCCCAGGAAGCGGGCGTCCTCGAAGTGCTCGGGGTTGTACTTGGGATCGAGCATCTTGACGAGGCCCTTGATGTCGGTCGACTCGTCGCAGCCGTTGTTGTTGAGGGCGCGAACGTCGGCGATGATGTCGGCCATCTTGTAGATGGCGTTGTCGCCGCGGTCGGGAGCAGAGCCGTGGCAGGAGGTGCCGTGAACGTCGACGCGGATCTCCATGCGGCCGCGGTGACCGCGATAGATGCCGCCGTCGGTGGGCTCGGTGGAAATGACGAATTCGGGCTTAATGCCGTCCTTGTTGTAGATGTACTGCCAGCACATGCCGTCGCAGTCCTCTTCCTGGACGGTGCCGACGACCATGATCTTGTAGCCCTCGGGGATGAGGCCCATGTCCTTCATCATCTTGGCAGCGTAGGTAGCAGAAGCCATGCCACCCTCCTGGTCGGAGCCGCCGCGGCCATAGATGATCTCGTCGGTCTCGTAGCCCTCATAAGGATCGGCATCCCAGTTATCGATGTTGCCGATGCCGACGGTGTCGATGTGAGAGTCGATGGCGATGATCTTGTCGCCCTCGCCCATAAAGCCCATGACGTTACCCAGGCCGTCGACCTTGACCTCGTCATAGCCAAGGCTCTCCATCTCGGCCTTAATGCAAGCGACGACCTCACCCTCCTCGCAGGACTCAGAGGGGTGAGAGATCATGGCGCGCAGGAAGCGAGTCATATCAGCACGATGGGACTCAGCAGCAGCCTTGATAGCGTCGAAATCGAGTTCTTTAGCCATTGTTCATAACCTTTCAAACTAAGGAATCTACCTGTGAGGTGGCGGAGCGATACCTATTTACTCCGCCCCAACGATTAGCAAGTGGGGTATTCGCCTTCCCAGACGATGCGACGGTACTGATCCGGATCGGTGTCACCTTCCGTGGAGAAGCAGAGCACGGAGCTCGTCTTATCCAGGCCGATGAGCTCTTTGAGCTCGGCGTACTCAGGATCGAGCATGAGGGTCTCGACCAGGCCAGTGGTCACCGCGCCGGACTCGCCGGAGATGACGCGCGGGTCGCCCTTCTCGGGGGCGCCCAGGGTGCGCATGCCGCGAGCGGTGACCCAGTCGGGGCAGGACACGAAGGCGGTGGCATGGTTGCGCAGGATATCCCAGCCCAGGATGTTGGGCTCGCCGCAGCACAGACCGGCCATGATGGAGGGCATGTCACCGTCCACGATACGCGGATCGCCGTCGCCGGCGGCAGCGCCCTTGTACAGGCAGGCGGCCGGAGCGCACTCGACCACGACGAAGGTGGGCGGGTTATCGGGATACAGGTTGGTGAAGTAGCCCACCACGGCGCCGGCGAGCGAACCCACGCCAGCCTGGACAAACACGTGCGTCGGGCGGTTGATGGCCATCTCGCGCAGCTGCTCGGCAGCCTCGGAAGCCATGGTGCCGTAGCCCTCCATGATCCAAGACGGGATCTTCTCGTAGCCCTCCCAGGCGGTGTCCTGAACGATGACGCCGCGCTCGCAGGCGTCGGCCTCGGCGGCGGCCATGCGCACGCACTCGTCGTAGTTGACCTCTTCGATGGTCACCGTTGCGCCCTCGGCGGCGATGTTATCGAAGCGGGGCTTGGTGGAACCCTTGGGCATGTGAACGACGGCCTTCTGGCCCAGCTTGTTGGCAGCCCATGCCACGCCGCGGCCATGATTGCCGTCGGTAGCGGTAAAGAAGGTGGCCTGGCCAAAGTCCTTGGCAAGCTGATCGGAGGTCAGGTAATCGAAGGTGCACTCGGCAACGTCCTTGCCGGTCTCGTCGGCAATGTAGTTGGCCATGGCAAACGATCCGCCCAGAACCTTAAAGGCGTTGAGGCCAAAGCGATAGCTCTCGTCCTTAACGCACAGGTTGGACAGACCCAAGCGCGCAGCCTGACCGTCCAGGCGGGCAAGCGGGGTGACGGTATATTGAGGGAACGACTGGTGGAAGGCGCGGGCCTTCTTCACGTGGTCGAGGCTCATGATTCCCAAGTGCTTGTCATCGCTCTTGGGCATCGTGTTGCCCGCCCACTGGATCTTATCGGCCATACGGTGAACTCCTTAAGTCCTCTCTTGCCGGCCCCCGCATACGCGTTTCAGCCCATTCCCATTCATGCGACTGAACTTTTATGTGGATGCCAAACAAAAAGTTTGTTAGCACTGTTCTATCACACTTTTTGATTGGCAAACCTAACAAATTGTTTGTTGCCGTAATCGGTACTTTTTCGCCGCCGAACGGTCATGAATTGCCTTGTTGATGGATTTGTTTGCGAACAGATGTGGTTTATGGCAAAGTGTGCCCAAACTAATTTTTAGGAAGGCACCCATGACCCCCGCACAGATTGAGTTTTACAAGCGCCTCGCACACGGCCTGGCGCTCCAATTTGGCCCCAACTGCGAAGTCGTCGTCCACGATCTGGAGACCGAGGACGTGGACCACTCCATCGTAGTGATCGAAAACGGCCACGTCAGCGGGCGCAAACTGGGTGACGGCCCCAGCCATATTGTGTTTGAGTCCATGCACGAGGGCAGCACCGACGTACACGACCGCGAGCCGTACCTCACTAAAACCACCGATGGCAAGCTGCTCAAGTCCTCGACCATCTTTATCCGCAACGACGAAGGCAAGCCCGTCGGCATTTTGGGCATCAACTTTGACATTACGCTTATGAAGGCTTTTGAGCGTTCGCTCGACGCCTTTACCGGCACCGGCGGCACGGGCTACACCGAGCCCGAGCCCATTACCAAGAACATCGGCGACCTGCTCGAGGACCTGCTGCACGAGTGCGAGCAGTTTGTGGGCAAGCCCGCGGCACTCATGACCAAAGACGAGCGCATTCGTGCCATTGGCTACCTCGACCGTCGCGGCGCCTTCCTCATTTCCAAGTCGAGCGAGCGCGCCTGCGAGTTCTTTGGCATCTCCAAGTACAGCTTCTATAGCTACCTCAATGAGGCCAAGGCGGCGGCCGGCGACAAGTAGGCACTCGCCTGGATTGCCCCTCCCCTTTTGGGTGCGAGTTCTGGAAAGCACGAATCCAAGACCGGGCCGCTTGGGAAGTTCCATATAATCGATGTCATTAGTATTTCGAAAGGATGGAACAGAATGGCGTTGAGCAAGGCATCATGCACCGGTCGCGGATTGATTCCGGCAATTGGTGGACATGTGCACCGCATGTTCGATGAGGGTGAAGACGACCTGTTTTCGCTAAGCCTTGACGACGTGATGGATGATCGCCCGTGGACCGCCGACGAACTCATGGGCGGCGGGGATCGCCCGTCAAGCCCCGATCCCACACTTGCGCCTAAGCCCGCATCTGCGCCGACTCCTGCGCAGTCGCCTGTTTCGACGCCCGCGCCTACGCCCGCACCCACTTCGGCGTCCACGCCCGCTCCCCGCCCCACAAGCGACCCGTCCGAGACGGCGGCATTTCTCGCTGCAGCGACGCAGGGCAAATCGGCCGACAGCACCGTTATGTACAGCGCCCAGCAGTTGCCTGTTCCTGCGGCACGCAAGCCTCCGGTCGCAAGGCTCGATGAGCCCGTTGCCCATCAGGTTGCCTACGATTCCTGGGCTGCAGCCGATCTGGATGAGACCTCTACCGGCATGCCGGCGCTCGACGTTCCAGTTAATCCGCTTTTTGCCGCCAACACGAGCGCCGCGGACTATGAGGGCGGTGCGGCATATTCCGATTATTCCGATGGCTATGCTGGCACCAGTCGCATCGAGACCGAGGATTATGGCACCGCACCGAGCGATTATCTCAACGATCCGTACGCTGCCACGCGTGCACCGGAATATGACCCGGAGGCCGCGTCCGCACCGGCGTACACCAAAAGCACGGGCGAAGAACGCTTCGCCGATTATTACGCCGAGGAAAAGGCACTGCGTTTCTCGGAATTTCCGCAGGCAGTCAAGATTGCCTTTCTCGCCATTGTCATTGCCCTGTTCGGCGTCATTGCGTTTGAGGGATTCCAGCTGTTCCGCGGCCCCACCCAAGCGGAGTCGGAGACCCAGCAAAAAGAGGACGATAACCAGTACCTGGACATCAACACCCTCAAGGGCGACCCCAACGACGGAGACGATGAGTAGCGGGAGCTGAAGGCGGCCGCAGGATCCCGCATCCAGCGCCGGCTTCTAAGTGCTGTTTTGTCATCCAGCCACACTTTTCCGAAGTTTTAAGGTGCCTATTTCGACACTTTTCCGTACTTTTACACGGCTGATTTCGACACTTTTCCGGATGAAAGCCGAATAATCACTTGGGAAACCAACGCCATCCGCGCGTCATTTCGCGGATGGCGCTTGATTTCTGTCCGTACACGTTGAGTCCGTACACGTTGATAGACTTCCTCTTGCCCGCAAGGAGCGGGCACGTTTTATCCAGAGTCGGGGTAGAGAGTTGGCTCCACGATCCCGACGCCAACCGGCCAAAAGGCACGGTGGCCCTGCCAACATCGATGAAAGGAGTCCGTATGGACAATTTCTCTGTGCGCAGCGAGCGCAACTTCCACAACCTGGCAGCCAAGCCAAAACGAATGCATCTTCTGGACAAGCAGAACGGCTACGCCTCGGCCATGGTCAAGAGCAGCCTCTCCCACCAGATGCGCTTCACGGTGCAAAAGCTCGAGAAAGAGTTCTGCGTTGCCGGCGACCCGCATGTGTTGCAGATCAAACTGTCCGGAGACGATTCGCGTGAGCCGTCTAGCTGGGAGCGGTTTGCCGATGGCGCGTGCGTTGCGGGCGGGTCGGGCATCTTTGCCCGCGAGTGCTTCTGCGAGGGCGCCGAGGTATTCCTGGATCTGTGCCGCGACGCCGTACGCGCGGCCGAGCTGCACCAGTGGAGTCAGAGGGAGTACGAGCTGTTGAGCGCCGCGCGTGGGGTTGCGGGGATGTAGGCAGACGCAGGCGGCGTGCAGCCGTTGCACGCCGCCGCTCAGGCCACGCGATGTCAAAAGACTGACACTTGTGTATGCCTTTTGACAGTCCGAAAGCGCTAGCGAAGTTCATTGATGCCGCGGCTAGATGCGCAGCAGTAAAGAGATGCTGAATACAAATCGCACCCATCTCCAATGGATCCAACACGTCAAAATAAGCACAGATACCCGAGCGCTTATGCTACATGGAAGCACAGAGAGGCCCGCGTTCCGAACCACCACAGCTCGGAACGCGGGCCCCAGCAACTAATTCTTTTCGGATAATCCCAATCCAGTAATCTCCTGATAGCGCCGCTTCAACGTATACGCATCGGGAAGCCTAGAGATCCTCTGATGAATCAACTCATTAAAATCCGCCAGATTTCCGATTACGACATCGATGCCGCCAGCAGCGTTGAGCAAATCGACGTACGTCATAAAGCGAAACTCGAACGGAATGCCCTCGATTTCCTTTGTGCATCCATCATGAAAGTCAATCAGTCTCGAAACGTCATGGGCAACGTACGTGACTCTAACGGTCATGTCGTAGGGTTCGTTGCGCAACTTCGCCTCGTGCTCGTGGTAGCGCACAGTTTCATGCAGGGAGTTAATGTGCGCCTGAATGTACTCATCCCGCAGACCGCCACCGTGTGCCTCATAGGCCTCGATATGTGCACGATTTGAAAGGTCCAAGTATTCAACATCGCCATATTTGCGCCCCGAAGCGTTCGTCTCGTTCACGGAAGAGCCGAGACCCCTTGCGAACCAGCCCTCTTCCGGATGAATGCAGCGGGTAAGGAAATCTACCAGCCTCTGATCGAGAACGCCCTTGGTTAAACTGTTTGAGATCCCCACGCGCTTGACAAAAGCCTTGATGGAATCGACGCCGATCGGCTCCAAAGGCGTCTTCGTTTGACGAGAATCGGCAATGAGAATCAAATAACAACGAATAATGTGAGCAACGCGTCTTCTCGTCGTGTAGGGCAACTCTGCCAGAATGCTAAAGACATCGGCAAGCAGAATCGAGCCGTTCCCAGTCTGCCGGGAGAGTTTCGTTTCGGCCCATGCTTCGTCAAGTGAATAGACGGACTTGGCGTTGTTGAGGTATGGATTCTCCTGAGTGGGATGATACATGGAGTTCCAAAGCGCCTTTACATTGCTCGAACGGGGCGTGCATTCGTAAATCGCCCTGCCGGGGAATCTGTCAACCATCTCAAGCGTAAGCAACTCAAAGTAGAGCATAAACTGGTACGGCTCAAAAGGAATGAGGCCCAAGTCGATAACATCGTCGGCAAGCGTATCGCATCTCGAGAACGATCCGAGAAGGCCTCGGAAAGTTTCTCCAGCGACGTCAGGTTCGATATCACCAAACAGGGCGGCGACGTCTGAAACGTCAGTTTCATGTATTCCGGCTATCCTCTCAGAGCCGAAGGGCGGGTCAATACCGATAGAACTGATTACAGCATTGATGGCGTCGAAAGTTGCGGCAGGAACGTTAAGAATGCCTCTAATCCTATCGAGACCGAGGTGTTGCTCCACGACAAGGGTACGAATGAGCGGAGCACAGCCAATCAAAGCGATTGCATGACTCCTTGCCATGAACTGCTTCTCCTCGAGTTTTTCTTCGAGCTTGAAGTAGCCGTTCGCGAGCTCTTCCATTCCATGGTCGACGCCAACCGCGGCGCTAATGACGTCCTTCAATTCCTTTGAGGGACTATCGTAGTTCTCAAGCCAAAAGCTCCACATCTCGCCGAAGCGATCGGAGATCTCTTCGGCGGGAATCCTGGATTCCTCAGGGCCGTTCTCGTAATAGTCCGCAACCTGAATCGCGGCGCTTTCCATCGAGTTCGGATCTATAGGCAGGGACGCCGCCAGAAGCGCTTCGCATATTTCAGAAATGTTTGCACTGCTACTCATTTACACGCTCCCATAAAGGTTGAGGCTCATAAGCGATAAGGCCATCAAGATCGTCGCTTACCGCACTGAAGGTTAATCCGCAGGCACAAAGCACTTGAGAAAGCTCAGAGACAGTTATGCGCTTGGAGCCGCTTTCCAGTTTCGAAATCGACGCTTGCTGGCATCCCGTTGCCTCAGCGAGCGCCGCCTGTGACATCCCGGAGCGTCTCCGCCATTTAGCGATAAGTCTCCCGAGAGAAAGATTGAAGTCTTCCATAAACGCCCCCTTCCGGCAGCAACCCATGCTTGTATATGATATCATCTCATGAGCTCATTCCATATTGGAATGAGCTCTACTATTCAGGAGGATTGCTTTAATGAAGCGTTTCGTCAGCCTTTATTCGGGAGCGGGCGGTCTCGACCTCGGCTTCATCGCCGCCGGGTTCACCCCCGTATTTGCGAACGATATCAACCCGGACGCCATGAAAACCTACGCTGCCGCGATGGACGCGATCTCGAAGAAGACCGGCAAAACACTGAGCCACAGGATAGTCACGGGAGATATTAGGGAAGTTGAGGAACTGCCCGGAAGGGGTTCGGCGGAGCTAGTCATTGGAGGACCGCCCTGTCAGGGCTTCTCGGTCGCGGGGAAGATGGACCCGAACGACCCCCGCTCGCGTCACGTCTTCGACTTCCTCGGCATGGTCGAGAGGGTCCAGCCCCAAGCGTTCGTGATGGAGAACGTCAAGGCACTCGCCAAGAACAAACGCTGGGCTGGAACTATTGCCGACATCCGCAAGAAGGCGGAAGAGATTGGCTACAAAACCAACCTTGAGGTGCTGAACAGTGCCAATTACGGCGTCCCGCAGACCAGAGAGCGCATGTTCCTTGTCGGGATCAAGGACCCCTGCATCGAGTACAACTACCCGCAGCCGACAGTCAAGGAATGGGTGGGTGTGGCCGACGCCCTGCGCGGGCTGCCTCCTCTCGGCGAGCCGGGCAATGATCAGACTTGCAAGGCGAAGGTAACTACGGCAAAAAGCCCCGTGCTCCGCCCGTCGCCGTTTGCAGGCATGCTGTTCAACGGCCAAGGCCGCCCGATGGACATGGACAAGCCCGCGCCGACGCTTCCCGCCTCAATGGGCGGGAACAGAACGCCGATTGTCGATCAAGAGACGCTCGAAACCGGAGCGACCCAATGGGTCGAGAAATACCACGAAGAGCTTCAGAAAGGCGGGAAAGTAGCCGATAGCGTTCCTCCTCGCCTTCGCCGCATCTCGGTCCAGGAAGCCGCCACCATACAGACCTTCCCGAGGGATATGCCTTGGTATGGTTCGCAATGCTCCCGCTATCGGCAAATTGGAAACGCCGTTCCTCCCAAGATGGCCTTTGCGGTTGCGCAATCTGTCGCAGAAGCCCTTGGCATGGATATAGACGCAAACCCCTCTCTGCTTGACGAGCTAGGTTAGACAATAAGGGCCCGCAATGTGGCTACCGCCCCAAAACTTTGCCGAGGGTTTCATCCAAGCTCTCCCGCTCGAGGTCTGCAAGGTCCAGTCGATAACTCAAATCGCGAATGCGATCCGGAACGTCCTTGAGAAAGTTGTTAGTCCTGGCAGAATAGCATCGTATATCATGAACAAGATAAGCAGTTTTTAGCCCCTTTTCATCTGCCCTGAGAAGCTGCTACAGGTTTATGAAGCCGGTCGTTCAACAACATGTCCCGCAAAAGAGCATACGGCCTTTAATTTGCATCAGATTCTAAACGTCACGCATGAGAAATCAGCGAGGCCCCAAGTTAAAGCGAGAGCCGAACTCACTCACGGCACGCTACAGCCGTGAACCCTCCAAGCCAGCCAGCCGTTCAGATGTTCCAAATGATATACAGCTTGAAACCTGGCGACTTGAATCGAAGGTCATTCCTGGGACTATCGGTAGGCAGCCTATCTGCATGCGTTGATCTATCAAATTGGCCTTGATGCCAAGGTATATCCAACACTCGACCACCGTTCTCAGCACATCTCCTTACCTCCCCTCCAACTTCAGCTGCAGCAGCAGATCACTCAGCTCAGGGCACTTGCTGGAAAGGCGTGTTTGAACGCACTCGCCCATCCCCCATCGCTGGCGGATCTCCTGGGCGTGCGGACTCACGTGATAGTCCCCGTTCATCACTTGTTTGAGTAGTTTGGCGGTCACGCGGGCATCGGCTAGGGCACTGTGGGCGTGGCACGTCGACTCGTCGAACTCGATGTCAAACCACGTTGCCGCGTCACCCAAAGAGACGCACCCGTGGCTGCCCACGTCCATGATCGAGGTATAAAACGCCCGCAGGTCGGCCCAGTCCGTAGGAAAGCCAGCAAGGCTGACGTGCTTCGTCCACTAATCGTCCTCGAACCGCCACTAGTCCGTCCCGTCCCAGCAGGCCGCTCAACGGTGAGATAATGCCCACGACTATCAACGTAAGCAAGGAGCACGCTATGGCAGACAACGAGACCAAACCCTCGGCGGATGACGGCCGAGAGGAACTCGTGGCAAAACAACTCGCATCCACCAAAATCCACCTCGCGCTCACTCAGGAGCGGGCGGACGTCTCCGGCGCCATCAAGCTCCCGCTCGAACGAGTCCCCCAGCTCGGCATAGCGCTCGCCTCACTTCCCTCGACATTCCGCACCGTCACCAATACGGTGAGTGTGCCTATGCTGCTCCGGCCAACCGACAAGTTTGGCAATCCGCTTGACCCATCGATACTTCAATCGTTCAAGGACGGCAGCGGCCTCATGGGGTCCTACCGCGATGCGGCCAAGGGTTTCGGGCAGGCGCGCCTCCACGTAGTCGAGGGCGACATCGCCACAAGCGTCACGCAGGTGCCTTACGATCCAACGTCGTTGTTCATGGCAGCCGCAATCGCGCAGATAAACCAAAAGCTCGACTCCATCCAGGAGTCCGTCGACGAAATGTTCGAGTACATGCGTCAGCGCGACAAGGCCAACATGCGTGGCGATCTCAAGACGCTCGCAGATATCCTCAACGGTTACAGCTTCAACTGCGGCGACGCCACCTACATGGCCAACGCCCATATGAAGGTGCTCGACATCGAGCACGCGTCCACGCGTGACATGGAACTCTTCCGCTCGCAGGCGCAGGCGGACCTGAAAAAGAAAGGGTTCATCGAGGTGCGAGACGACGTGAAAAGGCGTCTCGACCAGGTTCTCGACTATCTCAAGGACTACCAGCTCGCCACCTATATCCACGCGTTCTCGCTGTTCCTCGAGCCCATGCTCACCCAGAACTTCGAGCCCGCAAAGCTCGCAGACACTGCCGCAAAAATCGAAGCGGACTCGCTTGCGTACCGCGAGCTCTACACCGAGTGTTACGACGCACTCGAGGCAAGCGCTGCCGACACTATCGACGTGGCACTTCTGGGCGGCATCGCGTCCGCTGGCAAGATGCTCGGTCGCGTCATCGCGGCGACGCCCATCGGCGAGTTCACGCCCATAGACGAGGCGCTTGAGGGTGCAGGAGAGGACATCGGCAGGTTCAACGACGAGCAATCCGAGAAACTCATCGAGAAGCTCCACCAGGCAAAGACGCCCGACGTCGCGCCGTTCAGGCAGAGCATAATGGAGATCGACACCCTCTACAACCGCCCCACGCAAATCGCCGTGGACGCCGAGAACGTCTACATCCTGCCTGCCGAGCAGCAGGAAGAGTAGCGATACACGACAGGCACGCGCCACGCAGACAGCTAACGCCCCCTATCTCCCCTCCGCCTTCAGCTTCAGCAGCAGATCGCTCAGCTCGGGGCACTTGCTGGAAAGGCGTGTCTGGGCTCGCTCGCCCATCCCCCACCGCTGGCGGACTTCCTGGGCACGCGGGCTCACGTGGTAGCCCCCGTCCATTACCTGCTTGAGCAACTTAGCGGTCACGCGCGCATCGGCTAGGGCGCTGTGGGCGTGACCCGTCGACTCGTCGAACTCGATGCCAAACCACGTTGCCGCGTCACTCAAAGAGACACACCCGTGGCTGCCCACGTCCATGATCGAGGTGTAAAACGCCTGCAGGTCGGCCCAGTCCGTAGGAAATGCGGAAAGGTCGATGTGCTTTGCCTGGCACTCGGTCAAAAGCTGTCGACGATCCGCCCCACTCCAACAAACCACCTGGGCGGAGTAGCGACCGATCCAATCGCTGAGCCTTTTGATCACCACATAGAGCGGATCGGCCATCGCGGTGTCCACAGCCGATATCCCCGTAAGCTCGCGGACGGGATACGCAACGCCTTCGGTAAATTCTGTCTGCACAAACTGCGAGAACTCACCCATAACGTTGCCGTGGTAATCGAGCTTGACGGCGCCGGCCTCGATAATCTCATTGTGCAGCCCACGGCGCTGGCGCTGCTTTGGCACCGGCGCAAACTAAAAGTCCAGCACGATCTGGCGCGCAAAGTTCGTCGTATCGATAGCCGAGATACCCGGCGTCTTTTCAACTGACACGGTTAGGGCCTTTCTCCGTTGCCTGCCGCTTGCTACATAGGCGGCTACATTGCCGTAAGGATAGGTGGCCGCGCGGACATGAAAGCTGGGCGCAATACCATGCGCCAGGCACACGTCATGCAGACGGCCCCAAGAGAGTTGCCCGCTCTATTCAAATGCATGAAAAAGATTTAGGCCCGGTGACTTGAATCAGCGGTCATCCCGGGCCCATCAGAGCTCGTAGAGCTCTTGGTTGCTTTGGTCTCGCTCTTCACGGCGCTTATCGAACTTTCCGAGGCACTCAAGCAGCATTCGAAGCATAACAAGTCGCTGCCATTAAGGCACTGACCTCTTGACCAAGCAACGGCGCTGCCCAGCTATCACCCTTGGGCTGCCGTCAACTTTATTCTATCCGCGAGCATCTGGTTTACCAAATGGATTTTCGGTAAAGGAAGCACGGCACGCCCGCAAAACCACTACGCCCCAAGTGCCGCCATGGGAATCACCGCCACGCCGTCGTCGCGTGTATAGGCAATGCTCCCCTTTCCAACCACGACCGCCAAAAACGCCGGCGCGGCATTCTGGGCGGCAGGATTGGAGAGCACTTTCCTCTCCAGCGCCTTGAGATTTCTCGCTCCATCGTCTGCTTTCGCATCACTCAGCTTGACCTCGATGGCTCCCCAGCGCCCGTCGTGCTCAACGATCAGATCGACCTCAAGGCCCTTCTCATCTCGGAAATAATGGACACTGTTGTCGACACCGCCGTAGGTGGAAAGGAACACGCGCACGTCGCGCAGGACGAGATTCTCAAAGAGCATCCCCAGCGTTTGCATATCGCCAAGCAGCCGCTCAGGGGTAGCCCCCAGCAACGCCGCCGCAAGTGACGGGTCACAGAAGTAGCGCTTGGGGCGCACGCGAACGCGGGCCTTCGAGCGCATGGGCGGCTCCCATCCGCACAGGTCCTCGGTCAGCTTGAGCCTGTTGAAGAGGTCCAAGTACGCAGCGATGGTCCTCTCGTCGGGGCCCGCCTCACCGTACGAGGCGTCCTTTACGAGCGTCTTGTACGTGACAGCCTGGCTCTCGTTCATGGCAAGAGCTCGCAAAAGGCCGTGTGCAAGCTCGGGCGACATGCCCTCGTCCAGCACGTTGACGTCGAGCACCGAGTGCACGTACTGGCTTGCCGTCTCTCGCGCAAGATCTTCCGAAAGCCCAAGATTTGCAGGCCAACCGCCCCTGCAGCACCAGCGGGCGACGTCATCCACCGTGCTCTCGCGACGCTGAGGGGCAAAATCCTCGCCCTGAAAGAGGCTTGCCAGTGACACGAGCGGCTCGCCGTCGCCCGACTCACACAGGGCCATGGGGCGCATTGACAGACGGGCGATCCTACCCGTGCCGGAATGACGAACATGGCTGCGCTCCTCGCTTTTGAGCGCGGTCGAGCCCGTGAGCAAAAGTGTCCCCCGTTCGTTGCCGCTCGCGTCCACGAAACGCCGGGCGGCATCCCAAACCTCGGGCACCTCCTGCCATTCATCGACCAGGTGTGGCGCATCGCCGATGAGCGCCAGGCTTGGGTCGACCTCTGCCGCCGCACGCTGCGCAGGCTCATCGAGCCTGGAGACGCTCGCCGAGCGAGAGAGCGCCGTCCAGGTCTTGCCGCACCATTTGGGGCCGTTGATCTCCACACAGCCAAACGCCCGCATAAGGGTGTCGAGGCGCTCCTCTATGAGCCGGGGCCTATATCCCTTTTGGGTCAATCTCTTTGGTGCATCCACAGACGGCCGTCCCTCTCTATCACGCGATATGCGAAATTACGCCATTCTCAATGCTGATTTTACGCTACTTTCAATGTAGTTTTTACGCCATGACAGATGTAGTTTTTACGCCATTTTCATTGAAGGTTTTACGCTTGGCATCCTTAGCGCGACCCATTCCGAGCATCACATCAGAGCGCGCTTGGTTATCTCCGCTCGCACATCTCGGCAAACGAAATCAGCTTGGTATCTCCCCTGTTCGCCGCAGCTTCCTGACATCCTTGCGTAAAGCCGCGCTTCGAGAAGATCACGTAGCTTTTATACTGCCGTCTAAAGAGCTCGCTTCGATGCACGAGCTTTTGCAGCACGTCTTCGCCCGCCGGTTCATTGCGCCATTTGCACTCCGCAAACAGCGCAGTGCCCTCGCCATCGTCAACAATCAAGTCGATTTCTTCCTGCGTATGCGTGCGATTATCCGTCCCCCACCAGCGCCCGACGCTCGCCGGAACCACATCGAGCTGGCCCGCGCGCGCGAGTTCGTACACGTATTGTCTGCATATAAGCTCAAAGACCGTGCCCATGTAATCCGATATGTGCGGCTCAATGCGCCCATACGCCATCTCGGCCATATCGTTTTGGATTAGCCCGATGTTCTGCGGCACAAACTTGTACCAGAACCTAAACATCTGGTCGCTCAGCAGATACACGGCTCGCTTATTGCTCGTCTCGTTTAGGGGCAGCTCGCGCTCGACAATCCCAAGCGACGCCAGCTTATCCACATAGCTCTTTACGTTGCTCGCAGGGATTCCCGTAGAGCTCGCAATCTCCGAGATCTTCGAGCGCCCCTGAGCAATTGCTTGCACGATCGCATCATATTGCTCGGGATTGCGGCACTCTTGCATTAGCAGGTTACTCGGCTCCTCAAAGAGATATCCCGTAGGAGTAAGAAAAAGACGTTTGATGTTGTCCTTGAGCGGTGCGACAGGATCGACTTTCTCGATATATGCAGGAATGCCGCCCGTCATGCCATAGCAAACCGCAGCGTCTTCGCGACCCATGCCCTGCCACAGAACGAGGGTCGTCATAAAATCGAGCGGCATGATCTTAAACTGGGCCGTACGCCTACCGTATAGTGGGCTCTCGTAGCCCAACACCTGTTCCTCCATAAACGAAAGAGACGAGCCGCATAGAATCAGCATGAGCCTGGTCTCTTTGTACAGGTGATCGATCTTGTCTTGCAGCAACGAGCTGATCTCGGGATTCGATTGGGCGAGATAGGGATACTCGTCAATCACGGCAATCAAACGTTCCGTGCGAGCCATGGTGGCCAATGCATCGAATGCCTCGTCAAAACTACGAAACGACACGCCTGCAGCACCAACCGAACCCGCAAGTATCGCCTGGCTAAAGCCGTGCAGGTTTGCCTCTGCATTGGTACGACGAGCTTGAAAGTAAATAGCCTTCTTGCCTTGAATGAACTCCGTGATAAGGCGCGTTTTGCCCACACGACGGCGGCCATAAATCACAGGCATCTCAAAGGAGCCCGTGCCATACAGTCGATTGAGCTCGGACATTTCCGCTGTTCTTCCGATAAACACAGGGCCATCCTTCCTTTACGTTATAGCTAGCTATATTATACCTTCCTATAATATAGCTAGCTATAACGTAATTCGACAAGCGGCGCACGCACAAGGGGCGGCACCCCCACCGCACGTGGACCGCTCCGGAAAATGCATCCCGTTCTGGAGCCAGAAACTGGGCCGTAGTTTCCGCCAAGCATGTCATCCGGAAAGTGCGTCCCGCTCTGAGCGCTCATTCCGGGATGCACTTTCCGCTGAAGCTTCTACCGGAAAACGAATCCCATTCTGAGGCTTGAATCCGGGACACAATTTCCGTCTGCGGCCCCATTGGGAAAGTTCATCCCGCTCTGAGCGCTCATTCCGGGATGCAATTTCCGCTTGAGGCCCGATCCGAAAACGGCATCCCACTCTGAGGCCGAAATCTGGGACACAGTTTCCGCAGATACAAGACGACGATCCGCAGCCCTTATCACATGCCTTCAAACATGCAATCCAGAAACACAAAACAGCAGATAGATTGCTCTTTTTCAAAAAAGTACACGTCCCGAAACTTACCCATTCTTCATAACTCGCTACCGTTCAAGGTCGCCGATTACCGCCCACCGATTCGGATGTAAAAATGTCGCCGAAAACAGGCCATCTACCTGCATGGTTAGATTTTGGTCAGCTTTTGGTCAGCTGAGCGGCAAGTTCCAGCTGATACGTTTTTGCTACCCAAAAGGAGGCGGTAGCTCATGACCCATTGCAATGACCAACTCATCGACCAGCTGTTGAACCAAGCCGAACAAGAGGGGCGCTGTCTGATTCCCCCGAGCACGGCGATCCGAAAAGCGCTCCTTCGGCGCACCGGCAGCGCGGTCGTCTCCCCCATGCCGGGACTGTTCGCGCGCAAAATGCGCTGGGATGAGCTCAACCGGGCGCAGCGTCATTGCGAGATTATTCGCGCCCTTGCGCTCATCCACCCCGATTGGACGTTCTGCTCGTTTTCGGCAGCTTGCCTGCTGGGGCTCGAGGTCTCGTGGCGGCACCTGAATGTCGTGCATGTCTGCAGCTCGACAAAGCCGTCGGCTCGTCCGGGCGCACATATTCAGCGGCACCAGATTGAGCCGGCCGGAGCAATACGCAGAGCCGGCATATCGGTAACGCCGCCCATCCAAACGGTCACAGATTGCCTGCTGCAAACTGGTTTTGCCGATGGCATGCCCATTGCCGATTCGGCGATCCTAAAGCTCGGCCTTGCGCGGGAACAGCTGATGGAGGCCGTTGAGCAACGAGCGACTGCCCGCAATGGTCGCGCGATCCGCACCGCCCTCACAACGCTTCGATATGCCGACGCCCGCGCCGAGAGCGGCGGGGAATCGGCCGCCCGAGCTGTCATGATCGAGACGGGCTTTGCGCCCGACCGGCTCCAATACGAGCTAACGGACCCCTTCGATTCGGCAAAGCCCATACGAACGGACTTTGCCTGGGAGCGCCAGGCGCGTGAACTCACACTGGGCGAGCTCGACGGGCTCATCAAATATACCGACCAGACCATGCTGGCCGGACGCACCACCGCCGAGGCACTCGTTGCCGAACGACAGCGCGAGGCGCACCTATCGCTCTACGGTCATCCTCTGCTGCGCTTTACCATGAACGAGGTCCGCTCGGCAGGAATGCTCGCCAAAAAGCTGCAGACGGCAGGCATCCGGCAGACCGCACTGCCGACATGGCTCAACGACGTGGAGCTGTAGGGGCTGCTGAGCTTATGCCCGTCTGCTTGGCAAAGCGGGACACACTTTCCGGTTGGCAGCGCCCGCGGAAACCAGGACCCAGATTGAGTGCTCAAAACGGGATGCGCTTTCCATATGGCATGCCTAGCAGAAAGCGCATCCCATAATCGAGGCTCAGAACGGGACAGACTTTCCGGATGAAGCACTCAGCGGAAACGGCATCCCGGAATAGACGCTCAAACTGGGATGCAGTTTCCGCTGAGGTTCTATCCGGAAACCGTGTCCCGCTCTGAGCGTCAATTCTAGGATGAACTTTCCGCCTGATGGTTCAGCCGGAAACGGCATCCCACTCTGAATCGAAATTCCGGGACGCAGTTTCCGGTTGAAGGCTATTCCGGAAAGCGCATCCCATTCCAGGCGCGGATTCCGGGATGCACTTTCCGTTTGAAGCCCAACCGGAAAGCGTATCCCGTTCAGAACGTCGAATCTGGGATGCTGCCTCCGCTCCAAACAAAAGGCCCCGGCTCGCGATGGAGCTGGGGCCAAAGGTGCAGCATATACAGTTGGTGTTGTGCGCGAACAGCCCATCAGCAATGCCGTCTGCGCCCTACCCTACCCGCGGTGACGGGCGCGGCTGTACGGCGTATCCACCATGGGCAGATCTGGACGCAGCTTGCCGTCAAACGCGCGATAGGCGTTCTGTACGGCGGGCGCCGTGGGGATCGTTGCGATCTCGCCGATGCCCTTGCCGCCGTATGCCACGGGCAGCAGCTCGTCCTTCTCCACGTAGATGGCGTGGATATCCGGAATCTCGGGCGCACGGAACAGTCCGAGCGTGCCGTACCTTGCCTGGGGCACGCAGTCCTTGAGCGGCCAATCCTCGGTAAGCGCATAGCCCATACCCATGAGCACGCCGCCTTCGATCTGACCCTGGATGGAGATGGGATTGACCACCTTGCCGGAATCGTGCGCGGCATAGACCTCGCTCACGCGACCGTCATCATCCAGAATGACCACATGCGTGGCAAAGCCGTAGCAGATGTGGCTCTTGGGGTTGGGAACGTCGGCGCCCAGCTTGTCGGTCGGCTCCAGGTACACGTACCCAAACTCGCAGCCCTCGAGCGCCTTGATGGCGGCAGCGGGATCTTGAGGATGCATACCCTGGCCGGCAACGAGTTCCTGTGTGTGCAGCTGATAGGCGCGACCGTCGTCGTACTCGATCTTGACGCCATCACCATGGGCGCTCACAGGAGCATCGGGTGCATGCTTGCCGGCCTCGATGTCAAGCATAGCATCGCGCAGCAGGAAGGCGGCACCGCGCACGGCCTCGCCGGTCACGACCGTCTGACGCGAGCCAGACGTGGTGCCGGAGTCGGGTGCGTTCTCGGTGGAGCACTCGCCATTGACAATGCAGCTCAGCGGCAGACCGCAGGCCTCGGCAACGTCCTGCAAAAAGACGGTGTTGCAGCCTTGGCCGATGTCGGACGTGGCGGCGTAGACCACGGCGCGGCCATCCTCGACGCGAATCTTGCAGCGGCCGGCGTCGGGCAGGCCCACGCCCACGCCGGCATTCTTCATGGCGCAGGCGATACCGGCATGTCCGGGATGCGCGTAGTAGGCATCCTTGACCTCGAGCAGCGTCTCCTTCAGCGCCGTGGAGCAGTCGGCAATCTGGCCGTTGGGCAAAACCTCGCCCGGCTCGATGGCGTTACGGTAGCGGATCTCCCACGGATCCAGGCCGACCTTCTCGGCCAGCAGGTCGATCAGGCTCTCGAGCGCAAACTCGGACTGACACACGCCAAAGCCTCGGTACGCACCGGCGGGCGGGTTGTTGGTGTAGTAGCCAAAGCCGCGAATGTCGGTATTCTGGTACTTGTAGGGGCCGACGGCATGCGTACAGGCGCGCTCGAGCACCGGACCGCACAGCGACGCGTAGGCGCCGGTATCAAAGTTGATTTCGCAGTCCAGGCCGGTAAAGTTGCCCTCGGCGTCGCAACCCAGCGTAAAGGTGCCGTCCATGGCATGGCGCTTGGGATGGAACGCGAGCGACTCGGCACGCGTGAGCTTGCACTTCACAGGACGCTGGAACTTATAGGCAGCGAGCGCGGCCAGGTGCTGGATGGATACGTCCTCCTTACCGCCAAAGCCGCCGCCCACGAGCATGGTCTCGACGACCACACGCTCGGGCTCGTTGTCCCAGCCAAACATGTGGGCGCACTCTTTGCGCGTATCGTAGGCACCCTGGTCGGTCGACTGCACCTTGACGCCGTTCTTGTACGGGAAGGCGACGGCGCACTCGGGCTCCAAGAAGGCATGCTCGGTAAAGGGCGTGGTAAAGCGCTGCGTCACGGTAAACGCGCTCTCTGCCAGCGCCTTGGCGGCGTCGCCGCGCGTCACGTGACGGCTCTGGCACACGTTGTCCTTGAGCTCCACTGTGTTGCCAAAGGCAAAGAATCTGTCGTGCAGGCGCGGGGCGTCGACAGCTCTGGCCTCGACAATGTTACGCACGGGCTCCAGCGGCTCGTAATCGATCTTTACGAGCTTCTTGGCCTTCTCGAGCGTCGCCTCGTCCTCGGCAACCACCAGCACGATGGCATCGCCCACGCAGCGGGTGATATCGCCCTGGGCGATCATGACGTCCCAGTCCTGGATAAGGTGGCCGACCTGGTTGACCGGCACGTCCTCGGCGCGCAGGATACCCACCACACCGGGCAGGGCCTCGGCCTTGGAGGTGTCGATGGAGAGCACGCGGGCGCGCGGATACTTGGAGCGCACGGCGCTGGCGTAGGTCAGGCCCGGCTGGTCGAGCTCGTCGATGTCGTCGGGATACTTGCCCTCGCCGAGCACCTTCTTGCGTACGTCGATACGGAAGGCGCGCTTGCCCACGCCGTAGTCGTCGCCGCGCTCCAGGTCCTCGTCGATCTGCTTTTCGCCGCGGAGCACTGCTGCGGCGAGTGCGATGCCCTCGATAATCTTTTTGTAGCCGGTGCAGCGGCAGACGTTGCCGCGGATGGCGTACTTGATCTGCTCCTCGGTGGGTTCGGGGTCCTCGGCGATGAGCGCTGCGCCCGCCATGACCATGCCGGGGATGCAAAAGCCGCACTGCACGGCGCCCACGGCGCCAAAGGCGTACACAAAGGCCTCGCGCACGTCCTCGGGCAGGCCCTCGACGGTCACGATGTTGCGGCCGGCGGCAAGCGCGGTGGTCAGCACGCACGCCTTGACGGCCGCACCGTCCACATGGATGGTGCAGGTGCCGCAAGCACCTTCGGAGCAGCCGTCCTTGGCGGAATGGATGTGCAGGTCGTCGCGCAAGTAGCGCAGCAGCGGCTTGTTTTGGGTCGTCGTGCGCTCGACGCCGTTAACGGTAAAAGTGAATTCCTGTGCCATGGTGATTCCCTTCTACACGCCGGCGGCGATGCCGGTGCGGTCGTGGATGGCGCCATGCGGGCAGACGACGGCGCACATGCCGCACGACAGGCAGTCCACGCCGTCGATATGGGCGCAGTTGTCCTCGATGCGGATTGCGCCGGCAGGGCACTTTTTGGCGCACATGCCGCAACCGATGCAGCTGGTGTCGCAGATCTTGCGCGCAATGGCGCCCTTATCGGTGTTGTTGCAGCGCACCAGGATGTTCTGGTAGCCGGGAACGAAGGCAATCACGCGCTGCGGGCACGCCATGCCGCACAGGCCACAGCCCGTGCACTTGGAGCGGTCCACGCGGGCGACGCCGTCGACCAGTGCGATGGCACCGTGGGGGCAGGCCGTGACACAGGCACCACAGCCAATGCAGCCTTCGCTGCAGCGGGCGTCGCCGCCTGCGGAAGCACAGCCGCTTCCGCAGGCAACGTAGGCCACGTTATGTTGAATGGATTTGGCCATAAGAGACTCGCCTATTTCTTAAGAAGGTACGGATAGTTGTCGCGCACAGCCCTGATGGTCAGGCGGACGGCCTCGGGAAGACCGGTGTTGACGGCATCGACCGAGACGGTGCGGACCGTGCCGGCGACGCGGACCTTAAAGTGGTCCTCGTCCACGGCCAGGAAGCCCTCATTCTCGGAGTTCTCCATGTCCTCCTCGCTCCAGAACAGGGTGAGCTTGTCCTTGTAGGGACGACCCTCCTGGTAAGGGCAGAACACGGCGCAGTTGCCGCACTCGTTGCACATGCCATCGACATGAACGACCTGATGCTTGGCCAGGCCCGGCACCTTAATGGCCACGTTGGCGCGGTTGGGGCACACGTCGCAGCAGACCTCGCACACCGAGCCGCAGCCCAGGCAGCGAGTCTTGGTGCAGTTGCGCTTGTCGCGGCACAGCGACCCCTTGCGCTCGTAGCAGGTGTCCTCGCGGCCAGCCTGCTCGTTGCAATCGGCGTACTTGTTAAAGTCCACGCCGGCGATGGCACGGGCGACCTCGGCGGCGTCGGCAATAGCCTCAACCACGGTGGCAGGACCGCGACGGCAGTCGCCCGCAGCCCAGACACCCTCGACACCGGTGGAGGTGGCGGCAAGGCGGCCGCGACGGTCGTGCTCGACGCCCGCGGCGTCGTACAGGCTGGCATCGATGCCCTCGCCCACGGCGCAGATCACCGTGGTGGCGGAAAGCTCGACGGTCTCGCCCGTGGCGACGGGGCTGCGACGGCCGCTTGCATCCGGCTCGCCGAGCTCCATAACATCGCAGGTCAGCACGGCGCCGTTAAGTGCCTTGGGCGCCAGTAGCTCGCAGAACTCAACGCCGTCGGCAAGAGCAAGATCGAGCTCTTCCTCGTCGGCAGGCATCTGCTTCTTGGTGCGGCGATACACCAGGCGCACGTTCTTCACACCAGCCAGACGCTTGGCCACGCGGGCAGCATCCATGGCGGTGTTGCCGGCGCCAATGACTACGACGTCCTCGCCCAGCTCGAGCTTCTCGCCCTTCTTGGCGGCCTCGAGGAACTCCAGCACGTCGAGCTCGGCACCCTCGCCCAGGCCGGCGGAACCGGGCATCCAGGCACCGGTGGCCACGACAACGTCGGTAAAGCCCCGAGCCTTGAGCTCTTCGATGGACTCCACGCGAGCATTGAGCTGCACCTTGGCGCCAAAGGCCAGGCAGAGCTCTGCGTCGTGGGAGATATCGTCGCTCGCAATGCGGAACTCAGGAATCACGTGACGGACCACGCCGCCGAGCGAATCGCGGGCCTCAAAGATGGTGACGGGCACGCCGGCACGCGTCAGGAAGAACGCCGTCGCCAGACCGGCCGGACCGCCGCCGATAACGGCAACGTTGCGCTCGCCGTCGTTGGCGATGGCCTGGGCGCGCAGCTTGGGCAGCACGGCGGTCATGGCCTCGCGGGCAGCCTTGAGCTTGCTGGCGCGAATCTGGGCGCCCTCGGGCTCGTAGAATGCGCGCTCGCAGGCACGGCCGCAGGGATGCGGGCAGATGGTGCCGGTAATGAACGGCAGGGCGTTGCGCTCGATAATGATGTTGAGCGCGTCCTCGTAGCGACCCTCGTCAACAGCCGCCAGGTAGGCGGGAATATCCTGCTGGATGGGGCAGCTCGTGCGGCACGGCGTGGTAAAGCAGTCGGAAAGCGGGCTCTTGCCGGCGACCTTGCGGTCGGGCAGCGGACGCAGCGGCTTCTTGTAGAGCGGGTTGGTAAGCGAATCGGTCTGGATCGCGGTCACGGCCTCGAGCGAGACGCCCGCGAACGGCTTGCCATCCAGGTCGGCAAACTCGCCAGCCATCTGGCTAAAGCGCTCGTAACCGCCGGGCTTGAGCACGTCGGTCGCCAGGGTGACGGGCCAAATGCCGGCATCGTACAGAGCGCGGATGTTGTAGACCGTGGCACCACCGGAGTAGCTGATGCGCAGCTTGCCATCGAACTGCTCGGTAATGCGGCGGGCAGCCTCGATGGTCAGCGAGAACAGTGAACGGCCGGACATGTACATCTCGGTGGAAGGTAGCTCGTCCCTCGTCACGTCGACGGGGAACGTGTTGGTCAGCTTGACACCAAACTCCAGGCCGTGCTCGGCGCACAGGGCAATCAGGCGCTCGAACATGGGCACGGCGTCAGCCCACTGCAGGTCCTCGCGGAAGTGCGTATCGTCGAAGACGATGTAGTCAAAGCCCAGCTCGTTGAGGCGCTGGCGGGCAAACTCATAGCCCAGCAGCGTGGGGTTGCACTTGATGTAGGTGTTGAGGCCCTTCTCGGTGATCAGATAGGTCGCGATGCGCTCGATCTCGGCCGGCGGGCAGCCGTGCAGGGTAGACTCGGTGATGGAGTTGGAGACGCGTGCCGGGATGGACTCGACAAACGCGGCGTCGACATGCTCAAACTTGTCCAAGTTGGCGAGCGCCCATGCGCGGCACTCGTTCCAAACCTCGGAGCCGCTGGCGTCCTTCATGCCCTCGATGTAGGCGTCGACCTTGGGGCTCTTGATGCCCTCGAGGTCATAGCCCACGGACATGTTAAAGACAAAGCCGTCCGGGCTGCCCAGGCCGTACTCGCGAGCGATGAGGTGGCAGGCGAACCATGCCTTCACGTACTCGGCAAAAGCCTGCGGAACCTCGAGCTCGGTCGACCACTCGCAGTTGTAGCACTCGTCCTGCGCCACGATGCAGGGCTTGTTCACACACTTGGAGAGCTCCTCGCCGTCCATAACCTGAACGGTCTTGAGTTCAAAGAAGCGAGAGCCAGCCACGTAGGACGCCACGATGTTCTGGGCAAGCTGTGTATTGGGGCCGGCGGCCGGGCCAAACGGAGTCTCGATGCGCTCGTCAAAAATGGGAAGCGCGCCCTCCTGGTTGGTCGTGACCATCTTGCGCACGCCAAAGACGGCGCCCCGAGTCTTGTGCTCCTCGATGATCCAGTTCATCAGCTGCGAAAACGGGATCGGCCTCATGATGTCGCTCATAATGAGCTCCTCTCTGTAACGCCCGGCGAGACCGCGCGGCGGGCGCAAATACGGTGTAGCGCTAGCACAGCGCCGGCGACCCCGCGGAGGTCGCCTATACGCGCGTCGGATGCGGCGAAACATCCGGCGCGCGTGAATCTACTTGTGAATTAGTAGGCGCGATCGTTGAGCGTGCTCCAGAGCTTCTTGGACTCAGCCATGGTCCACGCGTTGATCTTGTCCTCATCGATGCCAACGAACTCGCGATCCTTGTACAGGACGCGGCCGTTGATGATGGTGGTGCGGCAGTTTTTGCCCATCATGCCAAAGAGCATGTGACCGTCGATGTTCTCCTCGCTCAGCGGCGTAAAGGGCTTGTAGTCCATGACGATGACGTCGGCGGCAGCGCCGGGCTCGAGCACACCGAGCTTGCGATCGAAGTACTTGCTGGCCATCTTGGCGTTGTTCTCGAACAGCATGGTCATGGCCTCACACCAGCCCACGTTGGGCATGGCGGCGTTGTGGCGCTGAATGATCAAGAAGACCTTAAGGCTCTCGAGCATATCGTGGGTGTAGGCGTCGGTGCCCATGCACACGGGGATGCCGCGGCGGAAGAATTCGAGCACGGGGGCGCAGCCCACGGCATTGCCCATATTGGATTCGGGGTTGTTAACCAGCCAGGTGCCGGACTCCTTGACGATATCCATCTCGGCGGGCGTCACGTGGATGCAGTGGCCCAGCATGGTGTCGGGGCCGAGCAGGTTGTGTTGCAGCAGGCGCTCGACGGGGCTGATGCCGCCGCGGTTGAGGCGGGAATCCCACACATCGTTCATGCCCTCGCACACGTGGATGTGGAAGCCGGTCAGACCGTTGTTGGCCTCGGCCATCTTATCCATGGTCTCGTCCGACAGCGTAAAGGTGGCGTGACCGCCAAACATTGCGGCGATCATGTGGTTGTCGTTATCGCGACGCTCCTTGGCGGCCCACTGGGCAAACTCGGCGTTCTCGGCAATAGCCTGATCGCACTTTTCCTGGCCGCGGCGGTCGGAAACCTCGTAGCACAGGCACGAACGCATGCCCAGCTCCTGAGCGGCGTCCTTAATGGTAAAGAGGCTACCCGGAATCTCGCAGAAGCTCGCGTGGTGATCGAAGATCGTGGTAACGCCATCGCGGATGGAATCCAAAATCGTGGCATAGGCGCTGGCCTTGGTGCCGTCGAGCGTCAGGTTGTCGTCAATCTTCCACCACTGCTGCTCAAGATTCTCCAGGAAGTTGGTGGGGTTGCAGCCCTTAATGGCAAGGCCGCGGGCCAGACCCGAGTAGATGTGGGTGTGGCAGTTGATAAGTCCGGGCATGATGAGGTTGCCCTGGGCGTCGACGTACTCGGCATCCGGGTACTTAGCCTTGAGCTCGCACTCGGGGCCCACTTCGACGATCGTATCTCCGTCAATGGCGACCGCACCGTTGGGAATAAACGGAGTCTGAGCGTTGCGAGTAAAGACGGAACCGTTAGCGACCAGAAGCATAAATGCTCCCTTCAACATCAGGGGCGGGGTTTGACACCTCTGACATGGCGGAGTGCGAAGCGCCGGCCTACACCGGAAACGGGCCCTCTCCCGTCAACGCTTCACCAAAGGGACAAGCCCTTTGAAGTGCGGCTTGGCGCCGCATGGCGCCGGCGGACGAGGCGATGCGTCCGCCGGCGAATAGCACCGAATTGGTTACTTCTTGCTCTCGGGCAGGACCAGATCCACAGCGGCATCCTTGGCGGCATCGATGTGCTGAGCCACGACCGGCGTCTGCGGAAGGATCAGGTTAAGGACAATGGCCATGATGGCGGTGGGGGTCACGGCGTTGGAGCCGATGACGGTGGACACCCAGGTGGGCATGCCCTCGCCGGCGAGGCAGCCGCTGGCCATCCAAATACCCAGGCCAAAGACGACCGAGGTGCCGACGATGGTGGTGGTGCGCTGCGTGAGGCCCTCGCGGGTGAACATGCGCACACCGTTCATGGTGATGGTGCCAAAGACGCCGACGGTCGCGCCGCCGATGACAGGCTGCGGGATGGCGGAGAGCACGGCAGAGAGCTGCGGGAACAGACCGGCGATGGCAAAGACGGCCGCGATGATCACAAAGACCCACTTGTTGACGACCTTGTTGGAGCAGATGATGCCCACGTTCTGGCCAAGGGCGCTGGTGGGAAGACCGCCCAGCAGGCCGCCGACCATAGAGGTGAGGCCCTGGGACACAATAGCGCCGGAGAGCTCGCGCTCGGTGGGCATACGGTCGATGGAGCCCAGGCAGGCGGCGGAAACGTCACCGATAACCTGGATGGCGACCATGGGGAACACGACAGCGAGGGTAATGCAGACCTCGGGATCAAACTCGAGCGCGTAGGGCATGAGCTTGGGAAGGGCGAAGACCTGAGCGGTGGCGACGCTGGAGAAGTCGATCATGCCAAAGGGGATCGAAACGATCATGCCAACGATCATGCCAAAGAACACGGATCCCAGCTTGAGCGTGCCCTTGCCAAAGTTGGCGAGCGCAAAGACCACGGCGAAGGTGATAAGAGCGACGCACCAGGCCTGCGGGGTGCCCCACAGCGGCGTACCCATACCGCCGGCCATATACTTGACAGCCGTGGGATAGAGAGAGACGCCAATGGAGAAGATGACCGTACCGGTCACGACGGGCGGGAATAGCCACTTAATCTTGCTGTAAGCCAGACCAAAGAGGACCGCGACGGCGCCGCCGACGATCTCGCCGCCCAGCAGCGCACCAAAGCTAAAGCCCGAGGCACCCATGGCCTGGAGGGCCGGGAGGAACGCGAACGAAACGCCCATGACGATGGGCAGGCCGCCGCCGATGCGACGGAAGGGAGCGAAGGCCTGAAGGGCCGTGTCGATTGCCGAAAGAATGAGCGCGACCTGGATGATGTCGGTGCTCTGCTGGCTATTAAAGCCGTAGACGCCGGCCATGATGACCGCCGGGGTGATGATACCGGCAAACGAAGCCAGTACGTGCTGAAGGGCACACGGGATCATTTCCTTAACGGGAGGCATGCCTTCACGAGTGAACAGGGCTTCAGTGCCGTTCTTAACCGTCTCCTGGGTCATTTGACCACCAATCCTCGAAATAGTTGTTTTCGCATCTAACGCTCTATTGTGACGCAGTGCGGGGTTGAGGTTGTGCCTTCGTTGCATATCGTATTAAAGATGATTCTCATTCTCAATAATAATTTTTTGTTATCAGACTATTCTTCAGCTGAGATAATGCATTTCCGCAGGTCAGGAAAGTGTCTTGTCAAAATAACATCTTACTTTTCTTTTGGTCGACCGTTTACCGCTAAATTCCTACCGTTCGTCTGTATTACGCAATGTACCTGCGGATATACGAGATGATGAGCAGCGTGTTACCATGATAAAAAATTGTTATGAACACTTCGATAGAACCAAAAGGAGTTGCCCGTGAACGAGACCGTACGTCGCTTTTTGCCGATGGTCGATTTCCTGGAGCAGATACTCGGCAAAAACAGCGAAATCGTGCTGCACGATTTCTCGGATCCCGACCACGCCATCGTCGATATCCGCAACGGCATCGTGAGCGGCCGCAAGGTCGGCGGTCCCGCCACCGACCTGGCACTCAAGATCATGCACGACGCCAAGTATCGCGACCTGCCGTTTATTACGGGCTACGAGGGGCGCGGTGCCGGTGGCAAGACGTTGGAGTCGGCGACGTACTTTATCCGCGAGAATGACGAGATTGTCGGTATGCTCTGCGTCAACACCGACCTCTCGACCGTGCGCTCCATCAACGCCATGGCGCAGCAGCTCATGACGTGCTTCGACGCGGCGCCTAGACAGGCAGAGCCCGCGTCTATCGAGGTCGAAAGCCTTTCGGAGTCTACACAGGAGCTCATCGACCGCAGCATTGCCGAGTTGCTGAGCGCGCGCGGGCTGGATGTAGCATCGCTTGGTCAAAGCGACCGCGTGGACGTCATTCGCCACCTCAACGGCAACGGGGTGTTCATGCTCAAGGGTGCCGTGGCCTGCGCCGCCACCGCGCTGGGCATCTCGGAGCCCAGCGTCTACCGCTACCTGCAAAAAGTCCGCAAGGAAGGCTAACAAGTAAAAAGACTGCCCTTGGTGGCTCCGCAAGCGATCCGTCACGTGACAAAAGAACCCTGCAGTTCACACGCACTGCAGGGTCTTTTTGCATGTCATGTTTAGTTGTTGTCAACACCTTAGAGAGCGGCGACGACCTCGATCTCGACCAGACCGCCGGCCGGAAGGGCGGCAACCTGGAAAGCGCTGCGCGCGGGGAACGGAGCCTCGAACTTGGAGGCGTAGATCTCGTTCACGGCAGCGAAGTCGGCGATGTCGGCCAGGTAGACCGTGGTCTTGACGACATCGGCAAAGGTGGTGCCGGCAGCGGTCAGCAGGGCCTCGACGTTAGCAAGGGACTGCTTAGCCTGGGCCTCGACGCCCTCGGGCATCTTGCCGGTTGCGGGGTCGATGCCCAGCTGGCCGGACAGGAACACCATGTTGCCGGTCTGGATGCCGGGGGAATACGGGCCGATGGCTGCAGGTGCGTTATCGGAAGACACGACGGTCTTGCTCATGTTTATCTCCTTACGATCAATTGAGAGAGCGTGAGCGCGGTGTTCACACCGGGAGGCACAGTTCGGTCTGAACACCGCGCTTGATTTGGGATAGTACTCAAGGTTTCCGCGCGATGCAAGATTATTATCACGTTGCGAGAATATTTTATCGCCCAACGGCGCCTATCGACCGCTGAACGGCACGACCGGACGGTGAAGCTCAAAATGATCCGTTTCCCTCCGCCCCCTATGGATCACCTGATCCGCTGGGGACAGAGGGAAACGGATCATTTTTGCTGCAAGGGCTGCTGAAGACTTTATCCTGCTTGGGCCACAGGGCTCGTCCGCCGCAACAGCACCACTATACTTTTGAGTATCTGAGCATTTTGAAAGGCAGGATATGACCGCAACCGCCAGTCGAACCACCAACCGCAGACCCGAGCTTTTGGCGCCCGCCGGAGGCCCGGAGCCCTTTGCCGCCGCACTCGCTGCCGGGGCAGACGCCATCTACTGCGGCATGGGCAGCTTCAACGCCCGCCGCAAGGCAACCAACTTTACCGATGAGGCCTTTGAGCAGGCCTGCCGCGCCGCGCACCTGGCCGGCTCGCGCGTCTACGTCACGGTCAACATCGTCATCAAGCAGTCCGAGATGGGCGATGCGCTGCAACTCATCCGCCGCTGCTCCACGCTGGGCGCCGATGCCTTCATTATCCAGGACTGGGGCCTGTTCTTTGAGGTCAAGCGCACCATGCCCGGCATCGAGACGCATATCTCGACCCAGGCGAACATCCACGATGACCGCGGGACTATCTGGTGCCGCGAGCAGGGCGCCGACCGCGTGACCCTCTCGCGCGAGCTCTCCATCGACGAGATCGCCGCCATTCACAATGCCGCGCCCGACGTTGACCTGGAGGTCTTTAGCCACGGCGCCATCTGCTTTTGCTACTCGGGCCTGTGCCTGCTCTCGAGCTTTGCCATGGCGGGCCGCTCGGCCAACCGCGGCATGTGCGCTCAGCCCTGTCGCCTGCCCTACGAGCTGATTGACGAGAACGGCCGCTCGCTCTCCCCTGCCGGTCGCGAGCGCGCGCTGTGCCCGCGCGACACCAACACGTCGCAGCTCGTTCGCCGTCTGTATGACGCCGGCGCCGCATCACTCAAGCTCGAGGGCCGCATGAAGGCCCCCGATTACGTGTATTCCATCGTCGACGTGTACCGTCATCAGATTGATGACATGCTGGCCGGGGTCGCCGTGGATAAGGACGAGGACGCTGCTCGCCAGCGCCAACTCAAGCGCTGCTTCAACCGTGACTTTACGCACGCCTATCAGGACGGCACCTCGGGCGACGAGATGATGAGTTACGAGCGCTCCAACAACCGCGGCCAGATCGTGGGCACGGTGCTGGGCAGCCGCCCGGCCAACCGCGATGTGCGCGGCCTCAAGCCCGACGACCGCCGTCGCCGTGCCGCCATCGCCCGCATTGAGCTGTTTGAGCCCGTGGGCAAGGGAGACCTGCTGGAGCTTCGCCACGACGATGAGTTCGACCAATTCCTGACCACCATTGCCGCCGATGATGCCGCAGCCGGCGATATCATTGAGTGCCGCGTGCCCCGCAGTATGCCCGAGGGCTGCCGCGTCCGCGTGATTCGCAGCCAGCGTGCCATCGACGCCGCCGGCGCCGCGCTCAAGCGCGATGTGCTGCGCCGCCGCGCCGTTGATGTAACCGTTGCGGCGCGTTTGGGCGAGCCGTTTACCGTGACGCTCACCTGCTGCGACGACCCTTCGCTTACGGCTACAGCCACGGACTTTACCGTCGAGGGTGCCAAGACCCGCGCCGTCGAGGCGTCCGATCTGGTTGAGCATGTAGGCCGCATGGGCTCCTCTCCCTTTGAGGCCGCGAGCTTTGACGTGGCCCTCGATGAGGGCTGCGGCATGGGTTTCTCCGCCGTACATAAAGTGCGCGCCGCCGCTTGCAAGGCGCTCGAGGAGGCCATTCTGGCGCCGTATGACGAGCGCGCCCGCACACTCGAGCTGCCGGCGATTGTCACCAGTGATTCCCGCCCCGCGCCCGAGCACTACCGCGATGAGCCGCAGATCTGCGCCACCGTCACCTCACTCGAGGCCGCCGAGGCAGCTCGTGCCGAGGGTGCAACGCGCGTCTACATGACTACCGACGCGCTCGATGCGGCCGAGCTCTCCCCCGCCGATGCGTTTGAGCAGGGCATCGTACCCGTACTCGACGAGGTCTGCCGCGCCGCTGACCACGTACGCGTCGACCCGTGGATTGTTGCCGGTGCCACGGTCGCTATTGGCAACATCTCTGAGCTCGCCCTGGCCGCCCAAGTTGGTGCCACGGCCGAAATTCGATCCTGCCTGCCCGTGCACAACACGCCTTGCACGGAGGCACTCGCCGAGCGCGGGGCCGGGGCGTTTTGGCTCTCGCCCGAGATCACGCTCGACGAGATCGTCTCGCTTGGCACCTCCGCGCCCGCAGCCCTGGGCATCACCGTTTTCGGCCGCCCGCGCGTTATGACGAGCGAGCACTGCATCCTGCAGGTGGCCAACGGTTGCATCCACGATTGTGCCAGCTGCCGTCTGCGCGCCCGCAAGCTGTCGCTCAAGAATATCGACGGCAAGGTCATGCCGGTGCGTACCGACATCCACGGCCGTTCGCGCCTGTACGATGCCTACCCTATCGACCTCACGCCACAGGTTCCACAACTGCTCGATGCCGGCGTGCGCCGTCTTATGGTCGACGGAACCTTGCTCGAGGCCGATGAGATTGGCCGTGCAGTCGCTCGCGTCCGCCGCGCCATTGAGGCAGCTCAAGCCGGCCGCAAGCCCGCCGCCCGCCTGCGCGGGGCGACCTCGGGCTGCATGTTTGTGGGAATTAGCTAACCGAAAGGCTTACACGTGAACGAAGAACCTCAAGTCCTCTACTGCGACGCCTGGCTTATGGCCATCGATAAGCCCGCCGGCATGATCGTCCACGGTGACGGCACCGGCGAGCGTACACTTACCGACTACGCCAGCGACCTGCTGCTGGCCATGGGCGACGGTTTTGCCGCGACTGACATGCAGCCGCTCAACCGCCTGGACCGCAACACCACCGGCGTGGTGCTGTTTTCGCTCGACAAACAGACGCAGCCTGCTTTTGATCAGATGGTCATCGATCACGCCTTCGAAAAGCACTATCTGGCGCTTGCCGAGGGCAAAATCGACTGGAACGAAAAGCTCATCGACAAGCCCATCGCCCGCGACCGCCACGACAGTCGCAAGATGCGCGTCGGTGCCAGCGGCAAGCCGTCTCAGACGCGCGTGAAGGTGCTCAAGCGTCTTAAGAGCCGTCGTGGCCTGCCCACGCGCTCGTATATCGATGTCGAGCTGCTCACCGGCCGCAAGCACCAAATCCGTGTGCATCTGGCAAGCGAGCGCCATCCCCTGGTTGGCGACGACCTGTACGGAACGCCGCGCCCCTGCGGCCTCATGCTCCATGCCCATAGCGTGTCCTTTACGCATCCCGTAACCGGCGAGCACATCCACATCGAAGCCCCCTGCCCCTGGGAGCCCTAAACCACCACAATGGGGACAGGCACCTTTGTGGTGGTTTTGCCCCAATGGCTCAGCCGCGGTCCCAAAACGTCTCGATCTGTAACAGTTAGAACCCATTTTCTGGTCTATCTGTTACAGATCGAGACATTCGAATCCTCCTCAAGGGAAAATCTCAATCTGTAACAACAACTCGGCAAAATCGGCCCAAGATGTTACAGATTGAGATATTCGGATCCCACCGGAGAAATCATCTCGATCTGTAACATCTGGAGCCCGCATTTTGACCTTCCTGTTACAGATTGAGACGTTATGGGACCACCAGGAAAAATATCTCAGCTTGTAACATCTGGAACCCATATCCCTCTCTTCCTGTTACAGATCGAGACAAATCCCCAAACAGCAAAAGGCGGCAACGTCCCTGGTGGACGTTGCCGCCTTTCCATTGGCAAGACCCTTCCGCTCCCGCTACTCGGTAGCCTTGTCGAGAGGCTTCTTAAGGAAGCTCAGAACCAAGCAGCCGACCACAGCGCCGATAGCAAGGGCCAACAGGTACTGCACCGGGTTCGTGATGACCGCGATAACCCAGGCGCCACCGTGCGGAGCGGGGCTCGCGCAACCAAAGAGCATCGACAGGCCGCCGGCGGTCGCAGATCCCAGGATGCAGGCGGGCAACACGCGAAGCGGATCGGCCGCGGCAAAGGGAATGGCACCCTCGGTGATAAACGACAGACCCATGATGTAGTTCACCAGGCCTGCCTTGCGATCGGCCTCGGTCCAGCGGTTCTTAAAGAACGTCGTGGAGAGCGCGATGACCAGCGGCGGTACCATACCGCCCGCCATGACGGCAGCCATGATCATATTGCCCTGCAGCGTTTGCTCGGCAAGGGCCGCGGTGCCAAAGACATATGCGGCCTTGTTGATGGGACCACCCATGTCGGTCGCCTGCATGCCGGCGCAGATAATGCCCAAAAGAACGATGCTCGTGCCCGAAAGACCGTTGAGCGCGCCGCTAATGGCGGTGTTGATAACGCCCATAATCGGGTTAACGGCCATCATAAAGAGACTCGTAAAGAGAATGCCCAGCACGGGGTAGATGAGCATGGGCTTGATACCGTCGAGCGACTCGGGTAGCACGCTTGCAGCCTTCTTGAGCGCATTGACGATAATGCCGGCGGCAAAACCGACCAGCAGCGCGCCCAAAAAGCCAGCAGAGACAAGCTGAGCCTGGGCATCGGCATCCATTGCCGTGGTGAGATAGCCCAACGTAAAGCCCTGCTTTGCAATCCAGCCACCCACAAAGCCCGCGGCCAAGCCCGGACGGTCAGCAATGGACATGGCAATATAGCCCGCAAGGATGGGGAGCATAAAGTTGAACGCCTGGTTGCCCGCAAGGTTAAAGAAGGCCGCGACCGGAGTGCTGTGGCCGTATGCGCTCGTGCCCAGCCCCGCCTGGTCCAGCAAGAACGAAAGCGCCATGAGGATGCCGCCGCCAACAACAAAGGGGAGCATGTGCGAAACGCCGTTCATCAGGTCCTTATAGACCCTGCGGCCCAAACCCTCGGATTCGCCCTCGGCAGCCGCCTGTACCGCGGCGCCGCCGGACACATGATGAATAGGCGCATTGCCCGCAAGCGCAATATTGATAAGTTCCTCGGCGTCATTAATGCCACGCGTCACCGCACAGGAGTAAACCGGCTTGCCATCGAAGCGATCGAGCTCGACATTTTTATCCGCCGCAATGATGACACCCTTGGCACCAGCGATGTCTGCCGCGGTCAGTACATTTTTAGCGCCGCCCGAACCCTGAGTCTCGACCCTAATGCTCACGCCCATCTTGGCTGCCTGGTCTTCCAACCCTTTGGCCGCCATAAATGTGTGAGCAATGCCCGTTGGACATGCCGTGATGGCAACGACATCGTAAGTGCCGCCCCCCACCTTCTCGTTTGCAGCTGACATGTTTCCTCCTTTTGCACAAGCAGGCCCAGCCCTCCCCTTCTGAGGGTCACAACCTGCGTATTACCTTGTGTTTGAGTGATTGATAGCGCCGAAGTGACGGCGCTTTTAAGCGATATCTATACGATGGCCCCGGCGGGCATGATCACGTCGTATGGAAACAGGGGTACTGGGAAATCATGCCCGACGGGGCCATCGGAACCACCACAATGGGGACAGGCACCTTTGTGGTGGTTTTGGCCTTACTTCGCCCCGTTGCTAAACCGTGATGACGTTTTCCATCGTCTGGTACTTGGCGGGCACCTCGCCCGCGGTGATAACCGTTGCGTCACGGAAGTCCGCGAATTTTACGGGAGCCACCATGCCAAACTTACTGGCGTCCGAGATTACGAAGCGTTTGGCTGTATGGCGCATCGAGATACGCTTGACCTGCGCTTCCTCGATATCGGGCGTCGTAAAGCCCTGCTCGGCGGCAATGCCGTTAGAACCCCAAAAGCCGCAGTTAAAGTTGTAGCGGTCTAGGGTTGCCAGAGCATCGGGGCCAACGAGCGCCTCGGTCTCGGGTTTAAGCTCGCCGCCCAGCACCACGGTGCGCATGCCGCGCACAGCGAGATGCTGAGCATGGAGCACGGAATCAGTCACATAGGTGACCGATTCGAGATGCGGAAGATGCTCGATGAGTCTGAGCGTTGTCGAACCCGAATCGATGTACACAAAGCTCTCGGGCTCCACGAGCGCCGCGGCGCGGGCGCAGATACGCTCCTTGTCGTCGTTATGGAGATCACTGCGCTCACTGATCGTTAGGTCGCGCGTCACGTGCGCGCGCTCAAGACTTGTCGCGCCACCGTGCACCTTGGCGATGCGGTGCGCTCGGTCGAGCGTCTGTAGGTCGCGTCGAATGGTAGAGGCCGTCACGCCCAGGGCATCGGCAAGCTCGGGCACCGTTACCGAGCCAGCCTGCTGCACCATCGACACGATCGTATTGAGCCTATCTTCCGCAAGCATCGCTTACTCCTCCTCGGGGTAGACGACTCCCCAATCGGCGCGGAGCTTGGTCATGAGCTCCATCACATCAGAGGCATAATCCAGAAGCTCACGCTTGGAATCGTCGCCGGCGACGGCCTGCTCGAGGTCAGCCATCTCGTAGCACAGGGCATAAGCTTCGGTGCCCGCGGCGACCTCCTCGCGATGACCGTCCGCGGTCCACACGATCGTCGCGTGATCGGCGCGCGGATACTCGTTGACCTCGACATAGCAATTGTCAAAGCTGATAACCGAGCGCTTTGGCTGCTTGGAGTGGAGCGTAAGGCTCACGACGCCCAGCTGCCGTTCGGCATTGCGGCAGACGATGCCGCCTGCAACGTCCACGCCGGTCTCGCAGGTGTTACCCAGAGACACGACCTCGACGGGCTGGCTCGCCATAAACAGGCGCATAACGGACAGGGCGTATACGCCAATATCGAGCATGGCACCGCCGGCGAGGTTGCGATTATAGAAACGGTTGGTCAGGTCGCCGTACTCCTTGTAGCTACCAAAGTTGAGCTGAGCGAGGTTCATGCGGCCAAACTCGCCGGCATCCATGCGGCGGCGCAGCTCTTGATACAAGGGCATGTGGAGCACCGTGGTAGCGTCCATAAGGACCACGTTGTGTTCGGCGGCAATGGCGCGGGCCTCATCGAGCTCGGCGGAGTTGAGCGTGATGGCCTTCTCGCAGAGAACGTGCTTGCCGGCCGCCAGGGCGGCGCGCAGATAGGTGATATGGGTGTTGTGCGGGGTGGTGATGTAGACGGCGTCGATGTCAGGATCGGCGTAGAGATCCTCAACTGTGTCATAGACCTTCTCGACGCCGTACTGGTCGGCAAAAGTCTGAGCCTTGGTGAGCGTGCGGTTGGCAACACCCGTAAGCTTGCGGCCGGCCAGGGCAAGGGACTGAGCCATCTGGTTGGCAATAACGCCGCAACCGATCACAGCCCAACGGAGCTCGGGAGTCGTAAAGATGTCGTTAGGGAACGGCTTGTCCTGGACCGAAGCAAATGCAGCTTTGGCGGCTGCCGCGGCGTCGAGTGGAGCCTGCTTGGAATCTGCCATTATGTGTCTCCTGTGTCATAGAACGTCTTGCATTTCTGACAGCTCTATATTCGCACAAACACGCGCGTCTGTGCGCGTTTTTGCGTATCTCACCGCTAAACGGTCATTATTGCCCCGTAAACGGCGCATATATACGCATAGGTGCGTAATTAAACGCAATCTAACGCGCATAAACGCGCACACAAGCAATTTATACAGCACGACCCGCTCATTTATGCTTACCCAGTTAGGGTACTCATTTAAGTCTGTCCCCAATGAGTAGGGATAGAAAAAGGCCCGGATGCCGTGGGGCATCCGGGCCTTTGCTGGCAACTTGTTGTTGCGGGCAGCTTAGAACTTGTGGCCGCACTTCTTGCAGACGCGCAGCTTGTTCTTGCCGTCCTTCTCGTGACCGACGCGGGTAACCTTACCGCACTCGGGGCAAACGAGATTGACGTTGGAGGCGTCGATGGGAGCCTCCTGCGAAACGATGCCGCCCTGCTGGTTGGCAGCGTTGGGCTTGACGGCCTTCTTAACGACCGAAACGCCCTCGACAACGACCTTGTTCTCGGCGGGAAGAGCACGCAGGACAACGCCCTGCTTGCCGCGATCCTTACCAGAGAGAACCTGGACCTTATCGCCCTTCTTGATATACATATATCTCCCCTAACTACAGGGTCTCGGGAGCGAGCGAGACGATCTTCATGTACTTCTTGTCACGAAGCTCGCGAGCGACGGGCCCGAAGATACGGGTGCCGACGGGCGAACCATCGTTGTTGATGACAACGCAGGCGTTCTCATCAAAGCGAATGTAGGAGCCATCCTTGCGGCGGATCTCCTTAACGGTGCGAACGACGACGCAACGGACAACGTCCTTCTTCTTGACGTTGGCGCCAGGGGTAGCCTCCTGGACAGCACCGATGAACACATCGCCGATGCCTGCATAACGACGCTTGGAACCGCCAAGCACCTTGATGCAGCGAATCTTGCGAGCGCCGGAGTTGTCGGCGACGTTCAGCATGGTTTGCATCTGAATCATGGTAGATGTTCCTCCGAACTAAGAACCGAAGAGAGGTGCGCAGCCTTTATACGGCCCGTGGTATGCAAGCCAGGCATACGCACATCTTCGGAAACGTACAAGTCGTAAGAGCGACTGCTTATTTAGCGCGCTCGACGACCTCGATGAGGCGCCAACGCTTCATCTTGGACATAGGACGGGTCTCCATAACGCGGACGGTGTCGCCCACGCCAGCCGTGCACTCCTCGTCGTGAGCGTGCAGCTTCTTGGAGCTGGTCATCATCTTGCCGTACTTGGGGTGACGCTTGCGCTCGGTGATGGTGACAACAATGGTCTTGGCACCGGAGACGGAGGTAACGACACCCGTACGGACCTTACGCGAGTTACGCGAATCAGTCATGTTCTCTCCTTAGGTCCTACTCGGCGACAGCGGACTTCTCCGCTGCGATCTCGCGGGCGCGCTGCTCCGTGAGGACGCGAGCGATGTCCTTCTTCACGGTGTTGACGCGAGCGGTGTTGTCCAGCTGGCTGGTGGCCATCTGGAAACGAAGGTTAAAGAGCTCGGCACGCATTTCCTTCAGCTTCTCAACGAGCTGAGCGTCCGAGAGCTCACGAATCTCTGCGGGCTTCATTAGTTCTCCTCCTTGGCGGCGGCGGCGTCCTCAGCAGCCCACTTGGCCTCGAGAGCGGCCTCCTCAGCCATCTCCTTCTCGATGCGCTGCTCAGCGTTCTTAGCAGCAACAATCTTGGTCTTGATGGGAAGCTTGTGCTGTGCAAGACGCAGAGCCTCGCGAGCGACCTCCTCGGGCACGCCCTTGACCTCGAACATGATGCGGCCGGGCTTGACGACGGCCACCCACTCCTCGGGGTTACCCTTACCAGAACCCATGCGAGTCTCGGCAGGCTTCTTGGTGATGGGCTTATCGGGGAAGATCGTGATGTAGACACGACCGCCACGCTTCATGTAGCGGGTCATGGCAATACGAGCGGCCTCAATCTGACGGTTGGTAATCCAATGGGCCTCGAGAGCCTGGATACCAAACTCGCCGAAATGCAGCTCGGTATTACCCTTGGCCTGGCCCTTCATGGAGCCACGCTGCACCTTGCGGTGAAGAATACGCTTAGGGGCAAGCACTACTGACCCCTCCTCTCGGAGTTACGACGACGAGGACGGGAAGAGCCCTCGAGTGCAGGGTTGGGAACAGGCTGGCCCGGGAGCTTCTCGCCCAGGTAGATCCAGACCTTCACGCCGCAAGCGCCCATGGTGGTGCTGGCGACAGCCGTGCCGTAGTCGATCTTGGCACGGAGGGTGTGCAGAGGCACGCGACCCTCACGATACCACTCACGACGGCCCATCTCGGCACCGCCGAGACGACCGGAGCACTGGATACGGATGCCCTTAGCGCCGGCCTTGCGGGCGGACTGGACAGCCTTGCGCATGGCGCGACGGAAGGCAACGCGGCCCTCGAGCTGCTCGGCGATAGACTGAGCAACGAGGTTGGCGTCGAGCTCGGGGCGCTTGATCTCGACAACGTCGACGGAGAGCTGGCCCTTGGAGACGCCAGCAACCTTCTCGAGCTCGGTGCGGAGTGTATCGATCTCGGCACCCTTCTTACCGATGACAACGCCAGGGCGAGCGGTGAGGATGATGACCTTCACCTTGTCGCCAGCGCGCTCGATCTCGACGCGGGAGACAGCTGCGCGGGAAAGACGCTTCTCGAGGTACTTGCGGATCTCGAGATCGTTACCGAGGGTCTTAGCGTAATCCTTCTCTGCGAACCAGCGGGAGCGCCAGTTCTCGGTGATGCCAAGACGGAAGCCGGTGGGGTAGACTTTCTGACCCATACAGCTTTACGCCTCCTTTCGAGGAGCAACGACGACGGTGATGTGGGAAGTACGCTTCAGAATGCGAGAAGCGGAACCCTTGGCGCGGGGACGGATGCGCTTAAGCGTCGGACCCTCGTCAACATAGGCAGCGGCGACAACCAGGTTGTCGGCACGCAGACCGTTGTTGTTCTCGGCGTTCGCAACGGCGGAACGGAGAACCTTCTCGACATCCACGGCGACGGCGCGGTCGCAGAAGTGGAGGATGTCGAAGGCCTGAGCGACAGGCTTGCGGCGGATCAGATCGACCACCAGGCGGGCCTTGCTGGGGGAAACACGCACGTACTTAGCGACGGCGCGAACCTCGGTGGCCTCAGTTTCAATAGACTTAGTTGCCATTTACGGTTAACCCCCTATTTGGCCTTGTGGCCACGGAACGTACGAGTCGGCGCGAACTCGCCGAGCTTGTGACCAACCATGGACTCGGTAACATACACGGGCACATGCTTGCGGCCGTCGTGGACGGCGATGGTGTGACCAACCATCTCGGGGAAGATGGTGGACGCGCGGGACCAGGTCTTCACGACGTCCTTCTTGCCAGCCTCGTTCATCGCGGTGATACGCGAGAGAAGGCGAGTCTCCACGAACGGGCCCTTTTTGAGACTTCTGCTCATAAGTGCTTTCTCCTAAAACTCGGTATCCGAAATTACTTCTTACGGCGACGAATGATGTGCTGGTTCGAGACCTTCTTCTTCTTGCGCGTACGAAGGCCCTTCGTCGGCTTACCCCAGGGGGTAACAGAGGGACGACCAGAGGTGTGGTTCTTGCCCTCGCCACCGCCGTGCGGGTGGTCGACAGGGTTCATGACGGTACCGCGGACGGTCGGGCGCACGTTCATGTGACGCTTACGGCCGGCCTTGCCGATGACGATGTTGGCGTGATCGGCGTTGCCGACCTCACCGACGGTGGCGCGGCAGGTAACGAGGATGCGGCGCATCTCGGAGGAAGGCATACGGACGATAGCGTACTTGCCCTCCTTACCCATCAGCTGGCAGGAGTTACCGGCGGAACGGGCGATAGCAGCGCCCTTGCCCGGCTGGAACTCGACGGCGTGGATGAGCGTACCGACGGGGATGTCGGCGAGGGGCAGAGCGTTGCCCGGCTTGATGTCGGCGTCAGAACCGGACATGATGGTCTGACCGACCTCAAGGCCCTTGGGGGCCAGGATGTAGCGCTTCTCACCGTCAGCGTAGTGCAGCAGAGCGATGCGAGCGGAACGGTTCGGATCGTACTCGATCGTGGCAACCTTGGCGGGCACGCCGTCCTTGTTGCGCTTGAAGTCGATCACGCGGTAACGACGCTTCACGCCGCCGCCCTGGTGGCGGGTGGTGATGCGGCCGTTGTTGTTACGACCGGCCTTCTTGGGCAGGGGCTCGAGAAGAGACTTCTCGGGCTTGGTGCAGGTGATCTCGGAGAAATCGGAGATCGTCTGCCAACGCCTACCAGCGGAGGTCGGCTTAAGGTGCTTTACAGCCATTACAATCCCTTTCAATAGGAATCCGTTAGCCATCACAGACAGGGATTCGAGGTTCTGCCTCGGGTGCGATGACACCGGACGTATACACGGTTCCGGGCGTGTCCATTTTATACGCCCAAAACCTTGAGCTCTCGCCTCCCCTATTTGGGAGGCATGAGCTCACTCAACAGCAGCGAGTCTTAGGCCTGGTTGCCAAAGACCTCGATGGTGTCGCCCTCGGCCAGCGTGACGATGGCCTTCTTCCAAGAACGGGTCTTGCCGGCGACATAGCGCACGCGCTTGGTCTTGGGCTTGACCGTCAGGGTGTTCACGCGAACGACCTTGACGCCGAAGATCTCCTCGACAGCGTCCTTGATCTGATACTTGTTAGCATCCTTGGCGACCTCGAACGTGTACTTGTTCAGCTCCATGCCGGAGAAGGAACGCTCGGACACGATCGGACGGATGATGATCTCGTGGGCGGTCATTTATGCAAGCACCTCCCCGAAGTGAGCGGCGATGTCGGCGGGCATCAGCACGGCGTTGTTGTTGACGAGATCGTAGGTGTTGGCCTCGTCGGCGGTGATGATGAACGTCTTGGGAATGTTGCGGAACGACAGGTAGGCGTTGACGTCCTCATCGCGAACGATGATGGTCAGACGCTTGCCCTCAAGGCCGAGAGCCTTGAGCATGGCGACGGCAGCCTTGGTGGAAGGCTTCTCGAAGCCGTAGTCGTCGACGAGCACGAGCTCGCCATCGGCCAGCTTGGCGGACAGCGCAGAGCGCATAGCCAGCTTGACCTCCTTGTTGTTCATACGCTTAGCGTAGGAACGGGGCTTGGGGGCGAAAACAACGCCACCGTGACGCCACTGGGCAGCACGGATGGAACCCTGGCGGGCACGGCCGGTGCCCTTCTGACGCCAAGGCTTCTTGCCGCCACCGGAAACCTCAGAGCGGCCCTTAGCGGACTGGGTGCCCTGACGCCAAGAGGCCATCTGGCACTTGACGATGTGGTGCATAACGTGGATGTTCGGCTCGATGCCGTACACCTCAGCGGCGAGCTCGGCCTCGGCGACCTTCTTGCCCTCGCTGTTCTTTACTTCAAACTTTGCCATTTAAGTGTTCTCCTTGGTATGACGCTGGGCTAAATGGGCTGGGCCCTTAGGCCATACGGATGGCGACGAGACCATTCTTGGCACCCGGGACAGCGCCCTTGACCAAGATGAGGTTCTGCTCGGCATCGATGCGGACAACGGAAAGGTTCTTGACGGTAACGCGCTCGTTACCCATGTGACCGGCCATCTTGACGCCCTTGAGGACGCGCGCAGGATAGGCGCACTGACCGATAGAACCGGGGTGACGCTGGAAGTGAGAACCATGCGTCATAGGACCGCGGCGCTGACCCCAGCGCTTGATGCGACCCTGGAAGCCCTTACCCTTGGAGGTACCGATGACGTCGACCTTCTCGACATCAGCGAAATCAGCGACGGTGACGACCTCGCCGACCTTGTGCTCCTCGCCGTTCTCGACGCGGACCTCACGAAGGAAACGGACAGGCTCGACGCCAGCCTTAGCGAAGTGACCAGCCATGGGCTTGTTCACGTTCTTGGCCTTGATGTCGCCGAAACCGATCTGGACGGCGTCATAGCCGTCGGTTGCCTGAGTTTTAACCTGCGAGACAGCGCAGGGGCCAGCCTGGATGACCGTGACGGGAACGACGTTGTCGTCCTCGTCCCAAACCTGGGTCATGCCAATCTTGCGGCCGAGAATCATGCTGATCAAGATATGATCCCAACTCTCGCGTGGTCTTGGGACAATGCGTACACCACCGAGCGTACGCCCCTAGAGGACCACTACTTACACGACGTGCTCCCCAGCCTTGTATTGCGTCCGGACTACCTGACAACCCTATTAAGCAGGCATTTTGTCCAGCCAGAATACTCCCCTGGTTACACACAGCTGTTTAGTATACACGGCTACGGGCGTATCCATCGAGATTCATATTTCACTCACATTGTTTACGCAGGTAAAGTGCGTGGCACGTCTCCCGAGCTTTGGCGGAGGGGCGGGGCCGAGAGTAGTTAAGGTTGCTGCTCTACAGTCCTGCTCACGACGGAGAGCACATTAAGTGCTCTCCTGTTCGTGCGGAACTCGCGACAACCTTAACTACTCTCGGCCCCGCCCCTCCGCCAAAGCTCGGGAGACGACACGTTGATGTCTGCTTAACTCTGCTCGCTCAGCTAATTACTTTGTTGAGGGTCCACTATTTGCTGGAGGGTGAACTTGCATTGCATTGGCTCGCCCTCTGCTTGTAGTTTTTCCTCGTCAAAATCGAAGATCATGATGGCGCAGTTGGGGAGTTTTGTTGGGAGCTCGAAGCCCTCTGGGGCTGCACACTTGATGAATTGGCGACTGGCGCTGCCGTGGCTTACTGCTAGGAGGGTTTCGATACCATCGGCGCCCATGATATTGGTGAGGGTGCCTACCATGCGTTCTTGCAGCGCGCGGCTTCCTTCTCCTCCGAAGGGGACCAGATCCTCGCCGGGATCCCAGACGTCGGTGGGCAGGGCGTCGTGGGGGCCTTTTTCGAAGGTGCCGTAGCTGCGCTCGATGATGCCTTCGCAGGGCTCGACTGCGGCGTCCGGGCCGAGGAGCTCGCATGCGACGAGACTTGCCGTGTCCATGGCTCGGCCTAAGGGTGATGAGACCACTTTGTCGGGGACGACGCCGTGGGCCTTGAGCCATGTGGCTGCCATTCCCGCTTGTTTGCGGCCCAGGTCGGTCAACGGTGAATCGCAGCGACCCTGGACGAGCTTTTTGACGTTGAATTCCGTCTGGCCGTGACGGAGTAGATAGAGACGTTTCATGCTCTCCCCTTCTGCTTCAGCTAGCTTGCCGGCACAGCCCTACTCGTGGGTATGGCCGACATAGTCCTCGTCGATCGTAATCTTGGCGACCGACTTTGGGTATTCCGATTCGACCCTCTGGGCCAACGCGTGTTTGAGCTCATCGGCATCCATGTCCAAATCCGAGGGTCGCACGCAGTCAAAGATCACGTTGGTGTGCGTGGGGCCCGGCACGCAACGCAAATCGTGAATCGAAAGGCGTCTATCGATCTCCTGGGCCATAGCGTTGATACGCAGACGCATGCTCGCCACCTTTAGATCGTCGGTCACGATGGGATCGTAATGGAGCGTGACGATCATGCCGTCCTCGTTCCTAAACGCCTGCTCGATGTTATCGAGCGTGTCGTGGCTTTCCAGTGGGCTGGCCTCGGCCGCCATCTCGGCGTGCGCACTTGCAAACTTCCTGCCCGGACCGTAATCGTGAACCATCAGGTCATGAACGCCCAAAACGCCGGGATAGCTCATGATCTTGTCTCGGATGTGTTTGACCAACTTGGGATCGGGTGCCTGGCCCAAAAGCGGACTCACCGTATCTTGGATAAGCTCAAAGCCGCTCCAGCCAATATAGGCACCAACGGCAAGACCGACCCATGCGTCAAGATTGATGTGCGTCACCTGGGAAACAATCGCGCACGCCAACACAGCACCCGTAGCAAGGACATCGTTCTTTGAGTCCTGAGCGGTCGCATGCAGCGTCTCGGACTCAATACGGTCACCGAGCTTTTGGTTGAGGGCCGCCATCCACAGCTTAACAACCATCGAAAGCGCCAGGACTGCCACCAGGGCAAGCGAGAACTCGACGGGTTCGGGGTAGATGACGCGCTCAACCGAGGACTTCACCAGCTCAACGCCAATCAGCAGCACGAGTGCCGCCACGACCAGACCCGAGAGATACTCGTAGCGGCCATGTCCGTAAGGATGCTCGGGGTCGGCCGGCTTGCTCGCCAGCTTAAAGCCCAGCACGCTCACGATATTCGAGCTGGCATCGGACAGGTTGTTCATGGCATCCGCCACGATCGAAACCGATCCCGACAGCACGCCAATTGCGCCCTTTGCAGCGCATAGCGCCACATTGGCGACAATACACACCATGCCCGCTAACGTGCCCACACGCGCACGATCGCCCTGCGCGCGCTTAACTATCCACTCGACCATCTGCATCCGCCCCCACGGTACTACCTATATATCTATTGCTCAAACGGATTGTAGTGTAGCCACTTTGTCCTTCAGATACAAAAAGGCCGCGACCCACACGGGCCACGGCCTTGGAGCATGGCAAAGGAATCGTCCTTGTGTCGCACAGGTTTACGCACTTACTTCGGCCACGCTCTTCGAGGTTTTGGGCGAATCGGCTCCGTCCCCCGTCGCCTGCCCCTTCGCCGGCACCACGCCAAAGCAGTAGCTCAGCGCCGCAGACACCGCAAATGCCACACCGCCGGCAAAGCAGCACCACAGCAGGTTCGAAAAACCACCTGTGGCAAAGCCAATGACCATGAGGACATTCGTCATGCCGATGGTATAGGCCGTAACGTGGCCCACGGCAGCAACAAGGCCTCCGACAGCGCCGCCAATGGCCATGCACGTCAGGCACCTGCCATATTTAAAGCCGCAACCGTACAGCGCCGGCTCGCTTACGCCGCCAAGAACACCCGAGATTGAATAGCCCAGCATGAGCGCCTTCTCGTCCTTATCCGCAACGCGGAGCGACGCACCAAAGGGCATGCCCCAAACGGCAAACGTTGCCATCGTCGCGGCGATCAGGATGCACGAATCCGTTCCCATACTCATAAACTGCGCGTAGGCGAGCGATAGGACAACGTTGCTGACGCCCGCGATCTTAAGGAACTCCCAGCCCGCGGCAAGCCCCATGAGCGTGAGCAGCGACACGATGCCACCGGAATTGCCAAGCATAAACATAAGCTTGCCCAGCAACATTCCCAGATAGCTGCCCGCCGGCGCCGTGATACACAGGGATACCGGAACCATGACGAGCATGGTTGCAAACGGAACGAACGAAAACGCCACGGCCTGGGGGATAACGCGCTTAAAGAAACACTCCACTCGCCATAGCACGGGCACCGAGATGAGAACCGGAATAACGGTCGTCGTGTAATCGTTGACCGGCGCGGGAAGCAGGCCATACACGGAAGTCATCGATGCCCCCGTCGTCGGTGCGGCATCGACGAGCTTAAGCAAATCGGGCGCAATCAATACGCCACCCAGCATCATGCCCAGCTGCTCCGAGCAACCGAGCTGGCGAGCGGCCGCCCAACCAAGATAAATGGGCAAAAAGTAGTAGCCGGCGTTATAGAGCCAACTGTAGAACAGGCGATAGATTTCGGAATCGGCAGACCACAGGCCCAGCATGCCTTCGCCCATAATGACGGCGACGGTGCGGAACAACGCCGCGCAGACAATAAACGGCAGCGCCGACATCATGCTTTTGGACAGATAGTCCACCACGGCCATGGCGTTTGATGAAACCGTCGTTGTAAACGAGGTGTTAGAAACTTGTGACATGGAACGCCTTTCTCAATGTGACATGCGGACTGACCCTTTGTCACATCGTGCGGTACTGACCGATTGCGCGGTACTTTTCGTAGCGGAGGTTTGTGAGGGTCGCGTCGTCGAGCCGCCCAAGCGTATCGAAGGCAGCAAATGCCGAGGACATGACGGCGCCGGCGATCTCCTCATGCGACAGGCCCCTATCGTCGACAACGTCGTCGATGATGCCGAGCGCCAACAGATCGGGGGCTGTGAGCTTAAGCGCCTCGGCGGCCTCATTCGCGCGCTCGGTATCCTTCCACAGGATCGACGCACAGGCCTCGGGGCTCACGACCGAATAGGCCGAGCTCGAGAGCATCAGGATGCGGTCGGCCACGGATAGCGCCAGCGCGCCACCAGAGCCGCCCTCGCCTGTCACCACCGAGACAATCGGCGTCTTAAGGCCGCTCATCTCCACGAGATTCTGGGCAATCGCCTCGCCCTGACCGCGCTCCTCGGCACCGATGCCGCAAAACGCGCCCGAAGTATCGACCAGGCACAGAACCGGTCGACCAAACTTTTCGGCCTGGCGCATAAGGCGACGCGCTTTGCGGTAGCCCTCGGGATGCGCCATGCCAAAGTTGCGGCGCATACGCTCTTTGGTCGTGGTGCCGCGCTCGATGGCGATGACCGTTACGGGGCGTCCGTCTTTCCAGCCAATGCCAGCCACCACAGCGGCGTCGTCGCCAAAGTAACGGTCGCCGTGCAGCTCCACAAATCCATCCAGGCCCAGCGAGATCATCTCACCCGCCGTGGCGCGATCTGCCGAGCGGGTCTGCTTGACAATCTCGAGCGCGGTTTTTGGTGCCGGCGAGCGCTTAAACAAGTGTCCCAGCTTTTTGCCGCGGCGACCCGCATGCACGATCTCATGCGGTGCCCCCAGGCTGGGCGCATGCCCTTCGTGCAGCGCCAACAGCTCGCCTACCGTGAGCGCAATCTCGCCACGCGGAACAACGGCATCGCAAAAGCCGTGCTCCAGCAAAAACTCGGAGCGCTGGAATCCCTTGGGCAGGCGCTTGTGCATGTTCTGCTCGATCACGCGCGGGCCGGCAAATGCCGTTAGGGCATCGGGCTCGGCCAGGATAATGTCGCCCTCCATGGCAAAGCTCGCGGTTACGCCTCCGGTCGTGGGGTCGGTGAGCACCGTAATATACAGGCCGCCCGCCTCGCTGTGGCGCCTAACCGCCGCAGAAATCTTGGCCATCTGCATAAGCGAGGTCACGCCCTCCTGCATGCGCGCACCGCCCGAAACGGTAAAGCCGACAACTGGCAATCCCAGCTCGGTCGCACGCTCAAATGCGCGACAGATCTTCTCGCCCACCACGGAGCCCATCGAGCCCATCATAAAGTTAGCGTCCATAAAGAAGAGCGCGGTATCGCAACCGCAGATTTTGCCCCTGCCGCACACAACGGCATCGCGCTCGCCCGAACGCTCGCTCACGCTCTTGAGCTTATCGGCATAGCCGGGAAACGAGAGGAAGTCCTCCGACGCCAGATTGGCATCCCATTCCTCAAACGTGCCCTCGTCGACCGTCATGCGCATGCGCGCGCGACCGCTCACGCGAAAGTGTTTGCCGCAACGAGGGCAGACCTCGAGGTTGTCGTGTAGGCGTGCCTCATCAATCACACGGCGGCACTCCGGGCACTTGATAAACACGTGGCGCGCGGGAAACTCGGCGCACGACTCGGTTATCGGCCCCTCAAGGACATTGACCGTCTTCGCTTTTCTATTCATCAGCATAGAGATGCCCCATCAGATCGGTGTGATACATGCCCGACAAGAACTCGTCGTTTGCCAGCACGTCGAGCTGAAGCTCGCTGTTTTCGCTCACGCCCTCAATCACGAGCTCGCCCAGGGCCGAGCGCATCTTGCGAATGGCGCCGTCACGCGTGGGCGCACACACGATGAGCTTGCCGAGCATGGAGTCGTAGTACGGCGGAACGTTCGCGCCGGTAAACATGGCGGAATCCCAGCGCACGCGCGGACCGCCCGGCACACGCAACGCGGTGACCGTTCCGCATGACGGCAGAAAGTCCGGCGTCTCGGCATTGATGCGGCACTCCATGGCGTGGTTGCGGACCGGCATGTCCTCCTGCTCAAAGGGCAAAGGCTGGCCGGCTGCCACGCGCAGCTGCCACTTGACCAAGTCGGTATCGGTCACAAACTCCGTAACCGGATGCTCCACCTGCAAGCGCGTGTTCATTTCCATAAAGTAGAAATTGCCGTCGTCCGAATACAGGAACTCGATGGTACCGGCTCCTTCGTAGCCGACGGCACGAGCCAGGTCACGCGCTGCCTTGTGCATGCGAGCACGAATGTCGTCGTGTCCGTCGAGGCACGGCGCGGGGCTCTCCTCGATCAGCTTTTGGTTGCGACGCTGCACCGAGCACTCGCGCTCGCCGAGCGAAAACACATGGCCCTGCTTATCGGCCATAATCTGCACTTCGACGTGGTGCGCCGGCGCGACGAACTTCTCCATGTAGCACTCGCCGTCGCCAAAAACGGCCTCACCCTCGGCACGTGCTTCAATAAAGGCCTTTGCCGCGTCTTCCACGCGCTCGACCTTGCGAATGCCGCGACCGCCGCCGCCCGCCCGCGCCTTAATAAGCACGGGGCAGCCAATGCGCTCGGCCTCGGCCGTTGCCTCCTCGGGACTTTTGAGCAAATCGCAGCCCGGCACGATGGGCACGCCCGCCGCGGCAGCCGTTCGACGTGCGGCATCCTTGTCGCCCATGCTGTCGATCACCTCGGCCGAAGGACCGACAAACGCCAGGCCATACTTGTCGCAGTCGCGCACGAAGCTCGCCTTCTCAGAAAAGAAACCGTAGCCGGGGTGAATTGCCTTAGCCCCCGACTTCACGGCACAGGTGAGCACAGCATCGTCGTTGAGGTAGCTCTCGGCAAGACGCGGGCCGCCGATGCAATACGCCTCGTCGGCAAGCTGCACGTGCAGCGCGTCCGCATCGGCCGTGGAGTAGACGGCGACGGTCTTGATGCCCATATCGCGGCACGCGCGGATAACACGGACCGCGACCTCGCCGCGGTTGGCGATGAGCACTTTGTCGAACATGAAGCCTTCCTTAACTTTCGTGCATGAGTGCAAAAGACATATCGGCGCGGCAGCAAACCTCACCGTTGACGCTCGCAGTACCCGTCGCAAAGCGGAACGGCCCGCGCGCACGCGTGATGGAGCACACCAGATCAACCGTGTCGCCCGGGCGCACCGGACGCTTAAAGCGCACCTTGTCCAGACTCGTGTAGAACGGCGTCGCGCCGCGCGCCTCCTCATCGCCCATCAGCAGCACGCAGCAGTTCTGGGCGAGCATCTCGCACTGGATCACGCCGGGGACGACCGGGTTTCCCGGAAAATGCCCCTGCAAAAAGTACTCGTCGCCCGTAATCGTGATCTTGCCGTGGGCCTCGTCGCCCACTAGCTCGGCTTCGTCGAGCAAAAGCATCGGCTCACGATGCGGCAACAGCTTCTTGAGCTCTTCTTTGTTCATGGATATCACCTATCCGATCCTCATGAGGCAGCTGCCAAACTCCACGAGGTCGCCGTCGGCCACGCAGATCTCGAGCACCTCGCCGTCTGCCTCGGCCGTCACCTCGTTGAGAACCTTCATGGCCTCGATGATGCAGAGGGTCTCACCGGCCTTGACCTTGGAGCCTACGTGCACAAACGGCTCGTCGCCCGGCGCCGGGGCAGCATAGAAAACGCCGACCATGGGAGCGGTCACCTCGGTGCCCTTGGGCTCCGGTGCGGCGACAGGCGCCTGCGCGGCGGGCTCCGGTGCGGCAGCAGGCATGGCGACAGGAGCCACCGCCGGAGCAGTCACGGCACCCGGCATAGGCATGGGCACGGCAACCGGCTGTGCGGCGCTCGCGCGCTCGAGCTCGACCGCGGTGCCATCGGGCTCCTCAACGCGCACGCGCGTGAGGCCGCGGTCCTCCATAACATCGGCTATCTCGGCAAGTCTTTTGGAATCCATGCTCTAGCTCCTCGTATATCTACGCAGCGCGATGGCGGCGTTGTGCCCGCCAAAGCCCAGGTTGGTCGAAAGCGCCCAGGTAAGGTCGGCGCGAACCGCGCGATTGGGCGTGTAGTCAAGATCGCAGGCGGGATCGGGCGTGTGGTAGTTAATGGTCGGCGGCACCACGCCCTGCTCGAGCGCCATGGCGCAGGCCATGACCTCGATGGCGCCCGTGGCACCGATCATGTGGCCGGTCATCGACTTAGTCGACGAGACATGCGCGGCGCGCGCCGCGTCCTCGCCGAGCGCCCGCTTAATGCCCGCCGTCTCGGACGAATCGTTGAGTTTGGTCGAGGTGCCGTGGGCATTGATGTAGAGGCCCTCGGAAGGCTTGACGTCGCCCTCGGCAACCGCCAGCGATATCGCACGGGCAATGCCGGCAGCCTCGGGATCGGGGCTCGTGATGTGGTAGGCGTCATCGGTGTTGCCGTAGCCCACGACCTCGGCATAAATGTGCGCACCGCGCGCCTGCGCATGTTCCATGCTCTCGAGTACCAGCACGCAGGCGCCCTCGCCCATCACAAAGCCATCGCGGTCTGCATCGAACGGACGGCAAGCCGTCGCGGGATCAGGGTTGGTGGTCAATGCGCGGCAGGACGTAAAGCCCGCAACGGCATCGGGGATAATTGCGGCCTCGGCACCGCCGGCGAGAATCGCATCGGCATAGCCGTGCTTGATGGCGCGGAACGCCTCGCCCACCGCATGGGCCGAGGTCGCGCACGCGGTCACCACGGGCAGGGTCGGGCCCTTTGCCTTGTGGCGAATCGCGATATTGCCCGATGCCATGTTGGGGATCATCATCGCGATCATATAGGGCGATGCACGGCGGGGCCCCCGGTCGGCGATCGTATGGACGTTGTCGACGAGCGTCTGCATGCCGCCCACGCCCGAGCCCACGTAGACGCCCAGGCGCTCTCGATCGATGGCGCCTTCGACATCGAAGCCTGCATCGTGCATGGCCTCGTCCGAAGCCGCCAGTGCAAACTGAACGCAGGGGTCCAGGTGCTTGGCGTCACGCTTGCCAAAGTACTCGTTACCGTCAAAACCCTTGACCTCGGCCGCCACCTTGACGGTAAACGCATCGGTATCGAAGTGCGTGATCGGGCCGATGCCGCACGTGCCGGCGCACATGGCCGCCCAGGTGGCAAGCGCGGTGTTGCCGAGCGGCGATACGGCACCGATGCCGGTGATTGCAACTCTCTGTTCCATCATGGTCTCCTCATCCAAGCCGTTCTTCGGCCCTGGTTTCTACATCGCCATTCCGCCGTCGACGCGCACGACCTCGCCCGTAATGTAGGCAGCCGCATCGCTCGCCAAAAAGCGCACCACGCCGGCCACTTCCTCGGGGCGCGCCATACGCTTAAGGGGAATCTGCTCCTCGGTTGCCGCACGCACCTTCTCCGAGAGCTTTGCCGTCATATCGGTCTCGACAAACCCGGGAGCGACCGCGTTCACTCGTACGCCGCGGGGCGCAAGCTCGCGCGCCACCGCCTTGGTCAGACCAATGACGCCCGCCTTGGAGGCAGCGTAGTTGGCTTGCCCGGCATTGCCCATCAGGCCCACGACAGAGCTCATGTTGATGACGCAACCGCCGCGCTGGCGCATAAAGGTCTTGGTGAGCGCACGCGTCGTGTTGAACGTGCCCTTGAGATTGACATCGAGCACGCGATCGAAGGCGTCATCGCCCATGCGCATAAGCAGGCCATCGCAGGTGATGCCGGCGTTGTTGACGAGCGCCCAAATGGAGCCAAAGTCGTTGAGGACCGCTTCCACGCACGCGTTGACGGCAGCGGGGTCGGCCACGTCACATTGATATGAGCGCGCCGTGGCGCCAGCCGCCTCGCAGGCGTCGCACGTCTCGCGCGCCGCATCGACGCTGCCGGCATAGACGACGGCGATATCGTAGCCATCCTCCGCCAGACCGATAGCGCAGGCGCGGCCGATACCCCGCGAGCCGCCCGTGACCAGTGCCACGTGACGTGAGTCGTTGCGCTCGAGCGCGCCATTGTTCAAGTTGCCCATGTCATTCCTTTCGGGTTACAGCCCTGTGGACTATGCGAGCTCGTCGGCAATAGCTGCGACCTGCTCGGCCGTCTCGCACAAATACACACGAACGTCGCTCAACGTACGCTTGACCAGGCCGGACAGCGTTTTGCCGGGGCCGACCTCAATAAATGTGTCGATGCCTTGATCCTGCAGAGCATGCAGCGTATCGACCCAGCGCACGGCATGGCTCACCTGATTGGCCAAGACATCCGATGCCGCTCGCGGGTCCGCCGGATAGGGCGCCGCCGTCATGTTTGCCATGACCGGAATCAGCAGCGGAGACGGCGCGTGGCCGGCTTGGATATACGTCGCCAGCCCCTCTGTCGCCTCGGCCATATAGGGGCTATGAAATGCACCCGACACCGCGACCTTCATGGCGCGGCCGCCAGCCTCTTTTACTAGGACGTCGAGGGTCTGCAGCGCATCGGGCGCTCCGGCCACAACCGTCTGCTGGGGACTGTTGTAGTTGACCGGCCAGCAGTCCTCGCCGGCCTGCGCAGCCAGGTTCTCGACTTGCGCAGCATCAAGTTTGATGACGGCGCGCATGCCGCCGGGGTGACGCTCGGCCGCCGTGGCCATCAATGCCGCGCGCTCACACACAAGCTCAAAACCCGCTCGCGTATCGAATGCCCCCGCAAAGGTGAGTGCAGCGACCTCGCCCAGCGAGAATCCCGCACAGGCGGCAGGCACCACGCCGCGCTCGCGCAGGGCGACGGCGACAGCCAAGTCGTGCACGAACACGCAAGGCTGCGTGTTCTCGGTCTGCGAGAGCTCCTCCTTGGAGGCGCTCCGGCACTGCTCGCTGGTCCCCGGGCGCACCTCGTCGGCGATCGCGAACACCTCGGCAGCCGCCGGCGATGCCTCGACCAGGTCGACGCCCATCGCGGGGTGTTGGGCACCCTGGCCGGCAAACAGAAACGCTACGCTACCCATGCGGACGCACCCTTCAGGACGCGCTCGGCGCCATCGACCAGATCGTCAACGATTTCGCGTGCGCTCTGACGCTCGTTGACCATGCCGGCAATCTGTCCACACAAAAACGAACCCTCTTCGTAGTTGCCGTCCTTGGCGGCCTTACGAAGGGCGCCCGTACCCATGGCCCCGAGCTCCTCGGCACTTGCGCCCGCCGCCTCACTTTTGGCGTAGGCATTGGTAAAGGGGTTCTTGAGCGCACGCACCGGATGTCCCGTCGAACGACCGGTCGCGCGCGTCGAGGTGTCTCCCGCCTTGAGCACCAGCTCTTTGTATTGTTCGGAAACGGTACACTCATCGGCAACGAGAAAACGTGTTCCCACCTGGACGCCAGCGGCGCCAAGCATAAAGGCCGCTGCCACGCCGCGACCGTCGGCGATACCGCCAGCTGCCACAACGGGGACATCGACCGCGTCGACAACCTGCGGAACGAGCGCCATCGTCGATGTCTCGCCAATATGTCCACCCGATTCGGTGCCTTCGGCAACCACGGCGGTGGCCCCGCGACGCGCCACGAGACGCGCCAGTGCCACCGAGGCAACGACCGGGATGACCTTGATGCCGGCGTCGTTCCAAGCCTTCATGTACTTGGTGGGATTGCCGGCACCCGTCACGACGACCGGCACCCGCTCGTCAATCACAACCTGCGCGACCTGGTCGGCAAACGGGCTCATAAGCATGACGTTCACACCAAAGGGCTTATCCGTCTTGGTGCGCAGTTCGTGAATCTGATCGCGCAGCCAGTTGGCGTCGGCATTCATGGCCGCGATGATTCCCAACCCGCCGGCCTCGGACACGGCCGATGCCAGCGAGGCATCGGCAATCCAGGCCATGCCGCCCTGGAACACGGGCTTTTCGATGCCGAGCAGCTCGCAGAGAGGAGTCTTGAGCATCTCTACTTCTCCAATGCCGCCTCGACCGTATCGGCGAACTCGCCGACCGTCTTGGGGTTCTCCTCGGTATCGAGCTCAATGCCAAACTCGTCCTCGACGGCGACGAGGATCTCGACGGTGCCCAGGCTGTCGAGGCCAATCTCCTCGAGCGTGGACTCGGGCTTCATCTCGACGTCGTCAAGGCCAGCGGTCTCGCGGATAACGTCGCAAACGCGCTCGAAGGTCTTCTGATCTGCCATGGTAGTTCTCCTTTGTTTGTGCCCTAGGGGCGTTTTTATTTCCTATGTGCGACTACTTCCAGCGAAGTAAATAGCCACCTATATCCAAACCGGCGCCAAATCCAACGAGGGCGATGGTGTCGCCCGCAGTCAGTGCGTCGGTACGTGCCAGCCGGTCAAGCGCAAAGGGAATGCAGGCGCTCGAAGTGTTGCCGGTCTCGCGCAGCGTTCGAACCACGCGCTCGTCTGGCACGCCGAGGCGCTTGACCGCCTGACTCAGGATTCGTTCGTTAGCCTGATGGAATACAAAATGATCGATGTCTTCGACCGAAATGCCCGCATCGATCGCAAGCTTATGGACCGTGTCGCAGATGGCGCTGACGCCGAACTTGAACACGCGGCGGCCTTTCATGGACAGCACGCTCTCACTATCTGCGGAGTCCTTAAACGGCGAGGTGCCGATCAGACCGGGAACGCGCAACGTCTCGACGTCGGGCGCCGTCGAAAGCTCGACGGCAAGGGGGCTGTCTCCCCCAGCTTCTATCACTGCGGCGCCTGCCCCATCGCCAAAAAGCACGCAGGTGGCGCGGTCGGTCCAATCGAGCGCGCGCGTCATCTGCTCGGCAGCAACGACAAGCACATGCTTGGCTCGTCCTCGGGCGATATAGCCCTCGGCGACATCGAGCGCAAATACGAAGCCGGCGCAGGCCGCCGAGACATCGAAGGCAGGGCACGTCGCGCCAAGTCGCTCAGCAACGGCACACGCCTCGGCGGGAACAAGGTGGTCACCCGTCGTCGTCGAGCAGACGATCAAATCCAGCTGGCTCGCGTCGATTCCGGACACCTGGAGTGCCCGCTCGCTCGCCGCTACGGCAAGGTCGTCAAGTGACTCGGTGGTGCAGACGTGGCGGCTCTTGATACCTGTGCGGGTAAAAATCCACTCATCCGAGGTATCGAGGAACTCGGACAGCTCGTCATTGGAAACACTGCGCTTAGGAAGCGCCGAGCCTGTTCCAAGAATCGTGAAACCCATCACTAACCTCCTTTGAGTTGTTGACGTGTTTACATCGACCAAGAGAGGATAGCGCATTTCAGTCGTTGTTGACGTGTTAACATTAAATTGTCCAAATGCGACAAAGGCTTCACATTGTGTCTATCTCTCGACACCATTGCGTTATTCACTTATTCATTAAGGAGGTAGCAGCCGTTATGGATGCTAAATTAACGATAGTAGACGTAACCGGATCGACCAACGATGACCTGCTCGAAGCAGGAAAACAGGGAGCGCCGCACGGCATAGGGCTTGCCGCCCGGGCTCAGACAGCAGGACGCGGCCGGCGCGGCCACAAGTGGGATTCAACCGCCGGCAACCTATTGCTTTCGATTGTCCTGCGTCCATGCGTTAATCCTGCAAAGTACTCTGGTCTTGCCGCCGTCAGCGGCCTAGCAGTGCTCGCGGCGCTCGAAAAGCAAGGCCTCGCAAGCGAAATAGCCCTCAAGTGGCCCAACGATCTTGTCGCGCGAGGGCGCAAGCTCGGCGGCATTCTGGTCGAGGCCGCACGCGATAACGAAGGCAAACCTTTCGCCGTCTGCGGCATTGGCGTCAATGTGAACTATGTGCCCTCGGAGGTTCCCGATGGCGGCCTGCCGGCAATCGGTCTCTCGGATCTCAACGAGAACGTTCCCGCCGTCGATGTGTTACTCAAGGAGGTCTATCACACCGTCGTAAACGCTGTGAACGCGTGGGCAGAGCGTCTCAACGCCATGGAAGATAACGCCGGACCACTCGCGCCCGTCCACGGCGAATATGTCGCTCACCTCAATTGGATTGGGGAGCACGTTATCGCCCGTTCCCCTGCCGGTGACGAGCTGGCACGCGGCATCTTTAAAACCGTCGATGCCTTTGGTCGCGCGTGTATCGAAGCGGAAAGCGGCGTGCGATCCTTCCATTTTGAGGAGGCATCGCTGCGCCCCTTGAGCGAATAGGGCGCCGCAGCCACCTACTCGGCAGCAATACCCGGCAGTCCAAACCATCATTCAAAACAAAAGAGCCCCGCTACCGTAATGGTAGCGGGGCTCTGTAAGCTATGAGCGATATCGCTTAGAGCTTGATGTCGATGTCGACGCCAGCGGGAAGGTCGAGACGCATGAGCGAATCAACGGTGCCCGAGGTGGGGTCGAGGATGTCGATGAGGCGCTTGTGGGTGCGCATCTCGAACTGCTCACGGGAGTCCTTGTTCACGTGCGGCGAGCGGATAACCGTGTACAGGTTGCGCTCGGTGGGCAGGGGGACAGGACCGGAAACGCGAGCGCCAGTCTTCTGAGCGGTCTCAACGATGAGCTTCGCGGACTGATCGACGACCTCGTGATCATAGCCCTTGAGGCGAATGCGGATCTTCTGGGTAGCCAACTTAAACCTCCAAAGAGTGCGAGAGATGTTCTCGCGGATTACGTAACAGGGAGCTCGAACTTAGGCGTTCTTGCTCATGACCTCGTCCACGATGGACTTGGGCGCCGGCTCATAAGAGTCGAACTGCATCGTGTAGGATGCACGGCCCTGGGTCTGGGAGCGAAGGTCGGTAGCGTAACCGAACATCTCGCCCAGCGGCACCTTGGCACGGATGAGCTTGCTGTTCTTGCGATCCTCCATGCCCTCGATCTTGCCGCGACGACCGGAGAGGTTGCCCATAACGTCGCCCATGTACTGCTCGGGGGTCTCGACCTCGACAGCCATGATCGGCTCGAGCAGCTGCGGGTCGGACTTCTTGAGGGCGTCCTTGATAGCCATGGAACCGGCGATCTTGAAGGCGGCCTCGGAGGAGTCGACCTCGTGGTAAGAACCGTCGAACAGGGTGACCTTGACGTCGAGGACCGGGAAGCCGGCGATAACACCGGTGTTCAGGGCCTCCTGGATGCCCTTGTCGATGGACGGGATGTACTCCTTGGGCACGACGCCGCCGACGATAGCGTTGACGAACTCGTAGCCGAAGCCCTCCTCCATCTTCTCGAGCTTAATGACGGCGTGGCCGTACTGACCGCGACCACCGGACTGACGGACGAACTTGCCCTCAGCCTTCTCGACGTCGTGACCAGCGGTCTCGCGGTAGGCAACCTGGGGCTTACCAACGTTAGCGTCAACCTTGAACTCGCGGAGCAGACGGTCGACGATGATCTCGAGGTGCAGCTCGCCCATGCCGGCGATGATGGTCTGGCCGGTCTCGTGATTGGTGGACACCTGGAAGGTCGGGTCCTCCTCGGCGAGCTTGGTCAGAGCCAGGGACATCTTGTCCTGCTCGGCCTTGGTCTTGGGCTCGATGGCAACGTCGATAACGGGCTTGGCGAACTCGATCTTCTCGAGGACGATCTCCTTGCCCTCTTCGCACAGGGTGTCACCGGTGGTGGAGTTCTTGAAGCCGACGCAAGCGACGATGTCGCCGGCAGCGGCGTCGTCACGGTCGATACGCTCGGCGGCGTTCATCTCGAGGATGCGGCCGAGGCGCTCACGCTGACCGTTGGAAGCGTTGACCACGTAGGAGCCGGACTCGGCGCGACCGGAGTAAACGCGGACGTAGGTGAGCTTACCGACGAACGGGTCGGTCATGATCTTGAAGACCAGGCCGGAGAAGGGCTCGTCGAAGGAAGGATGACGCTGGATCTCCTCGCCGGTGTCCGGATCGGTACCGGTGACGGCCTCGACGTCGAGCGGGCTGGGCAGGTAGTCGACGACAGCGTCGAGCAGCTCCTGAACGCCCTTGTTCTTGTAGGCGGAGCCCACGAAGACGAGGTTGAGCTCGTTGGCCAGAACGCCCTTGCGCAGAGCAGCCTTGAGCTCCTCGACGGTGAAGTCCTCCTCCATGAGGATCTTCTCCATGAGCTCGTCGTCAAAGCTGGCAGCAGCGTCGAGGAGCTCCTCGCGCTTGGTGGCAGCGATGTCAGCAAACTCAGCCGGGATCTCGTCCATCGGCTCGGGGTAGGTCATGCCCTTCTCGTCGGCCTTGAAGTCCCATGCAGTCATGGTGACCAGGTCGATGACGCCCCAGAAGTTGTCCTCGGCGCCCATCGGGACCTGAGCGGCCACGGCGTTAGCGTCGAGACGATCCTTCATGGTCTCGATAGCGTTGAAGAAGTCAGCGCCCACGCGGTCATACTTGTTGATGAAGGCGATGCGGGGGACGTTGAAGGTGGAAGCCTGACGCCAAACGGTCTCAGACTGGGGCTGAACGCCGGCAACGGCGTCGAAGACGGCGACAGCGCCATCGAGGACGCGCAGGCAGCGCTCGACCTCGGCGGTGAAGTCAACGTGGCCCGGGGTGTCGATGATCTGGATGCGGTAGTCCTTACCGTCCTTGTTCCAGAAGCACGTGGTAGCAGCGGAGGTAATGGTTACGCCGCGCTCCTGCTCCTGAACCATCCAGTCCATGGTGGCAGCGCCCTCATGGACCTCACCGATCTTGTGGGTCTTACCGGTGTAGTAAAGAATACGCTCGGTCGTGGTGGTCTTACCAGCATCGATGTGAGCCATGATGCCGATGTTACGGGTATCGGAAAGCTTGTACTTAGGCTTAGCCATGTTAGTTCCTTACCTTAACTTACCAACGATAGTGAGAGAACGCGCGGTTGGCCTCGGCCATCTTGAAGACGTCCTCACGCTTCTTGACGGAAGCGCCCAGGCCGTTGGAAGCGTCGAGGATCTCGTTGGCGAGACGCTCGGCCATGGTCTTCTCCTTGCGAGCGCGGGAGAAGTTGACGATCCAGCGGATACCCAGAGCGGTGGAACGACGGGAGTTGACCTCCATCGGGACCTGATAGGTAGCGCCACCGACACGCTTGGGCTTAACCTCGAGCGTGGGCTTGACGTTGTCCATAGCCTTCTTGAAGGTAGCGAGAGCGTCGCCACCCTCGGACTTCTCGGCAACGATCTCGAAAGCGGTGTAAACGATGCGCTCAGCGGTGGCCTTCTTGCCGTCAAGAAGGACCTTGTTGATGAGCTGAGTCACCAGGCGGTTGTTGTAAACGGCGTCAGGCTGAACCTCACGACGATTAGCTGCTGCACGACGCGGCATGTGAAATCTCCTTAAGTGTCTACCGTGCGGCGCTTAGGCGGCACACGGCGAAAGTATCAAAACGTTATCTGGCTTATTTGGCCTTGGGGCGCTTAGCACCGTACTTGGAACGGGCCTGCATACGGTTCTGGACCGGAGCAGCGTCGTAGGCGCCACGGATGACGTGATAACGGACACCAGGGAGGTCACGGACACGACCGCCGCGGACGAGCACGATGGAGTGCTCCTGCAGGTTGTGGCCCTCACCCGGGATGTAAGCAGTAACTTCGATGCCGTTGACAAGGCGAACACGGGCAACCTTACGAAGAGCCGAGTTCGGCTTCTTGGGGCTCGTGGTGAAGACGCGGGTGCACACGCCGCGCTTCTGGGAGTTGTGCTGCAGGGCAGCGTTCTTGGACTTCTTGGGCACGGAACGACGGCCCTGGCGAACCAGCTGGTTAATAGTAGGCAAAGCGTACTCCTTCTCGAATGATTCCAGCTTTCTGTAAAGTGCAACGACTTGAATCGAGGGGTCAGCATCCCCCTACGAAACACGCAGTTCGATAGGATACGTGGCGTTAGCTGTGTCGTCAACAGACCACGCCGCCGGGCGTATCCTAAAATACCCACATTTCCGCAAAGCCTACACAAAAGGAATCCCCTTCTGTGCGCGTGGGCGGATTCCCGGTCCGGGCGGCACAGGGGTTAAGTTTGCTGCTCTACAGTCCTGGCTCGCACGGAGGCCACATTAAGTGGCCTCCGGCTCGTGCGGAACTCGCGACAAACTTAACCCCTGTGCCGCCCGGCCCGGGAATCCGACGTGCTCGTCGGGGCAACGTTCCCTGCCAAAAAGGGACAGGTTTATTTTGGTCGGTTTTATCTGGGAAAACGCCACTTTTCACGGTGATCCGCATCCATTTGCCACGTTCTTCCGAGAATCAGACGAATAACGTCCAATCCACTCGTCCATATAACGCTAAAAAGGCCGCTTCCCCCCTTGGGAAGCGGCCCAGACTTTACGAATAAACGATGGTAAAGGGTACTTCTGTTTCGGTCTCTCCTGTTGACGTGTACCTCGTGCCCTCAAGCGTTACTGAGACCACTTGGTCGACATCGATCAACTTCGTTGGCAGCCAGATGTTCTCTCCGCTATTGCGCGCATAAGAAAAATATAAGTTGAACACCCCTGCGTCGTCATCTTCGATAATCTGCTCCGATCCATCCTTATAGCTGACGGTCAGCTTATTATCAACTGCATCAATGCCCAGATCATCGATGTGTGTCTGGATAGAAAACGGGCTGATCTCGAGAGGCGAGTCATCGGAGCGGAGTTCCTTTGTATCGACGTAAGCTCCAACGCTAAACTCGGGCGTCGATGCCTCGAACGGCTTCGCATCCTCGCCTTCGCCCTCGGTCCACGAGATATTCCAGGTGACCGCATGTTGAAAACCTCGCTCGCGATCCATAGAGGCAAAGTACATCGTGCCATTAATGACCGTGTCGCTTGATGTGTCCTTATCAATGGTGCAGCGTGTGTCAGCCCATTCCTCGCCGAAGTTCATGCTGGGCGTGCCGATGCCTTGTTCTTCTTCACCATAGAGAACAAGTTCGCCCGTCTCTGCTGCCGGCTTGTAGTAGTTAACGCCATTTGGATTGGACAGCGTAAACGTCACGGCACCGCAACCGTTTTTATCGATAGCCATCTCATGGATATCAAGCGTATAGCCGTTACCCTCGACGGACAGATTAACCTTCTGGACTGTGCCCTCCAGGCTTTGGGGCGCAATGCCGTCACCAAACTCTCTGGTGTAGGTGTATTTAGCCCCCGATGAGCCGCCGTTGGTCCAGGTAATGGAATCCCCATTGCCGTGATTTCCCCAGGCTGAGGCAAAATAGCTGGAATTGATAACGGCGTAGGCGACCCCTCCGGTCGCCAACACTCCGGCGAGACATCCGATTACGGCAACATAGAGAGACTTCGCGTGGCCCTTTCGATGAAGCGGCTCACCCGCAGCGGTATTTAGGACGCGATCTGCAAGATCACTATCGGCTTGGATGGACTCGAAGGCCTGCTTGATTTGATTGGATTTCACGGTCGCCCTCCTCTAGGATGAACTTGAGCTTCGACCTGCCGCGAGCCAAACGCGTTCGAACGGTCGCGGCTGGTACATGCAACAACTCGGCAATCTCTGAGGTCGAAAAGCCCAGATAGTAATAGAGCACGATGGGAACGCGGAATCGCTCCGGAAGTCGCATAACGTCTGACAGGACCGCCTTGGTCTCATCCTGCGCCGCCGAAAGCGAATCGGCCAGGTTCTCAATATCCTCCACACGCCTCCATGGCTTTCGAAAGAGCGATTTACATTCATTGATCGTGACCCGGATAAGCCAGCGGCGAAGATGCTCCCAACTTTCAAAGTGTCCATCGCTTTTAAGCAACTTAAGAAAGACATCTTGGGCAATATCGTCGGCATCGGCACGATCGCGCAGGTACGTCAATGCGATTTGAAACACAACATCCCGGTGATCTTCGACCGCCTGTCTAAATGCTTGTTCTTCCATAATCACCTCCCGGTGACGTTAATGATTCTTGCTGAGGCCCTCACCATAGATACGCTTTGACCGAACGAAATGTTTCAAATTCAAGCAGGAATAACCTACCAAAATAAACCTATCCCCTTTTGGCAGGTTTTCTTCAACAAAAAAGACCCGCTTCCCTGTTGGGAAACGGGTCTTTGGAAGGGCGGTTAACGTACTTGGAAGTTACTCCTCGTCGTTGTCCTTGGCCTCTTCGGCGTCGTCGGTGTCCACGAGCTGGTTGAGCAGCTCGTCGAGGGAAGCCATGTCCTCATTGATGGCACCGTTGGCGGGAGCCTTCTTGTCGTCGATCGGGGCGCCCAGGAGCTCCTCGTCGGCGTCGGCGTGATGCGTCGGAGCGGAGGTACCCAGCAGGATATCGTCCGGACCGTCGGGGCTAAAGACCATCTGCAGCAGCTGCGAGAGGTCTTCCTCGTCGGCAACGTCGTCGTTGTTCTCGAGGATGTAGAGCAGATCGTGGGCCTCGAGGCCGTCACGGAGCTCCTCGATCGCCTTGGCACCGATGCCATCGATGCGCAGCAGATCCTCCTCGGACTTGCCAACCAGGTCGCCGACCGTCTCGATGCCAACCTCGCTGAACTTGTTGGTCCAGCGCTGCGACACGCCCAGGTCGTCGAACAGGTACAGACGAGCCTTCTCGGCGGAGATGGTGTGGCCGTTGCGGGTGAACGAACCGTCAGCACCACCGAACTCGTCGTAGCCGGCCCAGTCGAGCTGCTGCGGGAGCTGCTCATCCAGGTCCTTGAGCTCAACCGGAGCCCACTCGGGCAGCGACTTGGCGTTGGGCGAAGCCGGGCCGTCGATGTCCACGTAGCCGTCGGCCGTGCGATACGTCAGCTTGGCGTTGGCGTACGGCTTGAGGCCGGTACCAGCCGGGATCTTCTTACCGACGATGACGTTGGACTTAAGGTCGAGCAGGTGGTCGACCTTGCCCTCGATGGCAGCCTCGGTAAGGACGCCGGCGGTACGGATGAACGAAGCGCTCGACAGCCAGGAGTCGATGTTGGACGCGACCTTGAGCGTACCCAGGATGACAGGCTCGGCCACGGGAGCCTGACCGCCCAGACGGGCAACGCGCTCGACCTCGTCGGCAAACTCGTAGCGGTCGACGTACTGACCAAGCAGGTACTTGGAGTCACCGGGGTTGGTGATCTGAACGCGACGCAGCATCTGACGTGCGAGCACCTCGATGTGCTTGTCGTTCAGGTCGACGCCCTGGCTGGTGTAGACGTCCTTGACGCTCTCGACGAAGGTGTGCATCGTCGACTCGATGTCGGTCAGCTTGCGCAGGTTGCGGAAGTTGACGAAGCCCTTGGTGATCTGGTCGCCGGCGCGAACCTCGCAGCCGTCCTCGATCTCGGGCATAAAGCGCACCGAAGCGGGGACGCGGCGCTCGTCGAGGACACGGGTGTGGTCCTCGGAGTCGGTGAGCGTCAGCACGTACTCGGACTTCTCGGGCTTAATCGAGAGGTGACCGGAGTACGGAGCCAGCTCGGCCTCGCGACCCAGGATCTTCTCGTTGACGTTGCCGACGATATCGAACATACGGCTGACCGTAGGCAGACCCTGCGTAATATCGTCGACGCCAGCGACGCCGCCGGAGTGAATGGTACGCATCGTAAGCTGCGTACCGGGCTCGCCGATGGACTGGGCGGCAATAATGCCGACCGCGGTACCGATGGCGACCGGACGACGGGTGGAAAGATCCCAGCCGTAGCACTTCTGGCACACGCCGTACTTGGAGCGGCAGGTGAGCAGCGCGCGGAGCTTGACCTTCTTGAGGCCCGCATCGACCATCTTCTGGATGTCGGCGACCTTCTCGATGTAGCCGTCCTGCTCAAAGAGCACGGTGCCATCGGGAGCCACGACGTCCTCGATGAAGCAACGGCCGACGAGGTCGGTGTTGAGGTCAGTGGTGCCGGGGATGATGAGGTTGTAGGTGACGCCCTCGTGCGTACCGCAGTCCTCCTCGCGGACGATGACGTCCTGGGCCACGTCGACCAGACGACGGGTCAGGTAACCAGAGTCCGAGGTGTGGGATGCGGTATCGACCAGGCCCTTACGGGCGCCGTAGGTCGAAATGAAGTACTCGAGCGGCAGCAGGCCCTCGCGGAAGTTCGCCTTAATGGGAAGGTCGATCGTCTCGCCGGACATGTCTGCCATCAGGCCACGCATGCCGCCGAGCTGACGCAGCTGGGTCTTAGAACCACGGGCGCCGGAGTCGGCCATCATGTACAGCGGGTTCTCCTCGTCGAACATGTCGAGCATGAGCGCTGCGACCTTATCGGTACAAGCGGTCCACTCGTTAACGACTTCGATGTGGCGCTCCGTCTCGTTGATGAAGCCCTCCTCGAAGTACTCGTTGATCTGGTCGACGTTAGCCTGGGCGCGATCGAGCAGCTCCTGCTTCTCGGCAGGGATGAGAGCGTCCCACACCGAGATGGTGAGACCGGCGCGGGTAGCGTAGTGGAAGCCGGAGTACTTGATGGCGTCGAGAATCGGGCCGACCTTGGCCTCGGGGTAACGATCGCAGCAGTCCGCAACCAGCTTGGCCACATCGCCCTTGACCATCTTGTAGTTCATGAACTCATAGTCTTCGGGCAGGCACTGGCGGTTGAAGATGATGCGGCCGATGGAGGTCTCGAAGCGCGCAGTCTTGTTGCCGGTGACGTCGTAGTCGACAAACTCGTTCTTGCCGTTCTTGACGCGGAAGATACGGGTGCCGTCCTCGTTGATGACGTTGGCGTCGGCAGCGGACACGCGGACCTGAATCTTGGCCTGCATGTCGACCTCGGAGCGGCAGTCATAGGCGTGCAGCGCGTCGTCGAAGCTGGCGAACACGTGGTTCTCGCCCGGCAGACCGTCGCGGGCCTGGGTGAGGTAGTACACACCGATGATCATGTCCTGCGAAGGGATGTTAACCGGCTTGCCGGATGCCGGCGAGCGCAGGTTGTTCGCAGAGAGCATGAGCACGCGAGCCTCGGCCTGAGCCTGGCTGGACAGCGGCACGTGGACAGACATCTGGTCGCCGTCGAAGTCGGCGTTGAAGGGCGAGCAAACCAGCGGATGCAGGTGGATAGCCTTGCCCTCGACCAGCACCGGCTCAAAGGCCTGGATGGACAGACGGTGCAGGGTCGGTGCACGGTTGAGCAGCACGACGCGGCCGTCGATGACCTCTTCGAGGATATCCCACACAAAGGTGGCACCGCGGTCGATAGCGCGCTTGGCGCCCTTGATGTTCTCGACCTTGCCGAGCTCGACCAGGCGCTTCATAACGAAGGGCTTGAAGAGCTCCAGCGCCATGGTCTTGGGCAGACCGCACTGGTGCAGCAGCAGCTTGGGGTCGGTAACGATAACCGAACGGCCGGAGTAGTCGACACGCTTACCCAGCAGGTTCTGACGGAAACGACCCTGCTTGCCCTTGAGGGCCTCGGCGAGCGACTTGAGCGGGCGACCGCCACGGCCAGAGACCGGGCGACCACGACGGCCGTTGTCGAACAGGGCGTCCACGGACTCCTGGAGCATGCGCTTCTCGTTGTTCACGATAATCGCAGGGGCGTCCAGGTCGAGCAGGCGCTTGAGTCGGTTGTTACGGTTGATCACGCGACGATACAGGTCGTTGAGGTCGGACGCGGCGAAGCGGCCGCCATCGAGCTGGACCATCGGGCGCAGATCGGGCGGAATGACCGGGATGACGTCCAGGATCATGTTTGCGGGGCTGTTGCCGCCCTTCAGGAAGGCGTCAACGACCTCGAGACGCTTAACGGCCTTCTCGCGCTTCTGCTTCTGGGAGTCCTCGTCGGCGATGATGGCCTTGAGCTTCTCGGCCTCGGAGGGGAGGTCGATGGCAGCGAGCAGGTCGCGAACGGCCTCGGCACCCATACCACCCTTGAAGTACATGGAGTAGTAACGGGTCATCTCACGGAACAGCGGCTCATCGGAGATGAGGTCGCGCTCGGTGAGCTTCATGAAGGCGTTGAAAGCGTCCGTGCGGAGCTGCTTCTCGTCCTTGCACTCTTCCTCGATGTCGACGATGCCGGAGGCGATCTCCTCGGGGGTCAGCGGCTCCTCGTCAGAGAACTCGTCAAAGTTCTCGGGGTCGCCCTGCTCCTTGAGGGACTCGATCTGGCGGGCGCACTCGGCATCGATCTCTTCCAGATCGGCGGCGAGCTCCTCGCGCAGGTCGTCGGCATCGGCCTCGCGAGCCTCGTAGTCAACCTCGGTGATGATGTAGCTGGCAAAGTACAGAACCTTCTCGAGGTCCTTGGACTTGATGTCGAGCATACGGCTCATCGGGAAGCTCGTGGGGCTCTTGAAGTACCAGATGTGGGACACGGGAGCGGCGAGCTCGATGTGGCCCATGCGGTCGCGACGCACCTTGGCCGAGGTGACCTCGACGCCGCAGCGCTCGCAGACGATGCCCTTAAAGCGGATGCCCTTGTACTTGCCGCAGGAGCACTCCCAGTCCTTGGCGGGACCGAAGATCTTCTCGCAGAACAGGCCGTCCTTCTCGGGCTTGAGGGTACGGTAATTGATGGTCTCCGGCTTCTTGACCTCACCGTGCGACCAGGAACGGATCTGGTCGGCGGAGGCAAGGGAGATCTTTACCGAGTCAAAATCAGTAGCTTCGAAATCTGCCACAGTCAACTACTCCTTATCAGTGGTCGTGGCGGCGACAGCCTCGGGCGCCTCGGCGGTCTCGGCATCCTCGGCCTCGACGTCGGCGTCAACGCCGGCGAGCGCAGCCAGGTCGTCGAGAGCGGAGGTCTCCTCGGCGGTCACAGGGGCGGAGGCATCCTCGTCGGCATCGTGCATGGGCTCGATGTCCAGTGCGAGGGAGCGAATCTCCTTGACGAGAACCTTGAAGGACTCGGGGATACCCGGGACCGGAACGTTCTCGCCCTTGACGATGGACTCGTAGGTCTTGACGCGGCCCACGGTATCGTCGGACTTGACGGTCAGGATCTCCTGCAGGACGTTGGAAGCGCCGTAAGCGTACAGTGCCCAAACTTCCATCTCGCCGAAGCGCTGGCCGCCGAACTGAGCCTTGCCGCCCAGCGGCTGCTGGGTAACCAGGCTGTAAGGGCCGGTCGAACGGGCGTGGATCTTGTCGTCGACCATGTGGCCGAGCTTGAGGATGTAGGACGTACCCACGGTAATGGGCTCGCGGAACTCCTCGCCGGTGCGGCCGTCGAACAGACGGGTCTTGCCACGCTCGTCAAGCTGGGTGACGAACTCGGGGCGCATGTGATCGCCAAAGGCAGCGGTGGCCTTGTTGAGCATGTTCTTGTTAGCGCGACGGATGACCTCGGCGATCTCGTCCTCCTTGGCGCCGTCGAAGACGGGCGTGGCGGTGAAGAACGGACCGGGGACGTACTTGTCGGAGTCGGCCTGCTCGGTATCCCAACCGCAGGCGGCAGCCCAGCCAAGGTGGCACTCGAGCAGCTGGCCGACGTTCATACGCGAAGGAACGCCCAGCGGGTTGAGGATAACGTCGATCGGGGTACCGTCAGCCATGTAGGGCATGTCCTCGACCGGCAGAACGTTACAAATAACACCCTTGTTGCCGTGGCGGCCGGCGATCTTATCGCCCTGCTGGATCTTACGACGCTGGGCGACGTAGACGCGCACCTGCTCGTTGACGCCGGGGGCCAGGTCGTCGCCGTTCTCGCGGCTAAAGCGGACGACGTCGATGACGCGGCCGTAAGCGCCGTGAGGCATCTTAAGGGAGGTGTCGCGAACGTCGTGGGCCTTGGCACCGAAGATGGCGCGCAGCAGGCGCTCCTCGGCGGTCAGAGCGCTCTCGCCCTTAGGCGTGACCTTGCCGACCAGGATGTCGCCAGGGCCGACCTCGGCGCCGATGCGGATGATGCCGTCCTCGTCGAGGTTGGCAAGCATGTCCTCGGAGAGGTTCGGGATCTCGCGGGTGATCTCCTCGGGGCCGAGCTTGGTGTCGCGGGCGTCGATCTCGTGACGGGTGATGTTGATGGTCGTCAGCAGGTCCTCGGCCACCAAGCGCTCGGACACGACGATACCGTCCTCGTAGTTAAAGCCTTCCCACGGCATGTAGGCCACGGTGAGGTTCTGACCCAGCGCGAGCTCGCCGTGATCGGTCGAAGGACCGTCGGCCAGAGGCTCGCCTTGCTCAACGGTGTCACCGACGCGAACGAGCGGACGGTGGTTGATGCAGGTGGACTGGTTGGAGCGCTGGTACTTGGCCAGGTGGTACTCGTCCATGCCGCCGGCATGCTTGACGATGATCTTGGCGGCGTCGGCAAAGATGACCTCGCCGGCGTTCTTGGCCAGGGTGACCTCGCCGGAGTCCAGAGCGGCGCGACGCTCCATGCCGGTGCCGACATAGGGAGCGGCGGGGTGAACCAGCGGCACGGCCTGACGCTGCATGTTAGCGCCCATCAGCGTACGCTTGGCGTCGTCGTGCTCAAGGAACGGGATCAGCGTGGCTGCGACGGAGAGCATCTGACGCGGCGAGACGTCCATGTAGTCGACGTCCTCGACGGGCACGTCGGCGGGAGCGCCGAAGGAGCCGTCGAAGTCGCGGGTACGGGCGATTACGGTATGCGGACGGACGATCTTGCCCTCGGCATCGGTCGTGATGAACTCGTTGGTCTTGGGATCGAGCGGCGTGTTGGCCGGCGCGATGACGTGCTTCTCTTCCTCGTCAGCGGTCATCCAGTCGATCTGGTCGGTGGCAACGCCGTTCTCGACACGGCGGAACGGGGCCTCGATGAAGCCATACTCGTTGACGCGGGCGTAGAGGGCGAGCGAGCCGATCAGGCCGATGTTGGGGCCTTCGGGGGTCTCGATCGGGCACATGCGGCTGTAGTGCGAATTGTGAACGTCGCGGACGGCCGTCGGCACGTTAGTGCGGCGGCTGGAGCCGGACTTGTGGCCTGCAAGACCACCAGGGCCGAGTGCGGACAGACGGCGCTTGTGGGTCAGACCGGTCAGGGGGTTCGCCTGGTCCATGAACTGCGAGAGCTGCGAGGAACCGAAGAACTCCTTGATGGAGGCCACGATCGGGCGGATGTTGATGAGCGACTGCGGGGTGATCTCGTCGATGTCCTGGGAGCTCATGCGCTCACGGACGACGCGCTCCATACGGCTCATGCCGATACGGAACTGGTTGGCGACGAGCTCGCCGACGGTACGGATGCGGCGGTTGCCGAAGTGGTCGATGTCGTCGACCTTGAAGCCCTGCTCGCCGGCAGCGAGGGACAGGAGGTAGCGCAGCGTCGCGACGATATCCTCGTCGGTGAGCACCGTGACCTCTTCCTCGGTGGTGAGGTTGAGCTTCTTGTTGACCTTGTAACGACCGACGCGGGCCAGATCGTAGCGCTGCGGGTTGAAGAGCAGGCCCTCAAGCAGGCTGCGGGAAGCGTCCACGGTGGGGGGCTCGCCCGGGCGCAGGCGACGGTAGATCTCGATGAGGGCGTCCTCGCGGGTGAGGGCGGTGTCGCGCTCCAGGGTGCGCTTGATCACATCGGAGTTGCCGAGCAGCTCGATGATGTCGTCGTTGGTGACGGCGATGCCAAGGGCGCGCAGGAACATCGTGGCGCTCTGCTTGCGCTTACGGTCGATGGAGACCATGAGCTGGTCGCGCTTGTCGACCTCAAACTCAAGCCAGGCACCGCGGGACGGGATGATCTGGGCCTTGTAGATCTGCTTGCCCGAATCCATCTCGGAGCTGTAGTACACGCCCGGGGAGCGGACGAGCTGCGAGACGACGATACGCTCGGTACCGTTGATGATGAAGGTGCCCTGATCAGTCATCATGGGGAAGTCGCCCATGAAGACGAGCTGCTCCTTGATCTCGCCGGTCTCCTTGTTGGTGAGACGGACGTCGGTCAGAAGCGGAGCCTGATAGGTCATATCCTTCTCGCGGCACTCCTCAACGGTGTGCGCGGGGTCGCCGAACTGATGCTCGCCGAAGGTAACCTCGAGAACATGGTTCTGGCTCTGGATGGGGCTGGATTCCTTGAACGCCTCACGAAGGCCCTCGTCCTTAAAACGCTCAAAGGATTCCCTTTGAACAGAGATAAGGTTGGGGAGCTCCATGGCCTCCGGGATTTTCCCGAAGCTGACGCGCTTGCGCTCAGTGGCAGTGTATGCGTAGGTCACCAGGTTTTTCCTCCTTCACGGAAATGCTCGGTGGGTTGGCGAGGCATAGCTTCGCCAGTTATCGCAACCTAATAGTTTATCAGGTACCGACCGTTGGGCAAGAAAAGCCTTGACGCGATTGAGTTTTTGGAGTAGCAAAGTTTTTCGACAGAAAACACGCAGGTAGATGGGTGTGTATCGAACATCTGTTCATATATTTTCTGTGAACAGAGAGCCGGCAATCGCAGCTCTTATAAAAAACGGGCGCGAACCGAGGTCCGCGCCCGTAAATGTCGATGTCCGAAGGCTTACTTGCGCATCAATCCACCGCGCTCGTCGATGGCGTCCCAGAAGGCATCGGCAAAGCGGGGATCGCTTGCAGCCATGAGGGCGTTGGTGGCCATCCAGCCAGAGGGAGTGCCGGTGTCGTAGCCCGACAGCGGGTCGATGACGACGGCATACATGGCCTCACGGTCGAGCGAACGGGCCATGGCGTCGGTGAGCTGGATCTCGCCGCCCTTGCCGGCCTGCTGATCTGCCAGCAGGTCCATGACCAGCGGGCTCAGCAGGTAGCGACCGACGATGTACAGGTTGGACGGAGCCGCCTCGGGAGCGGGCTTCTCAACCAGGCCGCCGATGCGCCAAACGGCACCGGGCTCGTCGTCAGCGGCATTCTCGAAGCCCTCGAGCGAGCCAACGCGATCGCCGGCGATAACGCCGTAGCGGCTGACTTCCTCGGGCGAGCAAGCAGCGACGGCGATAACCGAAGCGCCACCGTGCTCCTTGGAAACGGCGAGCATCTTGTCGCAGATGTCGCGGTTAGGCACAACGTAGTCGCCCAGAAGAACCAGGAAGTTCTCCCCTGCCACGGCGTCGGCAGCAGAGCGGATAGCATGGCCGAGGCCCTTGGGCTCGTACTGATAACGGAAGTCGACCGGCATACCGCCAGCGTGGGCGACGGCATCGGCATAGGCGTTCTTGCCGCGCTCGCGCAGCAGGTTCTCGAGCGAGCGATCGGGCTGGAAGTAGCTCAGCAGCTCGGGCTTACCGGGAGAGGTAACGATGATGGCGTCGTCGACCTCCTCGGGGTCGAGCGCCTCCTCAACGACATACTGAATGACCGGCTTGTCGAGCACCGGCAGCATCTCTTTGGGCGTGCACTTAGTGCCAGGCAGAAAACGCGTGCCAAGGCCGGCGGCGGGGATGATTGCCTTCATGTTATTCAAGGATCCTTTCGCAGGCGCAGAATGCGCCCTATGCGTGCGGCACGGCGGCCGCAGACCAAATTGCGATACCGAAGTATCTTACCGCCGGAGACATACGTCGCCGTAAGGCAAACGCAATTCTTCAGCAGGTCAACGCAAATTATTGCTCGAATGGTGCAATTTTACGCCCCAGCGGTAACGGGATTGGCACGGCAAAGACAGCGGTGTTCTGCATGCCGAGCAATGGGAATGAGGGGCCAAAACAAAAAAAGACGGGGCTCGCAATGCGAACCCCGTCTGCAAAGAAATCTGGCGAGAGAGCCTGATTACTTGAGGGTGACAGCAGCGCCAGCAGCCTCGAGCTTCTCCTTGGCAGCCTCGGCGTCCTCCTTCTTGGCACCCTCGAGAACAGCCTTGGGAGCGCCCTCGACGACCTCCTTGGCCTCCTTCAGGCCAAGGTTGGTGAGCTCACGGACGGCCTTGATGACCTGGATCTTGTTGTCGCCGAAGCCCTCGAGCACGACGTCAAACTCGGTCTTCTCCTCGGCCTCAGCAGCGCCAGCAGCGGGAGCGGCGACAACAGCGGCAGGAGCAGCGGCGGAAACGCCGAAGGTGTCCTCGATAGCCTTGACGAGCTCGGAAGCCTCGAGAAGGGTCATTTCCTTAAGAGCATCGATGATCTCATCGGTGGTAAGCTTAGCCATTTCTAAGTCCTTTCGGTTTCCGTGCGGATGCACGGAGATCAGTTAAAACACGGCGCGAATGCGCCAGGGGTGCGGCGTTGCCGCCGCGGGCGAAAACAGCAACTAGGCTGCCTTCTGCTCGGAGACCTGCTGGATCGAACGAGCGAGACCAGAGGAAACGCCGTTGACGCAGACAGCGATGTCGCGAGCGAAACCGGAGATGAGACCGGCGATCTGGCCGAGAAGCTGATCCTTGGTGGGCAGCTCGGCGATAGCCTTAACATCATCAGCGGAAACGGCCTTGCCGTCGGAGATACCGCCCTTGATCTCAAGGACGCCCTTGGACTTAGCGGAGAAGTCCTTAAGGGTCTTAGCGGCCTCGACCGGCTCGGTCTCGTAGAACACATAAGCGACGGGGCCGGCGAGGATCTCGTCGAGCTCGGGCTGCTCCTGGTTCTTGAGAGCGATCTTGACCAGGTTGTTCTTGTAGACCTTCATCTCGGCGCCGCACTCGCGAAGCTGATGACGCAGCTCCTGAGCCTGCTTAACCGTCAGACCGTTGTAGTTGACGACGAACAGACCGGCGTTCTCGGCGATACGGGACTCGATCTCTGCAACCTTGTCGATTTTGTACTGCTGGGGCATGAATTACACCTCCTCGAATTCTTTCCGGGCACGGTCCGCCACAAGGACGTGACGGGGGCATGTCCAAAAAGAAAGCCCCCGCGCTGCATGAGCGACGGGGGCGAGAAGACATATCTACTCGACCACCTCGGCTGGCGGGATATCCCATTAAGCTCGCGGGCAATGCCCGTTTGCACCGGCTGTCTCTGGCAGCGGATTCGTGCGTGAACCGAAAGTATTATGGCGGGGACCCCGGCGTCGGTCAACGGAAAACCGGGCTGCACACAATTCCACCATCCGGCACGCGCCGCCGAAGGCCAGGCGCAAGGTTTTCGCTCGATCAAGTCCTGGCTCGCACGAAGAGCACATTAAGTGCTCTTCGGCTCGTGCGGAATCTACGAAAACCTTGCGCCTGGCCTTCGGCGGCGCGGCCTGCGTCAACTATGGGGCAGCCCGGTTTTCCGTTGGCCGGCGCGCCCCACTCATAATGCTTGGGTCGGTGGGCTGATGTGTTGCATCCCTTAGGGCTACAAAGTTGAAATGAAGGCGGACAGGCGGCGGAGGCCTTCGTCCAGATTTTCATCGCTTACGCAGTAGCTTAAGCGGATGTGACCTTCGGTGCCGAAACAGTCGCCCGGAACTAGGGCTACGTTGGCTTCTTCGATGGCTTTGATGCAGAAGGCTTCGCTGGTTAGGCCGAATTGTTTGATGCTGGGGAAGGCGTAGAAGGCGCCGGCTGGTTCCACTACGTCGAGGCCCATGGCGTTTAAGGCCGCGAGCACGCGTTTGCGGCGGGCTCGGTAGACTTTGAGCATGGGGGTGGGGTCGACGGTCAGGGCTCGCGCTGCTGCGTCCATCTCAAATGAAACGGCACTCGATACTAGGTATTGGTGTGCTTTTGCGATCTCGGCGATGACGGGGGCTGCCGCTGCGAGCCAACCCAAGCGCCAGCCGGTCATGGCCCAGGGCTTGGAGAAACTCTCGATGATCACTGTCTGCTCGCGCAGCTCCGGGTGTCGCTGGGCGAAGCGCTCGTAGCCATCCACATAGACCAGACGGTTGTATACGTCGTCGCAGACTACGTAGATGCCCGCCTGCTCCGCTACGCGTGCCACGGCGTCGAGCGATGCCGCGTTGAGAATGCAGCCCGTAGGATTGTTGGGCGAGCAGATAACGATGGCCTTGGTCGCCGGGGTCACACAGGCGCGAAGCGCTTCCTCGTCAATCTGGAATTGCGCGGGCTCCGTATCCAAAAAGACCGCCTTGGCATGGTTGGCCACGACGATGCTCTCGTACAAACCAAAAGCCGGCGTGGGGATGATAACCTCGTCGCCGGGGTTGAGCATGGCCATAAACGTAGCCGACAGGGCCTCGGTCGCGCCGTCGGTCAGGATGACCTCGTCGGCCGAAAACGTAAGGCCCGCGTCCCCCATGTAGGCAGACAGCGCCTCGCACAGGGCGGGGCGACCGTTGTTGGGCGGATAGTGCGTGTCGCCGCGGTCGAGCGAGGCCGTCACCTCGGCGCTAATCACATCGGGCGTGGGAAAATCAGGCTCGCCGAGCGCAAGCGCAATGCATCCCGGATGCTGAGCGGCGAGCGCGTTGATTCGGCGGATGCCGGAGGGCTTGAGCGTGGCAAGCGAGGAATTCATGGGCAGACGCATGGCGTTCCTTTCGTAAGGGTTGCACTAGGATAGCGCGGCTAGGCGCCGCCAGACGGTGTAACCTAAACGGAAACCAACCGGAAAGGAGGCGGTATGGAGACAATCGCGCGCGGCGATGTACCAAAAACACTGCATAACATCGCGTTTGTCAGTATTCCCGAGAGCGCCGATCTTGAGTTTTTGCTTTGGGACCTGCAGGATGCCATCGCCGCCTATGCTCAGCTTTCTGGCACGGCGCTCCCCCGCCCGATCGATTTGGAGGCGGATGATGCCGGTGCAGTCGATGGCATGGTGCTCGCTGTTGATGATGCATTTGATGATGAGGCTATGATCGCTGTCGAGGAGATACTCGATCGCTTTAAGAATACAGACGCGCGCGTCTATGTCGTCGTCCAGGCCCTGTCCAAAAACGCCAAGCAGACGGACGAAGTCCTCGACCGCCTATACCGGGCATGTATTCTACGTGACCTGCCATGGTGCGACGGCGTTGTCATCTGCGCCGGCGGCGGCATCGCAGCACTTCGCCACTCCCCGCGTATGGGCCTCTTGCGTCGGCCATTTTCGGAAGCGATGGATAAGCTTGTGGGCGCTGTGCGCATGGGCTGCTCCATTGAACATGCGCAGCTGCTTGGCGGTGGCAATGCCGGTAGCGTCGATGCCGACGGCATGGTGCGCGTCAAGCCCGCGCTGCCCGCACCGATCTGGCATGCCATCATGAAATACCTCGGCAGCCGCGCCCAATCAGATATCTAAATTACAGAGTGCCCCAGTCAACGGCCTCGCGCCAGCGCTCAACAAGACGCTCCAGGCGCCAGGCGGCGTTGGCGGGACTTGTCGAGGGCAGGACGACGGCGCGCAGCCCGGTGCGTTCTTGTAGATAGCGCTTGTAGAGCCGGCCTGCCGTGCCACCGTTACAGACAACGACCTCGATAGGAGCTGCACCGGTAATACGCTCGGCATGCGCCGGAACGACGTTTTTGATGCTGGCATCACTCGAACCCTTAATGTCGCAGCTCTCGATCACGTCCCACAGGGCCACGCCACCGTTCAGAAGCATAGCCCGCTTGGTGGCAATCGAGGCGTCGAGCGTCGCGGGCTCGCCGCTCGCCAAAGAGTCTCCCTCGTTGGGCGGCACGGGCGCACCAAGGCACGCGGCCATCACGCGCCAAAAGCGGTTCTGCGGATTGCCATAGTAGAAGGCATTGGCACGCGAGAGCACCGAGGGAAACGACCCCAGCACCAAAACGCGCGAGCGCTCGTCAAACACGGGCTCAAACCCATGCTCAATATGCTGATAGCCCTCGTCCGGCGCAGTCATGAATTAGGCCCTCAGCAGATAGCGCACCTCATAGGGCGCAAGTTCAAGGGAGCCCGACAGCTCGACCGTGGGCGCATCGTCGGCAAGCAGGTCGACGAAGGAGCCGCTGAGTTCGCCGGCTCCAAAGGTGTAGGGCTCGTTCACGGCATTGACCGCCACGAGCACCGTCGCATCGTCGCAGGCGCGCTCGAACAGCAGCTGCTTGTTCTGGATCACCACGTTGCGATAGGCACCGTAGTTGAGGGCACGGGCCGCCGCGTCATCGGCCGAGCGCAGGTGCGCGAGCTGCGTGACAAATGCCGTCAGCTCGTTAGGTGCCGGGGTGTCAAGCGCAGGGCGCAGCGCCCAGTCGCCATCGGGGCCACCCTTTTCGCCAGCAATTCCCCACTCGCTGCCATAGTAGACGCATGGGATGCCCGGCATGCCAAAGAGCATGCCATAGGCGGGACGCAGGCACGACTTGTCGGTGAGGATGCTTGCCAAGCGCGGCACGTCGTGGTTGTCGACAAACGACAGCAGGTGCTTGCCGCGGTAGATGCACCAGGGGTCGCCGCCAAACTGGCGATGCAGCGAGTGCGCGATCTCGAACATATTGACCGAGTTAAAGCTGGAGTACAGGCCCTTGTAGCACTCGTAGTTGGTGCAGGAGTCGAGCATCTCGTCGTTGACGATCTGGTTGTAGTCGCCGTGGAGCGTCTCGCCGATCAGCACGAAGTCGGGCTTGAGCTCACGGGCAAAGGCATGTAGGCGGCGCATAAAGTCGCGGTCGAGCATATAGGCGACGTCCAGACGCAGACCGTCGACGCCAAAGACCTCGGCCCAGCGGCGCACGGACTCGAGCAGGTAATCGACCACAGCGGGATTTTGCAGATTGAGCTTCACGAGCTCAAAATGGCCTTCCCAGCCCTCGTACCAAAAGCCGTCGCCATAGCAGGAGTCGCCATCAAAGCTAATGTGGAACCAGTCCTTGTAGGGCGAGTCCCACTTACGCTCCTGCACATCGCGGAAGGCCCAAAAGCCGCGACCAACGTGATTGAAGACGGCGTCGAGCACCACGCGGATGCCGTGGGCATGCAGCGTCTCGCACACGGCGGCAAAGTCGGCGTCCCCACCCAGGCGGCGGTCGATGTGGCGCAGGCTGCGCGTGTCGTAGCCATGACTATCAGATTCGAGTGGCGGGTTGATCAGCACAGCGCCAACGCCGAGTTCCTGCAGGTAGTCGGCCCATTGGGCAATTTTCATGATAGGAGCATCGGGGTTGGGCGCGGCGTTGGCAGCCTGGGCGAGCTCATCCTCGGCAACGGGCGCGGCGTTTTCGCGCGGAGCTCCGCAAAAGCCCAGCGGATAGATTTGATAGAACGTCGTCTCGTATGCCCACATAGCAACCTCCCGGTAAGCTCAACACAACGACATCCATTGTATGCCCGGCAGGGTAGCTAATTTGGAACGGGCTGTTTTAGCTACCCCGACCCTCTCCTAGGTTGTGATTAGGCAACGGGCTTGGCGCGACGTATGGCCGGGAACAGCACGGTGATGGCGAGGATCTTGCCAAATAAATGGTACTGCCGAGATGCCGCTGAGCGAATAGAGAGGTGTCCGCACGGATGGCTATCCTATGATGAAAGCGGCATATTCCCACACCAGACCTACAAAGGTAGTTGAACGATGGCAGACATTAAAATCAAGATCGTCAGCAATCCATATCAAGAAATTGTTCGGTTCTTCCGATGGGATAACGGCTGGCAAGAAATAACAACCTCCACAAATCCCAACAGCGCGCTCCATAGCACGAAGATCGTTAACGGATTCTTCCCCTTTAAGGCCGAAGAAATAATCGAGATCATTGCCAAAGAGTTCGGCGGCGGCGAAAAAATCGAATTGCATTTTGAAGGAGCAGACGACGAATGGCAGGAGTTGCTCGCCATCTGCACCGAAGGGCCACGTGCCAACACATACGAGGTCATACGAGACGAGCGCTATCTATCAAACGCCCGTGACGTCTTGCCGGAAATTGTCGAAGTCTTCAGAGAAATCCAGGGGCTTGTAGACGAAGCAGTCTCCGAGCGAACAAAAGTCTCTGAGCAAATTAAGAAGTTCACCGATGTCTCGAGCGACATCATCCCACTGTGTGTGCTCGGCAACTATAGCGCAGGCAAATCGACGCTCATCAACGCCCTCATTGGCATGGAGATCCTTCCCAGCGGCGACGAGCCTGTAACGGCCCGCATATTTCAAATCAAACGTTCAAAAGACCGAGATCGCGCGATGGTTCAATTCTCCTGTGGCAACAGGCGATTCTTGCTGCGCTTTGACCTTGATGGCCTCATGGAAAACAAAGAGCTTGTAGGGGAGCCCCTATACGACAAGATCGCAGCCAAAGTCGCCGACTCCATGCCCGGTATGGCTTCCCATATGAACAGCGCCCTTAAGGTTCTCAACTCATATCATGCCGATGAAGACGACCGGACTATCTCCGATCTGATCAGAATTGAAGTCCCCTTTAACGATACCGACCCGTGGCCCCATGACAGGGAGTTTGTCATCTTTGACACCCCGGGCTCAAACTCCGACTCCAACGCCGATCACGCCCGAGTGCTCAAACAGGCAATGGAGGGCCTCTCGAATGGCCTTCCCATTTTCGTTGCGGAGTACAGCTCGCTCGATACGAAGGACAACAAGAACCTCTCTAACGAAATAGAGCAGATTCCCGCAATTGACGAGCGTTTTACCATGATTGTGGCTAACAAGGCCGATTCCGCCGACCTTCCCAAAGGCGGGTTCGACGACGAACGAGTCTCGGACATCATGCGTCAGTCCATTCCGGCCAGCCTTTACGGGCAAGGTATCTACTTTGTTTCTTCCATCCTCGGCCTAGGCTCAAAGAACTCCGGCGAGTTTATAAGCGACAACTATGCCGAAAAATTCGAAGACCAGCAGCGTAAATACACCGATCCGACAAGCCGCTTCTACAAAACGCTCTACCGCTACGACATCCTTCCGGGGCAGATCTCGCGCAGAACCAACCGCGAATCCGAGGCTTGCAAGGACCTCCTTCTTGCCAACAGCGGACTCTTTTGTATCGAAAACGAGATACGTCTGTTTGCCGAGCGGTACTCTGCCTACAACAAATGCAGCAGGTCGGAATCACTTCTACAAGAAATTGTCAGCATAACCGAAGAAGAGATTGCCAATAAGAAAACCGACCTCGAACAAAAGAAAGCACAGCGAGAAGCCGAGCTCGAAGAGGATAAGCGCAATCTCATCAACCAGCTCGAAGACTGCAGAGAGCATGCAAAGCTGGACTCCTCGGCCAGCTATGCCGGCGCCATCGACAGGAACGTTTCCGCCGAGCAGTGGAAAACCAACCTTGACACGCTTCAGGCGCGTCAAGGCGCCATTACCGAAGACAAGCGAGAGCGCCTCGAATACTCAAAACGGTCGAACGCAGCCGCGCAAGCGTTTGACTCAATCGCCCCTAACTTTTTCAATAGGCTCGGCGAATCGATAAAAGGAAGCCCGGCCAACACGCAAAAGGACGTCGACTCCCAGCCAACATTTGGGCTAGCGGAGGTTGGCAAAGGCCTTTGTGATGACATCACCGATGCGCTCCAAAAAAGATCCGACGCAAAGGCTGCCGAAAGAACAGCCGACAAAGATGCCGCCGACCAACTCTTTAACGAGGTCATCAATCACTATGACGAATGTACCGAGCAAATAGCTCAGACCATCGACGAGCTGTCGCAAAGCTATTGGAAGGACTGTGCAGAGCATAGCCGCGATGCCCTCTATCGCATCGCCACCAGCAGCGACAATCCTCTTTCCGAAGAGAAGCGCCAAGAGGTCGGCGATATCATTCTTAAATATCGTGACCTCGCGCTCGATAAGACAAAGGGCCCCATTTTCAGCAAGGCAGACTTTACCGAACTGAAGCTCATGGACCGTGTCATCTTTAAATCTGACAAGCTTTTGCTTAGGAAAGTCGAAGACAAATTCAACCGCGAAATCTCACGGTGTTTCTGCGAAGCACGCGCCGAAACAGAGCGCGAGCATACCTACGGCTTTACCGAATGGCTCAACGAGCTGCTCGGCCAAATTACGAGCAATATCACCGACTACAACCCGGTACTCCATGGCCATGTCGAAGACATCAACAGGCAAACCGCGGAGATCAACGCTCTCGAGGCAAAACTCGAGACGCTCAATAATCGAAAAGAGTACATTGCGCGCGTCATTAATTGGAAGGAATAGGCTGATCACATGGGCATCAAAAACGCGATTATGCGCGCTGCCGATAAAGCCGGCAACGCGGTCGCAACCGTCTCGGTACTCAGCAGCTCCCAACTCGATGAAGTCGACAAAAAGCGAACGGCATATCTATCGGAAAAGCCGAATCCGGCAGATGAGCAGGCTGTTGAACTCACCAATCGCCTGTTGGCAACCGCCGCTGTCGAACTTCACAACGCCTATCTGCCGCAGCTACGAAATGTATACGCGCCGATTGACCCCTCTATCGAATACCCCACGGGCTTTAACGCCGACAACAACATCCGCTTCATGAATATCACGAAGTGGATCGTCGACCCCAACGAGGACAGTCTCGAGAAGCTTGTAAATGTGTACGACGTTCTTTCTGACGAAGAATGCAACATTGCGCTGGTTTTTAATCGAACCAGCGCAAGCACCGAGGTATTCCTTGCAGTCGTCAATAGTGACAATGCCCGTGACAACATCGACGCCGATAATTTTTCCCGCCGCATGTCGGATGCCCTGAGGGGCAACTTCCCCGGTTCCGAAGTTGGAACCGCCAACCGCGGCCCCATTCCGTGTCTAGGCAATCGACGCTCGTCTTCGGTTGCCGCCGTTTCGAATATTCCGGCCGAAAAGAACGAGAAGTTCGTCACGCAAACCATTGAGAAAGTTCTTGACGGCATTGTGCCTGACAGGCCGAGCGAAGACTACACTATCGTGCTGCTCGCAACCCCGATTCACGATATCGAATCGCGTAAACTCCGCCTCGCCGAGCTCCACTCACTGCTAACGCCTTATGCCTCATGGACAACCAACTACACGTATCACCAAAACGACTCCATCGGATCGTCCGCGACGATTGGCATCAATGCAGGCGTAAGTGCCGGCAGGCAGGTGGGGAGTAATCAGGCTGTTGCTCAAAACTACAACGAAACGGACTCGACAAACGAGTCGACCTCGGAATCGAGCAACGAGAGCGTAACCGACTCGTCCACATCGACCGAAAGCATCACGGATACGGTCACTGACGGCAGGAATGAGTCCTCGAGCGGAGGCGTAAGCCTAGGTGTAGGAGCAGGAATAGGCCCAGGCGCATCCGCAGGCGTATACGGCGGCGGCAATCTCGGCGTATCCGCAAGCCACACCGAGGGCTCGTCACACTCCACATCTACGGCAAAAGGCACAAGTTCGTCTACCGGCAAAGCCATATCCAACTCGCTCGGCAAAGCCGTTACCAGCGGCGTTGGCAAGGCTGTCTCTAAGGGAGCCTCCGTGACTTCCGGTGTTTCTCAAGCCGTAAATCTCGGCGCCAACTTTGGCGGATCGTTCGCACGCTCAAGCACGGTCACCGCTACCATCGGCGCCGACGAAGGCATCACACAGACGTTCAAGAATTACTCCATCCAACACGCGCTCGAAATACTCGAGTTGCAAATGAAGCGCTACGACCTTGCCTCGGCACTCGGCATGTGGGACTTTTGTGCCTACGTGCTATCAGAAGACCACAACGTCGCGAACAACGTTGCCCACACCTACCTCGCCCTCACCCAGGGCAAAGAGTCCTATATGTCTCAGGCTGCGGTAAACCTCTGGCGTGGAGACCTCGGAGAGCAAAGCGCCGACGCTGCGGCAATCTGTTCCTACCTTCGCGACCTGCGCCATCCTGTTTTTGCCCTCTCCCCCGCCCTGCTCGATCAACATCCAAGTTTTTCGGTTTACCCAGCAACGGTCGATGCAACAACTGCCCTTTCGGGCAAGGAGCTGGCCTACTCGCTCAACTTTCCCAAGAAATCCGTCCCAGGGCTGCCCGTCATCGAGTGCGCTTCTTTTGGACGCAATGTCTCAGCGTTCGATGGCACGCAGCCCCAACAAGGCCTTTGCATAGGCAAGGTTTTCCATATGCATCGCGAGGAACGCATTAGGACGTTCCTGTCAAAAGACTCGCTCGCCTCGCACACCTTTGTTACGGGCAGCACCGGCGCAGGAAAGACCAATACCGTCTGCCGCATCCTCGATCAGGCGCTCGATCAGCAGGTCAACTTCCTTGTCATTGAACCTGCCAAGGGCGAATACAAGGACGTGTACGGGGGCCGCGAAGACGTAAACGTCTTTGGAACCAATCCAGAATTCACGCCGCTCCTGCGCATCAATCCTTTTAGCTTCCCGTCCGGCATCCATGTGCTGGAGCACCTCGACCGACTCGTTGAGATCTTCAATGTTTGCTGGCCCATGTACGCCGCCATGCCCGCCGTCCTCAAGGACGCTGTCGCCAGGTCATACGAAGACTGCGGATGGGACCTTGCCGCTTCTGGTAACCCATATGGAGCCGGTCTCTTTCCTTGCTTTGCAGATGTTGCCCGCAACGTCCGCGAGATTCTCGACTCCAGCGAGTACGATGCCGAAAACAAGGGCGCCTACAAGGGTTCGCTGCTCGCACGTCTCAACTCGCTCACCAACGGACTCAACGGCTTGATGCTTTCGTCGAACGAAGTCGACGCTACCGTGCTTTTTGACGCCAACACGGTCATCGATCTTTCGCGCGTTGGCTCCGTCGAAACAAAATCCCTGCTCATGGGTCTTCTCGTACTCAAACTTCAAGAGCATCGCATGGCCGAAGCACGTGGCATGAACCGGCCCCTTCGTCATCTGACCGTTCTTGAGGAAGCACACAACCTGCTTAAGCGATCGTCGAGCAGCCAAGGCTCGGAGAGTGGCGACCTGACAGGCAAGAGCGTCGAAATGATCTCAAATGCCATCGCCGAGATGCGTACATACGGCGAAGGCTTCATCATCGCCGACCAAGCGCCCGGCCTTCTCGATATGGCAGCCATTCGCAATACGAATACCAAGATTATTCATCGCCTGCCCGATCTTTCGGACCGCGAGCTCGCCGGTCGCGCTGCCAACCTCAACGATCAACAGATCGTCGAACTGGCACGCCTGCCTAAGGGCGTTGCGGCCATTTATCAAAACGATTGGGTTGAGCCGGTGCTCTGCAAGATCGCCAAAGCAGAGGATGGCGAGCGCTTTACCTACAACCGTCTTATCGAAGACACCACAGACAACCAACACGATGACGCTCTTTCCGTAGCGCGCATGTTGGCATACGGCATCAGCATTGGAACCGAGACGGAACTGCATAGCATTCGCGAACGGCTCGATCGCCTCCATATCGGCGCGTCCACAAAGGTCAGTATTCTGCGCACCGCCCAAAACCCGCCCAGCGAACCGCACATGACCAAGCTGGCGCCCATTATGAGCGCGCTGTTCCCCGATGTCGTCAAAACGGTCGAACGTGAGCTCAAGAGCAGCAATGAAGCCGAGCAATTGACAAGAGTGGCAGAAGCGGAGCTCGGGGCTTCCATCAACCGCGAAATCGACAACCGCACCAGGCGAGTCATCATCCAGGGCATCATGACAGACATCCTGTACCTGCAAATGCAAGATTCAAAGTCATATGACGACTGGCGCAACTGGAACGAGAATTGCGAGGTGAGCTAGTGGAGCTCAGGCAAATGAAAGTCGGCGAAGCAAAGCCGAGTGATAAGCATAGGTTTAATCCCGACAAACTTATTGGTTCCGAATCAAAAGAAGCCAAGGCCGAGATTAAGAATGTCGGCCGTAATGAATCCTTTGATCCCGACAAATTGATTAAGCCTTCGGTGGAATCGTGTGACTATCCTTCGACTTATAAGGAGCGGCTGGACCGTACTCCAACTACGGAGAATTCCCATGGCGAATGGTCGGGCGACCGAGGGGAATCGATGTTTGTCCCCACGGATGACAGACTTCGTGAGCTTCTTCAAAGTAAGGGTGTTGAGGGCATCAACTACAAAGATGCTATTCCTGACTTCAGCCCCATCGCCGAAGCAAAGGTAACCATACAAGGCATGAGTCAGCATAGGCTTTCGCTGATAAGAGAAAATGGCGAGCGCATTGTCGGTAACTATGAAAAGGCAGACATTGAATGCGCAAAAGTTTGGAACCACGAGCGACGTGACGGCAAAGATGATTGGACGCCCCAGGGCGTCAGGAAATGGCGCGAGGCAAATGGGTGCACCTGGAACGAGCATAATGATATGAAGACGTGCTCTCTTGTCCCGACCATCGCACACGAGACATGCAGGCATCTCGGCGGCGTAAGTGAAATCAAGAAGGCACTGAACCAGATTGGCGGCTTTGATGACTAACGACATGATTCTATGGGGCAGAGTTTTCTCGCTCCCCGTCTATTACGAGTGCGACACGGATCAAGACATCCTCGATATGCAAAAAGAAGCGAAGAACGCCCTGCTCGCAAGCTGGGATGTCGTAGAAGACAGCGAGCAAGCGGTTGAAGACTATTGCCTCAATAGAGACGGAGACCAGATCGAAAACCCCATTACGAACATCTTTAGATACGTTATTCCAACCAGCATCGTGGTACTTCGAAGCGATGATGCTCGCAAAGCAGCGCTCATGTGCAACTATCGCTTTGACCCCGAGCACGGACTTGCTGCGGTATTTGAGAACGAGCAACTTACGGCTGTCGTCCCCCAAGACGAGCTTTAGGCCAGCCACAAGCAACCGGATAACAAAAACTGAGGTCGTCCAAATACAACGTCGGGGCGACCTCAGTTTTTGTTATACGCATGCCCGCCGCGTATCCCCTCCCCCAAAATAAGTTGCGGTGGAATAGTTCCTTCTTGGACCTTCAGAGACCTTAAACAGGATCTATTCCACCGCAACTGATGAGGGGACGTGGTTAGGCGACAGGCTTTGCGCGGCGGATGGCTGGGAACATCACCGTGATGGCGAGGATAACGCCCACGACGGCGATCGCACCGCCCGCGTAGCCGATCCAGGCGATACCGGGGCCCGACACCACGGCGCCGCCGATCGCCGTACCGGTGCCGATCCCCAGGTTGAACAGGCCCGAGAAGATCGACATGGCGACGGCCGACGAATCTGCCGGTGTGTGCTTGATGAGCTCGGCCTGAAACGCCACGTTAAAGGCCGTGGCGCAGCAACCCCACAATGCGCAAACAGCGAGAACCGCAGCGAGCGACGATGCGGCCGGCCCCATGAGCAGCAGGGCCACCGGCACGCCGGAGAGCGTGATAGCCAAGAACGGGAAGCGATGCCCATCGAACAGGCGGCCAAACAGCCAGCTTCCGAGCAAACCAGAGCAGCCAAACGCCGTCAGCGTCATGGTAATGGCGCCCGCATCGACGTGCGCGACCTGCGCCAGGAAGGGCTCGATATAGCTGTAGCTTGCGTAATAGCCGGTCGCCATGAAGACCGTGACTGCGTAGAGCGCGATGAGGAGCGGGTTCTTGAGCAGCTCGGGCAGCTGTTTGACGGTAAAGCGCTCACCCGCCGGCATGGCCGGGAACACCGCTGCCTGGTAGACGACCGCGATGGCTGAGAGGCCCCCGACCACGGCAAACGTCATGCGCCAGCCCACGGCCAAGCCAATGGCGCGACCGAGAGGCAGGCCAAAGATCTGCGCGATGGACGAGCCCGTGGCGATCATGCTGATAGCGAGCGCCCCGTGGCGTGTGTCAACCAGGCGCGACGCCATGATCGAGGCGACCGACCAGAACACGGCGTGCGCGCAGGCAACCACCAGGCGCGCGCAGACTAAGATGGGATAGGTCGGCGCCAAGGCGGACAGGAACTGGCCCAGCGAGAACACGGCAAGCACGCCCAGCAGCATCCGCTTGAACTCGAAACGCGAAGCGAACACCATGAGTGGCAACGACAGCAGCATGACGCCCCAGGCATAGACCGAGATCATGATGCCCGCCTGGGCCTCGGTGAGCGAGAACGACGCGGCGATATCAGTCAAAAGGCCGATGGGCATAAACTCCGACGTGTTGAACACGAACGCACAGCAGGTGAGACCGACGAGTGGGAGCCACTGCCTGAGCGTGATGCCGTCTTGCCTTGTCTGAGTCATATATAACGTCTCCAATCGTTTTGAGCGGAGGCGATTATATAGCAACGGCCCCGCATCCGTCAGTACAGAAGCGGGGCCGAAAACAATTCGATACACAGAGGTTGCGCCGTCAATTCATAACTAAGCCAACCCCAGCAATATGCCCGCCGAATGCACGACAAACGCCACGATCCAGGCAACGGCAACCTGAAACGCGAATACGGCCACGGCATAGCGCGCGCCCAACTCGCTCTTGACAGCGCCGATTGCCGCCACACAAGGCGGGTACAGCAACGTAAAGACCAAGAACACGTAGGCGGTAAACGGCGAAAACATGGTCGACAGTGCCGCGGGCGAGGTCGCGCCCAAAAGCACGGTGAGGGTCGAGATGACACTCTCCTTGGCGATAAGTCCGGTGACGAGCGCCGTGGATGCGCGCCAATCGCCAAAGCCAAGCGGCGCCAGCGCCGGCGCGATGATGCTGCCGAGGCCCGCAAGCAGGCTTTGCGACTGATCGGCGACCACATTAAAGCGGATATCGAACGTCTGAAGGAACCAGATGACCACCGTAGCGGCAAAGATAATGGTAAAGGCCTTGGTAATAAAATCCTTGGCCTTATCCCATGCCAGCATCACCGTCGTCTTGACGCTCGGCAGGCGGTAGTTGGGGAGCTCCATGATAAACGGCACTGGGTCGCCCTTAAATGCCGTGCGGTTGAGCACCAAAGCCGCGATACAGCCAACCGCAATGCCAATCAGATAGAGCGAGACCATGGCGGGGACCGTCGCCTGCGGGAAAAACGCCCCGCACAGCAGGCCGTAGACCGGCAACTTGGCCGAACAGCTCATGAACGGCGTGAGCATGACCGTCATCTTGCGGTCGTGCTCGGATGGGAGCGTACGGGTCGACATGATAGCCGGCACGGTGCAGCCAAAACCGACGAGCATAGGCACAAAGCTGCGGCCCGACAGGCCAAAGCGACGCAGCACCTTATCCATAACAAAGGCCACGCGCGCCATGTAGCCCGAGTCCTCCAGAATGGAGAGGAACAAGAAGAGCACGACAATAATCGGCAGGAAGGTCAGCACGCTGCCCACACCCGTAAGCACGCCGTCGACAGCCAGTGAGCGCACCACGTCGTTGGTGCCGAACGCCTTGAGGCCCGCATCGGCCGAGGCGATGATGGCAGCGATGCCGTCCTCCATGAGTCCCTGCAACGCCGCGCCGATCACGCCAAACGTCAGCCAAAAGACGAGACCCATGATCAGCAGAAACGCCGGAATGGCCGTATAGCGACCCGTCAGAATGCGGTCGATCTTGACGGAGCGCACGTGCTCGCGGCTCTCGTGCGGCTTGACGACACAGCGCCCACACACGTCGCCGATAAAGCTAAAGCGCATATCGGCCAGCGCGGAAAGGCGGTCGGTGCCGGCCTCGCCCTCCATCTGGGTAATGATGTGCTCGATGGCGTCGAGCTCGTTACGGTCCAGGTGAAGCGCCTCGGTCACCAGCTCGTCGCCCTCAACCAGCTTGGTCGCCGCAAAACGCACGGGAATGTGTGCCGTCGCGGCATGGTCCTCGATAAGGTTGGCGATGCCGTGGATGCAGCGATGCAGCGCACCGCCGTCTGGACCATCGGGCGCGCAAAAGTCCAAGCGGCCGGGACGCTCGCGGAACCGCGCGACGTGCAAGGCATGATCCACCAGCTCACCGATACCCTCGTTGCGGGCAGCGCTAATGGGGACAACAGGCACGCCCAACAGGCTCTCGAGCAGGTTGACGTCCACGGCGCCACCGTTGGCCGTCACCTCGTCCATCATGTTGAGCGCGATGACCATGGGGCGATCGAGCTCCATAAGCTGCAGCGTCAGGTACAGATTGCGCTCGATGTTGGTGGCGTCGATGATGTCGATGATGGCGTCGGGATGCTCATCCAGGATAAACTGACGGCTGACGATCTCTTCGCCCGTGTACGGCGACAGCGAATAGATACCAGGCAGATCAGTGACGCTCGCCTCGGGGTGGTTACGGATGGTGCCGTCCTTGCGGTCGACCGTCACGCCGGGAAAGTTACCGACATGCTGGTTGGAGCCCGTAAGCTGGTTGAACAGCGTGGTTTTACCGCAGTTTTGGTTGCCGGCGAGGGCAAAATGTAGCGGTGCGCCCTCGGGCACGGCCGTTTTTGCCGCACGGGGCGAATACGTCCCCTCGCCGAGTGCCGGGTGCTCCGTCGTGCCGATTGCGGCGTTAGCGCGCGGACCCGTATCGGTGTCGTGAACACCCACGAGCTCAATCCGTGCGGCATCGTCCTTGCGCAGCGTCAACTCGTAGCCACGCAGGCGAATCTCGAGCGGGTCGCCCATGGGGGCGTACTTCATCATGGTGACTTCGGTGCCCGGTGTTAGGCCCATGTCCAAAATATGTTGTCGGAGTGCCTGGTCGTCCGATGTCACCGATGCGACAACGGCGTCCTTTCCAATCTCGAGCGTATCGAGTTTCACGTCCGTGTTCCTCCCCCGGCGCCCGCAGGGCGTTGCATTTTGTTTGCTATGGCTAACCGTTTGCCATGGCTAACCGTTTGCCATGGCTAACCAATTGTAACCATGCATGATAGCGCGAACACGCAACGATGTTCAATCGACAGATTGGCGCAGGGGGAACGGGTAGGAGAGTTCAGGGCCATAGTTTCCCAATGAGGCCTCTAGGGGAAACTGCGTCCCAGAATTCTGGCTCGAAACGGGATATGGTTTCCCAAACAGGCCTCTTGCGGAAAATGCATCCCGGAATCGACGCTCAAACTGGGATGCGGTTTCCGGACGGCAGGCCAAAACGAAGTTGCGGTGGAATAGTTCCTGCTTGAAGCTTCATCCTGCCAAATCAGGAACTATTCCACCACAACTTAAGCTGACGAATGGGTCACAAGGGGGCCCGCCAATGTTGCGCAACAACGGGCGAGCGTTCGCCCTTAGCATGAAGACGGAAGGAGATGCGCCCGGCCTTCGCGCGGGCGTCGTTCGAGGGGAGTTTGCCCATGTTCTGCCGAAATTGCGGGTCGAAGGTCGAGGACGGGGCCAGGTTCTGCCCCGTGTGTGGCGAGTCTGTCGTTGCTGAATATGAACCCTCGACCGAATCGCAGGGCGACCATCAGCCCGTCCCGGCAGCCAAGGCGCAGCCGACAATGCCGGCACCGGCGAAGGGCAAGTGCTCGAAGAGGCCCCTCGTAATCGCCGCCGTCGTGGCCGCGCTGCTCGTCATGGGCAGCGGCGCCGGCTACTACTTCGGCATCTACGCCCCCGGGCAGGCACGGGAGGTGGCCGAGCGGGAGGCGCTCGCGGCGAAGCACGCCGTGCGCTTTAGCGTCTCGGCCCAGGGTTGGGACACCTCGGCAGGCGCGAGCAGGTTGCCGGTTCATATTACGGGCAAGGAGGAGCGCGGCAAGAAGGTCGACGCCGTGCGCTACGTGGACAGCAAAGGCAAAGGCGTCGAGCTTCGCCGCGGCAGCTACAAGGTGGAGATCGCCGCCTCCCCCATCGCGGCCGACGGCACGGTCTACGCCGTCCCCGCCGAAAAGCTCAGCATCAAGATGGGCAAGAAGGCCGCCGAGAAGAAGACCGTCGACGCGGGTAACGTGGCGCTGGAGCCGGTCGAGGCGTCCGAAGTGACCGACGACCAGATCGCCGCGGCAAAGAAGTACGCCAAGGAGGACGAGGGTGCCAAGAAGGCCGGCTTCAATATTGACGCCGAGGCGCTCGCAACCGCCGCGACCAAGCGCCGCGACGACGCCGTCGCCGCCAAGCAGGCCGAGGAGGAGGCAAGGCGCCAGGCGGAGGAAGAGGCCAGGAAAGCCGAGGAGGCGAGGCAGGCGCGCACCATCGAAACCGATTACTTCACTATGGTGCTTCCCGACTGGTTCCCCATCGATCAGTTCACGGTTCAAACAACCGACCATGCAGACCAGGGGGATGGGATGGGTGCATATACCATGGTCCTAGTAACCGCAAAAGATAGCTTTTATCCAAACGGGAAAAACAACCCAAACTTATGTCCAAACTTCGGCATCTGTGCTGACACAAATGGCCTGCCCGGTGTTGGATGCGCTTTTTATAAGGAGCTCGACGATACACAGGGCCATACAGTTCGAGTCTGGGGCGGGTCATATGGCGAGTGGAACGGAAAGACAATCGACGATAGGCCATTCGGAATGAGCGGCGATGATTACGCCAACCTCCTCGCATCCTGCATTACGCTGAAATAGCCGACCGCCGCCACCCAAAATGGTCCGCTTTCCTCCGTCCCCGACGGATCACGGACCACAGCTCCCCAAGCGACGCCCTTCTGGAAAGCGCATCCCACCATCCGGGCGAATTCCAGGATACCGTTTCCCGATGGGGCCTCTCGGGGAAACTGCGTCCCAGAATTCTGGTTCGAAACGGGATATGGTTTCCCAAACAGGCCTCTTGCGGAAAATGCATCCCGGAATCCCCGTTCGAAACGGGACGCGCTTTCCCAGTCAAGGCCCTATGGGAAACTGCAACCCGCCTTCGAGGGCAAAACCGGGACGTAGTTTCCGGGCGGGGCATCAAAACCAAAATTGCGGTGGAATAGTTCCTGCTTGGGCTGGTTGAGGCCTTAAATAGGAGCTATTTCACCGCAAGTTATTGAGGGGATGTCCGTCCTCTTACAGATGGCGCTCCAGAAAGCGGAAGGCCAGGCGGATCCAGGGACGGACGGAAACCTGCTTGTCCTCGTTGTCGACCGCGGTATTGGCGTTGCCGAGCGAAAGGCCGTGACCGCCCTGGTCAAAGACGTGCATCTCGCATGCAACGCCCTCCTCGGCCATGCGCTGCGCAAACGGGTAGACCTGCGCGACCGGCGCCGTCTTGTCGTCCGAAACGCCCCACACAAAGGTCGGGGGCATCTGGCGCGTAACGTGCGTGGTAGGGCAAATGTCGGCCAGGTGCTCATCGGTCGCCTCGCCGCCCGTCACCATCGACAGATAGTCGTTGAGCAAATCGCGCCCCGTCTTGCCACCCGTCTTGGGCACGCGCAGGTCGATGCGCGGGTCGCGCGTCTGCATATCGCGCACATAGGCAAGGTCGAGCAACGGATAGCCCAGTACCACGGCGTCGGGACGAATATCCTCCGGACGAGCCCCGGCAAGGCCCGCGAAGGGTCCGGTCTTCCACTGCGTTGCCAACGAGGCGCAAATCATGCCGCCCGCCGAGAAGCCCACGATGCACACGCGCTTGGGATCGACATGCCACTCGTCGGCGTTGGCGCGCACGGTAGCGATCATCTTGGCGAGGTCCGCCTGCGGGTGCGGAAAGCTCACGTCGCCCGTGGCGCTCGTCACATAGTTGAGCACAAAGGCCTGGTAGCCACGGTCCAAAAATGCAAACGCCACCGGGTCTTGCTCGTGCGGAGCGATATGCGTAAACCCGCCTCCGCCGCAGATGATCACCGCGGGGCGGCGGCCATTGGGCTTGTCGGGCAGCGGCTCGGCACCCAGATACGTAAACGTCGCCGGATAATCCTCGGTCGGTTCCTCGCCCCACAGCGCATGGTTCTCAATAATCATAGGTGCTCCCTCCGTGCGATTCGTGCGCACTCGTTTTTCGCACCTTAGCGTACCCCACTTGAGCCCGCGGCGCAGAAACACCCCCGCAATAAGTTGGCCTTCAACTGATATATCACAAAATCGCTGTTCAGAGGTATCGTTAGGCAGCGTAAAATAGGGGCGCTGACCGTGCTGGGAAACACGTACGAAACGTTTCCGGCAAACCACACGCGTGCAACATGCGCGCCTGATACGTTGGAGGCATCTATGGGTCTGCTCGATTCGCTCAAGTCCACGTTCACTTCGTCGGGCGAGGCGTCCGTTCCGCCCGCAGCAAGCTTCGCCACCCGCGAAGGCGTCATCTACGCTCCCGTCAACGGCGTGCTCGTCAATCTGAGTGAGGTTCCCGACGAGACCATCGCCTCGGGCATGCTCGGCCAGGGCTATGGCATCGAGCCCATTACCGGCACCATTTACGCCCCCGCCAACGGCCGTATCGGCGCCACCACCGTCACCAACCACTCCATCGGCATGATCACCGAGGACGGCCTGCGCGTGTTCATCCATGTTGGCCTGGGCACCGTGGAAATGAACGGCAAGGGTTTTGCCCGCTTTGTCGAGATGGGCGATGTGGTCAAGGCGGGCCAGCCGCTCATCAGCTTCGACCGCGAGGCCATTAAGGCCGCTGGTCACGAGGACATCGTGACCGTCATCGTCTCTGAGCTCGATCGCCTCAAGAGCATCGACCATGTCGGCGAGTCCGGCACGCTTATCGGCGGCAACCCGCTCGTCAAGCTCGGCGATCCGCTGCTGGTTGCCAAGACCAAGTAGTCGAGCATCATCGCATAAAGGCTCAACCACCTGTGCATCGTTGCCGCATCTGTGCTGTTGTTTTTGCCTATGTAGAGGTTCTGAAACGTTTCTACATAGGCAGCTGAGCATCAACGCAGGTGCGGCTTTTGCGTAGCGAGGCCTCGCCCCGCGGCATGTTGTTCAACCGCACGAACCCCCTTCCTTTGTCCGCGCAGAGCGCTAGACTGCTAGGTCGACATTGGAGGAAGATCGATGCAAAACACACCCACGGGCGCCGCACATGCCGCGCCTCAACGCAACCAACGCATCGTCGCGCTCGACGGGCTCCGCGCCCTCGCCATCGCCGGCGTCGTCCTATATCACCTTCGCCCCAGCCGTCTGACCGGCGGTTTTTTGGGCGTTGCACTCTTCTTTACGCTGAGTGGCTATCTCGCCACCAAAAGCATTATGCGGGCCACGGCACGCGACGGATTCTCGTACCCGCGCTATATCTGCCGCCGCATTGCGCGCATGATGCCGCCGATCGTCGTGACCATCGCGCTTACCGCCGTCGCCACCTACATCGCGGCCCCGAGCCTACTCCCTAAGGTGCAGCAGGACGCCCTGCCATCGGCACTCTTTTTGAGCAACTGGTTCTACATCTTCCGCAACGTCTCGTATTTCGCCGCCGCGGGGCTCCCCTCGCCGCTCACGCACCTGTGGTTCTGCGGCGTCACTATGCAGTTCTATCTGGTGTGGCCGGTCATCCTTATGGCACTGTGCAGCAAAACCAGGTCGCGCAACACCGCCATCGGCATCACGATCGCATTCGCGCTTGCGTCGACGGCAGCCATGGTCCTCATGTTTAATCCCACCGCCGACACATCGCGCGTCTACTACGGAACCGACGCCCGCGCCGCCGAGCTTCTATGCGGAGCCTTAGCCGCCATCGCCGCGCCGCGTCTACGCGAGATGCTGAGCGGTGACATCCATATCCCCGGCGCCAACAAGGGCATCTCAAAGGTCAACGCGATTTCTATCGCGTGGCTCGTTGCCGTTATAGCCAGCGCACTCATGCTGACCGGAGAGAGCGCTTGGCTCTACCGCGGCGGCTTTTTGCTGTTTGCCCTCGCCACCGGACTCCTCATCATCTGCGTGCAGAATACGGAGTGCATCGTGCGTCGTCTGTTGTCGGTCAAGCCGCTCGTCTGGCTGGGCCAGCGCTCGTTCTCGGTTTATCTGGTGCACTATCCCCTACTGCTTCTTATGAACCCCGCAACCCGCACTACCCGCATCGCCTGGTGGGAGCAGGTATTACAGCTTGTACTGATTCTTGCGGTAGCCGAGGTTTTCTATCGCCTCGTCGAACGCCCTTGGTCCCACAAGCCGGCCCAACAGGACAGCACGGCAAGAAAACACGTCCTCGCGCCCGCCATGGTGCTCCCCGCGCTTGGCGCTGCATGCGTCGCCGCACTTGCCTTCGCGCCGCTTGACTGGGCAGGCATCGCCACCGCCCGCGCCGAGCAGCTCCGTCCCGAGCTTGCCCAGAACGCGACCTCGTCCCAGGACAACGGAGCCAACGACAAGGGCGCCGAGCCCGCATCCGGTAAAGATTCCCAGCCCAGCGACACCGCATCCGATGACGCCACCAAGCAAAAACCCAAAGAAGGGCCTATCGCCGAAAAGGTCCCCAAGAACTTGGACTGGAAGAGCTTTACCTACGACGAGGCGACCGGGACCTGCGATGCCCACGTGCTCATGATTGGCGACTCGGTCACTGCGGGCGCACAGTCCGGTATTCAGGCGGCGCTTCCCAACGCGTACATCGACGGCGTGGTGAGCCGCCAGTTCTACACCTTCCAGGATGTCTGCGCGCAGGACAGCGCCAATTACGACCCGAGTGTGGTCATTTGCGCACTTGGCACCAATGGCCTCATCCGCGACCCCCAGCAGGTGCAAGACGTGATTAATGCCGTAGGTGGCAAGCCCATCTACTTTGTGACCGTGCGCGTACCGCTCGAGCTACAGGACCGCAATAACCAGACAATCCGCGACGTCTGCGCTCAAAACGACAACGCCGGCGTCATCGACTGGAACGGTGCCTCAGAGGGCCACAGCGAATACCTCGTCGACGACGGCACACACCTCACCCAGGCGGGAATCGACACCTACGCTGCCCTCATACGCCAAGCCATCTGCGGGCACTAGGCAACGCAAAATCGGCGCTTGCGCGGTGCCCACGTCACGCCCATACATCACACCTGACGTTTTGCTACGCCCCCACTCGCGGGTTAGAATGGTTAACTGCTTGGAAATAATCCGTACAACCGTTATGGGAGGATACGTGAACCGCACCAAAATCGCGCAGCTCTATGCCGATGCCGAGTCGCTCGGCGGCCAGACTGTCACCGTCGCCGGCTGGGTCAAGTCCGTCCGCGACATGAAGAACTTTGGCTTCGTTACGCTCAACGACGGCAGCTGCTTCCGCGACCTGCAGGTCGTCATGAACCGCGAGGCGCTCGACAACTACGACGAGATCGCCCATCAAAACGTCTCGGCCGCCCTCATCTGCAGCGGCACCGTTAAGCTGACCCCCGATGCGCCCCAGCCCTTCGAGCTTTCTGCTACCTCCATCGAGGTCGAGGGCGTCAGCGCCCCGGATTACCCGCTGCAGAAGAAGCGTGCCACCGTCGAGTTCCTGCGCACCCAGCAGCACCTGCGCCCGCGCACCAACCTGTTCCGCGCTGTGTTCCGTATCCGCTCTGTCGCGGCTGCCGCCATCCACCGCTTCTTCCAGGAGCAGGGCTTTGTCTACGTCAACACCCCCATCATCACCACGAGTGACTGCGAGGGCGCCGGCGAGATGTTCCGCGTGACCACGCTCGACCCCAAAAATCCGCCCCTCACCGAGTCCGGCGAGGTCGACTGGAGCCAGGACTTCTTTGGCAAGCATGCGAGCCTCACCGTGTCCGGCCAGCTCAATGCCGAGAACTTTGCCATGGCCTTTGGCGACGTGTACACCTTTGGCCCCACCTTCCGCGCCGAAAACTCCAACACCACGCGCCACGCCGCCGAGTTTTGGATGATTGAGCCCGAGATGGCCTTCGCCGACCTCAACGACTACATGGACAACGCCGAGGCCATGCTCAAGTACGTTCTTAAGGACGTTATGGCCACCTGCCCCGACGAGCTCAATATGCTCAACAAGTTTGTGGACAAGGGTCTGCTTGAGCGCCTGGACCATGTCGCCAACTCCGACTTTGCCCGCGTTACCTACACCGAGGCCGTCGAGATCCTGGAGCAGGCGGTGGCCGCCGGCCACAAGTTCGACTACCCCGTCAGCTGGGGCATCGACCTGCAGACCGAGCACGAGCGCTTCCTGACCGAGGAGCACTTTAAGCGCCCGACCTTCGTGACCGACTACCCGGCCGAGATCAAGGCGTTCTACATGCGCATGAACGAGGACGGCAAGACCGCCGCCGCCGCCGACTGCCTGGTTCCCGGTATCGGCGAGATTATCGGCGGCTCCCAGCGCGAGGAGCGCCTGGATCTGCTCGAGGCCCGCATCAAGGACCTGGGCATGAATCCCGAGCAGTACAAGTACTACCTTGACCTGCGCCGCTACGGTTCCTGCAAGCACGCCGGCTACGGCTTGGGCTTCGAGCGCTTGGTGATGTACCTCACCGGCGTGGGCAACATCCGCGACGTCCTGCCGCACCCGCGCACCGTGGGCAACGCCGACTTCTAATCGCCATAGCGCCACCAAACGCGTTCCAGCGCATCACGCCAGCGCCTCTCGGCAAGCCGAGGGGCGCTTTTTTCAACAGCATCCGTCAAGCTTTTGGCAAGGTTTTGGTCAGTTAGGCAGGGTTGTTGAAAACTCGACCCGCCGTTTGCCGGCAACCATCGACCGTCCAAGGCGTCACGCGTCCTTGGCCAGGCTCCGCACCCTAGGCTCTGATCTGCCATCACCAAAAAAGGAAAGGACGTGGGCGCTATGACCGAAGCCGTTGTTGAAAACTACGAGACCACGACCAGGGGTTCCGCCTCGATGGCAGCCTATCGCGCCGTACGCATCCTGCAGCTCTTGAGTGAGAACACCGGCGAGGACAAGGCGCTGCTTTCCGACGAGCTGGTCGAGCTCCTCGCCCATCCCGACGACCCCGCCCGCATGCCCATCTCGGCGGCACGCCGCAGCATCTATACCTCGATATCCGCACTTCGTCACGCCGGATACGAAATCGACTATAAACGCGGCGTGGGCTATCGGCTCCTCACCCGCCCGCTTGCTGACGAAGAGATCATACGGCTCCACGGCATGGTCATGCGCAACCGATCGACGCCCATAGCCATTCGAAAGAGCATGGCACAGCACCTGGTCGCCATGGCGAGCGCCGATGTTCGCGACTATCTCGATATGCCCGAACCGGCACCGGCCGCCAACGACGCGCCCGTCAAGGCAACGCGTCCGCACGCCAAGCGTATCGACACGTGCGAGCTCGTCGAACAGGCCATCGACCATGGAACAACCGTCAGCTTTGATATCACAAACGTCCTGACCCGAGGCGAAATCGAGGTGGTACGGATGACGGTCCGGCCCTTTGCCATCAGGCAGCGCGATGGCGTCTCATATCTGCTGGGAACGGTCTACGACACCCGAGGCGCCGACGACACCCTGCGCACCGTTGAGGTCAGCCGCATGAGAAACGTCAGCACGCGTTTGCTCGACGGCAAGAAACTCTTTGCCGCGCTAGACGAAGAAGACAGCCCCGCACCCGCAGCATAAGCCCCGTTACCGTCCGTCGTTCCTCAGCACCGCCCATCCGGTTCAGTATTAAAAAACGCGCCAGGATGTTGTAAAAATGGGCATCGGCGTTACTATAGTCCCACTTGCACTTTTTCCTAGTGCAGTGTTTCCAGCCATTTTTATACTGGGGGTAATGATATGAAGGACATCACCATCAGCCGCAGGAGCCTTCTTGTCTCCGCTGGCCTGCTCGCGCTCGCTCCGCTCGCCGGATGCGGCGGCAACTCTGGTTCCGGCTCCGCTGCCGCCGGTTCCGACTACACCATCGGCGTTCTGCAGCTCACCGAGCACTCCGCGCTCGATGCCGCCAACGACGGCTTCGTCAAGGCCATCAAGAAGAGCGGCCTCAAGGTCAAGATCGACCAGAAGAACGCCCAGAACGACCAGTCCACGTGTAAGTCCATTGCCGACAAGTTCGTAGGCGACGGCGTCAACCTGATCTATGCCATCGCTACGCCCGCCGCGCAGGCTGCCGCCGGCGCCACCGCCGATATCCCCATCGTTGGCTGCGCCATCACCGACTACGCCGCTTCCGGCCTGGTCCAGGACAACGACAAACCCGGCACCAACGTCACGGGCGCTTCCGACCTCACCCCGGTCGCCGAGCAGCTCGAGATGATGCAGAAGGTCCTGCCCGACGTTAAGAGGGTCGGCCTGCTCTACTGCACCGCCGAATCCAACTCCGACGTCCAGATCAAGGCCGCCAAGAAGGAGCTCGACAAGCTGGGCCTCGAGTACACCGACTTCACCGTCTCGAGCTCTAACGAGATCCAGTCCGTTGTCGAGTCTGCCGTGGGCAAGGTCGACGCGCTGTACTCCCCCACCGACAACACTATCGCCGCGGGCGCTTCGCAGGTCGGCCAGATTTGCAAGGAGAACAAGCTCCCCTTCGTTACCGGCGAGGAGGGCATGTGCAAGGCCGGCGGCGTGTTCACCCTCTCCATCAACTACGAGGACCTGGGCTACGCCGCAGGCGAGATGGCCGTCAAGATCCTGAAGGGCGAGGCCAAGCCCGAGGATATGCCGATCAAGCACCTCTCGAGCAAGGACCTGGTCGTCGTCAAGAACGACGAGATGGCCGAGGCCCTGGGCATCGACCTCTCCGCTCTGGACGCGTAGCGGCATGCGCGGCGATGTGCCTAGGGGCCATACTCGCGCCGTTGCCGTGCTATTCAATATCTGAGCCACAGGGGCGGACGCCAAAGACCGGCGTTCGCCCTGCTTGTTACGGATGAGACAAAACATCCGGCCGCAGCTCTTTTATGCATTGTTACCGCTATTATGGAAAATCACGTGTCCACCCTATCCTAGGAGGTATGAAGCATGCTCATTGCATTGCAGGGCGCCGTTTCGCAGGGCGTCCTCTGGGGCATCATGGTGCTCGGCGTGTTTATCACGTTCCGCCTGCTCGACATCCCCGATATGACCTGCGACGGCAGCTTTGCCCTCGGCGGCTGTGTTTGCGCCGTGCTCATCGTCAACAATAACGTCGACCCCTTGCTCGCCGTGCTGGCCGGCATGTGCGCCGGTGCCATCGCCGGCGCCGTCACGGGCATCTTGACCACCGTCTTTGAGATTCCCGCAATCCTCGCCGGAATCCTTACGCAGATCAGTCTGTGGTCCATCAACCTGCGCATCATGGGCAAATCCAACACGCCCATCCTTGCCAAGGGCACTATCTTCTCATCCGTCAGCAACATGACGGGCCTGCCGCAGTCCACTGTTGCCATTATCCTGGGCATTGTGCTGGCCGTGGCCATCGTCGCCATCCTGTACTGGTTCTTTGGCACCGAGATCGGCTCGGCGCTGCGTGCCACCGGCAACAACGAGTACATGATCCGCGCCCTGGGCGTTAACACCAACACCACCAAGATGATCGCCCTCGTGCTCTCCAACGCCCTCATCGGCCTTGCCGGCGCGCTCATCTGCCAGAGCCAGAAGTACGCTGACATTGGCATGGGCACCGGTGCCATCGTTATCGGTCTTGCCGCCATTGTTATCGGCGAGGTGCTCGGCCGCCTGCTGCCCGGCGGTCTGACGCAGTTTAGCGTCCGTCTTGCCTCTGCCGTCTTTGGCTCCGTGGTGTACTTCCTCATTCGCGCCATCGTGCTGCAGCTGGGCATGGACGCCAACGACATGAAGCTGCTCTCCGCCGTGATCGTTGCCGTGGCCCTGTGCGTGCCCGTGGTTTGGGAGCGCTATAAGCTCCGCAGCTCCTACACGAAGGGGGATGAGGCAGATGCTTAAGCTCTCGCACGTCAAAAAGACCTTTAACAAGGGCACCGTCACCGAGAAGCGCGCACTCACCGGCGTCGACCTCACCCTTAACGACGGCGACTTTGTAACCGTGATTGGCGGCAACGGCGCCGGCAAGTCCACGCTGCTCAACATGATCGCCGGCGTGTATCCGCTCGATTCGGGCGTTATCGAGCTCGACGGCACCGATATCTCGCGTCTGAGCGAGTCGCAGCGCGCCAAGTACCTGGGCCGTGTGTTCCAGGACCCCATGCGCGGCACCGCAGCCGACATGCAAATTGCCGAGAATCTAGCCCTCGCCAAGCGCCGCGGCCAGCGTCGCGGTCTTTCGTGGGGCGTCACCAAGGCCGAGAAGGATGAGTACGTTGAGCTGCTCAAGCGCCTGGACCTTGGCCTGGACACACGCCTCAACGCCAAGGTCGGCCTGCTCTCGGGTGGCCAGCGCCAGGCACTCACCCTGCTGATGGCCACGCTCACCAAGCCGCGCCTGCTGCTGCTCGACGAGCACACGGCGGCCCTCGACCCCAAGACGGCCTCTAAGGTGCTCAACCTGACCGAGGAGATCGTCGACGAGAACCACCTGACCACACTCATGGTCACGCACAACATGAACGACGCCATCCGCCTGGGCAACCGTCTGATCATGATGCACGAGGGCCATGTGATCTACGACGTGGCCGGCGACGAGAAAAAGTCGCTCACCGTGGCCGACCTGCTGCAGAAGTTCGAGGAGGTCTCGGGCGGCGAGCTCGCCAACGACCGCATGCTGCTGAGCTAAAACCTGCCAAAGAGGGACAGGTTTATTTTGGCAGGTTTTATCTGCACAAACGTCAAAACCGCCGCAAAGGGACAGGCGCCCTTGCGGCGGTTTTCGCATATCATGTCGATAATCCAGCGTCAGCAGGGACCACTGGTCAAGAACTAAGGAAACTGCCTTGAGAAGATTTCTTCCCCGCCGTGCAAACCTTATACCCAACAAGAAGCCCGTCCGAATTTGATCGGACGGGCTTCTTGTTGGGTATCATGGTTGAACGATCATGAGGAGGTTTCCCTACATGGAATTGTTTGAGCCAATTCTTCATTTCTTTGCACAACGATGGGTCCACAACATCATCTGGGCAGGTATCTTGGCTATCGGCACCGCCGTTGCCGCCAAGGTCGCGTCCAAGACCCTGCGCCACCTGCTTAACCGCGACGATAACCCACTCCCTTCATCCAGCATCTTCATCAACATCGCGCGCGCCGTCATATGGACGATCGGCGGCAGTTTTATCCTCGACAACTGCTTTGGCATTAACGCAAACGCTCTCGTCGCCGCTCTTGGCGTCGGCGGCATCGCCATCTCGCTCGGCTTTCAGGACACGCTTTCAAACCTCATCGGCGGCATGCAGGTGACGTTTATGGGCATCATCAAGCCCGGCGACAATATCGAGGTCGGCGGCGTTTCGGGCGTGGTCCAAGACATCACCTGGCGCCATACGACCATCGAGGACGCCTGCGGGCAGACCATCATCGTCCCCAACTCCAACATCTCCAAGAACACGCTCGTGCATTTGATGCCCTTTGGGCGCGTGGCCGTGCCCGTCGCGGTCAAGGACACGTCCAAGTGGGCTTCACTGGACGCGTTGGCAGATGAGCTCACCGACGCCACTAAGGCCGCCGTGCTTCCCATCTCGGGCTTTGACAAGGAGCCCTACGTGCTCTTTAGCGAGATCGGTGACTTTGGCATCAAGGGCAAGATCATCTTTATCGTCAGCGACGACAGCACCACTTTCACGGCAGCCGACGCCTGCATCCGCGCCATCGCCCCCATCATCGCCTAAAACCACCACAAAGAGGACAGGCACCTTCGTGGTGGTTTCGCATCGTGGTACCATGGTTTATATCGTTGTTTAAACGACTAAGGGAGTAAACACCATGGAAGAGGCCTATCGTCAAGCACGCAAGCGCGGCGAGCAGGGACGCCGTCGCGCCATCAGCCAAAGCGAGCACCCGTACCTTACGGACCTCGACGGCCTCGTTTCCCAGCTCCCCTTAGGCCAGCGAGAGAGCGTCGGCCTGAGGGACATTCCGCTCGAAATGGTCGTCGGCACGGTCACCAAAGGCCGTCAGTCTGCCTTTTCGTGTAACTTTATGCCCCTGCTGCCGTTTAACACCGAGTTCGCCCGCAAGTGGTCCAACCTCTACGACATCCAGGTGACCGAGGGCTATCGCGACCCCATCATCGTCACCGAGTTCATGCATCGGTTCTATGTCCAGGAAGGCAACAAGCGCGTCAGCGTCCTCAAATTCCTGGACGCCCCGACGGTTTCGGCCAAGGTCACCCGTCTCTACCCCGGCAAATGGGATTCCGTCGAAAGCCGCCTGTACGGCGAGTTCTGCGCGTTTTGGCGCGTCTGTCCCCTATACGAGATCGAGTTCTCGCGTGAGGGAAGCTACGAGACGCTCGCCAAGATGCTCGGTCAGAACCTTATCGAAAAATGGCCGCAGAAAAAGGTCGACTACCTGCGCCACACCTTCCTACTCTTCAAGCGTGCCTACCTTCGCGCGGGCGGCGACCACCTGGACATTACACCCGCCGACGCCATGCTCGTCTACCTCAATGTGTACAACCAAGACCGTCTGCTGGACACGCCGACGGACATCGTCGTAAACCGCCTGTGCAAGATTTGGCGCGAGTTGGTCATTGCCGGCAAAAGTGATGAGGAGAAGGTCGATCTTGTCGAGGCACCGAGCGTCGATGAGGAGGAGTCACCCTCCAAGTCCACCTCCGGCGTGCTCAACTTCTTTATGGGCAAGACCGTCTACTCGGCAGCCAACCCTCTGCGCATCGCCTTTATCCATGAATTCCCCTGCGCCACATCGAGCTGGGACAGCCTGCACGACCAAGGGCGTCAGTATCTCGACGAGCACTTTGGCGGCATCGTGCGCACCGAGGCATTCGAGGACTGCCACGATCCGGACGTGTTCTACGCCGCCGTGGAGACCGCCGTCAAGCACGGGGCGAAGGCCATCTTCTCGACTTCACACCGCCTGATGGAATATACGCTCAGGGCCGCCGTTGAGTATCCCCAGGTGCGATTCCTCAACTGCTCCATCGGCCTTCCCCACCAAAGCGTGCGTTCGTACTTTGGCAAGATGTATGAGGCCAAGTTCCTGCTGGGCGCCCTTGCCGCCAGCATGGCGGACAACCATCGCATTGGTTACCACGCATCGGTCTTCGCCTCGGGCGCACTCAGCGAAATCAACGCCTTTGCGATTGGCGCCTCGCTGCTCGACCCCCGCGCGCAGGTAATCCTCACCTGGGGCGATGTGCCCGCCGGCGGTCTTGCCGAGGCCATGTGCCGCGAAGGCGTGAGTGTTATGACCGGCGCTGACATGTCCAAGTCGCTCGAAGACCCTACGGCCTACGGACTCCACCGCCTGGTCGATGGCAAAGTCACCGGCATCGCCATGCCGGTATGGAACTGGGGCCGTTACTACGAGCTTATCGTGCGCAGCTTGCTGCATGGCACGTGGGACGAGACCAGCGACGACAGCCAGGTTCGCGCCGTCAATTACTGGTATGGCATGAGCTCGGGCGTTATCGACATTCGCTACGCTCCGGGCCTGCCCTATCAGACGCGCAAGCTCGTTCAGCTGCTCCGCAATGGCATCGTCGAGGGTTCCATCAATCCATTTGGCGGCGAACTCCACAGCCAGAACGGCGTGGTGCAGATCGAGGGCTTTCCCCCGCTGCCGAGCACGCAAATCGTCGAGATGGACTGGCTGGCCGACAACGTGGTAGGCGCCATTCCGCAGCCCAACGATGAGCCGAAAGTTCGCGCCCTATGAAGATCCTTGCCGTAGCCGATACCGAAGAACGATGCCTTTGGGAATGCTTTCATAAGGAACGCTTTGAGGGTGTCGACCTGATTTTGTCCGCTGGCGACCTGGACCCGGACTATCTTGAGTTTTTGGTCACCGTCATCAACAAACCGCTCATCTACGTGCGCGGCAATCACGATGACCGCTACGCACGTCATGCACCGGGCGGCTGCATCTGTGTCGAAGACACCGTGTACGTGTATCGCGGCGTCCGCATTGCGGGGCTTGGCGGCTCCATGCGCTACCGAGATGGCGCCAACATGTACACCGAGCGCGAGATGGCCAAGCGCGTGCGCAAGCTGTCACGCAAAGTGAGGATGGTCGGCGGCTGCGATATCCTGCTGACCCATGCGCCCGCCGCCGGCATAGGGGATCTGGATGATCTGGCACATCGAGGATTCGAATGCTTTAACACAGCGCTCGAGTCCTGGAATCCCGACTACATGGTGCACGGGCATGTGCATCAGAGCTACGGTCCCGATTTTCAGCGCGAGCGGCAACACGCGTGCGGGACGACGATTATCAACGCCTGCGGCTATACGCAGTTTGAGCTTGACGAAGCGCGCTACCCCATCCGTGGCTGGCAGGCAGCCTGGCTCAATTCGCAAACCATGCGCCGCGAGCTCAAGCGCCACAAGGCCATCGAGTCCTCTACCGCCAGAACACCCTGGTAACCACCTTTAAGGCTTGACGCTGCGCCGGCCCCAAGCACCCCATCTCGACCCTCAAGCCGTCGCTCGCGTACCAAAGTACGCGTCGCTCCTCTTTCGGGGCGACCTGGGGCACTTGGAACCGGCTCGCTGCGATGCCATAACATTGACGCCAAAGTGCCAAAACCACCACAAAGGTGCCTGTCCCCTTTGTGGTGGTTTTGGCCCGAGATAGCAAGAAACCCGGTCCTGCACGAGGCAGAACCAGGTTTCTTTAGCAATGCTTGCTTTGCTCAGGCAGTAACTGTTAGTTACTCAGCCAGGAAGTCACGCTGGACAGCGGGATCGACCTTGACGCCAGGGCCCATGGTGGAAGACACGGAGATGGACTTGACGTACTTACCCTTAGCAGAAGAGGGCTTGACGCGCAGAATCTCGGTGTACAGGGCAGCGTAGTTCTCGACGAGCTGCTGCTCAGAGAAGGACTTCTTGCCCAGGGGCACGTGGCAGATGCCGTAACGGTCGGCGCGGTACTCAACGCGGCCGGCCTTGAGCTCGGAGACCATCTTGGCGACGTCCATGGTCACGGTGCCGAGCTTGGGGTTCGGCATGAGGCCACGGGGACCAAGGATCTTACCGATGCGGCCAACCTTGGCCATCATGTTCGGCGTAGCGATAGCGGCGTCGAAGTTGATCTCGCCCTTCTGGATCTGGGCGACGAGCTCGTCGGAACCGATGATGTCGGCGCCGGCAGCCTCGGCCTCGCGAGCCTTCTCGCCCTCGGCGAAGACGGCAACACGAACGGTCTTGCCGGTGCCGTGGGGCAGGGAAATGGAACCACGGATGTTCTGGTCAGCCTTACGAGTATCGATGCCCAGACGGAAGTGGGCCTCGACGGTCTCGTCGAACTTGGCGGTGTCGAGCTCCTTGATGAGCTTGGCAGCCTGAAGGGGGGTGTAGAGCGTGGCGCGGTCGATCTTCTCGGCAGCGGCGTTATAGCTCTTACCATGCTTAGCCATGTGCATTACCTCCTGTGGTTAAACGGGCGTGAGCCCTCCCACATCGTATCGTGTGCCCTATTGCACACATATAACGGGCGCCCCGGTCGGAGCACCCGTCATTACCTAAAGAAATCGCTACTCAGCGATGGTGACGCCCATGGAACGGGCGGTACCGGCGATGATCTTCTTGGCGGCGTCAATGTCGTTGGCATTGAGGTCCGGCATCTTGATCTCGGCGATCTTGGTGAGCTGCTCCTGGGAGAGCTGACCAACCTTGTCGGCCTGGGGCTTAGCGGAACCAGACTTGAGGTTCAGCTCCTTCTTGATGAGGTGAGCCGCCGGCGGGGTCTTGGTGATGAAGGAGAAGGACTTATCCTCGTAGACAGAGATCTCAACGGGGATGATGTCGCCCTTCTTGTCCTGCGTCTCGGCGTTAAAGGCCTGGCAGAACTGCATGATGTTCACGCCAGCAGCGCCCAGGGCGGGGCCGACGGGAGGAGCGGGGTTAGCGGCACCAGCAGGAATCTGGAGCTTAATGACGTTGGCAACCTTCTTCTCAGCCATGGTCATTCCTTTCGAATCACGAGTGTGAAGTACTTGCTATATCGTAAGCACGCACGTGTTAGAAGCACTCCTGAGATGAGCAGTCACAGAAGAAGCACGCTCGCGCGAACGGACAAAAACTTAAGCGATGACAGCGACCTGGTTAAAGTCGAGCTCGACCGGCGTCTCACGGCCAAAGATCATCAGCGTGACCTTGAGCTTGCCAGCCTCAGTGTTAACCTCGGAGACCTTGCCATCAAAGTCGGTAAGCGGGCCATCGGTGACGCGGACGGACGTGCCGACCTGAATATCAACCGAGGTGCGCTTGGGCGAATCGCCCTTACCGGGACGACGAGTCATCTTGTTGTACTCGTCGCGGGAAAGCGGAGCGGGCTTGCCGTTGCCGCCTAGGAAACCGGTGACGCCGGGCGTGTTACGAACGCACGTCCAAGCATCGTCATCCATCTCCATGCGGACCAGAACATAACCCGGGAAGATCTTGGAATCCTTGGTCTCGCGCTTGCCACCCTCTTTAATCTCGGTGACGCGCTCCATAGGAATCTCGATATCAAAGATACGGTCCTGCATGCCCATAGTCTCGATGCGATGCTCGAGATCGGACTTAACGCGGTTCTCGTATCCAGAGTAAGTGTGAACGACGTACCAACGCTTAGACATGGTTTAGCCCCTCAATCCAGAGAACAGAGCAAGAGCCTCGCCAAAGCCAGCATCGAGCAGAGCGATGACGACGCCGACGACGATCAGAGAAGCGCAAACGACGACCGAGTAGTTCACGAGCTCCTTCTTATCGGGCCACGTGACACGCTTCATCTCGGACTTCACCGAGGCGAAATACTTCTTGGTGCGGGCGAAGAAACCAGGCTTCTCGTTCTTCTTGGACTTCGCAGCCTTCTCGTTCTTCTTGGCAACGGCCTTCTTGGCCTCAACCTTGGAGTTGGCGGCAGCGTTGTTGGCAGGTGCCGGCTGCTGAGCCTTCTTCTTGTTCTTCTTGTTGGCCATTTGGGTTACCTCCGCGCAATGCGCTTATACATGAGTAAACCGTAAGCCCCCAATTGGGAGCTTACGGAATAATGACTGGCACGCCAGGAAGGACTCGAACCCTCAACACTCGGTTTTGGAGACCGATGCTCTACCAATTGAACTACTGGCGTATGTGACTAGAGACTAGCGAGTCTCTTTGTGCAGCGTGTGGTGACGGCACCAGGGGCAATACTTCTTGATCTCCATACGATCAGGCATGGTCGACTTGTTCTTGGTGGTCGTATAGTTGCGGCGCTTGCACTCAGTGCACGCAAGAGTAACTAGAGTACGCATGTATCCTGAACCTTTCATTTCCGCCCCGTACGGGCACGAATTGGTACTTTATCAGCTCTATGTAAGTGCTGTCAATGAAAACCTCGAATCAATTGGTTCTCGGTGGATCCATTCATATTTGGAACACATCAATGAAGCCAACGAGAGCTAATCGACGGTGCGCCCAGGACCATTGTCGATCCTCTCGACACCAGCAACGGCTCAATATCCATTGCAGAAAAGAACCCGGCACCCATATAAGTGCCGGGTTCTCTAAGTCAGCTATATCAAAGAGCTAATTTACTCAATGATCGTGGAGACGATGCCCGAACCGACGGTGTGGCCACCCTCGCGGATAGCGAAGCGCAGGCCCTCCTCCATGGCGATCGGGTGGATGAGGTCGCCCTCGATGGTGATGTGGTCACCAGGCATAGCCATCTCGGTGCCCTCGGGGAGCTTGACCGTACCGGTAACGTCGGTGGTACGGAAGTAGAACTGAGGACGATAACCATCGAAGAACGGGGTGTGACGGCCGCCCTCCTCCTTGGTCAGAACGTAGATCTCGCCGGTGAACTTGGTGTGCGGGGTAACCGAACCGGGCTTGCAGAGAACCTGGCCGCGCTCGATGTCCTCACGCTTGATGCCGCGGAGCAGCAGACCGACGTTGTCGCCAGCCTCGCAGAAGTCCATGGACTTACGGAACATCTCGATACCGGTAACAACGGTGTTCTGGGTATCCTTGATGCCGACAATCTCGACGGGCTCGTTGAGCTTGAGCTCACCGCGCTCGACACGGCCGGTAGCAACGGTACCACGGCCGGAGATGGTCATAACGTCCTCAACGGCCATCAGGAACGGGAGGTCGTTGTTACGAGCAGGCGTCGGAATGTACTCGTCGACAGCGTTCATGAGCTCGCGGATAGCGTCCATCCACTTGGCGTCGCCCTCGAGAGCGCCCAGAGCGGAACCACGGATGACGGGGATGTCGTCGCCGGGGAAATCGTACTCGGAGAGGAGCTCACGGGTCTCCATCTCGACGAGGTCGATGAGCTCGTCATCGTCGACCATGTCGCACTTGTTCAGGAAGACGACGATGTAGGGAACGCCGACCTGACGGGCGAGCAGGATGTGCTCGCGGGTCTGAGCCATGGGGCCGTCGGTAGCGGCGATGACCAGGATAGCGCCGTCCATCTGAGCAGCACCGGAGATCATGTTCTTGACGTAGTCAGCGTGGCCCGGGCAGTCAACGTGAGCGTAGTGACGGGCAGCAGTCTCGTACTCGACGTGGGAGACGGAGATCGTAATGCCGCGCTCGCGCTCCTCGGGAGCCTTGTCGATGTTCTCGAACGCAGTGAAGTCAGCCTTGCAGCCCTCGGTCTCGGAGAGAACCTTGGTGATGGCAGCGGTCAGCGTGGTCTTGCCGTGGTCGACGTGACCAATGGTGCCGATGTTAACATGCGGCTTAGTGCGCTCAAACTTCTCTTTGGCCATAAAGCCCTCCTCTAAACAGGTCGTCCCCGGACGGGACTTTGCCTTTATACCATAGTGGCCTCTCAACATACTATTGAGAAGCCACCGTGTTACCTATGGTAGCGGTGACTGGATTCGAACCAGTGACGCCACGGGTATGAACCGTGTGCTCTAACCAACTGAGCTACACCGCCGGATGGAGCCTGCAACCAGACTTGAACTGGTGACCTCTTCGTTACCAACGAAGTGCTCTACCGACTGAGCTATACAGGCACTTGACGGGTGGGAGCTATAGGATTCGAACCTATGTAGGCAGAGCCAACGGGTTTACAGCCCGTCCCCATTAACCACTCGGGCAAACTCCCAATCGTTCAAGTATCCGCAGGTCCTTTGGTCTTTTGGACCGCCGCCCCCGCGAACGAAAAAGATAATACGATGCAACCTTGGGGGCTGTCAACGAAAACCTCTAGATACACGGTGCCGGGCGTATCTATATAGCTGTGACCTGCGGTTTTGTTGAGTTTGGATATGAAGGACGGTGGTTTTGGATACTGAGGTGACGTTTCCCGAGGTAACACTTTGGTGTAGTGGAGTACACCTTCAGGATCGAACTTCGATAACGGCTTATTTGCACCTATATATAGGTCGAGATCGGGCTTCCACGCCACGATCGAGCGTGGATTATCTCCCACTTTTAGCGCGGCTCTAAGGCCAAAGTGGCAGATTATCCACGTTCATTCTCCAGGCGAGAGAACTGTAAAGCCGCAACTACTCGGGCCAGGCCAAAGTAGACCCATAGAGCGGCTCCCCCTTGGTGCAGGGGTAGCGACTCAAGTAACACGACGATAGCAAGTCGAAAAAATAAGTCATGGCGTATTTCGAATAAACGCCGAGTCGGTCAATTCCGTTTCCCGCATTACCAAGACGATATACACGGTCAAAAGACCTCGATTTGTCATCGTTGCTAAACGCAGTAATTAGAATCTTCCTGCCCGAACGGCAATCAAGATACTCACGCGCCTGTGACGCAAATAGCCCGGAGACCGATACGAGAATTATCAATGACTGCGAAGCGTCTCCCATGTTTTTCAATTCCGCGACGTTAGCCCCAGCAACTATGCGAACTATCTTGCCCGCATAAAACATTTCCTGCTGAAATCGTACGAGATTGGCGCTCACATTATTGGTGTACCAGATTTCAACGTTTTTATGGCCATCAATTTCGTCGACAAGATGCTTAATAGCGATATCGGACACGCCGCTTTCAACCTCAGCGAACATCTCGATCATGCGAACGTCGAGCTCTGCCCTGTACTCCTCGTAGCCAAATTCCTCCTCTCGATGGCTTAAGTCGCTTGGAAAGACTGACTGAGTAAATGATTCTTTCAAATCGCTAAGAGACTGGTAGCCCAATCGATTGCAGAAACGACGAACAGCGGAACGGGTCACGAATGCATCGCGGGTTATTGCGGCAACGTTGATTTCGCTCGAACGCCTAATGTGAGCGATGAGATATCGAGCGATGGCGGCATCGTTTGACCCAAACTCGCTGTTGATGATGGAGCTAATGCGATTGAGCACATCGAAGTCATTGATATTCACGTGATCCCTCTTTCCGCTCTCCTCGAAATCATGGTTCATTTATTGAATCAAACAGCTTTGGTCGTTCTCCTATGATTCAAATCAGTTGACGTCTTCTTAATCATAATTCCGCCACACGTATCCACCGTGTTGAATGATGGAAAGGGGATTCATGGGCAACGTGAACAACATGCCGTTTCTCTGGGGTTCCGCCACGGCGTCTTATCAGTGCGAGGGTGCCTGGAACGAAGACGGCAAAGGCCTTGGTGAGTGGGATTTCTTTAGCCACACAAGCAATAAGAACATCAACCATGTTGACGGTGATGTATCTTGCGACTTCTACCATCGCTATGAAGAAGATATCCGCATGATGAAAGAAGGCGGACAAAACACCTATCGCTTCTCTCTTTCATGGAGTCGAATTATCCCCACGGGTATCGGCGAAGTGAATGAAGAGGGTATCGATTTTTATAATCGGGTCATTGATTGCTGCCTCGAAAATGGCATAGAGCCCAACGTTACGCTGTTCCATTACGATCTGCCATTCACGCTTGCTTGCAAAGGCGGATGGCTGAACAACGACATGGCAGAGTGGTTCTGCAAATACGCCAAGATTTGCTTTGAGCGCTTTGGAGACCGCGTCAAAATCTGGGCTACCGTTAACGAGCCGCATTTCTACAGCTACTGCGTAAACATGTTGGGCAACTATCCCCCCAATCGATCGCTCGATGTTCAGTCGTACATGCAGTTTCAGTACAACCTGATGCGCGCAAGCGCACTCGCAGTCCGAGCATATCGTCAAATGGGCTACGACGGCATCATCGGCGCCGTCCACGATGGCGGCGTTGTCGAACTCGACCCGGCAACCGAGCACCCTGATGACGTATTTCGATACGCAGACTTTTTCGCCAATCGCATGATTCTGGCACCAGCGCTTCAGGGTCAACTGCCGCCAGAAATGGACGAAATCCTTGAAAAACTTGGCGTCTCGCTCTATCGATCCCCAAATGACGTAAAAGAATTCAGAGACGGTAAAGTCGATTTTATTGGACTCAACGTGTATTGCCGAGAGTATGTAACCGACTGGCACGGTGGAGAGCTTGCCGTTTCGGCGAACAATAAGGGCAGTTCGAGCAAAAGGGTCGAAGGAAAATGCATTGCGCCCTTGTTTGAAAGCGCCCGCGACAGCAATGTTCCCCGCAATAAATGGGGCCGCGAAATACTCCCAAGTTGCATGTATTCAACCATCATGGATGTCCACGAGCGCTATGACGCGCCCCGCATCTTTATTACGGAAAACGGACATGGCGCCTATGAGCAACCAGACACAGACGGAATGATCCACGATGATGACCGCATCGAGCTTCTGGGCCAGTTCATCGAGCACATGATGAGGGCTAAGCGCGACGGCGCGCGCGTTGAGGGTTACTACCTCTGGTCGACGATGGATCTGTATAGCTGGATCAACGGCTACGAAAAACGATACGGACTTGTCCATATCGACTTCGAGAACAATCTGGAGCGCACCCCCAAAAAGAGCTGGTATTGGTACCGAGACCTTATCTCGAAGTATCAGGAGCAGGAAGGTTAGGAGAAAGAGATGAAATATCAGGCAATGTCCGAAACAGTCCTAAAGGCTGTTGGCGGCAAAGAGAACATTACATCGGTAACTCATTGTGCGACACGCCTTCGCATCGACGCACGAGACACCTCGATCATCGATCTCCAGCTCGCCAAATCGGCCGATCAGGCGCTCGGGGCAGTAGTCAGCGGTGGCCAGCTTCAGGTGATCATCGGCCCCAACGTCACCGAGGCTTACAACGACTTCCTCGACTTCGCGGGAATCGAAGTCGGCGGTGGCACGGTTGCCGACGATGCCCAAACCGCCAAAGACCTTGCAGAAGGCATTAAAAGCGGTAACACCGCCATGGGCTTGATTGAGAAATTCGGGAACGTCTCTGCACAGGTATTCATGCCCATCGTCCCGGCGCTCATCGTTGGCGGACTCATTCTTTCGATCAAGAATCTCCTGGTCAATTATTGCGGATTAAGCACCGATAGCGGAACCGCCCAGGTCCTGTTGGCGATCTTTAGCGCTTCGTTTAGCTTCTTGCCCGTTTATCTTGGTTATCAGCTCGCAGCCGTCATGAAGATGCAGCCCATCATGGGCGCATTGCTGGGCGCGATCATGATCAGCTCGTCCATTAGCGGTGCCGAGGGTCTCGACTTTCTTGGTATCCCCATCCCGACGAACGACTATTCGAGTACGGTAGTGCCCATCGTACTGGGCGTTGTGTTCATGTACTTTGTCGACCGCAGCCTTCAGAAGATCATTCCCGACGTTACCAAACTGTTCTTGAAGCCGCTGCTCACCATGATCATCGTCGTGCCCGTCGAGCTGATTATCCTTGGCCCCGCCGGCAGCATGATGGGCTACGCGCTGAGTGATGCCGTCACGTGGCTTATGGACAACGTGGCATTTATCGCTACTCCGATCCTGGCAGCCCTTAACCCCTATTTCGTCATGCTCGGTCTCGATAAGGCTTACATCGCAATCGAAGTTACGAGCCTGGCGCAGCTCGGTTGGGCACCCATTATCTTTGGATTCATCTCGAACCTCTGCATTGGCGGCACGAGCCTCGCCCTGGCAACTGCCATGAAGGGAAACAAGGAGAAGAAGGGTATGGTCACCACGGTTGCCGTTACCGCACTCTGTGGCGTAACCGAGCCCGCGTTCTACGGTTGCCTCATCGAGCGTCCCCGCCTGCTTGTCGGCACGGCAATCGGCGCGCTCTGCGCTGGACTCCCTGCAGGCATCTTTGTTCTGAAAGAGTATGTTGCGGGAGCATGCCCCGGCCTTCTTTCGGCACTCATCTTTATCGCTCCCGATGGGTCCATGGGCAACTTCGTGCTGGCATGCGTTGTCGCCATCATCGCCATCGTCGTCTCTTTCATCGCTGCACGCGTAATCATCAAGAAGAACCCCAGCTATATTGAGTAGATGCCCGCTGTTTGCATTGGGGACATCCTCGGCAGACCATTAGCAAGAACCCAAGAAGTCCCTTAGGAGCTCGATTAATCCATTCGGATTCCTGAGGCACAAACGACCCCGATTCCACAATGAAATCGGGGTCGTTGTTTCTAAAGCCGTCGATAGACAATCGGTGTTTACCTTAGCTCCCTATCCAAGTTAATTATCCACGCTCGTTCTCCGGTCGGGAGATTTTCTTCGCTCGCGTGTCCAGAAATCCACGCTCGAGCAGGACATCCAGGTCCGCACCCGCCCTTGTCTCGATCTGTAACAGCAAGAGGCCTATTCCGCTTCTACATGTTACAGATCAAGATATTCCTAAAACACCCTAAGTTTCATCTCAATCTGTAACAGTTAGATGCCAAATATCGGTCTTGGTGTTACAGATTTAGACAAACTGGAGGACGAGACAAACCAAAAACGGGATGGGCGCTAACCCGATGGCGCACCACCTAAATAGAAACGGGCCCTGTCCCATATAGAGACAGAGCCCGAAACTCTCATGGAGCCAGTGACAGGAATCGAACCTGCAACCCACTGATTACAAATCAGTTGCGCTACCGTTGCGCCACACTGGCACACTTGGCGCTTTCGCGCGAAGCCTGTTAAGAATAATGGAATTGCGGACGGGGCGCAACAGGCCGCACGGCGTTATATAAATATGCAAAATCCAGCAACAGCGCGTACCAGGCCCGTTCATTTCTGTCAGTGCGCCCTCAATCTTAAAACCATTCGCCAGAACGAATAGTTTTAATTACAATTGGCTATATAAAACTATTCGTTCTGGCGAAGGGTTTCGCGATGTTGACTACCAAGGAAGCAGCCGAGCTGCTCGGCATCAGCCCGCGCAGGGTGCAGGAGCTCATTAAGAACGGCGCGCTGACCGCCCGCAAGGCTTCTGGCGTGTGGCTCATCGACAAAGACAGCGTCGACACGCGACTCCGCTCTGTGACCAAAACGGGGGGACGTCCCCGCCGCGGCCACGGTAAGAGCGAGATCGCGTTCACCCTCATGAACCGCACGTACGAAGTCGCTCAGCTGGTCTACAGCACATCGCGAAAAGACTTTACCCACATCGGTGCCGACATCGATTACGCCCACGCCCCTATTGGAGTATTTGGCCCTAATAGCCCCATATCGCTCGACTCCTTCCGCATCTGGTGGAGCGGCCGCGGTATCCCGCTCGCACGCATTGGGCTAGCCTCCCTGCTTGCAGAAGCCGCAGTCGATGTTCCCGATGAACTCGTACAGCGAAATCTTGGCCTCTCCTTATCCGACCAGTATTGGATTAGGCCCCAAGACTCCGGCCTCGCGTGGGAAGATATCAATTTCTTCAATAATGCCTTTGATGACGTCTCGCTGTCCATTGCACCCTTTGCCCCAGAGGGAAAAGCGGCTGCCGCAAAGCCCGATAACACCTCGGACGGCAATCTTCAAAAGTACTGGACATGCGAGGGCGGGCGTCGAATTCTGCATAAGGCAGGAGCGCACCTGAACCAGGAACCTTATAACGAGCTGGTGGCGACCACACTCCACCGTCGCATCCTAAACACCTGCGATTATGTGCCCTACTCGCTCGAGGGCACGGGCACTTCCGCCCTGAGCATATGCGATGTCTTCTTAACTGATGAAGAAGAGTATGTCCCTGCGTTCTATGTAAACCAGTACGCGAACGCAGGTGAACGACTAACCGACTACGAGCGATACGTAGCAAACTGCGAGGAGCTCGGGGTGACAGGCGTCAAGGATGCCCTTGACCGCATGATCGTGTGCGACGACATCATCGCCAACTACGATCGTCATTGGCGTAACTTTGGCCTTGTGCGAAACGTAAACACGCTAGCCTGCAGACCTGCCCCCATCTTCGATTCGGGCTCATCGCTCTGGTGCAACATTTCTCTTGAGGAGCTTCGGGCAGGAGAGCACAGTTTTACCAGCGCACAATTTCATTCAAGCCCCGCCAAACAAATGTTGCTCGTCGAGGACATGGGCTGGTTTGACGGCGACAAACTCGAAGGCTTCGTTGACGAGGCAATCGAGATTCTGTCTAAAAACGATGCTCTAACAGCGAGACTGCCTTATCTAAAAGAGGCGCTAACGTGGCGCCTCAAAAGAATGATCGACATCGCTGAATGGAGTTAGCGAGACAGCATTGCCCCGCCAACTCCTCTACCTCCCGCGCAGGGCCTTGAGCTTGGCCAAGGCATCAGGGCTCAGGCGGCTGCCCAGAGTCATCTTGATCTGCGGAGCTTCCTCTGCCTCGTGAACGTCGTTATCGATCTGTTTGATCTCGTCCACCAGCATACGGCTCGAGATGCGCGTGACGCCCTTGCCCATGACGACAGCCTGGATCGTGCCGTCGCTCGATACCACGGAGCACGCGCGGCCTTCCTCGCGCGCCTCGATGCAGAGCTTCTGCACCACGGTATCGGCAGATACGCCCGTCGGCGAAAACTCGATACGCACGCCGCGAGCAGGCAGGTTGGGACGCTCGTTGGAGATATTGCCCGCGCCGTCGAACACGATCACGGCCTCGTAGCGGCCCTGGGCAAAGGCGGCGACGTCGTTGATGAGGGCGGTGCGCGCCATATCGTGAACGTCGCTGGAATACGGATCGTCGGAATGGTCGTACACGAGCTTTTCGTAGCGCGGCGTGCAGTGGATCACGTTGTAACCGTCGACCACCAACAGCTCGGGCTTATTGGAGTGCACCGTCGAGACCGGGTCGGCGATGGCCTGCGCAAACGCATTGCCGCCCACGCCGTAGGTCGCGGCCGAAACAATCGGCTTGGCCGAGCCCTCGCCAAAGCGCTTGGCCTTGGACTTGGCACGGTTCTTTTTGGACATGCGCTACTCCTCCCCCATGAGCTCGCCGGCGTTGCGGCGCAGCCACTCAAAGCAGAGGGCCGTAGTCGCCTGGGCAACATTGAGGCTCTCGGTCATGCCGCGCTGGGGAAGCTTGGTCAAAAAGTCGCATTTCTCGAGCACCAGACGCGAGATGCCGTCGCCCTCGGAACCCATGACGAGTGCCACGCGGCCCTCGAAGGGGGCATCCCAGCAGCTGCCCTCGGCGTGCTCGGAGGCACCGCCCACCCAAAAACCGGCGGCTTTGAGGTCATCGAGCGCACGAGCGATATTGGGGACCTGCGCGATGGGCAGATGCATAACGGCGCCGGCAGAAGTCTTGTAGCTACCCACCGTTACGCCGGCGGCTCGTTTGTTGGCGATGATGACGCCCGCTGCGCCCACAACCTCGGCAGAGCGCACGATGGCTCCAAAGTTACCGTCGTCGGTCACATGGTCGAGCACAACGACAAGCGCCGGACCGTCGCCCGCGCGGTCGAGGATGTCGGCGACATCGGCATAGGGGAAGTTGCCAACCTCGAGCGCAATGCCCTGGTGAGCGCCATGGCTCGACAGCGCATCGAGCTGCGCGCGTGGAACGAACTTAATGCGGACGCCCGCGGCGTTTAGGTCATCGACCAGGCGCGACAAGGCGGCATCGCGCTCCCCGCCCTCGGCAATGAGCGCGCACTTGATGGGAAAACCAGTGCGTAGCGCCTCGGCGGCAGCACGACGACCTTCGATAAACTCGCCCTTGGGAGCCTGGACAGCGTCGCGGTTGCGATCGCGCTGCGGACGTGCGGCCTGGGTGCGATCGCGCTGGCCCTTGGGAGCGGCAGCGCGATCATTGCGGCGAATCGGACGCGAGCCAGAAGCAGCCTGCTTGCCGCCACGAGGCGCACGCTTGCGATTGTCGGCCATAAAACGGCCTCCTTTAAATACTTTTCAAACAGGACAAAAGAAGCGACCGCTTAAGACGAATAGCTCAAGCGGTCGGTACGGGTTTTCCAAGTGCCCGAGATTGCCGTGAAAGAGGAGCGACGCGTACTTGAGTACGCGAGCGACGGTTTGAACGGCAAGGTCGGGCGCTTGGGAAACCCGAAGGGATTAGAGAGTCTTAATACGGGTGCCCGCGGCCGTATCCTCAATGGTGAGGCCCAGGTCCTTGAGCTGGTCGCGGATGGCGTCGGCCAGATCCCAGTTCTTGGCGGCACGGGCCTCGGCGCGGGCCTCGAGAATCTTGGCAGCAGCCTCGTCCACGTCGTCGCCCGTATAGGCAACCAGACCGGCGGCAACGCCCAGCAGACCCAGCGGCAGCTCGACCTTGGGCTCGAGAAGCTCAACGCCAAACGTATCGAGCAGCTCGGCCAGCGTATCGGCGGCAGCCAGGACTGCGGCCTTGTCGGCAGCATCGCCCGCCTGCTCCAGGTACTGGTTGCACTCGGTCACAAAGCCAAAGACAGCACCCATGGCACCGGCGGTGTTAAAGTCGTCGTCCATGCACTCCTTAAAGGTGGCACGGGTCTCGGCGGCCTTGGCGGCAAACGCCTCGGATGCTGCCTCATCGGCATCGGCCGTCGCATGGTTCGCGGCCCAGCGCAGGTTCTCGACCGTACCGGCGATACGCGTGAGCGAGTTCTCGGCACCCTCCAGGCGCTCCCAGGAGAAGTCGAGCGGCGAGCGATAGCTCGTCTGCAGCATCAGCAGGCGCAGGGCGGCAGCGGAGTGCTGCTCGAGGACCTCGGCCAGCGTAAAGAAGTTGCCGAGCGACTTGGACATCTTCTCGCCGTCTACCAGCAGCATGCCCGTGTGCATCCAGGTGTTGGAGAAGCCCTGGTGCCAGGCGCAGGTGGCCTGAGCGCACTCGTTCTCGTGATGCGGGAAGGCAAGGTCGGAGCCGCCGCCGTGGATGTCGATCGGAGTGCCCAGGTAGCGATGCACCATGGCGGCGCACTCGGTGTGCCAACCGGGACGGCCCTCGCCCCAGGGGCTCGGCCAGCTGGGCTCGCCGGGCTTGGCGGCCTTCCACAGGGCAAAGTCGAGCGGGTCGTTCTTGTCCTCGTTCTCCTCGATGCGTGCGCCAACCATAAGGTCGTCGATGTTGCGGCCCGAGACCTGACCATAGCTGGGATCGCTGCGCACGGCAAAGTACACATCGCCGTTATCGGCTGCGTAAGCGTGGCCCTGCTCGATAAGCGTCTTGATCATGGCGATCATGGGGCCGATCTCCTTGGTGGCGCGGGGGCGCACATCGGGATCGAGCACGTTGGCGGCGCGCATGACGCCGATGAACTTGTCGGAGAACTCCGTCGCGACCTCGGCGGCCGTACGGCCCTGCTCGTTGGCGCGCTTGATGATCTTGTCGTCGACATCGGTGAGGTTCTGGGCGAACGTGACCTCGTAACCGCTCGCGATGAGCCAGCGGCGAATCACGTCAAAGCTGATGAACGTACGGGCGTTGCCGATGTGGATGTTGTCGTAGACCGTGGGGCCGCACACGTACATGCGGACCTTGCCGGACTCGATGGGCTGGAACTCTTCCTTTTTATGGGTAGCGCTGTTGTAGATACGCATTCGTTACTCCTTAACGGTTTTCTGTAGCAGGCAGACGGCCCAGGCGCCGATTCCCTCGCCCTGGCCTTCCCAACCGAGCTTTTCGGTCGTAGTGGCGGCGACGCCCACGTTTTCGACGTCAACGCCCAGGGCATGGGCAAGGTTGGCGCGCATGGCATCGCGGTGCGGGGTGATCTTGGGTTGCTGACAGGCAATGGTGCAATCGGCATCGACAAACTCAAAGCCCAGCTCGCGCGCATAGCCCATCACGCGAGCGAGCAGCACCATCGAATCGGCACCCTCATAGGCGGGGTCGGTATCGGGAAATAGCTTGCCGATGTCTCCCCCGCGGCAGGCGCCCAGAATAGCGTCGGCCAAGGCGTGCGCGAGCACATCGGCATCCGAGTGGCCCAGCAGGCCGCGTTCGTAGGGAATGTCGACACCGCCGATGATACATCGACGCCCCTCCACCAGACGGTGGACGTCGTAGCCATGGCCAATGCGCAGGTTACTGAACATGGGGAAGGTCCTCTCCCTCGGCCATGCGGCCAAGCAGAATCGCGGTTACGGGACGCAGGTCCTCGGGCACCGTCACCTTAAGGTTATCGCGCGGGCTCTGGACGCAGTGGACGCGCCCACCCATGCGCTCGACCAGCGACGAATCATCGGTACCGATAAAGCCCTCGGCAATGGCTGCAGCGTGGGCGCGCTTCATAGCATCGACGCTAAAGATCTGCGGCGTCTGCGCTGCCCAGTACAGCTCACGCGGCGGCGTCTCGACGATATTGTCGCCATCGACGATCTTGAGCGTGTCGATCGCGGGCTGGCCGCACACGACACCGTCGAGAGCACGGTCGCTCACGAGCACGTCGATAGCGTGGTCGATGGCCTCGGTCGTAATGAGCGGACGAGCGCCATCGTGAATGGCGACGTATTCAAAGCCCGCCGGCACCGCGTGCACGCCGGCACGGGTGGAGTCCTGGCGGGTATCGCCGGCATCGGCAAAGCTGATGGGCGTGTCATAGTCAAACGGGTCGATGGCCAGGCGGCGCATCTCGGCACGGCGCTCGGCAGGACACACCACCACGATGTGGCCGACCTTGTCGCTCCGGTCGAACGCGCGGATGGACCAGCTCATGAGCGGACGGCCCGCCACGTTAACGAGCTGCTTGCCGCCGGGATTTCCAAAGCGCTGGCCGCTGCCGCCGGCAACGACCACAGCGCATACGGGCGCCATTATGCGTTCCCCTGTTTGGTGCCCTTCATGCGGTACAGCGAGTCCGCAAGAATGGCAGGGTTGTTGACGCCAAAGTCGCCCAAGCGCTCCGGATCCTCGCTGATGTCGTCCATGAGCTCCTGCAGCGAGCCATACTCGTCGACGATCTTCTCGGCCACGCCGTCGCGCACGACGGACACGCGCGAAAGCGTGCGCAGGCCCAGCGGCGTCATGACGGAGTCCTCGTCCAGGTCGTCATAGCCCAGAACCGCCGCCACGTGCTGCGGGTCAGACAGGTCCTTAGGCGTCATACGGGCAAGCTCGGCGCGGATCTTCTCGGCGTTGGCCTCAGAGGAATCGCTTGCGTAGTCGCGGATCATCAGGTCGTATTCGGTATCCATGCTGGAGCCCGCGAGCTGCTCGAGCTGCATCTGCACGAGCTTGCCCTGGTTACCCAGCTTGACGATGCAATCCTTAAGCTCGGTCTTTGCCTGCTGCATGATCTCGAAACTCGAGAAGATGCCGGTGATGTCGGCGAGCGTGACGTAGTCGTCGAGCTCGAGGGCCGTCAGGCGCAGCAGGGAGCGATCGAGCGACTGACGGGTAGTCTGGAGCGTGGCGACGAGCTGGTTGACCGAGCTCATGATGGTAGTGACGGGCTGGATCTCGTAACTCTTGCCGTGGACGTACACGTTGACGACGGCGCGACGGGCCGAGACCGAGATCACGATGGCGTCGGTGAGCACCGACATGCGAGCGGCGGTGCGGTGACGCATGCCCGTCTCGCTCGTGGCGAGCGAGGGATCGGGATTGAGGTGGAAGTTGGCGCGCAGGATCTGGGTGAGGTCGCCGTCGATGACGATGGCACCGTCCATCTTGGAGAGCTCGAACAGACGGTTCGAGGTGAACGAAATGTTGAGCGGGAAGCCGTCGTTACCGGCAGCGAGCACGTTTTCGGTGTCGCCGACGCAGATAAGGGCGCCCAGGTGACCGGCGATGATCATGTCGAGGGCGGTGCGGATCGGCTGACCAGGTGCCGTCAGGCGGATGGCCTGTTCCATACGCTTTTGCAGCTCGTTCTTATCCAAGGCATCGCTCCCATCGTATACGCTCCATAAACGTCAATAAGTTTCTCACGGTTTGCCCCTGTGACGCCCGCAAAATCCGATGCTTACAGAATGAGCGAACACAGCTGAGAGCCCCAATCCAAATGAGCTGCTTATGTGGTAGCATCGGGATTCGCATAAATGAGGGAGTAGTCGTGTGATCGGGTTCGCCTCCGGTGGCGCGGCAAGTCAACACACTGGCCGATGCGGCCTGGCTTGCCTTAATGAACGAGACTCGTGGCTGTGCGCGCAACGCGTACGCCACGGGTCTTTTTTTGCTCCCCCGGCAGAAGTACACGCGGGTTCGCCCGCAGAGAGGGAGCCAGACTATGGGACTCGCAGAGCTCGCGTTGCTCGCCGTTGGCCTTTCGATGGACGCCTTTGCCGTTTCCATCTGCAAGGGCCTTGGCATGAAGAAGATCAACCTTAAGGCCGCCGTAGTGCTCGGCCTGTTCTTTGGCGGCTTTCAGGCCGGCATGCCCGTAATCGGATGGGCGCTCGGCAGTCAATTCATGGGCATCATCGGACCCATCGACCACTGGATCGCCTTTATCCTTTTGGCCTTCATCGGCGGCAAAATGCTGTGGGAGGCCTTTACCGAGGACGAGGATGAAGGCGACGGCAAGGATGCCGAAAAGATTGACCTGGGCGAGTACCTGATCCTCGCCATCGCCACCTCAATCGACGCCCTGGCCGTGGGCATCTCATTTGCGGCGCTCTCGGTTGACATCGTTCCCGCTGTATCGCTTATCGGCATCACAACGTTTATCTTCTCCGTCGCCGGCGTAGCGATCGGCCACACCTTTGGCGCGCGCTACGAAAAACCTGCCACCATCGTGGGCGGCGTCGTGCTCACCCTCATCGGGCTTAAGATCTTGCTTGAGCACCTCGGGATCCTCGCGATATAAAAAACGCCTCTCATAAGCCAACGTCAATGTAGGAGTCTCATGCAGAGTTTTGCATAATGCCTATTCGTGCAGACTTTTGCATGTCATACTGATATGCAAAAGTCTGCACGTTAGGAGATCGCCGTGAATACCCTTCCCATCACCACACCGCGCCAAGCTGGCATCTACGTGCGCCAGGCACGCGAGACTCAGGGTCTCACCCGTGCCGCCCTCGCCAAAAAGGCCGGTGTTTCGGAGCGTCTGCTCGCATCGCTCGAGCTGGGAGATGCCACGGGCATTCGGCTCGACAAGCTGCTGGCAGTTTTCGGTGCTCTTGGACTGGCACTCGCCGCTCAAGGGGATATCGACGAATCGAAAAACGAGCAACCAGTCGACGCCCCGCATGCTGATTTGCAACCTCGTAGTACCCCCAGGCGCCATCACGCTCAACGTTTTCACCATCGCAACCGTCGCAGCGCAGCCGTTCCGGCTCTCGCAGATGTCCCCTTTACGTCCGAGCTCTACGACAGGGCCTTCGCCGATTTCGCCATGTCCAATCTCGGAGTCTCGATTGCCGCAAACGCATCTAACCAAACCAAGCCCGAAGGGAAATAGCCAATGGCCAGAACATCACTTCGGACCATTATTTGCGGCGTACCTGCGGGAACGCTCACGCAAGATGAGAACGGTCTTATCAGCTTTACCTACGATCATGACTATGACGGGCCAACCCTATCGACCAACATACCCGTATCAAATCGCACATACGGCCAACAGGTCATGAATCCGTACTTGTTTGGCCTTCTACCCGACAGCGAGGACCAACGAAAAGCGATTGCCGCCGAATTCAACGTTAGGCCCAACAATCCCGTTGCGTTGCTCAGCCATATCGGACTCGACTGTCCGGGCGGAGTGCAGTTTTGTGCCGAAGAAGATGCCGACGCCGTCCTGCATCGCGCTGGCGACTACCGCCCTATAGACGACCACGAAATTGCTCTCCGTCTCAAGTCGATCAGAGATGACCGCGATGCATCGTGGATGGGTCTAGATGAAAGTTGGTCACTTGGAGGCAACCAGGGCAAGTTCGCGCTCGCGTTCATAAACGGCCGCTGGTGCGAATGCATGGGCTCCTCGCCCACAACGCATATTTTCAAAAATGGCGTTATCGGATTTAAACTCGAGGCTCTCAATGAGTTTGTCTGCATGAAAAGCGCCCAGCGCGCCGGTATCGCAACGGCAAACGTCGAATATCGTATGTTTGAGGACGAACCTGCCCTCATTGTTGAGCGCTATGACCGCGTGAAAGTCGAAGACGGAATGATCAGGCGCCTACATCAAGAAGACCTCTGTCAGGCACTTGGGGTGATGCCCGCCCAAAAGTACACAGCAGACGGCGGCCCGACCACCCGCGACATTCAAGAGCTCCTCGTAAATACGAGCCACCATCAACTTAACCTGTATCTGTTTACGCAGATACTGTTCTTCAACGCCATTATCGGCGCACCGGATGCGCACGCGAAAAACTATTCCCTGCTCCTTGGAAACGACGGCGCAGCCATGATGGCTCGAATGTACGATGTCGCGTCGGGTTTGGCGTATGAGCGCATGCGCCGCCGGGCGCGCCTTGCCATGAGCGTTGGCGGCGAAAATCGTGTTGGGCGCATCGGTCCAGGCGCTATCCGCCGATACCACGGTATGGGCGACCCCGTGCTGGAGGCGGCGCTTACCGATGCCGGGCTATCCGAGAAGTTTTGCTTTGCGACCATGATGGACCTCGCCTACGAGGTGCCCGTTTGCATGGAAGAGGTCATGGACGAATACGCCGACCTGCCCGGCATGGCGGACCTGCGCGAGCATATGCTCGGCCCCGTCCGTGAAAACTGCCAGCGCACCCTCGCCCTCATCAAGGCGGATATGGGCTAGGTGGCCGCAATTTCCCATTTCCCAAAAGAAGAGAGGGGGGCACCTGTCGCAAAGACCGGGTGCCCCCTCTCGTAATGTCATTTGCAATCCGCTAGCACGTGGCTCGGACTGCTGCTAGCGCAACCTTTACGCAGCGAGGCGCTTGAGCACGTCGATGAGCAGCTCGTAGAAGCGCTCGGCAGAAGCGAGCTCCATGCTCTCGTCCGGGGTGTGGACATCGGAGAGCGTCGGACCCACGGCGATGGCGTCCAGGCCGTGCAGGGCCTCGGCAAACAGGCCGCACTCAAGGCCGGCGTGAATGGACTCGATGCGCAGCTCGGAGCCAAAGAGCTCGCGATAGCTCTCGACAAAGATGTCGCGGACCGGCGAATGCTCGGCATAGCTCCAGCCGGGATACTCGAACTCAAACTTGGCGTCGAAGCCCAGGACATCGGCAAGCGTCTGCAGGCGGTCCTTGAACTCGTTCTGCAGCGAGGTGATCGAGGAGCGCGGGGACAGCATGATCTTGACCTGGTCGTCAGAGGTGGCAACCACACCGATGTTGGAGGAAACCTCGACGGAGCCGTCGGTGGCGACGTTGCGGCGAATCACGCCGTTAGGGGCAAGACGCAGGGCACGGATGAGGGCAAGCGCGGACTTCTCGTCCATGGCCTCGACCTCGGCGTCGTCGGCAATCTCGACGGTGCAGGTAAAGCCGGGGTCAAAGACCTCGAGCTCGGCAGTAACGTCGGCGATGATGCCCTTTGCGATCTGGGCCGCGGCCTCGGCGGCAGCGTGGTCGGCGTAGACCAGAACAGCTTTGCACTCACGGTTGATGGCGTTGTCCTTGGTGCCGCCGTTAAAGCTAACGATGGCGGGCTCGCCGGCGACCATCAGGCGGTCGATGATGCGGGCCATGATGAGGTTGCCGTTGCCGCGCTCCAGGTGGATATCGCTGCCGGAGTGGCCGCCCAGCAGGCCGGAGATGTCGAGCGTGAGGGTGCTACCGGTCTTGTGCTCGCGCGCGATCGGGCAGGTGTAGGTAACGACGACGCCGCCGGCGCAACTGACGGTGGCAACGCCCTCTTCCTCGGAGTCAAGGTTAATCATGGTGCGGGCGATAATCTGGGACTTGTCGAGCGTCTCGGCGCCAACCAGGCCAGTCTCCTCGTCGGTGGTGAATACGCACTCGAGGGCGGGGTGAACGATCGAATCGTCATCGAGAACAGTGAGCATCAGAGCGACGGCAATACCGTTGTCGGCGCCCAGAGTGGTACCGTTAGCGGTGAGGACGCCGTCCTTGACGACCAGGTCGATACCATCAGTCGTAAAGTCGTGCTCAACGGAGCCCAGCTTGTCGCACACCATGTCGATGTGGCCCTGCAGCATCACGGTCGGGGCATTCTCGGCGCCGGCAGATGCGGGCTTGCGAATGATGACGTTGTAGACCTCGTCCTGATACACATCGAGACCGCGCTCCTTGGCAAACGCGACCAGGAAATCGCTGATGCCCTTCTCGTTGCCAGACCCACGGGGGATCGCGCTGACCTCCTCAAAGAAATGGAACAGCTGGGCGGGCTCGTAGCCGGTAATCTTGTAGTCCATGGTGCCTCCTTGGCGCAACTGGTTAGACAGTAAGACATGCGACTTGTATATTCCCAGACTTTGCGTGCATAAACCAGTCGAAAACGCCGAGCGCCCTCGCATCATCGGCTAACGGTGGACCGTATAGCGCAACGGTCACAACTTCCGCAGCTCTACAAATCGAGGCGCCCTTTCCGGAGCGCCTCGATTGCGCGTATCAAATTGTCGCCACGCCCTACAGCGCGCCGGAACCGGCTTGCATCATGCCGCCGGGGCCCGAGGTCACGCCGCCGCTCACGGGCGAGGCGTTGCCGGTGTGCGGTGCCGCCGGGACGGTATCGCCACCGAGTGTGCCCGCCGGACGCGGTGCCGGGATCTCGTCCGTGCCGTGGCTAAAGACAAACTTGCCATCGGCCACGTCGCACAGGACGGTATCGCCCTCGCCCCACTCGCCGGCCAGAAGCTCCTCGGACAGCGGGTCCTCGATGAGCTTTTGAATGGCGCGGCGCAGCGGACGCGCACCGTTGGTGAGGTCGGTGCCCTCGGCCACGATCTTGTCATAGGCCGCATCGGTGAGCTTGATGTTCATGCCGTTGGCAATCAAACGCTGACGCAGGTCGTCCACCAGCAGGTGCGCGATCTTGGTCAGGTTCTCGCCCGAGAGCTTCTGGAACACCACAATGTCGTCGATACGGTTGAGCAGCTCGGGGCGGAACAGGCGCTTGAGCTCGCCCATCGCACGGCCCTTGATTTCGCTCGACGTGAGACCCTGCTCACCGGTGGTGCCAAAACCGACGCTCGCATCCTGCGCGATCTCGCGGGCGCCCACGTTGGACGTCATGATGATCACGGTATTGCGGAAGTCGACCGTCTTGCCCTGGCTATCAGTCAGGCGACCCTCCTCCAGCACCTGCAACAAAATGTTGAAGATGTCGGGGTGCGCCTTCTCGATCTCGTCGAACAGCACGACCGAGTACGGGTGACGACGAACGGCCTTGGTAAGCTGACCGCCCTCGTCGTGGCCCACGTAACCCGGAGGGCTACCGATAAGCTTGGAGACCTCGAACTCGCTGCCGAACTCCGACATGTCGAAGCTGATGAGCGCGTCCTTACTGCCAAAGAGGTACTCGGCGAGCGTCTTGGCGAGCTCGGTCTTGCCTGTGCCGGTGGGACCAAGGAAGATAAAGCTACCACCGGGACGACGCGGGTCCTTGAGCGGCGAGCGGCTGCGGCGCACGGCCTTGGCGACGGCCTCGACGGCCTCGTCCTGGCCGATAATGCGGGTCTTGAGCACGCTTTCGGTCTGCAGCAGGCGACGGCTCTCGCTCTCGGTGAGCGAGGAAACCGGCACGCCAGAGGTCACGGACACGATGTCGGCAATCTGACTCACGTCGATGGTGAGCGGGCTGGCGTCGAGCTCGGCGGTCCAGGCGGCCTTGGCCTCGGCGAGCTCAATCTCGGCGGCCTTCTGCTGCTCGGTGATCTCGGCGGTCTTGTTCATGTCGTCGCTCTCGGTGGCCTCCTGCGCGGCGGCCTTGAGCTCCTCTATGCGATGCTCGGCCTCGCGCACCGGCTCGGGCGCACGATTCGCGGCGATGCGAGCGCGGGCACCGGCCTCGTCGATGAGGTCGATGGCCTTATCGGGCAGGAAGCGATCCTGGATGTAGCGGTTGGAAAGGTTCGCGGCAGCCTCGATAGCGCCCTGCGTGTAGCGCACATGGTGGTGCTCCTCGTAGCGCGGCTTAAGCGCGGTCAGGATCTTGACGGTGTCCTCGACGCTCGGCTCCTCGACATCGATAGTCTGGAAGCGACGCTCGAAGGCTGGGTCTTTGGTGAGGTACTTGCGGAATTCCTCGGCCGTGGTGGCGCCAATAATCTGGAAGGCACCGCGTGCAAGCACGGGCTTGAGCATGGAGCTCGCGTCGATGGAGCCCTCGGCAGAACCGGCACCGATGATGGTGTGCATCTCGTCAATAAACAGGATGACGTCGTCAGCCTCGGTGGCCTCCTGGATCACGTTCTTGAGGCGCTCCTCAAACTCACCGCGATACTTGGCGCCCGCAACGAGGCCCGGCAGGTCGAGCGTCCAGATGTTCTGGTTCATGAGGTTCTCGGGCACGTTGCCGACAGCGATCTGCTGCGCCAGGCCCTCGACGATGGCCGTTTTGCCCACGCCGGGATCGCCCAGGATAAGCGGGTTGTTCTTGGTGCGGCGCGAAAGGATCTCCATCATGCGCTGGACTTCCTTTTCGCGGCCAATCACGGGATCGAGCTCGCCGTCGCGCGCCTTTTGAGTGAGGTTGGTGGCGAACTGCTTGAGCGTGTCGGTGCCGCTCCCCTTTTGCTGAGAGGCATCCGAGCCGCTAAAGAACGGCAGGCCCGCACCGGGACGACCAGCACCGGCGCCGGCGAGCGGACGCTTCTTGTCCTGGTCCTTGGCGGTGAGTTTCTCGATAGCCTTTTTGATGGAGGCGGACGACACACCCAGGCGCATGAGGATGTCCATGGCCATGCCGTTGCCCTCTTCGACGATACCGATGAGCAGGTGCTCGGTCGACACGTAGGTCTGGTTGTTCTCACGCGCCACGCGGAATGAACGCTCCATCACGCTAATGACGAGCGGCGTAAAGGCAAGCTTGGCAGCCTCGGTCTCCTCACTGGGCTCGGGAACCGTGGTCTGGACCTCTTTGAGAGTATCCATGATGTCATCGTAGGAGATGTCGAGCGAACGCAGCGCCTCGGCGGCAATGCCCTCGTCCTCCTTGGCAAGCGCGAGCAGCAGGTGCTCGGTGCCCACCTTATTTGAATGAAGATCGAGCGCTTCTTGCTTGGCCATGGACATGACCTTACGCGCACGATCGGTAAAACGGTCTAACATGCTAGTTCCTCTTAGACGAGCTGGTTTTTTCAAACGCAAAGCGCCGCCCCGCGGCAGCGCTTTGGTCTCTTTACCCATATGGAGTATATGTTAACAGCTGGAGGAATATCTATAAACCCGGCTCACATGAATGCAGGTTATGACCGCATCGCGGGACTCACCGCGCGATGCGCGACAGGCGCCCCGCAAGAGAAACCCTAGGCGTCTTTCACCACGTCGGGACTCGTCGCACGCGATGCGCGATAGGCATCGGCCTCCTTGGAGACGCGTTCGAGCAGCTCGGATGTATCGACGCCCTCGACTTGCGCGACCGTTTCCACCGTCTGCATGGCGACCGCCCTCAGGTACGCGCACGCGCTGTCCCCCGGCTGCTCGAGGTCTATCTCCTCGCCGCCCTCCCGGGCAAAGCCGACCGCCATCACAAAGCCCATGATGCCCGAGACCAGAAAGCCCACCGCAAAGCTCGAATCTGCCTTGAGCTCTTCTCCGTCGGGGTGGACGATCTCTCTCACGCGGTCGATGATGATCGTATGGATGCCCTGCACGACCTGCTCGGCGGCACCCGCCCTCATGGTGATGACGATGCGCCGCAGCAGGCAGCGGACGTCGCGCCGGTCGAACGCCGAAAGGTCGCCCTCGCTCGAAAAATGCCAGAGGGCATCGGTGATGAGCTCGTTATCCTGCAGCAGCTGGGCTATGGCGATGGCGACGAGTTCATCGAAATCGTGAAAATAGTAGTAAAACGTTCCGCGATTGCACCGGGCGGCGCGGGTCACCTCGCCAACCGACAGCTCGAAGATGCTGTTGTTCTCGATGAGCTCCCAAAACGCCTCGATGATACGGGTGCGTGCATCGGGCGCATCGGCGTCCTTACGCGGTCTCGCCATGCGCCTCACCGCACCCCTGCGCCTTGGCGTTCATGATGAGCATCTGAAGACGGTTCTCCACGTTGGCGAAGCTCACGTCGGGATCGTAGTCGAGCGGCAGGAACTGCGCCGTGGGATACTGCTCCTTGAGCGCATGGATGAGCCCGCGCCCCACGACATGGTTGGGCAGACACCCGAACGGCTGCAGGATCACGAAGTTGCGGCAGCCGCGCTTGGCGTGCTCGAGGATCTCCGCCGGAATCAGCACGCCCTCGCCCGCATCGAACGTATGGTGCAGGATCTTATCGCTCGCGCGCACGAGCTCGGGCATGCGCGTCGGCGGCTCGTAGAGCGGGCTCGCCGCGCCCAGGCGGTCGCAACGGTCGTGCGCGAGCTCGAACAGGTTGTCCGCCGTGGCGTACCAGGCCTTTTCGGGCAGCGACAGGTCGACGTGGAACTCGCGCGACTGCGCATGCTTGTAGAAATAAGTCTTGCGGATCACGTCGGTCATGCGCGCCTCGATGACCTCGAGCCCGTTGTCCTCGAGGTAGCGCTCGATCTCGTGGTTGGCGCCGAGATGGAAATTGAGCAGGTACTCGCCCACGATGAGAACGGTCGGATGCGGGTTCGAGCGGTCGTACGGAACGGCGTCCATGATCGCAAGCGCGCGTTTGAAGCCCGTCGCCTGGCCTCTCAGCCCGGAGCGCTCCATGCCCTCGATAACCTCATCGAGCGCGCGGTCGAACGCAGCGTCCGCCGCGCCCTTCTCGAGCTCGTAGGGACGGATGCGCCTAAGCATGGCCTCGAGGGTATCGATCATGGGAAGACCGTAGGCGATCTGGATGCTCGGGCCAAGGCCGAGCTTGAAGCCCGGATGCGCATTGTGGGCATCGACGTCGTCGTTGGTGAGCACCGGGACATAGTCGTATCCCGCGTCGTCGAGCGCGCGGCGCAGCAGGGGCATGTAGTGCGTCAGGCGGCAGTCGCCGATATACTTGCCAGTCACCACGGCGACGTCGTGCGGGTCGTACTTACCGCTCTCGAGTGCCGCGAGCGCCTCGCCGATCACGATTTGCGCGGGGAAGCAGATGTCGTTGTGCACATAGCGTTTGCCCAGGCGGATGGCATCCTCGCGCCCGATATCAAGGGCCTCGGCGCGCACGCCCTGATTGCGCATCGCCGCGGTCATGAGCCTGCAGAACGCATGGGAGGTGTTGGGGACCAGCGCGATCTTGTCGTGCCGGTCGCGCTTGGTGTACTTGACCTTATACGGGTCGTCGAGCGGATGGACCGCGTGCACCCGGGCGCCCTCGGCACGCTCCTCCGCGCGACGATGGTTGACCGACTCGATAAACGAACGCACGCGAATGCCCATGGGACCGGCGACGTCGCTCTCATCGAGCTTGATCATCATCGGAACCTTGGAGCCCATCTCGCCCATCATGCGCGCGATCTCGTCGGTGAGATACGCATCGTGGCCGCAGCCGAAGCTGCCCATCTGCACGAGCTCGAGCTCGGGCGTCGATGCGACGATGACCGCGCACGACAGCATGCGCGCATGGTAGTTGTTCACGATGTCGATGCGGCTGTTGGAAAGATCGACGTTGCAGACCCCCGGCACCGCATCGGGCGTCAGCACGGGGATGCCGCGCTCAGAGAAGAGCTTGGGCAGCCCGTGGTTGACCAGCGGGTCGTTGTGGTACGGGCGCGAAGCGATCACCACCGCGTAGCCGCCGTCCTCGCGCACGTTCTCGAGCACCTGCCTGCCGCGCAGCTGCAGCTGGTTCTCAAACGTCTGCTGCGCGCGGTCCGCCTGCTCGGTCGCCTTGGCAACCAGGTCGGCATCGATATCGAAGGTCTCCTTGCACCACGCCTTGAGCTGGCGGTTTCGGTCGCCCCCGTCGTACCAGTGGAACAGCGGCGTATCGAACGGAACGCCGAAACGCTCCTCCGGGTTATCGGAATTGCGCATCACGTAGGGGTATCCCTTTACGACGGCGCACATCCACTCGCTGGTAGAGGCGGTGTTTTCGGTGGGCACCGTCGTGATGATGGGCATGAAGATGCGGTCGACGCCGGCGTCGACGAGATTGCGGATGTGCCCGTGGACGAGCTTGGCCGGGAAGCACACGGTGTCGGATGTGACGTGCGCCAGACCGCGCTCGTACATCGCCTTGGTGCTGCGTCCCGAGACGCGCACCTTAAAGCCGAGCGTGCTGAAGAACGTCGACCAGAACGGCATGGTGTCCCAGAACTCGAGCACACGGGGAATGCCGATCGTGACATCGCGCCCCCCGCAGACGGGAACCGTGGGGCACGACTCGAACAGCAGCTTCTCGCGGTCGACAAAGAGATTGGGGGCAGCCGCGGTCCGGTCGCGCCCCGTGCCGGGTGCCTGTGCCTCGCAAGCACCCTGCGGACGCAGCTCCTCCGCCGCGGGAACCTCGCGCACGAGCTCATCCCATGAGATGGCGCCGCCGCGCGGGCAGCGATTGCCCGTGACGTAAAGCGAGCCGTCGCCAAATGCCACGACCGCGCGCTGGCAGCGGTTGTTGCACCGACGGCAGGTAACGCCGCCGAACTCGCGATGCTCGAAGCGCTCCACGGCATCGAGCCCGATAAACGACGTGCCGGCGTCGCCCTTGCGGCATTCCTCGCGCGCGAGCAGGGCGATACCGATAGCGCCCATCAGCCCCGGGTGGGGCGCACGCGTGACGGGTTTGCCCAAATACTGCTCGAATGCGCGCAGCACCGCGTCGTTTCGGAACGTGCCGCCCTGGACGACGACTTTGTCGCCCAGACGGTTGAGATTTGAAACGCGAATGACCTTGGTGAACACGTTCTCGATAATCGAACGGCAGAGACCGGCCATGATGTCGCCCGGACCCTTACCGCGCCGCTGCTCGGAAACGACGCTGCTGTTCATGAACACCGTGCAGCGGCTGCCGAGAACGGCGGGGGCTTTGGACGAAAATGCCTCGGTCGCGATATCCTCAACGGCTATTCCGAGGTTTTTGGCAAAACCCTCGAGGAACGAGCCGCAGCCCGCAGAGCACGCCTCGTTGACGACGATATCGGTCAGCACGCCGTGGTTGAGCCAGATGGCCTTCATATCCTGTCCGCCGATGTCGAGCACGAAGGTCGCATCTGGAACGCATGCGCACGCGGCGCGGGCGTGCGCGACCGTCTCGACCGTATGGTAGTCGGCGTGGAACGCGCGCGCGAAAAGCTCCTCGCCATATCCCGTGGTGCCCACGGCATCGATCGCAAGCGTGACTCCCGCTGTCTCCCAGCGGTTCTTCAAGCTGACAAGACCCTGTTGGGCGACGTCGAGCGGTCTGCCGTTATTAGACGCGTAGAACGAATCGACAAGCTCACCCGCCTCATCGACCAGGGCGAACTTGGTCGTCGTGCTCCCCGAATCGATACCGAGCGCCACACGCACCGTCTCTCCGGGCGCATACGCATCCGGACCCTTTGCCGGCGTCTCTTTGCCATGGCGTGCCGTAAAATCCGCCTGCTCGGCAGGTGTGGCAAAAAAGGGCTGGGCAAGACGTCCCTCCCCGCTTGCGGGCGCGACCGTCTCGAGCTTATCCAGCCGGACAAAAGCGTCGGGAAGGTCGATCGGTTGGGACGATGCGAACATGTCGGTCAGCGACAGGGCGGCACCGCGCGCGACCATGATCTGCGGATCGCGCGGGACGATAACCTGATCGTCCGATAGATTCAGTTGCTCCCGGAACACGCGGACCAGCGTGGGGTTGTAGGCGAGCGTACCGCCCTCGAAGATTACCGGCGGCTCGATGTCGATACCCTGGGCCAGACCGCCGATCGTTTGGCGGACGACCGCGTGAAGCGCCGAAAGCGCCAGGTCGGTGGTAGGAATGCCCTCGTTGAGCAGCGGCTGGATATCGGTCTTTGCGTACACGCCGCAGCGGCCCGAGACCTCGTGGACGGTCGTTCCCCGGCTTGCGAGCTGCTCGAACTCGCCCGATTCGGTGCCGACCCCCATGAGCTTTGCCATCTCGTCGATAAATGCACCGGTACCGCCTGCGCACGAGCCGTTCATGCGCATGTCGGCAACCTCGATGTCTCCCTTATCGTTGGTGCGGAAGAAGATCATCTTGGCGTCTTGGCCGCCCAGCTCGATGGCGCAGCGCGTCTGCGGATAGAACCTGCTGATCGCGAGCGCGTTGGCGACCACCTCCTGAACGTACGAGACGCCCAGCGCGGTCGCGATATCGCGCGCACCCGAGCCGGTCACCGCAACGCGCAGCGACTCATGGGGAAAGCGCTCGGCGAGCTCGCCGAGCATGGCGCGCACGCTCGCTGTCTGACACGCCCCGTGGCGGCGATATCCCCACCACGCCTCGGTCATATCCTCGTGCATCGCGTAAACTTTGGTCGTCGTCGACCCTACGTCCAGTCCTACTAGCAACGCCATAATGCTCCGTCTCTCGCATTTTTCCTGCTAGAGATATACCACTCTACGTAATACAACAGACTGTTGTATTTAAACTCCGTATAAAAAGCGGCTGCCGAAACGCTTCAGCAGCCGCCGAATGCACCAACAGATTGTTCTGCGCGCTAGCACGTCGGGCAACGGAGCAGCACGGGCCCTCCGGTCATGCGCACCGCTCACGCCCGCGATGTCGCCGAGAGAGCTATCCACGCTTAGGGCTCCAACCAAGCAAGTCGCCCGCGCTCAGCAGATCCCTAAGCGAGCTACTCGCACTCAGGAGCCATAGCCTGCTCCAAGAGCTCGGCATGCTCCTCCTCGAAAACCGTCCCCACAGGGAAGGCGCGACGGAAGACGAAGTGGGAAATCGGACCGGCTACCAAAAGGTTCCACGGCAGCGCCATCACAAAATTAGGCGGGATGTTGATCATCCAGATCGCGGGCACGGAATACAGGTTCGCAAGGATGCCGCCGGGCATGTGCGTCAGACCCTCGCAGGCACCGTACAGCGACATGATGATGACCATGGGAACGACCATGCAGGAGCTGACGGCGAGCGTCATGGCAAGCGGCGAGCTCTTGCCCGGCGTGACCAGGAATTTAAAGGCGAAGCCCTTAGCAAGGGGGCTGGCAACAAACCAGTCGCAGCACATGGCAAAAATGTAGGCAACGGGGAAGCCGAGCCACGCGGCGGCAACAACCTCGCCGTTGATGGCCCCATGCTGCAGGGCAACGTTGTAGATGCTCATCCAGAGCACCATGCAAAAGCACATGATAAAGGTGAACAGCAGGCTCTCTCGTTTGTTCATAGGCATAAAGGGCATGGTCCTTTCTGTGTTACGCCGCTACGCCACGCAACAAAAACGGGCGAGCAAGATGGAGCTGTTGAGACTTCATCTCGCCCGCCCGTGATACGTGCGTCTGCGACTACTTATGTGGTGAAACCAGCCTAGCACGAAAAGCACGTGCTTCGTAAGCGTTGAGTTTATGAAGATACAGGGCACCAATAATCCCCCGACCCCATAAGTTGCGGTGGAATACGGACTGTTTTGACCCTTTAAGCAGCAATTCAGTCCCTATTTCACCGCAACTCATTTGGTGCAAAGTAACCTGTCCCCCTTGCACCAATTAGCTGGTGTGGCGCCAGCGAGGGTCGGTGAGGGTTCTCGCCACACCCAAGCCAACGGGCAAAAACGCCACGATGAGCACTGCACGCACAAACCAACCGAGCATGTTGACCGTGTCGAAGGTGCACATGTAATACATAGAGCGATAGAGATACAGACCGGGCACCATAATGACAATCGAAGGCACCGTGAGGGCGATGCGCGGGTAGGTGAGCTTGACTTCGGCCAAGCTTGCCAGCAGACCCGATACCAGCGCGCCGATAAACGCTGCTGCCTCGGGAGGCATTCCCGTGCTGAGGCCCAGGAAGGGAATCATCATCGGCGCATCGACAAGGGTCAGACGCAGGGTATTGGACACGGCGCCGATCAACCCAGCTGCCGCGGCCATCTTTACCGGGCTGTTGAACATCACCGAGAAGCCGAATACGCCAACGAAGCTCATCACCACGCGCAGGAGCGTAAGGGCAAGCGGCGAAAGGCCCAGTGGGGCAAAGTCGTCCGGCGCCAGGCCAACACACTCGGCAACCATCCAACCTACGAGCGTCGCCATCACAATAATCGATACGGCATATGAAAGGCGCTCGATACCGCTTCGCATGTCGAGCTTGGCGATGTCGAGGCCCGCCGTAATGAGCGGAAAGCCGGGAATCACAAAGAGCATGGCGCCGATATAGCCTTCTTGGTGCGACATTGCCCCCGGTATGACCTGGCCAAGGCCGAGCAATGCCAGCAGATACGAAACGCAAGCGAGCGCAACGCCGGTCGTCAGCGCGCTGAACTGACCAAGGCCTTGCTTGAGAATATGGGAGCGGGCAAAGTTGCCGACACCCGCGCCCACAAACGCGCAGGCCATCTCGATAGGGCCGCCGCCGAGCAAAAAGACGAAGGCGCCGCAAGCACAGGCTGCCGCAAGGCCCTGTTGCCAGGGAGAGTAATCGGGCTTTGAGCTCTCAACGGTCCTGAGCATCTCGTGATACTCGTGTACCGTGAAGCGACGACCATAGGTCTCGATTTCCTTGAGGAAACTCTCCATCATCCAAATGCGATGGGTATTGACTCCCGTTGTGGGCAGGCTGACAACCTCGTTAAAGCAGTGGCCATCTTCGATGCAAGTGCACTCAAACGACAGAAGACTCAGGTCGACGTGAATCGTGACGCCGAGTACGGCAGCAACACGATTCATGGTATCGCGCACGCGCCAGGCACCCGTTCCGCTTGCCAGCATAAGCATGCCGGTGCGGCAGATGATGGATGATTTATCGGTGAGCGGCGCATCGACGGCAAGCTCATCGCCTGCCGTCACGATCTGGTGCCAGTCAGTTTTCATATGGAGCGCGCCGGCACGAACGCCGTGGTGCATGGGGGCTCTCGAAAGCAGCGAGTTAAGGCGCGAAGACTGTGGGGGCTCCGTTGATTCGCCCTCGTCCTCGTCGGGCTCTTCATCGACCAGATCAAATGAGTCAAGCGATGCCGGCTCGCGACGATCGATTAGCTCCTCATCCTCATCATCAAAGTAATTGAACTGATCGAGCATGTCCTCTTCGATTGCACGCTCGCTCGCGTCGTCCATATAGACGCTCCCTTCCTACCGACTAACCCCCATCCTAGGCAGCAACGGCTAAAGGAAACATAAAAGAGACGACTGTCATGCGAGCCATGTGGGCAATATCCGTTGGGTAGTCGTTTAAGAACGTCCCCAATGACTACATCGATGTTCTAAGTGTCAACCAAGTCAACGCCGCAGATAGAGGACGGACAGCGAGCGACGTCCAGAGCGAACAAGTTGGCATGAAAAAGGCAAGGCATAGACCTTCTGGTCATGCCTTGCCTTTTGAATGACAAATTGTCGCTCTGGGCGGCGCGCAGCGTCGAGCGGTTACGGCGTTTGGTAAAACGCCGTAACCCCCTAGTACATCTTTGCGCCGGCGGGGATGGAAGCGTCGAGCTGAATCAGGTTGAGGCGCTCCTCGCCCTCCTCCTCGTGGACAGCGCTGATCAGCATGCCGCAGCTGGGAATACCCATCATCTTGCGCGGAGGCAGGTTGGTGATGGCGAGCAAGGTCTTGCCGACCAGGTCCTCGGGCTCGTAATAAGCGTGAATACCGGAGAGGATGGTGCGGTCGGTACCGGTACCGTCGTCGAGCGTAAAGTTCAGCAGCTTCTTGGACTTCTTGACGGCCTCGCATGCCTTGACCTTCACAGCGCGGAAATCGCTCTTGGAGAAGGTATCGAAGTCGACGAACTCCTCGAACAGCGGCTCAACGGCGATCTTGGAGTAATCGAGCGTGGGCTTAAGCGACTTAACGAACGGGCTCGCGGCGTTGCCGGCCTCGGCAGCCTTGGCGGCAGCGGCACCGGACTGGAAACCCTTCTCGGGCTTCATGTGCGGGAACAGCAGCACGTCGCGGATAGAAGCCTGGTTGGTAAGCAGCATGACCACGCGGTCGATACCAATGCCAATGCCGCCCGCGGGAGGCATACCGTACTCGAGGGCGCGCACGTAGTCCTCGTCATACTCCATGGCCTCATCGTCGCCGCCGGCCTTCTCGGCCATCTGGGCGGCAAAGCGCTCGGCCTGGTCGACCGGGTCGTTGAGCTCGGAGAACGCGTTGGCGTACTCGTGGCCGGCAATAACCAGCTCAAAGCGGTGCGTCAGGCGCGGGTCGTCCTCAAAACGCTTGGCAAGCGGGCTGACCTCGATGGGGTAATCGCACACGAAGGTCGGGTTGACGATGGTGTCCTCGCCCAGCTCATCGTAAATCTCGGCGATGATCTTGCCAGCAGTCCACTCGGGCTTGATCTCCAGGCCCTTCTCGCGCGCGGCGGCAGCAAGCTCCTCGACCGGCGTGTCGATGGTGACCTGCTTGCCGAGCACGTCGGAGACGATGTCGGTCATGGGACGGCTGGCCCACTCACCAGAAAGGTCGATGGTCTGGCCCTGGTACTCGATGACCTCGGGGTTGCCGATGGCCTTGTTGGCCGCCTTAATGACGCCCTGGGCGAGCGCCTTCATGCCCTCGAGGTCGGAGAAGGCACGGTAGGCCTCCATCGTAGTGAACTCGGGGTTGTGGGTGAGGTCCATGCCCTCGTTACGGAAGATGCGGCCGATCTCGAACACGCGCTCAAAACCACCGACGATGCAGCGCTTGAGGTGGAGCTCGGTGGCAATACGCAGGTAGCACTCCTGATCGAGCGCGTTGAAGTGGGTAATGAACGGCTTGGCGGTAGCGCCGCCCTGGATGGTCTGCAGGATGGGGGTCTCGACCTCCATGTAGCCGTCGGACTCCATAAAGCGACGGAAGGTAGAGAGAATCTGCGAACGCTTACGGAAGGTCTCGCGAACGTCGTCATTGGCGATCAGGTCGACATAGCGCTGGCGATAGCGGGTCTCCTTGTCGGAAAGACCGTGGAACTTCTCGGGCAGCGGACGAACGGCCTTGGCAAGCAGGGTCGCGCTCTTAGGGGCAACGGAAAGCTGGCCGCGCTGGGTACGCACGACCACGCCGGTCACGCCCAGGATATCGCCCAGGTCGAGGGCCTTGAGCGTATTCCAGGCAGCCTCGTCCATGTCGTTGATGCGGCAGAACAGCTGAATCTCGGCAGTCGCATCGCGCACGACGATGAACATGATCTTGCCCTGACCGCGCTTGGCGACCACGCGGCCGGCGATCTTCACGACGTCCTCGGTGTCCTCGCCATCGGCAAGCTCGGCGTACTTAGCCTCGATATCGGCGACGTAGTCCTCAAGCTCAGAGTGCTCGGGATAGGGGTTCTGGCCCGCCTCGAACAGGGCGGCGCGCTTGGCCAGGCGGGTGGCGCGCTCGTCGTTGAGCGTCGATGCCTGATCGGCGGCGTTCAGGTTCTCTGCCATAAGTTAGCTCCTCAAACTAAAACGCTCCCCAGGATTCGGTCCCAGGGAGCGAAAACATACCTTTACGCGGGACCGTGGTCTAGCGTGCGATCTTGGCGATGGTGTAGACGCGAGTCTTGCCGGAAGGCGTAACGACCTCGACGGAATCGCCCTCGCCGTGACCAATGATGGCGTGACCGACCGGAGACTCGTTGGAAATCTTGTGCTCGAGCGAGTTGGTCTCGGTGGTACCGACGAGCGTGACTTCCATGACCTCGCCGTTGGGATCAATCAGCGAAACGGTGGAACCGATGGAGACGGTCAGGTCGCCCGTGGTGGCAGCAACCTGAGCGTTGGCGAGGATGGCCTGGATCTCGGCAATACGAGCGGCGTTCTGGGCCTGCTTGTCCTTAGCGGCGTCGTACTCGGAGTTCTCCGAAAGGTCGCCGAACGCGCGGGCTTCCTTGATGTCCTCGACGATCTCCTTGGCGTAATCGCCCTCACGCCAAGCGAGCTCCTCGACGAGCTTCTGGCGGCCCTCAGCGGTCAGTACGATCTGGCTTGCGTCCATACGGATATCTCCCCAACTCTGATCAAACAATCAACTGTCAACAAAACGAAAAAGACCGGCTAGCCTGCGGGCAAGCCGGTCAGGTGCTCACCCCAAAGGGATGGGACTACTCTGCGTCCGCGTCGCTGTCCTCTGCCTGCTTCTTCTTGGCAGCAGCGAGCTTGGCCTCGAGCTCAGCGATCTCCTTGTCCTCCTCGGACTGCTCGACCACGACCTCCTCGGCCTGCTTGGTCTCGGCCTTATCGTCGCCCTCCATACCCTCGCGGATATTCTTGACGGTAGAGCCGAGGGACTTGCCGAGCTTCGGCAGGTTCTTGGGCCCGAAGATAATCAGGACAACGACGAGAATAATGATGAGCTCAGGAGCCCTCAGTCCAAACATGTAGACCTCCACAATACAGCAAGACAAGCTCGAATAAGTATACCGCGGGTATCGCGGTATCACAACACTAGCTAAAAAAAGGGACCGCAAGAAGCGGTCCCTCCTCATGCTCTGGTCGGGTTGACTGGATTTGAACCAGCGACCCCTGCGTCCCGAACGCAGTGCTCTACCAAACTGAGCCACAACCCGTTAGCTCGACTATAGTAACAAAGATTTTCGCCGCGTGCTAGAGAAATTTTTATTTCTTTGGCGCGTCGATTTGAACCGTGTTGGGAATAAGCTCAGTCGCGCAGGCCCACCAGCCATTTTGCTGGGCAGCATCGGCAAGCCTTTCGGCCGTGGCAGCGGTGTCGCAAATGGCAAACGAGCAGGCACCCGATCCGCACACATCTACAGCAACGGTTCCGTCCTGTTTACGCAGCCAGTCGAGGACCGTTTGAATCTGCGACTCCATCTGTGCGGAAATGACACCAAGGTTGTTATGGATGAGTGCATATGCCGTCTCGGCATCACCAGCACGCAAGGCAGAAGCTATCGCGCCGGGCTTGTCCGCAGGCACCGAGGCCTCGTCAAAACGTCGATAGGCTTCAATTGTCGAAACGCTTGCCTCGCGCGGCTTGACCAGCACGACGGGCGTCGCGGGCAGCGCGGGGTACTCAGTTGCCAGCACGTCTCCCCCACCTACGTAGAACGCAGGACTCGCGTGCAAAAAGAACGGGACGTCAGCACCAATGCCCCGCGCAATATCGTCGAGCGCTGGGTCGGTGCGATCAATGCCCCAGAGCTCCGCCAAGGCGACAATGACCGCGGCCGCATCCGTCGAGGGGCCGCCCAAGCCGGCGCACAATGGAATGCGCTTCTCAATCGTCACGCAGATGTTTGCCTCGCGACCATAATGCTCGGCCATAGCAACCGCAGCCCGATACGCCGTATTCTTTTGCATGGGAAAATCTGATGCCGGAACCGTCTGGACGGTCAGCGCCTGCACCGGCGTGACCGTCACGGTATCGGAAAGACCGACGGCTGCCATCAGGGAATCGACCCTGTGGTAGCCGCGGTCATCGCGCTCGGTATGAACCCCCAGGTAGAGGTTGATCTTTGCCGGCGCGGAAAGAGTCAGGGACCAATCGGTCACCGTTAATGCTCCTCGAGCTGATTGCCGAGCGGGGTAAAGATATGCTCGCCGCTCTCGGGGTCGAACAGCTCGACCTGGCCGGTGAGGACATCGATGTACTGGTAGGACTGACGCGACTTGCGGCCGCGACGCTCGTCAACCTCGACAATGAAGACGGCCGGGTGGACGCTCTTGATGGTGCCCATGCGCTCGACGACGCGGGTACGGCCCATGTTGGCCTTAACCTTGACGCGATCGCCCACCATATCGGTCAGCTTCTCGTGGATGTCGTCGACGTGATTGACTTCCATCTCTTCCATGAACAGGGCCTCCAGAAGGTGCAATTCAAAAAGGGGATAATACCCCTAAGATAGACAAAACTCTAATACTATAGCACCCTGTTGTGGCCATACGCAAGTAGCTAAAAAAGCCCGGTCTCGAATACGTACCAGCCTTGATTATCGACTTCATCCGAACACCTCCCACATTCATCCGTACATGTACGGATGAATGTGGGAACCCGATACCCTGAGGGCCGGACCGGCCGGCCCCGGAAGATCGGAGGACGGTATGTCCGGAAAGAAGAAAAGGGG
>JAXJCG010000008.1:0-180994 GCA_036302525.1 Collinsella sp. | reverse complement strand
TGACCCAATCCGCTGTCAAGAGCCACAATGGCCCCGCCGACCGCTTGCAATCGGTCGGCGGGGCCTGCCGTTGAACCCGTCCCGGTCCGCCCCCGGCATGTCGTCGACGCCTTCGGCTCAGTCTCATATCCGCGGATACCGTTCTGTCGGCCCGCACTCCATTCCTTCGGCGGGGTTCCCCAACTCTGTCGAGGCGCATGCGGAGGGCTCCGCGCGCACAGCGAAATAGGGGGTATCCCCGAAGGCCGCCCGGCTCGCCGGGACGGGGGGCTATGTCTATTCCGCGCCCTCCCGGCACATCATGCCGAGGGCCCAGAGCCACCTCACGAGCTCGGCCGCGGTGGCCGCGTTGGCCTTCGCCGCGGGCATGCCGCGGGCGAGCATCTCCTCGCGCCGCCGCAGGAGCCGCTCGGACCCCTTCCTCCCGTGCATCCTTATCTCGAGGGGCACGCCCGTGTCCCTTGGCATGAGCTTCGGCTGGTGCCGTGCCGCGGCGTAGCACCATAAACCCTCAACGGCCAGCTTCCTCACGAGCGCGTTGCCCGCACCGCTGATGCCTCCGAGCCGCACGGAGTCGCCACTCGACCTCTGACTCGGCGCGAGGCCGAAATAGGCCGTGACCTGCCTTCCGGAACGGAACCTCGTGAAGTCGCCGACCTCGGCCGAGAAGGCCGCGGCCAGCGCGAAGGCGCAGCCCTTGATCGACTGGAGGGCGGCCACCTCCGCGGCGATCGGGCTGGCATCCACGGCGGCCCTGTACTCGGAGAGCAGGTCCGCCCGGGCCTCCGCCGCGGCCTCGACCTCGTTCCTCAGGGCGGCGAGCGTCCGAACCCCGCCATCGTCCTCCGGCCTGGCCTTGTCGAGCCACCTCAGGAAGTCGTAGGTCCAGTACTTCCTCGGGTTGCCGGCGGGCGTGGTGCCGCCGTAGACGAACCCCCGCTTTGCGAGGAAGGCGAGCAGCCGCTGCTTGGCGGTCGCCAGGCGCGCGGTCGCCCCGTCGTAGGCGCCGGCGAGGTCCCTGATGCCTTCGACCTCGGGGGAGGGGACCCATGCGGGGGAGATGTCGTGGGCGAGTATCGCCTTGGCCATCCTGGCGGCGTCGTTCCTGTCGTTCTTGGAGGCCGAGTCGGCGGCCGACCTGGGGATCTTCGAGACCGCGGCGACGTGTTAGCACTCGACGCCGAGCCCGGCGAGCTCCCTTTGCGGGGCGAAGCCGAGGTAGCCGCTCTCGTAGGCCGCGAGCGACGGCCCGGGGAACCCATCCATCCACCCGGCGATCTCGCCCCAGGGGTTGCCGGGGAACCTCCTCGTCACGGCCTCGCCGGTGTCCGCGTCGAGGGCGCAGACGGTGGTCGACCTCAGGTGGACGTCCATCCCGAACGCGGTAGTAATACTTTGGCATGGGAGCCTCCCAACCTCGTTGCGGCGCGGCTGCGCCTATGGCACTTCAACATCATTGTCGCAGCCCCGACCCGCGGTCACGAGCGGGGGCTCCTATCTTTTTAGTGCCCTCGGATTGGGTCATAGTGTCTGGCGTTGCCAAAGCATCGGCGTCGCCTTGGCCCAGATGCGGCACTTGGAGACGTTCGGCACTTGGGGACAGTCCTAGTCATTGGGGACAGGTTACTTTGCACCAAGTTGGCGCATATGAACCTGACCCCTTTGCACCAATGGGTTGTAGCGGTAGAGCAGATTTTTCCGCTCGCCGATTTGTGTCTTGAAAAATGTATATAACGACTATAACGTAGTGTGAAACATATTGGAAACAATACCGAGGAGGCTGCGTTGAAGAAAAGCAATCTGGGCTATGTGCTGGTGCTGATCGCCGCGCTTATGTGGGGCAGCATCGGAATCTTTGTAAACGGCATTGCGGCCATGGGCGTTTCGTCCCAGAGCATGGCGGCCTTTCGCTTGTTGGTCGGAGCGCTTATCTTGGCGCCGGTTCTGATGTTTATGGGCTGCCGTCCGGGTGAGGGGTCTACCGTGGCTCAGGGTCCGCTGGCCCTGTTCAAGGCAAGCCCTAAAGAGCTTGTTCCCTGCGCACTTGTCGGTATCGTCGGTTTGGCCGCCGCTAACACCTGCTATTACGAGTGCATGGGCGAGGTGGGCATGTCCACGGCCTCGGTGCTGCTCTACACCTCGCCGGTGTTTGGCGTCGCGCTCGGCCGCGTGCTTTATCGCGAGGACGTGACCCCTAACAAGCTCGTTGCCATTGTCTTTAACATCGTTGGCTGCGTGCTTGCGGTGACCAATGGCGACCTTTCCGGTTTTCATTTTTCGGTTTGGGGCGTCACGTCGGGCGTGATTGCAGGCCTTTGTGGTGCGTCGCTCGCGGTGTTTAGCCGAATAGCAACCAAGACGGTCCACCCGCTGGCTGTCACGTTTTGGGGCTTTGTTTTTGGCGGTGCGGTTATGGCAGCTATCGCGGCTCCGTGGCCGGATGTCACCGCGGCAATGTCGCCACAGCTGCTGCTGTTGTTCCTTGGCTTTGGACTCATCCCCACAGCCGTGGCCTACATCTTATATATGCAGGGTCTGTCCATGGGGCTCGAGACGTCGAAAGTTCCCGTCGTAATGTCATTCGAGACGGTCGTCACCGTACTGGTGGGCATTGGTGTCTATGCCGAGCCCGCCGGCGCGATCAAGGTCCTGGGCATTGTGCTGGTGCTCGCGTCCATCCTGATTATGAACACCGACTTCTCCAGGCTGCGCAACAGTGTGTTTGTCGGTCATGTCGTTGAGAGCATGACCTTTAAGCCCAATGCGTGGTGGACGGAGAAATCGCAGGACATGGATCTGTTTAAGGAACGCACCGGCATCGCGCTGGAGCCCACCGTGCAGGAAAGCCCCTGGTACTTCGTGCGATAGGGGATTGCGCGCAGGGTCTGACCTGGGGTTATCCAGCTAGCGCCGGCCTACCCAGCCCAACGTTTCAAGTACGTTAAACCCGTCAACGGTCGATTTTCACCCGCGAACGATCTTTATACTAATTAGCAATATAAGCAACGTATAAGACGTTATAATGACAATAACGAAAAGGAGGAGGCAAGATGAATCAGATCATTCTCGCATCTCATGGCGGCCTGGCCGCAGGCGCCAAAGACACGCTCGAGATGGTTCTCGGCGACGTGTCGAACGTCCACGTCGTGTCGCTTGCTCGTGACGACAAGGAGCCCATCACCAATAAGGTTGAGGCTATGATCGCCACGTTCAACGCGGACGACACCGTCTATGTTCTGACCGATATGCTCGGCAGCTCGGTCAACAACAACATGGTCGAGCTTTCCAAGAACGGCACGAAGTTCACGGTTGTCAGCGGTTTCAACATCCCGCTGGCGCTCACGCTCGCTATGAGCCCCGTCCCCGTCAAGGGTGCCGAGCTCGCAGCCCTCATCAACGAGGCCCGCACCGGTCTGACCAACCCCAACGCACCGGTCGAGGCTGCCGCGGCTCCCGCCAAGAAGGCCAAGGCGTCCCGTCACAGCTCCGGTCCCGCCAAGATCGTCCTCGCACGTCTTGACTACCGTCTGCTGCACGGCCAGGTCGTCTTTACCTGGACCACCAAGGTTCAGGCCGAGCGCATCATCGTCGTCGACAACGCCGCCGCCAACGATGACATCAAGAAGGGCGCTCTTAAGCTGGCCAAGCCCCAGGGCGTGCGCCTGAACGTCTTCACCGTCGAGCGTGCCCTCGCCAAGATGGACAAGCTCAACACCCTCGGCGAGCGCGTCATGTTCGTCTTTGGCAACACTGCCGAGATGCTGCAGTTCTGCCAGGGCTACAAGCTCGACGCCATCAACCTGGGCGCCACCGCCAACCACGACGGTGCCGATCAGGTCGGCGGCAAGGACAGCTCCGTCTTCCTCGACGCCAACCAGAAGGCCGACGTCAACCAACTGCTCGACATGGGCATCAAGCTCTACGTCCAGCAGACCCCTACGTATCAGAGCGTCGACATCGACGCCAAGCTGTAATCAACCAGGCTTTTGCCTGACTGAAAGGAGAAGGGTATGAATACGTTCATCAGTGCGGTGCTCGTCGGCCTCGTCGGCGTGTTCTGCATGTGGGACTCCCGCCTGCTCGGTCGTCTTAACTTCGAGCAGCCCCTCGTTGGCGCTACGCTCGTCGGTCTGCTGCTGGGCGATGTGCCCACCGGCCTTGCCGTCGGTGCCGCCGTCGAGCTCGTGTCCATGGGCCTGGTGCAGGTCGGCGCCGCCGTTCCGCCCGATATGGTCCTGGGCGGCATCGTGGCCGCTGCCTTTGCGTGCCTGACCGATGCTTCCGCCGAGACCGCCATGACGATCGCCATCCCGGTCGCCGTCCTGGGTCAGCTCCTCGGCATCGTGTTCCGTTCCATCATCGCCGCCCTCACCCATGTGGCAGATAGCGCGATCGATAACGGAAAGTTCAAGACCGCCTACCGTATGCACATCTGCGCCGGCTCCGGTCTGTACGCCATCATGTACTTCCTGCCGATCTTCCTCGCCGTCTTTGTTGGCACCGACCTGGTTCAGGCCATCGTCAACATGGTTCCCGAGTGGCTGTCCACTGGTCTTAACGTTTCGACCAAGATCATGACCGCCTACGGCCTGGCCCTGCTGCTCACCATGATGATCAAGAAGGGTATGACTCCGTTCCTGTTCATCGGTTTCCTGCTCGCCGCTTACCTCAACCTGTCCGTCATCGCGGTCGCTCTGATCGGTGTGTGCCTGGCTGTCGTCTTCATGGGCTTCAAGTTCAACGGTTCCCATGCAGCTGCCGGTGTCGATTCCGACTACGATCCGCTCGAAGACGACGAAGACTAAGGAGGAACACACTATGGCAACCGCAACCAAGGACGTGTCCCTGAACAAGAAGGTCAGCCAGTTCTTCTGGCGCTCCTGGGCCATCCAGGCCTCTTGGAACTACGAGCGTCAGATGAACATGGGCTTCCTCTACGGCATGGTTCCCACGCTCGATCGCCTCTATCCGGATGAGTCCGACCCCAAGCAGCTCGCTGCTAAGAAAGAGGCTTACCACCGTCACATGGCGTTCTACAACTGCACCCCGCAGACGAGCGCTTTCATTCTGGGCCTCTCCGCCTCCATGGAGGAGGAGTACGCCAAGGATCCCGAGAACTTCGATCCCGATTCGATCAACGCGGTCAAGACCTCCCTCATGGGTCCGCTTTCCGGTATCGGTGACTCCTTCTTCCAGGGCACCATCCGCGTTATCGCCTTTGGCCTGGGCGTTCAGCTGGCTCAGCAGGGCTCCATCATGGGCCCGATCCTGGCCATGCTCATCTCCATCGTCCCCTCTGTGCTGATCACTTGGTTCGCAGCCAAGATGGGCTATCAGGGCGGCCACGAGTACCTGAGCAAGCTTCAGGGCGGCGACCTCATGGAGAAGCTCATGTATGTCTGCGGCATCGTGGGTCTTATGTCCGTGGGCGGCATGATCGCTACGCTGATCGGCGCTACCACCCCGCTGCAGTTCGCTGAGGGTACCGTCGTTATCCAGGACATCCTAGACGGCATGATGCCCCAGATGATCTCCCTTGGCCTCACCGGCCTTATGTACTGGCTCATCAAGAAGAACGTCAACACCGGTTGGCTTCTCGTGATCGCCATCGTGGGCGGCATTGCCCTCTCCGCGGCCGGCATCCTGGCCTAGTCGCGACTAAGCGCCTAACCGCTTTCCCCCGGGGGCCTGCCTGGCATCCCATACCCCAGGCAGGCTTCCATCCCTAAATGTGTCAAAGGGACAGTTCCTTTGACACATCCTCAACGGACCGGCGACTCGGTCCAAATCACGGTAACCCTGCGAGCGCCCGGCAATGTGGCGCCGCAAATAATTGAAAGGAATGTGTCAGATGTACGAGATCGACCTTAACCTCCCTAAGCAGATCGTCGCTGACGTCCTGTCCAACCACGAGATCCACAGCGTCGCCTTCGTCGGCTGCGGTGCCTCCATGTCCGACCTTTACCCCGCCAAGTACTTCCTGGCCAACAACACGGACAAGCTGAACGTTCAGATCTTCACCGCTAACGAGTTCAACTACGACACGCCTTCCTGGGTCAACGAGCACACCTTCGTGATCACCTGCTCCCTCGGTGGCTCCACGCCCGAGACCGTCGAGGCCAACAAGACCGCCAAGAAGCACAACTGCCCGGTCGTCTCCCTCACCAACAAGGCTGGCTCCGCTCTGACCGTCGACGCTGACTACGTCATCGTCCACGGCTTCCATGCCAACTATGCTGCCAAGGCCGAGAAGCCCGCCTACGCCATCGCTCTTGCTCTCGAGATCCTTCAGCAGACCGAGGGCTATGATCACTACGAGGACATGATCACCGGCCTCACCAACATCTTCGAGCTGATCGAGAACGCTGCTCACTCCGCCAAGGGCCTGGCCAAGCAGTTCGCTCAGGACTTCAAGGACGACAAGATGATCTACTTCATGGCCTCCGGTGCCTCCGAGAAGATGGCTTATTCTAACGCCGCCTTCCTGTTCACCGAGATGCAGTGGATCGACGCTGCTTCCTACAACACCGGCGAGTACTTCCACGGCCCGTTCGAGGTTTCCACCGAGGGTAAGCCCTACGTCTTCCTCATGTCCGACGGTGCTACCCGTCCGATGGACGCTCGTGCCCTCACCTTCCTTAAGCGCATGGGCGCCAAGGTCGCTCTGATTGACTCCAAGGACTACGGCCTGGCCGACGCTGTGCCGGCTAGCGTCCTCACCTACTTCAACCCGCTGCTGCACCTCGCCGTTATGCGCGAGTACGGCAACCAGATCGCCGAGGCCCGTCAGCACCCGCTGACCATGCGTCGCTACATGTGGAAGCTTTCCTACTAATCGCAAGTAAGTAGACCTTACGGGTTGGTTGAGAGGGGATGGGGTTTGCGCCCTGTCCCCTTTTTGCTTTGGGGAGGGCGTGTCCGTTGCGCTGCAAAGCCCCAGATAAAACCTACCAAAATAAACCTGTCCCTTTTTGGCAGGTGGGAGGAGATGCGTATGATCAAAGCAGTGCTGTTTGATATGGACGGCGTGCTGGTCGATACCGAGTGGTTCTACAACCGTCGCCGCGTGGCGTTTATGGAAGAGAAGGGGTTCCACTTTGACGAGATTCCCGATCTTTCGGGGTCTAACGAGCCTGCCATTTGGGAGGCGCTGGTGCCCGACGATGTTGAGCTGCGCGAGCGTCTGCGCGTGGAGTACAAGCAAGTCTACAGCCCGGTCCACCCCGTTCCGTATGCCGAGCTGCTCAACGAGCAGACGGAGCCGGTGATGCGCGAGCTGCACGAGCGCGGCGTGAAGTGTGCCATCGCGAGCTCGTCCTATCGCGAGCTGATCGACGAGCTGGTGGAGATTGCCGGTATCGCCGACGTGCTGGACTACACCATCAGCGGTCACGAGTGCAGTGCGTTTAAGCCCGACCCCGAGATCTACCTGCGTGCCATGGAGGCGCTGGAGGTGGAGCCTACCGAGTGCCTGGTTATCGAGGACTCGCCTTTGGGGATCGAGGCTGGCAAACGTTCCGGCGCCCGCGTCCTGGCACTGCGTCCGCACGAGGGCGTCAACCTCGATCAATCGCGAGCCGATGCCGTTATTGATAATCTGACCGACATTTTGGCCGCTTTGTAGTGTCAATCCGCCGCGAGAAGCACGGGTTCAAACGTTTTTTGCGGTGGACTGGCTCAATTTGGTTTCGATTTTGATCCGTTTGGCTTCGATTCGGACTAAGTGAGTAGACTTTTTGGCGCAGGCCGAGCACAATGCATATCTTCCTTTGTAAAACCGCAGGTCACAGGGGTGGCGGTTTTGGGTGTGCTCGGCAGATCGTAAAAAGTCTACTCACTTGGAATTTTGCCCTTTGGTCGTGGGGGTTGCTGGTCCCGTTTTGGTTGTCGAGGGAGGTTGAATTGAAGCGCCCCCGCACGCTCCATGCTACAATCGCGGGCATGCCCCACAACCACATCTGCCTTCGAAAGGAGCCTACGTGGCGAACGCCATCGATCAGCTCACGGACCGCGTGCTCATGCTCGGCCGCCTCACCATCGTCCGCCGTGCCATTACTGCCGTGGCGGTCACAATTTCTGCCGTCCTCCAGACATTCCTGATCCAGGCGTTCATTCAGCCCGCCGACCTGCTTCCGAGCGGCCTCACCGGCGTTGCGGTCCTGCTCGATCGCGTTACCTCGCTGGGCGGCGTTCACATCGACATTTCGCTCGGTATGCTCGCGCTCAACATCCCCGTGGCGCTCCTATGCTGGAGCGGCATTAGCAAGCGCTTCGTCATCTTCTCGATGATGCAGGTCGTGCTCTCGTCGCTGTTCCTCAACGTCTTTCACTTCGCTCCATTTTTGGGCGACAAGATCATGCTCATCATTTTTGGCGGCGTGGTCTCGGGTCTGGGCGCTGCCATCGCACTTAAATCCGGCGCATCCACCGGCGGCACCGACTTTATCGCGCTGTGGGTTTCCAACCACACGGGCAAGACCATCTGGGGCGTCATCTTTGGTTTCAACTGCTTTATCCTGGCGATCTTTGGCTTTATGTTTGGCTGGGACAAGGCGGCGTATTCCATCGTGTTCCAGTTTATTTCGACCAAGACCATCGACAGTTTCTATCGTCGCTACGATCGCGTGACGCTGCAGATTACGACGCGCAAGGCAGACGAGGTCATGACTGCCTACGTAAACCATTTTCAGCACGGCATTAGCTGCGCCGAGGTCGTCGGCGGATACAGCCGCGAAAAGATGTACCTGCTGAACACCGTTGTTTCGACCTACGAGAGCCAGGACATTATCAAGTTGGTGTGCGACGTTGATCCCGGCGCCGTGATCAACGTGTTCCACACGCTCAACTTTGTGGGCGGCTGGTGGGGCGGTCATGTCGACGAGCCCATGCCCACGGCCGTTCCCGATCCCGACAAGCCCGCACGCATGGCCAGCAGGCAGGCGCGCCTCAGCGAACAGGACAGCCTGCAGCAGGACGACGGCAAGTAGGGTATTGGCATTTTGCCGGTCCTGCGCAACCCATCCGAACGAGCCCCCCGAAAGCCCCGTTGCTTTCGAGGGCTCTCGTTTGCCCAGATAAAACCTACCAAAATGAAGCTGTCGCTTTTTGGTAGGGAGGGTGTATCGTTTTATCAATATGAGGTAATATGAAACTAGACGTTATATACGTATTAGAAATTTAGCTATTTTGATAAGAGTGATCAGATATGCCTGCGCCCAAAAATGCACCGCTTTACCAGCAGATTTATGACGAAATCAAGGATGCGATCGAGAAAGGTGTTTATGCACCCAAGGAGCGTATTCCGTCCGAGCTTGAACTAGCCGAGCAGTACGAGGTGAGCCGTATTACGGTGCGCCGCGCTGTCGAGGAGCTGTGCTCCGATGGTTACCTGGTTAAGCAGCAGGGCCGCGGCACCTTTGTCTCCACGCCGCACATCAACCGCCAGTTTCACGCCTCGACGCTGCAGACGTTTACCGCGCTGTGTGCCGGCAACGGCATGAAGGCCGGTGCGCACGTGATCGATCGCCAGATCGTTCCGGCGCGCCAAAACGAGATGGAGTTCTTTGGCCTGCAGAAGGATGCGCTGCTGCTGCATATCAAGCGCGTGCGCACGGCCGACGGCGAGCCCATCTTTGAGGAGAACATCTTTGTGCCGTTTGACGCCTACCGTGAGCTGTTGACGGCCGATCTTGAGGACAAGTCGATTTTTGCCGAGGTCGAGCGTGTTGGCGGAACGCCGATTGTCTCGGTTGGCTACCGTACGGTCGAGGCCGTTCGAGCTAACGCCGAGCAAGCGGCCGAGCTGGGCATTGCTCCGCACGATCCGCTGCTCAACCTGCGTGCCGGCTTTACCGGTCCCGATGACGAGCCGGTTTTGATGGGTAAGCAGTACTACGTGGGATCGCGCTACGTTATGGTCATGTAAGTTACGCGGTTTTACCAAACCGCGTAACGGCTCGACGCTGCAAACGCCCCTAAGCGGCAATCTGACGTTCAATCGTCGGTCGCGTACCGAAGTACGCTTCCCTCCTCTTTCACGTCACCTTGCTCGCTTAGGGGCGTTTTCGCTGACCTATGCTCAACCAGCGACGTTTGCGCGCTTGTCAAGAGATTAGCCGTTGGGAAAGTGTCCAAAAATCCCACGCTCGTTCCTTTTGGATTGCGTTGCCCGTGGCCGACGGCCGTGCGGCACCGGTCCGCGTGGCGGCGTATAATCGGCGGCAGATGACTTGGACGTTAGGAAACCATGACCGATAGCATGCAGCAGATGGCGCTCGACACGCTCGGCGCCTATTTTGGCTACACCTCGTTTCGCCCGGGGCAGGACCGCATGGTGGATGCGATTCTTGCAGGCCGCGATGCGCTGGGTGTTATGCCCACGGGCGCCGGCAAGTCCATTTGCTACCAGGTGCCCGCGCTCATGCTGCCCGGCATCACCTTTGTGGTGAGTCCGCTGCTGTCGCTTATGGAGGACCAGACCCGTGCGTTGCTCGCGGCGGGTGCGCGACCTAGCTATCTCAACTCCAGCCTTACCCCGGCCCAGCAAAACACCGTGCTCAAGCGGGCGCGCGAGGGCCGCTACCAGCTTATGTACGTGGCGCCCGAGCGCCTGCTCGAGCCACGCTTTTTAGCCTTTGCACAGGAGGCCGCGGCCGACGGCGGCATCGGCGTGCCGCTCGTGGCCATTGACGAGGCGCACTGCGTGAGCCAATGGGGCCAGGATTTTCGCCTCGCCTACCTGCAGATTCGCGAGTTCATCGAATCGCTTCCGCAGCGTCCCATTGTGGCGGCCTTTACCGCTACGGCAACCGAGCGCGTGCGTGCGGACATCCAGCAGATGCTCGGCCTGCAAAACCCCGCGACGGTGGTGACGGGCTTCGATCGCAAGAACCTCTACTTTGGCTGCGAGGAGATGGGCGACAAAGCCAAGACCGCCTGGGTGCGCGACTATGTGATCGCGCATTCGGGCGAGAGCGGCATCGTGTATTGCTCGACCCGCAAGACCGTCGATGCGCTGGCAGGTGAGCTTGCCGAGGCGCTGGGCCCCAGTGGCATTCGCGTTGGCCGTTACCATGCCGGCATGGGCAACGACGCCCGCCGCCAAAGCCAGCGCGCCTTTATCGACGACGATATCCAGGTGATGGTTGCCACCAACGCCTTTGGCATGGGCATCGACAAACCCAACGTGCGCTACGTGATTCACAACAACGTGCCCGAGAGTATCGAGGCCTACTACCAGGAGGCTGGCCGCGCTGGCCGCGACGGCGACCCGGCCAGCTGCCACTTGCTGTGGAACGGTAACGATTTTCGCATGCGCCGCTTTCTGATCGACCGCGGCGATGCTGCCGACGAGGCGCTCGACGACGAGCAGCGCGCGTGGGCGCTCCAGAACCGTTATCGCCTGCTCAGCCAGATGGAGGGCTACTGCAATACCACTGGCTGTCTGCGCGAATACATGCTGCGCTACTTTGGCGACGAGGCGGCGGCCGAGCATGCGGCAGCCGCCGCGGGCGGCACGGCAGACGACGCCGAGGGCTGCGGCAACTGCAGCAACTGTCTCACGCAGTTCGAGGTCGAGGACGTCACCGATATGGCCCGCGCCGCCGTGCGCTATGTGGCCACGCGTCCCATGCGCTTTGGCAAGTCGCTGATCGCCGACGTGCTCCACGGCGGCAACACCGAGCGCATTCGCCAGATGCATCTGGACGAGGAGCGCGGCTACGGTGAGCTGTCGAGCGAATCGGTCGGGCGCATCAAGGACATCATCGGCCAGCTGTGCGGTCGCGGTTATTTGGCCACCTCGCAGGGGCAGTACCCGGTCGTGGGGCTGGGTCCGCGTGCCGTCGAGGTCGAGGATGAGGCGTTCGCCTTTACCGTTAAGCGTCGTGCGTCCAAGCGCAAGGCCTCGGCCCGCGCCCGCCGCGCCGTCGATCTGCTGCGCGAGGAGGCCGAGCTGGATCAGCGCCCGCGCGTTGGCGACGATGCCGAGCTGTTCGAGCGCCTGCGTGCCCTCCGCAAGGAGATCTCGACCGAGCTGGAGATGGCGCCGTATATGGTCTTTTCCGACAAGGCCCTGCGCGGCCTGTGCCGCCTGCGTCCGCAGACGCGCGAGGAGCTGATCCAGGTCAACGGCATTGGCGAGAAAAAAGCCGACGCCTTTGGCGAGCAGTTTATGGCGGCGATTGAAGAATTTGAGTCCGAGCATGCGCGGGATGGAGTGTAACGATGGCATTCGACGATAAAACCGACCGCACTGACGTGCCCGCCGTGCCGCTGTACCAGCAGGTCATGGACGACCTAAAGGGCGAGATCGCGCGCGGCGTGTACCCCGCCGGCTCGCGCATCCCTGCCGAGATGGAGCTCGCGAAGTCCTACGGCGTGGGGCGCATCACCGTGCGCCGTGCCATCGAGGAGCTGTCGCGCGCGGGGTATCTCAACCGCCAGCAGGGGAGGGGCACGTTTGTGTGCGCCCCCAAGCTCAAGCGCAAGATTCGCCAGAAAGGTGACGTCCAGAGCTTTACTGAGGGTTGTGCTGCCAACGACATGGTGCCGGGTGCGCGTCTGGTGTCGCGCACGGTGGTCGCGGCGACTCACGAGGATGCGGCGTTCTTTGGCGTGGAGCCCGGCTGCGAGCTTATCGTGGTCGAGCGCGTGCGCACGGCCGATGGCATCCCCGTCATGCTCGAGAACAACGCCTTTGTGCTCGCCGACCATCCCTACCTGCAGACGCTGGCCGACGAGGACCTCACCGATAACTCAATCTTTGCGCTCGTTGCCGAGCATTCGGGTCGCGCGCCGCTCAAGTCCGACCCCTGCACCGTGGAGATTGCGCTTGCCGATACTCAGACGGCCCCGCTGCTGGAGGTGCCGGTCGGCGAGCCTCTCTTCTATATGGAGGCCTACTTTACCGACGCCGGCGGGCGCCCTCTACTGCTCGGCCGCCAAAAGATCGTGGGCTCGCGCTACGTCTTCGACATCTAACGTCCACAGATAGGACAACATAGAACAAATTTGCAGAGATGACTTCACGGGCGTTGTTACACGTGCTATAAATAGGACAACATAGAACGACAGCAGGTACGAGCTGTCGTCGTTCAAAGCCGCCCCACAAGGAGGAGCATCAGCATGAACGCACATGATCTGGTTCAGGAAATCATCGAGCGCAAGGGCAAGATCGAGAATGTCTTTTGGATCGCTTGTGGCGGTTCGATGATCGACCTGATGCCGGCCAACGAACTGCTCAAGCGTGAGGCCACCACGTTTACCTCGACGGTCTACACGGCGCGCGAGTTTTGCCTGATGGCTCCCAAGAGTCTTGGCGAGAAGTCGCTCGTCATCGCCTGCAGCCACAGCGGCAACACGCAAGAGGTCGTTGACGGCTGCGAGATGGCGCTGGCCGCCGGTGCCGAAGTCGTTGCCCTCACCGACTGCGAGGGCTCAAAGATCGACAACGGCAAGTGGACTACCTGGGTCTATCCGTGGGGTGAGGGTGTGTCGCAGGCTGAGGTGCCGCAGGGCATCGGCGCTCTGATCGCCGCCGAGTTGCTCGACCAGCAGGAAGGCTACGAGGCACTCGCCGACATGTATGAGGGCCTCAAGCAGATGGATGCGCTGCTGCCCGCCGCCCGTGAGAAGGTCAACGCCGAGCTGGGCGCCCGCTTTGCCGGGCTCTGCCAGCAGCACAAGTTCTTCTATATCCTGGGCTCCGGCCCCAACTTTAGCCAGACCTACGCTATGGCCATCTGCTCGCTCATGGAGATGCAGTGGCAGCACTGCTGCTACATCCACTCCGGCGAGTACTTCCATGGCCCGTTCGAAGCCACCGAGCCCGGCGTATTCTACTTTGTGCAGCTCGGATCGGGCGAGTGCCGCCCCATGGAGGAGCGCGCTCTTGCGTTCCTCAACACGCACACCGACACGATCATGGTGCTCGACGCGCTCGAGTACGGCGTGGGCGAGGTGCCTGCCAGCGTGCGTTCGTACCTGGAGCCGATCTTCTTCTACAACATGAGCTGCGAGCTGCGCGCCGCACGCGGCAAGGTGTTCGATCACAGCCCCGAGGTTCGTCGCTACATGGGCATCGAGCAGTACTAATATTCCGGGAATAACCTCTCACGACGGGGTCTGCGCTGCGCGCGGGCCCCGTTTTGCGTTGCGGCGGCCGGATCCGTGTCTGCGCGAAAAACGAAGGTGAATACTTTTCCGCGAAGTGAACGACCTATTTTGGACCCCCGAAGCATCCACACTTTTTGACGCCAAAACTGCAGGAAAAACTCAGCGAAACCGCAGGAAACAGCGTCTGAAAAGTGTCGATGCTTCGGGGGCTCGTTTTTGCTCGTTCACTTCGCGGAAAAGTATTCACCTTCGATTCGCGAGGGCACTGTGTGAGTCAAAAAAGCGGGCCGCGCCGGGGATTTCCGGCACGGCCCGCTTAGTATCGCGCTTAGATTCGCAAGGTTGTGGCAGCCAACGGCCTACTTCGCGTCGTATGCCTCGGCGTCCCACCAGTCGAGCTGGGCGATGTTGTCGCGGATGTGCTGGCAGCTCTTGTGGAAGCCCTCGAGCTCGTGCTCGGACAGGTCCAGTGTGTAAACCTCCTCGACGCCCTCGGCACCGATCACGCACGGCAGGGAGGTAAAGATGCCCTCCTCACCATATTGGCCGGTCATGAGCGTGGAGGCGGAAAGCACGGCGTGCTCGTTGTGCAGCACGGCGGCGCAGACGCGTGCAGCGGAGTTGGCGACGGCATACTCGGTGCACTGCTTGCCGGCGTAGGTCACATAGCCGCCCTTGCGCGCGAGTTCCTCGATCTCCATGTGGTCGAAGGCGTACTTGTCGGGGTTCTCGGCCTGGAGCTCGTTGAGGCTCTTGCCGGCGATGGTCGCGGCCTTAAAGGCGGCCAGCTGGCTAAAGCCGTGCTCGCCGATCATGAAGGCGTCGATGGACTTGGGGCTCACGCCGACCTTCTTGGAGATCTCGGTGCGCAGGCGGGCGGAGTCCAGGCCGCAGCCCGAGCCGATGATCTTCTTGGGATCGTAGCCGGTCAGGTGCCACAGCTCGGTGCACACGACGTCGCAGGGGTTGGAGATGCTCACGAAGATGCCGTCGAAGCCGGCGTCGACGATGCGCTTGGCAAAGGAGCGGGCGGCGTCGGTGGTAAAGAACAGCTCGCCGTCGCGGTTGCCAGCGGCCAGCGCGACCTTACCGGCGGCGTTGACGATGACGTCGCAGCAGGCCAGCTCCTCGTAGTGGTCGTAGCAGTTGACGATCTTGGTGTTGTACGGGACAAACGAAAGGGAGTCGCGCAGGTCCTGGACCTCGGACGTCACCTTGGCCTCGTTGATATCGCACAGGTACAGCTCATCGGCAATGCCCTGCATGAGCAGGCTGTTGGCGACATGTGCTCCTACGTGGCCCTGGCCGACCACACCGATTTTACGCGTCTGGTACATATGAGTATCCTTCCGGCCGAGTTTTTCGCGTCGAACCATTGTAGCTTCCTGCTGTCACTTTGCTAGGCTAAAGCGCCGCAGATTTTTGGGACACGCCTCAATCTCTACTTTTGGAGTGATTTGGGCCGTTGACGGCATCGCTGGGCGATGTGCTCGCGCGGATGGGGCTGCTCGTTGTACCATAGCTGCAACTGACTCGTAAGGAGCATCCATGCCCATTCGCATTCCCGACGCCCTCCCTGCCGCCGCGCAGCTCGAGAGCGAGAACATCTTTGTCATGACCGAGTACCGCGCGCTGCACCAGGACATCCGCCCGCTGCGCGTGCTCATCCTCAACCTCATGCCCACCAAGATCGCCACCGAGACGCAAATCATGCGCAAGCTCTCCAACACGCCGCTGCAGGTGGAGGTGGACCTGCTGCGCACCAAGACGCACGAGGCCACGCACGTGAGCGCTGGCCACCTGGAGACGTTCTACCGCACGTTCGACGACATCCGCGACATCCACTACGACGGCCTGATCATCACGGGCGCGCCGGTTGAGCAGATGCCCTTCGAGGAGGTCGACTACTGGCCCGAACTCTGCCAGATCATGGATTGGTCCACCACACACGTGCACTCTACGCTGCACATTTGTTGGGGCGCGCAGGCGGGCCTGTATCACCACTACGGTATTCAGAAGCACGACCTGCCGGCAAAGGCGAGCGGCGTGTTCGAGCATTATCTGGTGAAGCCTCAAAGCCCGCTGGTTCGCGGCTTTGACGACCGTTTCTATGCCGTGCATTCGCGCAACACCGATGTGCGCCGCGAGGACGTGGAGGCCGAGCCGCAGCTTGAGGTCGTGGCTGTGTCCGACGAGGTGGGCCTGTACATCGTCAAGTCGACCGACAGCCGCCGCTTCTTTGTCTTTGGCCATCCCGAGTACGATACCGATACGCTGCGTCTGGAGTACGAGCGCGACGTGAAGCGCGGGCTCAACCCCCAGGTGCCGGCGCATTACTTCCCAAACGACGACCCCACGGCCGAGCCGCGCAACGTCTGGCGCAGCCAGGCTCAGTTGCTCTACACCAACTGGCTCAACTACTACGTCTACCAGACCACGCCCTACGACCTAGCCCGCGCCGGCGAGGAGCACTAGACTGCGATGGTACTGCTGTAGCCGTGGCTGATGTGGCGGCGGTTAGGCGCTGATGATGTTGGGTAGCGGCAGGTCGTGGGCATCGGTGGGGACGTGGTTGATGCGTTGTTCGTCGAAGGCGATGCCGACGATTTGACATACGGGCGAGAGCATGGGCAGGTAGCGGTCATAGCAGCCGCCGCCGTAGCCCAGGCGCGCGCCGGTTTGATCGAAGGCCACGAGCGGCACAACAATCATGTCGAGTGCTTCGGCAGGCACGATGGGGAAGCGGTCGCTGTCGATGTCCGTGGCCGCGAAGGCCCTCGCGGGGTGGGCGATAAACGGAGCCGCGGACGCATCGTCGGCGGCAACTGCTCGCATGCACATGCGCTGGCCACAAGCTGCGGCATCAATTGCCGAGAGCATGCACGGATAGGCCACGCGCCAGCCGCGTTTGGCGGCCGCAGCGGCAAACGCGGCTGGGTCGACTTCGGAGCCCATCGCGGCATAGATGGCAACGGTGTGCGGCGCCGCGGCATCCAAGCGATCCAACAGCTCAACAAGCCGCGCGCAGATAACGGCAGACTTCGCTGCCCGCAAGTCCAAATCAAGAGCATCACGCCGAGCAATCACCGCCCGCCGCAACTCAGCCTTGTCCATCCCAGCCTCCTCTAGCAAACCTGCCAAAAAGGGACAGGTTTATTTTGGCAGGTTTTATCTGGGCAAACGCGATAAAGACGGCAAAACCACCACGAAGGCGCTGTCCCCTTTGTGGTGGTTTTGCTTGCTGTGCCTTAGCCCAGCAGGTCGACTACGTTGAAGCCGGCGTTGCTCTTGGCGATGACTTCGCGGCCGCCAAAGACGCAGGTGGGCGACTCGGCTGCGATGCGCGTCACGTCGGCGCCGAGCGAGCGCAGCTCACCGGGCGTGGCGGCGAGCATCTGGGCGCGACGCTCCTCGCGCGCATGCGGATCGAGCCCGGCCAGGTAGGTCGTGTTGCGGCGCTTGGTGAGCGCGTACGGCTTCACCGGCGCGTCCATGCCGCTCACGCAGCTCACAATAAAGCCCTCAAAGGCGGCCTCGTCGGGCTCAAAGCTGCCAAGCCATGCGCCCGCGCGCTCCACGCGCTCAATCGAAGGATCGATCGCCGGGTCGCGGTAGGTGTAGAACGCCGCCTGACGCTCGCCGGCCGCGCGGAATCCGCAGCCGTACGCGCCGCCCTTAACGCGGATCTCGTTCCACAGATAGTCGTAGGAGAGCGCGTTGGCGGCAACCGCCCAGGCGCCCGTCACGTCGATGCCCAAGCGACGCGGGTCGCACGCGCTTGCCGCAAAACAGATGTCGCTGGGGATGACAAAGGCCTCGTGGCGGTCGCACGGCGTCGGCACCACGAGCGCGTTGCGGCCGGCATCGGCGCCGTCGCCAGCGCCCAGCTCCAGGTCGCCCGCGGCGGCCCAGTATGCGTTAAAGTCCTCGTCGCTGCCGGTAAAGCTCGCCAGGCAGCCATCGGCCACAAAGATGCGGCCTGCCAGCTCGGCAAGCTTGGTACGCAACCCGTTCACGCGCTCGTCAAAGTGGTCGAGCAGGTCGCGCAGGAACAGATAGAAGTCCACGCCCGAAAGCTGCTCGCGCACCACGGCCGAAGGCGAGCTGTAGCTCATCGCGCGACCGAGCGCCGCCGAGTGGCCGTTGTTGATAAAGCCCTGCTCAAGCCCAATGCGAATCTGTGTGAGCACGTCGCGCACGCGGTCGGCGTCGGCATCTGCCAAAAGCGTGCTCGACCATACCTCGCGCGGCAGACTCGCCAGCGCATCGATCTTCTCGGACAGGGCGCCGGCGCTCACCAGCAGGTAGGGGCGCACGCCGTCCACTTCGGGCTGCGTCATGACCTCGGTCGTAAAGCTCAAAAAGCCGAGCTTGCCAGCGAGCAAGTTGTCGAGTTCCTCGGCCGAGTGCTCGCGCGTGGGCAGCTGCTTAAGCAGGCGGCAGAGCAGTGTCACATAGGGCAGGTCCTCAAACGCGACGCAGTTCAGGTCGAAATACTGCATGGCGTAGGCCAGACGGTTGGTGGGGATGCCGTGGCGCAGGCAGGGGATGGGCACGGTCGTGTCCACGATCAGTGGCGGCTCGGGGCGCGCCTCGCCAATGTCGGACACGCGCAGGCGCGGCAGCGTGGCCTTGGCCTCGGGTGTGTCTTCCGCCTCCTGCGCGGCACGCAGCGCGGCCGTGCGCTCGACCACGTCGGTCAGCTCGGCATCGGTCATGGCATCGCGCTTGGCTGCCAGCTCGGCGGCCTCGGCACCCTCCGAACCCTCGGCGGCGTCCACCGGCACCAGCTCGACCAGTGCCATGTGGTCGTTTTCCAGCACCAGCTCGCGCAGCAGGTCCTCAAAATAGCTGCCGTCCAGCTCGCTACGCAGCTCCTCGTACACCGGGCCGTACTTGAGCGCCAGCGTCGCGGCGTCGTCATCGTAGAGCCAGGTGCTCAGCGCGTCGCACGCAATGGCCACGCCGTCGGCGATGCCATAGTCACGCTGGCGCAGGTCGTACTCGTTGCTGCTGATGATGGCTTCCAGACGCTCGCGCGGAACTCCGTGCTCGCACAGGTCGCGGCAGGCGTCCTGGAACACGCGACGCAGCTCGCGCGCCACACCGGGCTGTGCGTTTTGCAGCATGATGAGCTCGTAGGGCTGCAGGCTCTCGGCCGCGGTGTAGCTCACCACGTTGCCGCCCAGGCCGGCGGCCAGAATGGCCTTCTTAACCGGCGCTTCGTTGGAGCCCAGCAGCGCCTCGAACAGGATATCCGCCGCGATCGTGCGCTTGCGGTCGAGCGCGCTGCCCAGCACAAGGCCCAGGCCCACCAGGGCGTTCTCGGGTGTGGTGGCCATCTCGATGCGCTTGTACTCGCAGGTCACGGGCGCCTGCGCGTCCAACGGATTGGGCGCCAGCGTGGACGGGTCCTCGCCGGCGGCAACGGCAGCGTCCATGCGGCGGCTCGCGGCACTCGGCTGCGACAGATAGCGCTCGTCCAAAAAGGCCAGTGCGCGGTCCACGTCCAGGTCGCCGTAGAGCGTGATGTAGGAGTTGGAGGGATTGTAGTGTCGCGCGTGCGTGTCCAGGAACTGCTCGTAGGTGAGCGCGGGAATCGCGCGCGGGTCGCCGCCGCTCTCGTGCGCATAGGCGGTGTCGGGGTAGAGCGCGGCGTTGACGGCATCGTCCAACACGCTCATGGGATCGGACAGCGCGCCCTTCATCTCGTTGAACACCACGCCGTTATAACGCAGCGTGCCCTCGTGCAGGCTCGCGGCGCTGCTGTCGCCGTCGCCCTCCGGCAGGTCCAGTTCGTAGTGCCAGCCCTCCTGCTCAAAAATGGTGGGCTTGGTATAGATGGCCGGGTTGAACACCGCGTCCAGGTACACGTCCATCAGGTTGTACAGATCCTGCTCGTTGGTGGTGGCAACGGGGTAGATGGTCTTGTCGGGGTAGGTCATGGCGTTGAGGAACGTCTGCATGGAGCTCTTGATCAGGTCGACAAACGGCTCCTTGACGGGAAACTTGGCCGATCCGCACAGCACCGAGTGCTCAAGAATATGGAACACGCCGGTGGAATCGGCCGGCGGCGTCTTAAAGCCAATGGCAAAGGCCTTGTTCTCGTCGTCGCACGCCAGGTACAGCAGGCGAGCGCCCGAGGCAGTGTGTCGCAGCACGTAAGCGTCCGAGTCGAGCTCGGGCACGGTCTCGCGGCGCTCGACGGCAAAGCCGTGGCAGGTAGTGCCGGGCACCAGCAGTGCAGCGGCTGCGGCGCGCGGGTCGGTTGAGGTGGTGGGCATATGCAGTCTCCTTTGACGCCCCAGCGGGGGCGAATCGAGTCGAATCCTCGAGAGTATACCCATATGGGGCCGCGACCCTGCGGCGAACTGGCGGTTATGCCGATGGGAAGTCAATGCGTCCCGGCCGCCTGTCGAACGAGAGTGGAAAATCGGACGGACGAGAGTGGGTATTTGGACGCAAATTGAATGAGAGTGGATTTTCGGACGGAATCAGCCTCAAAACGCCCAAAAACCGTCCAAAAATCCACGCCCGTCCATCACTCACGTATCTCTCATCTCTCATCCGTCACTAATACGAGAGATAGCAGAAAGACGAGAGATAAATATGAGAGATAACAATGCTGCAAGGTGGCTGGGGGATCGAGTCAAAGTTCCCGTATACATGCGTTTACCTGCGCGAACGTGATTTGATTGAACCGATAACGGCATTTTTGTTTCTCATCTCTCACTCATCTCTAATGTGAGAGATAAATGAGAGACGAGAGATAATTACGAGAGATAGCTGAGAGATAGACAGACAGACGGTCTGTCGGGGACATGTATTGCTGTCAGATTGATGCTGCGTGCGGAGCAGCTGCACTGACGCCCACTCCCCGCATCGCGCCATTTCGCGCGCTGTGCAACGAAACCTGCGGCAAAGCAGTTACGATAGCCCAATGTGCATCGCGCACGACGATGATATCGGCGCCCGCGACTGGGGGAGAATACATGGCAGAGCAGCAGATAACGCTGGGGACCAAGCTTCAGGCGGCATTCGACGTGCCCATGGGCTAAAAAACCGACTTCAACATGCTTGCCACGTACAAAGAGGACCTGGACGAGGCGTACTTCCTTATGAGCGCACCCATGCTCGCCGGCAAGCCGCTGCTCATGGACGAAAACCAAAAGCTGCTGCTGCAGTATCAGGTGGGCGATGTGGACAAATACACCGTGGTCATTTGGCTGGACGGCGACGACCCGGAGTGCGTGGACAAGATCATCGGCGGCGCGGTGGAGTTCGGTTTTGACTTTGATTCGTCCGAGACCGACGATTCGAGCCTGTTCGTTAAGTTCGTGCAGGATATTGCCGACACCCTCACCGGCAATGACCCCATTAGTGCGAGCAGCAACGAGGCGCCCGATTACTACAAGGAACACAACGTGACCCGGAGTAACCGTCGCAACCAAAAGAACTCACCCACAGGGGACGGGAACAAGTAGGACGAACAAGCGCCGGGCCGGAAGTGATTCCCCGGCCCGGCGCTTTTGCGGGCAGATTGAGACAACGGACTGAATTGGCGTTTGGACGGCGGCGTATGTTATCCGTCGCATGACCTCGCTGCCGTATTTCTAAATGTGGCTGCCGCTTGGTGGTTTGAGATCTTGATCGCCCTAATGAGTGGTGATCTAATTTCGCTTAAGCACATTTAGGATGGAGTGGCGTATGGGCATCACGTTCGACAGATCAGAGTTTAATGCGGATATCACATCAAAGATGGACGATATTCGTGAAAACTATTTGGATGATGGCGAAGGGGATGATGTCGCCTTCGCCTATACCGTTGCGGCCGTTTTTGAAGGCGAAGATATTCTTTCCGATGAGAATAGCTTTATCTATACCGATGGGGCCAATGACCACGGTGTTGATTTTTACATTGCGCGCGATGATGGCTACACGTTCTATCAATGCAAATCGTGCAATCTGGATAATTATCCAGAGGGAAAAGTGTTTGACGCAACACCTGTTAATGAGTTGCAAGAAGCTGTTGAGTTTATTACTTCGGATAATGATGCTGGTTCGAACGCCGGTGTGAGAAAACTGAAGCAGGGATATCAATTCAAAAAGGCTAATTGCATCTTAACTGCCGTGCTTGCGCTTGAGGGTAGACTCAGCGACTCTGCAAGAAGGCGTTTTGAGGAGGTACGTTCTCAAAAAGCCAATGAGGGAATAAATATCTGTCTTTACGAGGAGAATGATATTTACGATTGTTGGCACAGAAATGATGAGGTTGCCAACCGAACCCATATCGAGTTAAAGCTGACTACGCGTGATATTAATGATTGCGTTATATGGCAAAACGGCTGGTTCTGCGCTGTCTTGGATGTCAAACCGTTAATTGACGCTATTGCAAAATACGGATATGACTTGTTTGACATGAATGTTCGATCAACGTTGAAGGGGTCGAACGTGAATGCGGCAATCAAGAAGCAGCTGTCGACTGAAAAGGGTAGAAAGCGTTTCGTCCATCTTAACAATGGAATCGTGATTACCTGCAACAACTATGTGAAGCCAAGTCAAGGGGACAGGAAGCCTTCGATTAAGGTGGCTGATGCCCAAGTAGTGAACGGCTGCCAGACCCTGAGCACTATTTTTGACTTTTACATGGCATCTAACGATAGCGTGAAAGAGAGCATCTGTTCCGATGTGAAGATCATTGCTAAGGTCTTAAATAGCAGTACGGCAAATCAAGATGAGCTGCTCGACGACATCATCGTCGCATCGAATCACCAGAACCCAATGAATGATCGCAATCTAAAGTCCAATTCTGCCGAGCAGCGAAAGCTGCAGTCTTCTTTCTATAAAGACCCACTTAAAAAAGAGATGCGTTATTTCTATATCAGGAAGGACGGAGAACTCGATTCCTTCCTTCAGTCGAACAAGCGTGAGCCAAAGAAAAGTTACTTCGAGATTAAGGGATCGACGAGAAGGGGCAAGAATCGTTACAGGCATATCGATAACGAAGACCTGGCAAAAATCTGGTGGGCATGGATCGGAAACGCTCCTAAAGCCAATGCTGGCGGAGTTAAGTACTTTCGAGACCCGGAGTATTCCTCCGTGTTTGCGAAGAGGCCTTCTCCTGCCCTCTGGGAGCAAATGAAAAAGCCCAACTTTAGCTATAAAGCCGATTTACTTGAGGACGGACAGCCCACTCAATATCAATTGCTATTGGCAATGGCGGTCGGGCGCTATCTTGAATACCGCGTCAAGCCTGTTGGGACGACGAAGCTGAAAAACGAGGCTCTGGCAAGGCTTGAGGATACTGGTGTTGTCAGCCCGAGGGCGACTCAACAGGAGAAACTCATCGCACTAAATGAAGATAATGACTTTTTGTTTGGTGTTTGGAAGGCACAGATGGCATTGTCGGTTGCTGAAATTGGATCATTTTTGCTTTGCAATAAATATGGAACCCTCGATTCTGATACATGCAAACGCCTTCTAGACCTCAATGATGTTTCATTTTGGCTGAAGAAGGGCATGGATAAATCTGTCATCGAAGACTCTGACATTACTGAAGGGCCCAACCGCTTGCTCGTTCCGCTATATGAGCTGGTTAATCAGGGGCTTCGGGGTTTCCTGAAGGACAACAAGAGGCTAATTCTGGGCCAGAGCAGACCAAAGATGTATCTGGGAAGGCGCGAGAATCTTATCGAAATTAAGAAAGAGTGTCTTGAAAGAAACGAACTGTATAGAGAAGACAAGTTTGAATTTAAGCCAAGCGGCCGTTCTTATCTTGAGGCATTTCCAGAGGTTTAGTGGGCGTCGGACCGGGGGTGATTCCCCGGCCCGACGCTTTTGTTATGCCGAGGTTTTGTCGTCGGAAGCGGTGGCTGCTGAGGCTCCGTCCAGCAAGAACAGCCGTAGAGCGAGCTTGATCGCGTAGCCCGGCTTGACCTGCGCCGCGTCTCCCGAGCGCTCGCCGAGGTCGCTGCAGTAGGTGTAGACGTCACGGATCAGGTCCGCGCCCGAGAGCGTGAACATGTAGCCCGCGTCCGAAAGCGCGTTGGGCGCTGTAGGCAACCCCGCAGCTTGGCAAAAACTCGCAAGGTCGGGGTCCATGACAGCCTCGTAGTCGATCGCGGTGCCACGGTCCTGAGCGGTCTGCTCCTGCTTGCGGGTGTACGACAATGCCGCCGCCAGTACAAAGCTGGGCGTGGGCGCATTGACGTCGTCGGTGGTGGCGACGAGCTTACCGGCCGCTTGCGTGACCAGCCAGGCGACTTCGCGCTGACAACGAACGGCCTTGCGCGTCACCGGCTTGATCGATCCGGACGAAACGCTTCCCTTGGGTTGGTTTGCGATAGCCATAGGGGTCTCCCAATAAACAGCCGCCATATGCAGGCAGAAATTACACGTGCTACATCCAGTATACCGAGTGGGGGAGGGACGGGAAGTTCGATTTCTCGGAATCACAACGTCGGGTGGAAGTCGTTGCTCCGTATTAGGCAGGTGCTGTCCGTTGCAGCCTAATCATGTCGATTGATCGGATCGCGCCGCGCCGCAGCGAGAACTGCACGATCCTGCCATCCTCTCCTCAACAGCTAAAACGGGAAAGGAAGGACCATGGGATGGCGAAGCGATATCGCGCGAGGCGTGTATGGAAATCTATCGCGAGCGTTAATGGACCGGAACCTGTTCCCGCTCGTCGAGGCGACCTGCAGCCAAATCCATCTGCCGTGCCCAAGCTGCGGCGCAGGCCTTCCATGCCTAGAGATCAGTTACATCGACGTCCGCGACAAACACGCTGCCGACCCGCGGGCTCGAATAGGCCTGCGTCTTCCAGTCTATCCTCAGCAATGCCCAACTTGCGGATGTGCTATTACCTATGATGATGCGGAGCCATAGCTTCGAAGACTGAATATCTAGTCGGGCAAACCCGGTGATTCGACATTTTCTGCGTTACACAAACAGCTCAGCTACCTGCGCATACTCGATTTGCGAGGATTTTCACGCTCGATTTTCGAGTTTTGCCCTACAGGTAAATCCCCTCGAGCAGGCTCTTGTGGAACTCGGCGTGATGGTCGCGTGCCCAGGTAAAGAGCGCCTGGTCAAAGTCGGTACGCGTGACCGGGACGCCAAAGACGCCGGCAACTTCGACGCGTATAAACTCCAGTGCCGGCAGCTTGTTGATGGCAGTGAGGGCAAACGGGGACGAGGGCTCCTCGAACAGATAGCGGCTGCCTTGCAGCGCGTCGCAACTGGTGCACGTGTTGCCGAGCGACGGGGCTTTGGAGGCTCGCGCGCCTACGGGCTTGTAGCCGCAGCGCTTATGAAGGTAGTCGCGGATCTCGCCCGGTACGCAGCCAAGAGCGGGCACGATGGCGAGTGCGTTGGCGTTGGCCGTGTCGATGGCAATGTACCCGGCTTCGTTGGGCGCGTGCGCGATGGCGATGCTCTCGTCGTTATCGGTTCGATAGGGAATGCCGAAGGCTGCGACCGAGGTCTCTTTGTGACACTTCCAGCACTCGCGCTTGCCCAGTACTAGATATATATACGGCGCTGAGGGGTCGGATCGGTCAACACCGGGCAGCCACTCGGCAAAGGGCTCGGGGTTGACGCCGCTTGGTACATACCAGATCTTCTTGGTCCGGTCCCATTTGGCGCCCAGCGCCTTGGCTTCTTCTTTGTGCGAAAAGGGGACATCGAGCTCGGTGCGCATGGCGGCTCCTTGGTGCTGCAGGTGCAAGTGGCTCAAGGATACCGCAGGGCGCAGACATCGCGGCGTTTTGCTGAGAAGTTGCGGTGCGGACTGATTGGTTATGCCGATGAATAGATCGGCAAGTAGATGGTCGGCTTTTGGCTAGTTGGGCGGTTGGAGCTGCCAGCTGATTTGGCGACATAAAACAAAACAGCCCAGAGGACATAGCCTCTGAGCTGCGAACATTTGGTGGGCGTTAGAAGATTTGAACTTCTGACCTCTTCCGTGTCAGGGAAGCGCTCTCCCCCTGAGCTAAACGCCCGATCAAGGGTGCGCAAGCGCGCAAGGGATAATATAACGGAGCCTGAACTCGGTGGCAAGAACATTTTTAAAAATCGCTTACATTGTGGAATTCGGGGGCTTTGTCGCATCCATTTCAAAAGAGCCTGCTGCCGCGATTTGGCTGTCGCATAATGCAAGGCCATTGCGGTATCGAGCTATGGAAAGACGCCTGCGGAATTGTCCTACCGATAAGCGGACAAGCCTCCAGCTGGTGACTTCGCCGTGGTAAGGTAAGCCGAATTGTTTCCAGGCTGTTTCGGGGGAGTGGAATGAGCAAAGAGTGTGTCGAGCAGGTCGAAGGCGCAGGGGCTTCGGTGCCGATGACCGATATATCGAACATTGATGTGCCCGAGGGCACCGACGAGCTCAGCCGCAACACCCGTCGCGCATGGCGCGACCGCCTGAACAGCGCTTCGACGCGCAAGATGATCACGGGCGTCTTGGCTACGCTGGTGGGCGGTTCGTTTTGGGGCTTCTCGGGCACCAGCGCGAGTTTTTTGTTCGATACCTACCATGTCGATACGCTGTGGCTTATGAGCGTGCGTCAGATTCTCGCCGGCCTGCTCTTTATGGCTGTGGTTGTCACGCGCGACCGCGCACGCCTGGTCAAGCTTTGGACGACGCCCGCTGATCGCAAGCAGCTGCTGCTCTTTACCGCTTTTGGCCTGCTGTTCAACCAGTTTTGCTATCTTTCGGCCGTGCGCCTGACGAACGCCGGAACCGCGACGGTGCTCCAGTGCCTGCAGCTCGTTATCATCATGGGCTACGCCTGCGTGACCGATCGCCGTATGCCGCGTACTCGCGAAGTCATCGGCATTGGCCTGGCTCTGGGTGGAACCTTTTTAATCGCCACCGGCGGCGACCCCACCAGCCTGAATATCTCGCCGCTTGGCCTGGCAGCAGGTCTTATGTGTGCGGTCAGCGCCGCGTGTATGGCGGTGATTCCCGCCAAGATCCTGCCCGAATACGGCAGCCCCATCGTCACGGGCTCGGCAATGCTCACGGCGGGCGTGGTCTCATGTGTCTTCGTGCAGCCCTGGGCGCATATGCCGGCGCTCGATGCCGCCGGTATCGAGGCGCTCGCGGTGTTCGTGGTTATCGGCTCGTTTTTTGCTTACATGCTCTATATGCAGGGCGTTAAGGACATCGGCTCGGTGCGTGCGAGCCTCATCGGAACTGTGGAGCCGGTTTCGGCGACCATCACCAGCGCCGTTATGCTGGGCACGGTGTTTTTGCCGACCGACCTTATCGGCTTTGTCATGATCATCGTGATGATGTTCCTCACGGTGTAGCTGGCGCCGCTGCCAAGACGGAAAAGGTGTTGTGCCGCATTTTCGCCAATTGATGTCCGTGTCTGGAGTTTAGCTGTCGATGCTCAAAATGCCATAAACTAGTAACGTTATGGACTTTTTCATTGCGACTCAATTGCGAGGATTTCTTTATGGCTGGTAATCACTTTAAGGGCAGCGATAGCGGCCGTCCTGCAGTTCCGCCGCGTCCGAACGGGGCTGGTAAGGCCGGCACGCCGGGGGGCGCTGGACAGGGCGGTTCCGGTAAGCGCGTGTCCCCGGGCGAGACGGCGATGTTTACCGCTCTGTACGAGCAGTCTCAAAAGGCAAAAAAGACCGGCCGTGCAAGAGGGAATGTCTTTGCGGGTGGTGCAACCTCCACGTCGCAGCCGAGCGGGGCTCCTTCGGTACCCGCGAACAACGCAGGTGCTGCCAACGCCGCGAATGGCGCCGGCAACGTTAATGCCGGCAAGGCCGCCAACAATACTCCCTCTGCCGGTGGCGCGGGGCTTACGGGTAACCTTGGCACGATTTACACCGGCGCCTCCGAGACTGGCACGTTCGCCCGCCTGGATGATAGCGGTGCCGAGTTTGCGGGCTCGGGTTCCAAGGAAGATTATTACGATTTTGGTTTGAACTACGGTAGCGACGCTTCGTCGAGTTCGACCTCTGACGGTCTGGTCCGTCATCGCCATCGCAAGGGCGAGCGCAAAAAGCGTCACACCGGCGCCATTATTGCCGCTGTGGTCGCGGTGCTTCTCGTTGCGCTTGGCGCAAGCGGCTTTATGCTGCTTAACTCGGCAAAGACCGTAAAGAGCGAGGCGAAGGAGGCTGTCGAGATCGTCGGTGGCCTTAAGGACAAGGTCACGTCAGGCGATTTTTCGACGCTGCCTGACGACGCGAAGAAGATCGATGAGCTCTGTAACAGCATGAAGGCGGAGACCTCGAGCCCGCTGTGGACGGCGGCTTCGTTTATCCCGGTGTATGGCAGCGATATCAATGCGGCCCGCACCATGATTGACGCCCTGTCCGATGTCTCGAGCAATGCGCTGGTTCCCATGGCCGACAACCTTTCGCAGGCCACGCCCGGCAAGCTGTTCCAGGACGGCATGATTAACGTGTCCGCGCTGCAGGCGGTCGCCGATTCGCTTTCCAGCAGCTCGAAGGTGTTCAAGAGCGCCAACGAGAAGATCCAGGGCATTGGCGATACTCATATTTCCCAGGTGACTGAGCTGGTCGATAAGGCCAAGGACGGCTTTGCCACCCTCAACGGCGCGGTTGACGCGGCGGAGAAGGTCGCCCCCGTCCTTCCCCAGATGCTCGGCGCCAACGGCCAGACGCGCAACTACCTTGTGTACGCCATGAACAACGTCGAGATTCGTGCCTGCGGCGGCTTTGGCGGTTCGCAGGGCCTGATTTCGGTCACCGACGGCCAGATGTCGATTGGCGAGTTTGTTCCCCGCATTGGACTCAGCGAGGATGAGGCAGTCGAGAGCGTCGACGAAGAGGATGAGGCGCTGTTCGGCAACCACAGCAACCTGTACAACTCGGGCAATACCTATTCGCCTGATTGGCCCCGCAACTCGCAGCGTGTCGCCGCGCTGTGGAAGTCCCAGTATGGGCAGGACGTTGATGGCGTCGTCGGCATCGATCCGGTGTTCTTGCAGTACCTGCTGGGCCTTGTCGGTAATGTCTCGCTGCCTGATGGTACGGTCGTCGACGGTACCAACGCGGCGAAGGTTCTCATGCACGATGTGTATTGGAACTATCCGGTCGAGGAATCGGACGGCATCTTTGCGGCTGTTGCCAGCGCCGCCTTCGACAAGATTCTCGGTGGCATCGGCGATGTCGATGTTACGAAGCTTGTCAGCGCCGTTGAGCGCGGTGCCGAAGAGGGCCGCCTGATCGCGTGGATGAGAAACGATGATGAGCAGAATGCCATCAAAGAGACGGGCATTGACGCTTCGCTGCCCGATCCGGATGATCCGAGTGCCGATCCCGTTGCCGGCGTTTACTTTAACAACCTGAGCTTCTCCAAGCTCGACTGGTATCTGAACGCCGACACTCAGATTGGTCAGGGCGTGAAGAACGGCGACGGCACGTGCTCCTATCGCATCACCGTTACCCTGACGAACATCATGACGCAGGAGGAGGCTGGCAAGCTGCCCGACTACGTTGCGGCGAGCGCACCCGATGCCGCGCGTGACGACGAGCGTCTGAATGTCTCGTTGTTTGCCCCGACGGGCGGCAACATTACTGATCTGACCGTCGAGGGCACCCAGTTTGGTCTTGGCGCCGCTACGTGGCATGGAATCCCCTTCTATTCGGGCACCGTTGACCTGCATGCTGGCGAGACGACGACGATCACGTATACGCTGACCACGTCGGCCGAGGCGGGGGACAAGCCGCTTACGCTGCGTCAGACTCCTACATGCCAGGCGGCTCGCGACAGCGCGTCGGCGTAGGGTTTTTCTGGTAGCGCAGATAATCGAGTACCATTTTGGGGCGGACAGGCAATCTGTTCGCCCCTATTTTGTAAGGAGAGCGCATGAAGTACTTTGGCACCGACGGCTTTCGCGGCGAGGCCAACGTTGGGCTGACGGTAGAGCACGCGTACAAGATCGGCCGTTTTGTGGGTTGGTATTACGGTGCCAACCGCGAGCGCAAAGCACGCGTGATCGTGGGCAAGGACACGCGTCGTTCGAGCTACATGTTCGAGGCGGCGCTGGTGAGTGGCTTGGTCGCGAGCGGCGCGGACGCATATATGCTGCACGTGATTCCAACGCCGGGCGTGGCGCATCAGACCGTGGAGGGCTGCTTCGATTGCGGCATCATGATCAGCGCGAGCCACAACCCGTTTTGCGATAACGGCATTAAGCTCGTCAACAGCGACGGCTTTAAGATGGACGAGGACGTGCTGGAGCTCATCGAGGACTATATCGATGGCAAGAGCGAGGTGCCGCTGGCAACGGGCAACCACATTGGCGCTACGGTCGATTACATGCAGGGCCGCAACCGCTATATTGCCTCGCTCATCGCAAGCGCGAACTTTTCGCTGCAGGGCGTCAAGATCGGCATCGACTGCGCCAACGGCTCGGCGTCCTCGGTGGCCAAGCCGGTGTTTGACGCGCTGGGCGCCGACGTGCGCGTGATCAATGCCGCGCCCGACGGATTTAACATCAATGTGGACTGTGGCTCCACGCATATGGAGCGCCTGCAGCGCCACGTGGTGGAGCAGGGCCTGGACGTGGGCTTTGCCTACGACGGCGATGCCGACCGCTGCCTGGCCGTGGATGAGCGCGGCCGTGTGGTCGACGGCGACCAGATCCTGTACGTGTGCGGCGTGTACCTGAACAAGCACGGTCGCCTTTCGGGCGGTACCGTGGTTCCGACGATTGCCAGCAACTTTGGCCTGGTCAAGTCGCTGGAGCTTGCCGGTCTAAGCGCCGTGACCAGCGGCGTGGGCGACCGTCACGTGTATGCCAAGATGCGCGAGGGCGGCTTCAGCCTGGGCGGCGAGCAGACGGGTCATACGATCTTTGGCGATATCGAGCGCACGGGCGACGGCATTATGACCTCGCTGCGCGTGATGGAAGTGATTCGTGCCGAGCGCGAGACGCTCTCGCAGCTCACGGCTCCGTGCAAGCTGCTGCCGCAGGCGCAGGTGGCCGTGCGCGTGGCGGACAAGGACGCCGCGCTCGAGAACATGGGCGTGCAGAACGCCATCGCCGAGGCCGAGGTTGCGCTGACAGGCGAGGGTCGCGTGCTCGTGCGCAAGAGCGGAACCGAGTCGGTTATCCGCGTGCTGGCCGAGGCGCCCGACCAAGCATCTGCCGATGCCGCCATGAAGCGCATCGCCGCCGCGCTGGAAGCTCTGTAAGGTAGTCATTGGGGACGTTCTTAAACAACTAGGTGGAAAGGGGACGCCGCGGATTGGTTCCGCGGCGTCCCCTTTGCGTTGACGTGTCGGTTATGCCTTACAGCTCGTAGAGCGTGGTGAACTTGTCCTGCAGGTAGCTGCAGTAGTAGCGGGCGTCAAAGTCCATGCCGCAGGCGCCCTTGATGAGCTCCGGCGCGTCCTTGGCGCGGCCCCACTGCCAAATGTGCTCGCCCAGCCAGGCGCGGACGGGCGCCAGATCGCCGCTCGCGCAGGCACCGGTAAGGTCGACACCGTCGCGGCACATGGCTGGCACAAACATGGCGTCGTAGGCGCTGCCCAGCGCATAGGTGGGGAAGTAGCCAAACGAGCCACCGCTCCAGTGCGTATCCTGCAGGCAGCCGTGCGTGTCGTCGGGAACGGGAATGCCCAGGTACTCGTCCATAAAACGGTTCCAAAGCGCGGGGATGTCCTTGGCCGTGGCCTCGCCGGCAAACAGCATGCGCTCGATCTGGTAGCGCACCATAACGTGCAGCGGATAGGTGAGCTCGTCCGCCTCGGTGCGGATCAACGACGGCTGCGCAATGTTCACGGCGCGGTAGAGCGTGTCCTCGTCAACGTCGCCGTAGACCTCGGGCGCGTGACGGCGCAGTACCTCGAGCAGCGGGCCCATAAAGGCGCGGCTGCGACCCACGGTGTTCTCGAAAAAGCGGCTCTGGCTCTCGTGGATGCCCATGGAGGTGCCGCCCTCCAGGCAGGTGCGCGCATAGGCAGGATTGACGCCCAGCTCGTACATGGCGTGGCCCGCCTCGTGGATGATGCTGTAGACGTTGGAGATGCAGTCGTCCTCGTAGATGTGCGTCGCGATGCGCGCGTCGCCCACGGCAAAGCCCTCGCTAAACGGGTGCTCGGTAAAGGCAAGCGTGGTGTCGTTCAGGTCCAGGCCGACGAGCTTCATAAGGTCGAAGCTCATGGCACGCTGGACGGCCTCGGGCACGCGAGCGTGCAAAAAGTCGGCAGCGGGCTGCTGGCCGCGCTCGCCGATGGCGTGCACGAGCGGCACGACCGTCGCCTTGACCTCATCACAAAACGCGTCGAAGCTCTTGGCGGAAAGGCCGCGTTCGTACTGGTCGAGCCAAACATCGTACGGGTCTCGCTTTGGGTCCATGAGCTCGGCCTGATGCTTAAGCTGGCCGACGATTCTATCCACATAGGGCTCAAAGCTCGCCCAGTCATTGGCCGTCTTGGCCTTGTGCCACACGGCGTCGGCCTCGCAGGTGAGCCTGGTCCAGGCCTCGGCCTCCTCGGTGGGAATGACGCTCGCTTCGCGCTGGTCGCGGCCGAGCACGCGGATCTCGTCGAGCAGCTGCGGGTCGTCGATCTTGCCTCCGGCGACGGTCTCACGTGTCAGCGAGCGCACAAGTTCGACAGACTTTTCGCTGGTCAGAAGCTTATGGTGCTCGCCGGCAAGGGTGCCCATAGCATCGGCGCGGGCGGCGGCACCGTTGGCGGGAGCAATGGTCGCGCCGTCAAACTCGGCAATCTTGAGCAGATACTCGCGGGTCCACAGCTTGCCCTCGAGCTTGCGGAATTTTTTAACGGCCTTATCGACCTTCATGCCTTTGGGCGTCTTGCCCGCTGCGGGCTTGGCCTTCTTATCGAGTTTCTTTCCCATACCATATCCTTGATCTCGCGAGCCGAGCGCCACGGATGGGCGCACGGCCAGTTTGCACAGCTACCTGCCTTGTACCCAGTGCGAACAAAACGGAACGCGGCGATACGCCCACACAATGTGGTATCCTGTAGCCCAATGCGTTGACGGAGAGGGTTTTGCCCGCCGCGTCGCCGGCAAGAGAGGGAAGGTCATGGGCTGCAAGCCTTCCTGCGGTGACAAGGGCCAAGCGTTCACTCCCGAGCAGCGACCTCAACGGGCGCGCGGCCAGCGGCGGCGATGTCCCCAGTAGGGAAGCCGTGAGCCTCGCGACAAGGGGCAAAGAGTGGGCGCGACGGGCCAGACATCCGTCGGGTCAAACAAGGTGGTACCGCGGAATTCAACCGTCCTTGGGCAATGCACATGCCCGAGGACGGTTTTTTGTTACCGAACCGGGCCGCGTTTTCGCAACGTCAGACGGCGGCAGCCGCCTCGGCAAGCGGGGAGCGCGAGAGACGAAAGGGAAGACATGAGTCTGATTGATGATCTGGTCAAACTCGAGGAAGAGGCCAAGGAGCTCGTCGCAGGCGCCGACGACGCCGCAAAGCTCGAGGCCGCGCGCGTTGAGCTGCTCGGCCGCAAGGGCCGCATCACCGGCCTGATGCGCATGATGGGCAAGCTCGCCCCCGAGGATCGTCCTATGATGGGCAAGCGTGCCAACGAGATGCGCCAGCTGATCGAGGGCATGCTCGACGAGCGCACCACCGAGATGAAGGCCGCCGCCCTCAAGCACACACTCGAGCACGAGGCCGTCGACATCACGCTGCCGGGCATCCGTCCGCAGATCGGCCACCAGCACCTGATCAAGCAGATCATCGAGGAGGCCGAGGACATCTTCTGCGGCATCGGCTACACCGTCGAGTCCGGTCCCATGGTCGACACCTCCTACTACAACTTCACCGCGCTCAACGCCCCCATGGATCACCCGAGCCGCTCGGCCCGCGATACCTTCTACGTGGTCGACAACAACCCCGGCAGCGTCGCGCACCCCGAGGCTCACGCCCATGGCGAGTCCGACGTGCTCCTGCGCACCCAGACCTCGGGCGTACAGATCCACACCATGGAGTCGCAAAAGCCGCCCATCTACATGATCTGCCCGGGCACCGTCTACCGTCCCGACACGGCCGACGCCTGCCACCTGCCGCAGTTCAACCAGATCGAGGGCCTGGTCGTCGACGAGGGCATCACCTTTGGCGATCTTAAGGGCACGCTCGACTACTTTGTTAAGTGCATGTTTGGCGAGGACCGCAAGACGCGCTACCGCCCGCACTTCTTCCCCTTCACCGAGCCCAGCTGCGAGGTGGACGTGAGCTGCCACGTGTGCGGCGGCAAGGGCTGCAACTTCTGCAAGCACAGCGGCTGGATCGAGATTCTGGGCTGCGGCATGGTCGACCCCAACGTCCTTATCAACTGCGGCATCGACCCCGAGAAGTACACCGGCTTCGCCTTTGGCATTGGCGCCGAGCGCGTCGCGGCCCTGCGCTACGACCTGCCCGACCTGCGCACGTTGATGACGGGCGATATGCGCTTCTTGAACCAATTTTAAGTTTACCTGTCCCGGCGGCTTCCCGAGCCACCGCACCTTGCCTTTCAATCGTCGGTTGCGTACCTAAGTACGCGGCCCTCCTCTTTCAAGGCAATCTGCGGCACCTCGGAAACCCGTCTCCGTAGCTGGAGTTTTCCGTCTGTTTATTGCAGACGTTACAGATGAAAGGAGACCAGTTATATGCGTGTTTCTTACGACTGGCTCAAGACCATGGTCGATATTCCGGAGGATCCCAAGACCCTTTCGGACGAATATATTCGTACCGGCACCGAGGTCGAGGCAATCGACACCGTGGGCGAGTCCTTCGACCACGTGGTGACCGCCCAGGTGCTCACCAAGACCCCGCACCCCGATAGCGACCACATGTATGTGTGCTCGGTCGACGTGGGTGACAAGAACCTCGACGCCGACGGCAACCCCGCTCCGCTGCAGATCGTCTGCGGCGCGCAGAACTTCGAGGCCGGCGACCACATCGTCACGGCAATGATTGGCGCTGTCCTGCCCGGCGACGTCAAGATCAAGAAGAGCAAGCTTCGCGGCGTCGTGTCCATGGGCATGAACTGCTCCGCGCGAGAGCTCGGCCTGGGCGGCGACCACTCCGGCATTATGATCCTGCCCGAGGATACGCCCTGCGGCATGCCGTTTGCCGAGTACGTGGGCTCGAGCGACACCGTGCTCGACTGCGAGATCACGCCCAATCGTCCCGACTGCCTGTCCATGATCGGCATGGCCCGCGAGACCGGCGCCATCTTCGATCGCGATTTCCACGTTGAGCTGCCCACCATCAAGGCCGAGACCGGCCGCGCGACCGACGACGAGCTTTCGGTCGAGATTGCCGACGAGGGCCTGTGCGACCGCTATGTCGCCCGCATCGTGCGCAACGTGAAGGTCGGCCCCTCGCCCGACTGGATGGTCAAGCGCCTCAACGCCTTGGGCGTGCGTCCGCACAACAACATTGTCGACATCACCAACTACGTGATGATGCTCACCGGTCAGCCGCTGCATGCCTTTGACCTGGACACCTTTGCCGAGCGCGAGGGCAGGCGCCGCGTGGTGGTTCGCGCCGCCCAGCAGGATGAGAAGTTCACGACGCTCGACGGCGAGGAGCGCACGCTCGACGCCGGCATGGGCCTTATCACTGACGGCGAGCGCCCCGTGGCGTTGGCTGGCGTTATGGGCGGCATGGATTCCGAGATCGAGGACGATACCGTCGATGTGATGGTCGAGAGCGCCTGCTTCAACGCCGGTCGCACCTCGCACACCAGCCGCGATCTGTCGCTGATCTCTGATGCCTCCATTCGATTTGAGCGCCAGGTCGACGAGACCGGCTGCGTGGATGTCGCCAACGTCACGTGCGCGCTCATCGAGGAGATCGCCGGCGGCGAGGTCGCTCCCGGCTACGTGGATGTGTTCCCCGCGCCCAAGACCATCGACAGCATTAATCTGCGCCTGGCCCGCGTGCATGCCATCTGCGGCGCCGACATCGAGCCTGACTTTATCGAGCGCTCGCTCACCCGCCTGGGCTGTACCGTCGAGCGCGACGGCGAGGACTTCGTGGTCACCCCGCCGAGCTTCCGCCCCGACCTGCCGCGCGAGATTGACCTGATCGAGGAGGTCCTGCGCCTGTGGGGCATGGGCCGTGTGACGGCGACCATCCCGGCTGCCAAGAACCACATCGGCGGCCTGACTCGCGAGCAGAAGCTCACCCGTAAGGTCGGCGAGATCCTGCGCGCCTGCGGCCTCAACGAGACCACGACCTTTGGCTTTGCCGCCCCGGGCGACCTAGAGAAGATCGGTATGTCCACCGAAGGCCGCGGCTGCCCCGTGGTGCTCATGAATCCGCTGGTAGCCGAGCAGACCGAGATGCGTCGTTCGCTGCTGCCGGGCTTGCTGCAGTCCGTGGCCTACAACGAGGCACACGGTACGCCCAACGTGCACCTGTACGAGGTCGGCAGCCTGTTCCACGGCCGTGAGAACGCCAGCCTGCCCAAGGAGACCAAGTCCGTGGCGGGCGTGCTCTCGGGCCAGTGGAGCGAGCAGTCCTGGAATATGAAGTACCGCAAGCTGCGCTTCTTCTTTGGCAAGGGCATTGTCGAGGAGTTGCTCGCCCAGCTGCGCATCGAGAAGGTCCGCTTCCGTCCCGTCGAGGGCGAGGGCTACGCTTTCTTGCAGCCGGGTCGTGCGGCCGAGGTTCTGTCCGGCGGCACCGTGCTGGGCTGGGTCGGCGAGATTCACCCCAAGGCGCGCGAGGCGATGGGCATCGACGAGGTCGTCGTTGCCTTTGAGCTCGATCTGGACAAGCTGATCAAGGGTGCCCGCAATCAGGAGAACTACCGCGAGTTCTCGCAGTACCCTGCCGTTGAGCACGACCTTGCTATCGTGGTCGACAACTCCGTGACCTGCGAGGATCTTGAGCGCCGCATTACCAGCGCCGGCGGCAAGCTGCTCGAGGGCGTGCGCCTGTTCGATGTCTACCGCGATCCCATCCGCATCGGAGCGGGCAAGAAGTCCATGGCCTTTGCACTTACGTATCGCTCTGACGACCACACGCTCACCAGCGAAGAGGTCGAGAAGGCGCATCAGAAGATCGTCACCAAGGTGTGCAAGGGCGTAAACGGCGAGGTCCGCGGATAGGGCTTGCGCTGGGAGCGTAGGGCCTGATGGCGGTTGCTGTGGCCTTTGCGTGACCGCGGTGTTCGGTATGAGGCACCGTTGAGCCTTCATATATGACACGCGCATTACATAACGGCGTGCTGCTTTGTCGGCAGTGCGCCGTTTTGCTATGATAGCCCGCGGCGTGTTACGAATCTGACAATGCGTAACACTGACAAGGTGATTTAAGCGGCGTTGCAATTCTGTGCGCCGATAACCGGGAGGCGTACATGCACATTCCAGATAATTATCTGTCTCCGCAGACCGATGCCGTCATGGCAGTGGCGATGGTGCCCGTGTGGGTTCATTGCATCAAGAAGGTGCGCGCCACGCTCGACCGCGAGCACATGGCTTTCCTGGGCATCTGCGCCGCTTTTTCCTTCTTGCTCATGATGTTTAACGTTCCGCTGCCCGGCGGCACCACAGGCCACGCCGTCGGCGGCGCACTCATCGCGCTGCTGCTGGGTCCCGAGGCCGCGGCTATCGCTGTCTCGGTCGCGCTGGCGCTGCAGGCGCTGCTGTTTGGCGACGGTGGCATCCTGTCCTTTGGCGCCAACTGCTTTAACATGGCCTTCGTGCTGCCGTTTGCCGCCGCTATCGTGTTTCGTGCGCTCAACAGCCGTCTGCACGACAAGAGCTGGGGCACCTCGGTTTCTGCCATCGTGAGCGGCTGGGTCGGCCTGTGCCTGGCGGCCCTGTGCGCGGCAATCGAGTTTGGTATTCAGCCGATGCTCTTCACGAATGCTTCGGGCGCTCCGCTGTACTGCCCCTTCCCGCTGTCCGTGGCTATTCCTGCCATGTTGATCCCGCATATGCTGGTCGCCGGCGTGGTTGAGGGCGTGGCGACGGCCGCCATCTACGGCTTCATTAAGAAGACGGCGCCGGGCGTTATCGTCGGTCCCGAGGCCGTCGATGGCCAGCTTGCCGCCGATGGTGCTGCCAAGAAGACCTCGCTGGTCCCCACGCTCATCCTGGTTGCCGTGCTTGTCGTGGCCACGCCGCTGGGTCTGCTGGCCACCGGTGACGCCTGGGGCGAGTGGGACGCCGAGGGCGCCGCGACCGCCGTCCAGGAAGCCGGCGACGATAGCCTGCAGGCTTCGGTCGGCCTCGATACCCCGACCTTTGCCGATGCGCTGCCCACGGGCGATTACCTTCAGGCCTATTCCGAGGAGCAGGGTCTTGGCTTTGCCGGCCAGGCTGCCATGTATATCCTGTCCGGCGTGATTGGCGTGGCGGTGCTCACCATCGCATTCCGTCTGATCTCGCTGACGGTTAAGGAAAACTGAGCGCATGCAGATGGTTGAGCTGCCTAGCTGGCTTGCGGTCGAGCAGCGTTACGAGCCCGCGGGGGCTCGGCATCGTGTGATGCAAAAGAATGTCCTGCACCTGGCGAGCCTGCTTGAGCGGGTTCGCTTGGGTGGAGGCGCGCACGAGGGCGGGTCGATGGTCGACCGCGCCCTTTCTTGCGTTTCGGCTCCGGTGCGTCTGGTGGGGATGTTCGTTTGCGTCCTGTGCGTGTGTCTGACGCAGAGTCCGCTGTACCTCATGTTGATGGCGGCTATCGCGCTGGTGCTCGTTGCTGTGCGCCCTGTACGCGGGCTGCGCGCGACCTTTGTGCCGGCTCTCGGTGCCGCGGGACTCGCAGTGGTTCTGGCGCTGCCTGCCCTGCTGCTAGGCGCTTCCGCTACGGGCGCCATGCTCAAAATTGCGCTCAAGACGTTCATTAACCTGTCGCTCGTACTGGGCGTTTCGTGGACGCTCACCTGGAGCCGCATGTCGGCGGCGCTCAAGATGCTGCATCTGCCCGACGAAGTTATCTTTACGTTTGATATGGCGCTCAAGCACATCGAGGTGCTGGGTCGCACGGCGCACAATCTGTGCGAATCGGTCATGCTGCGCAGCGTTGGCCGTGCGCCTGAGGGATTTTCGCGTACCGACTCGCTGGCGGGTATCATGGGCATGACCTTTATCAAGGCGATGGAATGCAGCCGCGCGATGGACGAGGCCATGCTGTGCCGCGGCTTTGCCGGTACGTATCCGGCGCCCGCGCGCGCCGGGTTTAGCTGGCGCGATGCGGTCTATGCGGCCGGCGTGGCGCTGCTGGCAGTGTTGTGCGCCGTGCTGTAGTGCGGGCGGCCGAGCCGTCGATGTGAGTAGGGAAGGGCGACGTTTTGACGATCGATATGAAGAGTGCGGCGGGCACGAACGGTGCGGGCGGCGCCGAGACCACGCCGCTCATCGAGTTTCGCGACGTGGTGTTTTCCTATGCGGGGCATACGGTTGTCGATGGCGTGTCGCTGCAGGTCGATCGTGGTGAACTCGTTGCCCTGCTCGGTCCCAACGGCTGCGGTAAGACGACGATTATGCGCCTTATTAACGGCCTTGAACTCGCGGACGCAGGGGCATACCTGTTTGACGGGCACGTGATCGATGCGGCGTTTCTAAAGGATTCCGCGGCCGCTCAGCGTTTTCATCAGCGCGTGGGCTTTGTGTTCCAGAATGCCGACGCCCAGCTGTTCTGTGCTACGGTGGGCGAGGAAGTTGCCTTTGGTCCCGCGCAGATGGGGCTGCCGGCAGACGAGCTCGAGCGCCGCGTGCGCGATGCCATGGGGCTGTTCCAGGTTGCCGACCTTGCCGACGCCTCTCCCTATCAGCTCTCGGGCGGGCAAAAGAAGCGCGTTGCGCTGGCTGCGGTCGTATCGATGAACCCGGATATCTTGGTCCTCGACGAGCCTACTAACGGACTTGACGAGGACTCTTGCGACATCGTGGTCAACTTCCTACTGGCCTATGTTGCTGCCGGTAAGACGGTCTTGATGAGCACACATCACCAAGATTTGGTACGCCGCCTGGGGGCCCGCGCCATCTATATCGATCGATATCACCATGTGGTCGAGGCGCCTTCGCCGTCGTATGGAACCGAAAGCGGTGCTACGGACTAGTTGCTGCGTAGAGCGTGCGTAGCCGCCCGCGCGGCTTTGCCGTGATGGTATAGTTATCCAGGTTTTTTATGGGGGTGGCTATGCCAAGCTGGAACATTCATATCGCTCAGACGGAGCGTTTGCTGGAGCGCACCGGTGCGCTTGCCAAGAACGTGCGCGACCGCAATGCCTTTTTGTTTGGCTGCGTGGTTCCGGATATCTTCGTGGGCTATATGGTCCCTGGCATCGCCGATCCCATTCCGTACCGCATTACGCACTTTGCAAAGCCCGAGCCTATCCCTAAGCCTCGTGAGCATGAGTTCTGGGATACCTATGTGGCACCGTTGCTTAAAAGTTCGCCCACCGGTGCGCCGGCCGCGGCGACCTCGATTATCGAGGAACGCGAGCGGCTGAACCGCGTGCACTATCCCCAGCGCTACAAGGATGCCGAGCCGGTTGTCGGTCCCGGCGCCTGTGAGTTCTCGCTTGCGTCCGAAGATGTGGCGCAGTCGTTGCTCGATTTGACGCTGGGCGTCTGGTCGCATCTGGTGGCCGATACCGTATGGAACACGCGTGTGAATCAGTACCTGGAGGCGCACGGCGGCAAGCCGTGTGAGGAGTTCCGCATTAAAAAGCAAGGCGACTTTGACTGGTTTGGCAAGACGCTGGGCATTGTCTCCATCCCGCGCGCGACCGATCGCCTGTATACCGCTGCGACGCGTTTTGGGCAGTATCCCATCCATAAGGAGTATGTGCTCAAGACCATCGGCGTCATGCACGAGATTGTACGCGAAAACCCCGGCGAGCCCGATCATCCGCCGTATCGCCTGTTAACCGAGGAGTTTTTCGATGCAACGTTTACCGAGGTCGTCGAGCTAACCGAGGCAGGCTTTGCGGCTCGCGTTGCTGCACCTGACGTTCCTGCAGTCCCCCTGATCGCTAGCTGCTAGCCGGCCGGCTTAACGGAGAACAGTTCATCCCAATTGACCAACAGCTCCCGTCGCAGGGCATCTTCGGTGGTACGCTCGGCATCGGAAAGGTTCGCGACTGATCACAAATCGATGAAGCGGCATATGAAGTAGGTCCTAAAAAAGGGCCCGGAAGGCAAAGCCTTCCGGGCCCTTTGCAATGCAAGTGTGCTTGCAAGTGCGATTTAGCGCACCTGAGCGACGTAAGCGACGTTGGTCGAGGAGACCTTGTCCTCGAGCTGGACGCTCATGCGGGGATCGCCGGCGGTGGCGACGGTCAGATCGCCGGCCTCGACGTAGCCGAGCTCCTTAGCGGTCTCGATCGCCTTGACGATCGTGCCGTTGACGGTGCCCTGGGTAATCTCGGCCTGGTGCGGGATAACGCCCCAGTACATAATCATTTGCTGGACGGCCCACTCGTGGCGGGAGAACGCGCAGATCGGCATGTTGGGACGGAAGTGCGAGATCAGGCGAGCGGTACGACCGGTGGTCGTCGGCACGGTGATGCACTTGGCGCCAACGGTGGTAGCCATGTTCACAGCGGACATACCCACAACGTTGTTGACAACGCGGGTGCCGTGAGCATCGGCCGGAACCTCGAGCGGAGCGTGAGCCGGGAGGTACTTCTCGGTCTCGAGAGCAATGCTGGCCTGCATCTTGACGGCCTCGGCCGGGTACTTACCGGCAGCGGACTCGCCGGACAGCATAACGGCGTCGGTGCCGTCGTAAATGGCGTTAGCAACGTCGGCAACCTCGGCGCGCGTCGGGCGCGGGTTCTGCTGCATGGAGTCGAGCATCTGCGTAGCGGTGATAACGGGCTTGTAGGCCGCGTTGCACTTGGCGATGATCTCCTTCTGGATGTGCGGAACGAGCTCGGGCTTGATCTCGATGCCCAGGTCGCCACGGGCGACCATGATGCCGTCGGAAGCCTCGAGGATCTCGTCGAAGTTCTCGACGCCCAGGGCGCACTCGATCTTCGGGAAGATCGTCACGTGCTCGCCGCCGTTCTCGCGGCAAAGCTCGCGGATGCCGCGGACGGACTCGCCGTCGCGGATGAAGGAAGCGGCGATGTAGTCGATGTTCTCGGTCAGGCCAAAGAGGATGTCCTGACGATCGCGCTCGGTGATGGCGGGCAGCGAGATGTTGACGTTGGGCATGTTGACGCCCTTGCGCTCGCCGATCAGGCCGTCGTTCTTAACGACGCAGGTCATGTCCTGGCCGTCGACGGACTCGACCTCGAGGGCAACCAGGCCGTCATCGATCAGGATGAGGGAGCCCTTCTCGACCTCGGAGGGCAGAGCCAGGTAGTCGAGGGAGATGTGCTCAGAGGTGCCGTGGAAATCCTCGGTCGTGGGCTGAGCGGTGACGACGATCTTGTCGCCGGTCTTGACGGCAACCTTCTTGCCGTCGACCAGAAGGCCGGTGCGGACCTCGGGGCCCTTGGTGTCGAGCAGGATGCCGACGGGCATACCGAGCTCCTTGGAAATACGACGGACGCGCTCGATGCGACCGTGGTGCTCGTCGTAGGAGCCGTGCGAGAAGTTAAAACGGGCGACGTTCATGCCCGCCTTGATCATCTCGCGGATGGTCTCGTCGCTATCGCAGGCGGGACCCATGGTGCATACAATCTTGGTGCGCTTGTACATTCAGACCTCCATCTGACATCGTCTTGCGCTGATAGATAAACCATAAGAAATAAAACCGAGTTGATTATAACGAAATGGCGTCCGAATACCCCAAAAAATCGACCGTATGCCGAATTAGAAGTTCATTTTTTGCGGAAAAACGGTATATGCAAAAACTTTACCAACCGTTCTAACCGCTGCTATCTGGGCGATATTTCAATTTGATGATGCGCCGAAGAAAAAACGTTTTATCAGTATTGAGCATCACACGGTCTGCACCGTTGCTTATGGACCATATTTCCAAATGGATTGTTTTGGCTAGACGCGTTGCTTTGGGGTACCATAGCCCCACTATCAACTGCCGCTCAGCACGGCAGCCTTGATGAGCCCTTGCCCTTCTCCTGGGAATTATGATCGGGCATCAATCTGCTGAGTGGCCCGAATCCCAGGAGGGGACTCTATATGCAAAAGGAATACCTGTCCGCCGCGGCGGAGGTACTCAGCGACCAAGGTGTCGATGAGAACCTCGGCCTGAGCAACGACGAGGCGTCGTCGCGCCTCGCCAAGACAGGCCCTAACAAGCTCGAGGAAGCCGAGAAGACCCCGTTGTGGAAGCGCTTCTTTGAGCAGATGGCCGACCCCATGGTCATCATGCTGATCGTTGCCGCCGTCATCAGCGCGCTCACGGGCATGGTCAAGGGCGAGGCGGACTTTGCCGATGTCGCCATCATCATGTTCGTCGTTATCGTCAACTCGGTGCTGGGCGTGGTCCAGGAGGCTAAAAGCGAGGAGGCCCTCGAGGCCCTGCAGGAGATGAGCGCGGCGCAGTCCAAGGTGCTGCGCGACGGCAAGCTCGTGCACCTGCCGAGCGCCGAGCTCGTGCCCGGTGACGTGATCATGCTCGAGGCGGGCGACTCCGTCCCGGCCGACTGCCGCGTGCTCGAGAGCGCCACGATGAAGATCGAGGAGGCCGCCCTTACCGGCGAGTCCGTGCCCGTCGAGAAGCATGCCAACGTGATTGAGCTCGCCGCCGGCACCGACGACGTGCCGCTCGGCGACCGCAAGAACATGTGCTACATGGGTTCCACCGTGGTATACGGCCGCGGCCGCGCCGTCGTGGTCGGCACCGGCATGAACACCGAGATGGGTAAGATCGCCGGCGCCCTGGCCGAGGCCAAGGAAGAGCTCACGCCGCTGCAGGTGAAGCTTGCCGAGCTCAGCCGCATCCTCACCATCATGGTTATCGTCATCTGCGTCGTCATCTTTGGCGTTGATATCATCCGCCACGGCGTGGGCAACGTTCTTACCGACCCGACCGCCCTGCTCGATACCTTTATGGTTGCCGTCTCGCTCGCCGTCGCTGCCATCCCCGAGGGCCTGGTCGCCGTCGTGACCATCGTGCTGTCGCTTGGCGTGACCAAGATGGCCAAGCGCCAGGCAATCATCCGCAAGCTCTCTGCCGTCGAGACTCTCGGCTGCACGCAGACCATCTGCTCCGACAAGACCGGTACCCTTACCCAAAACAAGATGACCGTCGTCAAGCACGAGCTCGCCGCGCCTAAGGAGAAGTTCCTGGCCGGCATGGCTCTGTGCTCCGATGCCCAGTGGGACGAGGAGCTGGGCGAGGCCGTGGGCGAGCCGACTGAGTGCGCGCTCGTCAACGACGCCGGCAAGGCGGGCCTCACTGGCCTGACTGCCGAGCACCCGCGCGTGGGCGAGGCCCCGTTCGACTCGGGCCGCAAGATGATGTCCGTGGTCGTCGAGACCCTGGACGGCGAGTATGAGCAGTACACCAAGGGCGCGCCCGACGTGGTGATCGGCCTGTGCACCCATATCTACGAGGGCGATAAGGTTGTCCCCCTGACCGAGGAGCGTCGCGCCGAGCTCGTGGCCGCCAACAAGGCCATGGCCGACGAGGCCCTGCGCGTGCTGGCGCTGGCAAGCCGCACCTACACCGAGGTCCCGAGCGACTGCAGCCCCGCTGCGCTTGAGCATGACCTGGTATTCTGCGGCCTGTCCGGCATGATCGACCCGGTTCGTCCCGAGGTGGCCGACGCTATCCGCGAGGCGCACGACGCTGGCATCCGCACCGTCATGATCACGGGCGACCACATCGACACCGCCGTGGCCATCGCCAAGCAGCTTGGCATCGTCGCCGATCGCAGCCAGGCCATTACCGGTGCCGACCTCGACCGCATGAGCGACGAGGAGCTCGACGCGCACATCGAGGACTACGGCGTGTACGCCCGCGTCCAGCCCGAGCACAAGACGCGCATCGTCGAGGCCTGGAAGTCGCGCGATCAGATCGTCGCCATGACCGGCGACGGCGTCAACGACGCCCCGTCCATCAAGCGCGCCGACATCGGCGTCGGTATGGGCATCACCGGCACCGACGTCACCAAGAACGTTGCCGACATGGTGCTTGCCGACGACAACTTCGCCACCATCATCGGTGCCTGCGAAGAGGGCCGTCGCATCTACGACAACATCCGCAAGGTCATCCAGTTCCTGCTTTCGGCCAACCTTGCTGAGGTGTTCTCGGTGTTTATCGCCACGCTCATCGGCTTTACCATCTTCCAGCCGGTGCAGCTGCTGTGGGTGAACCTGGTCACCGACTGCTTCCCCGCGCTCGCGCTGGGCATGGAGGATGCCGAGGGTGACATCATGAAGCGCAAGCCGCGCAACGCCAAGGACGGTGTCTTTGCCGGTCACATGGGCCTGGACTGCGTGGTCCAGGGTCTGATCATCACCGTGCTGGTGCTGGCGAGCTTCTTTGTGGGCGTGTACTTTGACATGGGCTACATCCACATCGCCGATATGATCGCCGGCAATGCCGACGAGGAAGGCGTGATGATGGCGTTCATCACGCTCAACATGGTCGAGATTTTCCACTGCTTCAATATGCGCAGCCGTCGTGCGTCGCTGTTCACCATGAAGAAGCAGAACAAGTGGCTGTGGGCTTCCGCCGCGCTGGCACTGGTGCTGACGGTGATCGTGACCGTGCAGCCGACGCTTGCCGAGATGTTCTTTGGCCCCGTGACGCTTGAGCTCAAGGGCGTTCTTGCCGCGCTGGGTCTGGCCTTCCTGATCATCCCGCTTATGGAGATCTACAAGGCGATCATGCGCGCGGTCGAGAAGGAGTAACGTACCTGTCCGGGCCCGACCGCCTGCGGGGTTTCCACGGGCACGTCCTCGCCGCTTTGCGGCTGCGGGATGTGCCCTTAGGAAACCCCTCCCGGCGGGCGGGCCCTGCGGTATCCTTGCTGGCTTTTCTCCCGTGCGGATGAAAAGGGCTGAGGAAAAGTTTGTGAGCTGGTCGGGCTTTGCCCGGCCAGCTCTTTTTGATTTAAAATACCTGCTCAGTTGTGATTTATGGTGCTGGGAGGCGCTTGTGGGCAAGGCTAAGGCTAAGGCGAAGAAAAAGACGACGGGGGCGCGGGCTAAGCGCGATCGTCGTCGGAAGCTCGCGACCGAGGCCCCCGCGTCTGCCGAGGAGCTGCTGGCGAGCGTGCCGGGACTCGACGCGCTGCAGGACGTTCCGGCGTTTGATGACCTGCCGGTCGATGAAGCCCAGCAGGCTGCCTTTGATGATTTCTGCGCACATGCCGAGGAGCCCGAGCAGATGCGGCTGGGTGCCGTGGTGCGCTTGGATCGCGGGTTTCCGCTGGTGGCGACTGCCGACGACACCTTCCGCGCCGAGCATGCCGTGGGGTTTGCCAAGTCGCGCGGCGAGGACGAGGTCCTGTTGCCTGCCGTGGGCGACCGTGTGGCGGTGCGCCGCGCTCCCGGGCACGATATGGGCGTGATTGAGTGCGTGCTGCCGCGCCGTACGAGCTTTGAGCGTTGGCGCGGCCGTGCCCGTGGAGAGCGCCAGGTGCTCTGCTCCAACGTGGATAGCGTGCTAATCGTGCAGGCGCTCGGTGCCGGTGAGGTGCTGCTCGACCGCGTGGCGCGCTCGCTGGTGTTGGCGCTCGACTGCGATGCCGAACCGGTGGTGGTGCTCACCAAAGCTGACCGCTGCGATGCCGAGGAGCTCGAGCGCGATCTGGACCGCGTGCGCCGCCTGGTGGGTCCGGACGTGCGCGTGATCGTGACGTCCTCTGCCGAGGGGCGCGGCCTGGACGAGGTTCGTTCCTGCGTGCCTGCCGGGAGCTGCGCCATGATTCTGGGCGAGTCGGGTGCCGGCAAGTCGACGCTGCTCAATGCGCTGCTGGGCCACGATACGTTGGCGACTGGCGGTGTGCGCGAACGCGACGACCAGGGCCGTCACACTACCGTCGCGCGCGTGATGGTGGCACTGCCGGGCGACGCCGGCGTGATCGCCGATGCCCCGGGCCTGCGCAGCTTACCGCTCGTGGGTCACGAGCGGGGTCTGGCGCGCGCCTTCCCCGAGATTGTCGAGGCATCGCGCGCGTGCCGGTTTGGCGACTGCACGCATACCCACGAACCGGGCTGCGCCGTTCGCGAGGCCGAGGACGCCGGGCAGATCGACAGTCTGCGTCTGGAAACGTTCCAAAACTTGGCGTCATCCATGCGCGTGAGCGCTCAAATGCTCGATCCCGATGTCCATCTGTAATTGATTTTTCCTATGACAGCCGTCTCCCAACTGTTCGGGAGACGGCTTTTTTGCTGCGGAAAAGCCTCGAAACATGCAGTTTGCTGACGTGCTGACCAAAACCTTGCCACGAGCTTGACGGGCTGGTCAGCTTTTGGTCAGCGATTGGTTTGACATCGAAAACCAAGATCGCGATTGCGCCGCTTTGCGCTCTGACCGCCCAGACAATGGTGGTACGGGCATTCGCCCGGCACTGCCATGAGAGGAGCGGCCGTGAACAAGAGCAAGCGCATCGCTATCAGTCTGGTCGCGGGCGTGCTCGCTGCTCTGCTCTGCATGGTTTACGGCTCGTCGATCCGCTCGCAAGCCGAACAGGTCCAGGCTGAGACCTTGGCCAAGTACGGTGGCGATCGCGTCGAGGTATGCGTCGCGGCGCGCGATATCGATGTGGGCGAGACCCTCGATGAGACCAATGTCATAACCCAGGAATGGCTGACGAGCCTGTTGCCGCGTGACGCGGCGACCGAGCTGCGCCAGGTGCGCGGCGACGTGACGACTTCGCGTATTCCCAAAAACGCCGTGATCTGCAATGTCTACACCAAGGCCGAGAGTCACAAGCTCGAGGTGCCTAAGGGCAAGGTCGCCGTTTCGGTGGCGGTCGATGCCGAGCACTCGGTCGGCGGTGCTACGGGCGTGGGCAGCTACGTGGATGTGTATGTGCAAAAAGACGGCGTAACCGATCGGTTGTGCGGCGCGTACGTGATCGATACCAGTGAAGATTCCGGTGCCACGCGCGAGGGCAAGATCGAATGGGTGACGCTGGCGGCTGACCCCGAAGACGTCAAGGAACTGCTGGGGGCATCGGGCAAGGGAACGGTCAGCTTGACGATTCCCTCCACGGTGCGCGGCAAAAAGAGCGGAGGCGACGAGTGATGAAGGCGATCTGGCTTGCGTGCTGCGCGTGCGGCGATTACGGGCTGTTGCAGCGGGAAGTCGAGGGCCGTGATACGGGTGCACAGGTGCTTCGCGTGGGTGACCTGGACGGGCTGGTTTCCATGGCGCGGGCGTTTCCGTCGCGCCGCGGGGCTGCCATCATCGCGGCGTCTCTGTTTGATACCGAAGATGTGCGCAAGACTGTTGCGCGCCTGACGGCCGAAGGCCGCGTGAGTCGCGTGGTCGTGTTGATAGAAGCACTCGATCCATCGGATATCGAGGGGCTGTTTCGCGCAGGGGCGACCGAGGTCATCGCTGCGCACAGTATATGCGGCAACGGGCGCGCGGGCGAGGGAGCGGTTGATTCCGATCGGTGCATGACGATTGAGCCCGATGCTTTTGTTGATAGGGAACCCGGGGCGCCTCGCGCTACAAGAGGCCCGCGTGTTGATGATTATGGAAAAGCGGAAGCCGAGCATGGTCGGCGCCCCCGGAACCCCCTTGTATACGATGACGCTGGAGAGCCGGCGCAGCATGCTGGCGACTCCCCGGCTGTAGATATGGGATACGTGCACGGCGTGAATCTGGCGGATGAACTCGACGAAGTTGAGGGCTTTGCCGGGTGCGGCGAGTTGTCGCTGATGCAGCATGAGCAGATTGCACAGAACGAGCCTGCCTCGCAGACCGAACAAGCTGCCATGCCGGCTTGGACGCAGCGTGTGGTTGCGGCGGGGGAGACGGGGACGCTGTCACCGACGCCCGCCCCGCCGCCTCCGATGCCGCCGGCAGACGCTGCCGCTCCGCAGCATCGAGCTCCGGTCATCTGCGCCATTTCGGGTTCGGGCGGTTGCGGCAAGTCGACGATCATTGCCACCATGGCACACACATCGTCGCTGTTGGGCTTGCGTGCCGCCGTGCTCGACCTGGACCTGATGTTTGGAAACCTTTACGACTTGTTAGGCGTCGATGCTCCGCGCGATATGGCGGCACTTATCGAGCCGTCGGTGGCGGGCGCGCTTGCCGAGCCGGATATCGTGGCCGCATCGATGCGCGTGGCGCCGGGCGTTACGCTCTGGGGTCCCGTCGCGGCGCCCGAGCAAGCCGAGCTCATGGCATGTCCGGTGGAGCTACTGCTTGATGTTCTGCGTCGCGAATCCGACGTGGTCTTTATCGATACCTCGGTCTTTTGGGGCGACGCCGTGGCGGCTGCGGTGGCGGCGAGCGACCGTTGCCTGATCGTTGGCGATGCTGCGGTGTCGTCCGCGACATCGGCGTCGCGCGTCATTGAACTGGCAAGTCGAGTAGGTGTGCCGCGCACGCGCATGAGCGCCGTGTTCAACCGGTTCGGTGCGCGCGGGGCAGACGAGGACGTCGCCATGCGCTTTGAGATTGCCTGTGCGTTGAGCTCCAAGATTCGTATCGCCGATGGCGGGCAGGATCTCGCCGCGCTCATGGCGTTTGGGCGCGCTGATGAGGCAGTGGGGCAGACCAGCGCTTTTGCGACCAGCGTGCGCGAGGCCACGCGCGAGATGCTCGTGGAACTGGGGTGCGCCGTCGGCCCTTGGAGCGATATGGTCGCCGACCGTGCAACGCGCACCGAACGCCCGCGTATCCGCCTTCCCTGGTCGCGCGAGGGTGATCAGCGATGAGCCTGCAAACGAGGATTAAGGCTGCCGGCGCTGCAGCGGGGGCAGCGCCTGTAGATGCGGGGCGTCGCCGCGCGGTGAAACGACGCACCAAGCGCGCCGTGATGGACCGCATGGGTTACGACGAAGTGGCGCGTATCAGCGCCTATATCGACCCGGCACTTGCCCGCTCGGAATTGCGTCCCGCGGTGGAGGCGGCGCTCAATGTTGAGGAGCCGACTGATCTCGCGACGTCCGAGCGCGAGACCATCATCGACGAGATTTTGGATGACGTGGTGGGCTTGGGGCCGTTGCAGCCGCTCATCGAGGACGACACCGTTACCGAGATCATGATTAACGGCTGCCGCTCGGCTTTCTTTGAACGCGGCGGCGTCTTGCACCCCATCGAGCATGCGTTTGAGGATGATGAGCAGATCCGTGTGCTTATCGACCGCATCATCTCGCCACTTGGCCGCCGTATCGACGAGCGCAGCCCCATCGTCAACGCCCGCCTCAAAACGGGCTATCGCGTCAACGCGGTGATTCCGCCTGTGGCGATTGACGGACCGATTCTCACCATCCGAAAGTTCTCGGACCGCATCTGCTCGCTGGACGAGCTTGTGGGGCTGGGGTCGCTGCCGCTTTGGTATGCGCAGCTGTTGTCGTGCGCGGTGTCGCTGCGACAGGACCTGGCGGTTGCGGGAGGCACGGGATCTGGTAAGACCACCCTGCTCAACGCGTTGTCATGTGAGATTTCCACCGGCGAGCGCATCGTGACGATCGAGGACTCTGCCGAGCTCAAGTTTGCGCATCATCCGCACGTGGTGCGTCTAGAGGCGCGCGAGGCTTCAATTGAGGGCGAGGGCGCGGTGACGATCCGCGACCTGGTGACCAATGCCCTGCGCATGCGCCCCGACCGCATCGTGGTGGGCGAGGTGCGCGGTGCCGAGTGCTGCGACATGTTGCAGGCCATGAATACGGGCCACGACGGGTCGCTCACCACACTTCATGCGGGTTCAGAACAGGAGACCGTGGTGCGTCTGACGTTGCTTGCGCGTTATGGCATCGATCTGCCGAGCGAGCTCATCGAGGAGCAGATTGCCATGGCGCTCGACGGCATCGTGATGTCTGAGCGCCACGCCGATGGCAGGCGTTTCGTCTCCTCGTATTCGGGGGTGCGTCGCGCCGCGTCGGGCGGCGTAGAGCTCGAGCGCTATGTGACTTTCGATGCCGCCGAGCGCACCTGGACGCTTGACCGCGAGCCGCCGTTTATCGCAGAAGGCCTGCGGTCGGGGACGCTCACACAAGAGGAGGTGGACGAATGGAGGTCGCTGTGCCCCTCGTCGTAGGGGGTTTGGCAGGGTTTTCTGTTGCGACGGCGTGCGGGGCGGAACCTCGTGTGCCGCAGGTGCCGCCGGCGGAGCTGGCGCGTCAGGCGCTCGAGACGGTGGCAGAGAAGCTGCCGCGTGAGCTGGTGGAAAACGATCTGCTGACAAAGATTGCCCGCTCGTGGGCATCGCTGGTCCCCGCAGATCGCCTTGGGCTTGCTATTGAGGATAACGCGGCTCGTCTGGCATTTCTGCTGCTGTCGAGCGGTATCTGCAGCGTTTTGCTGGCCGTTGCGTCGTTGTCGCCCATCGGCTTTGTCTTGGGGCTGGTGACGCCGTTTGGCGTGGGCGCCGCGCGTGACGCCTTCGATCGCCGACGCGAACAGCATGATGTAGAAGAGGCCATGCCCGAGGCATTCACGGCGTTATCCATGTCGCTTGCCTCGGGGCATTCGCTGGCACAGGGCATGCGCTTTGTGGGCGCCCATGCGCAAGAGCCGGTGCATACCGAGTTTTTGCGGGTGGCGGCGGCAATCGATTGCGGTATCTCGGCGACCGACGCACTCGATGACCTACTCGTTCGCATCGATGCCCCCGGCCTTTCGCTTGTCACCTTGGCGCTCAAAGTATCGCAACGTACCGGGGCTCCGCTTGCCGGCTTGCTGTCCGAGGCGTCGAGCATGGTGGGTGAGCGCATTGAGCTCAAACGCCGTCTGGACGTTAAGACGTCACAGGCGCGTATGTCGGCACACATGGTCGCGGCGATGCCGGCGGGCATGTGCGCGGTGCTGGCTTTGCTTTCGGCAGACTTTCGCCGCGGTCTTGCGACGCCGGCTGGTGCGGGCGCCGTGGTGCTGGGGCTTGCCCTCAACGTCGTTGCCCTGGTAGTTATCCGGCGCATTATGCGGGTGGAGTTATGAGCGCCCTGGTCGGGGTCGCGGCTTGTCTGTGTGCCCTGAGCGTATTTGCCGCGACAGGTTTGGAGCGTGCGGATGCCCGCAAGATTGCAGAGACGTGCAAGCGTGAGGCGGTACTGGTCATTGCCGCGGGCCGCTTGGTGATTGATGCCCTGACCGCGCGAATGAAGGGCGCAATTGGGGTGGGCGGCCCGGCGCGGGTGTCGCTCGGTGAGGCGTCCGAGATGATCGACGTGGTGCGCCTGGGGCTTTCTGCCGGCCTTTCATTTGATGCGGCGCTCGAGATTTTCTGTGCCAATCGTCGGTCGGTGCTGGCCGTCCGTCTTGAGCGAGCCTGCATGGCATGGCAGGTGGGCGTGGGGACGCGCGAGGCCGAGTTGTTGGCTGCCGCGCGTGATTTGGACGTGAGGGCGCTTGAGACCTTTGCCATCACGGTGGGGCAGGCGCTTGCCCTGGGCGCTCCGCTGGCCGAGACGCTGGCTGCTCAAAGTCGCGAGATCCGTGCGGCTCATCGCGCCGCAGTCGAGCGCGAGATTGAGCGCGCGCCGGTCAAGTTGCTGATTCCCACCGGCACGCTCATCTTGCCGGCGTTGCTTCTGTCCATATTGGGCCCGCTGCTGGGAGCAGGCGGGATGATGTAGGGAGGAATACATGAACACGATGACCGACATTGCGGGCAAGGCTTGGAGCTGGGCTTTTTGCCGGGCAATCCGCGCTCGCCAGCGTGCCAAGGCGCTGTTGCGGGAGGAGAGCGCGCAGGGCACTACCGAATACGCCATCTTGGTCGGCGTGCTCGTAGTGATCGCGATTATCGCCATCGTCGCGTTTAAGAGCAAAGTCGAAGAACTATGGAACGCGATCAAAGACGGCATCAACAGCCTGTAGGAGGCAGGCGGCCTGTTGGTTCGCCGCTGGTGCTCGTCTGTTTGCTCGTAGCAATAGCGGTGACGCTTTGGGGGCTGGGTGTTGCGCGGCAGCAGCGTCCAGGCGCTGCTGCCGATTTGGGATCGGGCTCGGCGGCGGTGTCACAAGCGGAAGGCGCGCGAGATATGGGCGGTCGGAATGCCGCCGTCACGGCTCAGACCTTTTTACAGGCACTCGACGAGCGGGCTGCCAGCGCGACGGAGCCGTCTGCAGGCAACGCGATCGCGGTTCGGCTCGCATGGTCCGAGGACCGGCCGATGACCGAGGCGGCGGCAGACCTGTTGCGCGCCTACCGCGAGGTGCCCACGGCCCAGCTCGCCCTGAGCGGCTATCTCGATATTAAGGGCAACGTATGGGGCGCCATCGTGCGCGATGGGCGAGGCTGGGTCGATATGGTGACGGTTGCTGCGGATGCCGGCGATGCCTCGTGCCGCCTGCGTGCCGTGCGTCTGGTTCCGCAAACAACGGAGTCAAAGGAGGGGTCGTGAAATGCATGATGTCCTGCGTGAGGAATCTGCTCAGTCGACCGTCGAATACGCCATCGTCACCGTGGCGCTGTTATCGATTGTGCTGGCGATTGCGGGGCTTTGGCGCGCTGGCGCCGATGGGCGCTTGGCGGCACTGGTCGAGCGGGCGGCGTCTCATGGCGTCGCCCCATCGTCGGTTATCGATGCCGCGACGGGTGCCAAGGACATCGCTCTGTATTGATATCGCGTGCGAGGATCGGGCGCAATCTACGGTCGAGGCCGCCTTTTTGCTGCCGACGTTTTTGACACTTATCTTGCTCGCGTTGCAGCCGGTGTGCCTGCTCTATACGCGTGCGGTCATGGAGTCTGCCGCCGCCGAGACCGCGCGGCTTATGACCACGACGACGGTGGAGGACGACGATGACCTTAAGGAGTTCACTCGCCGCAGACTTGCCGCGGTGCCCAACGTCTCGATTTTTCATGCCGGCGGGCCGCTGTCGTGGGATATCGAGTTAGGGCGGGCCGGTGCCGGCGGCGTTTCGTCCGTGTCTGTTGCCGGCGAGGTTAAGCCGCTGCCCGTGATCGGTGCATTCGCGCGGGCCATGGGCAGCGCGGGTGAGGGCGGCTATGTCGAGCTCAAGGTCGACGTCTCGTATCGATCGCGTCCCGAATGGCTGGAGGGAGATTATGATTCATGGATTGCTGCATGGGATTAGGCGCTGCCTGCTGCGGGTGACGCAAGGGTTTGCGGCTCGCCGTCGACCAGGCGCTCGCCGCAAGCGGGGCGGCTTTATGGGCCGTGCCGGTATCGACTTGTTTATCGAAGACGGGGCCTATACCACGCTCTCCTCTGCGGTTGTCATTCTGGCGGTGCTTACGCTGCTGTTTTCGTCGACCGCGGCGATATGGAGCATGTCGCGCGCCGGAGATACCCAGGTGGCGGCCGATAGCGGTGCACTGGCGGGCGCCAACGTGGTGTCGTCCTATCACACAGCCGCCACGGTGGTCGATGCGAGCATTTTGAGTTTGGGCCTGGCGGGGTTTGCCACGATCGGCACCGGCTTGGTTGCCATTCTCATTCCGGGCGCCGAGGTTGTCGGCAGCGATATCATCGATACGGGAACCCAGATCATTAAAACGCGTAACAAGTTTGCTAAAAGCGCGGCAAAGGGCCTGCAAAAGATCGAGACCGCCTTGCCGTACCTGGTTGCCGCGCGCGCCATGCAGGCAGTATCGGCGCAGGATACCGACGGCGTGACCTATACCGGTACGGCGCTCGCCGTGCCCAGGACATCCGAGTCGGATTTTGTTGCGCTCGAAGGGTCCGAGATTTCGACCGATGCCATTAAAGATGCATCGGAAGATTTGGAACGCGCGGCCGAGGAGCTGCAAAAAGCATCGGAGGAGACGGCGAAGGCCAAAGAGCGCGCCTGGCTAGCGGATTGCGGTGGGTCGGATAAAGGTTCGGTCGGCAGCTGTTCGTGTATGTGGGAGCGCGCAAAAAGCCTAACGGATCTCTCCGGTGTTCAAAATCCGCATTACTCATCGAGCGTTACGTGGGAGCCCCAAGTGGCGCTCAATCGCTCGAAGGACTACTACCATCGGCGTCTGGCAAGCGAGAAGCCCCAAGGCTCGAGTGTCGAGATGAAGGCAGAGTCTGCGGCGCGTAAGGCGTTTTATACCTATGTGAGTGCGGAGGTCGATCGGGCATATATAACTGAGAACGGAGACAGGGTTTCCTCCTATATTCCGCTGCTGCCGCGCAACTCTGATGAGGTTCGGGCGACGGAACTCTATACCGATGCGGTGTGGCCGACGAGCATGAACGATGACAAGGCGTATCTGCATTACGGGACGACCTGCCCTAACTATAAGAAAGGAACGCCGAGCGGATTTGCTTCGGTTGCCGATTACGATGGGCAGGATAAATGCAGCAAATGCCATTTTGGCGTTTCGTCGCTTGGTGCTGTTGCGGCGCCTTCAACCTCTATCGAAAACGGCTTCGAGTATCACTTTGACAAGTTTAAAGACGCCCTGGAGGACTACGTCGACTGTCGCAACAAGGAACTCGAACTCGAGCGTCAGACCGAGGACGAAGCCGACCGTGCGGGCAATGCGTTCGATACCGCCATCAAAGAACTATCCGGTGAGCGTCCGCGCATCGCCCCGCCCGGTCGCAACGGCGTGGTCGCCTTTGCGGTCTCGGGCGCCATCTCCAGTCCCGACGAGCTCAACTCTTCGTTTAGCACGGCAGTCGAGCTTGGCGATCGTGGTGCAATTTCTGCTGCAGTACTCGCACCCGATGATGCGACGGCACAAAATAACGTTCTCTCGCGGTTTTTCTCGACGCTGGAGGAGCGTTCGGGCGGCGTTGCCGGCGTGCTCGACGGTGCTATGGATGTTTGGGGCCGCCTGCTTGTGGGGTACGGAGACATCCAGGGTGCGGCCGACGAGCTTATGGGAGAGCTGATCGGTGGCTTGGGAGGGGGTAGCGGCGCGTTGGGCTCCATCGCGTCCAGGCTCGGTGACACCGTCTCGTCCTCCGTGGCGGCGCTGGGGCTCGAACCGTGCGATTTGCGTCTGCGAAAACCGGTGCTGACCGATACCGCCAATGTCATCAAAAGTCCGGGGTCCGATATCGCAGGCATCTCCAAAACTCAAGATACCCTGCGAAAAATCCCCTTGGGCGTGACTGACCCCAAGGCACTTTGCGAGGCCTTGGAATATCACGTCGAGCGCACCATCAGCAGCGCGGTGTTCACGCTTGCGGAGATCCCGCTGCCCGGTGGCCGCTCCATCCCGCTCACTGTCGATGTTGCCACGCTGGTGGGAGCTTTTGGCGGTGGGTCGTAATGGGCATTCGCGCGGGCTTGCGCGAGGAGCGTGCCCAGGCGACGGTCGAGATGGCCGTGGTCACGCCTGTCCTGCTCGTGCTGGCTCTCGTCGCGTACAACGTCATGATCTTTGCAGGCGCGGTCGCGCGCTTCGACCGCGTGGTGCCCGACATCGTGCTTGCGCACGCTGTGGCGCCGGGCGGGGAGGGTGACGAGAGCTCCATTGACGCTTCCGCGACCGTTCAAGCTCAGATTCAGGATGCCATGGAGGGATATGACCTACAGGTCGAGGTCTCGAGCGAGCAAGGCACGGCGTCATCGGATGGTAGTCTGCTCTCTCTTTCTGGCACGTTTAGGACCTATACCTGCACCATGCACTACGAGCCGTGGCCGAGTTTGCTGAGCATCGCCGGCGTTTCCCTGGGGGCGCCGGCCGTGCTCACGCATGAACGTGCGGTGACGGTCGATCCATGGCGTCCGGGGGTGGTCATGTGACCGCGGTCTCGTCCTATATCGCCTACGCGCGGGCGCTCAACAGGTTGGGTTGGACGCCGGCCGAGTTTGTGGTGGCGGAGTCGTTTACCGTGCGTCTGCGCGGCATGCTGGGACGGCGGCCAATTGCCGCCAGCGGACTGCCGCTTGTCATGGCGTTTCCGCGCTGTTCCTCGGTTCACACCTGCTTTATGGCCTATCCCATCGACATTGCCTTTATCGATCGCAGCGGCAATGTCCTCGCATGCTACGAAAACGTACGCCCTTGGCGTATGTGTTCCTGTCCCGGTGCCTGGGCGGCACTCGAACGCCCTTCACTCATTGTTTCGCCCCCTGTTCTCCAACGCGTGCCGGCATAAGAATTGGCGACAGTGGACTTTCGTCATACGAAATTGGGTAAGATGGGGGAGGAAATGCATGGATGTCGAGATTCATCCCAACGCCAAAAAGCACCTGACGGAAGGGGTCGATGATGGGCAAGACATATACGACCGCTAGTGGTCAGGTTGTAACGGATGAAATGATTGACGCGTGGTGTGAGTCGTACGAGCGCGGAGAGTTTCCGGATGGCGAACACACCGTTGGCGGAATCGTGCATGGACGGCCTCCACTCTCAGGTGAGGGAACGGCAACGCTATCGGTCAAGATTCCTCTGGGAATGAAGGAGGCTATTCGTCGACGGGCGGCTGCCGAGGGGATGACGCCAAGTGAGTTTGCCCGTGCGGCCCTGAGTGAAAAACTTCTTGCGGCCGGTTGATGCTTCTGACGTGCCGTTCTATAGGAGCGAGATCGTGGCCGATGTCGCGCTCAAAAACTTTTTTAAAATTCTCGGTTGACCGGAGCGCGTCCTTGGTTATACTAATCAAGCCTTGAAACAAGGCACACCTCAAATGGCTGGGTAGCTCAGTTGGTAGAGCAGAGGACTGAAAATCCTCGTGTCAGGGGTTCGATTCCCTTCCCCGCCACCTTGACTTGATAAGGACCTCTGCGAAGGGGTCCTTTTCTTTTACCGAGGGCTCCTGCGGAAAATGCATCCCATTATTGAGCGGAAAAACGGAACGAGCTTTCCGGCGCGCGTGTGCATTTCGGCGCGCCATCTCGGGTTCCGTCTGCCCGGACATTCCTCCCACTTTTGCGCCACTTTGTAGACCGTTCGGTCGCCTGTCCGCACGCGCGGGTATACTCAAAACGATACTTTTCCTATGCAATACGATGCAGGTTCGGCCTGCGCGATTCGAAGGGGGCCGTGATGGAGAGGATTCTCGGCGTTAATCTCTCTGGCTGGTTTATTCCCGAGCCCTGGGTGACCCCGTCGCTCTATGCAGCGACCGGAGCATCCAATGCAGCCGAGCTGCAGGAGGCCATGGGCACCGCTGCCTATAACGAGCGCATGCGTCGCCATTACGAGACGTTTGTGAGCGAGGACGATTTTCGTCGTATGGCGCAGATCGGTCTCAACGCCGTGCGCCTGCCGGTGCCGTGGTATGCCTTTGGCTCGCAGGAGTCCGACGCTTCCTACATCTCGGTCGTCGATTATATTGACCGTGCTATTGAGTGGGCCGACAAGTACAACATCCGCGTACTGCTTGATCTGGCGACTGTACCCGGCGGTCAGGGCGATTCCAATGATTCGCCAACCACGCCGGAGGCTGTTGCCGAGTGGCATTCGTCCACCAACGGCCGTCACGTTGCGCTCGATGTGCTCGAGCGCCTGGCCGATCGCTATGGTGAGGCCGAGAGCCTGCTGGGCATCGAGCTGTTGGATACGCCGCAGATGAGCGTACGCAAGAGCCTCTTTACCATGACGGATGGCATTCCGGCCCACTACCTGCGCAATTTCTATCGCGATGCCTACGAGCTCGTTCGTTCGTATATGCCCGAGGACAAGATCGTCGTCTTTTCCTCTTCGGGACACCCTGGCGAGTGGAAGCACTTTATGCGCGGTGCCAAGTACAAGAACGTCTACATGGACCTTCACCTGTACCATTACCGCGACGAGTATGCGCTCGACATCACGAGCCCCCGCGGTCTGACGACGGCGATTTCGCGCAACAAGCGTGAGCTCAAAGAGGCGGTCGCAACTGGGTTCCCCGTTTTGGTGGGCGAATGGTCGGGCGCGGCGATCTTCGCCAACTCGTCGGTTACGCCCGAGGGCCGCAATGCCTACGAGCGCGTGTTTATCGCCAACCAGCTGGCTTCGTTTGCGCCGGCTGCCGGTTGGTTCTTCCAAACGTGGAAGACCGAGAAGCGCATTGCAGCATGGGACGCCCGCGCGGCACTCGGCACGCTCGAGCGCGGCATGATTGAATAGGTTGATATGACGCAAAACAGCGCCCGCACGGGCAAACTTTATGTGGTCGGTACGCCCATCGGTAACCTGGGCGACCTGTCTCCGCGCGTCGGCGAGGCATTTGCCGCCGCCGATGCCATTTGCTGCGAGGACACGCGTGTGACCTCAAAGTTGCTGATGCACCTAGGCATCTCCAAGCCGCTCGTTCGTTGCGACGAGAACGTGATCGCAAGTCGCGCAGCCGGCCTGGTCGACCGCCTGCTGGCGGGGGAGACCCTCGCCTTTGCCTCGGACGCCGGTATGCCGAGTGTGTCCGATCCCGGCCAGGCGCTGGTCGAGGCGGCGCGCGAGGCGGATGTGCCTGTCGAGGTTATTCCCGGCCCCTCTGCTTGCGTCACGGCGCTCGTATCGTCCGGTATTCCCTGCGAGCATTTCTTCTTCGAAGGCTTTTTGGGTCGCAAGCACGGCGACCGCGTGCGCCGACTGCAGCGCCTTGCCGTCGTCCCCGGCGCACTCATCTTCTACGAGTCTCCACATCGCATCGTGGCGACGCTCGAGGCCGTGGCAGAGGTTTTTCCCCAGCGCGATGTCGCCGTCTGCCGCGAACTCACCAAACTGCACGAGGAGGTCTTGCGCGGGCCCGCTGCCCAGCTCGCCGAGGAGCTGCGTGCCCGTGGCGAGGTAAAGGGCGAGATCGCGCTGGTCATCGCGCCGCCGAGTGAGGACGAGGAGGCCGGTATCGCGCCGGTTGGAGCCGCAGCGGTAGACCCCGACGAAGCCCTGCGCGAGGACATTCGCACCGCGCTCGAGGAGGGGGAGCCCGCCTCCGCGGTGGCAAAGCGCCTGTCTCAGAAGTACTCGCGCCGCAAGCGCGATGTCTATGCCATGGTGCTCGATATGCAATAGATGGAGGATATCCAGCCCTTGCGCTAGAATCATCCCCTGTATGCAACGTTTTTCTGGAGGACAGACCCCATGGATCAAACCAAGCCTTCGTTCTTTATCACGACGCCCATCTACTACGTCAACGCCGATCCGCACCTGGGCACGGCTTATTCCACCATCATCGCCGATGTTCAGGCTCGCTATCGCCGCTCAGCCGGCTATAACGTCAAGTTCCTGACTGGCATGGACGAGCATGGCGAGAAGGTCGCCGAGGCTGCAGCCAAGCACAACATGACGCCGCAGGAGTGGACCGACAGCCAGGCTCCGCATTTCAAGGAGCTTTGGAGCAAGCTCGAGATCTCCAACGACGACTTCATCCGCACCACCGAGCCGCGCCAGCATCATGCGGTGCAGTATCTGTGGGAGCGCATGAAGGAGTCCGGCTACCTGTATAAGGGCAGCTACGACGGCTGGTACTGCGTGCCCGACGAGACCTACTTTACCGATACGCAGGTCCAGAAGGGCGACGAGGAGTACGGCAGCGTCGGCCAGCACCTGTGCCCCGATTGCCACCGTCCGCTCGAGCGCGTGCAGGAGGAGTCCTACTTCTTTAAGCTCTCTGCGTTCCAGGACAAGCTGCTCAAGCTCTATGACGAGCACCCCGATTTTGTCGAGCCTGCGTTCCGCATGAACGAGGTGCGCAGCTTTGTCGAGGGCGGCCTTAACGACCTTTCCGTGAGCCGCACGAGCTTTGACTGGGGCATTCAGGTCCCGTTTGACGAGGGTCACGTGACCTACGTGTGGTTCGATGCGCTGCTCAACTATATGACGGCCGTCGGCTACGGTGTCGACACCGACGAGGCGCGTGCCGAGCTGGCCTATCGCTGGCCCGCGCAGTTCCACATCGTGGGCAAGGACATCATCCGCTTCCACTGCGTCATTTGGCCCGCCATGCTCATGGCCATCGGCGAGGCCCTGCCCGAGCACGTCTTTGCCCACGGCTTCCTGACCGTGCGCAATGCCGAGACCGGCAAGGCCGAGAAGATGTCCAAGAGCCGCGGCAACGCCATCGCTCCGCAGGACGTTATCGACATGCTGGGCGTCGAGGGCTATCGCTATTACTTTATGACCGACGTGGTGCCCGGCACCGACGGCGCCATCAGCTTCGAGCGCATGGAGCAGGTCTACAACGCCGACCTGGCCAACAGCTGGGGCAACCTTATCTCGCGTTCGCTCAACATGAGCGGCAAGTACTTTGACGGTTGCGCGCCCGCCAAGCCCGCATCGTTCGATGCGTTCGACAACCCGCTGGCAAAGATTGCCGATGGCCTGGTCGATCGCTACATGGCCAAGATGGACGTGCTCGATTACGGTGGAGCTAAGGACGAGGTCATGGAGCTCATCCATGCCGCCAACCACTACATCGAGGACTCCGAGCCTTGGGCGCTTGCCAAGGACGAGGCCAAGGCTGACGAGCTGGCGTTTGTGATCTACAACCTGCTCGAGGCCATCCGCATCGCCGCTCACCTGCTGATGCCACTCATGCCCCAGACTTCTGCCGAGGCTCTGCGTCGCCTGTCCTGCGAGGACGAGGCCACGAGCGACGACCTCAAGGGCATTTGCGCTTGGGGCCTGCTTGCCGGTGGTCAGCCCGTCGAGAAGGGCGAGCCGCTGTTCCCGCGTCTGGGCTAAGCCGCTGCGCGCCATATCGGCAATTTGCTGTTTAGATGTAAGGGCATGGCCGCAACGGTCCATGCCCTTTTGTTTCAAGACGCCGCCACCATGCTAAGGAGGCAACTATGACAACTTCGCCTTTGGCAAACCCCACGGCAACTAGGGAGCTGCTAGAGGAGTTTGGCCTTGCGACCAAGCATCGCCTGGGCCAAAACTTCCTGATCGACAACCATGTGATCGAACGTATCTGTGAGCTCGCTGAACTTGCGGGCGATGAGCGCGTGCTCGAGGTCGGCCCGGGTTGCGGTACGTTGACACTTGCGTTGCTGCAGGAGGCGGCGTGCGTTACGTCGATCGAGGCCGATCCCGAGCTTGAGCCGGTGCTTGACGCCCACGCCGCCGACTATGCCAACTTCCGCTTTATCATGGGTGACGCGCTCAAGGTGACGCCGGGGCAGATTGAGCAGGCTGCAGGCGGTGAGCCAACGGTATTTGTTGCGAACCTGCCCTATAACGTGGCGGCGACGATCATCCTGCAGTTCTTCCAGACGATGCCCGCGCTCAAGCGCGCCGTCGTCATGGTTCAAAAGGAGGTTGCCGATCGCATTGCCGCAACGCCGGGCAACAAGACCTATGGCGGCTATACGGCAAAGCTCGGCCTGTATGCGCAGGTGACGGGTCGTTTTGAGGTGCCGCCGCGTTGCTTTATGCCGGCGCCGCACGTGGACTCGGCCGTCGTGCGTATCGACCGTGTTGACGGCGTGGTGCCCGAAGGGCTCGATCGCGACTTTGTGGCTCGCGTGATTGATGCTGCATTTGCCCAGCGTCGCAAGACCATCCGCAATTCCATGAGCGCCAACGGCTTTGCCAAGGACGTGCTCGATGCCGCCTTTGAGGCTTGCGGTATCGCACCCACCACGCGCGCCGAGACGCTTGATGTTGCCGACTTTGTCCGTCTGGCCCAGGAGCTAATCCATGATGCCTAATGCCGAACGTGTGACGTTTACCAAGAAAAAGAAGACGGTTGCTTGTCCCGTGCCCTTGGCACCGCTTGCCGACACGCATGCGCATCTACTTTCGTTCTGGGGCAAGGATGTGCCTGAGACGCTCGTGCGTGCCAAGGCGGCAGGCGTCGACCTGTTGGTGACGATGCTCGACCCCATCGCTGACAAACGCAGCGTGACGGACTATAGCGACTGGCTCGTGCGCGAAATTCTGCCGATGCAGGATATCCCGCAGATCAAGTATCTTGCCGGCGTGCATCCGTATGGCGCACCGGACTATACCGACGACGTTCACGCACAGGTCGTTGCCGCGCTCGATGATTCCTTATGCGCCGGTATTGGCGAAATCGGCCTGGACTACCACATGGACTATGACGACGATATCGCGCCGGCACCCCATAACGTGCAGATTGACTGCATGGCGCGTCAGCTCGAGCTTGCCGTGTGCCGTAACGTGCCGGTGGAGCTGCATCTGCGCCACGAGGACACGGACCATGAGCGCACCTCGCACGTTGATGCGTACAACGTGCTTCGTGAGGTGGGCGTGCCCCAGGCCGGTTGTGTGCTGCACTGCTTTGGCGAGGACCGCGCCACGATGGAGCGCTTTGTGGAGCTGGGCTGCTATATCGCCTATGGTGGTGCGGCCACCTTTAAGCGCAACGACGACGTGCGCGAGGCATTTGCGGCAACCCCACTCGATCGAATTTTGTTCGAGACGGATTGCCCGTATATGGCTCCGGAGCCCATCCGCGGTCTTGAATGCGAGCCCGCAATGATCTCCATTACGGCAAACGCGCTGGTTAACGACCGTGTCGATCGTACCGGCGAGGATGCTGAGGCAATCGCGCAAGCCGCTTGGGAAAATGCCTGCAAACTTTTTCAAAAATAGTTCTTGCGTTCGCGGTGGCGCTCCGTTATTCTAATTCCTGCACGCGGGCGTGGCGGAATTGGCAGACGCGTACGGTTCAGGTCCGTATGGGGGCAACCCCATGAAGGTTCAAGTCCTTTCGCCCGCACCATTGAATGAAAGAGCTCCCAGCAATGGGAGCTTTTTTGTTATGGGCCGTTTTTGGCAGATTTGACATATCGATTTCGCGCGGTAGATGCCCCTGTGGTCAAAAAGTGGCAAATATGAGTACTGACATGAAAATAGAGACATTTCATGAAGCCATTTTTGCTCATTTTACGCAACAGATGTACGCTAATTTGGCTCAACCTTGAGACAAAATGAAGTAATTTCGATAGACCTCGGGTTCAACGAGGCGATTTTGACCCAAATACGCTGTTACTAAACTGGTAACAGTACTCATATTTGGCCTTTTTTGACCACGGGTCCTCCTGTTGGTGTCACGTGGCTGCTTCGTGCGGGTATCCTAGTGCCAACGTGTGCCTATCAGAGGAGAGACCATGCTGTTGTCCGGTATCATCGCTGCCCTTACGAGCTTTCTACTTCCCATCATCATTTTGTTGCTGCTGCTCCCCAACGCCTGCTATGTCGTTGAACAGCAGCATGCCGTGATCATCGAGCGTCTGGGCAAGTTTAACCGCATCGTCAACGCGGGCTTCCACATGAAGGTGCCCGTGATCGACCGCAAGGCCGCCACGGTGAGTCTGCGCACCATGAAAAACGGTTTTGGCATCGACGTTAAGACCCAGGACAACGTGACCATCGGCCTTGAGGTCTCTGCTCAGTACCACGTGAGCTATGACATGGGCGCCGGCCCGGCAGATTCGGGCATCTACAAGAGCTACTACATGCTGCAGGAGCCCGTCGACCAGATGCGTGATTTCATCACCGACGCCCTGCGCTCTTCCATCCCCGTCTATACGCTCGATGAGGTCTTTGCCAAGAAGGATGACATCGCCAAGGACGTTAATGCCACCGTGTCCGAGCAGATGGCTGCCTACGGCTTTACCCTCGTGTCGACACTCATCACCAAGATCGCGCTGCCGACCGAGGTCGAGAACTCCATGAACGACATCAATGCCGCCCAGCGAAAGCGCGCTGCTGCGCAGGAGCTCGCCGAGGCCGACCGCATCAAGCGCGTCACCGAGGCGACCGCCGAGGCCGAGGCGATGGAAAAGGCGGGCGAGGGCATCGCCAACCAGCGCAAGGCCATCGCGCTGGGCATCAAGGATTCGCTCGAGATCATCCAGGAGACGGGTGTCGGTAACGACGAGGCCAACCAGCTGTTCATGTTTACGCAGTGGTCCGAGATGATGACAGAGTTCGCTCGCACGGGTAAAACATCGACGGTCGTACTGCCGAGCGATTTCTCGCAGTCGGCCTCGATGTTCGAGCAGATGCTGACCGCCGGCAAAGTCCAAAACGATTCGAAGGAGTAGACGCGCGTGAAATACACCGTCGTTTGCGTCGGTAAGCTCAAGGAGCGCTTTTGGAAGGATGCCTGCGCCGAGTACACCAAGCGCCTGGGCGCCTATGCCAAAGTGGATATCCGCGAGGTGGCCGATATCGACCCGGCTAAGGCGGGCGGCGTGGATGCCGCGCGCGACAAGGAGGGGGCAGCGATACTTGCAGCCCTGCCACCTCGAGCACATGTGATCTTGCTGGCCATTGAGGGCAAAGAGCGCTCGAGTGAGGAACTCTCGGCGCGGCTCGACGATCTTATGCTGCGTGGTAACAGCGACATCGCCTTTGTGATTGGCGGATCGGACGGCGTGAGCGATGATGTACGCGCACGAGCCGACGAGATGCTCAGCTTTGGACGTATTACCTTGCCGCATAACTTGGCGCGCGTGGTGCTGCTGGAGCAAATCTATCGCGCCTGCAAGATCAGCCGTGGCGAGCCGTATCACAAATAGGTCGGCAATACGAAACAATGCCGTGGGACAATAGCTTTCGTTTTGAAGAACGTGTCTGAGAGGACTATGAGATATGAAGATTGGATTTGTCGGTTTTGGCAATATGGCGAGCGCTATGGCCGATGGCTGGATCGCCGCCGGTGTGGCTGCGAGCGATATGTGCGCCTGCGCGGGCCACTACGACGCCTTGGTTGAGCGTTGTGAGGCGCGTGGGATGGTTGCCTGTCGTGACGCGGCGGAGGTTGTCGCCGCATCCGATATCGTGGTTGCTGCGGTCAAGCCGTACATGATCGAGAAGGTCTTCGCTCCGCTTAAGGACACTCTTGCCGACAAGGTTGTCCTTTCGGTTGCCTGGACTTGGGATAGCGCCAAGTGGGAAAAGGTCCTGCCGGGTGTCGCGCATATCTCGACAGTGCCCAACACGCCGGTTTCGGTGGGCGAGGGCGTCATCGCCTGCGAGAGGTCCTCTACGCTCGGCGACGAGCAACGTGCTGTTGTGCTCGACCTGCTCGGTAAGCTTGGCACTGTCGTCGAGCTCGACACGAGCCTGCTGTTTGTGGGCGGCACCGTGGGCGGTTGCGCCCCGGCATTTGTCGCCATGGCGATTGAGGCCCTGGGCGACGCGGCCGTCAAGCACGGCATTCCGCGCGCCGATGCCTATCGCATTGTGAGCCAGATGGTGTTGGGTACGGCAAAGCTGCAGCTTGCAACAGGGCAGCATCCTGCGGCGATGAAGGATGCCGTATGCTCACCCGGCGGCGCCACCATCAAGGGCGTCGTCGCGCTCGAGGACGCCGGCATGCGCAGCGCCCTGGTCAAGGCCATCGACGCCACCCTCCAGTGAAACCTGCCATTTAGGGACAGGTTTATTTTGGCAGGTTTTTTCCTGCGGTTTTTTCGCATGTGCGAAAAGCGCCCCGCAACTGGCTCAATTCCAGTTGCGGGGCGCTTGCGTTTGCTCAGATAAAACCGACCAAAATAAACCGGTCCCTTTTTGGCAGGTTAGTCCCAGAAGCCGTCTTGATCGTCCTCGGATTTGGGTCCGCGGTCGACGTAGAGCTTATGGGTGCGCTTCTCCATTACAAAGGCAAGAATCGCAAACAGTAGGATGCCGCCGGCGAAAAGGATGGCAAAACCGGTGCGGGTGCCAAACAAAAAGGAAAAAACTGCGTCCATTGGGTGCCTTCTTGCGTAGTTGAGTTGGGTCGTAAACGCTCATAAGTATATACTTGCCCATACATGTACAAGGTTGCAACCTAAATGGAATGTATATTGCCGGAGGATCTAATGCTTGATATCAAGTTTGTTCGCGAGAACCCCGATGCCATCGATACCGCCATGGCTAACCGCCAGACGTCTTGGGACCGCGAGAAGTTCTTTGAGCTCGACGACGAGCGCCGTGCCGTCATCACCGAGGTCGAGGAGCTCCAGGCAACGCGTAATGCCGAGTCCAAGAAGATCGGCGCCCTGATGAAGGAGGGCAAGAAGGACGAGGCCGAGGCCGCCAAGGAGGCCGTGCGCGCCGTCAACGAGAAGATTGACGGTCTGGCCGAGCGCCGCACCGCTCTTGAGCAGGAGCAGTACGACTTCATGGCTCACCTGCCCAACATCCCTTGCGAGGCCACGCCGTACGGCAAGGACGAGGACGAGAACATCGAGCGCCGTCGTTGGGGCACCCCGCGCGAGTTCGACTTCGACTTTAAGCCGCACTGGGATCTGGGCACCGACCTCGACATCCTCGACTTCGAGCGCGGCAACAAGCTCTCCGGCAGCCGCTTCACCGTTCTCGGTGGCGCCGGCGCCCGTCTGGAGCGCGCCCTCATCAACTTCTTCCTCGACACGCACACCAGCCGTGGCTTTAAGGAGTGGTGGCCGCCCATCGTCGTCAAGCGTCAGACCATGTTTGGCACGGGCCAGCTGCCCAAGTTCGAGGACGATGCCTATCACGTCTCGGGTGATAACTTCCTGATCCCCACCGCCGAGGTCGTGCTTACCAACCTGCACGCCGGCGAGGTTCTCGATGCTGATACCCTGCCGCGTCGCTACACCGCCTTCACCCCCTGCTTCCGCGAGGAGGCCGGCTCCGCTGGTCGCGACACCCGCGGCATCATTCGCCAGCACGAGTTCGACAAGGTCGAGATGGTCAAGTTTGCCAAGCCGGAGGAGTCCGACGAGGAGCTTGAGAGCATGACCGCCGAGGCCGAGTACCTGCTTCAGCAGCTGGGCCTTCCGTATCGCGTGATTAGCCTGTGCACCGGCGACCTGGGCTTCTCTGCCCGTCAGACCTACGACATCGAGGTCTGGCTGCCGAGCTACAACGCCTACAAGGAGATCAGCTCCTGCTCCAACTGCGGCGACTTCCAGGCCCGTCGCGCCAACATCAAGTATCGCGACCCCGAGAACTTCAAGGGCTCGCGCTACCTGCACACCCTCAACGGTTCCGGTCTGCCGGCTGGCCGCACCATGGCCGCCATCCTGGAGAACTACCAGAACGCCGACGGCACCATCACGATCCCCGAGGCTCTTCGTCCCTACATGGGTGGCCTCGAGAAGATTGAGCCGGTCGCGTAGGTTGCCTGCATAAGCGATTTGCGAGGGCGCCCCTTTCCGGGGCGCCTTTTTTGTGCGCAAAGCCTTACCATATCGTGCGGACAGCTCAATAGAAAACACACGAACAAACGTTCTGTATACAGCCAACTACCTGCTATGCTTTTGCTAAATAAGAGCGAGAGAAAGGGGGCGCGATGGAGCTGTTTGATGATCGGGTGGTTTTGTTTGAGAGCGACGAGGGCGGGGAGTACCTGCTTGTAACGTGTGAGCCGTCTGGCATGGGCGGCCTGGTGGTTCGGCAGACGAGTGAGGGTCCGTTGACACAATGGTGCTTTGAGGAGTCGCCGCATGTGGTCGAGACCTTTGTGACACACGAGGGACTTGTGGCGCTGGAGCACTTCTATTGAGTTGGGACTTCCAACCAGGTCGCGCGCATGCTGAGCATCTCGTTTGCCGATTATGATTGTGCCCAGCGGGTGAGATCGCTCCTGAGGGAACTTGATGCCAAGTTCGACGTGATCGAAAAGCCAATCGATCGTACGGGGAACAGCGGTATATGCGGAGCAGCATGACAAAACTGCGTTCCACAAAAAAGTTTGAGATTGTGCTTGACTCCAATAAGCTAAAGTGGTTTTATATGTCTTGCGCTGCGGCGTTACCTCAGCTGGATAGAGGGTCTGACTACGAATCAGAACGTCATAGGTTCGAATCCTATACGCCGCACCAATCGAACTTGAAGCCTCCGGCAACGGGGGCTTTTCTTTTACGCCGGCACCGCACGGATTCGAACCTCGGTCGAGGCGCGGGCGTCAAAAAAACGCGGAGCGTTTTCAGCCCGCGGGCGAGTCCGCCGGCAGGCGGGCGAAGCCGGTGCGGATCCGCGAAGCGGATGCGCGGAATCCTATACGCCGCACCAATCGAACTTAAAGCCTCCGGCAACGGGGGCTTTTCTTTTATGGCAACACCGCATGGATTCGAACCTCGGTCGAGGCGTGAGCATCTTAATCATCACTTCGTAAAATTTTTCCAAATTGTCGCTTGACCCATCGAGGGGTCACGTGCATAATAATCCGTGCGTTGCGGCGTTACCTCAGCTGGATAGAGGGTCTGACTACGAATCAGAACGTCATAGGTTCGAATCCTATACGCCGCACCAACTGAGTTTTAAGCCTCCGGCAACGGGGGCTTTTCCTTTACGGGGGCATTGCGGAGATTCGAACCTCGTTCGAGGCGCGAGCGTCAAAAAAACGCGAAGCGTTTTTAGCGAGCGGGCGAGTCCGCCGGCAGGCGGGCGAAGCCGGTGCGGATCCGCGCAGCGGATGCGCGGAATCCTATACGCCGCACCAATTGAGTTTTAAGCCTCCGGAAACGGGGGCTTTTCATATATCGTCGACATACTTGAGGAGTTGCTTTCGCCGTGTTTGAAAGTATCGAGTCGATCGACTGCATCAAATGAGTAAAAATCAAATTTGATAACTTTTTTCGAAAAATGCTTGACCTTTATTCAGTCGATGTGCATAATAATCAACAAGTCGCGGCGTTACCTCAGCTGGATAGAGGGTCTGACTACGAATCAGAACGTCATAGGTTCGAATCCTATACGCCGCACCATTTGAGATTAAAGCTCCCGGCAACGGGGGCTTTTCTTTTACGTAAGCACTGCATGGATTCGAACCTCGGTCGAGGCGCGAGCGTGAAGCGGACGCGGAGCGTCCGTAGCGAGCGGGCGAGCACGCCGGCAGGCGGGCGAAGCCGGTGCGGATCCGCGCAGCGGATGCGCGGAATCCTATACGCCGCACCAACCGAAATTGAAAGCCTCCGGCAACGGGGGCTTTTCTTTTACGTAAACACTGCATGGATTCGAACCTCGGTCGAGGCGCGGGCGTAAAGCGGACTATTTCCTGTCGACTCGTGTAAGATTCCGAGTAGGTGTCGCGGCCCATCCGCGATCACTCCTTCTCTCAACGACCGATCAGGGTGATACTTCGTGGCAGAGCGTCCGACATACAAGCTCAGGTTTCTCGATCCCAAGAAGCGCTTTCCGGTGATGCCCGAGCAGCCTGCGGGACGCTCATATGGCGTGGTCTGGAAACTCTTTGGCGAGGACCCGCATGAATCATGCTATGCCGTCGAATTCGTCGGCAAAAGCCATGTGTCGCTTTTGGGCTACGTGAGCGTTTCGGGTGAGGTCTATAAGGTGGACCGTCCCGTTAACGAAGTATCGCTGTCCAACGATCCCGACATGGAACTGGTTCTTGACGAGTCGGATTCCAGTATTGGTGAGATTATGGTAAGGGAAGCCAGCGGTGCAATGCGCGCGTGCGCGCGAACCGTCGGCTCTCCCGAAGGCCCCATGCGCGAGCAGTCCGATCACGAGACATGGAATTCGGCCCGCTCCCTTCCTTACGGCGAGTTCATGGCATCGATGTTCCTGCGCTACGTGATATTTGCCAACTCCGAAAGCGCTATTGCGAACACGGCGGGCGTCGACGGTCTCGATGCGGACATGCAAAATGTTGTCGACAAGATCAAGCTCGTAAAGTTGACCGAGCCGGTCGAGGTGTTTTTGGGCTTTAACACGGCACCGCTCCCCGATGCTATCGAGACGCTGCTCTACCGCGTTGACCATGCCGAGAATCCGAGCGGTATCGAGCGCTATGCCGCCGCCCTTATGAGCGAAATTGACTTGCCCCGCCTGCGCACCATCGCTGCCAAGTCCGAGATGAGCCTGGCTCGCATTGATCGCTCAAAGATTTTCTATCTCAATTTTGATCGTAGCCTGTTGGACCAGGACGAGATTGACATGCTGCTTGCCATCGAGTGCCGTCTCAACCGCCTCTCCGGCATCCTTGAGCGCATCGGGGCCGGATTGGTCCCTGCGGCATCCTCGCCGAGCCTTGAGGGCTGCGCGCTCTTTGATGCGTGGCATATCGCCAAGACGACCAACGATGTTCCCCGACTGCTCGATACGGCTTCGAGCGATAACCCGTGGGGCAAGCCGGGTACGGTGGCTTGCCAGCCGGGCGGCGAGTGGGACGTGCGCACCCGTTTTGCGCGAATCGTTGAGGCGCTCAACGTGGTCACGCGGCTCGACTATACCTATCGGGCAAACGTTGCCGAGGGGATTATGCTCGTTCGGTTTGGGCAGTCTGTCGTTGATGCCATGCCGCAACGTGAATACGACGCTCAGGATGACGCCTGGCGCGAGCTGGACGAGGACACGCGCGCGATCTGGGCCGCGGAGCACGATGCGCGCGTGGCACTCACGCTTGCGGCAGCGTGTTTTGCCGCGGGCACCTGCATCACGCGCTGCTATGTGCAGATTGCTGCTCCCGACAGTGAGCAGGGCGAGCGCGTTGTCGCAACGTATTTCTTTGGGCGCGCGGCCTATCTGGCCGATTGCGTGCCTGTCGCCAAGGATCTTGAGAGCATGGACATGGACGATATGCCGTGCAAGCGTGTACTTGAGGCGTATGAGTCAACTGCTCCGGAGACGATTGAACCTGCGGAGGTTCATGCTCGTCCGCGTGATGACCATCGCACGCTTCCGCCGGCGCTGCGCGATTTGCTGCTTGCCGATACGGCTGACGAGTTGGAGGTCATGGAAGAGGACGACGACCCATACGTGGCCCGTGTTGTTGAATTGCGCGAGCAGGCAAAAGTCGACCGTACAGGTGCTTTTGAAGGCTTTTCCCGTCTTGTTGAGGAGTTGGAGGCTAAGTGCGCCGTTGCCGAGCTTTTGGCGACAGGTCCGGTTCAAACGCAGTTTTGCGATAACCAGCTGGTGCGCATGGTGCTACCGGTGTTGGAAGAAGACCGCTCTGTGCGAATCCTTCGTGCGCCCGATGCGCTGTACTTTGCCCAGCACGAGATCTGCAGCTTTTACGTCGAGCAAGAGGACTTTGAACGAGCGCTGCCCGAGGTGCGCCATCTTTACGATCTGGCGCGCTCGTCCATGCAATCGCACTTTGCGCTCATCAACGTTCTTGCGCGTCTGGAGCGCTTTGACGAGATTATCGAGGTGGCGCGCCACGGCCTACGTATTGCCAGCGATCGCTCTGCAATCGGCTACCTGTTCTATCGCCTGGCGTTTGCCTATTGGAATTGCGATCAGCTCGACCTTGCGCTGGCTTGTTACCGTCTGGTGCCACGTGGCGAGGAGTCGGGCAGCAGCGCGCTGGAAGAAATGCAGGGCCTTATGAACGAGATGGGCGTCAGCGAGCCTCCGACGTTCGAGGAAGCGGTCGAGACCATTCGCAAGGCTGGACTCGAGCTGCCGCCAGTGTCCGCCGTGACGAATCAGCTGGCAGATGCCGCTGTTCAACTGGTCGACAACGGCTTCTTTTTCCTGGCACGCGGTTGCATCTTCCAAATGTGGCGCACCATGGGCAACGACGAGCTCGGCTCCCTCAACCGCTCGCTGGGGTAGGCGAAGCTTCCAATGAGGAAAGGATGCTAGGCAATTAGAAAATTTCCTCTTGCCCATCTTAGGCTGTTTGGTTACTATAGAACGGCTGTTACGGAGAGCTGACCGAGAGGCCGAAGGTGCTCGCCTGCTAAGCGAGTATGCCCCAAAAGGGCATCTGGGGTTCGAATCCCCAGCTCTCCGCCAGTACGAATTTGAAGAAGGGTCCCATTTGGGGCCCTTTTTTGTGCGGAGAAAGGAGGCTGGGGATTCGAACCCTCAAAATTGAGGCGCCCCGTTGGACGCCTCATTTGGTTCGATGTGATATCGCTCCGGCCCTACGCCTTGGGCGCCTTGGCTACGGTCTCGCTCTCGGCTGTGAGCGGGCGGTTGTCGATGCGGCGGCCCAAGCGATCGAGCTTCACGAGCAGCCATTCAATGGGATTCGGCCCTGCGCCTTCCTCGTCGGCAACCAGGTCCATGACGGCGATCTTGGTGCCGTCCTGCTTGAGTGTAACGCTGCCCACCTTGTCGCCCACATGCACCGTGCCCGAAAGATCGTCGTAGCTAACCTTTTCGGTCACCTCGCCGGCAAGAGAAAACACGGTCGCTTGCGCCGTGGGATCGGCGAGCGTGGCGTCGATTGTCTTATCCGTCCAGTCGGTTTGACTAATGCGCGCCATAAGCGGGTTGCCGTTGGCGGTCTTTTCTTGCGTGTTGGCGATTGCGACCGTCACCTTGTGACCGTAGTACCAGTTGGCAAGGGTGGCGGTATCGGTAAAGCGCTGATCGGTGGTGGTGGAGTTCAAAATAACGGTGTAGATCTCGTCGCCGTCGCGGTTGTAGGCGCTCGTAAAGCAATAGCCCGCGTCGTCGGTGGTGCCGGTCTTGCCGCCGATGTTGCCATCTTGGCCCAGCAAATAGTTATGCGTGTCCATGGAATGCGAATGGTCGGTGCCGTCGGCGCCCGTGACCTCGATCCAGGAATCCTCGCTCGCTACGACCTCGCGGATCGTGTCGTTTTTCATGGCCTCCTGCATCATCAGCGCTACGTCGTGTGCGGTTGAGTGCATATTGCCAGCCCACTCATCAAAGTCCAGACCATGCGGGTTTTCAAAAAGCGTACCGGTACAGCCGAGCTTCTTAGCGCGCTCGTTCATGGCCTTCACAAATGTGGCCTCGGCGTCTTTGGTCTTGGGGTCGATCTTCTTGCCCACATATTCGGCGAGCACGATGGCGGCGTCGTTGCCCGAGGGAATCATCAGACCGCGTAGTGCCTGCTCCACGGTAAGCTCGTCGCCTTCGAGCAAGCCGGCGGTCGAATTACCCACGGTGGCTGCGGCGTTGCTCACCGTGACCTTCTCGTCCATCTTGCAATTCTCGACGGTTAGGATTGCGGTCATGACCTTGGTGATCGAGGCAATCTTGACCTGTTCATCGGCGCCGCGTCCATAGTAGACGGTGCCGTCCTTGCCCATAACAAGGGCATTAGTTGCCTCGATATCGGGCAGGTTTTCTGTCGTGATGCCGCGGACGTCGGCGGTCTTGCCGCAGACGTCGTCGGTCGTGAGCACTTGGGCGCCAGCAACAGCAGGCACGCCGGCAACAAGGGCGATGGCGCAGGTAAAGCCGGCGGCAAGCTGGGCGGAGCGCTTTGCAAAAGAGGTGAGGGACTTCACAGATTTCGCTTTCGACGGGATGGTCTCTTCTGGCACTAGAGTATATCGTTTGCCGGCGACGACGATCGTTGCGTGCGCGCGTGGCCCACATTCGTGCTCGAACGGGCACAAGGGTGCTTAAGGTCGACTTAATCGCCCGCGCTTGTTGTGTGTGGCGGGCGCCGCCTCGGGCATAATGGAGCGCGAGAGGAGCACGCATGAACGAGCGCATACTGGTAGTTGATGACGAGAAGGCCATCGCCGACCTGGTTGGTATCTACCTTACAAAAGAGGGCTTTGATGTCCAGATTGCCTATAGCGGGGCCGATGCTGCCAAGGCAATCTTGGAGCAGGAGTTCGATCTGGCGCTGCTGGATGTCATGCTGCCCGATATCGATGGGTTTGAGCTGCTGCGTACGATCCGTTCCAGCCATACCTATCCCGTGATCATGCTGACGGCGCGCGATGCCCAGCAAGACAAGATCGAGGGCCTTTCGCTTGGCGCGGACGATTACGTGGTTAAGCCGTTTCGTCCTCTGGAGCTCATCGCGCGCGTGCACGCTCAGCTTCGCCGCTACACCAGCTACGGTAGCCGCGCACAGGCGGCCGAGTCGCCGACCCTCCAGCTCGACGGCCTGGAGATCAACCGCGATGCTCGTTCCGTAACGGTGGACGGTTCACCGGTACGCCTCACACCCACCGAGTATTCAATCTTGCTGTATCTGGTCGAGCATCGCGGCAGCGTGGTGGCCGTGGAGGACCTGTTCCGCGCGGTATGGAACGAGGACTTTATGCCCGGCTCCAACAATACGGTGATGGTGCACATTCGCCACTTGCGCGAAAAGATCGGCGACGACGCACAAAAGCCGCGCTTTATCAAAAACGTCTGGGGCGTCGGCTACATCATCGAATAACGCTTTTGATGGTGGGGAAGTGGATATGACAAAAGACGATAGGCAGGCATTCGAGGCACCCGATCGACTCTTTGAATACGTGAGGTCGGTCGTTGATAACCGCGCGCTTGCAACGGTACTGCTCTTTTTGCTGAGCCTGCTGCTGATTGGCATCGACAACATCGTCGGAATCTTGGCGGTGCTGCTTGTCGGCTTTTTGCTGATCGATCGATTTGAGATCGTGCGCCGCTGCGTGGTGATTGGCGGCGCCGCGTGGGCCATGACGTTGGCGATTGGCGCCATGGCGCTCGGCGGCATTGAAGGGCCGGTGCTGTTCGATGCCGGCTTTGTATTCAACATGCTTGGCTTTGTGCTGGCGCTTGCCGCGTGCGTGCTGTTCTTTTGCGGCCGCGCCCTGTACTGCCAGGGCTACGAACAGGGCGAGCAGCATGCCGATTGTATGCTGGCCGCTCGTATTCAAGATCGCCTGATCGATCACCCCGACACCTGGGACAACATCGACGGCGACTTCTTGGAGGTCGAGGGCGCCCTTAACCGCGTGCGTGACCGTGAGCGCAAGGTGCAGCAAGCTCTGCGTGACGAGTCGCATCGCAAGGACGATCTGGTCACGTACTTGGCACATGACCTGCGCACCCCGCTTGCCAGTGTGGTGGGCTATCTTTCGCTGCTGCAAGAGGCTCCTGAACTGCCGGTTGAGCAACGTGCGCACTTTACGGGCGTGGCGCTCGACAAGGCGCACCGGCTCGATGCACTCATCGAAGAGTTCTTCGATATCACGCGCTTTGACTTCCACGATATCGTGCTCACGCGTGGCTATGTTGATCTGGGGTTGCTGCTGGCTCAGGTGGCTGACGAGTTCTATCCCATCCTCAACGAGCAGCATAAGGAAGTCCAAGTTGATATTCGCGAGGACCTGACGGTGCTCGTGGATGGCGACAAGATGGCCCGCGTGTTTAACAACATCATGAAAAACGCCGTCGCCTATAGCTATGAGGGCTCGACTATCACGATTGAGGCCGGGCGCCAAGACGATGACGGCGTGCGCGTGCGCTTTATCAATCAGGGCGATCCTATCCCTGCGGCTAAGCTCAAGGTGATCTTTGAGAAGTTCTATCGCCTGGATGCGGCGCGTGCGACCAATCGCGGCGGCGCTGGACTGGGGCTTGCCATCGCCAAGGAGATCGTATGCGCGCACGGCGGTACCGTTGCATGTGAATCGACGCCCGAACACACGATATTCACCATCGAGCTGCCCGCCGCATAGCCAGTGTGCCCTTACAAACACTTGACAATGCGCTCACGTGCATATGAGCCGCGATTCCTACTATCGATACTGCTGAATTGATATCGATGTGGAGGTATGCGGTATGACGGCTGCTGCGGCTGTGGAGCCCACGGAGCTTGAAGAACTCATGAAAGCGCAGGCCGAGGCCGCGCACGAGCGCGAGGTTGGGGATGCGACTCGCCCCACGGCAGAGGATCTTGCCGCCTCGCCGACGCGAATCGATGTTGAGGGCCTCGACCTGTTCTATGGCGACCACCATGCGCTCAAGGACGTGAATATCAAGATCCGCGACAAGCAGATTACCTCGTTCATCGGGCCTTCGGGCTGCGGAAAGTCCACGTTGCTGCGCTGCTTTAACCGCATGAACGACGGCATCAAGGACTGCCGCATCGAGGGCAAGATTGCGCTCGATGGTCAAGATATCCTGGGCGACTACGACATCTGCCGCCTTCGCCAGCGCGTGGGCATGGTGTTCCAGCGCCCCAACCCGTTTCCCATGAGCATCTACGACAACGTCGCGTATGGTCCGCGCGGTATGGGTGTGCGCGATCGCGCTGCGCTGGATGAGCTGGTCGAGGACTCCCTTCGTCGCGCTGCGCTATGGGATGAGGTCAAGGACAAGCTCAAAGAGTCGGGTCTGGGTCTTTCGGGCGGCCAGCAGCAGCGTCTGTGCATCGCCCGCGCACTTGCCGTGCAGCCCGACATTCTGCTGATGGACGAGCCGACCTCGGCACTCGACCCTGTGTCGACGCTGGTGGTGGAGCAGCTGGCCTGCGAGCTCAAAGAGACCTGCACGCTCGTGGTCGTTACGCACAATATGCAGCAGGCGGCGCGTATCTCCGATTCGGTCGCATTCTTTTTGCTGGGTGAGCTGGTGGAGCACGCGCCCACCGCGCAACTCTTCAAGAATCCGACCGATCCGCGCACGGCGGATTATTTGACGGGGCGTTTTGGCTGATACCATCTAGTAAAGGTACCTTTAGGGTTAAGATGCGGTCATGCCGGCCGCAAAGGGGTTCAACATGATCTATTACGTCGAGGACGATGACAACATCAGGGATTTGACGGTCTATGCGCTGCGCAAGCAGGGGATTGAGGCCGAAGGCTTTTCGTGCGACGGTGAGTTTAAGGCTGCTGTGGCGCGACGGGTACCCGATGCCGTCCTGCTCGACATCATGCTGCCCGATACCGATGGCTTGGCGATTATGCGTCGACTGCGTGCCGATCGCCTGACGGCGACGGTGCCCATCATGATGCTTACCGCCAAGGATACCGAGCTCGACAAGGTGATGGCGCTCGATGGCGGTGCCGACGATTACCTGACTAAGCCGTTTTCGCTCATGGAGCTCGCCAGCCGCTGCCGCGCACTGCTGCGTCGCGGCGGCATGGTCAAACAGGCAAGCGATGTGCTCAGCGTGGGCGACATCGTGCTCTCGCCCAGCCATCGTGAGGTGACTGTTGCCGGCGAGTCGCTTAAGCTCACCCTGCGCGAGTTCGACCTGCTCGAGTACCTCATGCGTAAGCCCGGCGTGGTCTTTACTCGCGAGTCGTTGCTGCAGAGCGTGTGGGGCTGGGACTTCGACGGCGGTTCGCGCACCGTTGACGTGCACGTGCAGACGCTTCGCCAAAAACTGGGCGAGCATGCCGGCGCCATCGAGACCGTGCGCGGCGTGGGCTACCGCTTGGCCGAGCCTTCTGCCGGTGATGGTGCCGAAGGTGACGACACCGCGGCCACCGCATCGGAGGAGTAACCCGTGGTCTTCGCCCCCCAGGGAAAACATACGCTGTCGCACCGCGTTTTTGTGACAATCTTTGTCTGCGCCATGGCGGTTATCGTGGCGTTTACGGTGCTGGGCGCGTTCTTTGTGCAAAACACCTTGGCGGATGCCACGAGTGCCAACCTGGCGCAGGAAACCGAGCTCATCGCTGCCGCCCTCGACGAGCAGCAGGAGCCCATCCCGTTCTTGCGTAGCCTCGATCGCGAGGACTTGCGCATCACGCTGATTAACAAGGATGGATCGGTTGCCTACGACAACGAGGCGTCGCCTTCCACACTGCCCAACCATGGCGATCGCCCCGAGGTCATCGAGGCCTTTGAGAGTGGTTTGGGTTCCGCGGAGCGCGCAAGCTCTACGCTCGACGAGATTATGCTGTATCGCGCCGTCGCCCTTGATAACGGCCAGGTTGTCCGCTTGGCGCAGGCCCAGCCTGGCGTTGCGGCGATTTTGCTGTCGATGGTGGCGCCGATGCTGCTTATCGCAGCAGCGGGTGCGGTACTCTCGTTTTTTATGGCGCGCCGCGAGTCCCGTGCCATCATCGCGCCGTTGCAAGAGGTGGATTTGGACCACCCACGCCGTAGCTATGAGCACGCCTATGCCGAGATGGTCCCCATGCTTGAGCGTATCGAGTCGCAGCGCCAGGAACTCAAGCGCCAAATGGCGGTGCTAGCGGACAACGACCGTATGCGCCGCGAGTTCACGGCGAATATCACCCATGAGCTCAAGACGCCGCTTACGGCGATTTCGGGCTATGCCGAGCTCATTGCAAACGGCATGGTCGAGGGCGAGGACGACCTGCGCAACTTTGGCGGTCGCATCTATCGTGAGGCGGGCCGCTTGGCAGCGCTTGTCAACGATATCCTTACGCTGTCTAACTTGGACGAGGCCGAGCGTGCAACTGAGGGCGAGGCGGTGCCCATTGGGTCCACGGAGCCTATTGAGCTCTCGCGTGCCATCTACGCGGTTGAGCAGCGTCTTGAACAGGTCGCCCGTCAGGCGAATGTGACGATAAGTCATGAGACCAAGCCTGTGGTCGTCGAAGGCGTGTCGCGCTTGATCGACGAGCTCATCTATAATCTGGCAAGCAACGCCATCCGCTACAATCGACCCGGCGGTACGGTTACGCTGCAGTGCGGCACCAACGACGAAGGCCATCCGTTCCTCGCGGTCGCCGACACGGGAATCGGTATCGCGCCTGAAGAACAGGGCAAGGTGTTTGAGCGGTTCTATCGCGTGGACAAGAGTAGGTCCAAGGCACGCGGCGGAACCGGCCTGGGCCTTGCCATTGTCAAGCATGCGGCCCTGTATCATCACGCCACGCTCGATTTGTCGAGCGAGTTGGGCGTGGGAACCACCATTACGGTGATGTTTCCCATACAGCAGGACGAGCCATTCGCATAGCGATACAACATAGATATTGATGCAGACGCCGCATTTGACTTTCGGGTGCGGCGTTGTTGTGCAATTTTACGATTGCTTCCGACATTTTTACAGGAGAGCCTGTTTCTTATGTATAGAGTTTGGTCTCGGTAAAAAGATGCGATAACATACGGACAGTTTTGTCAATCCGAACTGGGGAAATGAAAGGCAAGCTGCATGACCCTTCTCGAACTGTTCCAGCTGCTCAAAAAGCACCTCAAGCTGGTCATCACCCTTCCGGTGGTCTGCGCGATCGCCATGGGCATCGTGTCCTTCGTTGCGATGGACAACACCTATACCGCGACGACGAGCATGTACATTCTCGCCAAGACCGACGATAGCGGTCAGATGAGCTACAACGATCTCTCGGCGAGCCAGATGCTTTCCAACGATATTGCCACGCTGTTGGATAGCGATAGCGTTAAGAGCGGCGCCGCCAAGGAACTGGGCCTCACCGATCTGGATGACTACAAGGTGTCTGTTTCCTCCGAGACCACCACGCGTGTCATTACGCTTTCGGTTACCGGCACCGATGCCAAGGAGACGGCTGAGGTCGCAAAGGCCATAGCTAGCTCGGTGAGTACGGTCGCTCAGAACGTCGGCGCTGCCCAGAGCATCAACGTTATCGACGAGGCTAAGACCCCCGAAGCCCCCAGCGGCCCCAAGCGTATGCTGTACGTTGCTGTCGCGTTCCTCGCGGGCATCTTTATCGCAGTTGCCTATGTCGTTTTGGCAGACATGCTCAACACCCGCATCCGCGGTGCCGAAGAGGCAGAAGAGCTCCTGGGCATTCCCGTTGTTGGCCGAATTCCGGCTATGAAAGGTGGTAAATAGGCATGGCTAAGGCAAAGAACACCGATAAGCTCGTTGTACAGAATGCCGCCAAGACCCTTCTGGCCAACATCCGCTTTGCGAGCGTGGACGACCCCATTCGCACCATCACCGTTACGTCCTCGATTCCCAACGAGGGCAAGTCTACGGTTTCCATCAACCTTGCCCAGGCTATCGCCACCAGCGGCAAGAGCGTCCTGCTGGTCGAGGCTGATATGCGTCGCAGGTCCCTTGCCGATATGCTCGGCGTCCGCTCCCGCGGCGGACTCTATGCAGTCCTTTCCGAGCAGGTTTCTATTGACCAGGCGATTGTCGAGACGGGTCAGAAGAACTTCTACTTCCTCGATGCCGAGCCGCATATCCCCAATCCTGCCGACATCATCGTCTCTCACCGCTTTGCCAAGCTGGTAAAGGCACTGTCCGCCAAGTTCCAGTACGTCATCTTTGATGCTCCCCCGGTCGGCACCTTCATCGATGCTGCCGAGATCGCAAGTCTGACCGACGGTGCGCTTTTTGTCGTGCGTGAGGATTTCACCAAGCGCGAGGAGGCGCTCAACGCCATCGGTCAGCTTAAGAAGTCCGAGAAGGTCAAGCTCATCGGTACCGTTATGAACTACTGCGAGACCGAGACCAGCGAGTACTACTACTCCTACTACACCAAGGACGGTAAGAAGGTTAAGAAGGGCTCCGACGATCAGGGGACTTCCAAAAAGGGCATCTTCACCAACCGAGCAAACGTTTAGTTGATTAAGGCTGACCTATGCGTGACATTCATTGCCATATCTTGCCGGGTGTAGACGACGGCGCCGCCGATCTCGATGAGAGCTTGGCGATGCTCGAGGCTGCCAAGCGGGCCGGTGTAACCAGAATCGTTTGCACTCCTCACTGCCGTGATCCCTATTTTGATTACGACAAGATGTGGGATGCCTTTGAGCTGCTGCGTGATAACGCTGACGGTTTTCCGCTCCAGATGGGCTTCGAGGTCAACCATCGAAAGCTCGTTGAGCTTGGTATCGATGCCGCGGAGCACTTGCATTTCGATGGGACCAACGAGTTTCTGCTCGAACTTTCGACGCATGCCGATGCGTATGCGTTTAGAGAGTACGAGAACACGATTTACGATTTGCAGTGCCGTGGCTACCAGGTGATCATCGCTCATCCTGAGCGCTATCGTGCGGTTCAAAAGGATGTAAGCGTGGCGGAGCGTCTGGTCGATATGGGCTGTAAGCTGCAGGCTTCGGCGGACTTTATTGCCGGCGGTCGCTTTGGTCGCGAGAAAAAGCCGGCACAGCGCCTGTTCGATCAGAACCTGTACAGCTTCATCGCGAGCGATGCCCATAACGTGGGTCATTACGACTGCCTGGCGAAGGCTCGCGCGAAGTTTAGCGTACGCGGAGCTCATTTTCGCTAAAATCTGTCCCTAACGTTCGCATTGAATGAAAGGGCAGCCATGGATATCCAACTTAAGACGGGATGCTTTGATGACGCGGCGTTGGTGCGCCGCGTCGTTTTTATGGACGAGCAGGGCTACGAGAATGAGCTCGACGCTATCGACGAGGATCCAAACTGCATTCATGTGACGCTCTATGTAGACGGCGAGCTTGCCGGTTGCTCGCGCGTGTTTCCCGAAGAGCTTGAGCGCGTGGCTGACGCAGAGGCCCCGGTGTTGCCGGCATGCGACATGGACGAAGGCGTTGCGGCGGGGGAGACCTACATTATGGGGCGCGTCGCCGTGCTGCCGGCTATGCGTCGTCGCGGACTGGCGAGTGCGATCGTGGAGACCAGTGCTTCGTGTGCACGCGATGCCGGCGCCAAGCTTATTAAGCTGCATGCGCAGGAATACGTGCTGCCGCTCTATGTAAAGGCGGGCTACACGCAAATTGCCCCGGTAGATTACGAAGACGAGGGCCAGCCCCATGTCTGGATGGCCAAGCGCGTAGATGGCAGATAGGGACGTTCCTTTTCTGCCGGCAGCTGGGGACACTCCTTGGCAATTGACGCATTGGAGCGCTCGGACATACAGTTTTTCGATTCCGTATGTATATATGCGCGCTATTGGGTTATAAAATCTAAGTCTGAACATAGCAGGTCTGCGATGCGGCTCGGGCAACCGGGCCGTTTTTGCGGACGGGGGTAGCGCGAAAGGACTGCACATGCGTCAATTTAAGACCGAGAGCAAAAAACTGCTCGACCTCATGATCAACTCCATCTACACCAATAAGGAAATCTTCCTGCGCGAGCTTATCTCTAACGCGAGCGACGCCGTCGACAAGCTCAACTTTAAGAGCCTGCAGGATCCGAGCGTCAAGATCAACCAGGGCGACCTGGCCATTCGCGTCTCCTTTGATAAAGACGCCCGCACCATTACCATCTCGGATAACGGCATTGGCATGACCGCCGAGGAGCTCGAGCGCAATCTGGGCACCATCGCCCATTCCGGCTCCGAGGAGTTTAAGACCGAGAACGCCGAGCAGCAGGGTTCGGATGTCGACATCATCGGCCAGTTTGGCGTGGGCTTCTACTCTGCCTTTATGGTTGCCAGCCATGTGAAGGTCGTCAGCCGCGCCTATGGCGAGGATGTCGCCCATGTGTGGGAATCCGACGGTCTTGAGGGCTACACCATCGAGGACGGTGAGCGCGCCGAGCACGGTACCGATGTCATCCTGACGCTGCGCGAGAACGAGAAGCTCGATGCCGACGGCGAGGCCGAGACCTACGATCGCTTCCTGACCGAGTGGGGTCTCAAGAGCCTGATTCAGCAGTACAGCAACTATGTGCGCTACCCGATTCAGATGATGGTGTCCAAGAGCCGCCAGAAACCCAAGCCCGAGGACGCCGGCGACGATTACAAGCCCGAGTACGAGGACTACCAGGAGCTCGAGACCGTCAATTCCATGACACCGATCTGGAAGAAGCGCAGCTCCGATGTCGAGCAGAAGGACTACGACGAGTTCTACAAGTCCACGTTCCACGACTTTGACGATCCTGCGCGCACCATCAGCTTCCATGCCGAGGGCACGCTCGAGTACGATGCCCTGCTGTTTGTGCCGGGCCGCGCGCCGTTCGATCTGTACAGCAAGGATTACGAGAAGGGTCTGGCACTCTACAGCTCCAACGTCCTGATCATGGAGAAGTGCGACGACCTGCTGCCCGACTACTACAACTTTGTCCGCGGCGTCGTGGATTCCGCCGATGTGTCGCTCAACATCTCGCGTGAGACGCTGCAGCAGAACCGTCAGCTCAAGGCCATCGCCAAGCGTGTGGAAAAGAAGATCACCGCCGACCTTGAGGATATGCGTGACAACGACCGCGAGGCCTACGAGAAGTTCTTTGAGAACTTTGGCCGCGGTCTTAAGTACGGCATCTACTCGAGCTATGGCATGAAGGCCGATGAGCTCGCCGATCTGTTGCTGTTCTGGTCTGCCAAGGAACAGAAGATGATTACCCTGGCCGAGTATGCCAAGGGCATGCCCGAGGATCAGAAGGCCATCTACTACGCCGCCGGCGACTCGCGTGAGCGCTTGGCCAAGATGCCCGTGGTAAAGGGCGTGCTCGACCGCGGCTATGACGTGCTGCTGCTGACGCAGGACGTGGATGAGTTCACCTTCCAGGCTATGCGTGAGTACGTTGCCGCCGATATGCCCAAGATCTACGAGGACGATGCCGCCCGCGAGGCTGCCGAGAAGGCCGTGGCCGATGGTGCCGAGCCCGAGGTTGAGGATCGTCACCTGGAGCTCAAGAACGTCGCAACCGGTGATCTTGACCTGGCGACCGAGGACGAGAAAAAGGAGGCCGAGGACGCCACCAAGGAGAACGAGGACCTCTTTAACGCCATGAAGGAGGCACTCGGCGACAAGGTCGAGAAGGTTGCCGTCTCTGCGCGCCTGACCGATGCTCCCGCGTGCATCACCACCGAGGGCCCGCTTTCGCTCGAGATGGAGAAGGTGCTCCAGAAGGGTCCCGAGGGCGCGCCCGACGGTATGCCCAAGAGCCAGCGCGTGCTCGAGCTCAACGCCAAGCACCCGGTCTTTTCCAAGCTCGTCGCCGCTCAGAAGGCGGGCGACGCCGACAAGATCAAGCAGTACTCCGGTTTGCTCTATGACCAGGCCCTGCTGGTCGAGGGCATCCTCCCCGAGGATCCCGTAGCCTTCGCGGCGGCTGTTTGCAACTTGATGTAGTTCGGGGATACGGCACCGTAACTAGATTAGAACGAGAGTGGATAATCTCCCACTTTTGGCTCGAATGCGGGCTTGAAGTGAGAGATTTTCCACTCTCGTTTCCTTTTGAATGATCCCTCCGTCCCCAAGGGATCATTTATTTGTGCGGGTTGTGGTTTTGTGACCTGCTGAAATTTAAGATACTGTACAACTGTACGTTAACTCATCTTCGTAGTATATTGCTACCCGCAAAACTCAACACCATTGTGCTTTGAGACGTTAAAGCGCCTACTACAATGGTTGTCGATAGTACGATTCGATTCAACGACAGGATGGATGGTCCAAGCGTGAGTCTCGGCAGCAAACTATCCAATGCAAAGGTCTCCTTTGCGATATTTAAGCGCGACATTAAGCGACTGCTTGTGAACCCCGTCGCCTTGGTGGTTACCCTTGGCGTGTGCGTTATTCCCTCGCTGTATGCCTGGTACAACATCGTGGCCAACTGGGATCCGTACGGAAACACCCAGGGCATCAAGATTGCCATCGCCAACAACGATCGGGGCACCCAAAACGACCTGGTGGGCGAGCTCAACGCGGGCGATCAGGTCGTCGATCAGCTCAAGGAGAACGATCAGCTGGGCTGGACCTTCGTCGATTCTGCGGCCGATGCCAAAGAGGGCGTCGAGAGCGGTGAGTACTATGCGGCCATCGTAGTCCCCAAGAACTTCTCGGATAACCTGGTTTCGATGCTCGACGGCAACTACCATCAGCCCAAGCTTACGTACTACGTCAATGAGAAGAAGAGCGCTATTGCGCCCAAGGTTACCGACACCGGTGCAAACACCATCGAGGAGCAGATCAACTCGGAATTTGTCTCCACGGTGGGCGAGACCGTTGCCAGTATTGCCAAGGATGCCGGAGTCGATTTAAAGGACAAGGCAACCCAGACTCAGGATTCGTTGGCCGGTTCGGTATCAGAGGCTTCCGATACGTTGGGCGAAGTGCGTGATTCGATTGGCGACATGAATGCCGCCATCGATAAGACGAGTGGTTCCATTGCCTCGGCAGATGCGGCACTTGCCGGTCTGCAGGGTCAGGCGCCGTCGCTGACGCAGGCGATCTCCCAGGGCAATGACCTGCTGGGCGAGGCTCGCGCCACGGCGGGCAACTCTGTCGCCTCGCTCTCCAAGGCGCTCTCGGAAGGCAGCCTTGCGCTCACCAAGACGTCAGCCTCTGCGAACGCTGCCATCGGCAAGCTGACGGGCACGGTCACATCTACGACCACCCGTATCGACAACTCGCTCGAGTCTCTTCAAGCGACGATCGACCACAATAAGGCCGTTATCGGGCACTTAGAGATTCTCGCCAATGACACGTCGACAGGTTCCGAGGAAATTGACGCGCGCATTGTATCGACCATCGATTTGCTTCGAGAGCAGAATGAAAAGCTTCAGAGCATCAAGGACGGTCTGTCCGCGCAGTCGAGCGCCATGGCGAATGACGCAGCGGCTGTTTCGGGTGCCAGTGACGCTATCAATAACGCAATTCATACCGGTGCGACCAACCTTGGCCAAGCCCAGACGGACTTGGGCCAAAACGCGCTGCCGAAGGCCTCGAGCGCGCTCGACTCTTTTGCTGCCGTTTCGGGCGACCTGACCGGTATCGTCTCGGGTATGACACCTACACTTGCAAATGCGCGCGGCACGTTGGCGCAGCTTAGCGCTACGCTCGGCCAGGCCAAGACCACGCTGTCCCAGACCGATTCCTCGCTTGCCAAGGTCCAGGACAAGCTTGCAACCGCCGCCAATGACATCGCGGCGCTGCAGACCTCCGAGTCCATGGGCGAGCTGGCCGATCTGATGGGCGTCGATGTCAATGACGTGGCAGATTTCATGGCGTCTCCGGTTGAGTTGACGTCCAAGTCAATCTATCCGGTCAAGAGCTTTGGCTCGGGCATCGCTCCCTTCTACACCAATCTGGCGCTTTGGGTGGGCGGCTATGTGCTCATCGCCATTTACAAGCTCGAGGTCGACCGTGAAGGTGTTGGCAGCTTTACGGCGCGCCAAGGCTACTTTGGCCGCTGGTTGCTCATGGTGATCCTGGGCGCGTTGCAGGCCATCATCGTTACGGTAGGCGATCTGGTGATTGGCGTGCAGTGCGTCAGCCCGCTGCTGTTCGTGCTGGGCGGCATCGCCATTTCGTTCACCTACGTCAATATCATCTATGCGCTGTCCACCACGTTTAAGCATATCGGCAAGGCTATCGGCGTCATTCTCGTCATCGTGCAGATCCCGGGTTCGTCGGGCATGTACCCCATCGAGATGATGCCCGGCTTCTTCCAGTGGCTGCACCCGCTGCTGCCCTTTACCTACGGCATCAATCTGCTGCGCGAGACGGTCGGCGGCATGTATTCGTTCAACTACCTGTTTAACCTGTGCATCCTGGGCGTGTTCCTGATCGTGGCGCTCTTTATCGGTCTGCAGCTGCGCCCGTTGCTGCTCAACCTCAATCTGCTCTTTGATAAGCAGCTTTCCACGACGGGCCTCATGATCTGCGAGTCCAACGACCTGCCGCGCCAGCGCTATTCGCTGCGCACGGCCATGCGCGTCGTGCTCGATTCCGATTCGTACCGTCGCGAGGTGCTCGACCATGCGGTGACTTTTGAGCACCGTTACCCCTACTACATCAAGGGCGGTTTTGCTGCCGTGGTGGGCGTCCAGGTCCTGCTCTTTGTACTGTCGACGGTTCTCGATATCGACAATAACGGCAAGATCATCCTACTGGTTGTCTGGATTGTCTCGGTTATCGCCATCTGCGGCTGGCTCATTAACATCGAATATATCCGCGCGAGCCTCAATACCCAGATGCGCATCTCGGCGCTTTCGGACGAGGACCTTCGCCGCGAGATGCGCGAGCATACGGCTGCCATCCCTGCCGCCCGTCGCATGTTTGGTCTCAACGCCAGCGAGCGGGGCACCAAGGACAGCGAACGGCCCACGAGCCGTCTGCCGCATATCGGTGCGCATCGTAAGGCTCAAGATGCCGACGGCGTTGACAACGTAAACGGAAACGACGGGGACACCACCCCGCTTGGCAAGCACTCTAAAGGAGGTGAGGCATAAATGAAAAACATCCTGCACCTGTTTAAGCGCGATGTCCAAAACGTGTCTCGCTCCGTGATCGGCATGGTCGTCGTGATGGGCCTGGTCATCGTGCCATGTCTCTATGCATGGTTTAACATCGCCGGAAGCTGGGATCCCTACGGCAATACCGGCAACCTTAAGATTGCAGTGGTCAACACCGACGAGGGCTACGAGAGCGATCTGATTCCCGTCGAGGTTAACGTGGGCGAAAACGTAACCGCCACCCTGCGCGGCAACGAGAGCTTCGACTGGGTCGTCCTCAACGATCGCGATAAGGCGATTGAGGGCGTTAAGTCGGGCACGTACTACGCTGCCGTCGTTATCCCTAAAACGTTTAGCGCCGACATGATGACGCTATTCTCGACCGAGGTGAAGCACGCCGATATCGAGTTCTACGAGAACCAGAAGGCCAACGCCATCGCGCAGATCGTGACCGAGAAAGGCTCGAGCGCCGTCCAGAGTCAGGTCAACGAGACCTTTACCGAAACCATTACGAGCATCGGTCTTAAAACCGTGTCCAGCCTGCTCGACTATATGAGCACCGACCAGGTGAGCAACTTTATCGCCAATCTGTCCTCTACGCTGGGCGATTCGGTCCAGGACCTGCAGGACATTCAGACCAGCGCAACGTCGCTGGCGGGCGTTTTGAGCTCCACGTCCGATTCGCTGACGTCGGCGGGCGGCATGCTCAAGCAGACGGGCACCGTCGATGAGTCGACGAAGCAGCTGATGGAGCACGCCAAGAGCGGCATCAATGATTCCAAGGAAGCGCTCAAGGCCGCCAACGATGCCGTTGACGCGGCGATTGACGGAAGCGCGGGCTCGTTCGACAACGTGTCCGCCGAGCTTGCGAAGGCATTCGATGCCGCGAATCAGCATGTTGACCTTACGGTGTCTCAGCTCAACGAAGCCGCAGCGGCGCTCAATACGCGTGCTGACGATATCGATGCGATGGCCGATCGGCTCCGCAGCCTTGCCGACCAGGTGAGTGATGACAAGCTCAAAGACGGTCTCAAGTCCGCTGCGACGTCGCTGGGCAGAATTGCCGCGGAGTACCGCAACAATGCGAAGGACCTGACGGCGACCGCAAAGTCCCTTTCGGACGGCATGGCGGAGGTCAACAACTCGCGTGCCGAGGTCGACCAGGCCATCGCTGATGCCAAGGCGGGTATCTCGGGTGCTAAGTCCGACTACGATTCCACGTTCTCGGTTAAGGCCAAGGAGCTCAAGAAGACTATTTCGGGCGTTCTGGATTCCCTGAACGATATCTCGGGTGACTTGGATAGCGCCGTGAGCGGTCTGACCGACGCCTCTGGTTCGCTCGCGAAGGGTCTCTCCAAGGCTGCAAAGCTGGTCAACAAGGCTTCCGATCAGCTGGGCGAGGCGTCGGACAAGATCAGCGCCTTTAAGGACGAGCTTGATAGCGCTCTGATCTCGGGTGACCTGGCCACGATCAAGACGATGATCGGCAACGACCCCGAGGGTCTGGCCGTGTCGCTTTCCGGTCCCGTCGCGCTCGACCGCAAGCCGGTCTATCCGATCCGCAACTACGGCTCGGCCATGGCGCCGTTCTATACGATTTTGTCGCTGTGGGTGGGCTCGATTGTTCTGGCGGCCATGATGAAGGTCTCGGTTGACGATGAGCTTATCAACGAGCTCATTCCCGTGCGCCTGCACGAGATCTACCTGGGCCGTTATCTGTTCTTTGGCGGTCTGGCCTTGCTGCAGGCGACGCTCGTGTGCGCGGGCGACATTCTGTTCTTTGGCATCCAGTGCGACAACCCGTTGCAGTTTGTGCTGGCGGGCTGGGTCGCGAGTCTCGTGTTCTCCAATATCGTCTACACGCTTACGGTTTCGTTTGGCGATATCGGCAAGGCCCTCGCTGTCGTGCTGTTGGTCATGCAGGTCGGCGGTTCGGGCGGCACGTTCCCCATCGAGATGACCGGTCCCGTGTTCCAGGCGATCTACCCGTTCCTGCCGTTTACCCACGGCATCAACGCCATGCACGCCGCTATGGCCGGTGCCTACCATATGGAGTACTGGGTTGAGCTGGGTATTCTGGCGAGCTATCTGATTCCGTCGCTGGCCCTGGGCGTCGTCTTCCGCCGCCCGGTTATCAAAGCCAACGACTGGATCATCGAAAAGCTGGAGTCAACCAAATTGATTTAATGCAGCGACGTAAACGCCGTCGGAACATCGAGGCCTTCCAACCCGATGCTTTAGCGTAGTGAATTGCACGGGTTGCTTGGTTGTTGTTACAGTAGCGGGGCGTGCCGGGGGTCCGGTGCGCCCTGTTTTTATTTGACCATGAGGCGGCACGCAGCCATACGCGTGCGGACACCACGCCCAGATTGAGTGCGAGGATGTTCCATGGCCCAATACGCTGCCAACGAAATCGAGAACTTGCCCGATAGCCCTGTAGCCCGTGAGGATTTGGGCGCGGGCGGTATTCCCCGGGGCGCCGGCGCACGCTCTCCGCTGTTCTGGAAGGTTCTGCTCCTTTCGGTGGCGGTCATCTGGGGCTACTCCTTTACCACTATGAAGGACGCACTCGGCACCATTCCGGTGTTCGCGCTGCTCTATGTACGCTTTCTGCCCGCAGCGTTGGTCATGTTTGCCGTCTTCCACAAGCGCATCATTGCACATTTCAACGCTCGCAACCTGATCGTTGGCCTGAGTATGGGCGTGCTCATGTGGGCGGCCTATGCGTTGCAGACGGTCGGTCTGGCACATACTACGGCGGGCAAGAATGCTTTTTTGACGGGCACGTACTGCATCCTTGTGCCGTTCGCGAGCTATTTCCTGAGCGGCGAAAAGCTCACGCGCTACAACTTGGGTGCCGCGCTGCTGTGCCTAGCGGGCATTGGCCTCGTCGCACTCGATAGCGTTGAATTCAACATTGGTGACGTCATTACGTTGGCGGGTGCGGCCTTTTTCGCCATCCAGATGGCGGTGACTGCCAAGTACGGTCGCAAAATGGACATCAACGTCATCACGTTTTGGATGTTTGTGGGCAACGGCGTGCTGAGCCTGGCAACGTCGCTGCTATTCGAGACCCAAGCGCCTCTGTCCGTGTGGACGCCGAGCTTTATCAGTGCGATGGCGTTTCTCTCGGTGGGCTGCACATGCGCGGCTCTGCTCATCCAAAACGTCGGCCTGGCGCATGTCCCGGCCTCGACGGGCTCGCTGCTCCTTTCGATGGAGTCGCCTTCGGGTGTGCTGTTCTCGGTGCTGCTGATGGGGGAGGCGCTCACCTCGCGCCTGCTCGCCGGCTTCGCGCTCATCTTCCTGTCGATTATCTTGAGCGAGACCCACTTCGATTTTTTGCGTCGAAAGCCGCGCCCGCAATTGTAAACAACTTGTTGCGCCGCCCTCCCGGGGCGGCATTTTTTATGCCTCGCCCTTAAAGTAGTACCTTGCACTTTACGCTATCAAAGTGCTTGCTGCAAAAACGATACTGGAGGGCATCTATGGCACCAGCTTTGTCCGATCTTCAACCGCAATCAGCGCCCAAGGCCACCGCAGCGGCGCAGACCGCTATCGGTGACGGTCTTGTTGCAGAAGCTCAGGCTTTTGCAGACGAGCTCGCTGCGTGGCGACACGATCTACACCAGATGCCCGAGCTGGGTAATAGCCTCCCACAGACCTCTGCGTATATCCAAGCACGCCTGACCGAGATGGACATCCCATTTGCCACGCTCGTCGATGGTTCCTGCGTTGTGGGCCTTGTCGGCGCCGGTGCCGCCGCGGCCCGGGGCAATGGCGTTTGCACGGACGAACAGGCCGGTACGGTCGTTATGCTGCGTGGCGACATGGATGCCCTGCCCGTTACCGAGGAATCCGGCGAGCCCTTTGCATCCACCAACGGCTGCATGCACGCATGCGGACACGATATGCACGCGACGGCGCTGCTTGGTGCGGCTCGTATGCTCAAAGCACGCGAGGCAGAGCTTGTTGATGCCAACGCCACGGTTAAGTTGCTGTTCCAGCCGGGCGAGGAAACCTTTGAGGGTGCCCGCGCCGCCATCGCCGACGGTCTGCTGCAGAACCCGCGTCCTCAGGTCGCCTTTGCCATGCATGTCAATAGCCAGTCGCCGCTTGGCCTGGTGCTTTACGGCAGTCCGGCGCTCTCGGGCGTGTACGGTTTCCGCATCACGCTGCAGGGCAAGGGCGGTCATGGCTCGAGCCCCGAGATCTGCATCGACCCCATTACGGCGGGTGTGCACGTGCATCTGGCACTTCAGGAGCTCATCTCCCGCGAGGTGCCGGCGGCCAAGGAGGTCGCACTGACCGTGGGTAAGTTTGCCGGTGGCCAAGCGGCCAACGTCATTCCAGATACCTGCGTGCTCGAAGGTACGCTGCGCGGCTTCGACGTCGAGCTCATGGAGCACCTCAAGACCCGCATCGCGGAGGTCGTCAAAGGTGTTGCCACGACCTATCGCACGCCGGCGACTATCGAGACGCTCTCGGATGTTCCCCCGCTCGTACTCGATGACGACATGACCCAGGCGTCGCTTGGCTACGTGGGCGCGGTGCTGCCCAAGGCCGCCTTCCTGCCGCTGTTCCACGCCATGGCGAGCGAGGACTTCGCGCTGATCTCGAGCGAGATCCCGAGCGCGTACTTTACCGTGGGCGCTGCCGTGACTGATGCGGACGAGCATTTTGCTCAGCATCATCCCAAGGCACGTTTTAGCGATGCCGAGCTTCCCCTTGGCGCCGCGGCTTATGCCGCCGTCGCTTTGGGCTACATCGCCGACCACCGGTAGTACCCAACCTTGCCTTTCAAGCCTGCGGGCATGGCCATAAGGCCTATGCCCTTGTCTTTCAAGGCAATCTTGGGCACTACCGGCGCCATCGTCTCGGGCGTGCTGTTCGATGCCACGGGCTCCTTTGCGAGCACCTGGATTGTGTGCCTGGCGTGCTCCGTGGTCATGCTCGTGTTCCTGCTGGCATCCGAGCCCATCGCCGCCAAGCTGCGCGCGAGCGTGGCGGGGGAGTAGACGCCCGTCGCTCTTTTCCGTTCGCCCCGTTCTGCCCGTGGCTGCCTTGGAAGCCGAATGGATGCTCGTACCATCATTCGGTTTCCAAGGCGGCCACGGGCCTACGAAATGATCCGCTTTCCTCCGTCCCCAACAGACCACGTGATTCGAAAGAGACGGAGGAAAGCGGATCACAAACAGCGGCGGTGCGTCTGGCCGAACGAGCCCCCATACCCTCGTTCGGTCAGACGCGCCGCCGCGTTTTGTTTTTGTGCCGTATAATGACCACTACCTATGACGCGATACAAAAGAAAGGTGTTTGCCCATGCAGGCACAGAAGGCGGAGGGAACCCGCGACCTTATCGGCGCCGAGATGCGCGCCTGGCAAAAGATGCAGCAGATTGCGGCCGGCGTGTTCGAGCCGTTTGGCTTTAAGCCCATCGAGACGCCCGCGATCGAGCAGGTGGACGTGTTTGTCCACGGTATCGGCCAGTCGACCGACGTCGTGCGCAAGGAGATGTTCCGCGTGTTTAGCGGTGCCAACCTGGAGCGCGTCTTTACCGAGGGTACCGATACCAAGCTCAAGCCCAGGCAGCGCTTGGCCCTTCGTCCCGAGGGCACGGCCGGTGTGGTGCGCGCCGTCGTGGAGAACAGCCTGGTGCCCCAGGGCTCCACGCCGTTTAAGGCCTATTACGCCGAGGCCATGTTCCGCGGCGAGCGTCCCCAGAAGGGCCGCCTGCGCCAGTTTCACCAGGTGGGCATCGAGTGGCTCGGCGCTCCCGATCCGGCGGCAGACGCCGAGTGCATCATCATGCTCATGGAGTTCTACAAGCGCCTGGGCTTCGATCTTTCCAAGCTCCGTCTGCTCATTAACTCGATGGGCGATGCGCAGTGCCGTCCGGCCTATCGCGAGCAGGTTAAGCAGTTCATTCTCGACCACGCCGACGAGATGTGCGACGAGTGCCGCGAGCGCGCCGAGCTCAACCCGCTGCGCGCCTTCGACTGCAAGAACGACCATTGCCGCGAGATCATGGCCAACGCTCCGCTGATGGGCGACAACCTGTGCGACGAGTGCCGCGAGCACTACGAGCAAGTCAAGCGCTATCTGGATGCGGCGGGTATCGAGTATGTCGAGGATCCCACCTTGGTGCGTGGCCTGGACTACTACACCCGTACCGTCTTTGAGGTCGAGGCTCCCGGCGCCGGTGTCGGTTCCATCGGCGGCGGCGGTCGCTACGATGGCCTCGTCGAGCTCGAGGGCGGCAAGCCCACGGCAGGCGTCGGCTTCGCCGTCGGTTTTGAGCGCGCCCTGCTGGCCCTGCAGGCCTTTGGCAGCGACCTGGGTGCCGAGGAGGTCCCGTGTGTCTACGTCGCCAATGCCGGCAAGGAGCTGCGTCAGAACGTCTTTACCATTACGCAGGAGCTTCGCGCCGCAGGGATTGTGACCGAGGCGGACTATCAGGGCCGTTCGCTCAAGGCTCAGTTTAAGCAGGCCGACAAGGTGGGCGCCAAGCTCATCCTGGTCCTGGGTGGCGACGAGCTTGCCGCCGGCAAGGTCAAGGTGCGCGACATGCAGAGTCACGACGAGGTTCTCGTCGATTTGGCCAACGTTGTCGAGGCGGTTCGCGAGCGCCTGTAGCGTATCTTTTTGAGCTGCGGGTCTGCTAACCTGCCCTGCTCATGGAGAGTAATTGTTACGGGGGTGTTTCGCTTTTATGCGGAATGCCCCCGTTTGTGTATGCCGTCCACCGAGAAATACGACCATTTAGAGCAAAAACCCTTGCAATGCAGAAAATACTTTTGTGTGGTAAAGCGCAATCAGCGTCGAAAGTTTTTGCCGAGTGCCTATAATGAATACCGCATGTTACGTGCATAGAAGGAGGAATGGGAGGAAACGTGGCTGAGAACCTAAGCAACCAGTCTGTACCCGAAGCCGCGGCGCGCGTCGCTGCCGTGGTCAACCGCCTCGTTAACCGAATCGGCTCGAATGCCGAATCCAAGGAGCGTCTCGCCGAGATCGAGATCCCCGAGGAGCTGCGCGACAATCTGGCGCTGTTCTTGCGCCTGGAGCGCCGTGTGCTTAGCGAGTATGATCCCGAGATCGCGGACCTGTTCGACAAGATTTTGACAGCCGAGATTGTGGCCAACGCCGGAAACCCCGGCACCCGCGCTGCCGACGAGTCCGTCGACGAGCAGGGCGTGCCCACTGCCGACGAGCCCACCGCCGTGGCGTTTCGTGAGGTCGTTGATCTGATCGACAGCCTGCCGCTCGATAAGCAGCAGGTTATCGTCCGCGCCTTTACGAGCTTCTTCCATCTGGCTAACCTGTCGGAGGAGAACTACCGTGTCGCGCAGCTGCGTGAGCGCGAGGCCGGCGCATCGACCGATACCGAGGTCGATCCCGCCAACGAACTCACCGTCGCCTATCACCAGTTGGTAAACGAGATGGGTGTCGAGGGCGCCAACGAGCTGCTCGACAAGCTCGAGTTCCACCCTGTCTTTACCGCGCATCCCACCGAGGCCCGTCGTAAGGCCGTCGAGGGCAAGATTCGCCGTATCTCCAACCTGCTGGAGGAGCGTCCGCGTCTGGGCGGCTCCGACCTGGTGGAGAACGAGCGCCATATGCTGCAGGAGATCGACGCCCTGGTGCGTACGAGCCCCATCGCGCTCAAGAAGCCCACGCCGGTCGAGGAAGCCGATACCATCATCGACATCTTCGATAACACGCTGTTCGACGTTATCCCCGTTATCTACCGTCGTTTTGACGACTGGGTGCTGGGTGATAAGGCCGGTACCGTGCCGCCGCTGTGCCCGGCGTTCTTCCATCCCGGCAGCTGGATCGGTTCCGACCGTGACGGCAACCCCAACGTCACCGCCAAGGTGAGCCGCGAAGTCGCCGCCAAGTACTTCACTCACATGGTGCTCAAGCTCGAGGACAAGTGCCGCCGCATCGGCCGCAACCTCACGCTCGAGGCCACCTACAGCAAGCCGTCTGCCGAGCTCATCAACCTGTGGAACCATCAGGTCGAGATGAGCACCCAGTACACCGCACGTGCCGAGCTGATCTCCGAGCACGAGCCGCATCGCGCCGTCATGCTCGTCATGGCCGACCGTCTGAACGCCACCGTGCGTCGCATCACCGACACCATGTACCACAGCGCCGATGAGTTCTTGGATGACCTGCGCGTCGTCCAGCGCTCGCTGGCCGCCTGCGGTGCCGTCCGTGCTGCCTACGGCCCGGTCCAGACCATCATCTGGCAGGTCGAGTCCTTCGGCTTCCATATGGTCGAGATGGAGTTCCGTCAGCACTCCGTGGTGCATGCCCGTGCCCTCAAGGATATCCACGAGAACGGTATCCATGGCGACCTGCAGCCCATGACGCGCGAGGTCATCGATACCTTCCGCGCTATCGGTTCCATCCAAAAGCGCTACGGCAAGAAGATGGCGCACCGCTACATCATCTCGTTCACCAAGAGCGCCCAGCATGTGGCCGACGTCTTCGAGCTTGCCCACCTGTCCTTTGCACACGAGGAGGATGTCCCCGAGCTCGACGTGATCCCGCTGTTCGAGCAGCTCGAGGACCTCGAGGGCTGCGTCGACGTGCTCGACCAGATGCTTACGCTGCCTGTGGTGCAAAAGCGCCTTGCCCAAACCAACCGCCGCATGGAGGTCATGCTGGGCTATTCCGACTCCTCCAAGGATGCCGGTCCTACCACGGCCATGCTCGCGCTGCACTCCGCGCAGGAGCGCATTGCCAAGTGGGCCGAGAAGAACGATATCGACCTGGTGCTCATGCACGGTCGCGGCGGTGCCGTGGGCCGTGGCGGCGGCCCGGCCAACAAGGCCGTGCTGGCGCAGCCCAAGGGTTCGGTCAACTGCTTCTTTAAGCTCACCGAGCAGGGCGAGGTCATCTTTGCCCGTTACGGCAACCGCACGCTGGCTCAGCGCCATGTTGAGTCCGTTGCCGCCGCAACGCTTTTGCAGTCGGCCCCGAGTGTCGAGAAGACTAACACCGAGACCACGCAGAAGTTCTGGGATATGGCCGAGAAGCTTAACGCCGCAAGCCACGAGCGCTATCTGGACCTGCTGAACACCGAGGACTTTACACCGTGGTTCTCGACCGTGACGCCGCTGACCGAGGTCGGTCTGCTGCCGATTGGCTCGCGTCCCGCCAAGCGCGGCTTGGGCGCCAAGTCGCTCGACGACCTGCGTACCATTCCGTGGATCTTCAGCTGGAGTCAGGCGCGCATTAACCTGGCCGCTTGGTACGGCCTGGGCACCGCCTGCGAGCAGCTGGGCGACCTTGACCAGCTCAAGGCTGCCTACCAGGAGTGGCCGTTCTTCCGCACCTTTATCGACAACATTGAGATGTCGATCGCCAAGACCGACCAGCGCATCGCCAAGATGTATCTGCACCTGGGCGATCGCCAGGATCTGTCCGAGAAGGTCTTCACCGAGATGCAGCTCACGCGTAAGTGGGTCCTTGCTATCGTCGGTGATGAATGGCCGTTGCAGCGCCGTCGCGTGCTTGGCTGCGCTGTCCGCGTGCGTAACCCCTATGTCGACGCCCTGTCTATCGCCCAGGTTCGCGCCCTTCGCGAGGTGCGTATGAACCAGGACGAGATGGCTGAGGAGAAGAAGGCCGAGTACATGAGCCTGATTCTTTCGACTGTGACCGGCGTCTCGGCAGGATTGCAAAACACGGGGTAATCGATAGCCCTGTAGTCGTCCGGGCCCGCCATAGGTTTACTTTTAGGCACGTCCTCGGACATGCAAGAAGCCCTCGCTGCGCACTTCGTGCGGCGAGGGCTTCTTGCGTCCTGCGGAGTGTGCCTAAAAGTAAACCTATGGCGGGCCCTGCGATATCCGGTCTTCGGCGGATTACTGGCTGGAGAAAAGATGGTGCGCTTCGCGCGTTTTGGATGGGGTCTGTCCCGGCGGCGCGTTTGGCGCTTCGCGCCTCGCGTCTTATCGATCGGGATTGAGATACATTTGGCGCTTCTGGCCTTGCGACTGTAGCGGTCGCGGTCCCGTTTGGGATTGCAGCCGTTTTGTTGTGGGTCAAATATGAACGTTGTGTTAATGAGTCGGTGGACGGTGGAGTTTTTCGGTGAGCGGCGTATCCTTCCAACGGTTTATCTAGTGTGTCAGTTGAAAGGAAGAGGGCGCTCGTCATTGTTTGAATGTGAACTACCGTTTGACCACAAGACGTTGCATCTGGAGCTCGAGGATAAGAACTTCGCTGGTGTGATGGAGGGTCATCAAAACGAGTTTAAGACCACGAAATCGCAGGAAGAGCTGGTAGAGGAGTCGCTTGCCAACCCTTATGGCTCGCCTTCGCTCGAGGAGCTTTGTGCTGGCAAAAAGGATATCGTCATCATTAGCTCCGACCATACGCGTCCCGTTCCCTCGCGTGTGACGATGCCTATTCTGCTGCATCACATCCATTCCGCTGCGCCCGAGGCTCGTGTGCGTATTTTGGTTGCTACGGGTATGCACCGTCCGTCGACGCACGAGGAGCTCGTCAACAAGTATGGCGAGGAGATCGTTGCCAACGAGGAAATCGTTATGCACGTCGCGACTGACGACAGCATGATGAAAAAGATCGGCACCCTGCCTTCTGGTGGCGAGTGCATCATCAACAAGATTGCCGCCGATTGCGATCTGTTGCTTGCCGAGGGCTTTATTGAGCCGCACTTCTTTGCCGGTTTCTCCGGCAGCCGCAAGTCCGTGCTGCCCGGCGTCGCCAGCTACAAGACCATCATGTACAACCACAACGGTCAGTTTGTGAATGATTCCCACTCGCGTGCCGGCAACCTGTGCCACAACCATGTGAGCGAGGACATGTTCGCCGCCGCCGAGATGGCTCACCTTGCCTTTGTGCTCAACGTGGTGCTCAACGGCAAGCACGAGGTCATCGGCTCCTTTGCCGGCGACATTCACAAGGCGCACGAGGCCGGCTGCGAGTTCGTGAAGAGCCTTGCCGGCGTTGAGCCCGTCGAGTGCGAGATTGCCATTACCACCAACGGCGGCTACCCGCTCGATCAGAACATCTATCAGGCCGTGAAGGGCATGTGCGCTGCCGAGGCTACGCTTCCCGAGGGTGGCGTGATCATCGACGTCGCCGGTTGTGCCGACGGTCACGGCGGCGAGGGCTTCTATCACAACATCGCCGACAACGACCCGGCGGAGTTTGAGCGCGCCTGCATCGACCGTCCTAAGGACGAGACCCTGCCCGATCAGTGGACGAGCCAGATCTTTGCCCGCATCCTGGCGCATCACCCTGTGATCATGGTTACCGACCTGTGCGATCACCAGATGCTCAAGGATATGCACATGACGCCGGTCAACACTATCGAGGAGGCGCTCAAGCTCGCCTTTGAGATGAAGGGCGCCGATGCCAAGGTTGCCGTTATTCCCGATGGCCTGGGCGTTGTCGTCGCGCAGCACTAGTGCGCGGCCTAAACGAATCGTTTTTAACCGACAAGAAAGATAAGGTTTTATGCTTACCAAACTCCTCTGCGAATTCGGCGCAACTGCCCTCATGATCATCTTTGGCGTGGGCGTGCACTGCGATACGGTGCTCAAGGGCACCAAGTATCAGGGCTCCGGCCACATGTTTGCCATCACCACTTGGTCTTTTGGCATCTCGGTCTGCCTGTTTGTCTTTGGCGGTGCCGTGTGCATGAACCCCGCCATGGTGCTTGCCCAGTGCATCGTCGGCCTGGTGCCGTGGAGCAGCTGCATCCCCTTCATGATTGCCGATATGCTCGGCGGCTTTGCGGGTGCCGTGATCGCATGGTTGATGTATGCCGATGAGTTCAAGGCTTCCGATGGTGTCATCGATCCCGTTGCTCAGCGCAACATCTTCTCGACCAACCCCACCACCGAGGGCACCAACTATGCCCGCAACTTCTTCTGCGAGGCTATCTGCACCTTTGTGTTCATCAGCGCCATCCTTGCTGCCGCTAGTCGCGCTGGCGAGAACGTTTTGATGCTCGCTATCTGCGTCGGTCTGATTGTTTGGGCTGTTGGCATGGGCATGGGCGGCATCACCGGCTTCGCCATGAACCAGGCTCGTGACCTTGGTCCTCGCATGGCCTATCAGGTGCTGCCGATCAAGAACAAGGCTGACAACAACTGGAAGTATGGTCTGCTTGTTCCTGGCATCGCTCCGTTTGTCGGTGCCGCTCTGGCCGCGCTGTTTGTGCATGGTTTCTTGGGCATGTTCTAGGCTAAGGACGGCTCTATAAGGTCCGGGCTCGGTAAGGGTTAACTTTCCAACGCGTCCTCGGACATGCAAAAAGGCTCGCTGCGCACTTCGTGCGGCGAGCCTTTTTGCGTCCTGCGGAGTGCGTTGGAAAGTTAACCCTTACCGAGCCCTGGGCATTTTTGGCTGTGTTCGAACAAGCAACCCAACATATATATCTGAATTTGGATGGGAGGGGCTTGTTGCTGTTGGGGGGCGTTGAAGCGCGAGTGACACTTTGGGATGCGTGGCGGCCTGGGTTGGGGCGATGCTTTGGGATGAGTTTCTTACTTAGTTGAAGAGGGGTTTTATGGCTGATAGGTAGTCTTTGGCTACGTCCTCTTTTGGGGCTTGGAAGTTGTGCCAGGCCCACCATTGGACCATTCCTACGAAGCTTGAGGCTATGTGGTGTAGTAGGAAGCTGCGGTCCATGGTGGCGGCGGGGCCGTTTGGGTCGGTGGGAAAGGTTTCGGCTGCTCGTGACATGATGGTCTTGCGTAGGCAGTCGGCGAAGACGCGTGAGCCGGCGCCGGCTACGAGGGCGCGTACGCCCTGACGACGATCCCAGAGGTTGTTGAGGATATGCTCGACCTGTACGAGTGGGTCATCGAGCGGTGTGCCATCGTCGTCGAGGGCGTGGGTGCAGATGTCGCTCACGAGCTCGGACAGCAGGTCGTCTTTGCTCTTAAAGAGGCCGTAGAATGTCGCGCGGCCTACGTGAGCGCGCGCGATGATGTCGCCGACGGTGATCTTGCCGTAGTCCTCTTCGCGCAGCAGCTCGGAGAACGCCGCGACGATCGCGGCGCGGCTTTTGGCCTTGCGGGCATCCATGGCTATGCGTCCGCGTCAACGAGCAGACAGCGGAGCGTCCCGGAGCAGCCCTCGTAGGGGCGCTTGCCGGCGCCGTAGCCGACGGCTTCGATGCGGTAGCGTGAGGGCAGTTGGTCGGACGTGCGCAGAGCAGTGACGATGGCGGCGCCCGTGGGCGTCACGAGCTCGCCGGCGACCGGTGCAGGCGTGAGGGCGATATTGCCCGCCTGGCACAGGTTGACGACAGCGGGGACGGGAATGGGCATGAGGCCGTGGGCGCAGCGAATGGTGCCGTGGCCCTCGGAAAGCGACTCGACCACGATGTCCTCAATACCCAGGTCGTCGAGGCAGATGGCGACAGAGCAGACGTCGACAATGGAGTCGACGGCGCCCACCTCGTGAAACAGGACGGTGTCGGGCGTTTTGCCGTGAGCCTTGGCCTCGGCAGCAGCGAGTACGGAAAAAATGGCAAGGGCGCGACGCTTGGCGCCATCGCTTAGCTGTGAGCCGTCGATGATGGCGGTGACGTCCGCCAAAGAACGGTGGTGGTGGGCGTGATGGTGACCCTCGTGGCCATGACCGTGGCCCTCATGGTCATGCTCGTGGCAGTGCTCGTGTTCGTGCCCGCCATGATCATGATGGTGGTGCTCATGCTCGTGTGTGTGCTCGGCAGCTGCTTCGTTGCCGTAGAGCCAGGCCATGTCGTGGTCGTGGTTCTCGAGCTCCTCTGCCAGCTGAACGTCAAAGTCGCAGGCGTCGATGCCATGCTTGTTTACGCGGGTGACGGCAATCTCAAAGCCGCCGACCGGCAGCGTGGCGAGCTGTTCGCGCAGGTGCTCCTCGCTGGCGCCCAGGTCGAGCAGGGCTGCGACGGTCATGTCGCCGCTGATGCCCGAGGTGCCGTCGATGATAAGCGTGTGCTGATGGTTGGACATAGAATGCTCCTTAACGGGCGCAGGGCGTGCCGGCGCTCAAATGATTGATAAGACTTGCCTGGTAGGCGGCGCCGAAGCCATTGTCGATGTTGACGACTGAAACGCCGCTGGCGCAGGAGTTGAGCATGGCGAGCAGTGCGGCCACGCCGCCAAAGCTCGCGCCGTAGCCCACGCTGGTGGGGACGGCGATGACCGGACAGCTCACAAGACCGCCGATAACGCTCGCCAGGGCGCCTTCCATGCCGGCGATGGCGATGACCACCTGCGCCTGGGCAAGTTCCTCAGCATGAGCGAGCAGGCGGTGCAGGCCGGCGACACCCACGTCGTAGAGGCGATCGACCTCGTTGCCGTAGAACTCGGCCGTCAGTGCCGCCTCTTCGGCGACGGGCAGGTCGCTCGTGCCGGCGCAGGCGACGACGATGTGTCCGTTGCCGGTGGGGGAGGGCTTGCCACCCACCAGGGCGAGCTGGGCGTCCGGGATATATCCCAGGTCGATGTCGTTGCCAAGAAGCTCCGTGGTGCGTGCGGCTTTTTCGGCATCCAAGCGTGTGACTAGGATGCGCTCCTGGCCGGCATCGCGCAGCGCTTCGATAATGGCGGCAATCTGCTCGGCGGTTTTACCGGCACCGTAGACAACCTCGCCGGCTCCCTGGCGCACTCCGCGCGAAAGATCGAGCTGCGCAAAGCCCAAATCGGCGGTCGGAGCCGTCTGGATGCGCGTGAGGGCGTCGGCAGGGGTGACTGATCCGCCGGCAACGTCGCTCAGCAGCTGCTCAAGATCTCGCTTATCCATATATGTTCCCTTCGACGGCGCAAAGTCTAGCACTCAAAGGGTATGTTTCCGAACACTAAGACAAAATTGTTCGGAAACTATAGGACGGACTGATTCAATTGTTAGACGGATCGGCTAGTCGCGCAGGATGATGTCCATGGCGAGCATCAGGTTACGCTCGTCGATGGCAAACGGGGCGGCTTCGCGCGTCTTTGGCTTGGCGCAAAACGCGATGCCCGTGCCCGCGGCCTGGATCATGGGGATGTCGTTTGCCCCGTCGCCAATAGCGACCGTGTGGGCCATGTCGACGCCGCACTCAACTGCCCAGTCCAGCAGCTGGATGAGCTTGGACTCCTTGGTCACAATCTCGGCAGCCAACTTACCGGTAAGCTTGCCGTCCACGACCTCTAGGCGGTTGGCCAGGCAAAAATCGATGCCCGCGGCGGCTGCGATCTTGTCAGCGACCTCGTGGAAGCCGCCGCTTACCACGCCGACCTTCCAGCCCTTGCTGTGTGCCGAGCGCACAAGCTCTAACGCGCCGGGGGTAAATGTCACGCGCTCAAAAGTGCGCTCGAACACGCTCTCATCCAAGCCGGCAAGCAGCCCCACGCGCTCCTCGAGCGCTTGCTTAAAGTCCAGCTCGCCGCGCATAGCGCGCTCGGTGATTTGCGCAACTTGCCCGCCCACGCCGGCCTCCTCGCCCAACAGGTCGATGACCTCCTGGTTGATGAGGGTGGAGTCGATATCCATAACAATGAGGCGTGCAGTCATGACGGGCCTTTCCAAGTGCTGTTTTATTGGGGCATATTGTCGCACGTGACGAGCGCGGGCGGGTGCCGCGGTGCGTCAATTGTTTCGTCTCCGTCAAGTCTTTGGGCAGGAGCTACTTTTCCGCGGCACATCGACACAGGTGCGATAAGATAGAACGCCATGTCTGGCTGCGCGGTTTACGCAGGCTGGGCAAATCTGTACGACGCCGCCCGGAACGACACGGGGCGGCACAGATCCATAAAGGAGGATCACTGGTATGAGCCAGACCCGTCCCATCGACGAGCATTCCATGCACACCCGTACCTGCGGCGAGCTTCGCCGCGAGAACGTGGGCGAAGAGGTCACCCTCACCGGTTGGGTGAGCCGTCGCCGCGACCACGGCGGCCTTATCTTCTGCGATCTTCGCGACCGCGAGGGCATCACGCAGCTCACCTTCGACCCCGAGCACTCCGACGGCGACGCCTTTAAGATCGCCGAGACCATGCGTCCCGAGTGGCCCATCAAGATCCACGGCGTCGTGCGCTCCCGTGGCGAGGAGACCACCAACACCAAGCTCGCGACCGGCGAGATCGAGGTCCTGACCGACCACGCCGAGGTTCTCAACACGTCCGTCACCCCGCCGTTCCAGATCGAGGACGGCATCGAGACCAGCGAGGACACTCGCCTGCGCTATCGCTATCTGGACCTCCGCCGTCCCGAGATGATGGCCAACCTCAAGCTGCGCTCCGACTTCACCTTTGCCATTCGCGAGGCGCTGCACAACCGTGAGTTCATGGAGGTCGAGACGCCCTCCCTGTTCAAGTCTACGCCCGAGGGCGCCCGCGACTTCATCGTCCCCAGCCGCATCCAGCCGGGCAACTTCTACGCCCTGCCGCAGTCCCCGCAGCTCCTGAAGCAGCTGCTCATGGTCAGTGGCGTCGAGCGCTACTACCAGGTTGCCAAGTGCTTCCGCGACGAGGACCTGCGCGCCGACCGTCAGCCCGAGTTCACCCAGGTCGATATCGAGATGTCCTTCGTGGACCAGAACGATGTCATGAGCGCGCTCGAGGAGGTTCTTGCCGATGCCTTCGGTCGCATGGGTGTCGAGATGCCCACGCCGCTGCGTCGCATGAACTACTGGGAGGCCATGGACACCTATGGCTCCGACAAGCCCGATACCCGCTACGGCATGCACCTGGTCGACCTGACCGACATCTTTGCCAACTCCAAGTTCAAGGTCTTCGCGACCGCTGCGAACGAGGAGGGCTCTGTCGTCAAGGCCATCAACGCCAAGGGCGCCGGTGCCTGGGCGCGTGCCAAGATCGATAAGCTCGCCGGCGTGGCCTCCACGTTTGGCGCCAAGGGCCTGGCCTGGATCGCCTTCCGCGAGGACGGTTCCATCAACAGCCCCATCGTCAAGTTCTTCTCGGACGAGGAGATGGCGGCTCTGCGCGAGCGCATGGACGTCGAGCCCGGCGACCTTGTGATGTTCGCCGCCGGCCCGCGCCTGCTTTCTGATGAGATCCTGGGCGGTATGCGTTCGCACATGGCCAATGCGCTCGAGATCAAGCGCGAGGGTCACGACTTCCTGTGGGTCGTCAACTTCCCGCTGTTCCATTGGGACGAGGATCGCAAGGCCTATGCTGCCGAGCATCAGCCCTTTACCCTGCCGACCGAGACCGACATCGCCAAGATCGAGGCCGATCCGCTGGCAGCCGGTTCGTGCACCTACGACTTTGTCATGGACGGCTTTGAGGCCGGCGGTGGCGGTATGCGTATCCACAACGCCGAGATGCAGATGTCCATGCTCAAGCTCCTGGGCTTTACCGAGGAGCGCGCCGAGTCTCAGTTCGGCTTCCTCATGGAGGCCCTCAAGTTTGGTGCGCCCCCGATGGGCGGTTTCGCTCTGGGGCTGGACCGCGTGTGCATGCTGCTTACCGGTTCCGACTCCATCCGCGACGTCATGGCGTTCCCCAAGACGGCCAGCGGCTCTGACCTTATGTCGGGCGCCCCGAGTGCCGTTAGCGGTGCCCAGCTCAAGGACGTCAGCCTGCGCCTGATGTAGGCGAGCGGCTACATATTGCCCGTAACGAGGGAAGGACGCGTGCCTTCCCTCGTTTTTTATGCGCCGAGGTTGAGAGGGCTTGGGATGACCGGGCGTCGCGGAAAGCGTGCCCCAGAATTCGGCAAAATAATGGGGCACAGTTTCCGGTTGAGCTGTCTAACGGAAACTGTGCCCCAGAATGAGCGCTCAAAACGGGGCAGGCTTTCCGCAACAACTGTCTGGCGGAAAGCCTGCCCCAATTTCTTATAGCGAGTCTCTCTGGATCAGCTGCATGTGCATCACGGAGGTGGTGGGCTCGGCACCCTTGATCATGTCGAGCGCAATGTTGGCGGCCATGTGGCCTTCTTCGCGCAGGGGCTGGCGGACGGTCGTGAGTGCGGGGACGCAGCGCGTCGCAATCTCGTGATCGTCGAAGCCGACGACAGAAACGTCCGCCGGAACGGATAGGCCTGCCTCGTTGAGTGCGGTGATGACGCCAGCCGCGATACGGTCCGATCCGCAGAGCACGCCATCGAAAGCGATCTCGCGCGCGAGGATCTGGTGCATGGCCTGATAGCCGTCTCCGTTGTTCCAGCCGGTATAGATAACGTTTGCGTCTGGGAGGTCTTCGCCCAAGACGGCGCGGTAGCCGCGCAGGCGGTCGACAACAGCGGGGTTGTCTTGCGGTCCCAACACGGCGACGATATCTTTGCGCCCGCGCTCCTTCATGGCGAGTGCCGCAAAGTGTCCGCCCTCTTCGTCGTCTGAATAGACCGTCGAAAACACATCGCGATAGGGGTGGCCCTCGAGCTGGCCGCACAACACGGTGGGTACGCCCAGCTCGCGCAGTACCTCGAGCAGCTCGCTGCCCTTGTAGGGGGAGACGTCGATCACGGCGTCGAACGAGCGGCGCTCAAAGTGCTCGCGTGCGCGGTTGCGCTCATGCGTAGAAGACGCCTGCAAGATAACGGGCAGATAGGACGACTCCGACAGTTCCTCGGTAATGCCGCTCAAAAACTCGCTATAGGTGGGGTCGCTGAAGAGTTCACTCAGGGGCTCGGTCACGAGCACGGCGATGATTTCCGTGCGCCCGACAGCGAGCGCTCGGCCACGAGCGTTGGGGACAAAATTGACTTCCTTGGCCGCCGCGCGGACGCGCCTTTTGGTTTCCTCGCTAATGCGGGGCGAATCGTTGAGAGCGCGCGATGCCGTGGAGCGCGACACGCCGGCAGCTGCGGCAACCTCGGCAAGCGTAGGTGCGGTGCGAACTGGTTGGGTCATGGCGTCTCCTGGAGAATGCGGTCGATGTTGTCGCTGATACGGGCTGGTGCGGATACAGCTTACTATAGTGCGCCTGAACAGCGTTCATGATATCCGGTGACCGGTGTCGTTTTGCAACCAAGCCGCAATCGAATACGTCTCGTATGGGTGAGATATCAGCGGGCGTGGCGGTTGCCTACGAGCTTGAGAACGATGTCTTGCGCTGAGTTTCGATACTCAGGGTGACATAAGTGTCGCGGTTGTACAACCGGTTGCACCGTTAACCCGACCAAATCGACCGTTCAGCGGACAACCGGTTGCACAGTATTATGCATCGCCCGTAAGATAAGGACAACCGGTTGCACAAGAATCACTACGATGACGAAGGAGCATCACCATGGACGCCATTAACGATTGGGAAAACCAAGCGCTCACCCACAGGAACCGCCTGGCACCCCATGCGTACTTCATGGGTTACGAGACCGCCGATCTCGCCGCTACGTACAGCCGCGAGCTGTCGCGCGGGTTTGTCCAGCTGTCCGGCTCGTGGCAGTTCCGTCTCTTTGAGGGCCCCGCGGCCGTCTCCAACGAGGAACTCTCCACGTACGAGCCCGAGTGGGATCACGTGGAGGTTCCGCACCTGTGGCAGATAGACGGCTATGGCAACCTTGCCTACACCGACGAGGGCTTCCCGTTCCCGGTGGATCAGCCGTTCGTTCCCTCCGACGACCCCACGGGCGTCTACCAGCGCATCGTCAACCTTCCCGCCGTGCCTGCCGGCGCTCGCGAGATCATTCGCTTTGACGGCATCGAGAGCTATGGCGAGCTGTACGTCAACGGCAAGTTTATCGGCATGACCAAGGGTTCGCGTCTGTCTGCCGAGTTCGACGTGACCGACGCGCTCGTCGAGGGCGACAACCTGTTTGCGGTCAAGGTTCTGCAGTACAGCGATGGTAGCTATATCGAGGACCAGGACATGTGGTGGGCATCGGGCATCTTCCGCGATGTGTACCTTATGCAGCGTCCCACCGCGCACCTGGTCGACTTTAGGTTCCGCACGCACCGCGAGGGCGATGCCGCTCTGATCACGCTCGATACGGTGGCCGAGGGCGCTACCCGCGTTGTGTATACGCTCAGCGATGGCGAGAACGTGGTGGCTACGGGCGAGTGCGTCGACGGCCATGCCGAGTGCAGCGTGACCGATGCCCACTTCTGGAATCCCGAGGATCCCTTCCTCTATGACCTTACGTTTGAGGTCTACGACGGTGACCAGGTCAGCGAGTACGTCCCGCATCGCCAGGGTCTTGCCGAGGTGACGGTCGAGGGCAATCATATCTACCTCAACGGCACTTACTTTAAGATGCATGGCGTCAACCGCCACGATCACGACGATTACAAGGGCCGCGCCGTGGGCCTCGATCGCATGCGCCGCGACCTGGAGCTCATGAAGCAGCACAACATCAACGCGGTGCGCACGTCCCACTACGCCAACGACCCGCGCTTCTACGAGCTGTGCGATGAGTATGGCATCATGCTGGTCGCCGAGACCGATATGGAGAGCCACGGCTTCGAGAATATCGGCAATATCGCCCTGGTGACCGACGACCCGGCATGGGAGCCGGCCTACGTCGACCGCATTGAGCGCCTGGTGATGCAGGAGCGCAACCACGCCTGCATCATTATGTGGTCGATGGGCAACGAGAGCGGCTATGGCTGCAACATCCGCGCGATGTACGCCAAGGCTCACGAGCTCGACGGTCGTCCGGTCCACTACGAGGAGGATCGCAACGCCGATACCGTCGACGTTATCTCCACCATGTACTCCCGCGTGTCGCAGATGAACGACTTTGGCGAGCATCCGTTCCCCAAGCCGCGCATTAACTGCGAGTACGGTCACTCCATGGGCAATGGCCCCGGAGGCCTGTCCGAGTACCAGGAGGTCTTCGATCGCTGGGATTGCATCCAAGGCCAGTTTATCTGGGAATGGTGCGACCACGGTTTGGCTGCTGTGACCGAGGACGGCGTTGCCTACGATATGTACGGTGGCGACAACGGCGATTACCCCAACAACAGCAACTTCTGCATCGATGGCATGGTGTTCCCTTGGCAGCAGCCGAGCCCGGGCCTCACTGAGTATGGTCAGGTCATCTGCCCGGTTCGCATGGCTTACGATGCCGAGGCGGGCGAGCTGACTGTCACCAACAAGCGTTGGTTTACCACCCTCGAGGATGTTTGCCTGTCGGCGGAGACCCTGGTGGACGGCGACGTGGTCTGCCGCAAGACGCTCACGCCCGGTGCGGTTGCCTCCGGTGAGTCCGTCAAGCTTCCGCTGGTGATTCACGAGGCCGCGGTAGGCGAGACCCTGCTGACTGTGCGCGCCTACACCATGGCCGCTCACGTCTGGTGCGAGCCGATGTTCCAACTGGGCGCAAGCCAGTTTGCCATCGCAAACCATCCGGCGCCGGCCATTGCGGCTCCCACTCGTCCTGAGCTTACGGTCGAGGAGACCGAGCAGGAGATTCGCATTCACTCCCTCAACGGCGAGCTGACCTTCAGCAAGGTAAACGGTACCGTGAGCGAGTGGAAGGCATCCGGCCGCGACGTCATGGCCTCCGGTCCCCAGGTTGGTTTTTGGCATCCGCTCGTCGATAACCACGCCCAGGAGTATGACTCGCTGTGGAAGGACAACTTCATCGATGTGATGCAGACGTCTACCCGCAAGGTTTCTTGGAAGCAGGACGGCAATGCGGTCGTCGTTACCGTGAGCCAGCGTATCGCTCCTCCCGTCCGCGCGTTCGGCATGCGCGTCGAGCTTGTCTACACCGTGCTTCCGAGCGGTCGCGTTGACCTCAAGGTTTCCGGCGAGCCCTACGGTGACTATTCGGACATCATCCCGCGCATCGGCATCTCCTTCGAGGTCCCCGGTTGCGATCGCGCCGTCGAGTGGTATGGCCACGGCCCGGGCGAGAACTATCCGGACTCGCTGCGCGCCAACCCGGTCGGTCATTACCGCACCACGGTCGACGATATGTTCACGCCCTACGTTATGCCTCAGGACTGCGCCAACCGCGAGGGTACCCGCTGGGTTGCCCTGCGCTCTAGCCACGGTGACGGTCTGGTCGTGACGCGTCCGAGCGACGCCGCTTCCAACCCGTTCTCGTTCTCGGCATGGCCCTATAGCTGCGAGGCCATCGATAACGCCAAGCACGTCTACGACCTTGTCAAGGGCGATACGGTCACGGTCAACATCAACGACCAGTTGCTCGGCCTTGGCTCGAACTCTTGGGGTTCCGAGGTGCTCGATTCCTATCGCACCCGTTTTGAGAGCTTCAGCTTTGAGGTGTCCCTGCGACCGCTGACGTCTGCCGATCTGGCTCAGGCGCTGGCACCCATTAAGGAGGCATAAGCCATGCATGTCTTTAACTCGCGCGCCGATTTCGACGCTCAGATGAAGTCCGTCAAGAAGTGGATGCGCACCGGCCAGGCGCTCGATGGCGTTGCCGACCTACAGCACGACGTGGCTTACTCCATCGGCGACTCGTTGGTGTACTGGTGGGTCTATGCCCGCGAGGCCGCAACCGCCGATCTGGTCGGTCACCGTCGCTACCATGCCGTGCTCGCTCCGCTCGACGGCGACCTGACCGTCGAGGTTGCCCCCAAGGCAGGCCTCACCTGCACCCGCGCTTACAGCGATATCGATGATCGCGAGCGCTTTGAGGGGGCGGGGGAGACCGTGACGATTCCCGCCGGCGGCGTTGCCGTCGTCGAGATCGACGAGGCTTACCGTGTTATCGCCGAGGCTTCGGATCCCCGCGTCGTGGTACTGCACGTGACGGTCGAAGGTTATTCCTTCCCCAACAAGTAGTATTCGTCCGTTTGGACGTTTGCTTCGCGCCGTTAAGGGGGATGGCTTTGTTGACTCCCTTTTCCCCATTCCCCTTAGCAGGTGCGCCGTCCGCGATTGCACTTGCAGCTCGGACGGTTTTGGATGACATTTAATAGATGATTGGGAGGGCTTATGAGTTCTGAAAAACGAGGAACGATCGGTTCGTTCGCTCTGCTGGGCATGACGGTCGCCGCCGTGTTCGGTATCAAGAACATCATCAACAACAACGCGGCCATCGGCTTGGCAGCTGCGCCGTCGTTCTTCTTCGCCACGCTTTTGTACTTTGTCCCCTATACCCTGGTTACCGCCGAGTTCGTCGGCCTCAACAAGGACTCCGAGTCGGGCGTGTACGCATGGGTTAAGACCTCGATGGGTGGTCGCTGGGCGTTCCTGACGGCATTTAGCTACTGGTTCGTTAACCTGTTCTTCTTTGCGTCCGTCCTGCCCAACGTCATCATCTACGCGAGCTACGTGTTCTTTGGTGCCAACGCCGAGCTTTCGCAGCTGTGGATCACCATTATCGAGATCGTCGTCTTTGCTATCGCCACGTGGGTTTCGACCAAGGGCGCTAAGTGGATCGGCTCCATTTCCTCCTTCGGTTCGACCGCGGCTCTCGGCCTGACCGCCGTGTTCATCCTGCTGTCCCTGGCTGCTGCCTTTGGCGGCGTTGAGTTCGCTACGGCTCCTACTCCCGCTAACATGGCTCCCGACATGAGCAACTTCGCAACTGCGTGGGGCTTCTTCGGTACGCTTGCCTGGATCATCCAGGGCGTTGGCGGCGCTGAGTCTGTCGGCGTGTTCCTCAACGACCTCAAGGGCGGCGTCAAGGCCTTCGTGCGCACTGTCGTTATCGCCGGCCTGACCATCGGCCTTCTGTATGCAGGTGCTTCGCTGCTGGTTAACCTGTTCATTCCCGAGGGCAGCGTTGCCATCTCCACCGGCATCTTCGACGTATTCGGCGCTGTCTTTGCCCACTTTGGCATTCCCATGGAAGTGTCCACGCGCGTCATTGGCCTGATCCTTCTCGCTGCCACGCTGGGCTCCCTCATGATGTGGACCTCGGCTCCCATCAAGGTTTTCTTCACCGAGATCCCCAAGGGCGTTTTTGGTAGCAAGATCGTCGAGCTTAACGAGCATGGCATTCCCGCCCGCGCTGCTTGGCTGCAGTTCGCTATCGTCGTCCCCATCCTGATCATCCCGGCCCTGGGCTCCGGCAACCTCGACGACCTGCTCATGATCGTCACTAACATGACGGCTGCCACTGCTCTGCTCCCGCCGCTGCTGATCCTGCTTGCCTACTTTATGTTGCGCAAGAACTTCGACGCCGCTCCCCGTGACTTCCGCATGGGCTCGCGCAGCTTTGGCCTGGTCGTTGCCGCATTCCTGCTTGTGGTCTTCTGCTTCGTGCTTATCTGCGGCACCATTCCGCTCGATCAGCCGCTGTGGCTGACGCTGGTCTACAACGTTGGCGGTGTGGTTGTCTTCCTGGGCCTTGCCGTGATGTGGTACAACCGCTACATCAACCGTCTGCGCGAGACCGATCCCGAGGCCGCCGAGAGCGAGCTGCGCCCCTCCGTCCTCGACATGATGGAGTAGCGGCTAGGATTAATCTACGGCTGTGGAATAAATCGATTCCCTTTCCTAAGGAGGGGCCTTACGAGGCCCCTCCTTTTGTGTTTTGGGACATGGTTTTGGACCTTGTGGTCAAAAAATGCCAAATATGAGTACTGTTGCAAAAGAGGTGTCATATCTATCGGCCGGTTTTGAGCAAAAATGGACTCAAAATCAATTTATCTAACCCCCTTTAAAGGGCGTTTGACGGCTTTCAACCTCTTCGAATCGCTTAAAGTAAGCAATTTGCTCTCGATTTTGTTGCTACTAAATTGGTGGCAGTACTCATATTTGCCACTTTTTGCCCACGAGGTGTTCAGAGGAGCTCTCGACAAGCATCTAACGCTACAATAGCTACCACGTGGCTGGGTTTGCCGGCCGAATGTGCGATGTCGTGGGAGGGGACATGGTCGAATTTACGAAGACGATTAAAGATCCGTTGGGATTGCATGCCCGCCCGGTTGCGCTGCTTTATGACATTATCGCCAAGCATCGTAGTGACGTGTCGGTTTCGATTGGCAATCGTCATGTCGATGGCCGCGACGTTATAGGGCTCATGGCACTCTGTGGCGAATGTGGCGAGGACATCGTGTTCCGCGTTTCGGGCGTGGATGAGGCCTCCTGTGTCACATCGATCAGAAATCTCTCGCTCTAAGCATGATAGGGCGCGGTAAAGGATGGTCCTTTGCCGCGCCTTTTTGTTTCGTATAGGAAACTTTTTCGAAATCTGAATGGGGACCCTTTCCAAAAAGTTAACCACGTGCTAGTTTACTATAGCGAACATAGACGTGGTTAACTTTTTACGCGTCGATGTTGAGGACGAACTGACGTTAGGAGCAACTCATGTCTTGCGGACCGCAGATGCCGGCCATGCCGCTTTCGATGGTAAAAGCGGGCGAAACCGTGCGCGTGTCTCGTGTAAAGGGCAATGAGGACATGAAACACCACCTCAAGGACCTCGGCTTTGTCGAGGGCAACGAAATCCACGTGGTGAGCTCGAGTGGTGCCAATATCATCGTCACGGTGCTGGGCGCACGCTTTGGCATCGATTCCAAGGTTGCCATGCACATCATGACCGTCGGTTAGTCCGCAGCATTTCATAAAAACCGAAAGGGGGACAAGAGGATGAAGACGTTGGGTGACGTTAAGGTGGGCGAGAGCTCTACCATCGTCAAGCTTCACGGTGAGGGTGCGCTTCGCCGCCACCTTATGGACTTGGGGCTCATCAAGGGCACTTCGTTCAAGGTCGTGAAGGTCGCGCCGCTCGGTGATCCGGTCGAGATCAACGTGCGCGGCTACGAGCTTTCCATCCGCAAGGAGGAGGCGGCCGTCGTCGAGGTCCAGTAAGGGCTCGCGGCGTATATTTCTGCAGATAAAGTTAGGTATTTCTAACTTAATGCAGCATCTTTGAAGCACATTATCCAGCCTGCGCGGAGAAAGCAGCGCAGGCACACAAGGAAGAAGGATTGAATGGCGGATTCTCAGATCCATGTCGCGCTGGCGGGTAACCCCAACTGCGGCAAGACCACGCTTTTCAACCTGATCACCGGCGCCAACGGCTACGTTGGCAACTGGCCCGGCGTCACGGTTGAGAAAAAGGAGGCCAAGCTCCTAAGCGACAAGAACGTTACCATCACGGACCTCCCCGGCATCTACTCGCTTTCCCCCTACAGCCCCGAGGAGCAGTGCTCGCGCGACTACCTCATGAGCGGTGAGCCCGATGTCGTCGTCCAGGTTGTCGATGCCACCAATCTGGAGCGCAACCTGTACCTGGCGCTTCAGGTTATCGAGACCGGCCTGCCCGTGGTCGTCGCCCTCAACATGGCCGACTTGGTCGAGAAGAACGGCGACAAGATCGACACGGACAAGCTCTCCAAGAAGCTCGGCTGCCCGGTTATGATGATCTCGGCTCTTAAGAACAAGGGCATCAAGGAGCTGTTCGAGCAGGTCAAAAAGTCCGCTGCTTCCAAGGGGCAGGTGCCGGAGCACAAGTTCGACTCCTCCATCGAGGACGTTCTGACGCACATCGAGAACAACCTTCCGGCGAGCGTTCCCGCTAACAAGCGTCGCTATTACGCCGTCAAGCTGTTTGAGCGTGACGCAGACGCCTGCAAACTCATCAACCTCACCAAGGAGAAGGCTGCTCGCGTGGAGCAACTGGTCGCCCAGTGCGAGCAGGATTGCGATGACGACGCCGAGTCCATCATCACCGGTGAGCGCTATGGCGTCATCGCGCACATCATCGATGAGTGCCTCACCAAGGCCCCGGCCAAGATGAGCACTTCCGAGAAGATCGACCGTGTGGTTACCAACCGTATCCTGGGCCTGCCGATCTTTGTGGTCATCATGTTCTGCGTGTACTACATCGCCGTTTCCACCCTGGGCGGAACGGTGACCGACTTCACCAACGATCAGCTCTTTGGCACTGACGGTTGGTATGTGCTCGGTCAGGGCCGCGATGCTTACGATGAGGCTGTCGAGGCCGCGGGTGACGACGCCGACTCGGTCGACCCGGCACAGTACGGCCCCTATGTCCCGGGTATCACCACCATGGTGCACGACGCCCTCGTGGCGGATGGCACCGAGGACGGTGGCCTGGTCGATTCGCTGGTCTGCGACGGTATCGTTGGCGGCCTGGGCGCCATCTTCGGCTTTGTGCCGCAGATGTTCCTGCTGTTCGTGATGCTGTCCTTCCTGGAGGACTGCGGCTACATGGCCCGCGTCGCCTTTATCATGGACCGCGTGTTCCGCCGCTTTGGCCTGTCCGGTAAGTCGTTCATCCCCATGCTCGTGTCCTCAGGCTGCGGCGTCCCCGGCGTCATGGCCACCAAGACCATCGAGAACGAGAAGGACCGCCGCATGACGGTCATGACCACCACGTTCATCCCCTGCGGCGCCAAGCTGCCGATCATCGCCCTGCTCATGGGCTCCATCATTGGCGATTCTTCCACCACGGCCGCATGGATCAGCCCGCTTTTCTACTTCCTGGGCGTCTTTGCCGTCATCGCCTCGGGCCTCATGCTCAAGAAGACCAAGCTCTTCGCCGGCCGTCCGACCCCGTTTGTCATGGAGCTTCCTGCCTACCACTTCCCGGCGATCCGCTCTTGGGCGCTGCACGTGTGGGAGCGCTGCTGGGCCTTTATCAAGAAGGCCGGCACGGTCATCTTTGCGTCCACCGTCGTCGTTTGGTTCCTCTCCAACTTTGGTAGCTATAACGGTTCCTTTGGCTTCCTGCCTGCGATGGACGGCATCCCCGAGGAGTTCATGGACTACTCCGTGCTTGCCATGCTCGGCAACCTGATCGCCTGGATCTTCGCCCCGCTCGGCTTTAGCACCTGGCAGGCAACAGCACTGTCCGTCTCGGGTCTTGTCGCCAAGGAGAACGTCGTCGCCACCGCCGGCTCGCTGCTGTCCGTTGCCGATGCCGCCGAGACCGATCCGAGCCTGTGGACCGCGTTCGCCGGCATGTTCCCGACCATGGGCGCTTGCGTTGCCTTTGGCGCTTTCAACCTGCTGTGCGCTCCGTGCTTTGCCGCTATGGGTACCATCCGCAACCAGATGGACTCCGGCAAGTGGACCGCGATTGCCCTCGGCTACGAGTGCGCCTTTGCTTGGGTGATCGGCCTGTTCATCAACCAGTTCTACAACCTGCTTGTTCTGGGGCAGTTTGGTATCTGGACGGTTGTGGCCATCGTGCTGCTGGTTGCGATGCTCTTCCAGATCTTCCGTCCCATGCCAAAGCATGCATGGACCGACGAGGACGAGACCAACGCTGCTTCCGCTGCAGTTTCCGCGTAAGTCCGAATAAGGATTAACCCCTTTCCACGAGCCCGGGTGTCCCAGCGACACTCGGGCTTTTTGGTGGGGGAGATGTGGCGTTTCCGCAGATAAAACCGACCAAAATTAACCTGTCCCTTTTTGATAGGTGGAGAATGGGGTAAAGTAAGTGGTGGTTAACTAGAGGAGGCTTGCTATGGCACCTATCGATATTGTTGTACTGGCCGTTATCGGTATTGCGTTTGTCGCCGTGTGCGTGCGCATCTACCGCAAGGGCACCTGCGCCGACTGCGCTCAGGGCGGCGTTTGCACCGGGCATTGCTCCAACAAAAAGACGTGCGCCGCACTTAAGGGCGTGGACAAAATCGCCGAAGACTTGGGCCGCGGTATTAAATAAGGTCTAGGCATCCAAGCGCCTCGCGAGCATCCGTTCGCGAGGCGCTTTGCACATTTGGGGGCGAGCGCGGCGAGTTGAAGAGTGATTTTGGGGTATCGTTACCTGTACTGTTAATTGGCAACTTATCTATAACGGAGTATCCCCATGAGCGCTCGCGTAACCATGAAGGACATAGCCGCCGAGCTTGGCGTTTCCATCAATACCGTGCACAAGGCCCTGACGGGTAAGGCCGGCGTGAGCGAATCCGTGCGCTCCAAGGTGAATGCTAAGGCCGAGGCTATGGGTTACCATCGCAATACGAGTGCCTCGAGCCTGCGCCGCAAGGATATCAACCTGGTGTTTTGCCTGCCCCGCGCATCGCGCGAGGGGGCGTACTTTTTCCGTTACCTTTGGGAAGGCTGCAATCGTTTTGAGCAGGAGGTGGTCGACCAGGGCATTACGGTTGAGCGCGTTGAATTTGGCGTGGGCGGCTACGCCGATGCGCTCGAGCAGATTGATGAGCGCCTGCAGGTAGGCGAGAAGATTGATGGCCTGCTTGCCTATGTTCCGGGCAATGACCGCGCGACCGAGCTCCTGAGACAGATTGCCGAGGCAGGCGTGACAATCGAGCTCGTCGACGGCGACCGCCCGCACCTCGATCGCTTGGGTGCGAGCTTGGCCGACTATTCGACGGCAGGCAGCCTTATGGCTGAGCAGGCGGCAAATCTGGCCCACGCTTCTGGGGCTGACGCCCGCGTGCTCCTGTTGGCGGGCGACCCCTATACCGATTCACACTATCTGACCGCCCGCGCCTTTCACAATTACCTGCGCGAACACGATATTCCATGGCAAGTTGAGGACCTTGCCGGCGCCCATGCGCAAGTCAAACAGCTCGAGCGCGAGCTTGAGCAGCGCTTGAGTGCGCCGGATGCTCCCGAGCTCATCTGTAGCGTTTTTGCCGTTGGTTCCGAGGTAGTCGCCAACGCGCTTGTTTCGAGCGGCAAGGCCGGCAAGGTCATGGTAATCGGCAACGACCTGTTCCCCGAGAGCGCCTTGGCCTTGCGTCGTGGCATCTTTACCAATATTGTCTATAAAGACCCGGTGAGCCTGGCCTACCGCGGTGCCAAGACCTTGGGCGAGTATTTGCTGTGGGGTAAAACTCCGGCGGAGCCCGTGCAGAAGGGCGCTGTGGAGATGGTGTTTGCCAGCAACGTTGACCGTTACTGCAAACTCGCCGGAATCTAATGCGTTTAGTGAGTTCCCTATTTGCCGCGTACTTTTTGGTAGGGGTATCGAAAAGCTGTTTCGAAGGCCACTGATGGCGAATCTGCCGTCAGCGGCCTTTCTTTGTGTCGATCTAACGCGGGATTCATGGCCTTGGTAACCGTTAAGCGGCCAAAACCTACCGCTCACCCCGTGATGGTTAGGTGAACGTTCACCCACAAACGATTTTTGAACTAAGATGGTGAACGTTCACCTAGAGGATAACGAGCGCATCGTGCGCCCGCTCCGCCAACAAAGGGGTTGTTTGATGAAAAACTTCATGGACGATCAGGATTTCCTGCTGAGCACCAAGACCGGCGAGGAGCTGTTCCACAACTTTGCCGAGGGCATGCCCATCGTCGACTACCACTGCCACATTTCTCCCAAGGAGATCTGGGACGACAAGCGTTTTGAGAACATCACCGAGGTTTGGCTGGGCGGTGACCACTACAAGTGGCGCCTGATGCGTGCAAACGGCGTTGACGAGCGCTTCATTACCGGCGATGCCCCTGCTCGTGAGAAGTTCCAGAAGTGGGCCGAGACCCTGGGCCGTTGTGTGGGCAACCCCGTCTTTGAGTGGAGCCACCTAGAGCTTAAGCGTTACTTTGGCTACGAGGGCGTCCTAAACGGCAAAACCGCTCAGGAGGTCTGGGACCTTGCCAACGCCAAGCTCGCTGAGGCCAGCTTTACCTGCCGTAACCTGATTAAGCAGTCCAACGTCCGCATGATCTGCACTACCGACGACCCCGCCGACAGCTTTGAGTGGCACAAGAAGATTGCCGCCGACGACAGTTTTGACGTTCAGGTCGTTCCCGCCATGCGCCCCGATGCCGCCCTGCGTATCGAGCGTGGCCAGGAGTTTGCCGACTACTGCAAGCACCTCTCCGAGGTTGCCGGCGTTGAGGTCAGCGACTTCGAGGGCATGAAGGCCGCCATCTCCAAGCGCTACGACGTTGCTCACGAGCTGGGCTGCCGCGCCTCCGACCACGCACTCGATTACGTTATGTACGTCCCGGCTACCGCCGATGAGATCGAGGCCATCTTTGCCAAGGGCCTGGCTGCCGAGCCGCTCACCGAGGAAGAGGTCCTCAAGTACAAGACCGCCTTTATGCAGTTTGTCGCCGGTGAGTATGTCCGTCTGGGCTGGGCTATGCAACTGCACTTTGGCTGCAAGCGCGACAACAACCGCGCCATGTTCGCCAAGCTCGGTCCCGACACTGGTTACGACTGCATCTCCAACTACACGCCGTCCGACCAGCTCGCCGATTTCCTCAACTCCATCCAGGAGACCTGCGGCTTGCCCAAGACCATCCTGTACAGCTTGAATCCCATCGACAACACCATGATCGATACCGTGATGGGCTGTTTCCAGGAGGCTCCGACTGCCGGTAAGATCCAGAACGGTTCCGCCTGGTGGTTCAACGACAACGAGGTCGGTATGCGCGAGCAGCTCACGGCTCTGGCTAACGAGGGCGTGCTGGGCAACTTTGTGGGCATGCTTACCGATTCCCGCTCCTTCCTGTCCTACCCGCGTCACGAGTACTTCCGTCGCGTGCTGTGCGGCGTGATCGGCGAGTGGGTCGAGCAGGGCAAGTATCCGGCCGACATGGAGCTGCTGGGAGCCATCGTGCGCGACATCAGCTACAACAACGCGGTCCGTTACTTTGGCTTTGACCTGGATACCGTCGAGGCCTAAACCCGCATCGAATCACACCGAACTCGGGAGCGCCGTTGCCACACGCGGCGCCCCCGTTTTGCCTGCACGCTAACAGCAATCTAAGGAGAGACATCGATGGAGAACATCAGCTACGAGACGCTCGAGAAGATCGGCTACAAGGGCTACCTGCTGCCCAAGGACGCGCCCGAGAAGGTTCTGCAATTTGGCGAGGGCAATTTCCTGCGCGCCTTCGTCGACCGCTTCTTTGACATGGGCAACGAGGCGACCGGCTGGAATGGCAAGGTTGTCATGGTGCAGCCCATCAGCGGTGCCTTTGGCTTTGCCGACGGTATCAATGCCCAGGACGACCTGTACACCGTGCTGGTGCGCGGCAAGGAGGACGGCAACACGGTCGACGAGTCCCGCGTGATCAGCGCTTGCAGCCGCTGCATCAACCCGTACCGCGAGGACGACTACCGCGCCATGATGGAGGTCGCCGTCTCTGACGACCTGGAGATTATCGTCTCCAACACCACCGAGGCCGGTATCGCCTACGACCCGTCCTGCAAGGCCGACGACATGCCGCCCGCGAGCTTCCCCGCCAAGCTTGCCCAGGTGCTCCACACCCGCTGGGCTGCCGGCAAGCCGGGCGTCATCGTGCTCGCCTGCGAGCTCATCGATCACAACGGCGAGGAGCTGCTGCGCATCATGAACCAGTACGTGAGCGACTGGGGCTGGGAGGACGAGTTTGCGCAGTGGATGGCCAACGACTGCACCGTCTGCACCACGCTCGTCGACACTATCGTCCCCGGCCGCATCCGCGACCCCAAGGAGGCCGCTGCCGTGGCCGAGCGCCTGGGCTACGAGGATCCCTTCCTGGCCGTGCGCGAGCCCTTCCAGATGTGGGGCATCCAGGGCGACGAGTCGCTTGCCGAGAAGCTTCCCTTCGTAAAGGCCGGCCTGCCGGGCGTCTTTGTGACCCCCGACGTCACCCCGTACAAGAAGCGCAAGGTCCGCATCCTCAACGGTGCCCATACCGCCTTTGTCCCGGGTTCCTGGGTTGCCGGCTTTGACATCGTGCGCGATTGCATGCACGACGAGACCGTCCGCGGCTTCATGAACACCATGCTCTACGACGAGGTCATCCCGACGCTTGCCGCCGACCTGGATGTCGAGGACTGCAAGGCCTTTGCCGCCGCCGTCGAGAACCGCTTTGACAACCCGTTTATCGACCACGCGCTGCTCTCCATTTGCCTCAACTCCACGGCCAAGTGGCGCGCTCGCGATCTGCCCACGCTCAAGGACTATGTTGCCGAGACCGGCAGCCTTCCCAAGTGCCTGGCCACGAGCCTCGCTACGCTCATCGCCTTCTACACGCAGGAGCTTGTGTCCCGCGAGGGCGATGGCCTGCACTTGCGCCGTGCCGACGGCACCGAGTACACCGCTCAGGACGATGCCTTCGTGCTCGACTTTTACGCCGCTCACGCTGGCGCCGATGATGCCGAGCTGGTGCATGACGTGCTCACCAACGAGCAGATGTGGGGCGAGGACCTTACGCAGATCGCCGGTCTTGAGGAGTTCGTCGTCAGCACACTCGCCGTCGTGCGTGCCGAGGGCGCCAAGCAGGCCTTCGCCAACGCTCAGGCGTAAATTCCCGGTGCGGGCGCCAGACGGCTTGCCCGCGCCTCGACTTCTGCTCAACCTGTAGGGTTAGGACCATTTGTAATGAACACTATCCAGATCAATCCGGCCGATAACGTGATCGTCGCGCTGTCGCCGCTTGCCAAGGGTGCCGCCGTAACGGTTCCCGGCGCGGGTGAGGTCGTTGCCGTGGAGGATATCCCGCAGGGCCACAAGATGGCCGTGCGCTCCATTGCGGCTGGCGAGGACGTTATCAAATACGGTCTTCCTATCGGCCACGTGACGGAGGACATCCAGCCCGGCCAGTGGCTGCACACGCATAACGTCAAGACCAACCTTTCGGGCGAGGTCGAGTACGCATACAACCCGACGCATCCGGTTGTTGAGCCGGTTGAGCCCGAGACCTTTATGGGCTTCCGTCGCGCCGACGGTCGCGCCGCCACGCGCAACGAGCTGTGGATTATCCCTACGGTCGGCTGCGTCAACGAGGTCGCGCGCGCCATGTGCGAGCAGGCTCAGGATTTGGTCGAGGGTTCGCTGGAGGGCGTTTACTACTTCCCGCATCCCTTTGGCTGCTCCCAGACCGGCGCCGACCACGCCCAGACACGCCGTCTGCTGGTGGCGCTATCGCGTCACGCAAACGCTGCGGGCGTGCTGTTCCTGTCGCTCGGCTGCGAGAACTGCACGCATCAGCAGGTGCTCGACGAGCTGGGCGAGTACGATCACGAGCGCGTTCGCTTCCTTACCTGCCAAGATGTTGCCGACGAGCAGGTCGAAGGCCACAAGATTCTGTCTGAGCTGGCCGACCTGGCCAAGCAGGCCAAGCGTGAGCCCATTCCAGCCTCCGAGCTGGTCATTGGCCTTAAGTGCGGTGGCTCTGACGGTCTTTCGGGCATTACCGCCAACCCCACGATCGGTCGCGTGAGCGATATGCTCGTCGCCCGCGGTGGCACGTCGGTGCTCACCGAGGTCCCCGAGATGTTTGGCGCCGAGAGCATTCTGCTCGATCGCTGCGAGGACGAGCAGGTGTTTAACGCCGCCTCCGACATGCTCAACGGCTTTAAGGATTACTTTATTAGCCATGGCGAGGTCGTCTACGAGAACCCGAGCCCCGGCAACAAGGATGGCGGCATCACCACGCTCGAGGACAAGAGCTGCGGCTGCGTGCAAAAGGGCGGCTCTGCCCCCATCGTCGACGTGCTGCCGTATGCCGGTCAGGCTACCAAGCATGGCCTGAACATGCTGTGCGGTCCGGGCAACGACATGGTATCCACCACGGCCCTGACGGCTGCCGGCTGCCACGTGATCCTGTTCTCGACCGGCCGCGGCACGCCGTTTGGTGCGCCGGCGCCTACGCTCAAGGTGTTCACCAACCAGCGTCTGTGCGACCACAAGGCCAACTGGATGGACTTTAATGCCGGCGTGATTGCCACGGGTGAGCGCACGCTCGACGAGACTGCCCGCGACCTGTACCAGCTGGTGCTGGAGACGGCGAGCGGTAAGCTCACGAGTGCCGAGCGCCGTGGCTGTCACGAGATCAGTATCTGGAAGGACGGCGTCTGCCTGTAGTGGCAAACAAGTCCGTATAGGGCGCTATTGACCATGGCCCCGTCGGGAGTGTTCCCGGCGGGGCCATGTTGTCCCGTTCGTTCAAACGCGTTTTTCGGAGGCACGGGGGGGCGAAACAATAAACGTTCACCTAATTGCTCAAAATCTAAACCCACTCAATGCCCCTGTAATCGAGATTGTTTTGAGCTATATGCCCGTTCAACGGCAAAAAACGACCGTTCAAGGATAATATACAAGTGAACGTTCACCTATCATAAGCAATCGCGCATAATCTAGCTAAACGTTCACCCTGAACGGCATGCAGACAGACGTCGGTATGGACTCCAATGTCTTGTTCCAAGACAATCGAGAAAAGAGAGGGAGCTCGATGACTAACAAGATCGGTAAAAAGCGCAAGATCACATTCTGGACGCGCTTGGGCTTTGGTATGGGCGGCATGCTCAACTCCGGTGCCCTGACCTTTACGCACAGCTACATGGTGCTGTTCCTGTCCACGGAGTGCGGCCTGTCCGCAGGCGAGGCTGCGCTGATCAGCTCGTTCGCCATCTATCTCAACGCCATTCTGTGCCCGCTTATGGGCTTTGTGGCCGATAACTTCTACGCTACCAAGATCGGCCGTATCTTTGGCCGCCGCCGTTTCTGGATCTTGCTGGCAATCCCGATGATGGTCGCCGAGCCGCTCATCTTTGTGGCTACGCCGTTCGGTTTCCCGTACTACTTTGTGCTGTACCTGATCTACAACGTCGCGTATACGTTCTGCACCGCCAACCTGTCGCCGCTTACCATCGAGATGACCGACGACTTCAAGGAGCGTACGTACCTCACCGGCTACAAGCACCTCTTTGGTAACGCCGCCGGCTTCCTGATGGCAGCACTCGTCGGCTTTGGCTTTGGCACCTTCGGCGAGACCAACCCGTTCAGCTACTTCATCATCGCTACGGTCAACGCTTCGGTCATGGCAATCTCGCTGCTGTGCGTGTACCTGTCCACGTGGGAGCACACCCCCGAGGAGGTGGCTCAGGAGAAGATCGAGAGCGTCGGCGAGGGTATCAAGAAGTTCTTCATCGACGTTGTCTCTACCTTCCGCAACAAGTCCTTCCGCAAGGTCCTGTATGCGCAGGTCTCCACGAAGCTCGCTGCTGCCTGCTGGTCTGCCTGCCTGTCCTTCTTCATCGTCTACTGTCTGCAGATTCCTAAGTCCTACGAGTCCGTGATGGAGATGCCTGGCAAGGTCGTCGCTATTGTCTGCACCGCCATCTGGGTCGCCCTCATGGCCAAGAAGGGCTTCCACAAGTCTTGGTACCTCGCAAATGTCGGTTGCGCTGCGTGCATCATCGCCTACAACTACTTCGCCTTTGGTCAGATCAATGGCACCTCCACGGTCGCCATCGCCATGATCGCCTACCCCATCATCTTCGCCATCTGGAAGTTCTTCTACGTCGGCTTCCAGTACCTGCCCGATGTTCTGCTCAACTACATCCCCGACGTCGATGAGCTCATCACCCTGCGTCGTCGCGAGGGCATCTACAGCTCCGCTCAGCAGCTCTGTCAGCAGATCGCCCAGGCTATCGCCGTTAACGCATGGGCCATCGTCCTTGCTGCCTCCGGCTTCATTCAGACCGCCGGCAACAGCGACGCCGTGACCCAGCCCGCCACCGTGCCTCTGTACATCTGCGGCTACATGCTCATCGGCTGCGCCGGCTTCTTCCTGCTCGCGGCTGTCCTTGCCCGCGGCATCAAGATCGACAAGGAGCAGTGCGACGTCCTTTGCGACGAGATCCGCCGCGTCAAGGAGGGTGGCAAGATGGCCGACGTCAAGCCCGAGGTCAAGGCGCTTTGCGAGGAGCTCTCCGGCTTTAAGTACGAGGACTGCTTTGCCCACAACAACGTTGGCTTCCAGGACGGTAGCGTAACTCCCGCCGAGTAAGGCCGACATATCGTCCAAATCACAGGGCCGTGCCACCGGAATTCCGCCGGCAGGCACGGCCCTTTTTCAACAGCGTACAATTTGCCTTTAGAGCATCTTTTTGAGGGAGAAACCCATGGAGACGAACGTTATCTGGCGCAACGCGCGCGGCGGTTATCGAGCTTGACGACGGCGGTTACTTTACCTGCGCCGATACGTGGGAGATCTTTGTCAACGACGAGCCCGCCGGTACCACGAATACGGTCGAGACCTATGTCGACGGCCTGACCCCCGGCAAGCGTAACCTGGTTCGTTTTGTTTGTGGCGAGCGTGAGCTGAGCGTAGGTGTCACCACGCCGGCAGAGCCTTTTACCATTAACGTTCGCGACTGCGGCGCCAAGGGCGATGCCGAGCACGACGACACCACCAACATCCAGGCTGCCATCATGGCCTGCCCCAAGGGCGGGCGCGTGCTGATCCCCGCCGGTAGTTATCGCATCAAGTCTCTCTTCCTTAAGAGCAATATCAACATCGAGCTTGCTGAGGGCGCCGTGCTGCTGGCTCGCCACGACCGCGCGGCGCTTGCCTACATCCCCGGTACGGTCAAGGGCGACGAGGGCGCTGGGTATGCCGGCACCGACATGCTGCCCCTGGGCCGCTGGGAGGGCGAGAGTTTCTCGACCTACTGTTCTACCTTTACGGGTCTGAGCGTGCACGACGTGTGCATTTATGGTCGCGGCGCCATCGACGGTCAGACCGATTTTGCCGAGGACAACTGGTGGAACAAGGACTTTAAGAACATCTTTCGCCCCGAGGAGCGCCGCGAGATCGCCCGCCCGCGCATGATTTTCCTGTCCGAGTGCGAGAACGTGAGCTTGGCCGGCTTCACCGTCCGCAACAGCCCGGCGTGGAACATCCACCCCATCCTGTGCGAGCACGTCGATGCGCTCTGCCTGTCGATCGAGGGTCCCAAGAATTCCCACAACACCGATGGCCTCGATCCCGAGAGCTGCGGTTTTGTTCGCATCCTTGGTTGTCAGTTCTCGGTGGGTGACGACTGCATCGCCATCAAGAGCGGCAAGCTGGGCATTGAGCCCGAGCTTCGTCCCGCCACGCACGACGTGCTGATCTCTCACTGCTACATGCACGATGGTCACGGCGCCGTGGTCCTGGGTTCAGAGGCTGCCGGCGGCATCAAGGACCTTACCGTGAGCAAGTGCCTCTTCGAGCGCACCGACCGCGGCCTGCGCGTCAAGACCCGCCGCGGGCGCGGCAAGGATGCCGTCAACGAGGGCATTACCTTTGAGCACATTCGCATGGACGAGGTGCTCACGCCCTTCGTGGTCAACTCCTTCTACTTCTGTGACAAGGACGGCAAGACCGACTACGTGCAGTCTCGCGAGGCACTGCCCGTCGACGACCGCACGCCCGGCTTTGGTGCCACGACGTTTTGCGATATCGAGGCCACCAACTGCCATGCTGCCGCGGCCTATATCACGGGTCTGCCCGAGAGCAAGGTGACACGTCTGACGTTCCAAGACGTTCACGTTACCTTTGCCGACGATGCCGAGCCCTTTGTGCCGGCCATGGCCTGTGGTGTGGAGCCGATGGTGCGCCAGGGCATCATCGCGCAAAACGTCAAGGTACTCGACCTGCAAAATGTGGTTATTGAGGGCCAGGACGGCGAGGAGCTGCAGCTCCAGAACGTTGACAAGGTTGTCCGTTCCTAACTCGGGTTGATGACCAGGGCTGCATTGTCGGATAAATCGGCAATGCAGCCCTTGTGCGATACGGCCGTGTGCGCTGCGCTACGCATCATGGTGAAAGGGAATACATGCTCAATAAAACGATTCCTGTCGGGGTCGATGGCTCGTCTGCCACGATTACGTCTTATGTTTTTGCCCCGACCGAAGATGCTTATGCTTTAAAACCGCTGCCTGCAGTTGTGGTCGTGCCAGGAGGCGGCTACGATCACGTTTCGCCGCGCGAAGGCGAGCCGGTAGCGCTCCGTTTGTTGGCGATGGGCTACCAAGCGTTTGTACTGAACTATTCGGTTGCTCCGGCTGTCTGTCCGCTGGCATTGCAAGAACTCGCGCGGGCGGTCGATACCGTCCGAAGCCATGCGGCAGAGTGCTGTGTCGATCCTGATCGGATTACGGTCATGGGTTTTTCGGCCGGCGGGCATCTAGTTGGCTTGCTCGGGGCGCTTTGGGACCAACCCTGGCTTGCAGAGTCGATTGCGGCATCGCCTGAGTCGATTCGGCCTGACACACTTTGCTTGGGCTATCCGGTCGTAAGCTCGGGGGCCTATGCTCATCGTGGTTCATTTGAACACCTAACGGGTGCCGATGGCGCTTTGGCTCAAAAGTTGTCGATCGAGAATATGGTGGGCGAGGGCTTCCCCCGTACGTTCTTGTGGCATACCGCCGAGGATGCATCGGTACCAGTTCAAAATAGCCTCCTTCTTGCGCAGGCTCTTGCCGACCACGGGATTGGCTTTAGCCTACATGTCTTTCCGCATGGAAAGCATGGGGCATCGCTCGCCACGGCCCTAACGGCATTTAAGGGCTGCGCCGAGCATATTCAGCCACAAGTTCAGGGCTGGCCTGAACAGTTCGCTTCCTGGGAGCGTGATGGACGATGAGCGAAAGCATCTGTACACTGCGCGTTTCGAGGGTTGCGGCAGGAGCATATCCAACGATTTCCGATGCCTTGGCGGCAGCCGATCAACTCTATCCGGATGCCGAGCAACCGGTGACAATCCATATCGAGCCGGGTGAGTACCGCGAACGGGTCGAGATTCATCGACCGTATGTGACGCTGGTGGGCGAGACGGCTGACAGCGTGCGTATCGTGGGCAGTCTGGGCGCCAAGATGCCCTCGGGGGACGGATCGGGCATTGACGGAAAGCTCGGCACCTTTAGGACCTATACCGTTTTGGTCGATGCCGACGACGTGCGGCTCGAGAACCTCACAATCGTCAACGATGCCGGCGACGGTCGCGAGGTGGGGCAGGCGATTGCCCTGTACGCCGACGGCGACCGTTTGGTGGTCGACGCCTGTTGCATTACGGGGCGCCAGGACACGCTGTTTTTGGGCCCGTTGCCCCCGCGCGAAGTCAAACCGGGCGGATTCATTGGACCCAAGCAGTTTGCGCCGCGTCGGGTGGGCCGTCAGTATTTTCGACGCTGCCGGATTGAGGGCGACGTCGACTTTATCTTTGGCGGCGCGTGTGCCTATTTTGAGGGGTGCGAGATCCGCTCGCTCAACCGCAATATGGACGTGAACGGTTACGTGACGGCGGCATCGACGCCCGAGGGAGAGCCATACGGCTTCGTGTTCCACGGCTGCTCGTTTACAGCCGCGCAAGATGTGGCACCGGATTCGGTCTATTTGGGTCGTCCTTGGCGTGAGTGGGCCCAGACCGTGCTGATCGATTGCTGGCTGGGACAGCATATCAAGCGCGAAGGTTGGTGGGATTGGGCTAAGCCAGCGGCGCACGAGAGGGCGCACTACGCTGGTGCAAGCCTACATGGCCCGGCGAGTGATGCCGAAAACTGGGCGCCATGGGCGCACGAGCTCGATGCGACAGCCACTACCCGATACGCCCGCGAACAGGTGCTTTCCGGTGCGGACGGCTGGGACCCCGAGGGCGGCGACGGTGATGCGGTGGAGACGGCTGGGCTATCTGCCAATGGCCGCACCGTGCACATCGAGACGTACTGCGAGGACGAGTCTTCGCTACGCGCCCGACTGAAGCGCGAAGGGCGCTCGGCCGCATTTACGGGCAAGACCCCTGCAGACTTTGAGGCGTGGAAGGTCGCGACCAGGGCTCGTCTGTGCGATGTTTTGGGTCTTTCGCTTATGGACCGCGTCCCGATTGAGATTCGTGAGCTCAGCTGCGTGCGGGTTGCCGGCGGCATTGTGCGTACTCATGCGATGCTGCAGGTTGAGCACGATGTGTGGATGCCGTTTTACCTGTTGGAGCCGTCACATCCGAAGCTTGATGGACGGGGGCTTAAGCGTTGCTATATCTGCCCGCATGGCCATCAGGGAGCGGGTGCTGCAAGTGTAGCCGGTGTTGCGGGCGTGCCGGCGGTCGACGATGCTGTGCGTAAGTTCAATTACGACTACGGTCTACGTTTGGCGCGTATGGGTTACGTGACCGTCTGCCCCGACGCACGCGGTTGGGGATACCGTCGTGACTGGAAGGGTCAGGGCGATGACGAGAACAGCTACCTGCGCGGTACGTGTCTGAATCAAGCACGTATGGCCGAGCCACTGGGTCTTACGGTCGCGGGCCTCAACGTCTGGGACAACATGCGCTTGATCGATTACTTGGAGGCGCGCGGCGACATTGCCATGGATGACCTGGGGTGCTTTGGTTTTTCGGGTGGCGGCTACATGACGTTGTACCTGGCCGCACTCGACCCGCGTGTGCGCAAGGCGTTTGTCTCGGGCTATCTGTACGGTGTCGACGATTCGCTGCTGCATCTCAATGGCAATTGCAGCTGCAACTACACACCCGGACTTTGGCGCTTACTCGACATGGGCGATATTGCCTCGCTCATCGCGCCGCGCCCGTTGTTAGTGCAGAGCTGCGAAGAAGATCATCTGAACGGTTCGCGCGGGCTGAAAAATGTCGATGAACAGCTCAAGATCGTGCGCGATGCCTACAAGTTGCTGGGCCGCAGAGATGCTCTGCGGCACGAGGTGTGTCCGGGTGGACACCATCTGGGCGTGGCGCATCTTGTCGAGGATATCGAATGGCTCGATTCGTACGTTGCGAAATGCGACCGTGCATAGCCCCTCGGCATGCTGCAAATAAACGGTACGTACCTGTATGGCCGCCAATGGGCGGATGAGGAGAAGATTATGGAAACGAAGAACTTGAGTGAATCGACCATTTGCTGCTTTGGCGATTCGACCACATGGGGGGATAACGGATGCGGCGCAGGCGGCAACGACATCTCTTGGACTTCGCATCTGGGCGCGTTGCTGGGAGGCGCGGTCGTCGAGAACTTTGGCATCAAGGGTTCGCGTATCGCTATCAAGGCCGACCGTACCGATTCGTTTGTCGAGCGTCTGGACGGTATCGACGATGCGGCCGATATCTACATCGTCTTTGGCGGCGTCAACGACTTTAGCCGCAACGTGCCACTTGGCGAGTTGGGTAGCACCGATGTTCATGATTTCTATGGTGCACTCGATTACCTGATCCGCACCATCATGGCACGCTCGCCTCAGGCAAAGCTCGTGTTTATGACGCCGTGCAAGACGAGCGGTAAGCACGAGAAGGATATCCCGGCAAGCGACGAGCTCAACCACCTGGGGTTGACGCAGGCCGCCTACGTGCGAGCGATGCTCGAAGTCTGCGACCGCTACTCCGTGCCGGTGATTGACCTGTATGCGCAAAGCGGCATCAGCCCGTTTTTGCCGGAGCACCGCAAGCTCTATATGCCGGACGGTCTGCATTACAGTCCTGCCGGTTATGAGCGCCTGGCGCATCGCATCGCCGCGGGTCTCACCGCCGTTTGCCGCTAAAAGTCTGCCGTTTGCGGGGAATATAGGGTTAACGTTCACCCTATATTCCCCGTTCGCGTTACACTAGGGTTAACGTTCACCTATCGTTTACGTCAGAGGGGACAGCAATGGGTTGCAATCAAATCCTGGATCGTTATATCGAGCAGTTGATCGAGACCTCTACGCCGCAGGCGCCGGCTTGGAATATCGAAAAGATTCGCGCCGGCAAGGAGAACACCTGGAACTATATCGACGGCTGCATGATCAAGGCGCTCATCGAGCTGTACGAGATCACGGATGAGCAGCGCTACCTGACCTTTGCCGATGACTACATCGATTTTTTTGTCCAGGACGACGGTACCATCAAGCATTACAACCCGCAGGAGTACAACCTCGATAACGTCAATGCGGGCAAGACCCTCTACAAGCTCTATGACCTGGTGGGCAAGCCCAAGTACCGTGCCGCCATGGACACCATCTACCGCCAGCTCGAGACCCAGCCGCGCACCAAAGAAGGCGTGTTTTGGCACAAGGCCGTTTATCCCAACCAGATCTGGCTCGATGGCATGTACATGGCACAGCCGTTCTACATGCAGTACGAGCTGAGCTTCCACAACCGTCGCGCCTGCTCGGACAGCTTCCATATGTTCCAGGTTGTGCATGACCTGATGCGCAACCCCCTCAACGGTCTGTACTATCACGCTTACGACGCGAGCCGCAAACAGTTCTGGTGCGACCCGGTCACCGGCCTTTCGGCTAACTTCTGGCTGCGCGCCGAGGGCTGGTTTGCCATGGCGCTTATCGACACCTGGGAGCTCATGCCGCCTTCGATGTCGGCCGAGAAGGACGAGATCCGCAAGATGTTCCACGACCTGATTGACGCCATGCTGCCGTATCAGGACGAGAAGACCGGCATGTGGCATCAGGTCATCAACCTGCCCAATATCGCCCCCAACTACCTGGAGGAGTCGGGCAGCGCGATCTTTGCCAACGCCATCATGAAGGGCGTGCGTCTGGGCGTGTTGGGTGAGCGCTACTACCAGTACGGCCGTCGCGCCTTCGACGGCATCTGCGAGACCTGCCTTTCCGAGCACGATGGCCAGCTGGCGCTCGACAACATCTGCCTGGTTGCGGGCCTGGGCAACACCGCGCACCGCGAGGGCACGTTTGATTACTACATGAGCGAGCCCGTGGTCAAAAATGATGCAAAGGGTGTGGCGCCGCTGGTGCTTGCCTATATCGAGACCATGCATCACGACAAGCTGGCCGGTAAGCGCGATCCGCTCGCCCCCTCGGGCGTGTGCTCCATCGAGGACCCGTTTGGCGGATACACTCCGGGCATCAATGCCCGTAAGGGGTGTGAATAGCATGGAGGCCATTACTCCGGGCGTACGTTTACACGACCTTCCGCAGGGGACCGTCGAGGAACGCATTCGCATGGCGGGAGAGCTGGGCTTTTCGTGCATTCAGCTGCCGAGCAAGGTGCTCTACGCATCGATGGGGATCGATCGAGGCGGCCTGACCCGCGAGCTTGCCGACCATTTGCGTGCGGTGCTCGACGAGGCGGGCATTTCGATTGCCGTGCTCGGCTGCTACAAGAATCTGGCGACGCCCGATCGACAACAGCTCATGGATAACATTGCCGAGTACGAGGCGTGCTTGAATTTTGCCCAGATGCTCGGCGGATGCCCGGTTGGCACCGAGACCGGTCGCCCCAATGCGCAGAACCGCGTCGCGGACGACCGCATGACCGACGAGGCACTCGATACGTTTGCAGACGGGCTTGCACACGTCTGCGATCGGGCCGAGGCCGTGGGTGGGCAAATACTGATCGAGCCCGGTTGGAACGAGACGGTTAATACGCCAGATCGCTGCCGTGAGGTACTGGAGCGCGTCTCGAGCCCGTCGCTCGGCGTGATCTATGACCCAGTGTCGCTGCTGCATCCCAGTGTCGTTGACGAAGCGCAGGAAATCACAGCGCGCATGCTCTACTTATGCGGCAGTAAGATCCGCGTGCTGCACGCCAAGGATTTTGAGGTCGTTGATAACGAGGACGAAGCAGGTTGGTGCGACGGTACGGGTTCACGCCTGGTGTGTCACGGCGTGGGCGAGACGGGTCGCTATGACTTTGAGCCCGTGGTGGCCTGGGCGGCTGCCGCCTGCCCTGGGATTCCCTGCGTGGTCGAGAACAGCGTGCCGGCGACGGCGGCTGACTGCCTGGCGACACTCGAGCACATGTCCGCTCGCTGCGGGGCTTCGCATCGCGAGTTATAGCATTGGCTTTTGCCGTGTCGGCAGATTGAGATTACCTGTATGGGGGCGGCGGTGAAGGGTCTTTATCGTCGCCCCATTGGATTGAATCAAAAAAGGGAGTTGCGTGGCTATCCACATTGTCGAAGAGGCGAATCGTTGCCTAGGTTGCAAAAGGGCATTCTGTCAGCTTAAGGGCTGCCCGGTTCAGACGCCTATTCCGCAGGTCATTGACCTGTTCAAACAGCGTCGTCTAGAAGAGGCAGGCGAGCTGCTGTTCCAGAACAATCCCATGAGTGCGGTCTGCTCCATGGTGTGCAACCATTCGGGCCAGTGCGAGGGTGCTTGCATCCAGGGCCGCAAGGGCACACCCGTACATTTCTCGAGCATCGAGAACTATATCTCCACGGCGTATTTGGACCGCAAAGGGTGGAGACCCGCGCCGTCGCGCGGCAAGCAGGTCGCCGTGGTCGGCTCCGGCCCAGCCGGCATTACCGTGGCAATTAAGATGGCGCAGCTGGGTTGCGCCGTCACTGTTTTTGAGCAGCGGCCCGAGATCGGCGGTGTGCTGGAATACGGTATCCCCGAGTTCCGCCTGCCCCGTGCGCTCGTGCAAAAGTACCGTCATGTGATGTGCTCGCTTGGCGTGCGCGTGCGCCCCTCGACCACCATCGGTGGCGCGCTGCATATCGACGACCTGCTGCGCGACGGCTACGATGCGGTCTTTGTTGGTACCGGTACCTGGCGTGCCCGCAAACTGGGCATTCCCGGCGAGTCGCGCGGCAACGTGCTGTTTGGTATCGATTACCTGGTCGATCCCTCGAGCGTGGCGATCGGGCAGAACGTGGCGGTCATCGGTGCCGGTAATGTGGCCATGGATGTGGCCCGCACGGCGCTGCGTTCGGGTGCTCGCAAGGTCACTGTGTATGCACGCTCGCGCCATATCTCGGCCATCGACGACGAGGTCGAGCTGACCGAGCTTGACGGTGCCGAGATTGTGTGCGGCAAGGCGATCTGCGCCATCGACGATAACGGTCCGGTGTTCGAGACGGCTATCTTTGACGAGGACAACAACGTGGTGGGCTACGAGGAGGAGCTCGACCATGCGTCTGCCGACACAGTTGTGATTGCAGCTTCGCAGGTGCCCAAAGACAAGCTTGTGCTTACAACGGGCGGCCTAGAGACCGACCATCGTGGCCTGCTTTCGGTCGATGAGAACGGTATGACCACCGTGCCTGGCGTCTTTGCCGCCGGCGACGTGGTTAACGGCCCGCTGACGGTTGTTCACGCCGTAGCCGGCGCCAAGCTCGCCGTCGAAGGCATGACTACCTATCTGGGCCTCTAACTCCATCCCACCCATCAGCTGCGGTGAAATACGGACTGTTTTGGCTGTCAAAAGCCTTATCTACTCCGTATTCCACCGCAACTTTTTGGGGGTTGAGCAGAGACTGGGGGAGCGCGTGCGGTCGGGTGCTGCACGGTTGCTGGTACGATAGGTACGTCAGCAACTGCCGCCGAGCGGCTCAAATGAAAGGAACCCTGTATGGAGTCCTCTGCCTATCCAATGCTCTTTAGCCCGATCAAGGTCGGTACGACCGAGGTCAAGAACCGCGTCTTTATGCCGCCGGTGTCCACCAACCTGGCCGATCATGGCTATGTGACCGACGACTTGGTCGATCATTACCGTGCCCGCGCCAAGGGCGGCGTGGGCCTCATCATCACCGAGGTCGTGACGGTCGAGCCTACCTATACCTATCTGCCGGGTGACATGTGCTGCTACGACGACACGTTTATCCCTGGCTGGGAAAAGCTCGCCGCGGCCGTCCACGAGTATGGCTGCAAGATCATGCCGCAGCTCTTCCACCCCGCCTACATGGCCTTTAACATTCCGGGTACGCCGCGCCTGATCGCTCCGTCCTTTGTGGGCCCGTCCTATGCCCGCGAGGCGCCGCGCCCCATTACGGTCGATGAGATTCACGAGCTCACGCATCAGTTTGGCGACGCTGCCGTGCGTATGCAGAAGGCCGGTGTCGATGGCGTCGAGGTCCATGCGGCGCACGCCCACGGCATGCTCGGCGGTTTCTTGACCCCGCTCTATAACAAGCGTACCGATGAGTACGGCGGCTCGCTCGACGCCCGCATGCGCTTTTTGCTCGAGGTCATCGCCGAGATTCGCGAGCGCTGCGGCAAGGACTTTATCATCGACGTCCGCATCTCGGGCGATGAGTACACCGATGGCGGCCTGACCCTCAACGACATGATCTATGTCTCGCGTCGCTTGGAGAAGGCCGGCGTCGACATGATTCACGTGTCGGGCGGTACCACCATCAAGCGCGGTTCCGCAATTCCCGCCGCCGGTACTCAGCAGGCCTCGCATGCCGCCTGCTCGCGCGAGATCAAAAAGCACGTCAACATTCCCGTTGCCACCGTCGGACGCATTAACGAGGCTTGGATCGCCGAGGAGCTGATCGAGGACGGTGCCGCCGACATCTGCATGATGGGCCGCGCCAATCTGTGTGATGCCGAGTTCTGCAACAAGGCCGCTGCCGGCAACGCCGACGATATTCGCCCCTGCATTGGCTGCCTGCGCTGCCTGAACGGCATTATGTTTGGCAAACGCATCTCCTGCACCGTTAATCCGGACGTGGAGCGCGACGAGGCTGGCTACGAGCCTGCCGCCGAGGCTAAGAACGTGCTGGTTGTGGGCGCTGGTCCTGCGGGCATGGAGGCAGCCTACATTGCTGCCAAACGCGGCCACAACGTAGTGCTCGTGGATAAGCAGGACGAGCCGGGTGGCGAGATGCGCATCGCGGCCGTTCCGCCGGCAAAGCAGGAACTCACCCGCGTGATCAAGTATCAGTACCGTCGCCTGGCCGAGGTCGGCGTGAAGTGCGTATTTGGCACCGAGCTTACTGCCGAGGACATTCAGCGTGACTACGCCGGCTACGAGGTCGTCCTGGCCTATGGCGCCGAGCCCATCGCCCCGGCCTTCATGCAGGGATTTAAGCAGGTCATGACGGCTGACGACCTGTTGGGCGGCAAGGCTTTCCCGGGCAAGAAGATTGTCATCGTGGGCGGCGGCACCGTCGGTTGCGAGACGGCCGACTACCTGGCCCCGTTGGTCAACGATCTGTCGCCGGCCAATCGCGACGTCACCGTCATCGAGATGACCAAGACGCTCGCCGCCAACGAGGGCGGCGCCGGTCGCGCGGTGCTCATCACGCGCATGCTCTCCAAGGGCGTTCACGTGCTGACCGAGGCCAAGGTGACCGAGATTACCGAGGATGCCATCAGCTACGAAAAGGACGGCGAGATCCACACCATCGCCGATGCCGATACGCTGGTACTTGCCATGGGCTATCGTCCCAATACCAAGTTGGCCGACGACCTTGCTGCAGCCGGCGTTACCACCCACGTGTTGGGCGATGCCAACAAGTGCGGCAACATCCGCGACGCCATCGGCGATGGCTACAAGGTTGCTTGCGAGCTCTAGTCAACCCCTTGGTGCATGTGAGGCCTATCCCCGCGGCGTCAGTCGGTAGATAGCAAAAAGCGGCGGTCGTCCCGTACATGGGACGACCGCCGCTTGCGTTAGCTGCAATGAGTTGTGCGATTAGAGGCCCAGGATCTCCTTGACCTTGGCGATGATGGCCTCGTCGGTTGCGTTGGCAAAGAAGTACTCCTGGAAGTGTTCGCCGGCAAGTGCGCCCTTCACCAGGTCCTGATCGATCTCGCCCAGAACGTCGACGAGCGGACGCATAGTCACAGCGCGGACGCCGTCGAGGATCTTCTTGTTGCGCTGCTCGGGCTCAACACGCTCGGCAGGATAGCCGTTGCCCGAACCAAAGCCAAAGAGCTTCTCAAAGGTGTACTCGAGGTTGAGCTCCTGGCCCCAGCCGTTCTTGAGGGCGAAGGGCATGGCGACAGCGTTACCGTCGTTGACCTGGGCAAAGGTGTAGGCATCGAGCGGGTCGGCAACATGGCCGCACAGCACGCCGGGGAAGGAGTTGCAGGCGAGCATGGCGCCCTCGCCGGTGCCACAGCCGGTCACGACGTAGTCGGCAGCGCCGGAGTTGAGCAGCACGGCGGCCAGGATGCCGTTCTGCACATAGGTGAGGGGCTTGGAGTCGGCGTCGGCATACATGCCATAGTTAAAGACGGTGTGGCCCATGGGCTCGACAACCTTCTTAAGGGCAGCCTCGATCATAGGGTTCTTGGAGTTCTGAGAGTTTTCGTTGATCAGAGCGATTTTCATGATAGGTAACCTTCCGCTATTTTCTGAATTAATTGTTCGTTATGTTGAGCGGCATTTCCAACAGAGAGGCCGCTCTGCGGGCGGCGGACAATAAGGTCTGTCGCGAGTTCCGCACGAGCCGAAGAGCACTTAATGTGCTCTTCGTGCGAGTCAGGACTGCTCGAGCAGCAGACCTTATCGTCCGCCGCCTCGCCCAGACGTCTTACTGCGGCTGCTTGCCGATATAGGCGAGAATGCCGCCGTCGACGTAGAGGATGTGACCGTTGACGAAGTTCGATGCATCGGAAGCCAAGAACACGGCGGGGCCCTTCAGATCCTCGGGCGTGCCCCAACGGGCGGCCGGCGTCTTGGCAATGATGAACTGGTCAAACGGATGACGGCTGCCGTCGGGCTGCGTCTCGCGCAGCGGCGCGGTCTGCGGCGTGGCGATGTAGCCGGGCCCAATGCCGTTGCACTGGATATTGGCCTCGCCAAACTCGGAACAGATATTCTTGGTGAGCATCTTGAGGCCGCCCTTGGCCGCGGCATAGCCGGCGATGGTCTCGCGGCCCAGCTCGCTCATCATCGAGCAGATGTTGATGATCTTGCCATGACCCTTGGCGATCATGCCGGGCAGGCAGGCTTTGGACACGATAAACGGTGCGTTGAGGTCAATATCGACGACGCGGCGGAAGTCCTCGGCGCTCATGTCGAGCATCGGGGTGCGCTGGATGACGCCAGCGTTGTTGACCAGGATGTCGGGCGTGGTGCCAAAATCGGCCTCGATCTTGGCGATGAGCTCGGCGACGAGGGCCTCGTCGGTGACATCGGCAACATAGCCGTGAGCGTCAAAGCCCAGCTCGCGGTAGTGCTTCTCGGCTTCGGCGACCTTGTCGGCGTGACGTGCGTTAAAGGCGATCTTGGCGCCGGCCTCTCCGAGCGCCTCGGCGATGGCCATGCCGATGCCATAGGTGGCGCCGGTTACGAGCGCGACCTTGCCATCCAGGCGGAAGCTGTCCATAAGATCAGACATAGCGATCCTTTCAAAAGAAACGTTCATCTATATTTATCTTGCTTTTAGTACAAGCTCAGTATAGGAGAAGCAGCGTAACAGGCACCCCTTATTTCCTAAAATCAGGTGAACGTTCACTTTTAAAAGGTGAGCGGCAGAAAAGTCCCTGCCGTGCGGACCTCTATTCGCTCTGTGCCTGCGCGCCTTCTGCGATCATGTTGCGGTTGTACACCAGATGCAAATACATCGCGTCGTGCGCTGCGGTGGGGTTGCGCGCGGCGATGGCATCGGCCACACCACGGTGGGTGCGGATGGTCTCCTCAACCAGCTTTTTGCCGGTCACGTCAATAAACAGGGGAACAGATGCCTTGAGCACGCCCATCAGGCGGGGGACAACGAGGTTGCCGCAGCTTTCGGCAATTGCGATATGAAACGCGGTATCGGCGGCGGAATAGTCTTCGTCCCGCGCGGCCAAGCGCTCGGACTCGTCGCAAAGTTCTTTGATGCAGATGATTTGATCGTCGGTCGCGTGCTCTGCGGCCATGCTGGCCATCTGCGGCTCGATCATAAAGCGCACTTCGAGCAGGTCGCGTGCCAGGCGCCTCTTGTCATCGATAAAGGTAAAGCCCAGCGGATCGTCGGCAACGCCGGGGTTTGATGCCACATAGGTGCCCGAGCCCTGCTTAATGCGCACGATGTTGCGCGACTGCAGCAGCTTCATAGCTTCGCGTACGGTGCTCCTGCCAGCACCCAGACGCTCGACGAGCACGGCCTCCTTGGGCAGGCGGTCGCCCTGCTCAAGATGCTCATCCAAGATCAGTTGAATGATTTTCTCCGAAATCTGCTCGGGGAGTCCCGAATCGGCTCGTGCCACGCTTCACCTCATATCAAAAGAATTCATCAGAGCTATTCTAACTCATTCAACAGAAGCCGCGGCGGTTCGCCTAGACAGTGGGGAGCTGTAAGTAGCCGTTTACTGTCAAAACAGACCGTTCATGAAATACATCAGATGTATTTCGAACAAATTTCAAAATAAAACATCAGACCTTTCCAAAACGCGCTATAGTCTAAGCCGAATTCAAAAGGTCTGATGAATTGGAGGAAAGATGTCAGACCCAACGTTTATGGCCGACCCCACCAGGCTGGTCATCGCCGCCATCGTGGGCATCGCGCTGCTGCTTGCGCTCATCATTAAGTTCAAGCTGCATCCTGTGCTTTCGATGATGGTCTCGGCGCTCGTGATCGGTATCGGAGCCGGCATGCCGCTCGATATGGTGGCAGACACCGTCACCAAGGGCGTGGGCACCACGCTGCAAAACATCGCCTTGCTCATTGGCCTGGGATCGATGTTTGGCCAGATTTTGGAGGAGAGCGGCGGCGCCAAGAAGATCGCCCAGACCTTCATTGACGCCTTTGGCCAGGGCCACTCCAGCTGGGCGCTGGGCATCACCGGTTTGGTCATCGGCACCACGGTGTTCTTTGAGGCGGGCGTAGTCGTTTTGATTCCGCTTGCGTTTAGCGTGGCATCGCAGACCAAAAAGTCGACGCTCTACTACGGCATCGCGCTGCTCGCGGGACTTGCCGCTGGCTATGCGTTTGTGCCGCCATCCGCCGGGTCGGTTCTGGTCGCCGGCACGCTCGGTGTCGACCTGGGCACCATGATCCTCGTCGGTATCCCCACCGCCTTTATCGCTATGGCGATTGCCGGCGTCGTGTGGGGCCGCAACGTGGGCGGTCGCATTTTTACCGATGTTCCGGAGCACTTTACCTCTGCCGAGGGTGCGAGCGATGAAAAAGAGCTTCCCTCCTTTGGCATGGTGCTTGCCATCGTGCTCACGCCGCTTTGTCTGATTTTGCTGGGCACGTTGTCCTCTTATATCCCCATGCCCGCCGAGCTCGCCTCGATTCTCGCCTTCCTGGGCAAGCCGTTCGTCGCTTTGACGCTTGCCACGCTCGTCGCGATGTATCTGCTGGGCGCGCGCCGCGGCTACTCCGGCGCCGAGCTCAAGGCCCTGCTCGACCGCTCTCTTAAGCCCGTCGGCATGATCTTGCTGGTTATCGCCTGTGGCGGCGTCATTCGCTGGATGCTGCAGGACTGCGGCTTGGGCCAGGTTATCGGCCCTATGCTCGAGGCCTCACCGCTGCCTTTGGTGGTCGTTGCCTTTTTGATTGCCGTCATGGTGCGTGCCTCTGTCGGCAGCTCCATCGTCGCTATGACCATGGCATCGGGCATTATGGCCGCCATGCCTGCGGTTTCCGGAGCCTCAGTGCTCATGCGTGCCGCTATCTGTCTTGCTATCTGCGGCGGTGCCACGGCCCTCTCGCACGTCAACGATGCCGGTTTTTGGATGTGCTCCTCGTTCCTGGAGATTGACGAGAAGACCACCCTCAAGTCCTGGACCGTTATGGAGACGCTCATCGGCCTTTCGGGTCTTGCCTGCGCCCTGGTGATTTCGTTCTTCGCCTAGTTCGCGTAGCTAAGCATCTTTTGCCGAGTGCATCGCTCGGTACCCATTTACACCTGATTCATTAACCAACGATTGGTACAACCGTTCAAACCAAAAGAGGAGAGCACCATGGACGAGAAGACCAAGGCACAGATTCAGCAGGAGGCAGCCGACCTGGTTGCCAAGCTGCAGCCGCGTTCCGGCAAGTTTCGCACCATCAGCCCCGAGATGGACCCGCTGCGCCTGGGCTCTGGCTGGTCTATCGAGGATCTGGACAAGCCGCAGGTCATTATCGAGTCGACCTTTGGCGATTCGCACCCGGGTTCTGCCGGCCTGTTCGAGCTGGTCGAGGAGGTCCGTGCCGGCGTTGCCGAGGCTGGCGGTCACGGTGCCCGTTACTTCTGCACCGATATCTGCGACGGCGAGGCCCAGGGACACGACGGCATTAACTACTCGCTGCCCAGCCGCGACATGATCGCCAACATGATCGAGATCCATGCCAAGGCCACCCCGTTCGACGCCGGCGTCTTTGTCGCCAGCTGCGATAAGGGCCTGCCTGCGAACCTCATGGCCATGGGCCGCATCAACATCCCCTCCATCGTCGTTACCGGCGGCGTCATGGATGCCGGTCCCGATCTGCTGACCTTGGAGCAGCTCGGCGCGATTTCTGCCCGCTACGAGCGCGGCGAGATCTCCCGCGAGGAGCTTGAGTTTGCCAAGCACAACGCATGCCCCAGCTGCGGCGCCTGCTCCTTTATGGGTACCGCCTCGACCATGCAGGTCACGGCCGAGGCCCTGGGCCTTATGCTCCCCGGCACGGCTCTGCTGCCCGCCACCAGCTCCGACCTGCGCGAGTTCGCCCGCGAGGCCGGCCGTCAGTCCGTGTGGCTCTCCGAGCACAACCTGTGCCCCCGCGACATCGTGACCAAGGAGTCCTTCGAGAACCTCATCATGGTCCACGGCGCCATTTCGGGCTCCACCAACTCGCTGCTGCATATCCCCGCGATTGCCCGCGAGTTTGGCATCGAGATGTCCGCCGACGACTTCGATCGTCTGCACCGTGGCGCTCACTACCTGCTTAACGTCCGTCCCGCAGGCGAGTGGCCGGCGCAGTTCTTTTACTATGCGGGTGGCGTGCCGCGCATCATGGAGGAGATCAAGTCGATGCTCCACCTCGATGTCATGACCGTCACCGGCAAGACCCTCGGCGAAAACCTCGAGGACCTTAAGAACAACGGTTACTACGAGAAGTGCGGTCGTTACCTTGAGAAGTGGAATCTCAAGCGCGAGGACATCATCCGTCCGTTTGACCAGGCCTTCGGCACCGACGGTTCCATCGTCATCCTCCACGGCAATCTTGCTCCCGAGGGCGCGGTCGTCAAGCACACCGTCGTTCCGCGCGAGATGTTCCAGGCTACGCTCAAGGCCCGTCCGTTCGACTGCGAGGAGGACGCCATTCACGCCGTCCTGACGCACGAGGTCAAGCCCGGCGATGCCGTTATCATTCGCTATGAGGGACCCAAGGGTTCCGGTATGCCCGAGATGTTCTACACCACCGAAGCTATCGCCAGCGACCCCGAGCTGGGCGCGAGCATTGCCCTGATCACTGACGGCCGCTTCTCCGGCGCCTCCAAGGGCCCGGCTATCGGTCACGTTTCGCCCGAGGCCGCTGTGGGCGGTCCGATTGCCCTGATTGAGGAGGGCGACCTTATCCGAATCAACATCCCCGAGCGCTCGCTGTCCATCGTGGGCATCGCCGGCAAGGAGATGGAGCCGGCCGAGGTCGACGCCGTCCTGGCCGAGCGCCGAGCCGCTTGGAAGCCCAAGGCTAATCGTTACACCTCCGGCACGCTCAAGTTCTTTACCGAGCATGCAGTTTCCGCCATCCAGGGTGGCTACATGGAGTAGCGCCCGGGCGCATCAAATTTCCCCTCTCATAGATGCGTGGCACGAAAAGCTCCGAGCTCACACGAGCTCGGGGCCTTTTCGTCTGGATTGGGGACGCATAGCCGGACGTAAACAATTTGCGTCTGGTAATAAGCGTACGAAAGCGCAATTTACGTCTTAATTCCGTACGCAAATCAAGACGAAAACCGTTTGCGTCTGCTATAAATCCGCACGAAAACGGTTTTCGTCTTGCAGGGCAGTTACCGCTTCTACAGTTCAACTTCCAGTTCGGCTTTGTGTTCGTAGAGGTAATTGCGCATGTAGGGGATGGCAAATGAGACCTTGCCGTACGAGGGGGCCTCGATAATCGATTCTCTTAACAGGCGGCTGCGGACGGAGCTCACCTGTTGAGGCGTTTTGTTTAGGGCATCGGCAACCATGCTGGTCGAGCTCGTTTGCCCCAAAGACGCCATGCTCAGCAGATAAGCGATGCACGTGGGCGGAATGCGCCGCAGCGCGGGCTCAATCACCATGGCACAGAAGCGTTCGCGTGCCGTTGCAATGCCGCGCTCGGCTTCTTCTTCTCCAATAATCGGTGTATGTGCGCGTCTTGCCAACTGCCATGCGTAGTATCCAACGAGTTGGATCATGAAAGGATAACCTTGCGTTGCCTCGGCAAGTTGGCCGGCAATACCTGGCTGCAACTCCATGCCAGACGCTTCAATGGTTTCCTCGAGGGAGTACGACACTTCGGTTACTGCCACAGCCTTCAGGTCAAAGGGGAGGGCACGGCGCAAAAACGTAAGTGTCTTTCCGTTGATGATGCTTTCAATCATCGAAGGCAGCCCCGCAAAAACAAAGGCTATATCAAGGTCTTCGCCGATAACCTGCTGAATCGCAATGGAGAGCGTTCGGACCTCATCGAGCTCTGCGTCTTGAACCTCGTCGAGAGTGATGAGCAGGCCATTTTCATTCTTGGATATTGTCTGTCTCATGGCGTCGCGTAGCGATGGACCGATTCGCTCAATGTCTATGCTGCCGATGGATATGCCAGCTACGGTGGGCTCAAATCTGGCGTGTTTGGCCTGGAATTTGGGCTGCAGCTGTTCGAGAATGCGTTGGCAAAGTCCCTCGGTTGCGACCTCTTTTATGACCGTCCAGCCACGGCTTTGCGCCAAACGTGAGCACTCGTCAAGGAGGACTGTCTTGCCCGTTCCACGGACGCCGGCTATGCGCATTAGGCGCCCCGGGGCACCAGGCCCGTTGACGAGGCCCTCATTGAATTCTTCGAGCACATCTTCGCGGCCGATAATCGTGGGAGGTGTTTTACCTGCTGTGGGCTTAAAAGGGTTTGTTTGCATGTGAGCCACCTTTGCTCAAGATATGGCAAGATATAGCAAAGTATAGCAAGATATAGCAAAGTATAGTGAGATATAGCAAAGTAAGCGCTACTCGCGGGTTTTGCGGTGGTGCTATTTTCCAAATGCCGCGCGGATAAAGCGCTGGGCGAACAGCTTGTTGGCGACGTTGATGACATGGCCCAGGAACAGTGCCGAGATGGCGGTCGTGACGCCAAAGCCGCCCAGGTTGTACATAAAGATCAGCGACAACGCGAGCGAGGCGGCGACATGTGAGCAGTCAAACACGACTTTTACGTCACCAAAGCGGCGTTTAAGCTTTTCGGCAATGACTTGCACCAAGCCGTCGGGCGCGTTGGGGACAACGCCCATGTTGACGACGAGACTTACGCCAAATGCGGTGACAGCGAGGGAGAGCAGCATGGTCGCAATCTGTGTGGGGAGTGCCGTGGGATGCAGTGGGTTGACCGCCATGAAGAGGTCGGTCAAGCCGCCAATCAGCGTTGAGAAGAACAACTCGAGCAGGATGCGCGGCTGGAACTCGCTTCGCAAGATGGCTAATTGCGCCACGATGTAGGCGACGTAGGTTGCGGTGATCCAAAAGCCGAGCGTCTTGCCCGTGAGCATGGATAGGGTTGTGGCAAAGCACGTGAGCGCGGCGACACCCAGGCCGGATGCCGTCTGGAGACTCATGCCGAGTGCCAGTACTGCAACGCCCGCCAGATACATCAGCATCCTGATGACGGTATGGAACCAATCGATCTTCTCGCCATTCATGATGATGAGCGGTCGCATGTTGCTACCCGTCCTTTCGGTTGTGTGAAAAAACTGACCCGGACCGGCAAAAGAGGGTTATCGGAGGCACTGCTGTTAAAGCAGAAAAGCCGGCCCCACGGTCAGTTGTCTAGGAGGTGTCTCACTGTGCCGGAATGGGACTGAAGGGCCAGAGAGACGGGAGGAAAGCAAATGACATTGCGTGGGCAATAGGATGCCAAGATGGTAGGGTGCGTCTTAGCATCCTATTGCCCACGCTTAACGAAATCGGTTTCGTTTGAGCCTAAGTATACGCACGGGATTTTATTTGCGAAGAGAAAAACAATAAAAAGGTGAACGTTCACCTAATCGCAACAACTCGTTGGCTGTAGTTGCGGTGGAATAGTTCCTGTTTTTGCTGCTGAAGGCCTTGAACAGGAACTATTCCACCGCAACTTATGAGGGGACGGGGGATGCGATAGTATTGCATGGTGGTATTCGACTAACCGAGGACTTATCCGAGGGCTTTATGGAACAGCACCAGCATTATCAGAGCCTGCAAGACCAGGCGTACAACGCATTACGCTCCAAGATTATCTATGCCGAGCTCAAGCCCGGCACGCGCCTTTCGGCGATTGGTCTGGAAAAGGAGACGGGAATCGGGCGCACGCCCATTCGCGAGTCCTTTGTGCGCCTGCGCGAGCAGGAGCTGGTGGAAACGCGTCCCAAAAGCGGCACCTACGTTTCTAAGATCAGCATGGAACGCGCCGAGAATGCTTGTTTCTTGCGCGAGAAACTCGAGAGAAGCGTGCTTATTAAATGCTGTTCGGCCGCCTCGCCCGAGCAAAAGCATCGGCTTGAGCAGATTCTTGCCGAGTCCGAGTCGCTCGACCATAGCGAAACGCGTCGCTTTTTCGACCTGGATAACCTGTTCCATGAGACGTGTTTCGTGATTGCCGGCCGTCACATGTTGTGGGATTGGATGAAGAGCGTCAACACGCATTTTGAGCGATACAACTGGTTGCGTATGGTGTCGCAGGATCTGGATTGGGAGCCGATTCGTCGGCAGCATCGCCGGATTCTCGAGGCCATTAAGAGGGGCGATACCGATGCGGCGAGTTATCTGGCAGAGACGCACTTGCACCTGATGCCCGAGGAGCAGGGCCCGGTTATCGCCTTGCATCCCGACTATTTTGAGCTGTCCAAAGACTCGTTCATCTAATCAATCCCCATATAAGTTGCGGTGAAATAGGGACTGTTTTGCGGCCTAGGTGGCGCAAACAGTCCCTATTTCACCGCAACTGCGTTGGGGCGTAACCGGGGCACAAAGCTGCGGCACCGCTTGGAGGAAAAGACCGGAAGCAAGGGTCCATTCCTCCAGACGGCGCCGCAGCTGTTTTGATGGCTCGGCTTTTACCGAAGTGACTCAGTTGAGCGCGACTGCCAGCCGCTTTAAAAGAAAGGGGGCGAGGTCTAGGGCACGCCCCCTTTCACGATAGAGAGCTAAACCTAGCCGCGGACCTTCTTGACGACGTCCATGGCCTCGCGGGCGATCTGCTCGACCTTGGAGAAGTCGCCGTCGGCAAACAGGGCCGGCTTGACCATCCAGGTGCCACCGCAGGCGATGATGGCGGAGGAGCTCAGGTACTCCTCGACGTTGGCGGTGCTCACGCCGCCGGTAGGCATAAAGCGGTGACCGACAAACGGAGCGGCGAGGGCCTTGATGGTGTTCAGGCCGCCATACTGGGACGCGGGGAAGAACTTGGTGACCTTGAGGCCCAGGTTCTCGGCTGCGGTGACCTCGGAGGGGGTCACGGTGCCGGGAAGGACGGGCAGGTCGATGTCGATGCAGTGCTTCACGACGTCCTCGTTGTAACCCGGGGAGACGATGAACTTGGCACCGGCTGCGCGGGCCTGCTCAACCTGCTCGACGGTCAGGACAGTGCCGGCGCCAACGCACATTTCGGGCTCGGCCTCGGCCATAGCGGCGATGCACTCGGCGGCGCAGGCGGTGCGGAAGGTGACCTCGGCGGACTTCATGCCAGCTGCCATAAGGGCGTGGGCGAGCGGAGCGGCGTCCTCGACCTTGTCGAGCACAACGACCGGCACGATGCCCAGGGACTCAAGCGTGGTGTAGAACTGATCGAACATGATGTTCCTTTCGATGTGTGGCGCGCATGGGCGCGTGATTGCCAAATGTGCTGGTCAGGAGCCGATTTTGGATTGGTTATCGGAGGCACTGCTTGGGGTTCAAGCAATTCCAAAACCGGCTGCTCGACCAGTCATGTAGGGAATGCCAGGCAAAACCGGAATGGGACTGGTGGTTTTGTCCGGCCGGAGGAATCGGGGAGCGGGCCGCAGGGGTATGGGATTGGAAAGCTGCGGCCCGCGGAATGGGGAACGAATTAACGGGCGACGCGGGTGCCACCGTCGGCGGCGGATGCCGCGGCTGCGATCTCGTCTGCGGTCACCAAGTTGGAATCGCCCTTGATAGTGAGCTTGAGGATCGAGGCTGCAATCGCGTAGTTGACGGCGTCCTGCGGGTCAAAGTCGTTGATGAGGGCATGGACGAGGCCGGCGTTGAAAGCGTCGCCGGCGGCAACGCCCTCGAGCACGTGCACGTCGTGAGCAGGGGAGAACCAGTGCTCGCCGCTCTCGGCGTCAAAGAGCATGCCCATCCAGATGGAGCGCTCGACGCAGGAGATGTTGCGGACGACCGAGGCGACCTTCTTGCAGCCGTACTCGGCGCAGATCTGACGGGCCATCTCGACATAGGTGTCGCGCTCCTCGATGCCGTGGGCAAGGGAGCCAGAGACGCAGGTCATACCGAGGCCAGCAGGCGCATCCTCGTCGTTGGCGATGCAGATGTCGACGAGCGGCAGGAGTTCCCTCATGGTGGCCTGCGACTTCTCGGGCGACCACATCTTGCCGCGATAGTTCACGTCACACACGGTGGTGATGCCCTTGGCGCGGCAGGCGGCGAGCGCATCCTTGCAGGCGGCGGCCATCTCATCGGAGACGGCGGGGGTCACGCCGGAGAAATAGAAGACATCGATGCCCTTGAGGATCTCGTCCCAGTTAAAGACGTCGCGCTTGGCCATGTTGATGGCAGAGTACTTGCGGTCGTAGACGCAACCGTTACCGCGCTGCGAGGCGCCGACCTCAAACACATAGGAGCCAAGACGGTCGCCCTGACGCACGACGCGCGTGGTGTCGACGCCGTAGGCCTTCAGCGAACGCAGGGCGCACTCGCCCAGACGGTTGGCCGGGACAACGGAGACGTAAGCGGCCTTGTCGCCCTGGTAGGCCAGGGAAAGCGCAGTGTTGGCCTCGGCGCCGCCGTAGCGGACGTCAAACTCGGTTGCCTGCTCAATACGCAGGTGGTCTTTGGGTGAGAGTCTCATCATGATCTCGCCGAAGGTAAGAACCGTTTTACCCATGATCGCGCAGCTCCTTTTACTCGTGCGTACACCTTTGATATGGCGTTGGCACGCAGGTGCCAAGACGGTAGGGTGCGTCTTTGCACCTGCGTGCCAACGCTCGCCGAAATCGGTTTACGAAATCGGTTTCGTTTCGAGTTGTAGTATACTCACCTACAGCGTTTTGCAACCGAGATTTTTAAAAAAATGCCTAAAATGGCTCAGATCGCCGACAATTGGGAAACGGGGTGCGTTATGGCGCAGATGAGAATCAAGGACATTGCCGCCGAGGCGGGCGTGAGTCCGGCCACGGTCTCGCGCTACCTCAACAACCGCCCCGGGCAAATGACCGAGGAGACCCGTGCTCGCATCGCGGCAGTTATCGAGCGCACCGGCTATCGCCCACGTGCCGCCGCGCGCAATCTGCGCAGCTCGCGTACGAACCTCATCGGTGTGATTCTGGCTGACATCGCCAACCCGTTCTCGAGCGCCATGCTCGAGGGCCTTTCCGCCAGCGCCGCCGCGCGCGGTTGCTCGCTCATGACGGCCATTAGCGGAAACGACCCCGCCAAGGAGGCCGAGTCGCTCACCAGACTTATCGACGCTGGCGTGGACGGTCTGGTCGTCAACACCTGCGGAGGCAATGACGAGGCGATCGCCGCGGCAGCGGGACGTCTGCCTGTTGTGCTGCTCGACCGCGATGTTGCCGACGGCGGTGTCGATCTGGTGACATCTAACAACCGTGAGCTGGTCGCCGGCTTGGTAGACGCCTTGGCAGCTGCGGGCAGCGAGCGTCTGTGCCTGCTCACCGAGGCAAGCGACGATAGCCCCGTGCGTCGAGAGCGCGCCGAGGCCTTTGCCGACGAGCTTTCGCGCCGCGGCCTTGCGGGCGAGGTCGTCACCCTGGCCGACGGCGGTGCCACGGGCGTTGGCCGCTTGGACGAGACCATGCGTGACTATGCCGGCAAAAAGCTCGGCCTCATTGCTGTCAACGGCTTGGTTTTCCTGCGTCTGACCGAGGCGCTAGCGCAGCTGGGACCCTCGCTGCCGGCGGGGCTCAAGATCGCGACGTTTGACGACTACCCCTGGAACCATGTGCTCTTTGGTGGCGTGACCACGGCCGCGCAGGACACCCTCACCATTGCCGAGCGCGTGGTCGAGCGCCTGTCCGAGCGCATTGACGTCGTCACCACCACGGTGGGCGAGGCCGCAAAGCTGGCGCCCAAACGCATCGAGGTTCCCGGTCACATCGAACACCGCGCATCGACCTCGCGCTAACCGCTCGTTCGCAACGGCCTGTTCGCGCACGTTTTTTGAGCGCTTGATACGCTTTAACCCTGCGGAAACATTTTTCTGCGATAGTATCTGCGATATAGACCAGTCGAAACCCGCCCGAAAGAAAGGGGAGCGACATGAACCAGCAGAACATCGATTACGTACTCCGCTCCGTAGAACAGCGTGACATCCGCTTTGTGCGTCTGTGGTTTGTCGACATTCTCGGCCGCCTCAAGAACTTTGCCATTAGCCCCGAGGACCTCGAAGTCGCTTTTGAGGAGGGTATTGGCTTTGACGGCTCGGCCATCGAGGGCTTTGCCACGCCTGAGGAAGCCGACATGCTCGCGTTTCCCGACGCCTCGACCTTCCAGATCCTGCCGTGGCGCCCGAGCCACAACGGCGTCGCCCGCGTGTTCTGCGATGTGTGCACCCCCGACCGCAAGCCCTTCGCCGGCGACCCGCGCGATGCCCTGCGCCGCATGTTCTACAGGGCCGAGAAGGCCGGCTACCTGCTCAACGTGGGCGCCGAGCTGGAGTACTACTACTTCCCCGACGAACACACGCCCGAGCCGCTCGACAATGTGGGCTACTTCGATCTTTCGGTGAGCGACGCCGCTCGCGACCTGCGCCGCAACACGGTCCTCACGCTCGAGAAGATGTCCGTGCCCGTGGAGTACACCTTCCACGCCGCCGGCCGCTCGCAGCACGGCATGAGCCTGCGCCACGCCGAGGCCCTGAGCATGTCCGACGCCATCACCACGGCCAAACTCATCATTAAGCAGCAGGCCTACGAGAGCGGCTGCCACGCCTCCTTTATGCCCAAGCCGTTGGCAGGCGAGGACGGCAGCGCTATGTTCCTGTGCCAGTCGCTATTCGACCACGACGGCAACAACGTCTTTTGGGGCGAGGACGACGAGAAGTACCACCTCTCTGACATCGCCAAACACTACATGGCCGGCATCCTGGCGCATGCCCGCGAGATCAGCGCCATCACCAACCCCACGGTCAACTCGTACAAGCGCATCACCACGGGTGGCGACTCCGTGCCGCAGTACGCCACGTGGGGCCTGCGCAACCGCGCGAGCATGGTCCGCATCCCGGTCTACAAGCCCGGCAAGCAGCTGTCCACACGCATCGAGCTTCGCAGCCCCGACCCCATGGCCAACCCGTACCTGGTCAACGCCGTCACGCTGGCGGCTGGCCTGGACGGCATCGAGCGCAAGCTGGAGCTCCCGCCCGAGGCCACGGCCGAGACGCTCAAGCTCACCGACCGCCAGATGGTCGAGGCCGGCTACACGCCGCTGCCGCGCTCGCTCAAAGAGGCGCTCGACGTGTTTGAGGACTCGCAGTTTATGAAGGATGCCCTCGGCGAGCACATCCACAGTTTTTTCCTTAAAAAGAAGCGCGACGAGTGGCATAAGTTTGAGTCCACGATTACCGAGTGGGAGATCAAGCACTACCTGGCGAACTCCTAATCGCGCTGGCTTGTTCCAGTACGATTGAGCTCATTTCTTTGGAGGCCGATATGTCCGAAAAGAGTGCCCTGTTCATGGCGCGCACGACGCGCTTCCACGAGTTTGCCCGCAGCTTGACGACCACCCTGGGTGTCGAGGTGAGCCTGGCCACCCCCGATTCGCCGACTGCGGCGCACGACTTTGACCTGCTGATCCTCGATTCCGATGGAATCCGCAGCGACCGCATCGATCAGATTGCCAAGTGGCTTGACGACCGCGGCGGCGTCCCCATGCTGGTGATCGTCGACGACGAGGCGCTCGGTACCTTGCGCCTGCCCAATCACGCGCATGCCGACTTTGTATGCCCCACGGCGACACCCAACGAGCTCAAGGCTCGCGCGCAGCGCCTGATGGGCGAGGAGGAGACCGTCACCGCCGAGGATGTACTCAACATCGATAACCTCGAGATTAACCTGGCTACCTACCAGGTAACGCTCGATAACGAGCCTATCGACCTGACGCTGATGGAGTACTCGCTGCTGAGCTTTTTGGCGACGCATCCCAACCGCGCCTACAGCCGCGAAGTGCTGCTGCACCGCGTGTGGGGCTTTGAGTACTGCGGCGGCACGCGCACCGTCGACGTGCACATCCGACGCATCCGCTCCAAGGTGGGCCCGCAGATCGCGGCGCACATCACCACCGTCCGCGGCGTGGGCTATCTGTTTAAGGACTAGCAAGTAAATAGAGGAATGTGAGGGTACCGGAGATTTCTCCAGTACCCTTTTCTCGTTTAGGGCGAAAAGAAGACCTTTCACCGATTTAAAGTGGGTCAGTAAAAACAATATCAAACGTATAACTATCTCACGAATATCATTTAGTTACCGTATCTCCCTACTGCACGGATGGAGGAAGAAATGCGTTATTCGAGAAAGGTGATTGTCGGATTCATAGTATTGCTTGCCGCCCTGATGTCTCCAAGGTTGGTTTTTGGAGACGACGACTTGGTTCGTGTCACACCGCAAATAGCTGTGGAGCAAGCGCAAGCTTTCTTTGATGACGTATCGGATGAGCCGGTGACCGCTTGTGACCCAGTAAAAATGGTGAATTCCGATGGGGAATCAATCGGGTATATCGTTCGTGCGAAGCGGGATGACGTTAACTATGGCTACGTCGTATTTGATTCAGAGCGATCTTGGTGGATCAGCGAATACTGCTTGGCTCCGAACGCTCTTTTACCTATCGAGAGTGCAAGCGAAGAAATTGCACTCCTCGCATCCTCGGATAACGTCGTTGCGTTAAAGATTGACGAGCTAACTGTTGGCGTTGCCGACTTAGATAAAAACATTGTTTTAGACGCAAGTGGAAAAAAAGTACCAAATAAATTCTCCTCGGGAGGCAATCGCAGCGGATCGCCGGAACATTTCGATGACGTTTTTGTATCTGCCAAGGATTTGTATAAACAGGGATATGTTGTTGATGCGAGCAAAACGGTTTCGGGAATAATAACGCCAACGCAAACAGAAGTTATCAAAGAAACGGGGACTTATGCTTGCGCTGTTTCGGCAATGTTTGCAGTTAGCAGTCACTATGTGACTTTGAACCGCCTTAAATTGTCCGATTTATACTCGGAGCTTTGGAGGCTGTCGGGGACATGGGAAGAAGAAGGAGGAAAGAAATATGATCAAGCGACTGGTCTGTACTTTACTCAAGGCAAGACTTCTCCTGACAAACCCGCTCCGGCCTTAAAGGAGTTTTGTGCAAGACGAGGCAAGGAGCTTGAGACGTCATTCGTTTGGTATCCGTCATGGGATTCCTTTAGGGTGAATACCGACTCGGGGAATCTGAGTATTTTCTCTGGAAGGCTCCGGTCAAATGGCAGCGGGCACGCAATGGCAGTTGTGGGCTACGTGGCAATGCATAACACATACTCGAATGCCAAGAAGTACCTGCTTGTTGTTTGGAATGGATGGACAAACCAGCTACAGTTTCTTCCATATGACGTATCAATTTACACGTCTCACGATGGCACATATTGCAAGGGTTGATTGTACTCGTGAACGGCGACAAGTTCATTCGAAGGGCAATGCTCCTATTGGTGCTTTCCTTTGCTTTGCTCACCGCAGCGAGCTTCTTTCTGTTAAGGGCGACTAATGGGGGAGAAAACGACACGGTTGTTGCAGTCGAGGTGCGTGCTCTATCGGATGTTCATAACGGGCAATTTGAGGCGCTTATGCCAAGTGGTTGCCGTAAGAGAATCGATATGCGCCGTAAGTCAAGTTCCGGATATGTCTCAGGGTTGAAAGCAGGTGATAAATGGATTCTAGTTTTTGTGGAAGATAAGGAACTTGACGGGACTGTTCTGTATCCCCATTCAGCTGAGAAAGTCAAATCAAGTAGACAAGGGGAATGAAGAATGATTGACAGAAAGCAGTTCTTAGGTCTGATGGCGGGGGCTCCTATTTTGATGCGAGCCGGGATGGCAGAAGCCGTGGAGTTGCCGGACGCTCAGAAGCGATTGACGCTCGTAGTCGACACGGTGGTCAGAGATGAAAATGGCAATGAAAAAACGCGAACAAGAAGCAGAGAGACTATTTTCACGCCGGAGAGCAAAACTGTGTCTGCCGACGCTATGGCCGGTGATGTCATAACAATCCAGAGGGAATCAGATGAAACGTTGCCGCTGCTTGCCAAGATTGGGCTCACAGTCGCTTATTATAACGATAAAACAGAAATTGAGATTCGTTCCGGAAAGTACTCGATAGTCCAAATCGATCCGCTTGTGATGTACGCAAACGCTTGGTATGCGCTCATGCAGAAAGATAAATATGTGATGAACTACTTCACAGAAAGCGAAGCATCATATGAAACGGGGTGGGGGCCAACGCCATACGACGCGGAGAAGGATAAATGGACGTGCGGATCAGGCATGGGTGCGACGATTACGGACTTTATTAACGATTCAACATATAATTTTGCTATCGACTGTTATATTGAATAGGCATGACGGCATAAAACGAATTGGCTTATAAGCATGTCATTACTTAAGCAAAGCTGAAATCTTGGCATCTAGTGCTCGGGACTGCCCAGCTTGGGGTACAAATCAACGTGAACAATGATGGCCCGCCACATGTTTGGCGGGCCTTTGGTTATTTGACGAAAGGATCGCAGCCATGAGCGAGAACGATTCCCAGCGTCCCCAGGATGCGGGCAGCGCTGGCGAGACCCAGCAGCAGCCGCGTGTGCAGGTGGAGTCGACGCCTGCCGACGGCAACATTCCCTACGTGCAGGCTTACGACACGCAGACCGGCCAGCCGCTAGGCAGCCAGCAGGTTGTAAATAAGCACACGGTGGTCAAGACCAAGACCAAAAAGCTGCCGATCTTTATTACGGCACTCGCCGGCTGTGCGTGCGGCGCTCTGCTGGTCATCGCGCTCATTATGAGTGGCACGCTCAATATTGGCGGCGGAAAGAATGCCGTGACGGCGGGTGCTTCGGGTTCATCGACGCAAAAGATCACCATCGACTCCGAGGACACCACGCTGGCCGAGGCCGTTTCTGCCAAGGCCCTGCCTTCCGTCGTTTCCATCACCGCCACTTCGAGCGGTAGCCAGAATGGCTCGCTTTCGCAGTCTGCCGATGAGTCGGATAGCTCGGGCAGCGTCGGTTCGGGCGTGGTGCTCGATACCGAGGGCCACATCCTCACCAACAACCACGTGGTCGACGGCTACGACCAGTACGTGGTGACCATGGACGACGGCACCACCTACGAGGCTGAGTTCGTGGGCAACGATGCCTCGAGCGACCTCGCCGTCATCAAGCTCAAGGATGCTGACGCCTCCAAGCTCACCCCGATCGAGATCGGCGACTCCTCCAAGCTCAACGTGGGCGAGTGGGTCATGGCGATCGGCTCGCCGTTCGGCAACGAGCAGTCCGTCTCCACGGGCATCGTGTCGGCGCTCTATCGCTCCACGGCCATGAGCTCTACCAGCGGCAACACCATCTACGCCAACATGATCCAGACCGATGCTGCCATCAACCCGGGCAACTCCGGCGGCGCGCTCGTCAACGACAACGGCGAGCTCGTGGGTATCAACTCGCTCATCGAGAGCTATTCGGGCTCCAGCTCGGGCGTGGGCTTTGCCATTCCGGTCAACTATGCCAAGAACATTGCCGACCAGATCATCGATGGCAAGACGCCGGTTCATCCGTACCTGGGCGCCACGCTTTCGAGCGTCAATGCGCTCAATGCCCGTACCAACAAGCTCAGCACCGATAGCGGCGCCTACGTGGCAAGCGTCGTCGAGGACGGTCCCGCTGCCAAGGCCGGCATCCAAGAGGGCGATGTCATTACCAAGCTGGGCGACGATGAGATTACGAGCGCCGATGGCCTGATCATCGCTCTGCGCAGCCACGAGGTGGGCGAGAAGGTCGAGATCACGCTCATGCGCGGCAAGGAAGAGAAGAAGGTCACGGTTGAGCTGGGCTCTGACGAGGAGCTGCAGAGCCAGCAGCAGGACGACAGCGCGACCGACACCGGCAACGGCGGCATTACTGACGAGCAGTTGCGCCAGTATCTGGAGGAGCTGCTGGGCCAGCAGGGCCAGGGCTACGGCCAGGGCTACTAACGAGCCGCACATACCGATGCCAGAGGGGGCTGTCCCGTCAATGCGGGACAGCCCCCTCTTTTCTCATCGATCCGTTGGGGATGGAGGAAAACGGATCATTTTGGTTAGTCTTCGTCGCTGGGAAGGCTTCCAAATGCCTCGATGTACTCTTCGTCTGACATCCAGTCAATGATGTCGCCAGGTTTGCAGTGAAGTGCCTCGCACATCGCGGTCAACGTCGAAAAGCGAATGCCCTTGAGCCGCCCCGTTTTAATGCGCGAAACGTTAACGGGCGAGATGCCGATAATGTCGGCAAGTTCTTGAGAGGACATTTTGCGATCCGCCATGACGCGATCGAGTCTCATGACGATTGGCATGCTGCCCTCCTTCTAAATAATGGCGTCAACGTCCGACTGCAAGAGTCGCCCGTACTCAAAGATAGCCGAAAGGGATAGCGCAAACAAAGCGAGAACCAGTGTCCAAGCGTTAAAACCAAAGATACCAATTGCAGTAATACTGACGTCGTTGGGGAGCTGGACGGCACACAGGTTATCGAAGGTAATCGAGACAATTGAAGAAATGAGCAGCAGAAGCCCAACAACCAGAAAACGCCGGCATTGTTTTCGCGTGAATATCGACTGAGTACTGACGACGTCAAAGCAGAAGTTCAAGTAGACAATCAGGCATGCGATTGAGAGCGCCAGGGCCAGAACATCGCGGATGGCAAGTGCGGTAAGGACGGCGCTCGGAATGGACTCACCATTAATATAGAAGGGAGTGGGTGCAAAGAGCACCTCCCGCGCCTCGTTGGCAACGCTGAACGCTGAGAAGGCCGCCATGATTGCTGCGACAGACAAAGTGGCGAGCAACATCACATTGCTAAAACAGCATCGTTTATCTGAGCTTTCCATAATTAACCCCAAAAAGGCTGCGGCAATGCCGCAGCCAAAAAATCCTAAGCATAGATAGTTCTTGCTTCAGAATGCCAACTGCCGTTGTAATAGTAAGTAACAGTTACGACGACGCTTCCGTTGCTGAGTCCGTATCTATAAGTCCAGCTGATGTTGCTTACTCGAGAATTGGAGGTCCAGTTCTTTATGGATTTGATGCCTGTTATCGTTCCATAGGTATCGTTAACAGTGTAAGTAACATGGAGCCTGACGCCGTTCGAATAGGCGAGGGTGGTTTCGGCGGTGTAGATTGAACGACTTTCGGCAACTGGTGAAATGATAGAGGAATGGGTTTCTGCTGCGAAGGCGGGCTGCGCGGTCATGCACGATAACCCAACAAGGCAGACGGCGAGTAAATAAGCAACCTTTTCATCATTGGCTCCTAACTGTCTGGTGATTATTTTTTAAACTCCTTTCTGACATCGAGCTATTCCTTTTGCGTAATCATGATGGCTGTTGGCGTTATGAGGGCGGGCAGCTTTGTGGGATCGGGATCGCTGCTGGTGTTGACGGTGCAGGTTACGTCAACGTAGACACCTTCTTTGATGGCTCCGACTTCTGCCTTCTTACCATCCTGATCCTTAATGGGGATGGTTGAATCGATTTTGAAGTTGAGGTGCAGCGGTGCGGATTGGAATTGCTCGCTTGCGATAACGAAGCGGCCTTCGCTTGCCCCGCTGGCGGAAGGGTGATACACAGCAACGACTTCGCCCCGCAAGGAAAGGTCTTTCGAAAAGGGAATGTCCTTCCAGAAAAAGCCGAGCAAAGCGGCTGCTATAAGGACAAGGGGGACGAGGATGGTTAGGAAACGTTTGGACTGATTCTTCATTTCAATCACCTCACGTTGATAATACCAAAATATATTGCAAACACAATATAAAATATTAACTGCGATAAATTGAGTTAAAAAAGGAGCATATGAAGTTGCTCGATTCTGGGTGAGCCTGGACAGTTAGTTCAGATACGTATAAATCCGAGGCGGTTCAGCATGCGTTTTGAGCTGTTTTGGGATGGGGAAGGGGTTCGGATGGGAGTCTAGAAGGGGGAACGAGTCGGTCGTGCAGCCCCCGGGGCGGCCAAATTGGCTGGAATGATGACGTCTGAACACGACCAGGCTCGCAGAATTATACGTATCTGAACTAGCTGTCCACCCCGGTCTGGCGGCTGCCGATTCGGTGCGGTTTGAGACCGCTATTCGACCCCGTTGCGACCGGTGGTACTCTTGTATCCGTTTGAAATCGAGCGAAGGAGTGCCGCTATGGAGCAATCGAGCCTGTTTGGTGACGGCGTGGACATCGATACCGAAACGCCCGCGAGCGCGGATGCCGCCGCACCGACCGACGCCCATGCCCGGGCGGCAGCGCGCGCGGCCGAGCTGCGTCACGAGCTCGATTACCACGCCTATCGCTACTACATGCTCGATGCGCCCGAGATCACGGACGCCGCCTTTGACAAAATGCTCGTTGAACTGCAGGAAATCGAGGCCACCTACCCAGACCTGGTGACGTCCGACAGCTATACCCAGCGCGTGGGCGGTTATGTGAGCGAGCAGTTTACGCCGGTCACGCACATGGCGCGCATGTATTCCATGGACGATGCCATGGATCTGGATGAGCTCGACGCATGGCTCCAGCGCACTGAGGATGCCCTCGGTGCCGGCAGCGTTACCTATACCTGCGAGCTTAAGATCGACGGCCTGGGCGTGGCGCTTACCTACCAAAACGGCACCTTTGTGCGCGCGGCCACGCGCGGCGACGGCACCACGGGCGAGGACGTGTCGCTCAACGTGCGAACCATCAAGGACGTGCCCATGCACCTGTCCGAGCCGGCGCTCGCTCACATGGGCGCCGACCGCGGGCGCACCATCGAGGTGCGCGGCGAGGTCTATATGCCTAAGGGCAGCTTTGTGCGCCTGAACGACGAGGCCGATGCCGAGGGTCGCGACCCCTTCGCCAACCCGCGCAACGCCGCCGCCGGCAGCCTGCGCCAAAAGGATCCCAAGGTCACGGCGCGCCGCGACCTGGCCACCTTTATCTATGCCATCGCCGATACCGACCCGCTCCACGTCCACAGCCAGCGCGAGTTCCTCGATTGGCTGCGCAGCGCCGGCTTTAGTGTCAATCCCAACGTGGCACGCTGCGCCACGCCGGCCGAGGTCCATGAGTTCTGTGCCCAGGCGCTCGAGCACCGCGGCGACCTGGATTACGACATCGACGGCGTGGTTGTAAAGGTCGACAGCTTCCAGCAGCAGCTCGACCTGGGCTTTACCGCCCGCGCGCCGCGCTGGGCCATTGCCTTTAAGTTTCCGCCCGAGGAAAAGCAGACCGTCCTGCGCGAAATTCGCATCCAGGTGGGCCGCACCGGTGTGCTCACGCCGGTCGCCGAGTTCGACCCGGTGACGGTTGCCGGCTCCACCATCGCGCGCGCCACGCTGCACAACATCGACGAGATCCGTCGCAAAAACGTGCGCGAGGGCGACACTATCATCGTGCACAAGGCGGGCGACGTGATCCCCGAGGTCGTGGGCCCGGTGCTCGATAAACGCCCGGCCGATTCGGTCGACTGGCAGATGCCCGAGGTCTGCCCCGTGTGCGGCAGCCCCGTGGTCCACGAGGATGGCGAGGTTGCCTACCGCTGCGTCTCCATCGACTGCCCCGCACAGCTCAAGGAGCGCTTGCTCCACTGGGTGAGCCGCGGCTGCATGGACGTCGACGGCCTGGGCGACGAGATCGTCGACAAGATGATCGCCGCCGGTCTGATCCACGATGTCGCGGACTTCTACCAGCTCACGGTCGACGATATCGCCGGGCTAGACACGGGGCGTACCTATGCCAGCTCCAACAGCAAAAAGGGCGTCAAGAAGGGCGACCCTATCCCGGTGGGCCTCAAGACGGCCGAGAAAATCATCGCCGAGCTCAACAAGTCCAAGAGCCAGCCGCTTGGTCGCGTGCTATTTGCCCTGGGCATCCGCCATGTGGGCAAGAGTGTGGGCGAGGTCATCGCCGAGCGATTCCTGTCGATCGACAAGCTTATCTTGGCGAGCGAAGAGGATATTGCCGAGTGCGAGGGCATCGGTCCCAAGATTGCGGCGAGCGTCAAGCAGTTCCTGGCCGTGCCCGAGAATCTCGCCGTGCTGGAACGCCTGCGCCAGGCGGGTCTGTCGCTCGAGGTCGATTTGGGCGCCGCACACGCGCAAGCTGCAGCTGACGCTGGCGTGGCGGGCGAGCTCGCCGATGCACAGCCACTCGCGGGTCTGACCTTCGTGCTCACCGGCACGCTCGTCAACCGCACGCGCGACGAGGCGGGCGCGGCGCTCAAGGTGCTCGGCGCCAAGGTTTCGGGCAGCGTGTCAAAGAAGACGAGCTATCTGGTTGCCGGTCCCAAGGCGGGCTCCAAGCTCACCAAAGCCGAACAGCTAGGCGTACCCGTGTTGGACGAGGATGCACTCGAGCAGATCTTGGCTACTGGTGAGGTGCCCCAGGCTTAGGACATCGATAATCAAATTAGAAAACCTCCCGGAAAGGTTGATACTTTCCGGGAGGTTTTTATTTGGGCGTGGTGGTGGGCAGCATGATCTGCGTCATGTAGGTTGCTGAGGGTGACCCTGCGGAGCGGTGTCGTTCCGGAGCGATAGAAGATTCATACAAAGCAAAGGGGCCCCGCAGTGAGGTTCCACAACGGGGCTGCCCCATTGTGATGAGTTTTATACACTTTAACATTAACATTAACGTGTATACTTAGCAGTGAAGATATATGTTGAGAGGAGCAGTTATGGTTACCGTCGCGTTTTCGGAACTGCGCCAAAACCTTACGCAGGTGGCCGAAAAGGTTGCCAATGAGGGCGAGGAGGTTGTGGTCTTCAAGCGGAGCAAGCCGTTGTTCAAGATCGTGCCGCTCGACTATCAAAGCCCGGTTGCAGTGGAATATGACGCTGCCCAGGAGCGCGGGGGTGCAAAGCCGACGTGCGGCTCGGACAAGCCCAAGCGCGACGTGGGTACGATGTGGCATCCCAAGATCACCTGGAAGGAGATCCGTGAGATGCTCGCGGAGAATGAGGACTACCAGGAGTATCTCGATATCGTAGCCAAAATGCCAAAAGGAACGCCGCTCGATACGATGACGGTTGAAGATGAAAAGCGCGTCGCGAGGGAGCGCTACCTATGAGAGCATTTCTCGATACCAATTTTCTGCTCGATTGCGTGCTTCCGGGCCGGCCGGAGCACGCAGCGGCGCAAACGATCAAGGGGCTCGTCGACGTGGGGCTTATCGAAGGCGTTGTTTCGGCCTGCTCTCTCAAGGACGCGTATTACATTCTCACCAAACAGGCCGGCGAGGCGCGCGGGCGCGAGGTAGTGCGCGACTGCCTTAAGAGCTACTCGGTAGAGTCTCTCGACCAAGAGGCTTGTTTTGCCTCCGCCTATTCCGATGAGCCGGACTTTGAGGACGGCTGTATCCGTGCGATGGCCGAGCGTGCCGGCGTGGACTTTATTATCACGCGTGACCGCGCCGCTTTTGTGCGCTCGACCATCAAGACCTTCTCGCCTGCAGAGTTCATCCGTGCGTTTCCGATTCCGGAGGAGTAAAACCGCCATATCGAGGACTGTCTCCAGTGTGGTAGATCTTCTGTAGCCGACGCTCGTTAGCTGAGCTATACTTCATAATTATGTACACAATTATGTTAGGAGTGTGCCATGCCTGTTTGCGTTCCAATTAAAGATATGCGGGACACCGCGAAATTCTCGGAGCTCGTTGAAACTACTACTGGTCCAGTGACTGTTACAAAAAACGGCTATAGCAAATTTGTTGTACTTCGATCCGAGGACTACGACCTCATGGTTCAGGAACAGGCTAAGGCTCGTCTGATGGCTCGTATAGCTGTGGCCGAGCGGGAGCGTGCTGCTGGCACGGCGCGTGATGCCTTTGAGGCTCTCGATGACCTTGAGGCAAAATATGGCCTATAACGTCAAGATTCTGCCTACAGCTGAACAAGAAGTTGACGATATCGTTGATTATCTATTGGGGCATGGTATTTTTACTGCCCGGCACTTTCTTGATAAATACCGTAGCCAGCTCCAGCTTCTTCAAAGTGGTGTAGTTGACTACGGCTTATCGAAGTTACCCGAGCTTGCAGTGCTTGGTTACCATGCTTGCCTCATTAATTCTTATGTAATGCTTTATTACTACGATAACGAGGACGTTGTGATTGCCCATGTTTTTCACCAAAGCCAAGATTATGCTGCATTGGTGATATCTAGAAATCGATTCGAGTTGCTGGATGATGATTAGTAAGAACCGCCCGGAAGCATGATGCCTTCCGGGCGGTTCTTACTTTGCTGGGGCAACCGGCACCGCGATCCGCGTCACTTGGGTCGCCGGGTCGTCGCTGATGATGTCGTCGATAAGGGCGATTTCGCGTTGCCCCGCTACGCTGCCAACTTGTCAAAAGCCCCGCGTCGGTTGAGCACGGTAAACGCGACAACACAGATGACTGCCGACAGAATCGACCCGCACGGCGAAGCGATGCCCATGGGAAACAGCGTGTCGGAATAGGCGTTCGACAGCAGCCACGCGCCCGGCACGCGAATGAGCGCCACGGCCAGCACGTTGTGCGCAAAGCCGATGTAGCTCTTGCCATACGCAGCGAAAAAGCCGCTAAAGCAAATGTGGATGCCGGCAAAAATCGCGTCGAAAATATAGCTGCGCATATAGCCGGTGCCGGCCGCGACCACCGCAGAGTCCTTGGCAAAAAAGCCGATAAACGCCGGCGCCACCAGCCACATCAGCATCGTGATCAGACAGCCGTACACCACCGAGATCGTCATGGCATCCTTGAGTACCTGACGCGCACGACCGCCCTTTCCTGCACCGGCGTTTTGCGCCGTGAGCGCGCTGACGGTGGCGCCCATGGAACTCGGAACAATGAACAAAAAGCTGATCATCTTCTCGACCAGGCCTACGGCGGCGGCGTCGACGAGCCCTCGGTGGTTGGCGATGACGGTGATAAACATAAACGCCACCTGGATGCAGCCGTCCTGTACAGCCACAGGCACGCCGATCTTAAGAATGCTGCCGAGCACCTCGGGCTGGGGGCGCAGGTCGCTGCGCTTAACGTGGATGTTCGTGCGGCGGCTCTTGAGCCACACGAGCGCGAGGGCAACGCTGGCCGTCTGGGCGGTCACTGTGCCGAGCGCCGCGCCCACGGGGCCGAGCCCCATGTGGCCGATAAATAGAAAGTCGAGCGCGATGTTGATGATGCATGCCACGCCAATCACGTACATAGGCGAGCGCGAATCGCCCAGCCCGCGAAAGATGGCCGAGAGAATGTTGTATGCGGCGATAAACGGAATGCCGACAAAGCAGATACGCAGGTAGGCGGCGGTGCCTTCGACCGCCTCGGGCGGCGTGCCAATGAGCGCCACAACCTGCGGGCAAAGTGCAAACAAGATGACGGCCAGTACTACCGAGACGCCCATAAACAGCGTGATGGTATTGCCGATGGCGGTCTCGGCGCGGTCGAAGCGGCGCGAGCCCACGGCGTGGCCGACGATGACCGTCGTTCCCATGGCCAGGCCCACGAGCGTCACGGTAATGATATAGAGCGTCTGCGCGCCATTGCCCACAGCGGTGATGCCGGCGGCGCCGCTAAACTGCCCCATCATATACAGGTCGGCCATGCCGTAGAGCATCTGCAAAAAGTACGAGAGCATATAGGGCAGGGCAAAGACCGCGATGGTCTTAAGGACATTGCCGCGTGTGAGGTCGTGTTCCATGAGCGGGGGCACTTTCTGACTGGGTTTGTTTATGTACCAGTGTAGTGAAAACCCTACAACGATTGTAGAGTCAAGGTTTGTGTTGGGTGCCGGGCGAAAAAAGTCACGCGCACCATTATTCCGAGTGAATATGGACACACGTCACGAGAACTCGCCGCCGGCGTTAACCTTGCAGAAAACGATTTCGGAATACTTGACACCATTATTCGGCGCGCAATAATACGTGCGTTTGCGAACAACGTTTGATGGGGGTTGAACCTGCGTGCGCAATCTCAAAATACTGTTTTCTTATCTAGGGGCATACCGTCGCGATGCCATTCTCGGCGTGTTCTTTGTGTCGGTCGAGACGGTGCTCGAGCTGTTTATCCCGGTCATCATGGCCAACATCATCGATGTGGGCGTGCCTGCGGGTGATATCAACTACATGCTGCTGCAGGGCGCGTACATGTTGGTGTGCGCTGCGCTTTCGCTGGTACTGGGCTTGGGTTATGCACACACGTCCGCCCGCGTTGCCTCGGGCCTAGGCGCTAACCTGCGCGAGGCCGAGTACAAAAAGATTCAGACGCTCGCTTTTGGTAACCTGGACAACTACGACGCCAGCTCGCTCGTCACTCGCATGACCACGGACATCACCGTTATCCAAAATGCTGTGAGCAACGGCTTTCGCCCTATGGTGCGCGGCCCGGTGACGCTTATCGTCGGCCTTATCTACGCGCTGATGCTGTCGCGCCCGCTCGCCACCGTCTTTGCGATCATCTTGCCCGTGCTGGCAATCGTGCTGGGTGTCATCACCTATCGCGTCAGTCCGCTCTACCGCCAACTCCAGACCTCGATGGACCACCTTAACGGCGTGGTGCAAGAGGACCTTACCGCCGTGCGCGCCGTGAAGGCTTACGTGCGCGCCGAGCACGAGTGCGACAAGTTTGACACCGTCAATACCGAGCTCGCCGGCACGGCGACCAAGACCTTCGGCACCGCCGTGCTCAACCTGCCGGTGTTTCAGCTGTCGATGTACGTGGCTGCGCTCTCCATCTTGTGGATTGGCGGCCGCATGATTCTCGCCGGCAAGCTGGGCGTGGGCTCTCTCACGGGCTTTATGAGCTACGTGCTGCTGATCATGAACTCGCTCATGATGATTTCCAACGTGTTTTTGCTGCTCACGCGCGCTCTCACGAGTGTGGGCCGTATCGCAGGGGTGCTCGATGAGGAGCCCTTTATCGCCAACCCTGCGGGAGACCTCGCGACTGCGGCGCCAGCGGACGGCAGTGTCGAGTTTCGCGACGTTTCCTTTAAATACCGCGCGGATGCAGCCGAGGATGTGCTCGAGCATATCGACCTTCGCGTCGAGAGCGGCTCGACGGTGGGCATCCTCGGCGGCACGGGCTCGGGTAAGAGCTCGATTGTGCAGCTGATTGCGCGTCTGTACGACGCCACCGAGGGCGTCGTACTTGTGGGCGGACACGACGTGCGCGACTACGACCTGGTCGCCTTGCGCGACGCCGTGGGCATTGTGCTGCAAAAGAACGTGTTGTTCACGGGCACCGTGCGCGAGAACCTGCAGTGGGGCAATCCGCAGGCGTCGGACGATGAGCTCCTCGCGGCTTGCCGCGCAGCGTGCGTGGACGAGTTCCTTGATCGCATCGGCGGGCTGGACGGCGAGTTGGGCCAAGGCGGCGCCGGTGTCTCGGGTGGTCAGAAGCAACGTCTGTGCATCGCGCGCACGCTGCTCAAGCATCCGCGCGTGCTCATTTTTGATGACTCCACCAGCGCGGTCGATATGGCGACCGACGCTAAGATTCGCGAGCACATCGCTCGGATCCCCGATACGACCGTGCTCATCATCGCCCAGCGCATCGCGAGCGTTATGGATGCCGATCGCATTGTGGTGCTGGACGACGGTCGTGTCCACGGCGTGGGCACGCACGAGGAACTGCTAGCGGGCGACAACATCTACCAGGAGATTTACGCCTCGCAGATGGAGTTTGCGGGGAACGTAGACGCCGGCGACGGCAGCGACGATGGCTGCGCGAATAATCCGTTTTCCTCCGTCCCCAGCAGATTACCCTTGGAAGGGGGCGAGCGCCATGCCTAAGACCGCAGCCCAAGCGCGCCCGGCCGACCTCAAGCGCACTGTGCGCCGTTTGCTCTCTTACATGGGCCATGCCAAGTTCTCGCTGCTGGCGGTGGGTATGCTTGCCTCCGTCGCGGCCATCGCGAGCCTCGCCGGCACCTACATGGTGCGCCCCATCGTCAACGGCCTGGCCACGGGCGGTGAGGAGCTGCTCGCCAAGCAGGTCATCGTAACGGCGATCATCTACGCCGCGGGCGTGCTCTCGGCCCTAGGCTACTCGCAGATCATGGTGCGCGCGGCCCAACGCGTGGTGTCCGACATCCGTCGCGACCTGTTCGCGCACATTCAGACGCTGCCGCTCAGCTATTTCGACAGTACGCGCTTGGGCGACATCATGAGCTTTTTCACCAACGACGTCGACACCGTCTCCGAGGCGCTCAACAACAGCTTTGCCAACGTGATTCAGGCGACCATTCAGGTGATCGGCACCACGGCCATGCTCATCATCCTCAACTGGCAGCTCACGATTATCACGCTCGTGTGCGACGCGGCCATCGTGCTGTACGCGCGCTACTCGGGTATCCGCTCCAAGCGCTTTTTTGCCGCCCAGCAGGCATCGCTCGGCGACTTGGATGGATATGTCGAGGAGATGGTCTCGGGCCAAAAGGTCATCAAGGTCTTCAACCACGAGCAGGCCAACGTGGCAGGTTTTGACGCGCGCAACCAGGAGCTGCGCCGCACCGGTGGCGCCGCGCAGGCCTACGCCAACTCGATGGTGCCCATGACCGTGGTGATCGGCTACGTCAACTACGCCATCGTCGCCGTGGCGGGCGGCATGCTCTGCATCAAGGGACTTGCCGACGTGGGTGCACTCGCGAGCTACCTGGTCTTTGTGCGCCAGGCGGCCATGCCCATCAACCAGTTTACGCAGCTGGGCAACTTCTTACTCAACGCGCTGGCCGGTGCCGAGCGCCTGTTTGCCGCCATGGACCTTAAGCCCGAGGTGGACGAGGGCTGCGTGGAGCTGGTGCAGACGGGCGACGCCGCGTGGGCGTGGAAGATTCCCGAGGGCCAGGGTGTGGGCACGTATGGACATCTGCACGATGTGGCCGCCGTTGGTGAATCGGGTCGTGCGGTGGCAGCCGACGGTACCGAGCTTGTTACCGGTCTGGTCCCGCTCGCCGGCGACGTGCGCTTCCATGCCGTGGACTTTTCTTACGTGCCGGGCACCCGCGTGCTCACGGATCTCAACCTGTTCGCCAAGCCGGGGCAAAAGATCGCCTTTGTTGGCTCGACGGGCGCCGGAAAGACGACCATCACTAACCTCATCAACCGCTTCTATGAGGTCGATGACGGCGAGATTACGTACGACGGCATCGACGTCAAGCATATCGCCAAGGCCAGCTTGCGCGGGTCGCTCGGCATTGTGCTGCAGGATACGCACCTGTTTAGCGGCACCATTGCGCAGAACATCCGCTTTGGCAAGCTCGACGCGACCGACGAGGAGGTGCGTGCCGCCGCCGAGGCCGCCTGCGCCGACTCGTTTATCCGTCGCCTGCCGCAAGGCTACGACACACCGGTCACGGCCGATGGCGCCAACTTGTCTCAGGGCCAGCGCCAGCTGCTCGCCATCGCGCGCGTGGCCGTCGCCGATCCGCCGGTGCTCATCCTGGACGAGGCCACGAGCTCCATCGACACGCGTACCGAAAAGCTCATCGAGCGCGGTATGGACCGCATCATGCGCGGACGCACCACGTTTATGATTGCGCACCGCCTGTCCACCGTTCGCGATGCCGACGCCATCATGGTCCTCGAACACGGCCGCATCATCGAGCGCGGCACGCACGAGGAGCTCCTGGCCCAGCACGGCGAGTACTGGCAGCTGGCACATGGGCTGAAGGAGCTGGACTAACCCGCCGGGGCGCAGTTGTTTCTGTCCCTCCATGCTCCTCACCTCGCCTCAAGCCGTCCCAACATTCGACGTTTTTTGCCAATATCAGGAAAAGCATCGAATGTTGGGACGGTTTTTCTGTCATCCAATCGGGTGGAATCGCTAACTTGCATGCGAAGGTGTGCGAATCCGCGAGCAGGGGAATAAGGTTGGTTATCCGACTCCATTGGAGGGCTCATGGACCTGGCGATCGTCCTGTCCCATAAGACTGCCTGGCTGTACCACAACGTGGCGCGCCCGTCCGAGCCGCTCTCGCGAGCAAGTAGCCTATACGATGAGGACTCGCTTGCTAACGAGGCGGAACCGACAGCGAGCCTGCCCAAATTGGGACTCGATGCCAAGGGGCTGAGGGCTTCAACGGCAGTTGGGATCGTTACCGACTATCTGGTTTCGCTTGGTATTCCACGAGAAGAGCTCGACCATATCGACACGCTCGTCAACTTCGATTTTGAGCGCTCGACGCCGGCTGGATTTAGGTGCCACGTGTTTGGAGCGCCGATACCTTCAGGCCATCTTATCGAGGTGGCAGAGGGCCTTCTGGTGGTTGATGAGCTCATGTGCTTTGTCCAAGCGGGCTCGTGGATGAGCGAGCCCGAGCAGCTGGAATATGGCTACGAAATCTGCGCCCGATACCATTTGAATCATCTGTCGACAGGCGATTATATCGAGATGGGGCAGAGGTATACCGTTGCCGACTTGATTACTTATTGCAATGAGAACCGATCTCGTCAGGGGGCTATACGCGCGGCTGCCGTGCTCAGGCGCGTGCACGATGGCGCGCGGTCGCCCATGGAGACGGCCACCGCAATCATGGTCGTGGCAAAACGTTCTCAGGGAGGATTGGGATACGCCAAGGTTGAGCTCAACCATCGGGTCGATGTTCCCAACGAGTTCAAGTATCTCGCAAAGGCCGGGTATTTCGAGATCGACGTATATGCGCCTGCGAGCGGTACGGGGATTGAATACAACGGTTCGGACCATCTTGATAAACAGAGCAGCGCGTCGGATGCGGAGCGTATGACCGTGCTGAGCGCGCTGGGCTTTAGGATGATCGTCCTCACCGGGACTCAGTTTGCCCACCAGCTGCAATTGCACCGGGCGATGAATGCCATCGCACTCGCTATGGGCCTCAAGTGCGACCGAAGCGAAGCGTTCCAGAAACGTCAGAACGACCTGAGAGAATTTGTGATTCGGCACTGGGATGGCAGCCTTTAGGGGCGCTTTGGCCTTTCTACGGGGTGCTGCGGGCAGGCAAACCATCACAACATTCGACGTTTTTTGCCAAAATCGGGAAAAGCATCGAATGTTGTGATGGTTTGTATGCTGAGGATGGGCTTGGAAAGTCCGTTTTGCTCGAAGCGACCTGTCCTGTCGTACGGGTGTCGGCATGATTCTCTCGTGGGGTATTATGTTTCCCGAAGAATAAATCGCCGCGCGAGGGGAGGGCTGCGTGGACGGGCACGTGCAACATGACGGCTTTGGCCGCGATATCAACTACCTGCGCATTGCCGTTAGCGACAAGTGCAATTTCCGCTGCATTTACTGCATGCCGGCCGATGGCGTGGCGCCCCGCGCGCACGACGAGCTGCTCAGTGCCGAGGAAATCGCCCGCTTTGTGCGCCTGGTGGCGGGGGAGGGCATTCGCCGCGTACGCCTGACGGGCGGCGAGCCGCTGGTCAGCCGCCGTATCATCCCGCTTATTCGCGACATTCGTGCGATTCCGCAGATCGAGGACATCTCGCTTACCACCAACGGCGCCCTGCTGCCCAAGCTGGCGCCGCAGCTCAAAGATGCGGGGCTTAACCGCGTCAACATCTCGCTCGACACGCTCGACCCTACGCTCTTTGGAAAGATCACGCGTCTAGGTCGACTCGAGCAGACCATGGCTGGCATCGACGCGGCGCTGGCTTGGGGCTTTGAGCCCGTTAAGGTCAACTGCGTTGTTGTGCGCCGGCTCAACCAGGATGTGGCGGCCCTCGCACGGCTGACCGTCGACCGCCCTATTCATCTGCGATTTATCGAATATATGCCCATCGGCGACGAGCACACGAGTTCGCATTGCGCTGTGGATCCGCATGCTCCCACGCTCAATCCCGAGCTGTGGGATGCGAGCGATACCGTGCCGAGCGACGAGCTGCGGGCGCGCATCAATGCCGGGGTCGCCGCGGCGGGTCTGGGCGAGCTCGAGCCGCTCGACATCAACGACGCTCCTGCCGGCGCGGGCCCTGCGCGCTACTGGCACTTTCCGGGCGCGGCGGGAACGGTTGGCTTTATCAGCGCCATGTCCAATCATTTTTGTGCGAATTGCAACCGTCTACGCCTGACGGCCGATGGCAACGTGCGTCCGTGCCTGTTTAGCGATGCCGAGTATTCGGTGCGTGAGGCGCTGCGCCGTGGTGATGATATGCAGGTACTTTCGATTTGGCGCGATGCCGTGGCCCACAAACCGCAGGAACACGCGATAATTGAGGGCACGCAACGATTTATGTCCCAAATCGGAGGATGATCATATGGCCAAGAGCAGGTACGCCGATGCCACCAAGGCCGCTCGCAGGGCCGCGATGTCTGCCCACAAAGTCACGGCTGCGGCGAATGCTGGCAACGCCGACGCGTCCGCACAGCCGACTGCCAGCGCTGTCGCCGAGCCCGCCCGTGATGCCCGTCGCGACGAGCTGACGCACGTGGATGCCAAGGGCGAGGTGCGCATGGTCGACGTGTCCGACAAGGCCGAGACCCATCGCATCGCCATCGCCGAGGGCACCATTCTCATGCACCCCGAGACGCAGGCCATGGTGCTGCAGGACCGCGCCAAAAAGGGCGACGTGCTTGCCTGCGCACGCGTGGCGGGCATTATGGCCATCAAGCGCACGAGTGACATCATCCCCATGTGCCATCCGTTGCTCATTACCAAGAGTAAGTGCGATATCGAGCCCATCGCTCCGGCGGGGACGCCTGTCGAGAACGTGCCCGAGGGCTGGGCGCCTGCGCGCGTGGACGGGCAGGTTGGCTTTCACGTGCTGGTCACGGCGGGCGTGACGGGCAAGACCGGAATTGAGATGGAGGCCCTGACCGGCGCGAGTGCCGCGTGTCTGACCATCTATGACATGTGCAAGGCCGTCGATCGCGGCATGGAGATCGTCGACGTGCGCCTGCTGCACAAGGAGGGTGGCCGCTCGGGTGTGTGGGATCGCGCAGAGCGTCAGGCCGCTGTTGTTGAGGCCGTGGCCGCTGACGGTGCCGCGCCCGTGAGCGCATCCGTCGCCGTCGCGCCCGCAGCTCCGACACCGGCCGTCCCCGCGATCGCGTTTATCGGCTACCAAAACTCGGGCAAGACCACGCTCGTCGAGAAGGTCATTGCCGAGCTCACCCGCCGCGGCCTGCGCGTAGGTTCGCTCAAGCATCACGGGCATCACGGCTTTGATATCGATGTGCCCGCTAAGGACACCTGGCGCCATCACCAGGCCGGATCCAAGCACGTTGGCCTCATCTGCGCCACGCGCTGGGCGGAGTACGCCGACACGCGCGAGGAGGACGAGATGCCCGCGCGCGAGCTGCTGTCGCGCTACAACGATGTCGACGTGGTGATCATCGAGGGCTACAAGACCGAGGGTTTCGACAACATCGTGGTCGCGCGATCGGGTGTCGACCGTCTGCGCGGCAAGAGCTCGCTCGACCTGGTCGACGGTCACACGCTGGCCCTTGCCTACAACGAAGCCCTGGCGCGTCAGGCCTTCGACGCCGGCTTTGCGACCCGAGCCATCAACATCAACGACGCCCGAGCCATCTGCGATCTGATTCAGGATCATCTGGCCTAAAACCTGCCAAAAAGGGACAGGTTTAATTTGGCAGGTTTTATCTGGGCAAACGTCATTTCCACCACAAAGGGGCCAGGCACCTTTGTGGTGGTTTTTGCTTTGGTAGATGTGTGGGACATGCCTTACAATCTACCAAGTAGTTCATGACGGGCGAAAAACGGAGAGAAGGGGCTTGATGCGTCCTTAATGTTTCATGCGGATAGATTGATTTGACAGACGGTGGCGAATGCCCGCCGACCGTATTCGTATAAAATAAGGAGTCTCCATGCTCTCCTCTTTTTTCTCAAAGCCTCAACCATCGCTGTCCGTGCAGGCCAAGCGTCTGGTGGCGATGCGCTTTCTCATCTACACCGGCTTCCAGACTAGCTACTTTATCGGCGTTATCGGAACGCTCACCTATGCAGACGATGCCTCGGTCGTGGCGACATCGCTGGCTGTCCTGTTCATGAACGTTTTCGTGATCCTGGGATCCTTTGCGGGTGGCGCGGCGCTCGACGCTTGGGGCCCGCGCCACCATTTCTTGCTGAGCATCGTCGGCGCGCTGGCAACCGGCGCGGCAATCATTGCCTTTGGCAGCGCGACCGGCATCGTCCTGCTCGGCGCGGTGCTCCTGGGCTTCGTGATGGGGTTTGCCCAGCCCATCGCCACATCCTATCCAGCCTACCTTACCGATGATTCTGTCGAGCTCAAAGACATCAACTCCGCCATCGCCATGTTTTCAAACGTGAGTATCATCGTTGGCCCCACGCTGGGCGGCTTTGTCGCGGCTGCTGCGTCGTCGCGCGCGGTGTTTGTGCTCATGATGCTCTTTACCGCGTTGGCGCTCATTGTCGGTTGGGGCTTTAGGCAAAGTGCAGGTCAGGCCGCCACACACGAAGGCAGACCCGCGATCGGCGACATCACATCGGGCAATGTCAGCCAAAGCCCCGACCCCAACACATCTTCCCGCGCTACCTTCGCGACCAGCATCAAGACGGTCTTTACCAACAGCGTCCTCGTCCTGCTGTTCTGCATTATTTTCCTTTCGAACTTTGGCTATGGAGCTTTCGATCCGCTGGAGTCGTTCTTCTACCGCGATGTTCTGCATGTCGGTGTCGAATGGATGGGCTGGCTCTCGTCGGCCTGCGGCGTGGGCGCGGTGCTGGGCGCCGTGGTCGCGCTCCGCTTGCCGCCGCGCTTCGTCAGCCTCAAAACGCTGCTCGTGGCACTCATGTCCGTGGGCGTGGGAAGTCTGATTTATGTGGGGACACCGTACGTTGGCGTGGCCCTTGTCGGCCAGATTGCCCTGGGCGTGGCCTGGGGCGTCGTCAACCCGCTCCACAACACGATCGTGCAAACGACGGCCCCGCTCGAGCAGCTCGGTCGCGTGAACTCGGTCATGGGCTTTGGCAACATGTTTGCTGGCGTAGCCCCGCTGGCGATTGCCCCCTGGCTGGCGGCGACGTTTGGCGTGCAGCAGACGCTCATCGGGGCGGGCATGGTCGTGACGGCGGTTCCCGCGGCGTTGCTGCTATTTGGTCCTTGGCATTTGGATCGTGCCACAAAGCAGTAAAAACCATCACAACATTCGATAAAAATCGCGATTTTGCCGAAAAACGTCGAATGTTGTGATGGTTTGCGCTCCGGTCAGGCCACCCTTCGGGTCCGGCCACCACAAAGGGGCCAGGCACCTTTGTGGTGGTTTTTGCTTTGACGGGCCGCGCCTGCGCCTTGGTATACCATGTACGCCGTTCACGAATACACCCCACACCGCCGCACAACCCAGAAAGGCTCCCATGGACACCACCTTCAACCACATCAAAGCCGTGTTCTGCGATATCGACGGCACACTGCTCACGAGTCAGCATACGGTGTCACCGCGCACCGTGGCGGCGATCCGCGCCCTGCGCGAGCGCGGCGTGCTCTTTGGCCTGTGCACCGGGCGCGACGCCCACGCGACCGAGGCCATGTACGAGCTCTGGGGCATCGAAGGTCTGGTGGACGTGATGGTGGGCTGCGGTGGCGCCGAGGTCATCGACCGCGCGCACGACATCAACGAGCTGAGCTATCCGCTGCCGGGCGAGACCATCGCGCGCATCTGCAAACACATGGCGGACCTTCCGGCAACACCCGTCTGCCCCCGAGACGGCGTGTTCTACGTGCCCGAGAGCAACGCGTGCGTCGAGCACCTGTCGCGCGTCGACGGCGTTCCCTACCAGGTGGTCGATTTTGTCGAGTTTTTGCGCGAGCCGCAGCCCAAGGTGATGTTTACCATGGCACCCGAGGTAATGCCGCAGGTGATTGAGCGGGCGTCGACGTTTGCCGATGACACTGTTAAGGCGGCGGCTCTGCAAACCACGCAGCGGCTCTACGAGTTCATGGATCCGCGCGTGTCCAAGACGCGCGGCCTTGTGCGCGTGGCTGAGCTCAACGACATGGAGTTCCAGGACATCTGCGTGTTTGGCGATGCGGACAACGACACCTGCATGGTGGCTGACGCCGGCGTGGGCGTGGCCATGGCAAACGGCAGCGACGCCACTCGTGCCGCCGCCGACTTTGTAACCGCTAGCAACGACAAAGACGGCATCGCGATCTTTATCGAGGAACATCTGCTGTAGCGCCGGGGGAGAACCACCACAAAGGGGACAGGTGCCTTCGTGGCGGCCTCAGGCGATTTGGGCGAGTTGATGCCTAAAATCTGCTCGAAAATTCAAATATGGTTGTCTGAACATTACGCTTCTAACTACCGATGGGTTAAAGATATTCCCATCAATTTGGTAGTCTATTCTTCCCGGTAAATGACCTACCGTTCACGGTCGATTTTCGACCGTTCACAGGATGTTTACTCTTGAGCAAAATGTTGTGCAAATAAATCTAATGGCATTAAAAAATAATAGGCAACTAAATTACCAGCAGAAACAAAAATTAGATAGCGAATAAACGAAGGCAAATCCGAGTAAATGTCAAGGGAATTGAGAACTGGCTACAAAAATGTCGGTTTTGTTGCTCTGATGTTTAAACAATAGTTACAATAGTATTACTACGCGAGCGCAATTACAGATTGCGCAGATACGTTTGATAGTGAAAGAGCAAGATCGCGGTCTCTTGGGGAGGAGACATCGATGAAAGCGAATTCAGAAAAAACTAAGCAGAGTAAAAAAGCGACGCGCCGCGTACTGGCAGGCGTTTTGTGCGGAGCCTCCGTTTTGAGCCTGGTACTGTCGCTCGTCATGCCTCCGATCTCGCAGGCCATTGCCAACGATGCCCAGGTAGATTCTACTGAGGAAACTGTGATGGGGGGGGGTTCCTCAAGTGAGTCTACTGGTGTAGACAACACTACCAACGGGGATACCGAAAACCAGAATAGTGACGCTATTGAGGGTGGCGAAGCCGATCCTTCAAATGGTGTTGAGCAGGTTCAGCCTGAAGGTAAGCTGCAGGCCGAAGATGGCGAGTTGTCGGATGGCAATACCGTAATGCTGGCTGCGGAAGGCGGGCAGACTAAAACGGAATCCACTGAAATACGAACAGCTGACGACTTGAAAAAACTGGCGAATGCAAGCGGTGTTGCTAGCTTCAAGCTTATGAATGATGTCGAGACCAGCGAGACGATCACGCTCAACAACGGCAGCAATATCACGCTGTATTTAAACGACTGCAAAATTAAGCATACAAGTCCGAGCCAGCCCCTATTCAACATAACCGGCGGCGCAACGCTGACCGTTAAGGATAAAGAACCAACGGATGATCAACCTATTGGAAGCCCTCAAACGGATCAACCTATTGGAAGCCCTCAAACGCTGAGTGACCAGGGTCAGAATCTGACTGCCGCTAATTACGGCAAGAAAGCCGAGCCGGTGGGTTACGATTCCAATGGCATTCCGGCTAACCTTATCTACTACGTAACCGAATCGGTCGCAAACGGAACCCGTACAACCGAGACTCTTAAGGCGTATAAGGCTAATATCCAGGGTGCCATCGTGGCGTGCGGCGGCGATAATGCTTATGGTTTGAAGCTTGTCAACCTTTTCGACGGTGGTCACTTCAACCTCGAGAGTGGCACACTTACGCAGAAGCAGGGCGATCACGTCGGTAATCTGATCTATGCCGAGAACGGTTCAACTGTCACCATGAACGGCGGCTACATTTGCGGCGCCGATACGGGAGACTCGGGTGCTGGCGCCGGCATCAAGGTGTCAAATTGTAAAGGCGAACGGTCAACTTTTAAAATGACCAATGGTGTAATCGCCGGCAATACTGCTTCTAGCGGTGCTGGCGTTTTTGCAGAGGACTACGTTAATGCCTCCGAGGCGAATAATAACGAATCTACTAAGGGTTATCCTACAGTCGAGATGACTGGTGGCATAATTACCGGCAACTACACACGCGATTCTGTCAACGGCCTTGGCGGTGGCATCTTGGCTTCGGGCGGTAGTGTGACCGTTTCTGGTGGTTACATTACGAACAATTGCTATGCCAGATTTTGCGGTAATGATGGTTGGGGTTGTCATGGCGGCGCTGGGCTTGCTGCCAATAACGGCGCTCATGTCACCATTTCTGGTGGCCAGATTACCGGCAATTATTCTAAAGAAGCTGGTGGCGGCGTTTATATCACGGATGTCGGGCGTAATGACCAATCCCGTGATGAGGGTATGGCGTGGCTGCATATCACGGGAGGAATTATTGCCTCTAACGTGAGCTTCCGATCTGAGGGTGCTGGCATTCGAGTGGGCCAGATGGTTGACGCGATGATTAACGGTAATAAAGATAGTAAAGTCTATATCACTAACAATCACTGCATGTCTCGCTTTGACTGGGGCGGTGGCGGTATCTTTGTTCAGGGAAACTCGGATGAGGGTAAGGAAAAGACCGCTGGTAGATTATTTGTATACAACTCGTACATTAGCAGCAATACCGCTGGCGGCTATGGCGGCGGCGTAGCAGTCTGCCCCACGGGCAAGACGTTGGTAACGAACAAAGAGGGCACGGCAATCTTTGGCAATTCGTCTGCTGGCAATGATCACAGTGCCAATGTTTACGATAAGACAAATGGCACCGGTAATGATGGTACGCCCCATCTTTCAGCTGGTGGCGCTGATGGTACTAATAAGACTGAAGATCAAGAGGCATACAACTCGAAGGATTTTCGCACGTACGGTCATGCCGATTTCTTCCTCGCAGCGACAGGTCACACAACGCCGGTCGCAGTGGTAAGCGGCAAGATGCTTGGCGATATAGACGCCAAGTATTCGGGAAGCATTGAGCTAAAGGGTCCCATTACCATCCCCGCCAACGGTGTTGCTCAGGTAAAAAATAGCATCGGTCTGACTTCGGGTGTTAACGCCACGGATAAAGCGGTGATTGAGGCAGTACAGAATAATAATAAAGTGACAACTTTCATCACGGACAACTATTCCTGGAACCATGGTGGCGGCATCATGTCGAATGGTGACCTGTACTTGGGTCAGCCAGCAGACACGTATGTCTATCCGAGCCTTAAGTTGAAGGCAACCAAGGAGTTGGACGGCCGCGACCTCAAAGATGGGGATTTCACCTTTACGGTTTATCGCAAGGACTCGGATACTGCGAAGGCGCCTTCTTGGAAGAAAGATGAATTCGACAAAGGTGACTGCGATTCTGTCAAATCTGTCCCGAATAACGCTGACGGCAACATCGCCTTTGACCTTAGCGAAGACGTTCGCAAGCAGCTTCTTAATAACGAAAACGTTCGCAAGCAGTTCTTAGCGAATGGTGCTGCCGAAATTACATACTACTTGGTCGAAGATGCGGGCAAACTTCCTGGTGTCATATACGATCGTGCTGTATATGAGATTAAGGTGACAGTCAAATACACGTCGACTGTACTTATGTCTGTTCCGATACAGGGAAAGACGGATGAGTTTAAAAATCTTAATGTCTATAGCTACACGATTGATCGTGTGGACGTGACTAAGAATCCTGGGGGTTCAGCTGGCTCGCCGAGGACTGCGTCAGTAGATGCTAATGGGTATTATTCGATCGTCGACTCCAGCAGCGCAACCTCCACCAACAAGGCAACCTTCACCAACAAGTACGACCCTGAGGTTTCTTGGACTCCTGAGGCGACTAAGGTCGTTGAGGGTGGCGAGATGAAGGAGTTTACACTTCAGCTTGCGAAAGACAGTAAATTTGACAACATCATCGGTACTGCCGTGACCTCTGCTGGTAAAGATACGGAGCAGACGCTTTCGTTCAAGGACACCACTGATAACAATAAAAAGGTTGAGCTCAAGTACTCGCTTTCTGATATCTGGAATAATCCCGACGACCCGGATGGTTCCACGGGTGGCTCTTTCAAGACCTTTACGTACTATGTGCGCGAGGAAACCGACGGTTCGCAGTTCTCGCACTACACGTACGACCAGTCGGTCTATGAGTTCACGGTTGAGCCAACGTATGACACCAAAAAAGGAGAGATCAACTGTAGGGTGACCTACAAGAAGGGAACCGTTGACTCCGCAGGCAATTGGACAGCAGACCCCAAAGCCGAAGAACGGACGTTCACCGACACCTCCGTCCCCAACTCCACCGACACCTCCATCCCCACCTTCACCAACACCTACTCCACCACTCTGCCTCTTTCCGGTATGTCGGGCGTCACTCTGACGTACCTTGCCGGCGCGGCGGTGCTTTGCGCTGCTGCGGCCTGGATGCACATTCGTCGCAAGGCGAATGCGAAGGGAGGTAAGCGTCGTGAATAAGAAAGTTTGCTCCTTCCCGATCTTGTTTGCGCTGCTTGCCCTCCTGATCGGCACCTGCGCGGTTGTGTTCCCCGCTTCCGCGCAGGCCGCGCCGACCTCGACCGGTTCCATCACGGTGAGCGGCACCGTGGCGAGCAGCTACGACGCCTACCAGATCTTTAGCGCCAACGTCGTCGATGGCGACAGCGACGCCAAGATCGCCACCGACCTCGCCTGGGCAAGCGACGCCGTGCGCGACGCCGCGCTGCCCGTGCTGCACAGCGCCGGCATGCCCAATTCCCAGATCACCGCGCAGGAAGCTGCCGAGTGGCTCAACATCGATTCCCACCTTACGAGCGCGCTGAGCGCACAGCTCGCTCGTTCCCTCCAGAGCTCTGGCACCGTGTCCGTGGCCCTTAACGCGGGCACGACGGCCGAGCTGCCCTGCGGCTACTGGCTCATCGTCGCCGACGACGACGCCATCGCCCAGGGCGAGGCCGGCACCGCGCCGATCATGGCGCTGGTCGGCGGCAGCGCCGTCACCGTCAAGCCCAAGGCGGCGACGCCCAAGGTGGTCAAGCACGTGCTGGAGGACAGCACCGTCGCCTGGCAGAAGGCCGCCGACGCCACGGTCGCCGACGACCTGTACTGGCGCCTCTCGGCCACGGTCCCGGCGGGCCTCACGGCCTACGACACCTATACGGTGCGGTTCGTCGACACCATGAGCGCGGGGCTCGACCCCTCCAAGGTGGCCGCGAGCATGCGTGTGTACGTGGCGGCGGGCGCGGACGGCGGCTTTGACGCCGTCTCGGCCGGCAAGGACGGCCGCGCCGGCACCGAGCCCGCGAAGGGCTGGACCGACATCACGCTCCAGTGCGCCACCAAGGTAGCGGCCGACGGCAAGACCTTCACCGTGCGCACCGGCGACCTCATCGCCGCGCTCGGCGGGGCCGACGCCTTCACCGCGGGCGCCCGCGTGGTCGCCGTGTACAATGCGCCGCTCAACAGCGCGTGCAACCACGGCATCGCGAAGGGCAACCCCAACGAGGTCTACCTGCGCTACCCGCGCTCTCCCTTTGCCGACCAGTCCGGCGACGCCGGCTTCACCCACACGCCGAGCGACGACGCGTGCGCCTACACCTGGGATCTCGCGCTCACCAAGCGCGGCAGCGACGGCGACAAGCCGCTGCCCGGGGCGGTCCTGAGCATCGCCGACGACCGCGGTCGCACACTGGCGGCCGACGGCACGTGGGATGCGGAGGGCAAGGCCACCGTCACCACGGGCGAGGACGGCCGCGTGACCGTCTCGGGCGTGGACTCGGGCAAGCTGGAGGTCCGCGAGCTCAAGGCGCCCAAGGGCTACACTGCCTTTGAGGGCACGCGCTCCGTGACGGTCAAGGCCGAGGGCCTGGACGTCGACCAGGTGGCCGCCGCCAAGCCCAAGCTCACCATCACGGCCGAGTCGCCCCTGCGCGCCGACAGCGCGGACGGGTCGACGGGCAGCCTGGAGGCGTCGCTCATCAACACGCCCACCGGCACACCCCCTAGCATTACCACCGGAGGCTTTATGCCCTCGACTGGCGATATGGCAATGTACGCCGCGGCCGCCGCAGCGGTCGCCGGAGCCGCGCTCATCGTGGTCGCGCTCCTGGTCAAGCGGGGAGGTGGCAGCCATAAAGAGTAGCTGGCAGCCCCACAGAGAGCGGGGCGAGACGTAGCGAAGTAGATGCTGAGATACAGACAGATGATGACCGATCGAATGAGAACCAACCGGAAAACGGAGGAAAAGAAGATGAGCATGAGCAAGAACATCGCACGCCTGGCAGTAACCGCCGGCCTCACAGCAGCACTGAGCTTTGGTGGAGTCATGGCCCCGGTCACGATGGCGTTTGCTGAGGGCGACGCGAACGGCTCGGTGACCATCGAAAAAGCGTCGGGGAACGATACCGAATTCAAGGGTTACAAGATTTTTGACGCTGATGTGGCAAAGGATGAGAACGGCCAGACGCTTGTGAGCAATATCGCATGGGCCAACGACAAGGTTGAAGCTGCTGTTAAGGAAGCGATTGGGGAATTCGATAAGGTCACCAATATCGCAACCGCCCAGGATGCTGCAGATTGGATTAGCAAGAACGTGATGCACACCGGTAAAACGACTAGCGTAGCATCTGACTCTGCTGCATATAAGATTGCGGCTGCTGTGGCTAAGGTGACCGATCTGAATGATTCAAGTGATCTCGCGGCCACTTCGAATGGTGTTGCCAACAACCTTTCACACGGCTATTGGCTCTTTGTGACTGATACCCAGACTGTCGCAGGCACCGAAACCGCCACCGCCCCTATCTTCGCTGTTGTCGGAGATGAAGCGGTTTCAATTACCGAGAAGACCAGTATTCCCACTGTCGATAAGCAGGTGTTCGAGGGCACGGAATGGGGAAAGGTGAGCGACTCGCAGATTGGTGAGAAAATCGAGTATAAGCTGATCGGCACAGTTGCCGATAACATCGACACCTTCGCCACGTACAAATATGTGTTCCAAGATCACCTTTCCGTTGGACTGAAAGCCGACAAAGATTCCGTTGCTGTGACTATTGACGACAAGCCTGTCCAGCCTGAAGACTACAGTGTGCAGGTTAAGGATACTACTGATGAGTCCAAAAATGTTACAGGCCATGACCTGACGATTTCCTTTGAAGACCTCAAGGCCGCTGCAAAGGCTTCGAACGTGACCTTGACCAAGACTTCCAAGGTCGTTGTGACCTACAAGGCCGAGCTTACTAGCGATGCTGAATACACGGCCACCGGTAACACCAACGAGGTCAAGCTTGTCTACTCCAACAATCCCATGACTAGTACCACTGGCACCTCTACGCCAAAGGAAGTCACCGACTACGTTTTTGGCCTTGATATTACCAAGGTTGAGGCAGGCAATCAGGATAAAAAACTTGTCGCTGGCTTTAAGGTCAAGGTCGTTAATAACGGAGATTCTGAATCTGCTGGCAAATGGTTGAAAAATGACGGAACCCTTGTCAGGACTGAAGAAGAGGCTTCTGAGTTTATGACCGATAGCGCAGATGGCAAGGTCCGTATCCCCGGTCTCGTTGAGGGTACGTACGAGATTGCCGAAACGACCACTCCTTCGAGCTACAACACCATCGCCCCCTTCCAGATTATCGTGAAGCCGACTTACAATGAGAGCGGTAAATTGACGGAGCTGACCGTCAGCGAAAAAGAAGAAGAGGTCACTCCTGGTACTGCAAATGGTTCGGTCATGTCCATTACTATTGCGAACAAGAAGGGCTCCGGCCTCCCGCTCACCGGTCTCAACGGCGTGACCTTCACCTGGATCGCTGGCGGCGCGGTGCTGTGCATCGGCGTGGCGCACCTCATCCGCAGCCGTAAGCAGGCTGAGGAGTCCGAGCAGGAGTAACGCTCGCTCACCCATCCCTTTGGCAGGTGGGATGTGATGGCCATGAGACTTGCGGACACTTTTCTCGTCCATCCACGTTCTTGCTTTGCCATTCTCTTTTCGGGGCAGACTCCGCACTGGAGTTTGCCCCGTTCTTTTTGGATAACACAGGCAGCCTTCACCGTCCGATGCGGACTCATCCGTCATCGCGTTTCTTGACTCGTATGAAGTTCGGTTTAAGGTCCGTAGGCGCACGCGCAGTGCGGACGGTGGAAGGCATTTGCGCCGCAACAAGCGCAAATAAGAATGCCCGGGGGTCGGATTCCGGGCATTTAACAAAAGCTGAAAACTAGGCCGCCCGCGCTCCCAAACATTTACGCGGGGTGCGTCGTTTTCTATTGATATTGTATCCCGAATCGCCCCGCCGATCTGGGATATTCTGAAAACTCAAATATAGGCTTCCTTGATTATCGACTTTATCCGAACACCTCCCACATTCATCCGCACATGTGCGGATGAATGTGGGAACCCGATACCCTGAGGGCCGGGCCGGCCGGCCCCGGGAGATCGGAGGACGGTATGTCCGGAAAGAAGAAGAGTGGCTCCGCGAGGGCGGTCCCGAGGTCCTACGGCAGGCTCACCAGGCACGAGCGGGACACCATCCAGAGGATGCTGGAGCGCAGGGCCTCGTGCAGGGAGATCGCGAGGGAGCTGGGCAGGTCGCCCTCGACGGTGAGCGCCGAGGTGGCGTCGCACAGGTTCGTGACGGCGCCCAAGCCCAGGCGCGGCGAGCGCGTGGACGCCTCCGCCGACCTGTCGGCGGCCTGCCCGCGCCTGGCCGCGTGGCCGCGCTGCTGCAACGGCTGCGGCCGCTACCGCGCGGTGGGCTGCAAGCGCCGCCCCCACGTCTTCTACGAGGCCCGGGCCGCGCAGCTGTGCGCCGACTCGGTCCTCGTCTCGTCCAGGCGCGGGATAGACGCCGACGAGCCCGCCGCGGCGGCCAGGCTGGAGG
>JAXJCG010000007.1:0-21073 GCA_036302525.1 Collinsella sp. | reverse complement strand
CGGATATGAGACTGAGCCGAAGGCGTCGACGACATGCCGGGGGCGGACCGGGACGGGTTCAACGGCAGGCCCCGCCGACCGATTGCAAGCGGTCGGCGGGGCCATTGTGGCTCTTGACAGCGGATTGGGTCATATGAGCGAAAACCCACCTGAGCGAGCAAGGTGCCTTGAAGCGAAGCGGCATTGACCTTCTGGTCATGCCGCTGAAGCTGAAAGGCAGATTGCCGCTCAGGTGGGTTTGCAGCGTCGAGCCGTTACGGCGTTTGGTAAAACGCCGTAACTAATAATCAAGCTTCCACATGTAGCGGCGCGTCATGTAGTCCTTGTGGGTGACGGCGGAGAGCGCGCGCATATACACATTGTTGAGGATCGGGGCGAAGATCAGGTGGTTGAAGTACTCGCTCACGCTGTCCTTGATGTCGTTGAGGCCGAGCTCCTTGGCGTCGAGCTGATAGACGCGCTCGCCACCGTACTGGTTGACGAAGCGGATGCCGCGCTCGTCGTTGCAGCGGCTGCGGCCGACGCTGATGAGCTGGAACAGCGAGGTGCGCTTGTCCAGGATCTCGAAGGGGCCGTGGAAGAAGTCGCAGGTGTTGATGGTGCAGGAGTCGATCTGCAGCATCTCCTGCACGTTGCAGATGCTAAAGACGTAGGCGGCACCAAAGAGCGGACCCTGAGCCATCACGTTGATGCAGGGCTTGTCGGCGTTTTGCTCGGCCCACTTGGCGGCGAGCGGACGGGTGTACTCGACGGCCTTGCGATAGATGGGGTCAACCAGGTCGAAGGCGGCCATAGCGGTCTCATACTCGGCATAGCCCTCGGTCTGCTGCGTAAGCTCCATGGCGATCATGGTCACGACGGCGGAGTTGGTACGGCCCATGCAAGACTCGTCGACGGCCAGGCTGTCATACTGAATCTTGTAGTCGCAGACCTCGGTGAGGCCGGACTCATCGACATAGATGGCGATGGTGCTGGCGCCGTGGTCCTTGGCGACCTGGGCGGCGACGATGGTCTCCTTGGTGCCGCGCATGGACACGACGACGGCCAGGGTGTTCTCGTTGACATAGGCGGGCGTGGCGTGCACGAACTCATTGCTGGTGTAGCTGGAGCTCACGACCTGCGTGGCCTCGTGCTCCATAAAGTACTGGGCAGGATAGTTGCCGCCGTTGGATCCGCCGGCGCCAATCCACACGACGCGCTTGATGCCGCCCTTGTCTGCCTTGTCGGCCAAAACCTGGGAGACGACGTCCTTAACCTGTTCCTGAGTAGTCATCGTGCATCAGCCTTTCTTCTCGTTTGATGCTCTCGATGGCATACAAGTTACATACATGTTTTGGTTATGTCGACTAGTTGTATGCTATATTTGTCTTAAAAAATTTGCTGATACGGTTTTCGATAACTTGATACCAGCGGTTTTGTTGTTGTATTGAATACATGCTTGATTAGATACGCATACAGGTTAGATACAGGTTGATCGCATGAACGCTTCATCTAAAAAGAGACTGACCCAATACGAGCGCTTGGCGGGCATGCTGCGCGACCGCATCGCCTCCGGCACCTACGCGCGCGGAGACAAGCTGCCGTCCGAGATGGAACTCATGGACGAATCGGGGCTGTCGCGCAGCACCGTACGCCACGCCCTTAAGGTGCTCGTTGACGAGGGCCTGGTGCGCACCGAGCGCGGGCGTGGCGCCTTTGTGGCCGACACGCCGGCACTCCACGAGAACAACCTGGTGTTTTCGAGCTACACGACACAGGTCCAGGGTCAGGGTATGAAGCCCACCACGCGCACGGTGGACTCGGGCTTTGCCAAGGCCGCGGGCAATGCGGCCAAGTTCTTCGATATCGCCGTGGGCAGCAAGCTCGTCAAACTTGTCCGCCTGCGTTATCTGGACGATGCGCCGCTGTGCCTGGAGACCACCTATCTACCACCGAGCTTTGAAGCACTCATCGATCGCGATATCAACGGTTCGCTCTACGCCACGCTGCGCCAGGAATTCCATCGCGCGCCGGCACAGGGACATAAGACCTTTGAGGTGTGCTATGCCTCGCAAAACGAGGCGTTTTTGCTCAACGTTGGGCGCGGGCAGGCGCTGATCCTGATCACCGACTACGTGTACGACACCGACGGCCGACCGCTCCATGTCTCCAAGCGCATCCAGCGCACCGACCGTGCCAAATACACCGAGCCCATCGGCTAACCTGCCAAAATAAACCTGTCCCTAAATGGTAGGTTTGAGGAGGTCGGGGAACCAGGTTGGTTTGGGTTGGTTGGGTGTGCGCTCGGCTAGGACCAGCTCCATCCAACACATATCGTACCAGCGGCCGAACTTTTGGGCGCAGCGGTCAAAGGCACCCACCAGGCGATATCCCATATGGGCATGGAAATCCTGGCTGTTGTGCGTCAGGTACTCGTCGTCCTTGTCGTGCGGCACGGCGATGAGGGCGCACATGTTGGTGATGCCCATCGCGACCAGGCATTGCTTGAGCGCATCGTGCAGCTTGCGACCCAGCCCGCCATGGCGCACATCGCGTGCCAGGTAGATTGACGTCTCGACCGACCAGTCGTATGCCTCGCGGCTGTTAAGCGGACTCACGTAGGCATAGCCTACCGGACGCCCGTCCAGCTCCATCACCAGATACGGATAGCGCTTGAGCGTACGCTCGATACGCCCGGCGAACTCCTCAACGCTCGGCACCTCGTATTCGCAGGTAATCGCCGTCTGGCGCACATACGGCTCATAGATGGCAAGCAACGCCGGCGCATCATCGGGCGTCGCCAGGCGAATCGTCGGCTCGGACATCTCGGTCATACAACCCTTCTCCCTCAAAAACAAAGGCCGCCTTGCGCCAAACCTAGCGCAAGGCGGCCCCTCGTCATTACATCAGGCTACAGGACAGCCGCCAACGCGTCGATATCCTCCTGCGTCGTGGCCCAGCTGGTGCAAAAACGCACCACCGTGTGGGTATCGTCGTACTTTTCCCAGTACTCGATCGAGGCATGCTCGCGAATGCGGGCCATGTCCTCGTTGGGCAGAATCACGAACTGCTGGTTGGTCGGCGTCTCCAAGAAGAACTGGTAGCCGCGCTCGTGCAGCACGCGACGCAGCGCCTGAGCGGTCTTAATCGCCTGGCGACCAATCTCAAAATACAGGCCATCGGTAAAAAGGGCCTCGAACTGCACACCCGTCAGGCGGCCCTTGGCAAGCAGCGCGCCGTGCTGCTTAATACGCGGAATGGGATGCGCCGGGGTGTGCATGCCGCAAAACACCACAGCCTCGCCGCACAGAGCGCCGCACTTGGTGCCGCCGATGTAGAACACGTCGCACAGCTGCGCCAGCTCGGGCAGGGTAATGTCGCACTCATCGGCCGCCAGCGCATAGGCCAGGCGGGCGCCATCCACAAACAGCGGAATCTCGCGCTTCTGGCACACTGCATGGATCGCCGCGAGCTCGGCCTTGGAGTACAGCGTGCCGTACTCGGTCGATAGGCTCACGTACACGGCACCCGGGAACACCGTGTGCTCGTAGCTCTCGTTTTCGTAGAACACCTGGATATAGTTCTCGAGGTCCTCGGCGTGCATCTTGCCCTCGTAGCCGGGGATGGTGAGCACCTTGTGGCCGCCAAACTCGATGGCGCCTGCCTCGTGACAGGCGACGTGGCCGGTCTCGGCAGCAACGACGCCCTCGTACGGCGCAAGCAACATGTCGATCACCGTCGCGTTGGCCTGCGTGCCGCCCACCAGAAAAAACACGTCGGCATCGGGGGCCTGACAGGCCTCGCGGATAAGTTGCTTGGCACGCTCGGTGTGCGCATCGGTACCGTAGCCGGGCTGCGGCTCCATATTGGTGTCGACAAGCGCCTGCAGCACCGCCGGATGTGCACCGTGGGAATAGTCGTTGTTAAACGCGAGCATGGCAATCCTCTCTTACCGGGTATCGGCCAGATGATTCAAACGGGGCTATTGTACGCCGTTGGGATAGGCGATGCGCGCGGCAAGGCACTCAAGTGCCAGTACCAGGGCAAAACCGCAGCTCACGTCACTCAAAAAGTGCGCTCCAATCACGATGCGCCCAAAGGCGACGAGCGCCGCGATCACAGCCGCCGCCCAAAAGATCACGCGGCGACGCGAAGGTTTTTCCTTAAAGGCTGCCGCGGGAAGCCCGGCGAGCATAAGGCCAATCGCCGCATGCGCCGTGTGTCCGCTCGCAAACGACTTGAACCCGTCCTTAATCACGCCGGCGGCGATATAGGCCCACTTGTCGGGGTTGCCGATCACCCACCACGGCTGAAAATTGAGCCCCGGCGTGACCTCGATCACGCGCATGCGCGGGCGCGACCATAACGGCTTAACAATGACGTTGAGGATGATGGCCTGAGCGACCCACACGGCCAGCACCATCAACGCCCAGCGCGTGAGCTCGTCGGGCTCGGTCGTGCGCGTAAAGCGATAGACGATGAGGTTGGCAGCAATGACCAGCACAAACGTCAGCACCAACTGAGCCGCGATGAGTTTGCCGCCAACCCTCAGGGACGAAACGATCTCGTAGCCGGTCAGGCCAACGTTGACGAGGATGCCGAGCACGGCGAGCCACTTGCTCGTCTTGGAATCGGGTCGCGCCGAGCGCACGAGCATAACGCCCGCGATGCTCGCCGTCAGCTCGAACGGCAGCTCGCCGGCCGCCTCGATAAAGCGGCCGTACATGCTGCCGATGTTGAACAGCGCGCTCGAGATCTGATAATCGAAGAAGCTGCCCACGCCCAGACAAAGACACAGGACAACCGCGATAATGGCGACATCTTTCTTATAGATGTATCCGAACATGCTTTCCTCTCGATGGAACCAGATTGCCCAAATGGGGCGTTTGCAGCGTCGACTCGCTAGTCATCATCACTAGCACCCAGCTGCTGCAGCAGCATGAGCGCGGCCGCCACCGGGCCGGTGCCGTCGTTGGCATCGAGGCCGCGACCCAGGCCGCTGCCCGCGCCGGCGCCCGCCTTGTAGGGCACCGACAGCTTGCGGCTCTTGGGAAAGTTCACCGCGCCATAGCGGGTCTTAAGCTCAAAGGCCACCTTCTTGGGCACGTCGACGCCCAAAAACGTGATGCGTCCGCCGCTGAGCGTGACGCTCTCGAGCCCCAGGCGCTCGCCGCGAATACGAATGCGAGCGCGGTTGAACAAGTTGAGCCCCGCCAACGGAAGCTCGCCGTGCGTCGCCTCGGTCTCCTCCTGCACTTCGTCGATGCTCTCCAGGTCCTCAGCCGCCGCGAGCTTACGGTACACGAGCACGCGTTGGTCCACCGCCGGCATGTATTCCTCGGACAAAAAGTAGTCAGCCGGCAGGTTGATGCCCACGCTCGCTGCCTCCACGCCGGCATCGTCATCGCCGCGTGCCTCGGCCACGGCCTGTCCCAGCATCTGCGTAAACAGGTCAAAGCCCACGCTCGACAGGTTGCCGTGCTGCTCGGCGCCCATGAGCGAACCGGCGCCGCGGATCTCCAGGTCGCGCATGGCAATGCGCATGCCGCTGCCCAGGTCCTGGAACTCGGAAAGCGCGGTCAGGCGCGCCGTTGCTTCCTCAGTGAGCGGCAGCTCACCGGGGAACATAAAGTACGCGTATGCCTGCGTGGCCGAGCGGCCCACGCGGCCCTTAAGCTGGTAGAGCTGTGCCAGGCCCAGACGCTGCGAGTCCTCAATGATGAGCGTGTTGGCCGTTGCGTTGTCGATGCCGCTCTCCACGATGGTCGTGGCGATAAGCACGTCGATCTTCTTGGTCGCGAACTCGATCATCACGTCCTCGACCTCGCGCGGGCTCATCTTGCCGTGCGCCACGCCCACGCGCGCCTCGGGCGCGGCCTCGTGCACGCGCGCCACGGCGTCGTCGATGGTCTTGACGCGGTTGGACACGTAATACACCTGACCGCCGCGGCCCACCTCCAGGCGAATCGCCGCACTCACCACGTCGGGGTCGTACTCCCCCACGTGCACGATCACGGGACGACGCCCGGTCGGCGGTGTGGTGATCAGGCTCATGTCGCGCACGCCACTCGTGGCCATTTGCATGGTTCGCGGAATCGGCGTTGCCGAGAGCGTGAGCACGTCGATTTGCTCGCGCAGGTTTTTGAGCTGCTCCTTGTGCTGCACACCAAAGCGCTGCTCCTCGTCGATGATCACCATGCCCAGGTTCTTGGGGTTCACATCGGCAGAAAGCAAGCGGTGCGTGCCGATGAGCACATCAATCGTGCCCTCGGCAAACGCCTTGAGCGCGCGCTTTTGCTGCGCCGGGGTGCGGAAGCGGCTGAGCACCTCGACCTCCAGGCCAAACGGGGCAAAGCGCTCAAAGAATGTCTCGTAGTGCTGTTGGGCCAGAATGGTCGTGGGGCAGAGCACCATGACCTGGCGGCCGGAGTCCACGCACTTAAAGGCCGCGCGCAGAGCGACCTCGGTCTTGCCGAAACCCACGTCGCCGCACAGCAGGCGATCCATGGGCTTGGGCGCCTCCATGTCGGCCTTGATGTCGGCGATAGCCTCCAGCTGGTCGCGTGTCTCGTCGTAGGGGAAGCTCTCCTCCATCTCGATCTGCTCGGGCGTATCGGGCGGACAAGCGATACCGGTAATCGACGAGCGGCGCGTATACAGGTCAACCAGGTCAAACGCCAGCTTTTTGGCGTTCTTGCGCGCCTTGTTGGTGGCACGCGTCCAGTCGGCGGTGTTGAGCCTGGTCAGGCGCGGCTTGTCGCCGTCGGGGCCAACATAGCGCGTGATGCGGTCGACCTGCTCGAGCGGCACGTAGAGCTTGTCGCCATCGGCATATTCCAGCAAAAAGTAGTCGCGCTCCTTGCCGCCCACTTCTTGGCGCGCGATCTCGCTAAAGAGCGCGATGCCGTGAGTGGCGTGCACCACGTAGTCGCCCGGCTTAAACGGGAAGGTGATCTGCGTAATGTCCACCTTGCGGCGGCTGCGCGCGCGGTTGGCATCCATGCGGGCGTTGAGGTCGGCGATCGAGAACACGGCCAAATTGGCGTCGGGCACCACCACGCCCTGCGGCAGGGCAGCGTCCACAAAGGTCACGCGCCCGCGCGAGATGGTGGGCACGGCGGCGCCGGCGGCAGCCTGCGCGGCGCCCGCCTCGAGCGAGCGGGCGTTGAGCGCATCTGCCTTGCGCTCGCGAATGGAAGCATGGGCCTCCTGGCGGGCGGCACGGTCGGCAGAATCCGCCGCTGCCACGCGCACGCGGTCGCCGATAGCGCCGGTATTTTCGGGCGCCGCGGTCAGCGACTCCTCAAAGGTAATGCCCTCGTCGCCAAAGGTAAGCTCCATCGACTCGCGCGCACCGCGGTCGGGGATGGCAAACACGCAGGCATAGCGCTTACCCACGACCTCCTGGATGCGCGTCATAAAACGGTTGTCCGAGCCTGCGATGGCCGGCTGTTCAATCTTGAGCTCGGCCGTCACCGCACCGCCGGCACGGATGAGGCTCACGTAGTTCAGGCGCTGCTGGGCACCAAAGTCGAGCTGTTGGGCGCGCACGTACAAGCCGTCCAGGCGATCGACCCCCGCCTCGCCGGCACGGGCCTCGATATCCTCGTAGGCGCGCAGGCAATCGTCGAACAGCGAGCGCGGCTCGGACAGCACCACGAGCGCCTTGCCGCTCACGTGCGACAGCGGGCTTACGGTCTGGCCGTACATCACCGGCAAAAAGCGATCGAGCTCAGGCGTGACGATGCGCGCATCCACCATCTCGAGCAATGCGGCCAGTTTGCTGTCGTCCTGGCTGGCACGATAGAGCGCCACATGCATGTTGTGGACGGCCTCGTCGGTAAGCGCCAGCTCACGGCAGGGGAAGATCTCGATGCTGTCTTCGTTGCCGATGGTCTGGCCCGTTGAGCTCACCATACGGCGGATGCGATCGATCTCGTCGCCGAAAAACTCAATGCGCACGGGCGCTTTTTTCTGCGCGGGGAACACCTCGACGGTGTCGCCGTGCACACGGAACAGGCCGGGCGCGTCGGCGGCACCGGCATTGGTGTAGCCCATGCCCACCAAGCGCTGTGGCACCTCGTCAAAAGGAATCTCCTCGCCCACCGCAAAAGTAGTGGACTCCCAGTAGCGGCTCTCGACTGGCGGCACGCAACGCAGCAGCGCACGGGCCGAGGCGACCATGATGCAGTTGTCCCCGCGCACGATGCGCCCGAGCGCCTCGCAGCGCTGGGCAACCACGGCATCGTCAGGCGCCTGCTCGCGCCACGGATAGTCCTTGCGCTCGGGAAAACGGCACACGTGCGCCAGGCCCACATAAGCAGCAAGGCTGCGCGCGGCACGATCGGCCGCGTCCTCGCCGCTCACAATGTAGACCGTGGGGCGCGGACGGCGCGCAAACTGGGCTGCCGCCATAAGCGTGCGACCCGATTGCGACACGGCCAGCGTCACGTCCTCGCCGGCATCGAGTCCGGCCTCGACAGTCTGCAGCGCCTCGGCAGTGTAGAGCTGCGCGGCTATACGGTGAATGAGCATGCTGTTCCTCCGGCATTGCAACGCCAAAAGCCCGCCGGGGCAAGCTCGGCGGGTCGTACGTCAAAAATCATTGCCTGTCATGGTAGCGCATGGAGAGGACTCCTGCTCAAGCGTACGCCCAGCCCCGCAACAAAAACGCCAGATAGAACTGGACTCACCGGCTTCGCCAAAATTTCCCCGTCACGTCGAACGCCGCAACCACGGAAGGTGCCCCAAGAAACGGCTATTCCTCAAAAAAGCTCGCAACGTTTAAGCGGCTCGTCCACTCGCCTATGGTGTTGGCAAAACCGACGCGTGTATACACGCCCGCAAAACGGCCGCGATACAGGTACAGGCCTTCCATATTAGAAGCGGGCGCAAAACCAAGATCATCCACAAGTCCTTTGGGCGCCTCTCCTCGATGCGGCCCATCGACAAGCGTTCCGCGCAAGCAGGGAGTCTGATACTGCTGAGCATACTCCTGTACAATCGCCCCAGCGGCCGCAGCGCGAGCTAGCACCTGGGACCATTCCTGTTCCGTGACATCCAAACCAGCGACAACGCCAACCGCATTGTAGCCGCCGCACGGCTTGACGATCCATCGATCCTTTTCGACAAATCTCAACAACTGGGTGCTTTCGTCCAAAATCTCGGTATAGGGCACATGCTCCCGTACAAACGATTGCTCCTCCGAGCTCAACAAGGACTGACCGGCCCGAGACCACAAAAACGCAAATACGGTCTTAGTCGCACACGGCCACGTTCTAAAACCACCAACGATACATGCAAGCCCTTCTTGGGCAGCCTCGATTAAGGCCGAGCGTCCGTCGCACGGCTTATCCCACAGCTCGCCGGTCACCGCGCGCCGCCAAACGCAATCAATGGGACCAGCGGCATCGCACAGGCGCCTAGCACCGCCCTCTTCTTCGGCAATCCGCAGGTCGCGCACGTCCGCAAAGCGTGCGACTACACCCCGCCGCCTCATAAGGTCGGCAAAATGAGCCGCATCTTCCAAGTCGATGCTTTCCGAATAGTCGACGATTGCCACCGAAGCGGGATAGATCTTTGATTGCGGTGCATGGGGTCCCTCGTCAACGCGGACCCCGTCGTCCGATCGCGCACTATCCTCGGTGCGGCGAGGATGGGCCAGTTCCCACTCTGCATAGGTCTCAAACAATGCATCTATCCAGCTACCGCACAAATCGTACTGCCGAAAGCCGGGATGGTCTGATGCAAACTCCTCAAAGGAAGGCGTCATTCGCACTGCCTGGCAGACCGCATCGGTCACTACCATTCCGGCACTGCCGTCGGTATTGAGCTCGCAAAACGTATACGAACCGGTGTCCTCGTCAAGAAAGATATCAACGCGCGCAAGGGGAATCTGGCAATCATAGCCGGCATCCATAGCGCACAGGTCAGCAAAAGCCGGATCCATGCGAAACCACGCACGCACGGAGGTATCGGAACAAAACGCCCGCGTCACCTTGTCCATAATGCCGTACATGCGCTCGGCGGCCTCCTTAAGAATCGCCGTCATATCCTTGTCGAATATCTTTGGCGTCAGAGCCCAAGGCGCAGGGTCGCCATGGTAGAGCGCATGGGTTTGAGACAAGTATTCGTCGCCTTTACGCCGACCAGGTAGGTCGCCTTCGCGCGTGCGCACGATGCGCTCAAAATAATCTTCGAACTCTCGCGTCTTCGATATTGCCACGTTACCCTCCATTGCTTGATTTTTTGCTCATGCTACGCCAGCACGCACGACTTCGGCGCGCTTGAATAGGCTTCTAAATTAGCAACACATTTTTGCATGGGACAACGAATGATCGACGCGCACTTCCCAATCGCGCAACGTTAAACGTTAAAAGCGCCAGGCGGGCCACCAACTTAGCGTTCTAAATCAATCATATCGAGCTCAGGCGAATGCGTTAGTCGTAATTGATGCTTTGCAGAGTGAAAGAAGGAGCGCCGTCATCAGCGGTAACCTTTACCACGGCGGTCCCGGACATCATAGGTGTAGAGTCAGCCCCAATCGTCGACTTCAGTTGATCGGCAGGCAGCCCATAAACGCTCTCAGGAACATCTGAGATCAAAGGAGAAGAGATGCCGTTATAGCTCAGCGCGACATAAGCCTCAAATGTAAGGCAGTACGTGTTGTCGCCCAGGTCTTCCGCGCCCGAAACGATTGCCGGAATAGGCGAGCCGGCAAAGCCGTGCATCTCGTTAAAGTACAGGTAGCCGTCCCGAACCGTAACCCTCGTTGCCAGATTGTCAGGCAATCCGCCATCAGCGTCGATATGCATCTCGTCATCGGATAACGTTACGCCAAACAGTCGGTTCATCTCGCGCTTCATGGAATCAACGGGGACCTTGCTTGCATAGGATTTGCCGTCCACATCCCCGCCCCTTTCCACGCGATTCGTAGTGTTTTCGAGCAGGTGGTTAAAGACGAAAATCGTCATGCCCCGTTTTTCCTCTGCAGACAGACCGTCCGCCGCATCAAACGAGGCTAACCCGCCTGCCCCGTCACGCGCAAACTGTTCCTCCGTAAAGTTCGACAGGAACAGATTCGCGGCGGCATAGGTTGCCTGGTCATTGAGGTCGACTTTTACGCTGCTGCCGGTCTGCTCAGGCTCATCCGCCTCATCCTCGTCGGCGGCAGGCTTCTCCTTGGCGCTTCCCTCGTCCTTGTGCTCGGCCGAGCCCTCGTCGGACCCGAGCACCGTGATCTGCGATGAATTGCCCTGCCCAAGCGGACCCAGCACGCCGGTCAGCGCCAGAGCGGCACCGCCGGCAACGAGCACGCCCACCACGCACATGCCGACAATCACCGCGCGCTTATGTGACTTCTTCTGCACGGGAGGCATCCCTGCCGCCGGCATCGGTGCGGGCTCAGCAGGCGCGGCCGCCGGAGAGGCAGCGCCCATGCGCGCCCCGCAGTTCGTGCAAAAATCGGTTCCGTCGGGCATCTCGGAGCCACACTTGGTGCAAAACATATTCGGGCATCCCCTCACAACAAACAGCATCCGTCGCCATCATATTGAGCCCTCGCGACGCAAATGTGTTGCGCAACATTGGCCACAGCCTTCAGACGCTGGCAAAACGTGCCGGGCCCTACCCCGTCGCGCGCACGCTGGGGCATAAATCCGCCAGTGGGCACTCGTCGCACTTGGGCTTGCGGGCATCGCAGATCTCGCGGCCAAAGGTGATCCACTGGTGATTGACCGACTCCCAATACTCGTGCGGCAAGATCTTGAGCAGATCCTGCTCGGTCTTGAGCGGCTCTTTGGCGTGCGTCTTGGGACTCAGCATCAGGCGGTGCGCGATACGGTTGACGTGCGTATCCACCGCGATGCCTTCCACGATGCCGTACCCCACGTTGAGCACGATGTTCGCTGTCTTGCGCCCCACGCCCGGCAGCTTGACGAGTTCCTTCATGTCGGCCGGCACCTCGCCGCCGTAGTCGGCAACGATCATCTGCGCGGCCTCCACGGCATGCTTGGCTTTGCTCTTATAGAAGCCGAGCGACTTGATGGTCTCTGCCACATCGGCCACGCTCGCCCCCGCCATGGCCTCGGGTGTGGGCCACTGGGCAAACAGCTTCGGCGTCACCTTGTTGACCTGCGCGTCGGTCGTCTGAGCCGAGAGCAGTACCGCGATCAGCAGCCTAAAGGGATTCTCGTGGTCCAAAAAGCACTCGACCGGGCCATAGCGACGGTTAAGGCGCTCGCACACCTCGATGGCGCGCTCGCGTTTGGCGGCATTGGTCTCGCGTGGCATAACGACTCCTCGGCTCGGCAGAAACATAACTTCACGGAAACGATTGTCCCACGTACGGGGGCCTTAAGCCTCCAAAAATGCACCGGTCTGGCGGCTCCACAGGCTTGCGTATTCGCCGCCCGCCTCGACAAGCTGCGCATGCGTGCCGTCCTCGACAATCTCACCGTCCGCCAGTACCACGATGCGGTCGAGCGCCGCCACGGTGGACAAGCGATGCGCCACCACAATGGAGGTGCGGCCGCGCATCAGGTTCTCGAGCGCCTCCTGCACCAGCGCCTCGGACTCACTGTCGAGGGCAGAGGTTGCCTCGTCGAGCACCAGAATCGGCGCGTCGGTGAGGATGGCACGGGCGATGGCCACGCGCTGGCGTTGGCCGCCCGAGAGCTTAACGCCCCGCTCGCCCACCATGGTGTCAAAGCCATGGGGCAAGCGATCGATAAACTCGGTCGCGTTGGCCAGGCGCGCTGCCTCGCGAATCTGCTCGTCGGTGGCGTCGGGGCGGCCGTAGGCGATGTTCTCGCGAATGGAGCGGTGGAACAGTAGCGCCTCCTGCGGCACATAGGCAACCTGGCGACGCAGGCTCTGCTGCGTGCAGCGCGAGACGTCCTGGCCGTCCACGAGCACGCGACCGCCCTGTACGTCGTCCAGGCGCAGCAACAGCTTGGTGAGTGTCGTCTTGCCCGAGCCCGATTTGCCCACCAGGCCCACGCGCTGGCCCGCCGCCACATGGAGCGTCAGGTCGTTGAACACACTCTCGCCCGCCGCGGCATCACGGTATGCAAAGCTCAAGTGCTCAAAATCAATCGCGCCCTCGCCCACCTTGAGCTCGGGGGCGTTCTCGCCGTCTGCCACCAGACGCGGCTCGTCCAGCACGCGCGTCATCTCGGCCGCATCGCCGAGCGCGCGGTTGATGCGCTGCATCATGGAGCTCACGTAGTTCAGGCGCATGGTGAGGTTGTACGTATAGGTAAAGATCATGACGAGCGCGCCGGCAGAGATGCCAAACCACGCGTTGCCGCCCGCCACGAACACACTCACCACGGCCATGGTGATGACGATAAGGCCTGAGGTCGTAAAGTTGCGTTGCATCATGGCGTGCATCGATACCGTTTCGGCATCGCGCGCGGCACGGTCGGCGGTATCGAATAGGTCGCGCTCAAAGTCCTCGCGCCCGCAGGTCTTGACGGCCAGGATATTCGTGACCGCGTCGGACAGCACGCCCGACAGCTTGTTCTGCGCGGCGGACGTCGCGGCCGAAAGCGGCATGATGCGCTTGTACATAAGCCAGACAAACGCAATGTAGACGACCATGATGCCCACCAGGATCACGGTAAATGCGGGCACCACCGGAGCGAGCGCCGCTACCGTGCAGACAACCGAGGTGATAGTGGGGATGAGCGAATACACCGTCACGTCCACCAGACCCGTGTAGCCGCTCATAAAACGGCTCGTCTGGCTCACAAGCGATCCGCCAAAACGGCTGGTGTGGAATGTCATGGATTGATTGGAGAGCGTGTCGAAGCACAGGCGTGCCAGGTGATAGTTGCCCGCAATCTCGAGCTTGTAGACGGTGTAGTCCTGCAGCTTGGAGAGGATTTGGCCCACTAGGTTAACGAGCACGAGTGCCAGAATGTAGGGACCAAAGACCTCAAACACCTGGTCGCCCGCCACGGGGCCGGCCTGGACGCGGTCGACGATAAGGGCCATCACGTAGGTGTTGGCAAACGTAAGCAAAAAGATATAGCCCGCCGACGAGAACACCGAGAGAAAAACAATCAACGGCTGTGTGCGCGTGACGTCCCAAAAACGCTGTAGCGTGCGGCGCACGGTGGAGCGTTTGAGCGGACTGGTGCTTCTCTGAGACATGGGCTTCCTTTCGCGTCTGATAGGGCGAAACGCCATTGTTGCACATTGAAGTGCGCTTCAGGCAAGCACGATACGAAAAGCGCCCGCGCAGTGCTTACGCAGGCGCCCTGCCGTTAGATGCAACTAGTCCTCGTCTTTTTGGTCTGCGAGCAGGCCTGCAGACTCCAAGCCCAAAATCTCGTCGGCCTCCCGCGCGTCTTCCAGCGCGTCGATGTCCTTGAGCTTGCGCTCCATGACGTTAGTGCGCGTGGTGATAATGCCCTCGACCGTCTTGCCCGCGGTCTCGATCTGCTGCTGTGCGCGGCGCAGCGCCGCCTGATAGCGCGGCAGCTCGGCCTTGACGGCAGAAAGCACGCGCAGCACGTCGTCGGTGCGTTTTTGCAGCCTGAACGTCTGATAGCTCATCTGCAGGCTGTTGAGGATGGCCGCCATGGTGCTGGGGCCGGCAACGTTGACGTGATAGTCGCGGCCCAGGGTCTCGATAAGCCCGGGGCGGCTGACGACCTCGGCGTACAGACCCTCAAACGGCACGAACAGAATGCCAAAGTTGGTCGTCGCGGGCACGCTCAGGTACTTTTCGCAGATGTCCTTGGCCTCGCGCTTCACCATGGCGTCGAGCGTCTTGCGCGCGGCGGCCACAGCCTCGGCATCACCCGACTCTTGCGCGTCGAGCAGATGCTCGTACGCGTCGCCCGGGAATTTGGAGTCAATCGGCAGCAGCACGGGATCGCCCTCGTCCACCGGCAGCTTGACGGCAAACTCAACGCGCTCCGAGGCGCCGGGCTTGGTGGCGACATTTTCCAGATACTGGTCGGGCGTAAGGATGTCCGCCAGGATCGCACCCAGCTGCACCTCGCCCAAAATGCCGCGCGCTTTTACATTGCCCAGCACGCGCTTGAGGTCGCCCACGCCGGTGGCAATGGACTGCATATCGCCCAAACCCTTGTACACAGCCTCGAGCTGGTCGCTCACCTGCTTAAACGATGCAGACAGGCGATCGTTGAGCGTGCGGGAGAGTTTCTCGTCCACCGTCGCGCGCATCTGATCGAGCTGCACGTTGTTGTCCTTGCGAATGGCGCCCAGCTGGGCGTCGACCGTCTCGCGCACCTTGTCCAGGCGGTGCTCGATGCCCTCGCGGTTGGCGCCGAGCTGTTGGGCCGTCTCGCGGCGCAGGTCATCCATACGGTCGCCAGCCTGCGAGAACTCACGCGCGATGGTCAGGTAGCGCTGCTGCTCCACAGCGGCGTCGGTCGTCTGCTGCTGCGCGATGGCGTTTGCCGTGCGACGGGTTTCTGCCAGCGCGACGTTCAGGGTGTCGAGCGCGTTGTTGGCCTGCTCGAGCGCCGCGAGCGTCTCCGCGTCGCTGCCGCCACGCTCTCGCAACTCGGCACGAAGGCCTTTAAGCTGCAGGGCGCAAACCACAGCAACTCCCACCGCCACCAAGGCAATCACAACAAGCGCAATATCAATAGCAGACATAGACTCCGCCCAACAAACCCAATCGATTACCAATCAAAACCGCGGTCAATCTTACCCCGCCACACGCACCGGGCGCCCGGCCCCTTCTTGGGTGCCCCTCTCCTCCGCATATTCCATAATGCGGCGCGCCGTCTCCCTGCTCACCTTTGAGTCATCGCCGGCTAAGTATGCGTACACGTTTCCCTTATTCAGATTCAAATCGCGGCAGAGACCGTAGCGCGTTACGCCCGATTCCTCTAGCGCTCCCAATGTTCTTTTTCGCATCAGGGCGTTGATCCTTCTGTCCGCCACTGGCTTTTCCTTCACCGCTCTATACGCACGCCAAACGTTGGCATAACGGTTGGGGAGCTCACTTTTGGCACATAGAGACGCCATACCACCCGCTTGATCGTACAAGGACAAAACGCCTCGGTAATCCTCTTCCATCCACGAACCCTCGGATAAACCCAGAACGTATTCGGCTTTTCCTTGCGCCAAAGCGAGCAAAAACAGAGGCTCCGCCACGCGCGGCGCAACCGTCGTCGCCTGCTCAACCAGTTTTCTAAAACTCAGCGACTGCTGTCCGGATAGCTCTCGGCAATAGCCTTTTAAGAATCCCTCAAAGGTCAGATTCAACCGAGCACCTCCTTTTTGTATTGCCTGTATGCCCAGACCATCTCTTGATAACTCCGCTCCGAAGGCGAAGACGCCAGCGCCTCGCCCTCGTCGAATATAAGCCGTTCGAGCAGATCCCAATCAAGTCGGTCGATAAACGCTCGACTATGGAGGTCGACGATGTCGTTCGGACGGTAGGCATAGAGCTTCATTACCGCCAGGTCCTCCAAGGATGGCGTAAAGTACCTGATAAAACGCGCGCCAATATCCAAGGGAATCAAACGATCTTCGTAATTGAATGGCATCTGATTACAATATGCCACCGCCATACCATTCACCTCGGGATATCGAGCTATGATCTCGCGGAGGCACCTGTCTGCCTCAAACACATCAATGTCATGTGTAACCGACCGATTCGTTACATCGTTTAGCATGAAGGCGCTTCCTCCCACCAATACAACGCTCGGCCTGTCGTCTCTTGGACCTATTTCCAGCTCCGCCTCTTCGTCAATGCCCAAAAGAGTCCGCTCTAAATCCTGCTTATACATAGCAAATCCTATTATTATTCATCTTCAATAATACTATTCAGTCGCACGACAGGACCTACAGATTGCAAGAATTCTACTCGTGGCGATAATCCCTACACCCTAGAAGCCCTAATGTGACAAACGCTAACTCTCCCAGCCGGCGCGGACGGTTGTTGCGACATCGCCTAGGCGCTGGCCCAGGGCCGCTAGATGCTGAAGCACCTCACTAGGCGAGGCGCCGTTGAGAATGCACGTGAGGGCATATGAGGCCAAGAAGATTGCCGCGAGTCCCAACGGGATCAGCGCAATCATCGCTAACGTGCGCAGGCGCTGGCCCACGCGGCGGTGACGTGTGCGGCGCTTGTCGAACGCAAGCTCCTGCGCATATGAATCTTGTTGTACGGAATAGTTCTCTGGCGCCGATCCGCCCGCAGGCGAAACCGCGGGCGTGGCATTTTGCACAGGGGGCTGGGCGGTTACCCCTTGCATTTGCATCTCCATGAGCCGTTGCTGCTGACGCAACATGCGCTCGGCTTGTCGCTGCGGGGTCTCAAGAAACAGATCCATGCTGGCCTCCAAAATCGGAGCATTCGACGCTTACGACCAGCATCCCGCACCGCCATGACCGCGACAACGCAATCGCCGGCAATAGCCACAAAGTTTCTTTTGCTCAAAAGCTGTCGAAAAGCTCAACAACTCCCCTACCAGCACTTTCTCTGAGCTTTTTTCGCCAGCAATCTTTCGGCCTTCCACCCTTACGCCAACTGACCAAAATCTAACCAAAAGCTTGACGAAAATTGTGGAGACCGGGACCCCACACAAAAAGTGCCGCCCCAAAGGGGCGGCACACAAACTTATTATCAGCTTTTCTGTAACGAGCATGCGACGACTCAACGCCGGGGCGCAGGGCGGGGAAACCTTTGCCTCGCGCGACCCTGCGAAGCCGTGAGCGAGAGGGGAAGGTTTCCCCGCCCTGCGCCCCGTGGTCGGTGAGAACAGACTACATGCCCGCGAGACCGCGGGCGGCGGTGGCGCACAGAAACGCCAAGGCTAGAATCACGAGCGAGCCCGCAATATCGGCCACCACGCCCGCAAAGCGACGCTCAAACAACCAGCTCTCGAAGTGCGGGGCAACGTTGCGCCAAACACGCCACAGCAAGATGCCCATACCGATGACGCCCGGGATATTGAGCAGTAGGATCTCGGAGCACAAAAGACCGATCAGGTTACCGGCGGCAAAGCCCGCATCACCCTCGCAGTATTTGCGGTAGACCATATACAGCATGTACGCCACAAACGGCTGCAAGCACGCAGAAATAAACGAGACCACCATCGAGGGGTCCTGCGAAAAGACCTCGGTGAGTTTATCGACACTCGTGGCGTCCTTCGAAGCCAAGAATAAACCGATAACCACAAGGGGCACCACGCCCAAAATTACCTCGACCAGAGTAAACAACTTGGCAGTCAAATCCTCACTAGCCGAATTCAAATGAGGCGCCCACTCAGGATGAGCATGCGCGCCGACTTTCTTGTCCTTCTCGGCACGATCGGCCTTTTTACCCTCGGCAACCCGACGACCAGGATCCTTGCGAGTTCCCGCCGCAGCAACCCGAGCCCGAGACTTCTTACCCATAACCAACACCTCACAAGAGGAAACGAATAGCCAACGCTACCCAGTGTACCCTCTAAGCAACGTCACCGCCCCAACCGGCCCCCACAAAAACGTGCCGCCCCATAAGGGGCGGCACACAAACTTTTTTATCAGCTTTTCTGTAGCGAGCACGCGACGACCCAAAGCGGGCCGGGAGGGCCGGACTACCTTCCCTCAACGCGACCCTGCGAAGCCGTGAGCGAGGAGGGAAGGTAGTCCGGCCCTCCCGGCCCAGCTCACGCTAGCGCCAAGCGCTAGTAGTTCACCACCTGCTCCTCAAAGTACGCCTTCGGGTGGTTACACACCGGGCACACCTCGGGCGCCTCAGCACCAACGTGCAGGTGCCCGCAGTTCAGGCACTTCCATACCTTCACGCCCTCACGCTCAAACACCTCGCCCGACTCGATGCGCTCGACGAGTTTGTTGTAGCGCTCCTCGTGGGCCTTCTCGACGGCGGCGACGCCACGGAACTTCTCAGCGATCTCGGCAAAACCCTCCTCCTCGGCGGTCTTGGCGAACTCGTCGTACATCGTGGTCCACTCGTAGTTCTCGCCCGCAGCGGCATCACGCAGATTGTCCAGGGTATCGGGGACGGCGCCGTCGTGCAGATACTTAAACCACAGCTTGGCGTGCTCGGACTCGTTGCCCGCCGTCTCGGCAAAAATATTCGAGATCTGAACGTAGCCGTCCTTTTTGGCCTTGGATGCATAGTAGCGATACTTGGTGTGTGCCTGGGACTCACCGGCAAAAGCGGTCTCGAGGTTCTTCTTGGTTTGGGAATTCTCAAAATCCATAGGTGTACTTCCCTTCAACGCATGCCGCCCGTAGGCTTCGAGCGGCCTCGTCTTTAGGATGCCCTCAAGCCGCGAATTTAAACCTTACAATCCCGTTCTTCAGATTTGAGCGGGTTACACACTCAACCAACGATCGTCCTCGGCTCGGCAAAAGCCCTCGCGCTCCAGGTCAGCTAGAATGCCCGCGATCAAGTCGCACTCGACCGGCCCGCGACCGGCTGCCGCTTCCATCTCGTTAACGCCCACCACGGCATCAACAAGCGTAATCCCCGCCGGCTGCCCATCGCGCGCTGCCAGCAACATACGCACGATATGCGCGCGCTTTTGGCGACGCGAGCCCTCAAACTTGGACTGACGACTATAGCCCGCCGACCGCCTGGACGGATTGGGCAGCGTCTTCTTAAGATACGCGCCGTAATCCAGCAACGCGTAATACCACGCGCGCGGCGTGTCAGCATCGTCTTGAGGCGCGGCAAAGGGCGCAATCTCATCCGCCGCCGCACCAGGGGCCGCTGGACAGGCGGCTTGGATCAGCGGCACCAGCTCGCGATCGGGAACGGCCGGCACATCGGGAAAGAAATGATGCAAAAAGACCGTGCGCACGTTGGTCTCCAGATACACGCCCGGAAGATCAAACGCAAATGACCGGATGCCCTGCGCCGTTGCCGGGCCAATACCAGGCAGAACGACCAAGTCACGCGTCTCACGCGGAAACTCCCCGCCCCAGTCTTCCACAACGCATTGAGCGGCCCTGTGGAGCGCCAAAGCGCGTCGGTTGTAGCCCATGCCCTGCCAAGCGTCCAAAACATCGGAAGGCGCGGCCTGGGCAAGCGCCTGCACAGTCGGAAAACGATCGAGCCACGCCGGCATGCGCGTCTCCACGCGCGGCACCTGTGTTTGCTGCAACATGACCTCAGAAAGCCAAATGATGTACGGATCGCGCGTGCGGCGCCACGGAAGGTCGCGATAACGCAGGACCCCTTCCGAACGAATCATCGAACGAAAGGGGTCCTGAATCATGACTATGCTCCTTATGCGGCGCTATTCCTCCCGGCAAGCGCACGCGCAGGTGGCATACTCGGGAAACGCTTCGCGGTCGGCGAACTTGGGATCGACGGCCGGGAACTGGCGGTGAGCGACGATGTCGCCGAGCGAAACGGAATCGAGGTAGTCGCGCATCAACGCCTGAGCTCCGGCCCACAGGGGATGATAGCAGCACGCGCCCGTGCGCGCACAGTCACCATCGGGCGCGGTGCAATCGTTCATAACCATAGGACCCTGAACGGCCTCGACGACCTGGCGGATAGTGACGTCGTCCGGACTAACCTTGAGACGCATGCCACCGTGGACGCCACGCAGGCTCTCCACAATACCGGCCTGGACCAAACCGTGCTGAATCGAGCGGGCAAACGAATACGGGACATTGACCTCTTCGGCAGCGGTGCGAACAGAAAGCAAACACTCCGGATCCTCAGCAAGCATCGCCAGCATACGAAGGGCGTAATCAGTCTTCCTCGATATGTCCATTTTTCCCCTTTCAAGGAATACGAACAGCTCGAACGAGCTCCGGGGCCGAGCTTGTGTCGAGACGCTAAATGACCGCCAGGACATCCAAATGGTAAATCGGATATCCACTGAGTGCCGCGCTTGGAGCGAAATGCATCAGATGCGGCGCACAGTGCAATTTAGTATAACCTAACCCCCTGTCTCGTAGAACAGGTGTTGCGCAACAAAGCTGTTGTTCAGACAGACCTTGATTATCGACTTCATCCGAACACCTCCCACATTCATCCGTACATGTACGGATGAATGTGGGAACCCGATACCCTGAGGGCCGGACCGGCCGGCCCCGGAAGATCGGAGGACGGTATGTCCGGAAAGAAGAAAAGGGG
>JAXJCG010000006.1:0-23177 GCA_036302525.1 Collinsella sp. | reverse complement strand
CGGGCCCTCTACGGGGCAGGGGCAGACGGCCATCCGGAGGCGCCCGATCGGCGGCCCCTCGGGGCTTGCCCGTATCGTAGGCAATGCGCCGAATGCTCGCCATCGAAATTTATCGATGGCCTATTTCAGACTGTAATGGGGTAGTTCTGTAGAGAATACCGTTACCGCCGGTAACCAAGCGGTCGTAAAGACGGCTGCCCAGCTGGCCGAGGAGTCGGCAAAGCAGCTCAAGGACGCTCAGGCCGCCTACGATGCCGCCCAGAAGAAGGCCGACGCGGCGGGCCAGTCTCAAAAGCAGGCGCAGCAGCAAAAGAATCAGGCCTCGCAGGCCGTGACCGATAACGCCGCCGAGCAGAACGAGGCCGAGGTAGCCGCGCTTCAGGAGAAGATTGACGAGCTTAAAGCGGCCGTCGAAAAGACCGAGCAGCAGCAGAAGAAGCTGGGCGACCTGAACGATCAGCTCGAACAGGCCAACAAGAGTGTCGAGGATAAGACGCAGACGCTCAAGGACGCCAAGGCAAAGCAGGATGAGGCCAAGAAGGCCCTCGATGATGCCCAGGCCAAGCTCGAGGCCATGGGTATGGACGAGTACGCGGCCGCCAAGAAGGCCGTCGAGGACGCGCAGGCAAAGCTCGATGACGCCAATAAGGCCGTTACTACTGCACAGGACAATCTGGACCAGGCCAAGGCTGCCGAGGCCAGCGCCCAGCAGGAAAAGCAGAATACCGAGGCAGCTTTGACGACTGCCCAGGCCAAGAAGCAGGAGACTGCCGCTGCTCTCGCAGTCGCAACCACCGCGCGCGATAACGCCCAGCAGAAGTTCAACCAGGCGCAGGCCGCGCTCGATGCTGCCGTCTCGGGTACGGGTGTTGACCTGAGCGCGCTTGAGGCCGCCAAGATCGCTGCTGCTGGTGAGCTCAAGACCGCGCAGGACGCGCTCGAAGCCGCGACGACTGCAGACGCCACCGCACAGGCGAACCTGCAGGCTGCGCAGACTACCGTCACCGCCGCGCAGGAGAAGGCCAACGCCGCCAACGCTGCTGTGGCATCTGCCCAGTCTGCATACGATGCGGCAAACAAGGAGTACAAGGACGCGGCCAGTAAGCGTGACGCCGCGAAGACGGCATACGAGCAGGCCCAGCAGACCGAGGCCGACAAGAAGGCTGAGTACGACCGACTCGTCGAGATTCGTCAGCAGAAGAGCAACGAGTTCGATCAGGCTCGTGCTGAAGTAACCGACGCGCACAATGCATACGACGCCGCAAACGCCGAGGTCGAGAAGCTTAACCAGCAGATTGCCGACCTCAAGTCGAACATGACCGTAGACCAGAATGTCATCAACCAGGGTATGTTCGGCTTCATGAACTACATCATCGGCGGCAGCCAGTTCACGGCCACGCAGAAAAAGAATGCCCAGGAAGCCGCATCGATGCTGACCGGTGCCGCTGACAAGGCCGAATGGTATGACAAGTACGTCGATCAGGACATGTCTCGCGACACCAATCCGCTTTCCTTGGAGCAGATGCGCAACGCCCTGACCTACCTCGATACCCAGAACAACCTCCGCAAGGCGAACGGTCAGTCGGAGCTCAGCGTCAGCCTCCGCATGACTGCGGCAGCCGCACTTAATACATCATATTCATCGAACATCTGGGGACACTCGAACTGCTATTTCGATCAAGGTGAGAACCTTGCGGGCGGCGGCGGAGCATACACCGGAGGCGAAACCGAGGATACCCTCGGCTGGCCATATACCGGTCTCTACACCCAGGAGAAAGAGGCATTCGATAAGTACGTTGCACAGTATGGCGACGAACTCGGCAGCCACCGATATGATTCCTACTATATCTACCAGCACTACAACAGCATCTACCATGAGTGCGGACACTATCTCAATATCATCGATGCCGGTGCGAAGGCTATCGGCATCGCAACTGGTAGCGGTAAGAACACCGATTCCGAGGTAACCATTTTCGACTATAGTGGAAGCACGGGGCAGAAGGACTTCACTGTCTCCGAGTTCAAGAAGCTCGTCACCGACTATATCGATTCTGCTTACAATGCAGGCGGCACTCAGGAGCAGAAGGAGCAGCTGAAGCAGCTACAGAATAAGCTGGCGGAGGCGCAGAAGAACTTCGGGACTGCCGGAACGGCTTATTCTGACGCATTGGATAAGCAAGAAAGCTCTCGCGACGCCTATACCGCGGCCGACACGAACATGAACACCGCCAAGGGCGAGTATGAGAAGGCTAAGTCCGGTACCGCCGCCGCGAAGACGGCATACGACGCTGCGAAGGACGCACTCGGCGGAATCGACATCGAGTCCCTCAAGCAGAACCTCGATGCCGCCAAGGCCGAGGCCGCTACTGCCCAGGCGGCTCTCGATAAGGCAAACGCCACGCTTGCTGACAGTAAGACGAAGGCAGCCGAGGCCGCTGCTCACAAGGCGAAGGCTCGCAGCGCCCGCGATGCCGCCAAGGCAAAGTCCGATAAGGCCAACGAGGCGTATGGCAATGCCACGGCTTCGGTCAAGGACCTTGCCGCCAAGCGCGATGCCGCCCAGGCGGACCTTGCGAATAAGCAGGGCTCGCTTGACGAGGCAAAGAAGGCCGACGATGCCGCCCAGGCTGGTGTAGACAAGGCCCAGGCCGCAGATGTCCAGGCCGCGATTGCTCTTTCGGACGCCAAGCATGCGGTTGCCGCCAAGGTGCAGACTGTGTCCGACGCGCAGGCCAAGGCCAAGGCTGCCGAGGGCGAACTGGCCGGCGCAAACAAGGCCTTCGAGCGCTTCGCTGGAGCCCAGAAGGCGGTCGACGATGCCAAGGCCGCCTATGACGCCGCCGTCGCCGGTGTCGCCGATGCCCAGAAGCAGCTCGAGGCCGCCAACGAAGCCGTCGTCGATGCGACCTTCGAGATCGTCGAGGCCAAGGCCGAGCTTGCCAACGACGAGGCGCTCAAGGCCGATCTTGAGGCTGTCGACCACAAGGCATCCCTTGCCGCGGGCACGACGGGCAACGAGAAGCTGGTCAAGCTTAACGCTGCCTACGCTCGCTATAAGGCCGCCGTCGATGCCGCCGCTGGCCTCAAGGCTGCTCTGAGCGATGCCGATGCCAAGCTGTCCGATGCCAACGACGCCTATGCCGCCGCGCTTGCCGAGCTCGGAGATGCCAAGGATGCCCTGGCTGCCGCTCAGGCCGAGTACGACAAGTATCATCCCAAGGCTGAGCCGCAGGCCAAGCCTCAGGTTGCGCAGGCTGCTGCAAAGGCCCCCGTTGCCAAGAAACAGGCTGCGCCTGCCGCGCTCGCCCAGACTGGCGACAATTCCGCGCTTGCGGGCGAGGTGTTCGTCATCGGCGGTGTGACGCTCGTGGCAGCGGGCGTGACGCTGGGCGATCGTCGTCGCAAGTAGATGTAGCGTTTCGAGCGTAGATTCTGCAACGAACTTCGGTTCATAGCAGGAACGCTTCGATAGCTTAACCGATAAGGCCGGCGCGCTGTTAAACGCAGCGCGCCGGCCTTTCTTTGTTTCGATATCAAAAAGCCCGGTCAGCAGCCGCAGAAGCTACCGACCGGGCAAGCCGTAGGCAATATGGTTGCTGTCGAGCAGCTGCTCGACTTAGCCCAGCAGGCTTAAGCCCACGGAGACAAACGCCAGGATAACGCCGACGATGGACTCGCCGCCGAGCAGGCCGCTGGCAACGACCAGACCCTGTTCCTGGAAGGCGGCGTCCTTGGCAGCTCTCTCCTCGTCGGAAAGACCAGCGGTGGCGTCGCGGTGGGCGGACCACTTGTCGTAGGCGAGCTTGACGCAGGAGCCCAGGAATGCCGTGAGTGACATGTAGAACGGCAGGTACACGCCCAGGCCGATCATCATGGCCGGAATGCCGAGCCAGTACATGACGATGCCGGCGATAAAGCCGCCAACGAACCACGGCACGCTCGGGATGCCCGAGACCATGGTGGCGACAACGCTTGCCTGCGCGGCAACAAAGCTCTTGTCGGGGCCAAAGGCGTCCGGGCCATAGGCGGTGACGAGCGCGACCATGACGGCTGCGGCGACCAGGGCGCCCACGATGCCGCCGATGGCTTGGCCGATCCACTGCGCACGCGGGTTGGTGCCCAGCACGGCGCCGGCCTTAAAGTCGTTCATGACGTCGCCCGCAAGGCCGCACGCCACGGCTACGATGCCGGCGATAAAGAACAGCTTGACCTGAGCGATCTGTGCGAAGGCAGCCACGATGAGCATGACGATGAGGCCGAAGATTTCCATGGGGTCGATGCCCGTCTGGCCGCAGCTCTGTGCGCTCATGATGGTGGTGACAAAGGTGAACAGCGTCACGATGACGGCCGGAACGGGGCCAAGGTCGAGCACGATGGCGACGATCACGGCGATGGCGGCAGCGCCCAGGCCGATGATGCCGGCGTCGAGCTTAAGGGAGCCCGAGATGAGCGACTGCTCGTCGGTGTCGGTGGAGCTGTCGGCGGCAAGACCGCGGACGATACCGGCGACCTGCGGCAGGATGTCCTTGAGGACGACGGCGACGCCAAAGCCCATCATGAGGCCCATGCCCAGGGACTTGACGATGCCCTGCGCAGTCACAACGTCGAACAGACCGGCAGCGGTGCCGCCGACGACGATGCCAAAGTTGCCCAGCAGGGCGCCGGCAAACCAGAAGGCGACCGGGGCGAATCCCACGAGGAAGCCGACGGAGAGCAGCATGGGCGAGTTGTAGATGCCAAAGGTCACGCCGGGAATGTTGAGCGTGCATAGCATGCTGGGTACCACGCCCAGGGCGTCGCGCAGCACGCTGTAGATGCCTGCGATGGCCATAGAGCCAAAGAGCTGCTTGCCGGTCTTGCCGCCGGCCTCGGTGGCGCGCAGGGTCTGAGCTGCGGCGTTGCCGGTGGGGAACTCCAACGCGGCATCCACGATAAAGTGACGGTGGATGAGCGCGGTGGCCAGCAGGCCCAGGATGGTGCCGGCGAGCGCCACGATAAACATGTCGAGCCAGCTGATCTGGTCGGCATAGCCCAGCATCCAGGCGCCCGGGATGGTAAACGCCAGACCGCCGGCGACCATGGCGCCCGCGGACATGATGGTGTGGGTGACGTTGGCCTCGTTGAGGCTGGCATTGCCCATGAGCTTAAGGAAGAACAGCGAGATGACGGCAGCGAAGACGATCGGCCAGGGGAGAGCGCCCATCTTGAGGGCGGTGTAGGCCGAGCTTGCCGTGATAATCACGCAGCCAAGGACGCCGATGACGACGCCGCGCAGCGTGAGTTGCCCGCGCATCGAAGCGCGGTTCGAGGGATTGCTCATATAAAACTCCTTTGCGTATATCCGCTTCCCCCGGGAGCGCCGCTACGGATACGGCGCGGGAAGTCGGGTTACCAAGGGCCGCCGCGTGAGCTCGCGCGCGACCGCGCACCAGTATAGCCGTAAGCTAGTCATTTTGGGATGACTGGTTTAGGTAGGCGATATACTGCTGGGCAGACGAAAGGAGCGCCGACGATGCTTAATGGGTGCGCATATATATTGACGGTCGACGTGGGTAACACGTTCATTCGCTTTGGTCTGTTTGCCGAGGATTCGGCCGCGGCGCAGGAATGCCCGCTTGCGACGTGCGAGATCACGACGCCGTCGAGCATTACAGCCGACGAAGCGCGCATGAGACTCGCGCAGGTCATGGGCGCGCTGGCGGCCGATGCGGGCATGCCCGGCGCGCTCGTTCCCGCGGCCGCAGTGCTGAGCTGCGTGGTGCCGGCGCTCGAGCGCCCGTGGAAGGTGGCGCTTTCCCGTACCTGCACGGGACGCGTGCTCACGGTGGGACCGGGACTTAAGACTGGCATGCCCGTCCACTACGACGACCCCGCCGAGATCGGCCCCGACCGCATCGCCGATGCCGTGGCGGCTCGTGCCGTCTACGGCTCTCCGTGCATTGTGATCGACCTGGGCACTACGACCAATATCGAGGTCATCGATACGCACGGAACCTTTGTCGGCGGCGTCATCGCGCCGGGCCTGGCACTTGGCGCCCGCTCGCTTTCGGCCGCTGCGGCGCGCCTGCCGCAGGTCGAGCCCTCGGCACCGGCGCGCGTCATCGGTCGCAACACGCGCGAGGCCATGCGCTCGGGCGTGGTTCTGGGCGAGGTGGCTCGCATCGACGGCATGCTCGACATGGTGCTCGCCGAGATGCGCGCGACCAAGGCCGCGGGGGAGGGCGATGTGCCCATCGTCATTACCGGCGACGATGTCGAGGCGCTTGCGGCGTTGGTTGGCCATAGCCTGACGGTCGACGACGCGCTGACGTTGCGAGGACTCGCCGAGCTCTACCACATCAACCAAAAGCCCCGCCGCGTGTAAAAGTGAGGGCGCCGGCGGGACAAACGCCCTCACCTTTCACCTGCTACAATGGGTCAAACTATTGCGATTACGGAGGTGTCTGCCATGTCGGACGATCTTCATCAAACTTCGTCAGGCAAGCGCCTGGACGTCATTAGCTGGGACGAGTTCTTTATGAGCGTGGCCATCGCCGCGCAGCGCCGCAGCAAGGACCCCAACACGCAGGTGGGTGCGTGCATCGCCAACACCAACCACCGCATCCTTTCGGTGGGCTACAACGGTACACCCTCGGCGCTCAACGACGACTTTTTTCCGTGGGGTACGAGCGACGACCCGCTGCAGGACAAGCACAACTACGTGGTCCATGCCGAGGCCAACGCCGTGCTCAACTACCGTGGCTCGCTCAAGGACCTCGAGGGTTCCACGGTCTACGTCACGCTGTTCCCGTGCCACGACTGCGCCAAGATTTTGGCTCAGGTGGGCGTGGGCGAGGTTGTCTACCTGGACAACAAGTACGCCGACACCGATGACGGACGCATCAGCCGCCGCATCCTCGACTCCTGTGGCATCAGCTACCGCCAGGTCATCGTCGATGTTCAGATTGGTACCGGGGGACAGGCTCGACAGTAATCATGCGTTGTCGCTATCTGACGACGAACGCAGCTCAAAGAGCCCCGTCCCAAATTGACTACTCGTGAAAGTCGCGTCTGCGCGCATGGACGGCTCGTGAGCGGGTACATGGCTGTAGTAACATAGCTTCTGTCCGCGGGCGTGCCCGCGTTATTGTGAGAAAGGAGCCCCTGTGGCTGTTAACGAAGAGCTGCTTAAGAAGGTTCTTGAAGAGATTCGTCCCAACCTGCAGGCCGATGGCGGCGATATGGAGTATGTGGGCGTCGACGACGAGGGCGTCGTCAAGCTGGAGCTGCAGGGCGCCTGCGCCGGCTGCCCCATGAGCTCGCTGACCTTGTCTATGGGCATCGAGCGTATCCTGAAGGAGCACGTGCCCGGCGTTACCCGTGTCGAGCAGGTCAATGCCTCCGGCGAGACCGACGACCTGTACGACGAGTACGCGCCGTTCTAAGATGCGAAAGCTGCGGACGGTACGCTCCGCATAGACGTTACGCCCAAATATGCGGCTGCGAGCGTAAGGCCCGCGGCCGCATTTGTATGTAGGGAGTAGGAGGGTCGACATGCTCAACGACTTCTACCATATGCTTGATCCCGTCGCGATTTCGGCGGGGCCTATCACGATTTACTGGTATGGTCTGGCCTATGTGGTCGGCGCCCTGCTCACGGCGGTTGTCATGTACCGCACACAGCGTCGCTGGGGCTTTAACATCACGATTGATGACCTGACGAGTGTCGTGGTCGGCGTGGTCTTTGGCCTCATTATCGGTGCGCGCCTGTTCTACGTCATCTTTTACGGCGACGGCTACTACTGGGCGCATCCGCTCGAGATCTTTGCCACCAATGAAGGCGGCATGAGCTTCCATGGCGGCCTGGTGGGCGGCATCATCGGCGGCGTGCTCGTGTGCCGCATGTATAAGCTCGACGCATGGACTTTGGCAGACCTTGCCGTCATAGGCGCGCCGCTGGCCTTGTGCCTGGGCCGTTGTGCCAACTTTGTCAACGGAGAGCTGTGGGGCAAGCCGACCGATCTGCCCTGGGGTGTGGTTTTTGGCGGGACTGCGGGCGATATGCCGCGTCACCCCTCCCAGCTCTACGAGGCATTTCTTGAGGGCATCGTGCTCTTTTGCATTCTGCAGGTGCTCAGCCGCAAAAAGCCGCTGCTGCCCCAGGGTACGTTTATGGGCGTGTTCGTGATGGGGTACGGCATCGTCCGCTTTCTCGTTGAGTTCGTGCGCGTGCCCGATGCCCAGCTGGGTTATCTGCTGGGCGGCGTCATCACCATGGGTCAGCTGCTGAGTTTGCCGCTCGTGATCGCCGGTCTGGCGCTCATCATCTTCGCCCGACACCGCAATCGCCCCCAGCGCATCTACCTCGACGCCTAACCACCAAAACCACCACAAAGGGGACAGGCACCTTTGTGGTGGTTTTGCCGAGTTTGATAGGTTTCTAGAAAGGCTTTCGGACTGTGAAGGATTCCGACCTCTCCACAACGGCTGCGCGCGACGCTGCCCGCATCGTCTGGTTTAAGCGCTATCCCGCCAAGCAGACGCTCATCGCATTTTTGCTCGCGCTGTTGGCGACCACGGCGTTTTCCATCGATCCCGCCCCGGTGTCGAGCAACGCAGTCTTGGCGATTGACCCCAAAGCCTCGGGCATGCTGTACGTGTGTTACGAGGTGCTCCTCTCGTTTGCCGGCCATACCGACGCGGTCATGCTGCTTGCGCTTGCCTGCCTGCTCACGCTGCCGTTTCGCTACGTATTCTTTGGCCGCGGCGACGCTTGGCGTCCCTCGGTGATCCTTCCGTCGCTGTTCTTTGCCGTCTGCATGGTGTTTGGCCGCAGCTACGACCTCACCGACTCGGCCGAGATTGTCCTTGGCGACAAGGCCCGCATCATCTGCGCCTGGATAGGCGGTGCGGGCTGGATGCTCTTGGCGGTCGTTGCCTTCTACCTCGCCTTTGAGTGTCTAGATTGGTTGAGCTCTCGGCGCATTCCGTTTTCTGAAGCGCACTTTGGCCGCGTATGGCGTGTGGCTCACGCCGTGCTCTCGGTCCATCCCTTTGCCGGGCCCTTCCTGGTGCTTATGGTCGCCTGGGCGCCCACGCTCATCGCTTCGCTGCCCGGCCTTTTTATGGGAGACACGGGTGCGCAGATTCGCCAGTGGTTCAACTACCCCAACGGCACGAGTGACTACCTGCGTCTGCTCAACCCCAATGTGTTGCTCAACGGACATCATCCCGTGGTGCACACGGCTATCATCGGTTCGTACGTCCAGCTGGGGCTTTCACTGTTCAACAGCGCCAACGCGGGCCTCATCATCTATACCTGCGCTCAGTTCGTCATTACGGCCGCCTGCATGGCCTATTCAATCTCGTCGCTGCGCAAGCTGGGCGTGAGCCTGCCGGTTCGCGGTGCGATCCTGCTGTTCTTTGTGTTTATGCCCATGTTCTCCAACTACGCGGCCTTGCTTACCAAAGACGTGCTGTTTGCCGACGCGTTTTTGATGCTGTTGGTGCAGACCGTGAAGCTCGTGGCCTGCGGCCTGCCCCGTCGCGATGCCAATGCCGAGCGTGCAGGCGAACAGAGGCCTATGCTCTTTGCGCGCCATGATTGGCTGCTGCTCGCTCTGGGTGCCATGGGTTCCACGTTTCTGCGCAACGGCGGCCTGGTGTTTCCCCTGGCGGCATGCGTAATCGCGGCAGCTTTTTGCGCATGGGACGTGCATGTGGCTCGTCGTGCAGCCAAGCAGGCTGGTGCTGCGCCTTCGGGCGCCACCCCGCGTTTCCGCTGGGTGGGAGTTCTTGCGGTGCTTGCACTCTGCCTTGCCTCTAATATGTACTTCACCAAGGTCTTTATGCCGGCACACGACATCACGCCTGGTTCCAAGCGCGAAATCCTCTCGATTCCGTTCCAGCAGACGGCTCGTTTTGTCCAAAAGCACGACGGCCTCAACTCGGGCGTCAACCCCACGGTTAAGGAGGACGGCACCATCGTGGAGGCTCCTTGCGACGGCTTGGTGACCGACGAAGAGCGTGCCGTGATCGACCGTGTGCTCAAGTACGAGAACCTGGGCCGCCGTTACAACCCGGATAAGTCGGACGCCGTCAAAAATTGCTTTAACGAGTACGCCTCGCAGGAGGACATCAAGGCCTATTTTGAGGTGTGGGCCCAGATGTTCAAAAAGGACCCCGGGTGCTATATCTCGGCGCTCATCAATAACTACTATGGGTATTTTTATCCGAGCGCTCGCGACGCATGGGTCTACAGCACGGCGCGCAGTGCCGAGATCATGGCGAAGCCCGATAACCTCAAGTACTTCGACTTCCATCCGGTCGATAGCAAGGTTGTGCGCTGGTGCGACCACCTGATCAACCTGTATCGCGTGGCAGTACAACGCATCCCGTTTATCTCGCTCACCATGAGCTCGGCCACCTATGTGTGGATCATGATCGCCGTGGTGGTCTATCTGCTACGTCGTCATTCGTGGCGCGGGCTGGCCATTTGGGTGCCGCTGCTGGGCGTGCTTGCCGTGTGCCTGATTGGCCCGTGCAACGGCTCGACCTACATGCGCTACCTGTATCCGGTCATCGCCTGCATGCCCTTCGCCATCGGCGCCACCGTCACCCGCAGCGACTTCCTCTGGTCCTAACTTGGTGCATTGGGGGTCAGGTTTCTTTGCACCAAAGGGGTCATCATCACGACGCCTTCATTTTGGGGTTTATCTCGCAGGCCAGTAGGTATATCATAACGACGTTTGTTTATATTGCCCGAGCATCTGCGCTGGGCTTTAGGTCGAAACCGATAGGAGACACGTATGTCCGGACACTCTAAGTGGGCCACAACCAAGCATCGTAAGGGCGCGCAGGACGCCAAGCGTTCCGCCCTCTTCTCCAAGCTGAGCCGCAACATCACCGTTGCTGCCCGTCTCGGCGGCGACCCGCTGCCCGAGAACAACGCCAGCCTCGCCGCTGCCGTTGCCAAGGCCAAGGCTCAGTCCATGCCTAAGGACAAGATCAAGTCCGCTATCGACAAGGCCTTCGGTTCGGGTGCCGATGCCGCCGTCTACGAGAACATCGTGTACGAGGGCTACGGTCCCGCCGGTGTCGCCGTCTACGTTGACTGCCTGACCGACAACCGCAACCGCACCGCCGCTGATGTCCGTTCCGCCTTCTCCCACGCTGGTGGCAACCTGGGCACCTCCGGCTCCGTCGCCTTCCAGTTTGAGCGCAAGGGCCAGATCGTCGTCGCCAAGGAGATCCTGGACGAGAACGCCAAGAAGGAGACCATGATCGCCAACGGTGCTGCCGGTGACGAGGATGAGTTCATGATGGCCATCGCCGAGGCCGGTGGCGAGGACTACGAGGACGCCGGCGAGGAGTGGATCGTCTGGACTACTGCCAACGAGGTCATGGCTGTCTCCAAGGCGCTCGAGGAGCAGGGCGTCCAGGTCAAGGGCTCCGAGACCACCATGGTCCCGACCACCCCGACCGAGGTCTCCGGCGCCGACGCCAAGAAGGTTCAGCGCCTCATCGACCGTCTTGAGGAGCTCGACGACGTCCAGGATGTTTACAGCACCATGGACATGACCGACGAGGTCATCGCTGCCCTCGAGGAGGAGTAGGCCCGCACGGATTGAGCCGTGCATATCTGGGCATAATGAAGCGAGCATGCAAGCCTCGTGGAATAGATGAGCCGGATCCGCGTGCAATGAGGCACCGGACCCGGCTCTTTTATAATGATGCGAATCGTTTTGCATTCTGTGGATCGAGATTTGAAGGGAGCGCTGCATGCGCGTGCTCAAACGAGCCCTGGCGATCGTGTATCTTGCCGCCGCCGTCGCGGCGCTGGGTACGTTAGTCTGCCAGTTTTGGGGGCCATATACCTATCGCTTTATGCTGTTGATGCGCGATCCGCTGCCTCGCATCGTTGTTACGGCGTGCGGCGGTGTCGTGGCACTCGGCGTGCTCGTGGGTTTCTTCCGCCTGATGTTTGCTCGTCGCGAGCCGTCCTGCGTGCATCCGGCGGGGGAGCGCAATATCGAGGTCACGCTCGCTGCCCTCTCCTCGTGTGCTCGTACCGCGGCAGAGCGCGACGACCGAGTGATGATCGAGCATGTCGAGGCGCGCGTGCAGGGCTCCGACGAATCGCACGTCCGTTTTAAGGTCGACGCCATCGCGCTCGACAACCGGGATGTGGCCTCCCAAGCTATCGCGATGCAGCAACGTATCGAGGAGGCCTGCGACACTATGCTCGGCACGCCGGGCACGACTGCGCGCGTTCGTTTTTTGCCGTCCAAGACTACCGTCCAGACCGTGGAGGTTTCCGGTGAGTGATACCAATCAAGACAAGACCGTCCGCACCCCGCGCCTGACTATCGATCAGAGCGCCGCGCCGGCAGGCGAGGTCGTCGATCCTAAGGTGGAGGGTACCGAGTCACATGACGCGGTCGCCGATGATTTTGATGAGGCCATGGGTCTCATCAAGGGTACGGGGGCAGCCATCTGGAGCTATGCCGTCCGTCATCCCAACACCACGCTTGGAGCCGTCGCTGGTTTTGTGCTCGCCGTGCTGGTGCTCACGCTCGGCCTGTGGGATACGCTCGTCATCGCTTTCTTTGTGCTGATCGGCGCCGTGATTGGCCAGATCCGCGACGGCGAGAACGGGATCGTCAACTTCTTCGGCCGTCTGTTTAGCGGCCGCTAGCATGTATTCGACCGCCGCGTGTGCGGTGGGCATAAGGAGGAACCATGGCTTTTAACACGAAGGTCGATGTGGCCGATACCGAGCTCGAGGTAGACGAGACCGTCACCGCCGAGGCCGAGGACGTAACGCTCGAGGACGAGGCGCTCGTCGAGGCCGAACCCGCCGACGATGCGGATGGGGATGATGGGGAAGCGGACGAGTCCGAGGACTCGCTGACCTATTCCAACGGTGTGATCGAGAAGATCGTCGCCATGGCCACCCGCGAGGTACCGCACGTCCTGGGCATGAAGGGCAACCTCATGCACTTTGTGCAGGAGCAGTTCGGTGCCGAGAATCTGACCAAGGGCGTGACGGTCGAGGTCACCGATGACAACCGCGTGGTCGTCAACATTTCCGTCATTATCGAGTACGGCGCCTACGCGCCCGCGATTTTCGACGACGTTAAGGCGCGCGTGACCGAGCGTCTGGCCGCGATGACCGGTCTTGAGGTGGCAGGCGTCAACCTGCGCATCGAGGATGTCATCACCCCCGAGGAGTACGAGCACCGCACCAACCAGCACGAGTAACCTACCAAAAAGGGATGTTTATTTTGGCAGGTTTTATCTGCGAAAACGTCAAACGGCCGGCCGCACGGATGTATGTGCGGCCGGCCGTTATTTGTATGTCCCCGATGTAGGCATACCGCTCGTCTAACTAGGGGTTGCAATCGTCGTGTTCCGCGTTACCCTAATGGGCGCATTGTTTCCAAATTGTTAACGAGGGGTTGCCGTAATGGCTGACGAGCACGAAACAGAAAGCCAGGCATGGGCGATTGAGGCTGCCGCGGCAGAGGCGGCATCGCGAGCTGCCGAGGAGGTACATCGTCCTCCCGTGGTGCCGATGGAGCGCGTGGTTGATCGCACCGATATCGAGCGCGGCGAGCGTGCCGGCCAAAAGCGTAGCCAGGAGCCAGGCTTCCCGCGCTTTTTCGCCGAGCTCAATCTGGGCCTGATTCTTACGGCTTTTGCCATCGTTGCGTTTAAAACCCCTAATCACTTTGCTTTTGGCGGCACCTCGGGCGTGTCGGTTATTCTGTCCACGCTGTTCCCGACCCTGCCCGTCGGCGTCTTTATGTGGATTATCAACGCGGTTCTCGTCGTCTTGGGCTTTATCTTTTTGGAGCGCAAGGCAATTCTGTGGAGTGTCTTCGCCTCGTTTGCGCTGTCCGCCTATGTTTCGCTTTTCGAGCTCTTTATCCCGACCAGTGTCTCGATGACGGGCGATATGTGGCTCGACCTGTGCTTTGCCGTGATTCTGCCGGCGCTCGGCAGCGCCATCGTCTTTGATATCGGCGCCTCGACGGGCGGCACGGACATCCTCGCTATGATCCTCAAACGCCGTACCACACTCGAGATTGGTCGCGCGCTGTTGCTGGTCGATATCGGCATCGTGACCATCGCGGCCTTTTTGTATGGTCCGCGTATCGGTCTGTATTGCGTGCTCGGCCTGTTTGCCAAGACGCTTGTGGTCGACAAGGCCATCGAGAGCATTCATCTTCGTAAGGTCTGCACGATCATTTGTTCCGAGCCCCTTAAGGTCGAGGAGTTTATCGTCAAGCATCTCAACCGCACGGCGACCATCAGTCGCGGCTACGGTGCCTTCTCGGGCAAGTGCGTGACGGTGATCATGAGCGTGCTGAGCCGTCGCGAGGCCGTGCAACTGCGCCGCTATGCGCGCGAGGTCGATCCGGGTGCCTTTATCACGATTGTCGACAGCTCCGAGATCGTCGGCAAGGGTTTCCGCGGCACGAACTAGCACAGACATATTCAACGAACCGCCTGCTGGCGCCGCGTACCTTGCAAATCGGTCATCTTTGAGTATTTGACCCCACATTGGGCAATAATGATGCTAAAGACATCGTTTGCGATCCAAGTGATTCGTTCAAGATACGAAGGGATGATTCTATGTTCTGCTCGCAGTGTGGCGCCCCCATGGGCGATAACGACAAGTTCTGCGGCGTGTGTGGTGCTCCTAATGCCGGTGCCTCTGGCCCCGCTCCCCAGGGACAGCCTCAGCCCCAGCAGTTTGTTCCGCAACCGCCCGTGGCGAATGCGCCAAAGGGCTGTGTGGCTCAGGCGTTCCAAGATATGACCAAGACTCCGGGCGTGCTTCAGCGTGTATGCCAAATCGCGTTTTTGCCGGCGCTGATTTGCGTTGTGTCGGTGCTCGTGTTGTTTATTCCCGTTATTGGCGGCATTGCGGCTGCCATCGGCTTTTTGGCAGCTTGCATTGCGAGTGTGTGTGGTTCCGGCTTTGGTATCGAGTGGGGCCGTGATCTTTCGCTCAAGGTCGATGACGGCATGGACCGTCCACTCATGCGTTCCACGTCGTTTGGTCTCGGAGTCTTTTCGAGCGTTATTTCGGTCGTGCTCGAGGTTATCGCTGCCATTCCCGTGATCGGTGTAGTGCTTTCGCTGGTGGAGGGCGTGGTAATTGGCGCTGCGGGCTCGTATTCTTATTACGGCTCTTATGCGCTCGAGGCTGCGCTGTTTGGCTCGCTTGGCTTGCTCGTTCTGGCTATGATTGCCACGGCGGTCCTGGGGGTCTTCTTTAAGATGTTCGCCGACATTGCCGTGATGCACTTTGCGGTGACCGGTCGCGTCGAGAGCGCGTTTTCGCTCGATAAGGTCTGGGCGGCGTTTAAGCACAACAAGACCAAGCTGTTCTGTGCTTCGTTCCTTCCCGAGTTTTTGACGGGCCTGGTCGCCAACGTTGTCACATGGATCTTGACGGTCGTCTTTGGCGCCATTGCCTCTGTCGGTATGTATAGCTACTACTATCGTCCTACGGGTATTGAGGCAATTGTTACCGGCGGTGGCGTCACGCTCGCGCTGTTCTTGGTGCTGGTCGCTTTTGTCACTGTATTTCTTACGGTCTTTGGCAAGATACTCAAGCACCGTGCCGTTGGCTATTGGGCCGCACGCTATGCAAGCGAGTGGGCCGATGAGGATAAGGACGACGTCCTGACTTTTGTGTTGCCCTTCGAGAAGAAGTCCGCTCCTTCGGGTTACGGTGCTCCGGATGCTTCGCCGGCACCTGCACCCGCTCCCGCGACCGAGCCTGAGCCGGCGCCCGAGTCTGAACCGGCGCCCGAGCCTGAGACGGCATCTGAGCCCGAGCCCGAGCCTGCGCCTGAGCCTGAGCCTGAGCCTGAGCCGGCACCTGCACCTGAGTCGGCGTTCGAGCCAAGCTCCGACGAGGAACCTCAGGACGAGTAGCCATGCCGTCTGCCATTTGGGGACGGGGTAGAATTGGTAGAAATAGCGTTTGACAAATGAGCGGGGGCGGACGTGTCGAAACGTCCGCCCCCGCTTTGACATCGCGATGTGGCTATGACTGCGAGATGCCAGCGAATCGATTACTCGTCGTGCTTCTCCTCACGGCGTGCAGCAGCGCGTGCGTCGTGGATGCCCTTGATCGCGGCATGGCGAGCCGTTCGGGCATCATGGATGGCGTCGCGAGCCTCGGCGGTCGTCGCCTTGGCAGAGCGCAACTTGGCGGCCAGATCGGGGTTGGTTTCGGCGACCGCGGTAATCGCGGGGCCGTCGAGCTCCTCTTGCGTGGGCTCGGCCAAAAAGTCGATAGCATACTGGGCGGCCACCATGGAGCCCTTTGCCAGCACGGTCTCGTCGATCTTGTAGAAGCAGGAATGTTGGGCGTACGTGGCGCCAATCTTGGGGTTGCGCGTACCTACAAAGGCGAGCACGCCCGGTACGCGACGCAGGTACTCCGAAAAATCCTCGCCCGAAAGCGTACCGCGGTAATGACCCTGGCCGGTGGGGCCAAGACATTTGATGACAGCCTGACGGCAGCGCTCGCTCGAGCCCGCGTCGTTTTCGACCTTGTAGTTTGCGATGGTGTAGTCGGTGAGCTCTGCCTCGGCGCCCAAGGCGGCCGCAGTATGCTCCACGATGCGGCGCATAAGCTCCGGCATTTCCTCGTGGGTCGAATCGCCGTAGGTGCGCACTGTGCCGGCGAGGTAGGCCGTGCCGGCGATAACGTTGCGCGCGGTGCCGCCGTGCAGCTCGCCGACGGTGATGACGGCCGGCTCGTAGGGGCTGATTTCGCGCGAAACGATGGTTTGCAGGGCGTTGACGATCTCGGCGGCAACCATGACGGCGTCGTGACCTCGCTGGGGCATGGCGCCATGGCACGAGGTGCCGCGGACGTCGATGCGGAACCAGTCGGTATTGGCCATGCGCGGACCGGGCTCGCAGCTCACGGTGCCGGCGTCGACCTCACTCCAGATGTGCGCGGCGTAGGCGCCATCGACGCCGTCGAGCACACCCGTGCCGATCATGAGCTTGGCGCCCTGGCCGTTTTCCTCGCTGGGCTGGAATACGATGCGGACTTCGCCGTGGATGTCGTCGGTCATATGGCGCAGGATTTGCAGCGTTCCGAGCATCATGGCGATATGGCAGTCGTGGCCGCAGGCGTGCATGCAGCCCTCGTTGACGCTGGCGAACTCCTCGCCGGTCTGCTCGGTGACGGGCAGGGCGTCGATGTCGGCGCGCAGCAGGATGCGGCGGCGTGGCGTGCCGTCCTCGCGGTAGGCATCCGGCGCGGTGCCGCGAAGCGTCGCCACAAGGCCCGTCTTAAGGGGACGCTCGTAGGGGATATTCATGGCGTCGAGCTGGTTGGCGATGTCGGAGGTCGTGCGCTCCTCGGCGAGGCTCAGCTCCGGGTGCTTATGGAAGTGCCGGCGCTGCTTGATGATATATGGTTCAAACTCGGTAGCGATATCTTGGATGGCCGCGGTGACGTCGTCAGCCGCGCGAGCCTCGGTCGCCGCCATAATCTGCTGTGCCTTGGTCTTCGTCATGGTCGATTTGCTCCTTGCTGGGTTGATCGCAAAATCGTACAGGCTCTCTCCAGTATGCCACCTGCCGCTAGGGCTGGTAAAGTTGCCGTTTGCCGCTTGGGGTTTTGTTACAAGGGCGGGGGAGTACACTCGGGGGTGTTGAATTTCCTGCCAGAGATGGGGATGCCCATGCAACATATCGATCGGATTATCCGCTCCAAGAACGTCTTTACCGCGCAAGACGGCATCGATACCGCCCGCGAGCTGGCGATTGCCATCGCAGGCGACCATATCGTCGCAGTCGGTGCGCCCGATGACGTGATTGCCGCCGCGCCTGCCGCCACGTCGGTTATCGACTACGGCGAGCAGTTTGTCTGCCCCGGCTTTCATGACGCTCATCTGCACTTCTTCCATACCTCGGTCGGTTCCTCGCCGTACATGCTCATGGATATGGGCACGTCCGAGGCTGCGCTAGTGCAGCACGCGCTCGAGTTTTCCCGGGACCTGCCCGATGACGCTTGGGTTGTGACGCAGGGCTGGCGCGACTACCGTTGGGATCCGCCCGAGCATCCTACCAAGGCGTCGCTCGATGCGGCATTCCCCGATCGTCCCTGCGTTATGTATTCGGGCGACGGGCACACGCTTTGGCTCAACAGCCGCGCACTCGAGGCGCTCGGCGTCACACGCGACAGCGAGCCGCCAGCGGGCGGCAGTTACGACAAGGACGCAAACGGCGAGCTCACGGGCATTGCTCACGAGGCGGCTGCTATGCAGCTGCTGCCGCGCTGTCTTGAGTGGCTGGGGGAGGATCGCATTGCAAGCGCTTACGTCGATCAAATGAGGCGTATGGCCGAGCAGGGCATCACTTCGATCTGCGACATGTCGCTCATGCCCATGCCGGGCTGCGACTTTATCCGCGACGACGTCTACGACAAACTACAGGCAGCCGGCAAGTTGGGCATCCGAGCCCATCTGTTCCCCACGCTGCTGGATGACCAGTCGCGCTTGGAAGAGCTGCAGACCTGCTACGCGAACAACGCGCTGCTCTCGGCGCCAGGCTTTAAGCAGTTCTTCGACGGCGTGTCGAGCGAACACACGGCATATCTCACCGAGCCCTATACCAACCCGCGCTTCCCGGGCGATCAAGGCCGCCTGACGGTTCCTGCCGAGCGTATGCGCAAACTGGTCCTCGCTGCCGCGGAGCGCGGTCACACCGTGCGCATCCACGTCATCGGCGACGGTGCCATCCATGCCGCGCTCGATATCTTTGAGGAGGCCGCCGAACTGTACGGCCTGCCCCAGCACGGTCATAACACGCTCGAGCATCTGGAGAACCTCTTGCCCGAGGACATCGATCGTCTACGCAAGCTTAACGTCGTTGCCTCGAGCCAGCCCTGTCACATTACACTCGACCCGGGCGGCCCCGAGCGCGATCTGGGCCTGGAACGCAGCCGCATCATGTGGCCGTTTGCGACCTATAAGCAGCGCGGCATCCGCCAAGCCTTCGGTACCGACAGCCCTATCACGCCCGTTACCAGCATGAACGTGCTCTACACGGCTATTACGCGCCAGGACCCCAAAAGCCACTGGCCCGAGGACGGCTGGTTACCGAGCGAGCGCATCGATGCGGCAACGGCCCTGCGCAACTACACGCTTGGCAGCGCGTACGCAGCTGGCGACGAGCAAAACCTCGGCAGCTTGGAGCCCGGCAAGTATGCCGACCTGGTAGTCCTGGACCAAAACCCGCTCACCATCGACCCCCAAGAACTCCAAGCCACCAAAGTCCAAGCCACCTACCTAGCCGGCAACCTGATCTACGAACGCTAAGTATTCATGCCATACCGTTAAGCGCGGCTCGGACAGCCTATTTTGGGATGGCGCTCGAGCCGCGTTTGCGTTTTGGTGGGGATCCGCCATGAGCGTCCCTGCTCTGTTGGATTTGGGTGCGGGGCGGAGGTGCTGCTGCCCCGCGCTCAATTTGAATACCAGCAATGCTATCTCTTGGTGTTTTGCATACTTCCCATTACAGATTGCATAAAAAGGCTGGGATGTCCTTCCTGATCCTGATGTACCCCCGCCCGTGCCGTGCAAAAAACGGAGTATTCAGCACCGCGAGCTCTGCCGGTGCCGCTGCGGCTGAGTAACGTTGCGGAGATTGACGTCATTTTGGGGTCCGGCGCGGCGCGAAGCATGCCTTTTTGTCCTGGCGGGGTTTGCCTGCCGACTCAAATCGCCGGTCGAAGGCGTCCTTGGGACCAATATGGTGTGTCCGGCGTGTATGCAGCCGTCCTGGCTTGCTGAATACTCCCAAAAATGCACGGTGCTCCCCAGGGGACCCGTGCGCGCAACGAAAACCATGCCCATGTCGCTATCCGCATCGCCATTTTGCTGCACTGACTTTTCTGAATGTCGGGCCCGAATTAGTTAACCTGCCTCCCGTGTGGCTCCGGAGGGGCGGGGCATAAGGTTTATCGCGAGTTCCGCACGAGCCGAAGGCCACTTAATGTGGCCTTCGTGCGAGCAGGACTGCCCGAGCAGGAAACCTTACGCCCCGCCCCTCCGGAGCCACACGGGAGGAATCGCTAAGTTATCCCCCGGCATTCAGAAAATCTAAGTGCCAAAAAATAAGATTTTTTGACTCCGTGTTGTATAACCCGCCATTCGTGGGTACCATTCAACGCGTACGCAAACAAAAAGGGTTAATTCGCGTGGTATAACCGCGCGGCCCAAAAAGGAGGAGACAAGCATGTCGTCTTTGAAGCCGCTTGCAGATCGTGTTCTGGTCAAGCCCGACGAGGCCGAGCAGAAGACCGCTTCTGGTCTGTATATTGCCAGCAACGCTCAGGAGAAGCCGCAGCGTGGCACCATCGTTGCCGTGGGCGCCGGCAAGGTCAACGACAAGGGTGAGCGCATCCCCATGGACGTCAAGGTTGGCGACGTTGTCATCTACGGTAAGTTCGGTGGCAACGAGGTCAAGGTCGACGGCGAGAAGTATCTGCTGATGCGCGCCGACGACATCTACGCCGTCGTCGAGGCCTAGTCTCGTCAGAATCTCTGATTCGTCTTTGAACGCGCCCGCCGCATAGGACTCGGAAGCGGCGACGCGAGTCACATTTCTTTTGGAGGATTACCTACCATGGCAAAGAACATTACGTTCAACACCGATGCCCGCGCTAAGCTTGCCAAGGGCGTCAACACTCTGGCCGACGCCGTTACCGTCACCATGGGCCCCAAGGGTCGCTACGTTGCGCTGCAGCGCACGTTCGGTGCCCCGACCATCACCAACGACGGCGTTTCCGTCGCCAAGGAGATCGAGCTCGAGGACAACATCGAGAACATGGGTGCTCAGCTGGTGAAGGAGGTCGCTACCAAGACCAACGACACCGTGGGTGACGGCACCACCACCGCAACCCTGCTCGCTCAGGCCATCGTCAACGACGGTCTGCGCAACGTCGCCGCTGGCGCTAACCCGCTGGCCATCCGTCGCGGCATCGACAAGGCCGTTAACGCCGCCGTCGCCGAGATGAAGAAGCAGGCTAAGCCGGTCGAGACCAAGGAGCAGATTGCTTCCGTCGGCACCATCTCTGCCGGTGACCCCGAGGTCGGCGAGAAGATCGCCGAGGCCATGGAGGTCGTGGGCAAGGACGGCGTCATCACCGTCGAGGATTCCCAGACGTTCGACATCACCATCGACACCGTCGAGGGCATGCAGTTCGACAAGGGCTATGTCTCCGCTTACTTCGTCACGGATAACGACCGCATGGAGGCCGTGATGAAGGATCCGTACATCCTCATCACCGACCAGAAGATCTCCAGCGTTCAGGACATCATGCCCGTTCTCGAGGCTGTCCAGCGCGCTGGCCGTGGCCTGCTCATCATCGCTGAGGACATCGACGGCGAAGCTCTGCCTACCCTGGTCCTCAACAAGATCCGTGGCGCCCTCAACGTCTGCGCCGTCAAGGCCCCGGGCTACGGCGATCGCCGCAAGCGCATTCTCGAGGACATCGCCGTCCTCACCGGTGGCCAGGCTGCCCTGGACGAGTTGGGCGTGAAGGTCGCTGACATCACCGCCGATATGCTCGGTACCGCTAAGTCCGTCACCATCTCTAAGGACAACACCGTCGTCGTCGGCGGCGCTGGCTCCAAGGAGGCCATCGACGCCCGTATCGCTCAGATTAAGGGCGAGATGGAGAACACCACCTCTGACTTCGACCGTGAGAAGCTCCAGGAGCGCCTGGCCAAGCTCTCCGGTGGCGTTGCCGTCATCAAGGTCGGCGCTGCTACCGAGTCCGAGCTCAAGGAGATCAAGCATCGCGTCGAGGACGCCCTGCAGGCCACCCGCGCTGCTGTCGAGGAGGGCATTGTCGCTGGCGGCGGCGTCGCCTTCATGGACGCTGCTCCTGCGCTCGATGCCGTCGAGATCGATGACCCCGAGGAGAAGATCGGTGTCGACATCGTCAAGAAGGCTCTGACTGCTCCGGTCGCTACCATCGCCAAGAACGCTGGTTTTGAGGGCGCTGTCGTGGTCGACAAGGTTGCCGAGCTGCCCGCCGGCCAGGGTCTCAACTCTGCCAACGGCGAGTGGGGCGATATGATCGAGATGGGCGTCCTCGACCCCGTCAAGGTCAGCCGCGTCACCCTGCAGAACGCTGCTTCTGTCGCCAGCCTGATCCTCATCACCGAGGCTACCGTCTCCGATGTGCCCAAGAACACTCAGCTTGAGGACGCTATCGCTGCTGCTACCGCTGGTCAGCAGGGCGGCGGTATGTACTAAGGCCGACAAGGTCTAGAACTCCCACCAGGAATCCGGGGGCGTGACGGGGTTTCTCTCCGGAACGTCCTCGGACATGCAAAGAGGCTCCGCATCGCGCTTCGCGCTGCGGAGCCTCTTTGCGTCCTGACGCTCCTATTTGGCAAGGTGTTTTTTAGAATCCATTTTGCGCTCGGCCTCGAAGGCCCGCCTGTCCCAATCGAGCGGAAGTCCGGCCTCGACCCATGCCTCGTAGGCCCTCCTTATGGGCTTGAGCTCCCTTTGGCCCCTCTCCAGCATCGAGATGTACTTCTCGCTGGTGCCCAGTATGGACGCCGCCCTCACCTGGCTGACCTTCGCCGCGCGCCTGGCCGCCACGAGCTCCGAGGCGTCCTCGGGCCTCCTGATCTCGTGCGGGCGCATCAGCGCCCGGTACGCCTCCCTGGCCACGTAGCGCTTGAGTGGCCCGCCCCGTAGGACGACGTCCCCTCCATCGCGATGCAGGCCGGCTCCCCGGCCGCGGCGATGGCCTCGGCGAGCGCCTCGTAGCCCGCCGCGTCGGCGGGGAACTGCCTGGACAGGACCTTGCGCCCCTCCAGTCCAGGACGCACAGCCAGTGCGAGTCGGCGTGGGTGTCGACCCCGCAGAAGACCGGCCCGCGGGCGCCGGGTGTCGATTCGGTTCTCATGTCTCGCTCCGTTCTTTCCGTGCTCGCCTGGACCGGGCAGACGGCACACTGACGGGGCGCGATAGAATGCGGTTGTTCGGGCCCGCGGTATCGCTCCATGCTCCTATTAGGTCATGCGGCGGTCTCGGCTCGCCGCGGCCCGCGCGGGACATGTCAGGAAACGAGGGCAGCCCTGTGGGCGCCAGCGGAATGTGGGGTCACCGCGCGGTCCGCATCTGATGGT
>JAXJCG010000005.1:0-6526 GCA_036302525.1 Collinsella sp. | reverse complement strand
GACCCATCGAAACACATCTCCACCGTTCCTTCAACTGGGAAAACGGCGCCCCCGGACCCCAGGAGGGGCCGCGGGGGCGTTCGGCTAACTGCGGGAGCGAGCCATCAGCTCAATGTGTTCGGCTGAGATCGGAAATCAACCACGCTCTCGCGAGGGCATCAGTCGTCACGAAAGGCGCGAACAAACGCAGGCTCGCAGCGAGATGCCCCTACATCTCACCGAGCATGATCCAGGCAGAGCTGTCCTGCGCGAGCCTGCCGTCTGCAAGCGGTGATGAGGTGAGCAGGACCCTGCCCGCCGGCAGCTCCACGGGTGCTGCACCGAAGTTCGTCACACACGCCCAGCCGTTATCGCGGCGATAGGCGATGACGCCGCCCTCAGCGCCCTCGGCACCATCCGCAAGACCGGTGCGCCCGTCAAGATCGAGCCACGCAAGATCGTTGGCGCACCCGCGCAGCTTGCGCCGCAGCCAGAGGGCGTCACGATAGAGCGCAAGCATCGATGTCGGGTCCACTTCTTCCCTATCGGCAGCATAATCGGAAAACCATGCAGGCTGCGGCAGATGGGGCGCCGCATCGGCGTCTGCCGGCGAAAACCCAAACGATCCGCCATGCGCGGGATCGTCCGCCGCCACCCACGGCAGGGGCACACGACAGCCGTCGCGCCCCTTCTCACGCTTCGGTCCGTGCGTATTGGTCGCAGTAGGGTCTTCGAGTGCAGCCCACGGGATATCAGCCACCTCAAAAAGGCCGAGCTCCTCACCCTGATACACGTATGCCGAGCCCGGAAGCGCCAGTTCAAGCAAAAGGGCCGCCCGCGCGCGGCGCTCGCCGAGTTCACGGTCCTCGTCATAAGACAACCCGTCGCGTAAGAGCCAGTCGAGCGCAATCTGGTGGTAGCGCGTCGCCTTGATTTGCGGCAGAGCATAGCGTGTCGCCACGCGCGGCACGTCGTGGTTGGAGAGTACCCAGGTCGAGGCGGAATCGGATTCGACGGCTGCCTTCAAGCCCTTCTCGATTGCAGTGTGCATGTCATCATAAGTCCAAGTGGCCTTGGCAAACTCAAAGTTGAATGTCTGGCCAAGCTCGCTGGGACGCGCATAGAGATACTGGCGCTCGGGCAGCACCCACGCCTCGGCAACGGCACTGCGCGGCGGATTATAGCGGTCGAACACGCGGCGCCACTCGCGATAGATCTCGTGGACCTCATTGCGGTCCCACAGCGGATGGGTGCCGTCGTCAACCATGTCATCGCCCTCGGCGAGATGCCACCGGTCGAGGTCATCGCGGTCGAGATCCTTGGCGAGACCCTGCGCCACATCAATGCGAAAGCCGTCGACGCCTCGATCGCTCCAAAACGCCAGGACGTCGCAAAAGAGCGCATGAACCTCGGGGCATGACCAGTCAAAGTCCGGTTGCTCGGGCGTAAACATGTGCAGATACCACTGACCGTCCGCAACACGCGTCCATGCGGGGCCGCCAAAGTTGGCATTCCAATTGGTGGGAGGCAGCTCGCCATGCTCGCCGCGACCATCGCGGAAGATATAACGGGCGCGCTCGGGCGATCCGGGGCCGGCGGCAAGAGCGGCTTTGAACCAGGGGTGCTGGTTGGATGAATGGTTGGGCACGATGTCGACGATGACCTTGATGCCGCGCGCGTGAGCCGCAGCGATCATGTCATCGAAGTCGTCAAGCGAGCCGAGACGCGGGTCGACATCGCAGTAGTCCGCCACATCATAGCCGCCATCGACAAGAGGCGATGGGTAAAACGGGCTCAGCCAGATGGCCTCGATACCCAGTCGCTCAAGATAGTCCATCTGCTGGGTAATGCCCGCGATATCGCCCAGACCCGAACCAGTCGAATCCTTAAACGAGCGCGGGTAGATCTGATAGATCGCAGCGTCGGACATCCATGAGCGCAAAGAGGACTTTTCTGTAGCCATGTGATGAGTCTCCCTTGCAACGAGGTTTTGCTAGATGCCCACGATGATACGCCCAAAGCGGACATTCGCGGCAAACAACGCCACAGCCACGCCCCAAAACGCTCGCTCCCTCTCGGGTTCGAGCCCAGAAGATGGGTACGAAAAAGCCCGGCTACCGTAGTAGTCGGGCTGTTGCGTTTGGAGCGGACAACGGGGCTCGAACCCGCGACCCCAACCTTGGCAAGGTTGTGCTCTACCAACTGAGCCATGTCCGCATATGTAAAACAAAACGGGCGCCGGAGCGCCCGGATGTTGCCTGGAGGCGAAGCCCGGATTCGAACCGGGGGTAAAGGCTTTGCAGGCCTCTGCCTTACCACTTGGCCACTTCGCCGAAAAAGGACCGCCTAAACGGTCCGGAAATGCAATGGAGCGGACAACGGGGCTCGAACCCGCGACCCCAACCTTGGCAAGGTTGTGCTCTACCAACTGAGCCATGTCCGCTTGCGGGTTATTAATTTACGCGAGTTGTCCAAAAGACGCAAGTACTTTTTTCAAAAAACTTGTCTGCCGCATGTTCTTAGTAGCTAAACGCGCTAAAGCGATTGGCTAGGCACACGATTCCAGCGCTCCGCTAAACAGCTTCACCATCTGTACGCGCGTGCCGGCGCCGTCCGTACGACGAGCAACCTCCACGTTATCGACGAGCATACGCATAAGCTTGATGCCACGGCCGCGCTCCTCGGATGCGACCGGCTCGCTCGTTTCATCGATAGAATAGCCGGCACCTCGATCAAGCACCTCAACCACAACGCGATCGCCATAGGCCTGAACCGTCAGGACGCACCCGATACCGCCCGCATGGTCATAGGCATTACCCAGCGCCTCCCCCGACGCCAATGCGACATCGTAGCGCTCGTCACGGCGCAACGGAAGCGATTCAAGGAGTTCGGCGATGCGATGTCGGTAGTATGGAAGATTCTCGATACCCTGACGGACCTCGACGCTCTTACTCCAGCGAGGCAGCTCCCCCACCGGAATGGCGGGAATAGACTCCCGTGCCGGCCCCGCGACATGAAGGATATCGACAAGACGAGCAATCTCCAAAAAGCGAACAACTTCACCCGATGCATTGACGAGCGAAAGCAGGCCTTCTCGCCTCATGAGCTCACGAGCGCGCGTAAGCAGGAATGCCAAGCCCGTCGAATCGATAAAGCTAACAGCCTGACAGTTGATGACAACACGACGCACGCCGCGGCCAATCAAAGCATCCAACCGCCGACACAGCGCAGGCACCGTGGCGATGTCGATATCGCCTGGTGGCGTCAAAACCGCTATGTCATTCCACTCATTCATACGACCATGGTTCCCCAAAAAAGCCCACTCGATGCATTCGTTTCCCCAACCGTACGGATTCAGCCCGCCCAGCGTCGTCTATGAACGACCCCGTAAAAACTCAAGGGACACCAATGCAATGTCATCGTCCAGCGCCGATTCGGTAAATCGGTCAAGCTCGCCCAAGACCTTGCCGCAGATTCCCGATACGCCCTCACCCGAGACAGAGAGCAGAAGGTCACGAAGGCGCTGCTCACCAAAGAACGCTCCGGTGCGGTCGCGGGCCTCAATCGTTCCGTCCGTATACATGAAGAGCATGTCGCCAGGAGCGAACGTAAACACGCCTGTCTCGTACACCATGCTCTCAAAGGCACCGATTACGCCCGATTGGCATCCAAGCAGCTCGACCTCTCCCCCACGGGCCTCGCCGCCACCCAGCGGCATCGACTCTGGCCTAATGACCATGGTCGGAGGATGGCCCGCCGAACAATACGTTGCGCGTCCGGCTTTAAGGTCAATCTTGGCGATAAAGGCCGTCACGAACGTCTCGACCCTCGAAAAGCCCATGAGCATACTGTTAAGAGAGCGTGCCATGCGGGCCGGTCCAGCGCCCTCCCACGCATATGCCGTCAGGGCCGTCTTGACGAGCGCGGACATCGATGCGGCCTCAATGCCTTTGCCAGACACATCACCCAGAATCATGACGGCGCAGTCGTCGGGAAGACGGATGAGCGTATAGAAATCGCCGCCGACCAACGCCGAGTTCGTGGCTGACAGGTACACCGAATCGGTTGCGATACCCGGAACATCCCCCAGGGAATTTCTCATGCCGATCTGAAGGGTCTGAGCGATATGGCGCTCCTCGCGCTTTTGAGATTCGCCTTCGTAGATCAGTTCAAAGTCATGCGCCAAGTGCACCAAGTAGTCATATTCAAGATCATCAATCGGCTCTTGGCTACCATCACGAAGCAGCAGCGCGCGCGTCGTCGGGCTCTTCGCAACAGAAGCAGGAACAATCGCGTCGTTACTGTGCTTGCCATCACCCTCAGAGCGCGGGCGCCCCGCCTCGATGCCGGAGTCGACGTAGAGACCTTGACAAGGCAGACCATGCGCCCTAAGCCAGCCTCCCATAGGCATCGATTCGTCAACGCGAGTTATACGGACGTGTTTAAGGTCCTCGGCACTCGTACCGCCCAAAACAGATGCCTCAAAGCCATCAGGGCCAGCCCCCAGACGTGCCGCTGGCGCCGTCGTGGAAAAGAAAAACCTCTCGGGATCGTCCGGCAAAGCAACGCGACTGCCACCTTCAAAATCTATGACGTAGGAATCCAGACTGGCGTCATACTCAACAGGGCAAAAATGGCAGTTAAGCATATTGCAGATCTCGGACGATACCGCCTGGGTAGCCGCGGCGGAATCGTCTAGAAAGGTAAACAACTCATCACGCAAGACATTGAGCGAGCGGCCAAGCTCGGCCGTGCGACGGGAGCGAAGACTCGATGCCATGCCGACCAGCTGGATAGATAGGTAATCGCAAATGACCTCGAGCACATTAACGTCATAGGCGAGCGGTGCCTGAGGGCGTTTCCAACCAACTTCCAGCACGCCAAGGATCTGCGTACCGTAAAAAACGGGAAGACAGATCTCGTTGCGATACGGAGGCATATCCTGCACGCGCAATAGGTGCTTAGAACGATTGTCCAGGTCCATGAACATACCGGAGGCGGCCCTATCGCCCTCAAGGTCCTGTTGAATCGACAAGCGACAGGCACGCGACTCACGAAGAACATACGTCGGAATGCCAGCGCCATACGGCAAAAACTCAGGCAGGTAGCTGTCGTACAGCTCCTTGGAAACACCACGAAGCTTAAAACCGCCGCTCTCAGAAAAATAGATAGCGGCACCCGAAGCACCGAGCGTTCCTACAAGCTGGTTCAAAACGGTATCAAGCAGGCTAGGTAGCTCATCGGAGCCCACGGTACTCATAATGACCGAGAGCGTGCCAGAGAGACGCTTGTTCGCCACTCTAAGCTCCGATAACGCACGCTTGAGTTGACGGTCGTGAGAATACTGTTCCTCGATACTGTGAAGCGCCACAAGGACACGTGGTGCGCGGCGCCCAAAGATGCGTGGAGGCGTTACGGAGCCCGCACGAACCAAGACGGGGATAAAGGAGCCGTCACTCAGCTTGAGCATCAATTCGTTCTCGGAGCCATCAGTTTCAAATGGCAGACGATGTTCCGTCGCACGTTCAAAAGCGGATGAGTACAGGACGTCTTTAACATCTCCACCGATGACGTCGGCGCGTTCCTCGCACATCAAACCAAGTAAGCGATTATTCACATGCAGAATGGTTCCGTCGAACTCACAGATGATGACAGCATCGCTCGTGATCTCGACTAGTTGGGCAACGTCTGCCCACTCGTTGCGTTCAAGCGTTTCCATCGTGGACCCCACCGTCTATCGGTAACAAAAAAGCCTCCGAAGAGGCTTCTCAAATGCGATGGTGTCGGAGGCGGGACTTGAACCCGCATGACCAAAAAGCGGTCACTAGCACCTCAAGCTAGCGCGTCTGCCAATTCCGCCACTCCGACATGCTATGTTGTTGATTCGCAGTTCGTTTTGTTAGACCCGCGCGTTCAACGAGGAAGATAATAACCTATGATTCGAGAACTGTGCAAGCACTTTTTTCAAAAAAGTTTACGAATTTGTAAATGCGCAGGTAGACGGACCTGTTCGGGCCGAAATGAGGTTGCTTTCCAACGCGTCCTCGGGCATGCGGCATTATTTTGATCCGCGCTTCGCGCTACAAAATAATGCCGCCCCCTGCGGAATGCGTTGGAAAGCAACCTCATTTCGGCCCTAGGAGTATGTACTCCGAACACAGTTCTCAAACATGTTCTGGGGGCTGATGCAAATTTGGTGGCTCGGCTTTGCCGAGCCCTTATATAAGGAGGCCGGAGCCAAAGCTCCGGCCTCACTCAATTTCTTATTAAATTAAGTGAGCGATCAAGGAATCGCACTCCCCCTGCCGAGTTACCGCAGGGCCCGCCCTGAAGTTACTTTTTCAGAACACTCCGCACTGATATTTTCTGTATTGAAGACGTCGATGATGCACCCGTATACCATTGACGTCGACACCATCAGATGCGGACCGCGCGGTGACCCCACATTCCGCTGGCGCCCACAGGGCTGCCCTCGTTTCCTGACATGTCCCGCGCGGGCCGCGGCGAGCCGAGACCGCCGCATGACCTAATAGGAGCATGGAGCGAT
>JAXJCG010000004.1:0-90621 GCA_036302525.1 Collinsella sp. | reverse complement strand
GACCCATCGAAACACATCTCCACCGTTCCTTCAACTGGGAAAACGGCGCCCCCGGACCCCAGGAGGGGCCGCGGGGGCGTTCGGCTAACTGCGGGAGCGAGCCATCAGCTCAATGTGTTCGGCTGAGATCGGAAATCAACCCACACGGTAGTCATTGGGAACGTCGATGTTTTGACAATGCCAGCGAGCGCCACCCAGAGCGAACAAGTTGGCATGAAAAAGGCACGGCATAGACCTTCTGGTCATGCCGTGCCTTTTGAATGACAAATTGTCGCTCTGGGTGGCGCGCAGCGTCGACCGGCCCGCCGTTCGTCAGAACGGCGGAACCTCTAGAGCAAAGTGACGCTAAAGCTGCGGACGTCCGTCTCGCCCGGCGCCAGCGTAATGGTGTTGACCTTGTGCTCAAAGACGTCGTCCTCGGTGTCCATGGTGGTGTGACCGGTCCAGGGCTCGAGCGCCACAAACGGGGCGTCGTTGGCGGCAGACCACACGCCAATGTACTTAAAGCCCTCAAAGTCGATCTTGACGCCGTGACCCGACTTGCGGCCGCGCAGCGTGAGCGTGGAGCCCGGGGTATCGGTGAACATGATGGCGTCGTTATCGAAGCTGCGGTGCGTGATGGGCAGCACGTCCGAGTTATCGGGAGCCTTGTAGCTGCCCTCGAACGTCATAAGACCGTCGGGCGTGATGATGGGAGCCTCGTTAGTCCAAGCCTCGGTAAACGCCAGCTCGTAATCCTCGAATGCCTCGTCCTCGGCACCGGGAGCCGGTACGTTAAACGCAGGGTGGCCGCCCACCGAGAACGGCAGGTCCACGTCGCCGGTATTGGTGACGGCAAAGGTCTGCGTGAGGATGGCGTCGCCGGTCAGGGCATAGGTCATGTTGAGCTTAAAGTGGAACGGAAAGGCCTTGAGCGACTCGGACGTGTCGGTGATCTCGTACGTTACCGAGGAGCCGTCCTCCGAAACCTCGACCAGCTTGTGCTCGACGATGCGCGCGAGTCCGTGGCGCGGCATCTCGCAGGTGCCGGCCGCAGACGTTGCCGTGTTGTTGCGCAGCGAACCCACAATGGGGAACAGGATGGGCGCATGCTTGCCCCAAAAGGCGGGGTCGCCCTGCCACAGATACTCGTTGCCGTTGAGAGCAAGGCTCGTGAGCTGGGCGCCCATGGAATCGATGGCCGCGGTGAGGCCGCCGCGCTTGATGGTAGTGACGGTAGACATGCTACTTCCTCCAAAAGTAAACAATAGTGTCGAGGGCTATTGTCCCACTCTTGGCGGCGGGACGGGACGGCAGGCGATTATTGAGTAGCCATAGCGGAATGAGCGGCGAGCGCCTACTGGGTATCTACGTAAAGGTCGAACCCGCCCTGCGGTGTGGTGTCGACCGTGTCGGGCGCCTGTGAGTTAAAGTTCACGGGGACCATGCGCTTTGAGGCACGGAAGCGCGTGCCGTCGGTGGCGACGGGCGGTTCATCGACCGTGAGCTCGTAGTCGCCAGGCTTGAGCTCGATGCCGTCACCAGCGGAATTGACGTATTGATACTCGTCAATCGTCTGCCCTTTGAGCGTGCGCCCCACGATGTGGATGAGCATTTGGCTGTCGCCGCGCGCGGTGTCCCACGTCGCGCCGTCCTTGACCTCGACCGACACATGTACCGAGCGCGTACGACCGAGCGATTGCTCGACAGACATCTCGACCTTGGCGGCGTCTTTTCGCTGTTGTTCGACATGGCTCCAGACGTTTCCAATTACCGAGCATGCGATAACGCCGGCCATAAAGGCAATAAGGATGGGGCCGAGCGGCGAGCGACGTCCTGCATCTTCCTCGCGAGACAGATTGGGGCGACGTGTGGGTGCGGGCGCCTGAGCGCCCTGCGAGGGCACGTCGAGAATACTGAAGGATGCCGTGCTGTCGGGATCGATGGTGTGACGCGGCTGCGGGGTCTTTGCCGGCGAGATCGACATGTCGGCTGGCTCGCCGAGCGTGGCCGTAGCGTTGGCCTTGGCCTCGTCTGCCTCGGCCTGGGCCCAAGCTTGTTCGAAGGTCAGGGGCTCGACGGGGTCGAGGGCGGCGTCCGAGTCGGCGGCGACGTCGTTGCCGGTCTCGTCCTCGTCGCTCGACACGTCACGCGGCATGGGCTCGTCCCACCCCTCGTCCGGAGCCTCACCTTCGCTATACCACCATTCAAAGTTATCGATATCCATACGGGGCGCCCCTTAGGCCTCGCAAATAAACACTTGTTAGCCTTATACCCGCAGATGGCGCTGGAGCTCGCACGGAATGCGATAAAGGGACTGCTCCTTTGTCGCATCGAAGTTGCGGTGGAATAGTTCCTGTTTGCACGCCCACTCGAGCTATTTAGGGACTATTTCACCGCAAGTTATTTGAGGGCGACGGGGATTTGGATACAGCAGAAGTCCTCTTGGTGAGACTCGTCGTAGCTCGTGGTGTCCAAGTAGCAAAAGTCGAACGCATTGCCGATGGGCTGGAGCGCGTGCCTGTCCATGCAGGCCACGATGGCGCGGATACCCTCGGGCTCGTACGGCATGCCCCAGCGACTCATGCACAGGTACGTGCCCTCGGGCAGCACCTCGACGCCAATCTCCGCCAGCTCGGCAGGATCGCTCGGCAGTATTTCCTCGGCACCACGCGGCAACACGGCAAAGGAACCGGCACCGGCGATGGGGTCGTCGGAATGCAGCGCCTCGCGACGCAGCATGGCGCCCCAACCGCGCATGGGGCGTGTGCCCGCGAGCGCACGCATGCGCAGAATCGCCCGCATGAGCGTGGGGTGCAGCATCGAGCGGCCACGCTCGATATCGCCCGGGAACTCCTCAAAGACCACGTAGCGGCGCTCGAATTGCTTGAGCTCCGGTTTGCCCTCGCGCTCGCGCCAATAGACCGCCTCGTCGTAAAAACTCAGCCGCTCCTGCACGCTCGCACGCTCGGCTTTGAGCCCGGCAATCTGCTCGTCGAGCGCCTGCACCCGCGAGCGCAGGTGGTCGGTCATCTCTCCAATGTCGAACGTCGAGGTCAGGCGATCGATCTCATCGAGTTCCAGTCCCAAGTCGCGCAGCATGCAGATCAGACGCATGAGCGGGATCTGCGTGGGCGAATAGAAACGGTAGCCTTTTTCGTTAACCACGGCGGGTTTAAACAGACCGATCTTGTCGTAGTAGATGAGCGTTTGGCGCGAAACATTAAACAAGCTCGCCATCTCGCTAATCGCATACATACCCGTCTGCATAGGTCCTCCCGACACACCCTTTGACACGAAAAGCCCGCCGCCCACAGGGGCAGCGGGCTCAAACACTACTCGTATCCTACCCTAAAGATGCCTATGACCAGCGCTTATAGTTGGCGCACGACACGCCGACGGCCTCGAGTGCCTTGGCGGCGATGTGATGCACCGCCTCATCGAGCGTGACGGGGCCGTTGTAAAACGTGAGCATGGGCGGCATGAGCATGACACCCGGCACGCGCGCCAGGCGTGCCATGTTGTCGACATGGATCGCACTGAAGGGCGTCTCGCGCACCATAAGCACCAGGCGGCGCTGCTCTTTCATCTGCACATCGGCCGCACGCAGCAACAGGTTTTCGCTGTAGCCGCTCGCGATGCCGGCGAGCGTCTTCATGGAGCAGGGAGCCACGATCATGCCGTCGACCGGATAGGTGCCGCTTGCGATGGCAGCGCCAATGTTCTTGTTGTCGTAGACCACATCGGCATAGCACGCAAACTCGTCGAGCGTCATGCCGAGCTCCTGCTCGATGGTGATCTCTCCCCCGCGTGTGACGACAAGCGCCGACTCGGCACCGGCCTGACGCAGACACTTGAGACACTCGAGGCCCAGCGCAGCGCCGCTGGCACCAGAAACGCCAACGACAATGCGACGGGGACGGACAGAAGACTCAGGCATGACAACTCCTTAACTACTTGGTAGGGCTACTTACTAGAAAGCGAGCTCGGCGGCCCACTTGTCCTTGTCGATCTCCATGAACTGCGAGCGGATGAAGTTCTTCTTGAGGTTGAACGGGACCGTGCAGTCGAAGATGGCCTTGCAAGCGATGCCGTGCTCGCGGATCGAAGGATCGAACGCGGGGTCGTTGGACGGATCGAGCACGTGGCAGTGGCAACCGGGGATGGTGATGAGGTCCACGTCGGCCTGGAAGCGCGTGGTCATGGCCCACATCACGTCGCTCATATCGAAGATGTCGACATCCTCGTCAACAAGGATGACGTGCTTGAGCTCGGAGAACGCCGAGAAGGCGAGCATGGCGGCGTTGCGCTGACGGCCCTCGTCATTTTTGCTCGACTTCTTGAACTGCATGATGGCAACGAACTTGCCGCCGCCGCAGGGAGCGGCGTGGACGTTGAGCAGACGGCCCGGGATGGCGGTCTCGACCATCTTGTAGATGGAGGCCTCGGTGGGGATACCGGCCATGGACACGTGCTCGTGCGAAGGGCCGATGCAGCTCTCCATAATGGGGTTGATGCGCGTGGTGACGGCGGTGATCTTGATCACCGGGCAGACCTTAGCGCCGCCGGTGTAGCCGGGGAACTCGGGCATGGCGTAGCCGTGGCCGTTAACGTCCTCGTTGATGGTCTCGTCGTGCATGAGGTAGCCCTCGAGCACGTACTCGGCATTGGCAATGCACTTCTGCGGAACGGTGACGCAGTCGGCAAGCTCGACGGCGCGGCCGCGTAGGGCACCGGCGATCTGCAGCTCGTTGAAGCCGAGCGGCGTGGTGGGGGCCTCGAAGCCGCAGCACATGTACACGGCGGGGTCCAGACCGATGGAGATGGAGATGGGCATATCCTCGCCGCGCTGACAGTACTCGTCAAAGAACGCACCCAGGTGACGGCTGCCCGGGGTGATCCACATGGCGAGCTTGTCCTTGTCGACGCAGGAGAAGCGGTGGATGGTTACGTCGGACTGGGTGCCATCGGGGCTCGTGCCGTAGGCGAGGCCCATGGTGATGTAGGGGCCGCCGTCGACGGGCGTGTTGGTAGGAGCGGGAACGATCTTGCGCAGGTCAAAGCCCTCGTCGGTCGCCTTGTACACGACCTCCTGGCAGTCGACGTGCTTACCCTCGGCAATCTGCTCAGGGGCGATCAGGTTCTCGAAGCGCTTGCCGATCTCGAGGCCCAAGTGCTCCTCGTCCAGGTCGAGCAGGGCGGCAACGCGCTTGCGGCTGGCAAGCATGCCGATGCAGACCTTGGCGTCGTCAAAGCCCTTGACGTTGTTGAAGACCATCGCCGGACCCTCTTTGGTCGGGCGCATGACGGTGCCGCCGGCACCGACGTGACGGTAGACGCCCGAGACCTCGGCATCGGGATCGACCTGGGTGTCGGTCTCGAGCAGCTGGCCCGGCATCTCACGCAAAAAGCCGAGCGCGGAACGCAGGTCGTGAATCTGGGAAGCATCGGTAGTGGACATGGCGTGCTCCTTTCGGGAGAGTGCCCGACGGCGGTGTGCCGCCGGGCGGGGTAACGTAATGGGTCCGCGGCGCTCACAAATGGAGCGCTCGACCACTCGAAGTTCAAGTGCTTGGCTGCTTACGGCCGGGGCGCTCGACCGCTTACATCAGGCCAAAGAGGTGGAACCAGGCGGCCTCGACCAGCACGACGACAAAGACGACCGCGGTGAGGGGGATGCCCATGCGCATGGCCTCTTTGGAGGTGTAGCCGCCGGCGTCCTTGCCTTCGCCGATAAGGATCGGCAGGTTATGGAACGGCAGGATGTAGTGGATGTTGATGGACGTGAAGACGATGAGCGCCACGGCGAGTGGGCTCACGCTGGAGCCGGCGGCAAAGCTGATAAATGCCGGCACGCACACGCCGAGCACGGCCATGACCGAACCCATGAACATGTGGATGATCATGGAAAGCGCGGCGACGAGCAGGGCGAACAAGAAGATGTTCTCGGGCACGGAGCTGGGGAGCACGACGTCGGCGATCCAGGCGTTCATGCCGGTGGCACCGCCCACGGAGCCCACGGCCATGGCGGCCGTCAGGAACATGAGGGACTTGATGTCGACAGCGTTCCAGCTGGCGGAAGTGAGGACTTCGCCGATGATGGGCATGGCGAGAGCGACGCCAATGGCCAGGGTGACCCAGCCGATATAGTCGCCCGAGACGGTGAGCCACAGCGCGATGGCGACGACAAGCCACACGATGGTGCGGATCTCCTTGACGGAGAGCTTGCCGAGCGCGGCCTGCTTGGCCACGATCTGCTCGCGATCGTAGACGAGCTCCTTGCTGGGCTTAAAGAGGAAAAGGCCCAGGAACAGGGTGCACAGCAGCGCAACCAGCATAGGCACGCTCATGTACAGGAACCAGTCGACGAAGGACGGGCTCATGCCGCCGGCCTCGGCGCTGTACTGCGCAACGAGCGGGTTGAGCGTGGAGTCGCCCGTCAGGAAGAACATGGAGCCCGGGGCTGCAGCGGCAAACACGAGAAAGCCGAGTTTGCCCTTGTCGTCGTCACCGTAGTCGGCGGACTCGGCGATGACCGAGACGACGGCGAGGATGAGGAAAGCGCGGGGGAACGGATGCGGGATCAGCAGCGACAGCACAAAGGTGAGCGCGAAGATCGAGATGATGAGCGACTTGGCATCGCGCACGAACTTGAGCATGAACGCGTAGGCGATGCGCTCGCCCAGGCCCGACTCCTTGACCGCGCTGGCGATGAGGTAGGCGCCGATGACGAGCCACATGGTGGCCTTAGTCCACGAGCTAAACGTGGAGGCGACCGTTGCCGAGATGCTCGCGGCGCCCGTGTCGTCCACGCACACCTTGAACAGAACGAGCAGCGCGCAGTAGAGCAGGCCCACAAAGCCCGGCTGTGCCACGCCACATGCCCAGAACACCACCGTGGCGAGCGTCAGCGCCAGACAGGTCTGACCGCCGACCGTGAGCTCGACCGTCGAGCTCAGCTCCGCCAAAGGAAGAAACTTCACCAGCAAAAAGACAACGATACCCAGCACAAAGCCAATTTCGCGCTTGGTGATCTTAAACGCCTTCTTTTCCGCTTCCATCTCCCCACCTTTCTTGTTGGGGGCGCTCCGGATTCGCAGCCACGTTGCCGCTTAAAAAGGGGCGCCCGTTATCGGACACCCCTTACGTTGCGCTGTGTTGCGGCAATACAGTCAAGCGGATTTTTTTGGATGAGAAGCGCCCCTCTGGACAAAAACCGTCACAACATTCGACACTTTTCCTCATTTTCGAGATTTTCGCCGAATGTTGTGACGGTTTGGATGCGGCAAAGGGACTGTCTTTTTCACATAGCGAGGGCCGTGCGAATGGATGGGTCGCCGAGAGCCTCACGGAGCCAGGGGGCCAGCTGCTCGGGGTGACCCTGCAGGTAGCCGTCGAGCTCGGACGGAGCCACGCGGCGCACCTCCGAGATCTCCTCTTGGTTGATATGCAGCTCGCCGGGCTCAACATGGGCAAGGTAGACCTCGCACCATTCGCACTCGCAGCGGCCGTCGCCGTGGTCCTCGCGGTACACCACGTGCCCGAGGTGCTTGAGCTGATCGGGCTCGCGTGCAATGCCGAGCTCTTCGTTGATGCGTCGCGCCGTGGCGGCCGCGACGTCTTCCCCGGGAAGCGGATGGCCGGCGCAGCTATCGGCCAGTACCCCGCCCCACAGGCGTTTGAGCGGACTGCGGCGACAGAGCAGCAGGCGCGCGTCTTCGCCCCGGCCCTCGACCAAAAGCGTCAGAAATGCCTGATGCAGGATGCCCTCGCCGGTATGGGCCTCGATGCGGTCGACGGGGTCAAGCACCTCACCGGTCGCGGCATCGACCGCCACGACCTCGGCACCTGCGCCGCCCTCATCCCAGCCGGCGCGCAGAATGCGGACTGCGGCCTCCTCGAGCGCGGCGATGAGCTCCCTGGTGGTGTCGAGTACGCGCTGCAGGTCGTCCCCGCTCGCCTGCTCAACATGAAAACCGGTGCTCGCCGTGACGGGCACGCCAAAGCGAGTGGCCAGCGCCGCCGCGATATCATGCGCCGGGATCTCGTCTCGATGGCACGGAACGGCCAGGATGCTCACCGTCGCCGTACGGCCGGGCTCGGGGCGCGGAATGGCCTGCGCCGTGGCGCCCAGGTGCGCAAACTCCGGCGAGCAGGCGTACACCGCCATGCCTCGCGGCGTCACCGTCAGCTGGGCCTCGAGCGCAAACTTGCCCTCGCCCACTGCAACCTTTGTCGTGTGCATACCCATGGGATCTCCTGTCGCCCGCGATGTACCTGAGACCATCTTCGCCTGTATTGCGACTATACAGGCAAGCCCTCCATGTGACAAAGGGACTGCCCCTTTGTCACATTCTGTTAGAGTTGCAGGGATTGAATCCCGCTTATTCATGCGACATTGGAGTGACAACCTTGACCGCCGCAACCACGCCTAAAAGTAAGCCAACCGCCGCCGCGCTCTCCCCCGCGCGCACCAAGCTCTGCCTGGCGCTGCTCGTGCTGTTGGGATTCTCGCTCGGCTGCTCCGAGTTCGTGGTCATCGGCATCGAAAGCGACTTGGCAACGGAACTCGGCATATCACTTGCCACTGCGGGCCAGCTCATCAGCGTGTTTGCGCTCGTCTACGCTATCGCGACGCCGGTGCTCGCGCTCAGCACGGGGCGATTCCGCCGCTACCAGCTGCTCGTGTGCTATAGCGTCGTCTTTGTGCTCGGCAACCTGGTCATGGCGTTGGCTCCCAACTTCCAGGTGCTGTTTATCTCACGCATTGTCCTGGGCTCTGTCTCGGGTGCGCTGCTCGCCGTGGGCGTGACGTACATCCCTGAGCTGCTATCCCCGCAGCAAACCTCACTTGCCATCTCGGTCGTGTACGGCGCGTTTTCCGTGGCGATGGTCTTTGTGACCTCGATTGGCAAGTTTGTGGCCGACACACTCGATTGGCACGTGGCCATGTACGGCACGCTGACCTTTGCCGTTTTGATCTGTAGCGCGCTCGTGGCGTTTATGCCTCGCGCCGGGCAGACCGATGAGCCCGCCACCTTCCGCGAGCAGGCGGGGCTACTACGCGAGCCGAGTATCATCACCGGCATGCTCATCTTCTTGTTTGGCGTGGGCTCGGTCTACGTATTCTACGGCTACGTGACGCCTTATCTGGAGCAGGTGCTGGGCATGGATACCGTTCAGGCGAGCACCACACTTATGGCCTATGGCGTGTTCTGCCTGATCTCGAACATCCTGGGCGGATGGATCGATGCGCGTTTTGGCATGAAGGCGCTGCTGGTTACGTTTGTGCTGCAGGCGGCGGCACTGCTCGGGCTGTTTGCCGTGGGCGCCGCCATGCCGCTCGCGCTGGTCTTTGTCTTTAGCCTGGCGATGCTCATGTACCTGTTCTCGGTCTCATGCATCACGCACTTTATGGACGTGGCACGCAGCCGCCATCCCAAGTCGATGGTACTCGCAAGTTCGGTTGAGCCCATGGCGTTTAACGTCGGCATCTCGTTTGGCACCGCAGTGGGCGGCGCCGTGGTAAGCAGCATTGGCATTGCGTACGTGGGTGCAGTGGGCGCCGCGTTCTCGCTTGTGGCCTGGGCGCTCACGCTGGTGACGATTAAGCTGGCTCGTTGGGAGCGTCGCCGCCAATCAGCACAGCCCTCAATACGGGCATAGGGGCAAACATAGCCCAAGGTGGCGAGTAACCGGTGAAAACCGCCCAATATGAGTATGTTTATCCGCCTGGAAGCTTCAGCAGTGCAATTTCGTGTATTTGAGATACACGCTTTTCTATTATTTCGTGTATTTCAAGTACATGAAATCGTACTAAACTATGTATCTGAAGTACACGAAATTGGAAAGGCGGCCCCATGCGCAGATCAATCGAGTCCGTTATCGAATCATGGGCGACAAAGGACGCCTCACGCCCCCTCCTCATCCGTGGTGCGCGACGCGTAGGCAAAACGTACGCTGCCGAGGAAATCGGCAGGCGAATCGCCGGCGATGCGTTTGTCAAACTCGACTTTCAGACCGATCTTGAGCTGATCGCTCCGCTGTTCGATTGTCCCACCGACGACGTTGACACCATCGTGGCGCGGATTTCAGACTATAAACGCGCCCCCATTCGCAAAGAAACCACCTTCATCCTGTTTGACGAGGTGCAGCTCTGCGAACGGGCGCTCAACTCGCTTCGCTTTTTTTCGGGTTCGGGCTGGCGCATATGCGCGACCGGCAGTCAGCTCGGCGTCGCCACGCGCAAACGTAAGCTGCCTTTTCCCAGCGGCGTTCGTCAAGAGACCATGCATCCTATGTCGTTCGAGGAGTTTCTCTGGGCGCTCGACGAGGAGCAGATGGCCAATGCCATTCGTACCCACGCCGGCACGCTCGAGACCTACGCCGCGCACCAAGCCGCGCTCAGCCTGTTTCATCGATACCAGATCGTGGGCGGCATGCCCGCCGCCGTCAACGCATATCGCAAGACGTTATCCATCGAGGATGCGCGCGTCGAGCAGCGCGAAATCGACGAGACCTATACCGCCGATATGACCGACCCCGAAAACGGGATCAGCGGCGTGGCGGCGCGCAAGGTCTGGCGCTCCATTCCGTCCCAGCTGCTGAGATCGTCCACAAAAAAATTCAAGTACTCCGAGGTCGAACGCGGAGGCCGTCGCGCCAAGCTTATCGAGCCGCTCGACTGGCTCGAAGGCGCCGGCATCATATCGGTCAACAACCTGACCGAAGGCATCGAGCCTCCCCTCGTTCCCTTCGACGACGAAGATGGAAGTTTCTTTAAGGTCTATCTTCTCGATACCGGCCTCATGTTCTACAAACTCGGCATCAACCCGCGGCTCTGGCTCGACCTCAAAGAGGATTCCGCCATAGCGCTATCTTCCGACTTCCGAGGCGCCCTGGCGGAAAACTCGGTCATGCAAGCATTTTCGGGCAATAGCTTGCAGACGTATTACTGGGTGCCGCCGTCGTCTTGGAAGACGACCGGCGAGCTCGATTTTTTACTTCAGACCGACCGTATGGAAATTGTGCCCGTCGAAGTAAAGTCCGCACGTAACGTGCGCGCGAGAACCCTCGGGTCGTTTATGGACAAAGCCCGATCGCCATATGCCTACATTTTGTCCGAGAACAATTTTTCCCGCAGCGAAACCGATGACGGGCGCGAGCTGCGCCACCTCCCCTTGTACGCAGCGGGCTTTATTGGAGCAAACTGCCTCAAGAGCAGTCTGTAAGCCCTGCGCGACCGCCTAGAAAGGAAGCCGCTCATGCAACGCATTCTTTTTATCTGCTATGGAAATATCTGTCGCTCGACGATGGCTGAGTCGGTGTTTACCGAGCTCGTGCGCCGCGCTGGGCGCGAGGCGGAGTTTGTCATCGATTCCGCTGCGACCTCGACCGAGGAGATCGGCAACCCGCCACACCACGGTACCGTTGCCAAGCTGAGCGAGGTTGGGATTCCCGTCGTCGCACATCGTGCACGTCAGGTGCGTCGCGCGGAGTATGGCGACTGGGACCACATTGTCTATATGGACGACGAGAACGCCCGCGGCCTGTACCGAATTTTTGGGAAGGACCCCGATGGCAAGATCTCGCGCCTGCTCAATTGGACCGATCGCCCCGGCGACGTGGCCGATCCCTGGTACACCGGCAATTTCGACGCCACCTACCGCGATGTACTCGCCGGTTGCACCGCTATGCTCGAGCAGCTGTAGGCGCTCGGGCGGCGCGGGCACACGGGCCACGCCATCGGCATAAAACGAGCGTGGATTTTCTCCCACTTTGAGCGTTCGAGCGCGCTCTAAACGGGAGAAAATCCACGCTCGTTATCTCGGTGGGAGAAAATCAACGCTCATGAATGTGACAAAGGGACTGCCCCTTTGTCACATCCGGGACCGGCCCTAGACCGGCTTGACCTCCAGCTTAATCCCCTTGGCACAGAAGTCGCCCAAAACATCCGAAAGGGCCCAGGTCGCATATAGCGGCAAATAGAGAACCGCTCCGTTGCGCTCAACGTTGCCTCTCGAGAAAACAATCCCGAGCCTTACGCCATATTCAGCCGTATCAAGCACATGACCGAGCGCAGCGTGCGCGTGGTAATAGGAGCCCGATTTAACCTCGATCGGAACAGCCGTCCCATCCGGTCCATCGACCACAAAGTCCACTTCACCGCGCTTTTTTGTCTGATAGTAGTAAAGCTGGCGATTTTGGGCAGCCAGCTGCTGGGCCACCACGTTTTCGTAAATGCCGCCCAGGTTGGGCTCCTTGCTATCAAGATACGCCGCCTGGGCGACTCCAACGGGGTAACGCGCCATCAACATGCCCGTATCCGATTGATATAGCTTGAACTGCGATGGCCGTGCCGTCTTGAGCAAGGGCGATTTTGGCTCGGTTACGATATCGGCTTTGAGAGCAACGCCGGCATCGACAAGCCATACAAAATCTCGCTGATACTTCTCGTAGTGAGCCTTGGGGTCAATGGAATTGAGCACGAAGCGCTTGTTTTCGCCCTCGAGCATAATAGGGAGCTGATCGTAGATGCTCTGCACCTGAAGGGCTCGCCCGCTTGCATACTTGGAGATATCCCGCCGGTACTGTTCGTTGAGCTCTGACTGCAGCTGACGAACAGAGGCAAGGTCGCCCCGCGTGTCAAGGAAACGCTGCACGACCTCCGGCATTCCGCCGACAACGGTATAGGTCCTGAAGTTTGCCATCATCGCGTCATGAATGTAATCAGGAACGGGCCTCTCGCTGATACACGCGTCACGTATCGTTTGGCGAGCCCCCTCGCTCACCCCGATTGCCCAGCAAAACTCCTCAAAATCGAGCGGGAACATCCTAAGCTCGTGAACATACCCCACGGGATAGGACCTGACGCCCTTGAACTGAGTCCCGAGCATTGACCCCGAAAACGCCCAGCGGCACCTCCCGTCCTCAACAAGGAACTTTGCCATCGTCATGATGTCGGGGGCCTCCTGGACCTCATCGATAAACACAAGCGTTTTGCCTGGTGCAATCGACTTTCCCGAAAGAAGCGTCACCCTGCTGATGAAATCATCGGCATCCCGCGCCTCGAGAAGAGCATCTTTTGCCTGGCGATTTTCCATGAGGTTAAGCTCGATGTAGGTTGCATGGCTGGCTTTGCCAAATGCGCGAATCGAATAGCTTTTGCCGATCTGGCGAGAACCCGTGATGAATAAGGCCTTTTGCTCGGCAGACTTCAGCCAACGCTCCAGCTCTGCCGCTATTTTCCTGCGCAGCATAGGCTCTCCCCTCAGTGTCATCAAATGAAATGCAAAGTTTTATGCGCTTAATTATCGATGAAATGTAGGATTTTTAGAACCTAAAATCGGATGAAATGCAGAGATTTAGGATTATAAGCAAAAAGAAGGGCAGCCCCGGCGAATGTGACAAAGGGGCTGTCCCTTTGCCACATTGCGCTCGACTACTCGTCAACGATCTCGGCAAGCCAGACGTTCAGCGTATCGACCTCGGGGCAGCAGAACTTTGCCGTACCAGGCTCGTTGCCAGGCACGGTTCCGCCATAGCGCAGGATATCGATATAGGGAAAGCCCACATGGCAGGCCATGGCACACATCTTGCCGCGGTCGCGGTCAAAGTCGAAGACGTCGCCCGGTTTGTGACCATGGTGGCAGCGGCACGCACCCAGCTGGTCCACGCAGCTCACGCGGATACGCGGACGCTTGCCACGCGGCGCGCCGAGCGGCTTGCCCCCGCCCGCAGGCTTGGCGCCGCCCTCGCCAGCATTACTCATGGTCAATCACGTCCAGGCAGGCCTCGATGGGAAGGCCAGCCGACTTATCCTCTTGGTCGGCATTGCGCTCGATAAGCTCAGCCACCACGCGCATGGCATCGGACGTCGCGCGCTGCAGACTCCAACCTGCCATAACGCGGCCGACGAGCACCGCCGAGAACGTGTCGCCCGTGCCCGGGAAATAGACCGGGATCAGGTCGAAGGGAATCGTGAAGTACTCCCCCGCCACATGGTCGTAACCGATGACGACATTCGCACCGTCGACCACAGCGCTCGTAATGACCACCGACTTGGCGCCCAGGGCACGCACGGCATCCACAAGAGTGCGGCCCTCATCGGGCGTGATTTGCTCGGCAATGGGCGTATCGGTGAGCAGGCACGCCTCGGTGTAGTTTGGCACCGCATAGTCGGCGCACTCGAGCAGGCTGCGCATGAGACCGATCGTGGACTCGGGCACGCCGGCGTAGAGCTTGCCGTTGTCGCCCATGATGGGGTCGACGAACACCTTGGTACCCTTTTGCGCGCGACGGTGGCAGAAGTCCGAAATGATGCGCGTCTCTTCCTCGGTCACGATAAAGCCGGTAGAGATGGCGTCGAACTCAAAGCCGAGCTCCTCCCAGATGGCGAGGCTCTGGCGCACGTACTCGGTGGTGTCGTGGATGTAGAACTTGGGATAGTTGAGCGTATCGGACACAAGTGCCGTCGGCAGGTTGTGGATGCGGTAGCCCATGTGCGACAGCACCGGCAGCATGGCGGAAAGCGCGACCTTGCCGTAGCCGCACATATCGTTGATCAACAGCAGCTGAGTGTTCTTCATGAGAGTCCCCCTTGGGTCGGGCGCGGCACGATGGCGCCATAGTGCAACTAAGTGTAGCGCAGGGGAAGTTGTGAACGGCGCTGGCGCCGCGGAGGCCACATTGTTGCGGAAAGGTTACGGGAAGGAGGAAGTTAGTCATTGGGGACGTTCTTGTTTGACTAGTCATTTAAGAACGTCCCCAACGACTATCGCAGGTTGAGGACGGACAGCGAAAGCGTTCCTAAGCGAGCAAGGTGACGTGAAAGAGGAGGGCATAGGCCTTGTGGCCATGCCCGACGATTGAACGTCAGATTGCCGCTTAGGAACGCTTGCAGCGTCGAGCGGTTACGGCGTTTGGCAAAACGCCGTAACTTAATAAGTTTGGTACCTTGACATTCATTTCTCATGCTCCTAGATTGGTTAGGCACAAAACAATTCCACTACCTAACTAAAGAAAGGAGCAACACTAATTCATGTGCGATGAACCTCTTAACCTTTGTTCGCACGAGCCCGGCGGCGACCCGTCACAGCCGGCGGGTGCACCCGAAGCGGTTAGCTCAGAAGACAAGCTTGCCAAGCGCATCCTCAATGGCCTGGGCTTTTGCGGCCATTACATGCATTTTCATGGCGGAGGCGTGTCCGGCAAGGCGCCCATCATCTGCCTGCTGGCCAAGCAACCCGGCGGCGAGATGTCGCAGCAGGAACTCGGCATGCACTTTGACCTCAAGCCGGGGTCGCTTTCCGAGATCCTGTCCAAACTCGAGCTCAACGGCCTCATCGAGCGCAGCCGTAACCCCAAGGATCGACGGCAGCTCACCATTCGCCTGACCGAAACCGGCCGGGAAAACGCCCGCATCGACCAGGCAGCCCGCATTCGCTTTAGAGAGCAGGCCTTTGGTGCCCTCACCCACGACGAGCGCGAGCAGCTCGCCGAAATGCTCGAGAAAATCCGTGTAACCTGGGAGGAACTGGATGATTAAAACCCTCATGGGAAGCATCCGCGATTACAAGAAGGTCACGATCGCCACGCCGCTGCTGGTGCTTGGCGAGGTGCTCTGCGAAATGATGATCCCGTTTATCACCGCCGACATGATCGACGCCATCAAAGACGGTGCCACCGTCGCCCAGATGCTTCCCACCGCAGGCTTTTTGGTGCTCATCGCACTGACGTCGCTCGCTTTTGGTGCCGCTGCCGGCGTCACCTGCAGTCATGCGAGCTGCGGCTTCGCCAAGAACCTGCGTCACGACCTGTTCTACAAGATCCAGACGTTCAGCTTTGCCAACATCGATGAGTTCTCGAGCTCCTCGCTCGTCACCCGCCTCACCACCGACATCAACAACGTGCAGCAGGCCTTTATGATGCTCATCCGCATCGCCGTGCGCGCGCCGCTGGTGTTGGTCTTTGCCTTTGCCATGGCCTACGCCATGGGCGGCAGCGTCGCCATGGTCTACCTGGTCATCATTCCGCTGCTGGGCTTTGGCCTGTTCTTTATCATCTATAAGGTGCGCCCGATCTTTGCCCGCGTGTTCCGCAAGTACGACGCGCTCAACGAGTCCGTCGAGGAAAACGTCACCGGCATGCGCGTGGTCAAGAGTTACGTGCGCCAGGACTACGAGAAAGAGAAGTTCGCCACCGCCGCGCGCGACGTCCAGATGGACTTCACCCGCGCCGAAAAGCTGCTCGCCTTCAATAACCCCATGATGAACATCTGCGTCAACGGCGCGTTTGTCGTCATCATCTACCTGGGCTCCAAGCTCATCATCACGAGCCAGGGCACGCTGTTCGACGTGGGCCAGCTCTCCTCGATCTTTACCTATGGCTTCCAAATCCTCATGAGCCTGATGCAGCTATCGATGATCTTTGTCATGGTGACCATGGCCGACGAATCGGCGCACCGCATCACCGAGGTGCTGGCCGCCGAGCCCACGATCGCCGATCCCGCCGAGCCCGTGCTCGAGGTCGCCGATGGCTCCATCGACTTTGACCACGTGAGCTTTAAGTATTCCGCGCATGCGAAGCGCCAGGCGCTCGACGATATCGACCTGCACATTAAGAGCGGCGAGACCATCGGCATCATCGGCGGCACCGGCTCGGCCAAGTCCACGCTCGTAAACCTCATCGCCCGCCTGTACGACGCCACCGAGGGTACCGTGCGCGTGGGCGGCGTGGATGTACGCGACTACGACTTGGACGCCCTGCGCCACCAGGTGGCCATGGTGCTGCAGAAAAACGTGCTGTTTAGCGGCACGATTGCCGAGAACCTGCGTTGGGGCGACCCGAACGCCACCGACGAAGAGGTCCGCGAGGCCGCGCATCTGGCCTGCGCCGACGAGTTTGTCGACGGCTTCCCCAAGGGCTATGACACCTGGATCGAACAGGGCGGCTCCAATGTTTCCGGCGGTCAGAAGCAGCGCCTGTGCATTGCGCGTGCCCTGCTGCGTCGCCCCAAGATCTTGATCCTGGACGACTCCACGAGCGCCGTCGACACCAAGACCGACGCCAAGATTCGCGCAGGGCTGGCAAGCTATCTGCCCAACACGACCAAGCTCATCATCGCCCAGCGCATTAGCTCCGTGCAGGACGCAGACCGCATCATCGTCATGGAGGGCGGCCGCATCGCGCAGATCGGTAACCACGACGAGCTGCTCAAGACGAGCGAGATCTACCGCGAGACCTTTACCTCGCAGAACAAGATGTCTGCCGAGGGCGAAGAGGCCGTCGAGGCCGACACCGAGGCATCCGTAACGCAAGCTCAGACCCAGGAAGGAGGCGAGGCACATGAGTAAGGCAACGACCGCCGAGCGCGCGCTCAACCGCAAGGGCGGCACCATGTCGCGCCTCATCAAGACGCTCTTTGGCTTTTACCCCGTGCTTTTGCCCCTCGTCGTCGCCGGCGTGGTGCTCTGCGCCATCATCAACTCCATCGGCGCGACCTTCCTTCAGAGCGCCCTGCAGATTATTAGCGAATCGTGGCAGTCGGGCGATTGGGGAGCCGCGCAGCCCAAGATCGCACAGCTCGTGACCACCCTCGCCTGCATCTACGGCATCGGCATCCTGTCCTCGCTCTTCTGGAACCGCGCCATGGCCATCGTCACGCAGGGCTCGCTCGAGAAGCTGCGCGAGAAGATGTTCAACCGCATGCAGGACCTGCCGATCCGCTACTTCGACACGCACCAGCGCGGCGACATCATGAGCCACTACACCAATGACATCGACACGCTGCGCCAGATGATCAGCCAGTCGCTGCCCAACCTGCTCATGACGGTCATCGTCATCGTCACGGTGTTCTTTATCATGCTGTACTACAGCGTGTGGATGTGCTTGGTCATTATTGCCGGCGTCGCCTTTATGACCTTTATGACCAAGCTGCTCGGCTCCAACTCCGCGCGCTTCTTTATTGCGCAGCAGACCGAGCTCGGCGTGGTCGAGGGCCATATCGAGGAAGTCATGAACGGCCAGAAGGTCGTCAAGGCGTTCTGCCACGAGTCTGCCGCCGAGGCCGATTTTGACGAGCGCAACGAAAAGCTCTTCGAGGTCTCGCAAAAGGCCAACATGTACGCCAACATCCTCATGCCCATCCTTATGAACCTGGGCAACCTGCTCTACGTGCTGGTGGCCCTTGCCGGCGGCATTTTCCTGGCGCTGGGCGTGCCCAACCTGAGCATCTCGGGCATGGCGCTGTCCATCGCCGTCGTGGTGCCGTTCCTCAACATGACCAAGCAGTTCTGCGGACAGATCGGTCAGATCTCGCAGCAGATCAACGCCGTGGTCATGGGCCTCGCCGGCGCCGACCGCATCTTTGAGCTCATCGACGAGAAGCCCGAAGCCGACGAAGGCTATGTGACGCTCGTCAACGCGCAGGTCAACCCCGATACCTGGCAGCTCGAGGAGGCCGACCACCACACCGGCATGTGGGCATGGAAACATCCGCACCGCGCAACCGGCGAGATCGAGTACGTACCGCTGCGCGGCGACCTGGTCATGGACAACGTCGACTTTGGCTACACGCCCGACCACGAGGTGCTGCACGGCGTGTCCGTGTTTGCCAAGCCGGGCCAGAAGGTCGCGTTTGTCGGCGCCACCGGTGCGGGCAAGACGACCATCACCAACCTCATCAACCGCTTCTATGACATCGCCGACGGCAAGATTCGCTACGACGGCATCAACGTCAACAAGATCCGCAAGGCCGATCTGCGCCGCTCGCTGGGCGTGGTGCTGCAGGACGTGAACCTGTTCACCGGCACCGTGATGGATAACATCCGCTACGGCAACCTGGACGCCACCGACGAGGAGTGCATCGCGGCAGCCAAGCTCGCGGGCGCCGACGACTTTATCACCCGCCTGCCCGACGGCTACGACACGATGCTCACCGGCAACGGCGCGCAGCTGTCGCAGGGCCAGCGCCAGCTGATTTCGATCGCACGCGCCGCCGTCGCCGATCCGCCGGCGATGATTCTGGACGAGGCCACGAGCTCCATCGACACCCGCACCGAGGCCATCGTGCAAGCGGGCATGGACAAGCTCATGGAGGGTCGCACGACGTTTGTCATCGCGCACCGCCTGTCCACCGTGCGCAACTCCGACGCGATCATCTGTCTGGACCACGGCCGCATCATCGAGCGCGGCAACCACGACGAGCTGATCGCCAAGCGCGGGTATTACTACCAGCTCTACACCGGAGCGTTTGAGCTGGAGTAGCTCAAAACAGCCCCAACGCTCCCAACGGAGTTCCCCGAGGGAGACGGGGTGTTTACTCCGTGCTCAAACATTCTCGCTTCGCTGCGAAACTGCGCGCGGAGCAAACACCCCGTCTCCCTCGGGGAACTCCTACGCGCAGCCTTTTCTCGCAGCCTAAAAAGAAGTGGTGAGGCCCTGGCCGTTTGGCCAGGGCCTCATTTTGTAAGGAGTCAAAAAAGTCCCGTTCCAGGTGAGCTACTTGAGGAGTTGGGCCATGGCGTTCACGAATTTTTGGACTTGGAGGGTGGGCTCGAGCGGGTAGTGCAGAAAGACCGGTACCTCGCGACCGCACAGGAACGGCACGCCCACAAAGGCCGGGTGCACCCCCGACCACGCTCCGCAGGTGAGCACCGCGTCACCCTTTTCCTCCGCCTCGTTAAAGAGCGCAAAGTCAAAGCTATCCACGTCGATCACGTCCACGCCGCCGTCGGCCAAAAGGTCGATGCGCAGGCTGTCCATGGCGTCGTTGCCGTGGCGCAGTACGCGTAGACGCATGCCCTCCAAGTCGGCAACCGAAATGCGATTCTTGCGCGCCAGCGGGCTCGTGCGCGGCAGGTCGATATAAAACGGCACGTTGACAATGCGGAGCTTTTGGCAGGCATCACCCCAGCGTGGGGTAGAAAAACTCGACTGCACCACATCGACCTCGCGGCCCAAGCTACGCATGACTGTCTCGCGCTCGTCGTAGAGGTCGCTTACCGGCACAATCTCAAATCGCAGCGACGGCTCCAGATCGTGGATGCCCGTCCACATCGACAGCGTTTGGCGCCCCGGACACATCATCGACACGCCCAGGCGCACGGCACCGCCGTCACCCGCCGCACGTCGAGCACGGCGCAGCGCGTCCTCGGACTGCCGCATGATCGAGCGCGCGTCGTCCACCAGCAGTGCGCCGGCCGGCGTCACCTTGACGCCCGAGTGCGAGCGTTCGAACAGCGTGATGCCGAACTCGGCCTCGAAGCCCGACACCTGCTTGACGAGCGCCGGGGTCGACACGCGCAATTTTGCCGCCGCACGCGAGAAGCTTCCCAGCTCCGCGGCGGCCGATATGGCCTCAAGTCGTCGATCGTACACGTCAATCTCCCGTTTTCGCGCCCGTGACCGCATGGTGCCACAGGGGGTTGTTTTCGCAGGTCACGAGCTCAATTGAGAATAAACTGCATCGCATAGTATAAACCTACGGTTAACGCTATTCTAACAAATATGCAATTCACCTGCGCAAATGCAAAGCATACGATAACCAGCGAAAACCACGTGGGTCGGTTAATGGGAGCGACCCACCGGGAGGCACAAGAAGGGAAGTTCCTATGAGCAATTGGCTTAAGCTCGAGGGCGATGTCTGCGCCGTGACTGGCGCGCTCGGCGGTATGGGTGCCGAGATCTGCCGCGAGTTCGCCCGCAATGGCGCCAACGTCGTCATGCTCGACCTGGACGAGGAGAAGGTCAAGGCCGCTGCCGCCGACCTCGCTGCCGAGTTTGGCATCCACGCCGAGGGATACAAGATGAACGCCACCGACGAGGCCGAGGTTCAGGCTGCCGTCGATGCCACCATCGCCAACTTCGGCCGCGTCGACGTCCTCGTCAACACCGCCGGCATCCTGCGCTTTGCCGCTATGGAGGATCTGCCGCTGAGCGACTGGGAGCAGGTGCTCAACGTCAACCTCACCGGCTATTTCATCACCTCGCAGCGCTTTGGTCGCGAGATGATCAAGGCCGGCCAGGGCCGCCTGGTGCACATCTCGACCGTCGCCAGTCACTCCCCCGAGACGTTCTCGGGCGTGTACAGCTCCACCAAGGCCGGCGTCAACATGATGTCCAAGATGCTCGCCGCCGAGTGGGGCCCCTACGGCGTCCGCTCCAACTGCGTCGAGCCCTGCTTCGTTAAGACCCCGATGTCGGCCAACTTCTACGCCGACCCCGAGGTCGAAAAGAGCCGCAGCCGTCTGATCGCCACGCGCCGCATCGGCGAGGTCAGCGATATCGCCAACGCCGTCATGTTCCTGGCGTCCACGCGCTCGGACTTTACCACCGGCGACGCCATCAAGGTCGACGGCGGCTTCTCCAACATGATGGGCGACCTCACCGCCAAGCCCGGCGGCCGTCGCGCCTATGCCGACAACTACCTTAAGAACAAGGGTGTCGAGCTCTGGTCCGATGAGTCCGGCGTCGCCAAGCCGACCGACCAGTAAACCAACCTGACAGGGAGGCCCCGCGGACACGCCCTCTCCTCCCCCGTATCGATTAGAAAGAGTCCAATGGCTTCCACCAACTCCAACAAGGGTCGCGCCGTCGTGCTTTCCGCCGCGTGCGTCACCATGTTCTTCATCAGCTCCATCGCGCTGTATTCCGTCGTGAGCAAGAATCTGCTCGCCGTCTACCCCGAGTGGTCCAGCGCCCTTACCTGGGCGTTCCCGGTCTTTCAGACCATCATGGCCGTGACGGGCATCTTCGCCGGCCGCATTTCCGATAAGATCGGCCCGCGCAACGTCGTGATCGCCGCCGCCGTGTGCTACGGCGTGGGCTGGTTCATGTCCGGCACCGTCACCGAGCCGTGGCAGTTCTACCTGTGGTTCTCGCTCGTCGCCGCCATCGGCAACGGCCTGGGCTACAACCCGGCGCTCACCACCGGACAAAAGTGGTTCATCGACAAGAAGGGTCTCGCCTCCGGCATCACCCTGGCCGCTTCGACCGCCGGCCCCGCCGTGCTGTCCCCGGTGCTCGCCTCGCTGCTCATCCCGAGCCTGGGCATCTTTGGCGCCCTCAAGGCGCTCGGCGTCATCTTCTTTGTGACGATTGCCGCCTCCGCCCTGTTCCTGAAGGCCCCCGAGGCCGGCTGGCTGCCCGAGGGCTTCGAGGCCCCCAAGGGCGGCGCGCATGCCGGCACCTTCGGTGACCTCACCCCGGGCGAGATGGTCAAGACCCCGCGCTTCTGGGTCCTCATCGTCACCTTCGCCTTTGCCGCCACCGCGGGCACCCTGCTCGTGGGCAAGGTTGCCTCCATCGCCGCCGTCCAGCTCTTCGCCGACCCCACGAGCGCCGCGGCCGTCGCCCTCGGCGGTGTGGTCGTCTCCGTCAACACCTGCGCCAACCTGGTCGGTCGTCTGTCCTTTGGCCAGATCATCGACAAGCTCGGCGCCTATAAGTCGCTGCTCATCAGCCTTGTCGTCACCATCGTTGCACTCGTCATCATGTCGATGAGCTTTACGCAGAGCATGTTCTTTGTGGCGCTCGCCCTGCTCGGCTTTAGCTTTGGCGCCCTGCTCGTCATCTACCCGCCGCTCACCGGTGGCGCCTTCGGCACCAGCAACATCGGCGTCAACTACGGCATCATGTTTTTGGGCTACGCCGCCTCCACCTGGATCAGCCAGCCCATCACCGCCGTGCTGTATCACGCCGAGGCCGGCAGCGCTGCCTACCAGCAGTCCTTCTACGGCGCCATCGTGATCGCCGCCATCGCCGTCGTGCTCACCGTCTACATGATGGTCTCCGACAGCAAGAAGAAGTCCGCTTAGTTTTGCTTGACGCGGCAAGGGCCGCCCCCTTGCCGCATTCCATCGCCACCAGAATTAAGGAGTCGAAATGTCTGAGCTCAATCCCGTCCGCATTGCCGTTATCGGCGCCGGCGCCATGGGCCGCAACCACATCCGCTTTGTCACCGAGGAGCCCGAGGCCGAGCTCGTCGCCATCGCCGACGCCTTTGAGGGCGCCCGCGCCACGGCCGAGGCCGCCGGCGTGCCGTTTTATACCGATCCCGCCCAGATGATGGACGAGGTCAAGCCCGAGGCCGTCATCATCGCCACGCCCAACGACCTACACCTGGGCGTTGCCCGCGAGGCTGTGAAGCGCAACATCGTGCCGTTGGTCGAAAAGCCGATCTCCAACGACCTGGAGGATGCCCAGGCCTTCGCCGCCGAGGCCGAGACCGCTGGCGTGCCCGTGCTCGTGGGTCAGCACCGTCGCCACAACCCCTTCGTCAACAAGGCCAAGGAGATCATCGAGTCCGGCGAGCTGGGCAAGCTCACCGTGTCGAGCTTCCACTACATGATCTATAAGAACGACGAGTATTTCGATGTCGAGTGGCGCCGCAAGAAGGGCGCCGGCCCGATCCTGGTCAACCTGGTGCACGACGTCGACCTGCTCCGCTACCTGCTGGGCGAGCCCGTTGCCGTCCAGGGCATGCAGTCCAGCGCCGCCCGCGGTTTTGAGACCGAGGACTCCGCCGTGGTCAACGTCCGTTTTGCCGATGGCGCGCTTGCGAGCATGACCATCTCCGACGCCACCGCCAGCCCCTGGAACTGGGAGGCAACCGCTCGCGAGGATCCGCAGTACCGCCCCTTCGACGCCGACGCCTACTTTATCGGCGGAACCTTGGGTGCCCTTTCGCTGCCCCGCCTGCACCAGTTCTCCTACGACGGCGCCTCCAACTGGCACAAGCCGCTGCAGATGGAGATTCCGGCCGTCGACCCGGCGCTGCCGCACAAGATGCAGCTCAAGCACTTTGTGAAGGTTGTCCGCCGCGAGGTCGAGCCCGTCGTGACCCCCGCCGATAACGTCAAGACGCTCACGCTTCTCAATGCTATCAAGGAGGCCGCCGAAACCGGCCAGCTCGTCGAGCTGTAATGCCTTAAGAGCGGCCGCGGCAGAAACCCCATGCGAGCCCCTCGGTCCGCCACAAATAAGTCCCTCTTCTTTGCCCCGCGAGCAGCCTCCAGCCCGCGGGGCCTTTTGCTACCTTGCCGACGGTTTTTCTGGTGCGGGGGCTATTTTGCGCCTCGGCTTGATTCGTTCGCCACGAAACAGTCTTTTGGGACGGGTGGTATCCTTGGTAGCTCTGTGCTGCAAACACACCTTAAACGCAAGGAGTCCCATGGATCTTATCGCCCAGCTCGCCCGCGAGCTCAACCTTAAGGCCGCCAACGTCGAGGCGGCCGTCAAGCTCATCGACGAGGGCAACACCATCCCCTTTATCTCGCGCTACCGCAAGGAAGCCACGGGTGGCATGGACGACGTCGCCCTGCGCGCGCTCGACGAGCGTCTGTCCTACCTGCGCAATCTTGAGCAGCGTAAAGAGGACGTCATTCTGCTCATCGACGCCCAGGGCAAGCTCACGCCCGAACTCGAACAGCAGATTCGCGAGGCCACACAGCTCCAGCGTGTCGAGGACCTCTACAAGCCCTACCGCAAAAAGCGCATGACCCGCGCGCAGAAGGCCCGCGAGGCGGGCTTGGAGCCGCTCGCCAACATGATCATCATGCAGGCCTCGGACAAGGGCAGCGCACTCGACGCCGCCGCGGCATACGTCAACGAGGAGGCTGGCTTCGACACGCCCGAGAAGGCGCTTGCCGGCGCCGCCGACATCGTGGCCGAAACGGTGGCCGAGGACCCCGAGAACGTCGCCGACCTGCGCGCCTTTACGCAAAACACCGCCGACATCGTCGTCGAGGCCACCGACCCCACCGAGAAGACCCCCTACGAGCCCTACTACAACTTTGACGAGCCGCTGCGCCGTATACCCAACCACCGCGTGCTGGCTATCGACCGCGGTGAGCGCGAGGGCAAGCTCCGCGTGCGCATGAACGTCGACGGCGCTGCCGCCACGGCACGCCTCGGCAGCCGTTGGCCCCGACGCCAGGGCGTGTTTGCTCCCATCTTCGATGCCGCCATCGCTGACGGTTACAAGCGCCTCATGGCCCCCTCGCTGGAGCGCGAGGCCCGCGCCAAACTCACCGTCCGCGCGCAGACCGAGGCCATCAATGTCTTTGCCAAGAATCTCGAGGGCCTGCTCTCGGCACGCCCCGTGCGCGGCGCCCGTGTGCTCGCGCTCGATCCGGGCTACCGCACCGGCTGCAAGATCGCCGTCATGGACGAGACCGGCAAGCTGCTCGACCACGGCGTGGTCTACCCCACCAAGCCGCGCCACGACGTCGCCGGCACCAAGCGCGAGCTCGCCCGCCTCGTCAAGAAGGACGGCGTCAACACCATCGTCATCGGCAATGGCACCGCCAGCCGCGAGACCGAGGAAGTCGTCTCGGAGTTCATCGCCGAGCAGGCGCCTGAGCTGCGATACACCATCGTCAACGAGGCCGGCGCATCGGTGTACTCCGCCTCCGAGCTCGCCAGCCAGGAGTATCCCGACCTGGACGTCACCGTGCGTGGCGCCATGAGCCTGGGCCGCCGCCTGCAGGACCCGCTGGCAGAGCTCGTCAAGATCCCGCCCCAGTCCATCGGCGTGGGCCAGTACCAGCACGACCTTGACCAGACCGAGCTTTCGCGCACCCTGGGCCACGTGGTTGAGGACGTCGTCAACCGCGTGGGCGTCGACGTAAACACCGCGAGCGCGAGCCTGCTGGGATACGTATCGGGCATCACGCCGAGCGTGGCCAAAAACATCGTGGCCTACCGCGAGGAAAACGGCGCCTTTACCGATCGCCGCCAGCTCAAGAAGGTCCCCAAGCTGGGACCCAAGGCATATCTCAACGCCGCGGGCTTCCTGCGCATTAGCGGCGGCAGGAACCCACTCGACGCGACAAGCGTCCACCCCGAGAGCTACGAGGTGGCCACGTCCGTCCTAGAACGCGCCAGCGTTAAAGCAAGCAAGCTCAGCCGCGGCGGCGTGCCCGACATCGAGCGCCGCCTGGGCAGCATCTCGGCGCTGGCAAGCGACCTGAACTGCGGCACCCTCACGCTCATCGACATTGTCAACGAGCTCAAGAAGCCCGGCCGCGACCCGCGCGACGACGCGCCCGAGGTGGTCTTTAGCCGCTCAGCGCTTTCCATCGACGACCTAGAGCCCGGCATGGAACTCAAGGGCACGGTGCGCAACGTTGTGGACTTTGGCGCCTTCGTCGACGTGGGCGTGCACCAGGACGGCCTCGTGCATATCTCCAAGCTCGCCAACCGCTTCGTCAAGCACCCGAGCGACGTGGTGCGCGTCGGCGACACGGTGAAGGTATGGGTCGAGAAGGTCGATCGCGACCGAAAGAAGATCTCGCTCACCATGGTGCAGGGGAAGTAGACCGCCAAAGCAAGGGTCCCCCCTCTCGCGATGTGCAAAATCGCGAGTATTCTGCAATTTCTGCCGCCCCGAACGCCCCTCAGAGGCGAAAAAGCAAGAAATAGCCCCCCCGTTTTAGCGTCATCAGAGCCAAAACGGGGGGCTGTTCCGTGCTTCAACCAGCTGGTAAAAGCCTTTACCCTGCTGAATACTCGCGATTTTGCACGTCGCTGCAGGGGGTACCTTTGTCCACGGCAGGATATGGAAGCCAATCACCAACCTACTGGCAAGCTCGTGTCGGCAGCCCCGGCCTTTCCTTTGCCTAGCGCGACCCTCGCGGAGCGCGTGAGCGATAGGGAAAGGAAAGGCCGGGGCGAACAGCCCGCGGCGTAGCCAGTGTTCGCTCTACGGCAGGATATGGAAGCCGAGCGAGGCGATATCTTTGGCAAAGCCGCGCACGGTATCGAGCGAGACCTCGTACGGGTCGCGACCGATGTTCTTGCGCTTGACCAGGATGCTGTTGGGCACTGTGATGATCTGGCAACCGCAGGCTTCTGCCTGGTAAATGTTGATAAGCTCGCGCGTGGACGCCCACAGGACCTCGCAGTTGGGTTTAGCGGCGGCCTTCTTGACCGACTCCGTCATAAACGGAATGGGATCGACGCCGGTGTCGGCGATGCGGCCGGCAAAGAGCGAGATGATGGACGGCGTCTCGGCGTCAACGGCCTCGACCATCTCATCGACCTGCGTAGGCGTAAAGATGGTGGTGACGTTGACCTTGATGCCGTCGGCCGAAAGCTTGCGCACCAGCTCGGCGGTGGACTCGCCCTTGGTAGTCACGCACGGAATCTTGGCGTAGACGTTCTCGGCCCAGGTAGCGATCTCGCGGGCCTCGACCTCCATGGTCTCGACGTCGTCGGCAAAGACCTCAAACGAGACGGACACATCGGTGATGTGGGCCAGGACCTCCTTGGCAAACGCGCGGTAATCCGTCACGCCGCCCTTCTTCATAAGGGACGGGTTGGTCGTGAAACCCTGAACGTTGCCGTTCTCGTACATGTCGAGCATGCCCTCGAGGTTTGCACCGTCAGCGAACACCTTGATTGCCATCTGCCTGATTCCTTTCGTTAGCATACGGCCGATAAACTGCTAAACACTTTACCTACGTTTATCAAGGCGTGAGCTGCGGGTTTTCATCTTCTCGGCGAACGGTTTTGCAGTTTTACCATTTTTATATCGACACCCCAGCGGCAAAACGTTTTTGCTGATCATCGCGGTTGATTCCGTTCGCGGCGCAGAGACAGCGCTTCACCGGTGCGTTTTCACAACCAGTCCAAAAACAAAAAGCGGTGGCGCCTCATTTGAGGCGCCACCGCTTCCGTGTAGGAGCCGGTTATCGGAGCTCCGCCCGAATAGGGCCTAACGTACGTCTGGACTACTCTTCCTCAACGTGGTTAATCACAGCACCCTTGGTGTGGATGAAGTTGGGGATGAAAGCGACGATCAGAAGGACAGCGAGAATCGCGTAGACACCGGTGGTACCGAAGGCCTCGGCAGCGCGGCCAAGCGTAATGCCAATGACGGAGAAATCGAAGTCGCCGAACGTAGTGTTCTTGAAGCCAAAGACGTCAAGAACGGGCAGAAGCAGGGCCGGGGCAAAGGTGATGAGCAGGCCGTTGACGAAAGCGCCAAGAGCTGCGCCCTTGCGACCGCCGGTAGCATTGCCGTAGATGCCTGCGGTAGCACCGCAGAAAAAGTGGGGAACCATGCCCGGGATGATGAAGATGCCCAGGGTAGCGCCCACGATGAACATACCGACCACGCCACCGATGAAGGAGGCAACAAAGCCGAGGATGACGGCGGTGGGAGCATAGGGGAAGAAGACGGCGCAGTCGACGGCGGGGATGGCGCCAGGGATCAGCTTGTTGGAAATGCCCTGGAAAGCCGGGACCAGGTCGGCAAGGATCATACGAACGCCGTTGTAGACGATAGTGACACCGACGGCGAAGGACAGGGCACAGGTCAGGGCGTAGACGATTACATTGTCGCCGCCAGCGGTCTTGGTAACAACCGCGGGATCTGCGATGTAAGCGGCGAAAGCGGTAACCAGGTAGAAGAAGGCCATGGTAAGAGCCGTGGAGATGGTGGTGTCGCGCAGGAAGGAGAACTTCTCGGGAACCTCGATCTTCTCGGTGCTGTTCTCCTCGGCGTCCTTAGCAAAAAGCGTACCGACTGCAGCGGAAATGTAATAGGCGAGTGAACCGAAGTGGCCCATGGCGATTTCATCGCCATCGGTAACCTTCTCGGTGAAACGCTGACCAACGGCGGGAAGCATAGCGCTCACGAGGCCCAGGAACATGCCACCCACGATGACAAGCTGGACATCCTGGAAGCCAGATGCCTGCAGAACGGCAGACAGCAGGCAAGCCATGAACATGCTGTGATGGCCCGTCAGGAAGATGTACTTAAACTTGGTAAAGCGGGCAATGATAATGTTCACGACGTAGCCGAGAATCAGGATCATCATGGTCTGAACGCCGAGGACGCTCTGAGCCATCGAAACGACGACCTCGTTGTTGGGCACGACGCCGGTGATGTGGAAACCGGTCTCGATGAAGGTACCCAGCGGAGCAAGGTTCTCCTGAACAACAGCGGCGCCGGCAGACAGCATGATGTAACCCAGAATGGGCTTCAGGGTGCCCGTCATCACCTTGTGGGCAGGACGCTTAAGCGCGACAAGGCCCACAAAGGCAAATAGACCCATGATCCATGCTGGCTTGGTCAGAATCGATTGGATAAACTCAAGTATGGGAAGGATGGCTTGCATCTGCGCTTCCTTTCTCTCTAACGTGGGCGCGGTTCCCTCTTCCACAGGGAACCGCCCTTTTTTGCGCCGCTTTAGGCGTTAGCGGCGGCCGCCTTGATTGCCTCGAGGGCGTCTTCGCGGATCTTCTTCTTGTTCACATAGCTGCGAACGATCACAACGTTGCCGTGGAGCTCGGGAGCGAGTTCCTTAACGGTGATGAACAGATCCGGATTTGCGGAAGAAGCACCATTCAGGTCCATAGACTCAACGTCGGCCTTGATGCCCTCCTCCTCGCAAAGCTCCTCGACTTTGCCAGCGAGCATCAGGCTAGACCCGATGCCGTTTCCGCATACGGTGATGATATGCATGGCAACCTTCCTCTCCTACACGTGACGGTTTTCCGTCTATCCAAAAGCGGCGACGCATCGCCGTGCCATTAAGGCCTAAAAGAATGAACGCATGGTCTCCAAAACCTGCTCGGGCGTATCGCATGCGCTGAGCTTGGCAACGCAGTCCTCGTCCTCGAACATCTGCGAAAGCTCCGCCAAGCAGCCAAGATGAGCCTTGGGGTCGGGTGCGCAAATACCCACGAGCACGTGAACCGGATCAAAATCCTCGTGTCCAAACGCAACGGCAGGGTCAAGCGTGACGATACAGATCCCCGCTTCGCTCACATTGCCATCTGCCTGAGCGTGGGGCATGGCGATGCCCTCTTCCAAGACCATATAGGGGCCGAATTTGTGAACCGATGAAATCATGGCGTCAACATAGCTCTGGTCGCATTTGCCAGCGTCTACGAGCAACTTACCGCATGCCCTGATCGCTTCCTCCCAGTCGGAGGCCTCGACGTGGCAGGCAACAAGCTCGGGTTTAAGAAGATCGGTCAGCATGCTCGTCCCCTACTCCTCGGGCAAGATATGAAAACCAAGCGCCTGAACGTCGCGGGCAAAGCCCTTGACCGTATCAAGCGAGTACTCAAGCAAATCTTTCCCGAAATTCTTGCGCTTGGCAAGAATGGCATTGGGGACCGTAATGATCTGGCATCCAACGGACTCCGCCTGGAAGATATTGAGGACCTCGCGCGTAGACGCCCAGAGAACCTCGGCAGCAGGCTTAACGGCAGCCTTCTTTACGGACTCCGCCATGAGGGGCAGCGGATCGACGCCGGTATCGGCAATGCGACCGGCAAAGATGGACAGAATAGAGGGGGTCTCGGCAGAAACGGCATCGACGAACTCGTCGACCTGCTCGGGCGTGAAGATAGTGGTGACATTCACCTTGATGCCGTCGGCAGAAAGGCGCTTGACCAACGCGGCAGTGGACTCGCCCTTGGTGTTGAGCGCCGGGATCTTAACGTAGACGTTGTCTGCCCAGGTTGCGATCTCGCGAGCCTCGGCTTCCATACCAGCCTCGTCATCAGCGAAAACCTCAAAAGAGACCGACACATCGGTAATGTGCTCAAGAACCGTCTTGGCAAAAGCGCGGTAGTCGGTCACGCCGCCGGCCTTCATAAGGGAAGGATTGGTCGTGAAGCCCTGAACGTTGCCATTGTCATGCATGTCAAGCATGCCTTCGAGGTTAGCGCCGTCGGCAAACACCTTGATCGCCATGTTCGGTCCTTTCTCATCTAGCACTATTGCTATCGAAAGCCTTCTTCTTTGTTTCAAAAGCTTTTCGGTTTTCTTTTATAAACCATTTCAAAAGCTATCGAAAGCTCAATTGTCAACTTTCCGTGAACGGTCGAATATCGGGTGTGAACGTGCTTCTTTTGGGCGGCACCTCCAGAACAAGCCCCTCTATACGCTATTTAAGTGCGAACTATCTGCTACATATGCATTCGGGACATGCCATTCCGTTCATTTGATTCATACGATTTTGCCTTGTTCTTTTCATATCGATACGTTATATTTCGATTACGAAAGGCCTCTCTTTTGCCTTTCGTTCAAAAGGAGTGGCATATGGCATCTACTTCAGACCTTTCACCGGCCGAGCGTCAGCGATTTATTATGAACTGGCTGGCCGAAAAGCCAAATATCTCGGTATCCGACATCGTTTGCCGTTTTTCGGTTTCGGAAGTCACCGCACGACACGACCTCGTCTCACTGGAATCCGAAGGCAAGCTGCGTCGCGTACGCGGTGGAGCGGTATCGCTTTCTCGCTCCACCGCAATCTCGTATCCCGAGGAGCGCATCAATGTCCAAGTCGAGGCCAAGGAGGCCATCGCCGCAACCGCAGCAACTCTTGTTGATGATGGCGATGTTCTGGTAATTGATATCGGCACCACGGGCTTTTACTTCGCTAAGGCCCTCGTGGACAAGCGTGAGATCACCATTATCACCGGCGATCTTGCAATCGCGAACTACGCCAGCTTCAATCTCCCCAATGCTTCGGTAGTGCTGCTGGGCGGCTCCGTGCGCAAGGGCCACCTCTATCTCGCGGGCGCACTAACGCTCGACTGTATGAGCAAACTACATGCCGACAAGGCGTTTGTCAGTGCCGACGGATTCCACCCCGACCACGGTTTTACCGTCGAGCACGACTTCTCGGCCATGATCAAGCATATGTACCTGACCAACTCAAACCAGGGTTACATGATGGTTGACCAGGGAAAGTTCAACAAGACCAGTTTTTATCAGTCCGCGCAGATCGATGACCTCGATGGCATCATCGTTGACGGAGACGACGAGGGCATCATGACGGCGGCGATCGAGAGCAGCCGCAGTCATCCCAAGCTCTATATTGCAAAATAGCTCAAATGGCCGGGTCGCCCCCCCCACTGCGGGCGACCCGGCCATTTATTAAATCAACCCAAAGTGGCGCATGGCGGTGACGGTGCCGTCGTGTGCGACATCGTCGGTCACGTAGTCGGCGACCGCCTTGACCTCGGGCATGGCGTTGCCCATGGCCACGGCTGTCTCGACGGCGGCGAGCATGCCCAGGTCGTTGCCCGAATCGCCAAAGCCAAAGGTGCGCGCATTTCCCTCGCGGCCCAGATACGCCAGCGCTCGCGCCACGCCCACGCCCTTGTCAATGCCCTTGGGGCTCAGCTCGCGATTCTGGCCACCGGTGTTGCACAGCTCAAACTCGCAATCGATAAAGCCGTCATCATTGGCTACGCGAGCCAAACTGGGCACATTGAGGCATACCTTGCCCACGCGCAGACTGCCGTCGACGCGCATCTCCTCGGCGCTGTGCACCACAGAAGTGCCGATCAGAGACGACTGCTCAACACCCGCAGGTTCCAGGGCAAAAGTAGCCACGTTGGTCTCGAAAAAGGCCTCAATCCCTGCCGCGGCCATACGGCGTGCAAGCTCCTCGACAACGTCCTCGTCAAAGCAGTCCTCATGCACCACGCGGCCCTCGACCTCGAGCGTCGCCCCCGCCATGGCAACGACACCCGCAGGCTCCAAAGCACGCAGACCATCGGCAATCAGCCACAAGGGACGACCCGTGCAGATAAATGCCTGGTGACCCGCATTGCGCAGGCGATGAAACGCCTCGACGACCGCCTGCGAGGGGCAAACCGCCGAAAAGTCCTTGTCGGTCATGTTGTCGGGATCGAACGACGTCAGCGTGCCGTCCACGTCAAAAAAGAGCACGGCGGGATCGGGGCACGCATCAATCATATGGGTTCCTTTCGGGGGCGAGAGTAAACGAAGTATCCATCATATAATGGAGCGACGCAACCAGAGAGGTCACCCATGGAATTTTACGCAAGCTGCCCCGAGGGCTTTGAGTCCGCACTCGCCGATGAGCTTAAACGCCTCGGGCTTTCGCATGTTCGCCGGCTGAAGGGCCGCGCCACGTTTGAGGGCGAGCTCGAAGAAGGCTACCGCGCCTGTCTGTGGTCACGCCTGGCGAGCCGTGTGTTCGTGGTACTCGGGCGCTTTGAGGCGCAGGATGCCGATGAACTGTACGACAGCGTTTACGACATCGCTTGGGAGACCATCATCCGCCCCGGCGCCACCATCGCCATCACCGCCCGCGGCGTGACCGAGCAGCTGCGCAACACGCGCTTCTCGGCCCTGCGCGCCAAAGACGCGCTGTGCGACCGTCTGGCCGAGACCACGGGCCGTCGCGCCGACGTCGATGCCGCCGACCCCGATGTTCACCTGTTGCTTTCGCTGCGTCAGCGCCGCGCGAGCATCAGCCTGGACCTTTCGGGCGACCCGCTGTTCAAGCGCCTGCCGCCCGCGGCGACCCGTGCCGGCGAGGGCGCGCACGTGTTGCGCCCCGACTACGCCGCCCTGGTGCTGGCGCAGGTCGGCTGGACCGCACTGTGCGAGCGCGAGCTGACGGCCGACGATTACGAGAATGAAGCCCTTCCCACGCTGATCGATGCCTCGTGCGCCGGCGGCGGTCTGCTGCTGGAGGCCGTGAACATTCTGACCGACCGCGCCCCGGGCGCCGCACGCGAGCGCTGGGGCTTTGAGGGCTGGCAGCTGCACGACGCTGTCCTGTGGGAGCAGCTGCTTGCCGAGGCGCGCGAGCGCGAGGCGGCAGCGCGCGAGCGCCAGGCGCGCATCGTGGCCGTAGACATCGACCCCGCCGCCCGCAAGACTGCCGAGCGCATGGTCAAGTGCGCCGGCTACAAGCGTTTTGTCGACTTTTGTGCCGCCAAGCCCGCCACCGTGCTGGACCATGCGGGCGCCGTCGCCGGTGCCGCCCTGGTCGCGGACACGACCGAGACCCCGCTTTCGCTCATGCACGATGCCATGACGCTCATCGGCGAGCTGCGCCGCGCCCCCGAGCTCGCTTCGGCGCCGGTCGCCGCTCTCACCCGCGACGGCTTGCTGGCCCGCGCGCTCCACGCCGAGCCCGAGCGCTCGATCGCCGTCATGCCCAATAACGAGGAGGCGGCTCTTGAGGTTTGGCCCTCACTCGACCACGCCGCTGCAGCGTTTGAGGCTGCGACCAGCGCGGATGCCGAGGCCGAGGTTGCGGATGCCAACGAAGCCAACGACGAAGCCGCCGCTTCCTCCATGCCCGAACCTGCCGCCACGCTCGACTTGGGCGACGGCAAGCCGCTGCCCGTGCTCATCCCGGAGTCCGAGCAGTTCGCCAACCGCCTGCGCAAGAATGCCCGTCTGCGCCGCAAGTGGGCCAAGCGCGAGGGCGTGAGCTGCTATCGCGTCTACGATGCCGACCTGCCCGACTACTCCGCTGCCATCGACCTGTACGAGGGTTGCCCGCAGACGCCGGGCCGCTGGCTCGTCATCGCCGAATACGCCGCGCCCAAGACCATCGACCCCGCACTGGCCCAGGCCCGTATGCTCGACATCTTGGCCATCGCGCCGCGCATCCTGGATGTTCCGGCCGAGCACGTGCACGCCAAGGCCCGCATGCGTTCGCGCGGCGGCTCGCAGTACGGCAAGCAGGGCGCCGGCAAGGGCGCATCGGGCGAGCGTGCCAATATCGCACGCCGTCGTCTGCCGCTCATCGAAGAGGGCGGCCTCACCTTTGCCGTCAACTTTGACGACTATCTGGATGTGGGCATCTTCCTGGACCACCGCGTCACCCGCAACCTGGTGCGCGAGCACGCCAAGCAGGCGCGCCGCTTCCTCAACCTGTTCGCCTACACCGGCACCGCCACCTGCTACGCAGCCGACGGCGGCGTCGAGGAGACCGTGACGGTCGACCTTTCCAACACCTACTTGGACTGGGCCGAGCGCAACATGCGCCAGAACGGCTTTGTGGGGCCGCAGCATCACTTTGTGCGCGACGACGTGCTCGCCTGGATTCGTGACCAGCGCCAGACGCGCAACCGCTGGGACCTGATCTTTGTCGACCCGCCCACGTTCTCGAACTCGTCCAAGATGGGCCGCCGCACCTGGGATGTCCAGCGCGACCATGTTGAGCTTTTGGCCGGCGTATCGCGCCTGCTCGCACAGGGCGGCCACGCCATCTTTAGCTGCAACCTGCGTGGCTTCCGCCCCGAGACGCGCAAGCTCGCGCGCGCGGGCGTCGTGCTGGAGAACATTACGGCGCAAACCATCCCAGAGGACTTCGCGCGCAACCAGAAGGTGCACCATTGCTATATCGTGCGCCGCCTGCCCATCGAGGACGCCATGGCCGAGGTCGGCTTTAGCGCCGAGGAGATTGCCGAGCGAACCGAGGAGCTGCGCAACCCCGAGGCGCGCAAGCCTCGCGCAACGGCGCCCGCGCACGCGCAGACCGGTGACCGAGGACCGCACTGCGACGACAAGCCTGCCTGCTCAGGCAAGCCCAAAAAGAAGAAGTTCTACGCCAGCAAGCCCAAGGACAAATAGACAAAGTTGCGGTGGAATACGGACTGTTTTGCCTGGAATTAGGCAAATTTAGACCGTATTTCACCGCAACTCATATTGGGATGGCGGATGCCGACCTATCCCTGGGTGACCAATCGGTAACCAATACCCACGTGCGTCTGGATATAGCGCGGATGCGCGGGGTCGGACTCGATCTTCTTGCGCAGCGTGCCCATAAAGACGCGCAGGCTCGCCAGGTCGCTCTTAGTTGCCGTGCCCCAAATCTCGTGCAGGATAAACTGGTGCGTCAGTACCTTGTCGGCGTTATGCGCCAGCAGGCACAGGAGCTTATACTCGATCGGCGTCAGATGCAGTTCCTCGCCATCCATCGTGGCGATGCCGGCATCAAAATCGATATGCAGCTCACCGGTATCGAACGAGCCCTCGGAGACAACGCCGCCCGTCTGCGCATACGAAAGGCGCCTGAGCGTCGTGCGAATGCGCGCGAGCAGTTCCTCGACCGAAAACGGCTTGGTCAGGTAGTCGTCGGCACCGGCATCGAGCGCGCGGATTTTGTCCGCGTCCTCGCTGCGCGCCGAGACCACGATAATCGGCATGCCCGACCATGCGCGCACCGACTCCACCACCTTGACGCCGTCCATATCGGGCAGGCCCAGATCGAGCAGCACAATGCTCGGCGTCTGCGACGAGGCGGCGGCGATAGCGGCATGGGCGGTCTCCACAGCCATATGGCGCAAGCCGTGCGCCTCGAGCGCGGCAACAATAAGATTGCGGACGGCGGGGTCGTCCTCAACGACCAAGATGAGCGGTTTTACGGCAGAGTTCGGCACAGCGCTACTCCTTATCAAACGAAACGTCGGCGGCAGGAAGCTCGATCGTAAAGACCGAGCCGTGCGGGTCCGCCGCGGCAACCTCTATGCTACCGCCATGTGCCAACGCAATGGAACGGCAGAGCGAAAGACCCAGGCCAACGCTGCGGTGGCTGTCGGCCAGACCATGGTTGGCGGTATAGAACGACTCAAAGATCCGCTCGCGATCCTCGGGTGCGATGCCCGGACCATCATCGGCCACCGAGCACGCCACGCGTCCATCGTCGACGCTAATCGAAATCACGATATGCGAGCCTGCGGGCGTATAGGTGATGGCGTTGTTCACCAGATTGACCACCAGCTGCACCATCAGGCGCGCATCGACATTGACGAGCGCCGGCTCATCGCACGCCACCACCTTAAGGTCGTGCTCGCGCACGGCCGGATTTACGTGGCGCAGCGCCTCCTCGACGATATCGTCCATGAGCTCGAGCGTGGTCGACAGGCGCATACCGCCACCCTCGAGCTTGGTGATGGCGAGCAGATTCTCGACGGTGGCGTTGAGCCACAGCGCATCCGAGCGAATGGATAGAAGCAGGCCGCGGCGCGTCTGGGCATCGAGCACCGCGGTGCCGGTCGAGCCCTGGTCGAGCAGCACGTCGGCATTGCCCGAAATACTGGTGAGCGGCGTACGCAGATCGTGCGAGATGGAGCGCAGTAGGTTGGCGCGCAGCTGCTCGTTTTTTGCAAGCACCGCCGCCTCCTCGCGGGCCTCCATGGCGCGAGCGCGATCAAGTGCCAGCTCGCCTTCGCTCACGATGGCATCGGCAAGTGTTCGCTCCTCGTGCGTCAGCACGTCGGGCTCGGCAACGATAGCCAGCACGCCCACCACCGAGGCGGGGTCGCCCGAGCGCGCGAAGCCGTCGCCTGTGCGAACCGTCAGGTAGATGCCATAAAACGCCGAGCCGCCAAACGTGGCGTCGAGCGGCGTTCCCACATAGGCGGACGCCGAGAGCCGCGGCGGCATCTGCGGCGCCAGTTCGTGCACCGGTGCCGCATCGCCCACAGCCGTGTACGTCGCACGCGGCAGCAGGTCATCATCGTCGGCGTCGGCGCTGTACCACACGACCGGACAGCCCGAAAGACGCGCCAGCTGCGTTGCCATGGCGTGAACGATCTGCTGCTCGTCGGCGCACCGCTGCAGCATGCGGTTGGTCTCGAGCACCATATGCGTGCGGCGGTCGCTGGCGGCAGCCTGTGCCAAGGCGCGGCGCAGGGCCAACGCAATCGAGCTCGACACAAGCGAGACCACGAACATGATGAAGAACATGCCGGGATAGCCGCGGTCGATAAGCGACAGCGAGTAGCGCGGGTCGACAAACAAGAAGTTGTAGAGCGCCACGGCGGCAGCCGAGCTCAGCAAGCAATACAGGCGACTCCAGGTAAAGAATGCGCACAGCTGAACGGCGAACACATAGACGATCATGATGCTCGGCGCGAGACCCGGATGGTCGAGCAGCGCGCCCACAATCGTCGCCGCGACCAGCAGCCCCACCGACACGCAGATATCGTACAGGGGGCCGCGACGCGTCATCGTAGTGCGCCGCCACCAAAAGTTCTCGGCAATATCACCGTCCGCACGGACGTCCATCAGCGCCCCGCCCCTCTCTCAAAAACAAAAACCACCACAAAGGGACAGGCACCTTTGTGGTGGTTTCCCTTGTGGTGGTTCCAAGTGTATAGCCTTTGCAACCGGCGGTCGCTAGACAAACAACACGTGCGCGAGCAGCGCGCAAACGCACGCCGCGACAAGCAGCGTAACCACGATCGAGATCACGCGATCGGCCATATCCATGTTGGCACGGTTCGTCAAAAACCGATCTTCGGCGGCGTCGGCGCGTGCCTCACGTACCAGCTCGGCAACAACCTCGCGGCCATCAAGCATCTTTGCATCCATGTTTGCCTCCCCGGTCTCAATCTTGTCCATCGAAAACCAACTCCGTGCAACCCGTCGGCGCCTACGGCCGCTCGTTGGGGGCCAGGCGCTGCATCTTGTTCACGGCCTTGAACTTGGTGAACAGCGGCACGTACTCAAAGCTCACGTTGGAGTTCTCCAGGCCGTACCAGCGTGCAGGCGTGCCGGCGGCGCGGCGGATGATGTACTTGAGCGTGATGGCCGTACGCTCGCTCGGCTCCACATCGCTTTCGGGCGCCAGAAGCTTACGGATCAGGACGAACTTGAACGTACCGATGTTACCCGGATCCTTGTAGACCGAGTAGTCATGCGTCTGCGCAGGCAGTTCGCCGGTGGCAGCCAGGTCCTGAACGACCTGACGCAGGTAGGCATTGACGCGCTGGTTGATCTTGTAGCCCAGGTACAGATGCACGCGGAACACGTAGTCGGTGCCGAACGTCTCGACCGAATAGGCAAAGGTATGCGGCTCGTCCATGGTCTCGACATTCACGAACCACCAGGCGCGAGCGCGCTTGGGATGCTTGTCCAAGATCGAGTAGACGATATCACGGTCGATGTAATCGGTATGGGTGTCCTTGGTCAGGTACACGATGTTGTCGCTCATGCGCTCATAGCGATCGTCGTCGCGCAGGCGCTTGAGCTGCGGCAGGTAGCTGCGCAGCGGCAGCAGCGTAAACTGGCGCTGCTCGACCGCCGTGCCGTTGTACCAGCACACCATAATGCCCATGATGAGTGCAGCCATGAGGATGGTGAAGTAGCCGCCGTGGAAGAACTTGGTGAGCGAGCTCACGAAGAAGAAGCCTTCGAGCAAAAGGAAGAAGGCCGCGAAGATCCACGGAGCAACCTTGAGCTTGCGCTCCTCGTGCAGGTAGAAGAAGAGCAGCAGCGTGGTGCACATCATAGTCAGCGTAATGGCAAGGCCGTAGGCGGCTTCCATATGCGCCGAGTTCTGGAACAGCAGCACCACGATGACGCAGCCGACAAGCATGACGTTGTTGACCATGGGGATGTAGAGCTGGCCCTTGGTCTCGGCAGGGTAGAAGACCTGCATGTGCGGCATGAGGTCCAGGCGGCTGGCCTCGGACACCAGCGAGAATGCGCCGGTGATGAGCGCCTGCGAGGCAATGATGGCCGCGACGGTGGAAAGGCCTACGGCAAACGGGCGCAGGCCCGGGGCGAGCATCTGGTAGAACGGGTTGAGATCGGCAATGCCCATGAGCTCGGGGTTGGCAGCGTTGTTCATAAGCCAAGCGCCCTGGCCCATATAGGAAAGCAGCAGGCAGCACTTAACGAACGGCCAGGTAGCGTAGATGTTGCCGCGGCCGACGTGGCCCATGTCGGAGTAGAGCGCCTCGGCACCGGTGGTGGCGAGGAAGCAGCTGCCCAGAATCATGATGCCCGCGTGGTTGTTGGGGCTCAGCAAAAAGGCGATGCCACGCACCGGGTTGAGGCACAGCAGCACGGCGGGGTGCTGGAAGACAAAGAACAGACCCGTGCCGCCCAGGAACAGGAACCACAGCGTCATGATGGGGCCAAAGGCGTGACCGATCTTGGCCGTACCGATGCGCTGTACCAAGAAGAGCGCGATGATGATGGCAAGCGTAATGGCGACGACGCGGCCCTGATCATCGCCCAGCACGGCATGGACCGCCGGGATGGTGCGCAGGCCCTCGATGGCCGTGGTAACGGTAACGGCCGGCGTCAGGATGCCGTCGGCGAGCAGCGCGGCGCCACCCAGCATGGCGGGGATGATGAGCCATTTACCGCAGCGCTTAACCAAGCTGTACAGGGCAAAGATGCCGCCCTCACCATGGTTATCGGCGCGCAGCGAGATGAGCACATACTTGATAGTGGTCAGCAACGTGACCGTCCACACGACAAGGGAGAGCGCGCCGAGCACGAACTCCTCCGTGACGCTTCCGATGCCGCCGTTGCCGGCAACGAGCGCCTTGGTTACATACATGGGGCTGGTGCCGATATCGCCGTACACCACGCCCAGCGTGACGAGCATCGCCGAGATGCTCACAGGAATCGCAGCGTGCGAGGCTGCCTCCTTGGCCTTTTGTTCCATAAGCCGGTTTCCTCCCAACTTTAATGTTCGAAGGGATTATAGATAATCGGCCCATGTTTGAATGGCACTGTTTTCCCAGCTAGATAAACATTTATACGGCCTTTAGGCCACCGCGGCGATATGGAATGTGACAAAGGGACGGTCCCTTTGTCACATCCGTCATTTTCCGAGCCAATTTTTGAACCACCACTCCATGGAGCGGCTCATCTCGGCCATAAAGGGACTGGTGTGCTTGCGGGTGTAGATATCCATGACGCGCTCCCCCACCTCGCGGGCATGCGGACGGAACATCGCGTCCATCTCGGCCACCTGCGCGTCCATGGTCGCGGCATCCGCGCGGCAGTAGCGCTCCTCGTGCACCAGGTTCACCACGGGATGCGCAATGGCCGGACGCTCCTTGCGAGGCGTGCCGATGATGAGCATCGACAGCGGCATGGTATAGGGCGGCAGATCGAGCAGCTCGGCAACTGCCTCGGCGTTCTCCACGATGTCGCCAATGTAGCAGCTTCCCAGCCCCAGGGCCTCGGCGGCAACCACGGCGTTTTGCGCGGCGATCACGGCGTCCTGGGCCGCGATGGCAAAGTCGCCCAAACCCGGCGCGCGGCGGGGCGCCTTGCCCGTGCGCTCGACAAACTCGGGCTCAAAGCAGCCCACGTGCTCAAACAGATCGATCCACTTTGCATAATCGACCACAAATATGAGTGCCCAGGGCGCCTTGGCAATCATGGGCTGATGGTCGCACAGGTCGGCCAGGCGGTCGAGCGTAGCTTGCTCGCGGATGCTCACGATGGAATACATCATCATGGCGCCCGCCGACGGCGCACGGCTCGCCGCATGCAGAATCGCCGCCCGCTGCTCGTCGGTCACCGCCACGGGGCGGTCGTCGTCATCACGCGCGAAGGCACGCGTGGAGGAACGGTGCTCCAACGTGTCCAGCACCGCATTGCCCGTCGTCTCGACCGGATAGCCGCACGTATCCACGCCCGCAGCTCCGCCGCAGTACTCGGCACCCGTCATACAAACCTGCTCGCCCATAGCTCTATCCTCGCTAATTCTTTAAGAAGCCTTTACGTTTCCGTGTAATTCCCGTCCATTATCGCGCAGGTCGCCACTACATTGCGCCACACCGCCGCACATGCGCGTTAATATGGCTGGTTGTTGTGCGCAGACACCAATTGCAGCGCATATCTTGGTAACAATCGGGTAAACCCCCGCTTTCGTAGGTTTTAAGTTTGTGAGGAGTCTCAGCATGTTCGCTGCTGCCATCTCGCTCGTCGGTCTTGCGGCGACCGTCTACCTTGTCTTGCGCGAGGCCAAGGCCATTCGCGCTCAGTCGGGCACCGTTGCCAAAAGCGCTCTTGGGTGGAGCGTCGCCTTCGGCCTGTTCCAGGTCTTTTTGACCGTTTGGGGCGCCATTGGCCTCGTCGCCCAAAACGAGCCGCTCGCCTTTGTGATGCTCATCCTGACCAACGCCATCCTCACCGGCTGCGCTTGGGCCAGCATCGCACGCGACCGCATCGCCCCGCGCGTCTTTGCGTTCGCCGCGCCCGACGCCCCCGCCCCCACCGGCAAGCTCGCCCGTCTGCGCGGCGCCTTTGTGGGCAAGCCACTCGTCGCCGCCGTCCTGTGTCTGCTGCTCGCCGGCGTCTTTGCGCTGCTGGGCATGGAAGTCTCGTCCAACCACGACTTTACCTGGGTCTACCCCCTGTGCATCCTGCTCGAGTGGGCCATCATCACCGTGCTCATGACCGGCTTGTTCTTCCTGTTCCAGCGCCACGGCGCAGCTCCGGCCGTCCTGGCCTTCGCCCTCTTTATCCTGGGCATTGCCGAGTTCTTCGTCATCACGTTTAAATCCATGCCCATCCAGCCGGGCGACCTTTCGGCCATCTCCACCGCCGCCGCGGTCGCCGGCACCGGCTACACCTTCTCGATCTCACTGTTCTGCGTGCTGTCCATGGGCTTTACCGCCATCGCCATGCTGCTGTGCGAGTACGCCGGCCTGGTGGCACCGCACCGTCAGAAGGGCGCCGCCAACGCCAAGCGCATGCTGCTCACCAACCTGCTCGTGGCAGTGCTGTGCCTGAGCGGCGTGACCGCGCATGTTACGCTCATCGACTACTACAACACCCTCGGCATCACCGTCTACACCTGGCGCCCGCTCGAGAGCTACTGGCGCGAGGGCTACCTGCCCGCTTTCATTAGCGCAGCGCAGTCCATCAAGCCGCCCAAACCCGCCGACTACTCCGTCGACGATGCCAAGGCAACGCTCAAAAAGTACGCCAAGGCCTACGACAAGTCCGACGCGGCCAAGAGCGACGAGCGCGCCGCCGCAAAGGAACAGTTCGACAGCGAGAAGCCCACGGTCATCGCCATCATGAACGAGACCTTCTCGGATCTGTCGATCTACCAGAACATGCGCGCCGGCTACGAGGGTCCGCAGTACTTTAAGAACCTTTCCAACTGCCTCAGCCGCGGCAAGCTCTATGTGAGCGCCTACGGCGGCGGTACCGCCAATACCGAGTTTGAGTTTATGACCGGCAACTCCATGGCCAACCTGGGCTCGGGCGTGTACCCCTACACCATCTACAACATGGAAACGACCGGTAATCTGGCAGAGCAGTTCAAATCGCTCGGCTATTCCACCACGGCCATGCACCCCAACCACGCGACCAACTGGAACCGCGAGAACGTCTACAAGGACTTTGGCTTTGACCAGTTCCTGTCTATCAACGATTTCCAGGGAGCCGACACCCTGCGCGACATGGTGACCGACCAGGCTACCTACGACAAGATTCTTGAGCTGCTCGACCAGAACGCCGATCCGCAGTTTATCTTCGACGTGACCATGCAGAACCACTCGGGCTACGATACGGGCTTGCTGCCGGTCGACAAGCAGATGCACCTGAACATCGACACGACCGACCTGGACGCCAAGACCGTCGAGGACGGCACGCTATCCGATGTCGACGAGTATGTCTCGTGCATCGAGCAGTCCGACCAGGCGCTGCGCTACTTCCTCAACGCCTTGAGCAAGCTCGACCGCAAGGTGGTCGTGGTGTTCTGGGGCGACCATCAGCCGTTCTTCCCGTCCAAGTTCAACGACAAGTGGTTTACCGGCGAGGACGACGCCACGCATCAGGAGCGTCTGTGGCAGACCGACTACATCATCTGGGCCAACTACGACGTTGCCGGTTGCAGCCAGACGAGTGAGGTCGACGACCTGTCCACCAACTACCTGTCCACGCAGCTCATGCAGCTGATCGGCGCCCCGCTTTCCGACTACCAGAAAGCGCACATGACGCTGCGCGAGTCGCTGCCCGCCATCAACTCCGTCGGCTACGAGGACGCCAGCCTGCGCTGGGCGCTCTCCTCCAACGTCACCGGCGACGACGCCGCAGCAGCAGCCGCCACCAAGGCGCGCGAGGATTACGCCAAGATGCAGTACTACGAGATGTTCCGCGACGGCAAGAACGTGTACACCGAGCACTTCCAGACCGAGGCCAACGAAACCGACCCCAACCTGGCACCGGGTACGACCAAGATCAAGTAGCGGGTCACTCATAACTGGTTCGTCTGCCCGGCGACGCGGAACGTAAGGTTCCCTGCTCGGACAGTCCTGCTCGCACGGAGAGCACATTAAGTGCTCTCCGGCTCGTGCGGAACTCGCGATGAACCTTACATTCCGCGTCGCCGGGCAGACGCCTCGGTGTTGAAGCGCGGCTTGTCATGGGGACACCTGCTGAACATATATAAGTTGAAGGCCACGCCATGTGGCCTTTTTGCATCCGGAAACCGTGTCCGCAGTCCCATGTCCGGAATGGGATGCAGTTTCCGCTTACGGCCCCGTTGGGAAACTCCATCCCACTCCGATCGCAAATTCCGGGTCGCATTTTCCACCAGAGCCCTCAACCGGAAACCACATCCCATTACAAAGGCGAATTCTGGGACGCACTTTCCGAAACCCCATCCATCCGGAAAGTCCGCCCCACTCTGAATACATCCAGCGAACGCATGAGAGCGTGTCATCCAGGACGGTCTCGTCATCGCGGTGATGGAAAATGTCGTCCCAAATGCTTGCCACGGTTGCGCCCGCGAGCGTCAAAAAAGCCTCGAGGATTTCGAGGCTTTCACATTTGTATTGTTTTGCACGAAGGACCGCGAACGGCGAAGCTACTCTCCCAGCACGGCCCTCTTGGCGGCTGCGGCCATGTTATCCAGATCTTCCTTGGTGGGATGGTCCTTCGCAGCAATCCAGTTGTCGAGCAGCATCTTATAGCGCGCGTTGTCGGGATCTTGCTCGAGCATGGCCTCGTAGCGCTGCTTGACCGCGGGACCCATCTTGCCCTGGCACATCGCCCAGCCCGCAAGCTCGGCATCCCCAGCCAAATTGGAAGTCACGCGATCAATAATCTGCTGGTAATAGCTCTGGTCGGCCCCAAAACCGCAGGTGCCAAACAGGAAGACGCGCTTGCCGTGCAAGGCGGAGAGCAACGCCGCGACCGAAGGCGTGCACGCGCCCTTGTCGCACCAAAAACCGACGAGCACCGTGTCGGCCGCGCAGGCGCCCTGCGCCTCGAGCGCAACCTGATCTGCATCCGCATCGTCGCTCAACGCCGCGGCATGGACAAACTCAACACCCGCAGCCTGCAGAGCGCGCTTGATCGCGCCCGAAACCATCCTGGTATTACCGCTCTTGCTGTTAACCACCAAAGAGCACGTCATAGTCACGTTGCCTCGTATCCCCCAAAACTAAAGCCACTAATGCAATTTATTAGATGAATATCTTAGTACTAACGTGACAGATGTAAACCACCGTCTGTCGATTGATTAATTTGCCCCACGGGCTTGCTCACTGGGCAAACTGGCTGCGATAGAGTTCGGCGTAGAAGCCGCCTGCCGCTAGCAGCTCGTCGTGCGTGCCGCGCTCGATAATCTGGCCGTCGCGCATCACCAGAATGCAGTCGGCGTTGCGGATCGTCGACAGGCGGTGCGCCACCACAAAGCTTGTGCGGCCGGCCATAAGCTCGTCGAACGCCGCCTGCACCTGCAGCTCGGTGCGGGTATCGATGCTCGAGGTCGCCTCGTCCAGCAGCAAGATAGCCGGGTCGGTGAGCATGACGCGCGCGATGCACAGCAGCTGTTTTTGACCCTGGCTAAACGTGCCGCCGTCCTCGCCGATTACCGTATCGTAGCCGCCTGGCAGCTGCACGATAAACTTGTGCGCGTGCGCGCGCTTGGCAGCTTCGATAACCTGCTCGCGCGTGGCGTCGGGACAGCCGTAGGCGATGTTTTCCGCCACCGTGCCCTCGAACAGCCAAGTGTCCTGCAACACCATGCCAAAGGCGCGGCGCAAGCTTGCGCGCGTGTAATCACGCGAGGAACGGCCATCGACCGCAATGCGACCGGCATCGATATCGTAAAAACGCAGCAGCAAATTGATGAGCGTTGTCTTGCCACAGCCCGTAGGACCGACCAGGGCAAAGCGCATGCCGGGCTTAGCCTCGATGCAGATGTCCTGAAGCAGCTTGCGGTCGGGCACGTAGCTAAAGTCCACATGCTCAAGGGCGACCTCGCCCTGCGGTGCGGCAAGTTCCACGGCATCTGGCGCGTCGGGCTCCTGCTCGCGCGCATCGAGCAGCGCAAACATGCGGCGCGCCGAGGCATACGCGGTCTGGATCTGCGTAATGACGTTGGTGACCTCGTTGAACGGCTTGGTGTACTGGTTGGCATAGGACAGGAAGATCTGCACGCCGCCCACCGTAAGCGCCGCGGGCACGCCCGTGATCACGCCCACGCAGCCGATCACAGCGACCACGGCATAGATGATGTTATTGATAAAGCGCGTACCGGGGTTGGAGAGCGAACCCATAAACTGCGCGCGCTCGCCCGCGGTGTAGAGCTCGGCATTGAGGGCATCGAAGCGCTGCTGGGCGTTGGGACCGTAGGCAAAGGCGTCGACAAGCTTTTGCTCGCCTACGTACTCCTCGATATGACCACCGAGCTGCCCTTGAATACGCTGCTGTGCCGTAAAGCTTTTGTTGGAGAGCTTGGCAATAGCACCGGCTGCAAAAATGGAAAGCGGCGTGACGAGCACCACCACGAGCGTCATGGTCAGGTTGATGGAAAGCATAAACGCGAGCGTGCCCACGATGGTAATAACACCGGTAAAGAGTTGCGTGAAGCCCTGCAGCAGGCCGTCACCCACCTGGTCGACATCGTTGACCACGCGGCTCATGAGGTCGCCGTGAGCATGGCTGTCGATAAAGCTGAGCGGCATGCGGCTGAGCTTGTCGCTCGCCTCCACGCGCATGTCGCGCACCGTTTCGTAGGACAGGCGGTTGACGCAGTAGCCCTGCAGCCACTGGAAGGCCGCGGCTCCCACCACGACGAGCGCGAGTTTGGTGACAAGCGGCAGCAGCGCGTCGAAGTCCACCTGCCCGACGGCAACGATCAGGTCGATGCCCTCGCCGATGAGAATGGGCGTGTAGAGCTGCAGAATCACGGAGATGGCGGCACTCACAAACGACGCAACAAACGAAATGCGATGCGGACGAACGTAGCCCATCAGACGGCGAGTCACCGCACCCACGGGATAGCGCTCGGGGTCGCCGGGCTGGCGCGGACCGTCGCCCAGGTCGTTGAGGTTATCGTTACCGGACACGTTGGCCGTCATCGTGGCGACCGAACCGGAGGAAGTGTACGGATTCATTTAGCAGCCCTCCTTTGCGCAAATGGATGCCGGGGCAGTCGGGGCGGACGCGGGGCTTAGGGTGGACGCGGGCGCCGGAGTGGGCGCGGGCGCTGTGCTCCCCCGCTGGCCCTCAAGCTCCTCGCGGCGCAGCTGCGACTGGCAAATCTCGCGATAGAGCCGACAGGTCGCATAGAGCTCGTCATGTGTGCCCAGGCCGGCAACCGAGCCGTGGTCGAGCACGCAGATCACGTCGGCATCGCGCACGGTCGAGACGCGCTGGCTCACAATCACCGTGGTCAGCGGCAGCCCGCCCTTGGCGGCACCGCGCATGCTGCGCTCGCGAATGGCATGGCGAAGCGCCGCGTCGGTCTTAAAGTCGAGCGCCGACGCGGAGTCATCCATGATCAATATCTGAGGCGAACCAACCAAGGCACGCGCGATAGTCAGGCGCTGACGCTGGCCACCGCTAAAGTTCTTGCCGCCCGCCTCGACCGGGGCGTCTAAGCCCTGCGGCTTGTTGCGCACGAACTCGCTGGCCTGCGCCATGTCGAGTGCCACCCAGAGCTCCTCGTCGGTCGCAGCTTCATCGCGCCAGGTCAGGTTGCTGCGGATGGAGCCGCTCACCAGCGATGCGCGCTGCGGAACGGTCGCGACCACACGGCGCAGCTGGTGGAGCGGCCAGGTGCGCACGTCGGCGCCCATCACGCTCACGCTGCCGGTGCTCGCATCGTACAGGCGCGGGATGAGCGAGACGAGCGTGGACTTGCCGCTACCCGTACCGCCGATAATGCCGAGCGTCTTGCCCAGCGGGAGTTCCAGCGTCACATCGTTGACAGCATTGGCCGCGCCAGCGCCAAACGAGAAGCTCGCATGGCTCAAGCTCAGCGCGGGAACTGAAGCGACATTGCCCGGCTTGGGCAGCGCGACCGGCTGGTTGCCCTCGTCGGTGATGCCCGGCACGCAATTGAGCACCTCGTTGATACGCGACGCGCTGGCGCTCGCCTTGGTAAAGACCACGACCAGGTTGGCGACGTACACGATGGAGGTCAGGGTCTGCGTCATGTAGTTCACAAACGCCATGACCTGGCCCTGCGTAAGCTCGCCCACGCTGACCTGGATGCCGCCCACCCACAGGATGGCGCACACGCCCAGGTTCATCACCAAAAACGTGACGGGGTTGAGAATCGACGAGAGCTTGCCCACCGCGATGGCAGTATTGGCCTGGTCGTCGGCGGCCTGCGCAAAGCGCTCGCGCTCGTGATCTTCGCGCACGAAGGCGCGAACCACGCGGGCGCCCGAAAGGCCCTCGCGGCAGATAAGCGCGATGCGGTCGAGCTTTGCCTGCAGCTGCCTGTAATACGGGATACAGCGCGCCATGACAACCCAGAACACCAGGCCAATGGCGGGCGTGCAGATCAAAAAGATGATGCCGAGCTTAAGGTCGATGGCAAGGGCCGCGCACATGGAGCCCACCGCTAGAAAGGGCCAGCGGATGAGCATGCGCACGCCCAGCGCCACAGCGAGCTGGACCTGGTTAACGTCGTTGGTGATGCGGGTGATGAGCGACGGCGTGCCAAAGCGGTCGAGCTCAGCATAGCTCAGCTTGTTGATGTGCTCGTAGAGCGCGCCGCGAATGTCGGTGCCCATGCCCTGCGAGGTGAGCGCCGCCATCTTTTGGCAGACGAGCGTAAACGAGATGCCGATCACGGCCATGGCGGCAAGTAGCATGCCGTAGTGGATAACGGCGCTCACGTCGTGCGAGCCAATGCCCTTGTCGATCATCTGGGCAATCACCAGCGGCGTCAGCAGGTCAAAGATCACTTCGATCAGCTTACACGCAGGGCCAATCACCATATACCGGCGAAACTTACCACCAAAACGCCTGAGCAGCTCAATCATAAAAAGGCGCTCCCTATCATCATCTCAATTCAATCTGATTCATGATAGTACGGAGAACCCTGGAGATGCGTAAGCAACTCGTTACAGATGTAAGGGCAACGGTCACTAGCGCCCAAGGCACGTAGCAGCCGATGTTTTGGCAACGCCAGCGAGCGGCATAACGCCGGGGATTCAATTATCAGATAAATGTGACCCTTCAGGCGGTTTTGGTCGGCTACCCGCGGGTGCCGGCAGGGCGCTTGGTAGTCGAGCGATCCCGCAGGCGAAGCCGAGGACCAGCGAGACACCAAGCGCCCTGCCGGCACTCGCGGGTAGCCGCGGCACCAAAAAACGCCTGCGCACTCGATGGATTCGGATGCCCGACAGAGGCTCCTTATGGCTGCTTCCTTCCGGACCTGACCAGATTCGGAACATGTCGTCATCCGAACCCATCGAACGCGCTAGGCGCTCGGTATATCTTACCTGCTCCCGCCCGCCAGAGCAAGGTAGCTAATTTGGGACGGAGCTTTTTTGACTACTTTTGCAGCCCGATTGCCAGAGCAGCCAATGAGTAGTCAAAATAGTCCCATCCCAAAATGACCGGCTTGGTGCCGCACCACAGAAAGGGCCCATCTACTACGTTTAGGCCACAGGGGTCAACCATAGCCGACTTTTTCGAAAATCGGCAAGCTTTCTACCTGCGGTTTTGTTTTTGCAAATTCCGGAATGGTCGAGGGTGGCCGGTTTAACGTAGTAGATGGCCACGTTTCGTGGCAGGCGGTCCGACCCAAGGCACAAGGCAGCCAACCTCGAATGGACATTCTCGAAGTTGCGGTGGAATACGGACTGAATTGGCACCTTAAAGGCAATAACACTCCGTATTTCACCGCAACTTATCGAGGGGATGGGTTTTAGAGGCGAGCGAGGTCGTAGGCTTGGGCGGCTGACTCACCGGCGAAGATGAGGTTGGTTGTGGCTTCTTGAGGATTGAGCGCCTGGTCGAGAGGCATGGGCTTGCGGCAGATCGGCAGTACCAAGTCGATACCTTGCTCATATACCGCGTTCAGGTTGTCAGCACGGCCGCCCACGACGGCGACCACCGGCTTGCCATATCGCCTGGCGCGGCGAGCCACACCCACCGGCGCCTTACCGGCGGCGGACTGCTCGTCCATATTGCCCTCGCCTGTTATGACCAGGTCGACATCGCGCACGCGCTCGTCAAACCCCACGAGATCGAGCACCGTCTCTACACCCGAGCGCAGCTCCGCACCGAGCGCCAGCAACGCGGCGCCCAAGCCACCGGCAGCGCCCGCGCCGGGCACGCCGAGCACCGAGCCAAATGTCCGTGCGCCCTCGGGTGTGCGCAACAACCCCTGGGCTCGCGCCTCGAAAATTGCCGCATCGAGCAGGCGACCGTAGCCGACCATCCAGCCGTCGTATCTGCGCAGCGCCTCGACATCATCCGCCGGCAGGCCCTTCTGCCCGCCAAACACCGCCAGTGCGCCTCGACGCCCCACGAGCGGATTCTCGACATCGGAAAGCACAACGATGCGAGCGCCATCCAAAGCCTGCAGCGCCGGCTCCAAATCAACGCTCGCCACGTGTTCAAGGCCCGCAAGACCGGGGGCGACATCGCAGCCCTGATCATCGACCACACGCGCGCCCAGCGCCTGCAGCATGCCGGCGCCACCGTCGTTGGTGGCACTGCCGCCCAAGCCAATATAGATAGTCTTTACCCCGACACGAGCTGCACGGAGCATCAGCTCGCCCACGCCATAGGTTGTAGCAGCCAGCGCCGCCGATTCCGTGCAAGGTGAGTACCCGATGCCTGCTGCTTCGGCCATCTCAATAACAACCGACTCGTGCTCGCCGTCCACTAACATCCGGGCAGGCACACGCTCGCCAAAGGGGCCTGCAACCTCGCAGGCCACAAGCTCGCCACCGCAGGCGGCAACGGTATCGAGCGTTCCCTCGCCGCCATCCGCCAGCGGCAACGCGCGCACCTCGGCATCGGGCCACACACGGCGCATGCCTTCGGCAACCGCCGCCTCCGCCTGCGCGCTCGAAACGCTGCCCTTAAAGGAGTCGATCGCCAACAGCACACGGCGGGGTCGGCGGCACGCAGGACCAAAGTCAACCGCCGTGCCAGCATCCTCACCGGCACCCGCAAGCGCTACGGCGTGAGCGGCGTGTGCTTCAAGATCGGCCCCACAACCGCAATCAGCGCCGCCCGCTCTGCGCAGACCGCCAAAATAGCTACTCAGCAGCTCGCGGCATTCATCCGCCAGGACCCCAGCCGTCACGTTAAACCGATGGTTCAGGCGCGAATCGACATTGAGGTCATACAGCGAACCCAGCGCGCCGGCCTTGGCATCAGCCGCGCTATACACGCAGCGCCCCACGCGCGCGTTGACCATAAGGCCCGCGCACATGCAGCAAGGTTCCAGCGTCACATAAACCGTACAGTCGAAAAGGCGCCAGCGGCCAAGCGCCTGGGCAGCGGCGCACACGGCCGCAAACTCGGCATGAGCCGAAGGGTCCTGGTCGAGTTCGCGCCGATTGTGCGCCCTCGCGACGACCTCACCGTCGCGCACCACTACGGCTCCGATGGGCACCTCGCCCACCGCCGCGGCGGCTCGCGCCTCCGCCAGCGCCTCGCGCATGAACTTCTCGTCGATTTCGGTGATCGTCATCGTTCGCCTTCCCTGTTGCAAATTCAAAACGATGCTATCATTACGACTCACGGAGAGATGGCAGAGCGGTTGAATGCGGCGGTCTTGAAAACCGTTGAGCGCGAGAGCGTTCCGGGGGTTCGAATCCCCCTCTCTCCGCCACTTTTAGTGATGCACCGGTGTCATGGTCCGCTCAAACAGTGCATCGACCACGTCGGCTATCTCAGGTCGACGCTCAAGATCGTGGCCCGATTCCCACCATATCGTGAAAAGTCGAATAATACCGCCGGCGACAAACTCAGACGTCGTCTCGAGTGACACGGGGGCCAGGGCATCCTCGGCAAGCACGTTCATCACACGCTCGCGGATGGAGCGGGCAATACGGTCGCAAATAACGTTGGTCAACATGCCCGACATGCTGCTTGCCAAAATGTTATCCATGAGCTGCTCGTGCGCCAGAATCAAATCCATGGCATCGTCCAAAATCGCGTGCCGAAGCGCGCGCACGTCCTCGGCAGATACCGCGCCGGCCTCATCGGGCTGTTTTTGCGGCAAGCCCGACATGAGCTCATCGATATAAAAGGCAAAGTAATCGTTCTTGTCGCGAAAGTGCTTGTAGAACGTCGTGCGGCGAATCATGGCGCGGTCGCACAGCATGGCAACCGTCAGGTCCTCAAAACGATGCTCCTCGAGAAGCTCGGTGAAGGCATCGAACAGGGCACGGTAGGTTTTCTTAATGCGAAGGTCCACTGGTATCGCCATCCTCAGGGCAAAGACAACACTCGTCAATCTGTCGCATATCTTACACCTGTACCTCGCGCGCTTTGCCCCGGTGCCGACCCCGCCGAAAACATAACGCTTGCCGGAAAGTTCGGCACGGCAAAACGTTGCGGGTATACTAGTAGCGTTATACCAACGGCAGCTGGCGCATGCCGCCGCGGCCATTCGAAACGGAGACATCATGATTACCGTCATCATCGGCATCGTTGTTGTCATTGTGATTGTCTGCGCCATCGCCGGCATCTACAACAACATGGTCACCAAGCGTAACCGCATCGATAACGCCTGGCAGAACATCGATACGCAGCTGCAGCGCCGCAACGACCTGATCCCCAACCTGGTCGAGACCGTCAAGGGCTACGCCAAGCACGAGCAGGAGACGCTCTCCGCCGTGATCAGCGCGCGTAACACCGCCGTCAAGGCCACCACGCCCGAGGCCAAGATGGAAGCCGACAACGTGCTGACCGGCGCACTGCGCCAGCTCTTCGCTGTGGCCGAGGCCTATCCCGATCTTAAGGCAAACACCAACTTTACGCAGCTACAGGCATCGCTCGAGGATACCGAGAACAAGATTAGCTATGCACGCCAGAGCTACAACGACTGCGTGCTCAGCTACAACAACGCCATTCAGACGTTCCCGGCTGTCATCTTTGCCGGCATCTTCCAGTTTAAGGAGCGCCAGGGCTTCGAGGCCGCCGAAGCAGCCCGTCAGGCCCCGACCGTCAAGTTCTAGTAGTTTGGCAGCGCATCCTTAATCGGCCAAATGCATAAACCGCCCCGTCGAATGCATACTTCGACGGGGCGGTTTCCTTTTTCGCGAAGGTCCCCCTCTAAGCGCCGTGCATTTTTAGGAGTATTCAACATAACCAAGAGCTTCGGGCGCCACGATACATGCCGAAGACCGCGAATATCCCTGCAAATCAACCGCTGTCAGCCCATAACCCCGCCCATCATCCGTAGAAAACATCGAGAAATCCCGATTTTTTGCCCAAGGTCGGTATGCAGGGGCCTTCGATTGCAGAATACTCGCAAAAATGCACGTCGCCACCACCCCCACATGGCGCGAAGCAAAGCAAAAGCGCGGCCTAAAAGGCCGCGCACCATCTTTATTCAGATTAATCATTGCCCGTTGTGACATCGCCGAACCCGCAGGGCAGAGAACAAGTTCCCTCCCGGCGCACTCCGCAGGACGCAAGAAGCCCTCGCCGCACGAAGTGCGCAGCGAGGGCTTCTTGCATGTCCGAGGACGCGCCGGGAGGGAACTTGTTCTCTGCCCGGATAGGTAAGACAAATTACGCGACGGTGTAAACCCAGTTGTGCTTATCCTCGACAGCACCGGACTGGATACCAGTCAGGGTCTCGCGAAGCTTCTTCATCACGGGGCCAATCTCGGTGTAGCCAGCCGGGAAGGTCACGGTCTCGTCGGCGCCGTAAACCTTGTTGTCGATCTCGCCAACCGGGGAGATGACGGCAGCGGTGCCGCACAGGCCGCACTCCACAAAAGTGCCGGCCTTGACCTCGGCCCACTCGACGGGACGCTGGTCAACGGTCATGCCCAGGTCCTGAGCGACCTGAACGAGCGAGCGACGGGTGATAGAGGGTAGGATGGAGTCGGTGTGCGACTGAGGAACGACGAGGGTGCCGTCCTCCTTCACGAACAGGACGTTGGCGCCACCGGTCTCCTCGACATAGGTGCGGGACTCGGAGTCGAGATACAGGTTCTCGGCATAGCCCTCGCGATGGGCCTCCATCGTGGGCTTAAGGGACATGGCGTAGTTCAGGCCGGCCTTGATGTTGCCGGTGCCGTGCGGTGCGGCACGGTCATACTCGGAAACGCGCAGCTTGACGGGCTTGAGGCCACCCTTAAAGTACGGACCGACCGGGGTCACGAGAATGCGGAACGTGTACTCAGGAGCGGGAGCCACGCCGATCACGTCACCGGAGCCGATCATAAACGGACGCACGTACAGGGTCGCGCCGGAACCGAAGGGCGGAACCCAGGCGGCGTTGGCAGAGACGACCTGCTTGACGGCCTCAACGAACTTGTCCTTGGGGAACGGGGGCATCTCGAGGCGCTGGGCAGAGTTGTACATACGCTCGGCGTTCATGTCGGGACGGAAGCAGACGATGCTGCCGTCCTCGGCGGTGTAGGCCTTCAGGCCCTCAAAGACCTCCTGGCAGTAATGGAAGATACCGCCGCACTCGGAGACATGCAGGGTGTGGTCGGTGGTCAGGCCGCCCTCGTCCCACTCGCCATCCTTCCAATGAGCCTCGTAGCTGTAATCGGTCTTCATGTAGCCAAAGCCGAGACTACCCCAATCGATATCCTTCTTCTCGACAGTCATATGTCGCTCCTTACATACACAGTTGCATACTCGCGAACCCGCACGCAAGGACCGAGGCCGACCGCGTCGCAACGTCGCACGCCCGGAGCGTAGAGCCGGACGGGACACGCGAGCAGCATCAAAGCCGATGGCACGTCGATTCGCATGCACGAGATTGTACTCCCCGCACGCGTCTGATAAAACGCTTTTCTTTAACTAAGTAAAGTATTTTCATTTGACCGAAGCAAAAAGGCCCGCCACCGTAAGCGGTGACGGGCCTCAACTGTACGGTCTGCGCGCTGGCTCGAGCTAGGCGTTCTATTTACCCAGCTTGGCCTTAACCAGACCGACCACGGTCGGGATGATCGACACGGCAACGATGCCGATAATCAGCAGCTCAAAGTGCTCCTGCACAAAGGGAATGCCGCCAAAGAAGTAGCCCAGCAGCGTAAAGACCGTCGACCAGGTAATGCCGCCCAGCACGTTAAAGACGACAAAGTTGCGCCAGTGCATGCCGCCCATGCCAGCGATAAAGGGCACAAAGGTGCGGATAAACGGGAAGAAGCGACCCAGGAAGATGGCCAGGTGACCCCACTTGTCCAAGAAGTCCTCGGACTTTTTGATGCGCTCGGGCGTCATGGCCTTGACCTTGCCCGAAGCGATGATCTTGCGGCCAAAGAAGTGACCGATCATAAAGTTGCACTGATCGCCCAAAATGGCAGCGGCCCATGCGGTGGCCAGAAGCGCCACGATGTTAAAGCCGCCGTTGTGGGCAAAGAAACCCGAGGCGAACAGCAGCGAATCACCGGGAAGGAACGGGAAGAACACCACGCCCGTCTCGATAAAGATGATCAGGAATACGCAGCCGTAGGCCATAAGCGGGCCGGCGGCGATCCAGCTGGCGATCGCGGTGCGCGGGTCCTTAAGCAGCTCGGCAATAAAATTGATGAAACCCATGAAGTAAAACCTCTCAGTTGTGGGCGCGGATACGTCCAAGTTGACCAGTATACGGTTGCGGTGCCCCCTCGTGCGCAACCCCACAAAAGCATGACTCCATTACCAGCAAGTTTGCATAACTGACACTTGTAGCGCAAAGCCGCCAAGATTGTCCTTTTTAATCCCTAGCGAATCGCTATACTTTATTGAATCGCATTGCCATGGCGCTAAGGGAGGGCGGCCGGTGAGCTTTATCAATACCATTCGCGAGGACGTCAAGACCGTCCAGGCGCAGGACCCCGCCGCGCAAAACGGTCTGGTCATCTTCCTTTCCTATCCTGGCCTGCACGCCAAGTGGAACCACGTGCCCGAGCACTGGCTGTGGGAGCACGGTCATCGCTCGCTCGCCCGCGTGCTCTCGCAAATCACCCGCCACATCACCGGCGTCGAGATTCACCCTGCCGCGCAGATTGGCAAGCACTTCTTTATCGACCACGCCATGGGCGTCGTCATCGGCGAGACCACCATTGTGGGCGACAACTGTGTGCTCTACCAGGGCGTCACGCTCGGCGGCACCGGCAACGAGACCGGCAAGCGTCACCCCACCCTGGGCAACAATGTCACGGTGGGCACGGGCGCCAAGGTGCTCGGCAACATCCGCATCGGCAACAACGTCAAGATCGGCGGCAACTCGGTTGTCGTCAAGGACGTGCCCGACAACTGCACCGTCGTGGGCGTGCCGGGACGCATCATCAAGCGCAACGGCTGCCGCGTGTTCGAGGAGAGCTTCGATGCCAAGCAGCATCGCGAGTACATGCCCGACGATGCCGCCGAGCAGAGCGCCCTCAACCGCCAAGGCATCACCGAGAACGCCCGCCGCGTCAAAGAACTCGAGCGAGAGGTGGCCGAGCTCAAAGCCCTCGTCGCAAAGCTCGTGGACGAACGCTAGGAACGCAAGCGGCACAAAACGACATCGGCATCAACGTAAGAAGGCGCGCCAGGGAATCAATCCCCCAGCGCGCCTTCTTTTCGATGTGACATGTGGGACTGCCCCTTTGTCACATTATGCGAACTGGCTCAGATAGAGGTCGGCGTAGGCACCCTCGGCAGCCAGCAGCTCCTTATGCGTGCCCTGCTCGATAATGTTGCCGTGATCCATGACCAAGATCAGGTCGGCATCCACAATCGTCGACAGGCGGTGCGCGATCACAAAACTCGTACGCCCGCGCATGAGCGCGTCCATGGCACGACCGATGGCAAGCTCGGTACGCGTATCCACGCTTGAGGTCGCCTCGTCCAGGATGAGAATCGCCGGGTTGTTGAGCAGCACGCGTGCGATGGTCAGCAGCTGACGCTGGCCCTGGCTGATGCTCTCGGCATCGTTGGCCACCCGCGTGTCATAACCCTGCGGCATGGTGCGCACAAAGAAGTCGACCTGCGCAGCACGGGCGGCCGCAACGATTTCCTCGCGCGTCGCCTCCGGGCAGCCATAGGCGATATTCTCGGCAATCGTTCCGTCGAACAGCCAGGCGTCCTGCAGCACCATGCCAAACTGCTGACGTAGCTCGCCGCGATCCATGCGGCTCGTATCCACGCCGTCGAGCGTAATGCGGCCACCGTCAATCTCGTAGAAGCGCATGAGCAGGTTGATGAGCGTCGTCTTGCCTGCGCCCGTGGTTCCCACCACGGCAATCTTCTGGCCCGGCTCGGCGGTAAACGACACGTCGCGCATAAGCGGCTTGTCGGGCGAATAACCAAAGCGCACATGCTCAAAGGAGACGCGGCCCTCCACGCGACCCGGCAGCTTGGCGGCCTTGTCCGGCAGCGGATCGGCCTCCATCTCGGGCTCATCGAGCAGGTCGAACACGCGCTCTGCACTCGCCAGCGCGCTCTGCAGCGAGTTGAAGGTAAACGACAACTGCGTCATGGGCTCGGACGCCTCGTAGATAAACTGGAAGAACGCCTGGAACACGCCGACGGTCATGTGACCGGCAACCAGCATGCTGCAGCCCACAAGCGCAATAACGATCTGCGCCAAACGGCCGATAAAGCGCACCGCGGGGCCGACAGCATTGATCATAAAGTCGGCCTTGGTGCTCACACGAGCCAGTTCCTTCGAAGCCTCGTGCACCTCAGCGGAGCTCTGACGTTCGCGGTTAAACGCGCGGATCACCAGACGGCCCGAATAGCCTTCCTCGACCGCACTCGTAATCTTGGACACCCACTCCTGGCGCTCGCCCGTCACATCGTGTGTGCGGCGCGAGACGACCTTCGTCACCAGCAGCGACAGTGCCGTAAAGAACAGAAAGACGAGCGTAAGCTGCACGCTGAACACGAACATCACGCTCACAGCACCAACAACCGTGCCGATCGACACGAGCAGCTGCAGCAATCCGCGCTGCATGCTCTCGGACATCTTGTCCAGGTCGTTGGTCGCGCGGCTGACGACCTCGCCGGGACGATGCGCGTCAAAATAGGCGAGCGGCAGACGGTTGAGCTTTTGCGCGATGCGGTTGCGCAGGCGCAGATTGAGGCGTTCGGCCACGCTCGACATCAAAAAGCTCTGGAGCGCGTAGAACGAAGCAGCGGCCGTCCAGATCATAAAGTAGACGAAAATGGTCTTGCCGCAGTTCTCCCAGGTGATGCTGAAAGTGGTGTCGTTGACAAACGCTACCTGAATGTGGCCCCACAGCTCATCGATCACGCGGGCGCTATATGCCGGCGCGGCAGTGTTAAAGATGACATAGAACACAATGCTCGCGAACACGATATAGAAGCGCCAATGGTCGCCGGCAGCCTCACTCCACAGGCGGCGCACCGTCGCCCAGGTATCCCGAGGCGTCTCGTCCTGGTCTTCGTCGTCCACGTCGCGCATACGCTCTGCCTCGGCGCGGGCGCGCTCGTCCTCGGCACGTTCGTTTTCCTCGTAGAGCGCTTGGCGGCGAGCCTCGCGCTCGGCTGCAGCCTTGGCGGCGTCATCCAGCTCGGTCGACGCGGCAGCCGTTTCCTCGACCAGTCCCGCGGCAGCGGCGTCATCAACGCCGCCCTGCTTCTTGAGCTCCTCGGTCATGCTACTCACCTCCCTTCATCTGCGATTCCGCGATGGCGCGGTACACCTCGCAGGTTTCCATAAGCTCGCCATGCGTGCCCAGACCCACAACCTCGCCATCCTTGAGCACGACGATCTGGTCGGCGTGCAAGATCGTCGAGATGCGCTGCGCGATGATGAGCACCGCAGCGTCACGCGTCTCGTCTTGCAACGCATGACGCAGGGCGGCATCGGTCTTAAAGTCCAGGGCCGAAAAACTGTCATCGAAGATATATAGATCGGCATGCTTCATGAGCGCACGGGCGATTGCCAAACGCTGGCGCTGGCCGCCCGAAAAGTTCGTACCGCCCTGCGCCACCGGGGTATCGAGCCCCTGCGGTTGGTCGAGTACAAAGGTGCTCTGGGCAACCTCAAGCGCGTGAAGCATGTCGCCCTCGGTCGCGCCTTCGTTACCAAAGCGAAGGTTGCTCGCCACCGTGCCCGAGAACAGCCACGCCTTCTGCGGCACATAGGCAATGCGCCCGCGGATTTCGTCTTGCGTAAGCTCGCGCAGGTCCACACCATTCAGGCGAATGGAGCCCTTGGTGGCATCGTGGAAGCGCAGCAGAAGCTTTGCCACCGTCGATTTGCCCGAGCCTGTCGAGCCAACGATCGCAGTCGTCTGACCGCGACGGCAGGCAAAGCTCAGGTCGCACAGGGTGTCCTCGTCGGCGTCGTCAAAGCGAAACGACATATGATCGAACACGGCGACCACATCGGCCCCGTCCTTTGAGTCGGACGCGGCCGCATCAAGCGTACGCCCGCCATCGACGATGCTCGGCTCAATCTCCAGCACCTGCTGCGCACGGTTCAGGCACGCGGCAGCACGCGGAAGCGTCAGCACCACCATCTGGGCCATCATCACAAAGAACAGGATCAGAATTGCATACTCCAGCACCGCCGAGATACTCGCAATCTGCATGGCGTGGGCGCCTACGCGGTTGCCGCCCACCCACAGCACCGCCACCTCGGCGATGTTCATCAAAAAGAAGCTTGAGCTGTCGAGGCCCACAAACAGGTGGTTGACTTTGATGGCGTTGGCGGCGTATTCGCTAAACACCTCGTCCAGACGCCGTTCCTCGTGGCGCTCCTTGTTAAACGCACGGATGACGCGCACGCCCACGATGTTTTCGCGCAGCACCACGTTCATGCGGTCGATAAAGCTCTGCAAGCGCATAAAGATCGGAGCCGCGTTGGCAACCGTAAAGACCGCCGCCACCAGCACAATCGCAACGACTACGCCCAGAAGCGTGCCCATGGCGGGATCGATAAACCAGGCGAAGATGATGCCCGCCACAGCCAAAAACGGCACGGGCAGCACCAGCTGAATCGTCTGCAGAATCGCCTGCTGAATCACGTTGATGTCGTTGAGCGAGCGCGTGATCATCGATCCGGTGCCAAAGCGCTCAAAATCGCTGGCCGCGAGCTCGAGCGATTTGTCGTACACGGCATTGCGGATATCGCAAGCCACGTTGGCGGCCAGGCGCGCCGAAAGATAGCAGCCCAGCACTGTGCCGCCGCTAGCCATGCTGGTCGCGATAAACATGTATAGGCCGTTGCGTAAAATGTAGTCGACATCGCCCGTGGTAATACCGGTGTTGACCATGTTCGCCAGCATCGTGGGAACCAACAGCGTACCGACGTTATCCACCAGTAGCACCAGCAGCGTCACTGCGACAAGCCCTCGATATGGCTTTAGAAACCTCATTAACAGTCGCACGACTCCCCCTCACCTTGATTCTCGGCTTGGCTCTCGGCAGCGATATGCTGCTTAAAGGCATCGCACTCATCGCCGAGCACCTGAGAGAATTTGCCGATCAAGCGCATAATCTCGCGCTGCTCACATGGCTCAAGCGCGCCAAAGGCTCGCTGCTCGGCCTTGAGTGCCGGCAGCGCATAACGCTCGGCAAATCGCCTGCCCTCTTCGGTCAGGCTCACAACCTTGTTCTTACGACTGCCTTCGGCAAACTCCAACGTTGCGAAGCCCCGCGCCGTCAAGGTTTTAATTGCCGAGTTGATGGTCTGCTTGCTGTAGAACCATTCGCTTGTCAGACGGCTTACGGCAATACTGCCGCCCGCCGTGCTGGTGTCGACGAGCATCCAATAGGCGCAGTCCGAAAGGCCGCAGGCGCGCGAGAACTCCGAATAGATATGGTCGAGTCCATTGAGCAACCGATCGAAGTCGACCAGCGTAACCGCACTATTCATCTATCCCACCATTCAATTGTCCGATTTTTGACCAATTATGTGTCTCTAGATTAGTCCGAGTTTTGACTATCGTCAACAGGCTCTCCGCAAATGCGTGCATTTTTATGGCCTATCGGCAGAAAAAGACCGCCGGCGCGGGGGCGGCGCCAGCGGTCGCGTGAAAATCGAGTTTTATTGCCTGTTAAGCGGCGACGGCCTCATAGACCGTAGCGCCCGAGAAGCTGTCATGCAGGCTCTTGCCGGCAATCCACGGCAGCTCGACGACCTCGCAGACCGTGTTGACCAACTCAGAGCAGTCAGTAAAGTGGCCCTTGTCGTTGAGGGCCTCGCAATCCTGAACACGCCAATAGCCATCGGTGTGCGTGATGTAGTACTCGTGATCGTTGATCGACACGAAAGCGCGCGTCTTGGAACGCAGCAGCTTCAGAAATCCTTCGAAGTCGGTCTCGACGACATCTCCAGCCTGGAACATGATAGTTACCTCCTGGCCCGGCGCCACCACGGCGCGTTGATAAACGTTGGTACTCCTTTAGTAAAACCTTTATCAGAGGTTATGCGTTCGTCATTTAGGCAAGTGGTAAAAAACCGCAGGGTAGACGGGATAAAACGTTTAACCATCCCATTGGTTTGTCACATTCTGAAGGTACTTTTATGCAAACCTACTTCCCCAATTGGAATCTATCCTTTTGGCCGGGCAATTGACCGTCTATCGTTTGAGCCCGACGGGTATGAACGGGGCATCTGCAACGCCACCGCAAGGAGACACCATGGAGACTATCGAAGCACTCATTCACCGCCGCAGCTGCCGCAACTACAGCGATCGTCCCGTCGAGGCCGAAAAGCTTGCACGTATTATCGAAGCCGGCCAATATGCGCCGAGCGGCATGGGCCGCCAGCCGGTGACGTTTGTCGCCGTCACCGACCCCGCGACCGTCGAGCGTCTCTCGCAGCTCAACGCCCAGGTCATGGGCAGCAACAGCGACCCCTTCTATGGCGCCAAGACCGTTGTGGTGGTGCTGGTTGATCGCAGCGTGCCCACACATCTGGAAGACGGCTCGCTCGCCATGGGCAACTTGCTCAACGCCGCCTATGCGCTGGGTGTCGATTCGTGCTGGATTCACCGCGCGTATGAGGTCTTTGACTCGCCCGAGGGCCTGGAGCTGCTGGCCAGCTGGGGCCTGCCCGCCGACGGCAGCCTGCGCGGTGTCGGTCACTGCATTCTGGGCTACGCCGAGGACACGCTACCCGAGGCAAAGCCGCGCCGCGACAACGTGGTGTACGTTAGGTAGCGCAGGAGTGTCCCAAACTGCCGGCAGAAAAGGAACGTCCCCTTCTGCCGGCAAGCTATGTTGATATTTGAGTTGTCGTCGCTTCGCTTGTCTGGGTCGTTTCGGCGTCGTCGCCTTGCTTGTCTTCGCCCTTTTGAGCATCGGCGATGGTGGTGGCCGCCGCGACGATGCCGCGCTGGGGCGCGACGCCTGTCTGGGTCTGAGCGCCCTCGATAACTTCTGTGCCTGCATGCGCGAGCTCGGGCGATTTAAACACTGCGTCCAAGTTGGCGCCACCGCCGGCGTAGCCAAGCGCAGCGAGTGCGATGACGATCACTGCAACGACGGCCACGATCGGAACATAACGATGCCAACCAGCCGGATTGAGTCCACTGCGGCGAGCCGCCCCGCGGCTGATGTAACCGAGCGTTCCGTCGTGCTTGAGCTTTGAGCCCACCACGCGTTTGCGGCCCCACAGCGAGGACTCTGCCTGCATTGCCAAGCGGGCGCTTGCCGAAGGATAGCCGTATTTAGTGCGCTTGAACGAGCCATCAAACCCCGAGGCGTGTTTACCCCACGTCACCGATGTCGTGCGTCGGTTGACCGGTGCGGCACTCCGCCTTCTGCGGCTCGGTTTTGAAGTCTCAGCCATATGCCCTCGCACGCCGTAACCAAATCGAAACAATAACGCTTTGGACTGTAGCACACGCGTCGCGCGCGGTCACGGGCGCCTCGCTCAACGGTCATCGTCCTTCAGCAAGCGCCACAGCGTTGTACGGCTTATGCCCAGTACCTCCGCCGCACGGGTTCGGTTGCCGTGGAGATGATCTACAACCAGATGCGCGATATCTCGCTCGGTATCGGCCAGCGGTCGCAGGATATACAGGTCGCTTTCGAGCGTCGGGGCGCCAAAGGCTGCGGTCTTAATCACGTCCTCTTGGGCGAGCACTTCCTCCGCCACAGCGCGGTCCACCGCGCCCGCCCCCACCAATATATACAGTCGTTCCGAGACCTCGCGGAGCTGCAGATAATTGCGCGGCCAGCGGTAAGCATCGAGCGTCTTCGTCGCCGCGGAAGACAGCGTGGGCGCTGCCGTCCCAAATGCGTCAGCGAGATATTCCAAATAGCGCGCAACCTTCGTCGACGCGGCTCCCTGCTCGGCGATTGCCGGCGCCACGCTCACCGCACAGGCGAAGCGCTCGGTCACAAAGGCGGCTTGATCACTTTCGCTGCCGCCCGGCATGTCATTCGCCGTCAGCACCACATGGCAGCGCGTCGCCAACGCGGTGTCGGCCATCGTGGAGACCAGCTCGCGGAGGTGCTGGGGGCCAACCGCGTTCCAGCCCTCAATGCAAAGGGTCAGCCCCGTTTGGAACAACGGCGATTCGGCGCTTTTGAGCACATGGCGCCAACCGCGCTCGGTGAGCTCATCGAGCGCAACGGAAACAAAGGGCTGATCGGCAAAAGGACCGTCCAGGTAGAGGCGCTTGGCGATCTCGACCTGACCCGCGCCCAGCTCGCCCTCGAGCATAAGGGGCACACCGCGCGCGTAGCTCTCGACGACCGGCGCAGCCACTGAAGCCGCTCCCTCAACGATGCCGTACGCGCTCGATTCGTAGCGGACCTCAACTTCGTCGGCGTTGAGCCACTCGATGCCCGCATGCGCCGCGGCACCGCGCACCTCGCGGACCACGACAACCCAAAGCCCCCGCCCTCTTTGTCGGTGGGGCGAACGGTCAGGCTCAGGCGCGTACCCTCACGCCCCATAACCAGACGCGCGCCATCTCCTATACGGTCGAGACGCTCAGCAACAAAAGCCGCCACATCCCGCTCAAGCGCCGCGTCATTCATGGTCGAGATCGCGACGTCCCCACGCGCATCGATCGCCAATGCCGAGGCCCCGGCAGCAGCCAGGGCCTCGGTCAAGATGTTCAGCTTGGCATCGCTATCCATGATTCGCCCCTGTCCGCGGCGACGTGCAACCGCCGGCGGTCGCACGACCGAGTGTTTCAAAATTGAACGATATTGCTCACCAAACACTATAGGGCAGAAAGCGCCGTCCTGCGAGTATAGGTGTTGCCCCGCATCGCCATCCTGGCGGGGCGATAAGAGCTCTTCGGGACTTATAAACCTGCGGACAAGCCATACCCGCAAGAGCTCCTATCGCTCCACCGTGAGAATGCGCTCACCAGCACGCAGCACGCAAATAAGCTACTTCTCTACCAGATTCCCAGTACGTGTTGCATTCCCAAACTCATGCACGCAATGCCAATCCAGCAGCAAAAGCCCAGCGCGATGGGCTTGCCGCCCTTTTTGACCAGCTCGACGATATCGGTATTAAAACCAATAGCCGCCATGGCCATCACAATAAAGAACTTCGACAGCTCCTTGATGGGCGCCGTAATGGATGCAGGAAGCTGAAGCACCGTAGTGATCACGCTCGCCAGCACAAAAAACAGCACAAACATGGGAAACGCGCGTTTAAGGGAGAACGTGCTTTTGGCGTCACCGCCGGCCTTGCGCGCCAGATGCATCTGCCAGCATGCGAGGACCAACGTGATGGGAATAATGGCCAGCGTCCTGGTGAGCTTGACCACCGTGGCGCTCTCGAGCACATTGGCGCCGGGATGCATGCTGTCCCAGGCGCTCGCCGCAGCCGTTACGGACGAGGTGTCGTTGATGGCGGTGCCGGCAAACAGGCCAAAGCCCTCGTTGGTCAGCCCGAGCATACCGCCGAGCGTTGGAAACACGAGCGCCGCGATAACGTTAAACAGGAAGATGACCGAAATAGCCTGGGCAATCTCGCGATCGTCGGCATCGATGACGGGTGCGGTCGCGGCGATGGCAGAACCGCCGCAAATCGACGAACCCACACCCACAAGCGTCGCGATCTTGCCCGGTACGTTCATGACGCGGCAGAGCACAAAGGCGATGATAAGCGAGGTCGAGATTGTCGCCACGATAATGGGCAGCGACTGGGCGCCCTTGGACAGAATCTGGGAGAGGTTCATGCCAAAGCCAAGCAGGATAACCGCGTACTGCAAGACTTTTTTGGACGTATAGGTAACGCCAGCGGCGAGCTGTTCGCGACGATTCTTGGGAAAGACGAGCGCCAGGACCATGCCAAAGAGGATGGCAAATACCGGCCCGCCGACCACCTCAATTTGTTTGCCGAGCAACGTCGCGGGGATAGCGATGATCAGGCAGAACAAGACGCCTTTCCAGCGCTCGCGTACGATATTTGCCAGTTGCATATGGGATTCCTTCTTTCTATTTCACAGTTTGCGACGGCTTATGATACGGCAACATTGAGCGCAGCCTTGCGCAAACACAGACTAAGATGCCGCAATAGTTCTCGGGCGACAGCCGAATTACCCACCGCGGAGAGCTGATTCGCGGCATAATTAACAACTGACATATGAGTTTGATAGAACAGTTGCGAGGCGCTATGGAAGAATCGATGCACGTCGGCGAGCAGGAAACGAGCCTACAGGACCAGTCCTACCACACCATTCGACGCAAAATCGTCTACCTGGACTACAAGCCGGGCGAAAAGCTGGGCGTCAAGCAACTTTGCGATGACCTGGACATGGGTCGCACGCCCGTGCGCGAGGCACTGGTGCGTCTGGCGCAAGAGGGCCTGGTGCGCACCGTGCCCCAAAGCGGCACCTACGTCTCACCCATCAACCTCACCCTTGCCGAGAGTGCCTGCTACATTCGCGAGCATCTGGAAAAGCAGGTGATTGTGGAGTGCTGTGCGCGAGCCACGTCGGCCGGCATCGAGCAGCTCGACCGCGCCATCGCGCTGCAGGAAAAGGCCATGGCCGAAGAGGATCGCATCGGCTTCTTTTTGAGCGACAACCTCATGCATCACATGATTTTTAGCATCGCATGTCGCAGCACCGTGTGGTCGTGGCTCGAAGAGACCAATGCCGACCTTGAGCGCTTCCGCTGGCTGCGCGCTGCCACGCAGGTTCTCGACAATCAGGACATCGTGAACGAGCACAAGCAGATTCGCCGCGCTATCGCCGGTCGCGACCCCATCGAAGCGAGCTTTTTGGTCAGCAAGCACCTGCACATGATGTTCCGCAACCAAACCGAGGTTCTGGACCAGTTCCCCGAGTACTTCGAGACCAGCAAGCTCCGCTAACCCGCCAAAAAGGGACAGGTTCATTTTGGCAGATTTTATCTGGGCAAATGCAACAAGGCCCGGCTCCGCTGCAACGGAGCCGGGCCTTAGTTGTTAGAACGGCGGAACCAACTACTCGACGGTAACGCTTTTCGCCAGGTTGCGGGGCTGGTCGACGTCGCAGCCGCGCAGGATGGCGACCTCGCGGGCGAGCAGCTGCAGCGGGACACTCGCCGGGATGGGGCTGAACACGTCGCGGACTGCCGGCACGCGGATGATGCAGTCGGCGATCTTGTTGATTTCCTCGTCGCCCTCGGTGGCAACGACGATGACCTTGGCGCCGCGCGCCTTGCACTCCATAAGGTTCGACACGGTCTTGTCGTAGGTGGCACTCTTGGTGGCCACGGCGATGACAGGGAAGCCCGGGTCGATCAGGGCAATGGGGCCATGCTTCATCTCACCGGCGGCATATGCCTCGGCGTGCAGGTAGCTGACCTCCTTGAGCTTAAGCGCGCCCTCGTAGGAAATAGCGGCACCCATGCCACGGCCCACGAACAGCGCCGACTGCGCGTCCTTGCACAGCAGGGCAGCCTCATGAACGGCCTCGGTTTGGGTATCCAAAATCCACTGGATCTGCTCGGCCGTATCGGAAAGCTCGCGGAACAGCATGCGCGCCTGCTTGGTGGTCAAGCGGTACTTGACCTGCGCCAGCAGCAGGGCCAAAAGTGTAAGGCTCACGACCTGGCCGATGAAGCTCTTGGTCGAGGCGACCGCGATCTCCTTGTTGGCCTTGGTGTAGATGACGCCGTCGCTCTCACGCGCCACGGGGCTGCCCACCACGTTGGTGATGCCGAAGACCTTGGCACCCTTGATGCGCGCGTCGCGAATGGCGGCAAGGGTATCGGCCGTCTCGCCCGACTGGGACACGGCAACGACAAGCGTCGTCGGCGTGATGATGGGATTGCGATAACGGAACTCGCTGGCCGCCTCCACCTCGGTGGGGATGCGAGCCCAGCCCTCAATGAGATTCTTGGCAATGAGGCCAGCGTGATAGCTGGTGCCGCAAGCGATCACGTAGACGCGGTCGATGTCGTTGAGCTCCTCGAGCGAAAGGCCCAGCTCGTCGATGTCGAGCTCGCCGGCCGGCGTCATACGACCGACCAGCGTGTCGCGCACGACGCGCGGCTGCTCGTGAATCTCCTTGAGCATAAAGTCGGGATAACCGCCCTTTTCTGCCATGTCCAGGTCCCAGTCGATGTGGGTGACCTTGGGCTCGATAACGTTGCCGGCCTCGTCGGTGTACTCGACGCCTGCGGGCGTGAGCTTGGCAAACTGACCGTCCTCGAGCACCACGACATCGCGGGTGGCGTCGATGAGCGCGATGACATCGGAGGCGACATAGGCGCCGGTCTCGCCCGCGCCGACCACGATCGGGGAATCCTTGCGGGCCACGGCGATCACGCCAGGCTCGTCAGCGCACACGGCGGCCAGACCATAGGCACCGACCACGTGGGCGCAAGCCTCGCGCACGGAGGCCATCAGGTCGTGCGTCTCGGCATAAGCCTCTTCGATCAGATGCGCGAAGACCTCGGTATCGGTCTCGCTCTTAAAGTGGTGGCCGCGACCCTCCAGCTCTTCGCGCAGCTCGGCGAAGTTCTCGATGATGCCGTTGTGGACGATGGCGATACGACCGTCGCAGCTGGTGTGGGGGTGAGCGTTAACGACGGAGGGCTTGCCGTGGGTGGCCCAACGGGTGTGGCCGATACCGCAGGTAGCGTCGCTGTCGATGTTGGAAAGCTCGCTCTCCAGGCCCGCGACCTTGCCCACGCGGCGGATGACGTCGAGGTGCGCCGCGGCGCCCTCGCCCACCTCGAGCGCGACGCCCGAGGAGTCATAGCCGCGATACTCCATACGCTTGAGGCCCGTGACCAGGATGTTCTTTGCAATATCAGAGCCGGTGTAGCCGACAATTCCGCACATAGGATAAATCCCTTCGTCCGCTTGACTGCAAAACGTCCACGCACAGGGGGCGCTGAGACGCATAACGTTCGAGTATTGTACTCACGCAAACGCAAGCTGATATACCAGAAGTGGTATCTCAACTTAGATACCACCCGATGCACACACGTCCAGCCGGTCCAAACCACCACAAAGGTACCTGCCCCCTTCGTGGTGGTCGCGCTGGCAACGGCGTTTCCCCAGATAAACCTGCCAAAATAAACCTGTCCCTTTTTGGTAGGTTTAGGATGCTACAATCTGGCTTGTACTTGAAACGCATCAAAGGGGCCGCTATGGCAAAGGTAAAAATCAGCGACGTCGCGCGCGAGGCCGGAGTTTCGCTGGGCACGGTTTCCAACGCGCTCAACCATCCCGAAAAGTTGCGCCCCGAAACCCTCAAGCTCATCAACGAGACCATCAATCGCCTTGGCTACCTGCCCAACCAAAGCGCTCGTCAGCTCGCGGGCGGCGCCACCAAGTCCTTTGGCCTGGTGCTCCCCCGTCTCGACCACGGCTTTTCGCTCCAGATTGCCAGCGGTGCCCACAACGAGGCCCGCAAGCACGGCTACGACCTGCTCATCGCCAACGCCGATAACGACGATATTCTCGAGGACCATTACCTGCGCTACTTTATGGGCACCCAGATGTCCGGCGTCATGGTTCAGCCCATGGCGTCCCCCGACTGGCACCCCGCCATGACCAAGATGCCCGTGCCGATCGTCCATCTGGACATCCATTGCTCCGAGCCCGGCTACTACGTAGCGGCCGACAACGAGGCCCAGGGGCGCATCATTGCCGAACTTGCCATCGCCCGCGGTGCACGCCATATCACCGTTGTGGGTAGAGCAGCATTTATGCAACTCACCCTGCGCGTCCTTGGCATTCATAAGGCGCTCGCCCTACACCCCGATATAAAGATCGAAGTCATCGACGCCGGCGAATGGAATACCGCCGCCGACGGCTACGGCATCGGCGCCCAAATCGCCGCGCGCCCCGCCGACGAACGCCCCGATTTTGTCGTCGGTCTAACCGACGTGCTGGCCTCGGGCGTCATCTCGGCGCTGGTCGACAAGGGCATCTCTGTCCCCGGGCAAGTACGCGTAGCAGGTTGCGATGGCAACCCACTCGCTTGGAGCGGATCGGTCCCGCTCACTACGGTAGCGCCCCCGGGCTACGAGATTGGCCGCAAGGGCGTTCAATTGCTCATGGAGCAAATCGAGAACAAGGCGCCGGCGAAGACCAAGCACGTCCATATCGGCTCTGCCGCGCGCACCGTCACCGCAGTCACCGCCGCCGAGGACATCAACCGCCAAGAACTCGTGCGGCCGTTCCTGCTGGAACGCGCCAGCACCCAGGCAAGCAGCCAGACCGACGCCACGGCCATCAACCTCGGTGCGTATCTATAGCACGCCCGCGAGTATGCCAAGTCGCCGCTCAAGCAAAAGGGGCCCGACCATTGCCGGGCCCCTTTTGCTTGAGCGCAAACGTGGGCAATTGCTCGTTTCAACACCGCAATTGTCTAGCGCACGGCCTTGACCGCCGCCGCCAGATCGAACAGCGTATCGAGCACGGCCTCGCAGCCATCCACCACGTCCTGCGGCAGCGGCACGATATCGGGGACGGCGAAGACATGGCATCCGGCCGTAATGCCCGAGACGCAACCGTTGCGCGAATCCTCGACCACGGCACATTCCTCGGGAGCAAAGCCCGCGCGCTCGCAGGCGAGCAGATACATCTCGGGGTCGGGCTTGCCGTGCACGACGTCCTCGCCACACGTTACCGTTTCAAACTTGTCAAAGAGGCCAACCATCTTAAGGTTGCGCTCGGCCGTAACGAGGCGCGACGACGTCGCTAGACCCACGTGATAGCCCGCAGCCAGCAGCTCGTCTAGGCACTCGGCGGCGCCGGCCTTAAGTTCCAGTTCGGCCTTGATCATCTCGTCGCGAATCTCCTTGTGGCGGACATAGACCGCCTCGGTGGTTTCGTGGCTGCCGTAATGCTTATCGAGGATGTCCATGACATCGGGCAGCGTGCGGCCGATAAACTGATGGATCAGCGCTTCATCAATCGCGAGCCCCAGCTCAGCGGCGCCTGCCTTCCAGGCCTTAATCCCCAAACGCTCGGTATCGACCAGCGTTCCATCCATGTCAAAAATAACAGTCTTAATCATATCGGTCCCCTCACCGGATTGTGTTACTGCCACTCTACCGCACTTTACAAACTTGTATATAACGTATATAGCATATTGCACTTTCGTTACATAGATAGAAGTCTTATGGCAAGTAACGCATTAGGATTATAGTTTTCGACCGAGTACTCAACGATAAGGATCGTTTCATGATTTTAGACACCACGGCACCCGCAGAGGAGCTTCAAGACAAGCTATCGGCGCTCGAACAGCTGCTTTTGGCATACGGGCGCGTGGCTATCGGGTTTTCCGGCGGCGTTGACAGCGGCTTTTTGGCCGCCGTATGCGCCCGCATCATGCCTACCAATACCCTCCTCGTCCATCTCACTACGCCGCTCATCGGCACGCCCGAGCAGGCTTCGTTTGAGCAGTCCGTTGATGGGCAGGCCAATGAGGGGCCGCATTTTAAGCTCCCCGTGCTCAATCTTTCGGTGGATCAGCTGCAGCTCCCCCAAGTAGCCTGCAACGATGCCAATCGCTGCTACCACTGCAAGCACGCCGGCTTTACCGCCATCGTCAACCACGCCAAGTCGCTCGGCTTTCCCACCGTCATCGATGGCAGCAATGCAAGCGATCGCGGTGACTACCGCCCCGGCATGCGTGCGGCAGAAGAGCTCGGCGTACGCTCACCCCTTATGGAGGTCGGCTTTACCAAGGACGAAGAGCGCGAGCTGCTGCGCACATGGGGCTATCCCGTTTGGAGCCTGCCGGCGGGAGCCTGTCTTGCCACGCGCGTCCCCACGGGCGAGGAGCTTACGCGCGAGAAGGTCTCCTTGATTCGCGCCTGCGAGGATTACCTGCACGATCTTGATCTGGCACAGGTACGCGCGCGCTTGGTCGGCGGCTGCATGCATATCGAGGCCGCACCCGCAGATGTTGCCAAGATTGCCACCCTCGGCGGTGCCGCCGTCGACGACAAGGGCAAGACCCCGCTGCCCGCCGTTATCGAGTCCGCGCTGCGCGAGCTGGGCTGCGACCATATCTCCCCCGAGGTCACCCCCTACATCCACGGCAACATGAACCTTTAGGTTACGCCGTTTTACAAACGGCGTAACTGCTCGGCGCTGCGCGGGCCCCGGGCACGGCAATCTGACGTTCAACTTCACGGGCGCGACCAAAAGGTCAGCGCCCGCTTGTTTCACGTCACCTTACCGCACCCGGAGCCTGCTCGCTCGCATATGCTCAACCTGGACTGCGTTAACTGACCTACCAAAAAGCGACAGGTTTATTTTGGCAGGTTTTATCTGGGGAAATATCGCGAGACAATCGCCCCTCCAGCACCCATCTGGCCTCGAGAGACACTAGAGAGGCGACCCGGCTGCATCTACTTCTTCCGATATCGGCGGTTACGACTCGTCGATGAACCCATTACTTCGATGAGCCCTTTATCTGCCATTTTTGGCAGATGGTAACGGACAGACGAAATTCTGACCCCCGATGCAACCGCTATTTCTCGCGCCGTCATATCCACTTCGGCGCTGAGAGCCTCCAGGATCCTATCCGCCGTCGAAGCTGACGATTCTCTGTTCATATCGATAATTTCATACGTGTCTTTGCCGCATTTTGACAGGACATGTTTATCCACAAGGTCCCCGCAGATCAGGCGAATGTCATCCGAATCCCACTTCAGGGCCTCTCGTATTTTTTGAACATCGCATACGCACCCATGCTCCCGCATAAACATGAGCAGTGTTTCCTCGCGATCCGTCAGCTCGGTGCCCACATGGCTCTGAATCCACGTGCGGTTTTCAGCAAGCTCCGCCCCGTGCCGGGAAAGCAGCACCGTAAACGAATCGGCCTTAACGATAAATTTCGGCCTGCCAAGCGAACGAGACTCCATCTCGCGAATCATAGCCGGGATACCAGATCCCTGGCTTTCCGCAACGGCCCCCTCGGCATGCTCTAACGGCGTCGCCCCCATTAGGCTCATGAGCTTTGAGTTTCGGCAGCGCGATTCCCCGTCTGCAAGATTGTCCACCGTCTTTCCGCCCCAAAGCCCGCCAGGGTTTTTGATCTCTATTCTGTCTGGATAGATATCGACACTCACGGCCTGCCCCACAAACATGGGCGAATATTCTCGATGGATGCAGGCATTTGCCAAGGCCTCGCGCAAAACCTCCTGGGGAACTTCCCAATCATCCCTTCTGCCAGCGCCTTGCACTATCGCCGCTTTGCGCAAGTTTCGTCCAATCGCGGCAAGGGCATCTTCGATGCAAGCCGGAATCGGGCCATCGCACAACTGGCGGTCAATAAACCGGGGTTGCCCGGGTGCAGATTTTTCCACATCGGAATGAACGGCGACATCGATCATCAGTTTGGGATAGAACTGCTGGGGGTAAATTCCCGCCGACAGAAGCCCCGCGAGCTTCACGGCACCATCCTTTGTAGTGATATTGAGTCTGACCAGCTGCTTTTCCAGCGTATCGGCCCCGCGCAAAACGCGCGGGGTCTGCAGCCGGCGATTTGCGATAATAGACCGCACGACATCTGGATCCAAATCCTCGACCGTTGCCTCCGAAACCACCGTGTCGTCTGCATCGCTCGGAAGCAACGCACTCTGCAGCTCATATAGCTCAGCGGGTGACATCTTGATATCTTTATCATCCACGCGCTTGTAGCTACCGTTCTGCACGCCGCGCGCGCCGATATAGCAAGGCTTCGCTTTAAGCTCAAGTTCAAAGATGCGCACCAGAAGCACCTGGAGCCCGTCGACCTCGCCTCGATCAAGCTCGTACCGCGGCGCATGGGTCACCACTGCCGCTGAGCCTCCGTCTCCGATACCCGAAACAAACTGATCGCGCACCCTATCGATAGCAAAGTTAGCCGAAGGAACAAATCCTTCGGCTTCGTTCAGGCCCAAAATAATGAGCCCACCCGCAGTGTTCGCAAAAGCGCTCACTGTCTCCCATACGTCTGCGCTCAATTTATTCGTGCAGGCTTTAACTTCTACCGATGCGTCATCAGTCCCTCGCCTGCGAAGGCGCTCAACGATAAGGCCAAGGGGTTCATCCAGCAGCATTGACATTCCGTCTCTCTAAAACGATAGATTTATCTCTCTAAAGTATAGTATATCTCTCTAACTTTAGAGAGATAAGCACCTTATTTTAGAGAGATATTTAGAGAGATGTATCGAATTCACTGTTAGATTGCCCAATGTTATCTCTTTAACTGACTTTCTCTTTAGAGAGACATTTAGAGAGACGAGCGCGACCTCTCTAATCATGGGTTCTTCTTTTTAAAGTGCACACATCCTAACCGTGCCCTAAGTTGCGGTGAAATAGCTCACGATTAACCTACCAAAAAGGGACAGGCTTATTTTGGCAGGTTTTATCTGGAGAAACGCCGACTGATTCCATGTACACAACCGCCGCAGCTCCATATGAGGCAAATGAATCAGTAACGTCTATCCCAAATCTTGAGTATTTGTTCGACAGAACGGCCCCTGCCGGCTCCTGCTAGACTGGTAGATTCCCAACCGTCCATCCAGGAGCCGCAATGTCGCGCAAGTCCGCCTACAAGCAAGTACTTTCCATCGGCACCGCCGTGGTGCTGGGGTTTGCGTTGTTCACAGGGTCGCTCGACGGAGCGCCCAAGTTGTTGTCGCCGCAAAGCGATGAGCAGGCGACGGCTCTGGCCGAAAAACAAAACGAGAGTCCCAGCCGCACCGACGACGAGGCAGACCTGGTTGCCCGGCTCGAATCGGGAACAGCAAGCTCCGAGGACTCCGGCGATGGCTCCGAATCCACCGCGACCAACACCAACGGCAACGTTGCCTCCGCGGACAGTGCCGCCACCCCCATCGACGAAGTGGAAAACCCAGATCTCAACCGCGCCCGCGGCGTATATCTCAGCAGCATTCCAGACTACGCCGGCAATCCCTACGTCGCCCTTCGCGCCGACAGCACGCACCCGCTCGGCATGCCGTCATTCACACTCGATGAATACGAACGCGCTGCAGAAGAGGGCTGCTTTAAGAAATTCTCCAAGCTCGACAGTATGGGCCGCACTCGCAAAGCGCTCGCCTGCGTGGGCCCCGACTCGCTCGGTCAAGGCAAGCGCGGCGATATCTCGCGCATCCATCCCGCCGGATGGCATCAGCAGCGCTACGACTTTATTCCGGGCCAGAGCCTCTACAACCGCTGCCACCTCATCGCCTGGTCGCTCTGCGGCGAAAACGCCAATCGCAAGGATCTCCTCACCGGCACGCGCTATCTCAACGAGACGGGCATGCTACCGTTTGAAGAGCAGATTCTCAACTATATTCGCGATACGGGTAACCATGTGCTCTACCGCGTCACGCCCATGTATAACGAAGAGGAACTTGTCTGCCGTGGCGTTCGTCTGGAAGCACAATCGGTCGAAGACCACGGTAAGACCCTGCGCTTCCACGTGTACTGCTACAACCTGCAGCCGCACGTGCAGATCGACTATGCCACCGGCCGCAACCAGGCCTCGGGAGACTAGCCCCGAGCCACGACAAGAACCGGTTTGCAACCCCACCAGGGATCAAAAAGGGCCGCCCTGGATTGCCCAGAGCGGCCCTTTCATCGGCATGTATGTTACAGGCAACGACACGCGCTACTTGGCGCGGCCCCCCTCATAGCGCTCGACCAGCTTGGCCTGAACGTCATAGGGTACCTGCTCATAGCCCGCCGGCTTCATGGTAAAGTCGCCCGTGCCGCGCGTGATAGAGCGCAGACGCGTCGAGTAATCCGTCAGCTCGGCGAGAGGCGCCTGGGCAATGACCACGGTGTCACCGCGCTCATCGGTCTCCATGCCCGTCACGCGACCACGCGAGGCCGAGATGTCGCCCATCACGGCGCCGGCGTAGCTCTCGGGGATAGTCACCGTGATTTCCTCGATGGGCTCCAGCACCACCGGGTCGGCATCGGCGCATGCCTTGCGCAGGCCGATGCGAGCCGCCGCGCGGAACGCCATCTCGTTGGAGTCGACGCTGTGATACGAACCGTCGTACACAGCCACGCGAATGCCCGTAAGCGGGTAGCCGGCAATGATGCCGTCCTTCATGGTCTCCTGAACGCCCTTGTCCACGGCGGGAATGAGCGAACGCGGAATGCGACCGCCCACGACCTCGTCTACAAACTCATAGCCATCGCTCGTGCCGTCGGGCCCAATGAGTGGCTCAACGCGCAGCCAGCAGTCACCATACTGGCCGGCGCCGCCGGTCTGCTTCTTGTGGCGGCCCTGGGCACTTGCCGTGCGGCGAATGGTCTCACGATACGGAATGCGGATCGGCACACTCTTGGCCACGACCTTGGTACGGTCCTCAAGGCGATTGAGCAGGACCGAAACCTGTGCCTCGCCCACCGCCGAAATGATGGTCTGGCCGGTCTCCTCGTCGCGGTCGATGCTCATGGTCGGATCGGCCTTGCAGGCCTTCTCGATAAACGTGTAGAGCTTCTCTTCGTCGCCGCGATTCTCGGCCTCAATGGCGATGCGGTACTGCGAGTTGGGGAACTTAAACGCCGCAGCCTCGACCTTGCCGGTAATCGAGAGCGTATCGCCCGTCTCGGCCGCCAGCTTGGGCGCCACGATGATATCGCCGGCATAAGCGTGGCCGACCTCGGTCATGTCACGGCCGCACATCACATACAGGTGGGCCAGACGCTCACCCTTGCGCGTGCGCGCATTAATCAGCTCGAGGCCCGGCTCAAGCGTACCCGTCAGCACCTTGATAAAGCTGATGCGACCCTGCTGCGGATCGGCCAGGGTCTTAAACACAAACGCCACCGGGCGGTCATCGTCACTCGAGATCTTAAGCGAATCGCCGTCGATGAGCGGCATCTCGCCGTAGTCCGTCGGTGCCGGGAAGTACGTGGCGATGTCGTCCATCAGCGAGTTGACGCCCTGCTCCTTAATGCAATCGCCCGCAAAGACCGGCACAAAGATGCGCTCGGCGATCGCCTTCGACAGCAGGCCTTCGAGCTCCTCCTGCGTCAGCGTCTCCTCGCCTTCCAAGTACTTCATCATCAGATCGTCGTCAGCCTCGGCCACCAGCTCGCACAGATGGTCATGGGCTTCCTCGGCCTGGGCACGATACTCCTCGGGAATCTCCGACTCAACGGCCTCGGCGCCGTTGCAATGGCGCGCCTTCATGCGCACCAGGTCGATGATGCCGTCAAAGTCCTCGCCCTCGCCCCAGGGAAGAGTCACGGCGCCCAGGCGCGTGCCAAAGCGCTCCTGCAGCAGGTCCATCGTGGTCGCAAAGCTGGCCTCGGAGCGCGACAGGCGGTTTACGAACACCGCACGCGCCAGGCGCAGGTCCTCGGCGGCATACCAGAGCTTAACCGTCGTAGGCTGCGGGCCGGCCTCGGCGTCGACCACAAACAGAGCCGTCTCGCAGACGCTCATCGCGGCAAAGGCGTCGCCGATAAAATCGGGGTAGCACGGGGCATCGAGCACATTGATGCGCGCGCCCTTCCAGTCGATCGGCGCAATGGTCGTCGAGATGGAAAACGCACGCTTGACCTCTTCGGGGTCATAATCGAGCGTGGGCTTGGTGCCGTCGTGGCCGCCCAGGCGGGCGGTCTTGCCGGAAAGGTGGAGCATGGCCTCGGCGAGTGAAGTCTTGCCCACCCCGCCTTGGCCTACGAGCACCACGTTCCTTACATTACCGGTCTTGGGAGCACCCATGATGACCTCCTTGCAGGGCCGCGCGCAATGCGCGACGCCAACGGGGAGAGTTCGCGGTCGGTGCCGTCCCGGGAGCAGCATGGTCGGCAGCCGAGCCGACTCACCCTCCAAATGTCCTATGGCACCACCCTACCCTCACGGACGACTATCCATGCATACCTTTCGGCGCACGTATGAATACAGGCGGCGAGAGGAAGAAGAACGCATGCGAGGCGATTATTAAACCCCATCGATACAAATAAAAGCCGCCGCAGACCATAAGACCTGCGGCGGCTTTTTCTCAATATATAGCTGAGCCTACCCCTCGATACGGCTCAAGAACTCACGGGTGCGTTGCTCACGAGGATGATCGATAACCTGCTCGGCAGGACCCTCCTCGACAATGCGGCCGCCGTCCATAAAGACCACGCGGTCGGCAACATCGCGCGCAAATTGCATCGCGTGGGTCACGATCACCATCGTCATATCCTGCGCGGCAAGGTCTTTAATGACACGCAATACCTCGGCCGTCAGCTCGGGATCGAGCGCCGAAGTCGGCTCGTCAAAGAACAAGATCTCCGGGTCGAGCGCCAGTGCGCGGGCGATACTCACACGCTGTTGCTGACCGCCCGAAAGCTCACATGGCACCTTGTTCTCGTTGCCCGTAAGCCCCATCTGCGCGATCAGCTCGCCCGCGCGCGCCTCCGCTTGCTCGCGCGGGCGCTTGAGCACGCGAATCGGAGCGTCGGTAATATTTTTCATCACGGTATAGTGCGGAAACAGATTGTAGTTCTGAAACACCAGGCCAAATCGCGAGCGCGCCCGCTTGGGCACGTCGCCTTTCGCGTATACCGCACCCGACCCCGTGTCCGTCGCAACGGCAAGATCGCCAAACGAAAGCGAGCCACCGTCGAGTGCCTCGAGCAGCGTAGCGCAGCGCAGCAGCGTTGACTTACCGCCGCCCGAAGGCCCGATAATCGCCACGACCTCGCCACGCTTTACCTCGAGTGAGATATCCTTGAGCACCTCATTGCCGCCAAACGCCTTGCGCGCGTTCGCTATATTCATTACCGAATTAATCATGGTAGTAATCCAATTTTTTCTCGGCGGCGCCCAGCAGCATCTCGACCACAAAGTTAAAGACCCAGTAGATCAGCGCCGCGATCGCAAACGGCACCATGCTCACCTGCGAGGCGACCAGCGCCTTGGCCGTCGAGAACATCTCGCCCACGCCGATGGCAAACGCCAGCGACGTGTCTTTGACCAGCGTGATGATCTCGTTGCCCATCGCCGGCAAAATGCGCTTGGCGACCTGCGGCATCACGATGTACAAAAATGTCTGCAGGCGCGAGTAGCCCAGCACCTCGGCGGCCTCATATTGACCGCGCGGAATCGACTGCAGGCCCGAGCGATAGATCTCGGCAAAGTAGCCGGCGTAGTTGATGATGAACGCCACAACGCACGCCGTCCACTTGGAATCAGGCGTGAGCGAAATGCCGAACACGTAGTACGGGGCAAAGTAGATGGCAAACATCTGCAGCATGAGCGGCGTACCGCGCATGACCGAAATGTAGATGCGCGCAATCCAACGCAGCGGCGCGATTTTGCTCATGCGCATAAACGCCACGGGGATTCCCAGGGGGATCGACCCGAGCAGCGTCAGCACAAACAGCTGCAAACTGACCAAGAATCCCTGGCCAAGCATCTGCATCATGACCTGAATAGACAACCTACCTTCTCCTTCGCAGCAACAGAACGGCTGATCTTATTCTCAAATAGGCACAGTGCCCAAGATTGCGAGCGACAAGCCCGACGAAGCGTACTTTGGTACGCGAGGAGGGTTGGAGCCGCAAGGTTGGGTGCTGTGGCTATTTGAGAACCCAGTTGTCGAAGGACAGGCCGTAGCTCGCGTACTTGTCGCACAGGTCCTTGACCGTGCCGTCCTCGTAGAGCGCCCGGAGCGACTCGGTCACGGCGTCGGCCGACTTGATGTCGCCCTTCTTAAAGCCGACGGCATAGTGCTCGCTGGACAGCGGCTTATCAAGCTGTGTATAGGCATCGGGCTTGGCGGCAAGCTGATACTGAGCAATCGAAAGATCGCAAGCCACGGCATCGACCGCGCCGCTCTCGAGCTGCATAAAGGCCGTATTGTACTCGCCGATGGTATCGAGCGTGGCAAACGTCGCCGCCAGATCCTTCTGGTCACCCTCGAGCACATCCTGCGCAGCGGAATCGGTCTGGGTAATCACGGTCTTTCCAGCAAGATCGTCCCAGCTCTTGATGCCCGCATCCTTCTTGACCACCAGCACCTGCTCGTTGAGCATATACGGCTCGGAGAACGTGTAGTCGTCCTCGCGGCCCTCCATGGTAAAGCCGTTCCAGATGCAGTTGATGGCACCCGAGTTGAGCAGCGTATCCTTGGCGTCCCAGTCGATGGCCTCGTATTTGACCTCCCAGCCCTGCTTATCGGCAACAGCCTTGGCCAGATCGAGATCAAAGCCGGTGTACTCGCCGTCGTCGCCCACAAAGCCGTACGGAGGATAGGACTTATCAAAGCCCACCACGAGCTTCTTGGACTCCGCAGCGCCCTTCACATCCTTGGCCGCGGCAGAGCCAGCAGCAGAGCCCTTACCGGCACCACCGCCGCAGCCGACAAGACCAAGGCCAAGCACCGTGGCGAGCGAACCGGCTAGACCAACGAACTGACGACGAGACATATCGGTATTCATGGTATTCCCCCTTGATGGCACTTTAGTTAGGTAAAGTGAGTCATGTAACGTTCAGAATCATACACTCTACCTTGATAAAGTACAAGGGAGGGTTTGCCCGGCGTGGGCGGGGAGCGGCGCGTAATTAAGTTTCCTGCTCTACAGTCCTGCGCAAGACGGAAAGCACATTAAGTGCTTTCCTTTGCGTGCGGAACTCGCGATAAACTTAATTACGCGCCGCTCCCCGCCCACGCCGGGCAAACGTCGTTGGACTTATCACTGACGTGAAGTGGACGCTTGTATATCGTCTGCTAGCTTGGCACGGTACAATGCTTGCAGCTTTCAATTTGTACATTAGTGGGGTTAATTCATGGCAGAATCTCGTGCGGAGCGTAAGGCTCGTCGCGCTTTAATCGAGGCGGCTGAGGGGTCGGAGGAGAAATCTTCTACGAAATCCAAGTCTTCTAAAGCTGCAAAAAGCAAGTCGGCTAAGGCCAAGCGCTCTGGCTCTCGTCGAGGCGTGGATAAAGCGCCTCGGGCTCGCACCAATTGCCCGCATAAAGATCCGGTTTTGTCTGCACGTAAGGCTGTGGACCCCAAGTCTCCCTGTTCGATCATGAAATCTTGCGGTGGGTGTACGGCGCTCAATCGTCCTTATAAAAAGCAGTTGGCAGCTAAGCAGGCTGCCATGGGGGAGCTTTTTGCTTCGCTTTGTGAGCGCGAGGGTATCGCCGTTGACCCTATTCGCGGTATGGGCGTCACCCTGGGCGACCCGGGTAAATATCCTGCGCCGCGTGGCTTTCGTCATAAGGCTGCCACTCCCTTTGCTCCCGGCAAGGAGGGCGCTGTCCGTTGCGGTTTCTTTGAGCGCGGCACGCACAGAATCGTTGCCGTACCCGAATGTCCTGTCGAGGCGCCGGGTGCCCGTCAGATTCTCAACGGCATCGCACGCGAAGCTGAGCGGCTGCATATTCCCGCCTTTAATGAGGACAAGCATCTTGGTTTGCTTCGCTATGCCATCGTCCGCTGCGGTTGGCGTACCGACCAGGTTATGGTTACACTCGTGACCGCCCAGCGTGACTTACCGCATGCACAGGAGTTCTTTGAGGCCGTCGCGGCACTCGATCCGCATATCGTCACCGTTGCCCAAAATATCAATGGCCGTCCCGGTAACGCCATCTTGGGTGAGGAAACTCGTATCGTCTATGGTGCCGAGTGCATGCGCGATCAGCTGCTCGGCTGCGACTTCGATATCTCCCCCACCGCGTTTTATCAGACCAACCCGCAGCAAACCGAACTGCTCTATCAGCTCGCCATTGACGGTATGGATCTGCAGCAGGGTGACGTACTCATGGATGCCTATTGCGGTAGCGGAACTATCGGCCTGTGCGCAGCCAAAGCCGCCCAGGACAAGGGCATCGGCATTATGCTGCTTGGCGTGGAGCGCAACCCGGCGGGCATTGCCGACGCACGTCGCAACGCCGAGCTCAACGGCCTCACCCGCAGCGCTTGGTTTATGGCCGACGATGCGGCCGACTATATTCTCGATGCCGCCGACAACAACGAGCGCGTCGACGTCCTTTCCATCGACCCGCCGCGCGCCGGTTCCACCCCCGAGTTCCTCGAGGCCGCCTGCGCACTTAAGCCGCGCCGCATCACCTATATCAGCTGCAATCCCGTCACCCAAGAGCGTGACCTACACCAGCTCCTCGACGGTGGCTATCGCCTGCTCAAGATCACGCCGGTCGACATGTTCCCTCATACCGACCACACCGAGACCGTCGCGGTCCTCGAGCGCCGCTAATCCACCCCGGTAGATTTTTGGGACAGGAAAGGGGGGCGGCCCGTCTGGACCGCCCCCCTTTCGTTGGACATATGAGTCTCGTTACATCCCCTTGCGCAGGTCGCACACGCCGGCTGCCGCCATCTCGCGCAGCAGCGTCTCGCGGTCGCGCGTCACGATCAAATCCAGCGGGAAGTGAATCTCGTCGAGCATCTTGCGCGCGTGATCGAGCTTGCCAATGGCCATGCCAATGTGGGCATCGGTTGACACGCCAATGCCCACGCCCAGCTCGGCGCAGCGCTCGGCGATCTTGCGGCATACGGCCCAATGCTCAGTGTCGACACCGTGTTCAAGACTATGGTTGTTGATCTCGATAATCTTGTGCTTGGCCTTAGCTGCCAACAGCACCTCGTCGATATCGAACGGCACGCCCGAACGCCCCGTGTGACCCAGCATGAACACCTTGGGGTGCTCCAGGGCATTGATATACATCTCGGTCGTCTGGGCCAGCGTCGCGCCCTCAGCAATCTGCGGATTATGCACGCTTGCAACCAAATAATCCAAATTACGCGTAACCAAATCGAACAGTGAATGCTGACGGCTGTACGAATCGCCGGCGATATCGAGCGTGACAGGAGTGTCCTCGCCAAACAGGCTTCCGTCCAGCGAAACGATATCGGCCTCGGCACCACGCAGCACCAGCACGCCGCTCCAAATGCGCGGCCAGATATCCTGGTTGATAAAGAACTGGTAACTGCGCAGGTCATTGGGGCAAGCCGTAACCATAGAGCTCAAATGGTCGGCAGATCCGAGCACCTGCAGACCACGCTCTGCCGCCCAGTACACATTCTCCTCAATGGTCGAATATGCATGCGCAGAGAACATCGTATGGGTATGAATGTCACAAGAAAGCAGGTAGGGCATCAGGTCTCCTTATCTGGCACGGCCGTCGCTTATATTCATTGTACGCATAGCCTTCGATAGTCGTAAAACCACTCCATCCCAAAGACACAACGTCCATGACAACGGGGTCCGGCTTAACACCAAACCCCGTTTCACGTAAAACATTGTAGGCAGAGCGCTTTACTTTTAACGATACTCGTCCGCCAACTGTTTCCAAGCGGGTAGCGAATTGACAATCGTTTCGTAGCTCACGCAATAGCCCAGGCGGAACCAACCCGGCATACCAAAGCTGTCCGAGGGAACCGCAAGCAACTCATACTTCTTTGCGCGCTCGCAAAACGCATTCGCATCGGGCTCGAGTGCCTTCACCCACAGGTAGAAAGCACCGTCCGGCTCAACATAGGTATAGCCGTAGTCCGTCAAAGCATCGGTGAGCGCCGTGCGGTTGCGGGCATAGGCCCCGACATCACTCGGCTCATCGATGCAATCGATGATCACGCGCTGGAAGAGTGCCGGTGCGCATACAAAACCCAGCGTACGGGCAGCGCCCGCAACAGCCGGCATCAGACGGGCAGCCTGCGGATTGGTGTTGGGAACCAAGATCCACCCCACGCGCTCACCCGGCAGCGACAGCGACTTGGAATACGAGTAGCACACGATGGTGTGCTCGTAGATCGAGGGCACCCAAGGCACCTCGGCACCGTACACGATCTCGCGGTACGGCTCATCCGAGATGAGCATAATCGGATTCTCGGAATCGCGCTGAGCGTTGGCCTCGCGCAGAACATTGGCCAGTCGCGTCAGCGTGTTGCGTGTATATACGGCACCAGTCGGATTGTTGGGCGAGTCGATGATGACGGCAGTCGTCTTATCGGTAATCGCCTTGAGCACGTTGTCCACGCTCAGCTGGAACGTATCTTCATCGGCGAGCGCCTCAACACACGTACAGCCGGCCTTCTCAATCCAAACGCGATACTCCGGAAAGTACGGGGCGATAACAATAACCTCGTCGCCCGGGTTCGTAACGGCGTTGAGCGTGCAGGTGAGCGAAGCCGCGGCACCCACCGTCATAAAGACGTCCTTACCCTCATAGTTCGTTCCAAAGCGGCGGTTGAGCGATTCGGCGACGGCTGCTCGACATTGCGGCAGGCCCGGAGCGGGGGTGTAGCCGTGCAACTGGTCACTCGGCAGCTCCAGGGCCTTCTTAATCGACTCAGCCACAGCAGCGGGCGCCGGAACGCTCGGATTGCCCAGCGAAAAATCGAATACGTTTTCCGCACCGATCTGCACCTTGCGCTCAAGGCCATAGCTAAAAATCTCACGGATGATGGAGCTTTCCGCGCCGCGAGCATACATAGTTTCGTTGATCATCTGTTCCCCTTTCGCATAGGCGCTATTGTACGCTTTAGCCGAGCAAAGTACCGCAGTAATGTTGATTGGGGACAGACTTAAATGCGTGAAAACGCTCATTTAAGTCTGTCCCCAATCAACAGACGGCTCTATATCGCTCAAAAGAAAAAGCCTCCGCAGGTTTCCCCGCGGAGGCTTTTGCCACAGAGACTATTTGTCGGCGTCGGTGTCGGCATCGACGACGGCATGGTCATCGTCAGCATCATCGGATGCGGCTTCGGCATCCTCCTGCATGGCCGCCTGCGCAAAGGCCGCGGCATCAGCCGCCAGCTCCTCCTCGCTCATACGAGGCGCGCGCTTCTTGGTCGGCATGCCGGCCGCCTTGGCATTGCGCTCCTCCTTGGCCGCCAGGATATCGCCCTCGCGCTCAAGGTAGGCGTCCCACTCGTTGTCGAGCAGGGCGTTCACGGCGTCGCCTTCGACGGTCTCGCGCTCAAGCAGCACCTTCGCCATCAGATCGAGCTGATCGCGACGGGCATCCAAAATCTCGACCGCACGACGATGGGCCTCGCGCATGATGCGCTGAACCTCGATATCGATGCGGCGCGCCGTCTCCTCGGAGTAATCCTGGTGATCGGCGTAATCGCGACCAAGGAACACCTGATGCTGCGCCTCGCCAAACACTTGCGTGCCCAGCTCCTCGCTCATGCCCAGACGCGTAACCATCTCGCGCGCCATCTTGGTCGCACGCTCCAGGTCGTTGCTCGCGCCCGACGTGATGTCATCGCACATGAGCTCCTCGGCAACGCGACCGCCCAAGAACACGGCAAGCTCGTCGAGCATCTCGTTCTTGGTCTTGAGGAAGTGGTCCTCCTGCGGAAGCTGCAGCGTGTAGCCCAGCGCCTGGCCACGGCTGACGATCGAGATCTTGTGAACCGGATCGGAATGCTCCAAGATGTGGCCCACCAGGGCGTGACCGCTCTCGTGGTAGGCAATCGTGGTGCGCTCGGCCTCGGTCATCACGCGACCCTTGCGCTGCGGTCCGGCAATCACGCGCTCCATCGATTCCTCGACCTCGTCCATCGAGATCACGGAACGATGACGGCGAGCGGCCAGCAGCGCAGACTCGTTGAGCAGATTTGCCAGATCGGCGCCGGTGAAGCCAACGGTCATCTGGGCGAGCTTCTCAAACTTCACGTCCTCGTCCATCGGCTTGTTCTCGGCATGCACGCGCAAGATCTGCTCGCGGCCCTTCACATCCGGACGGTCGACCGTAACCTGGCGGTCAAAACGGCCGGGACGCAGCAATGCCGGATCCAGGATGTCAGGACGGTTGGTCGCAGCGATCAGGATGACCGACTCGCTTTCCTCAAAGCCGTCCATCTCGACCAGCAGCTGGTTGAGCGTCTGCTCGCGCTCGTCGTGACCGCCGCCCAAGCCAGCTCCGCGCTGACGTCCCACAGCATCGATCTCATCGATGAAGATGATTGACGGGGCCTGGGACTTGGCTTCCTTAAAGAGGTCACGCACACGGCTGGCGCCGACACCTACGAACATCTCGACAAAGTCGGAACCCGAGATGCTAAAGAACGGCACGCCCGCCTCGCCGGCAACGGCCTTGGCCAGCAGCGTTTTACCGGTGCCCGGAGGGCCAACCAGCAACACGCCACGCGGGATCTTGGCGCTCAGCTTGCGATAGCGATCCGGATCGCTCAAAAAGTCACGGATCTCCTCGAGCTCCTCGACTGCCTCGTCCACGCCGGCAACGTCTTCAAACTTGACCTTGGGGCGTGTGGCCTCGTTGGTCTTGGCGTTGGTCTTGCCAAACTGCATGTTCCTGTTGTTGGCGCCCATCATCTGGCGCATAAAGTAGAACATGATGGCGATAAGGGCGATCGTCGGAAGCACACTCATCGCCAAGTCGCCCCAAAAATCGGGATCGTTGGTGTTGACGATGTACTTGGTATCGGAGTGCTCCGCCATGAGCTCGGCAAGCGAATCGGAGCCGACATAGGTCGAGGAGAAGCTCTTGAGCTCGCTCGTATCGCCCTTGTCCTTCTTCGTCTTCCAGTAATGACCCGTCACGCTTCCGTCTTGAACCGTATAGGTCAGATCTTCGACGCGATCCTGCTTGATGGCGCTCACCATCTCGCTCGTCGCGAGCTTAACGGTATTGCTGGAGCTGGCAAAGCCGGAGCCCATGTTAAAGAAGGCGTAGCCCAGAAGCGCGCAAGCCAAAATAAAATACAGCCAGCCCGTACGCGTGGGCTTCTTGCCTCCGGGCATCCCCGGGATCTTAGGCTCCCGGGGAGTCTGGGAATTGTTATCGTTACGGTCGTCGGGCATCTTACGAATAAACCTCCGGTTTCAAAATGCCCAGATACGGAAGGTTACGATAGCGCTCGGCATAGTCGAGGCCGTAGCCCACCACAAAGGCATCGGGGCAATGGGTTCCAACATACTTGGGCGTGATGGCCGAGACGCGGTCCTCAACGTCCTTCCACAGGAAGGCAGCGACCTCCAGCGAAGCGGGCTTGCGGCTCTCGAGGTTCTTCATCAGGTACTTGAGGGTCAGGCCCGAGTCCAGAATGTCCTCGACGATCAGCACGTCGCGACCACGGATGTCGATATCCAGATCCTTAATGATACGCACGATGCCCGAAGACTTCACACCGTCGCCATAGCTCGAAACAGCCATGAAATCGATGTTGGTCGGTAGCTCAATCTTGCGCATCAGGTCGCCCATAAAGACAACGGCACCGCGCAGAACCGCGATCAGCACCAGATCCTTACCCGCGTAGTCGCGAGTGATCTCCTCGCCCAGGCGAGAAACGATGCCGTCGATATCCTCCTGCGTAAACAGAACCTTCTCGATATCCGGATGTTGAGAAGCCATGACAACCCTTTCTTGTGCTTAATCGCCCACACACCGCCGTATGGACGCGAACTACACATTCTAGCAGCGCACGGGGTATATTTTCCAGCCCGCGCACCATCAGCGCGGGAATACCGTCAACGCCGCACAGAATAGCTGGCGTAGGACGCTATTCCGCATCGACCACACGAAGCAGATATGCCACGCGCGTTGCGGCCGTGCACTTAAAACGCTCGTCCGCGCGAACTCCGGCGACCCACACCACGGCACCTCCCGGCGCCGTCCTCACCATGGGCACGCCGGCGCGCTCGGAAACGGGAATGCGAGCCTCGCCTAGCAAGTCGGATACTTTCTTGCTTCGGCCACTCATCCCTAACGGGCACATCACGTCTCCCGGTGCGGGACCGTCCACCCACAGGCGTGCCAATCGCGCCTCGACAGGGATCTTGCCACGCGAGCCCGCCAGGATCCGCTCACTATCGCTGTCGGCAAAACCCAAGGCAGCCGCGTCTACCAAAGCTGTCACTTCCCCGGCAGCCGCAAGCTCACGGGCGCGACGCACGATATCGCATCCCGGCTCAACGGTCATCGGTTCTGTGACCAGTATACGTCCCCCGCCCAACGGCAAACGACCGGGTACGGTAACCCAGTCCGCGACCAGGCCCTCGCGAGCCGCCGGCGCCTTAAACGCCAGCATGCCAAACTCAATGCGTGCGTCAATCCCCGCCGGAAGCGTGACCGAGCCGGCACCCTCGGCAACGCAGGAAAGGACTCGCTCCACATGTCGCATCTCTGGACGAGCGTCCGGATCGATGCGCTTAATCGCCAGTCGCACGATGCGCCGCGCGATTACCATCTCGGCCGCAGCAAGGCGCCTGGCATCGAGCACCAGCGCGCCCGCTGCCTCTTTGCGCAAACAGCTTCGAAACGCCTGTGCCGACAGCTGGGATAGAAACGCATCTTCATCACCCAAGATCTCACAGGCGGCGCCAATCGTCTTGCACACGCTCGCATTACGCTGTGCCACCACTGGCATTACCCGATGGCGCACGTAGTTTCGCAGATACGAGATATCCTCATTGCTCTCGTCTTCACGCCACGGCTGACCATGTACCTGTAGATAGCCCACGAGCTCGCCATGAGTTAGGTCGAGCAAGGGACGCACCACGATATTCCTCCGGCGAGGAATGCTCGATAGGCCAGCGGGCCCCGAACCCTTAATCGCGTTCATCAAAAACGTTTCCGCGCGATCCGAAGACGTGTGCGCGGTGCAGATACGAGCCGCCGTTCGCGGTGCCCCCGTCTGGGCGCAGAGCTCGCGAACATACCTCCGCGCCGCGGCATAGCGCACCTCGCGGGCCGCGGCCTCAATATTGCCCGACTCCCCATCAAAATAAGCGTGCTCCACGCACAGCGGTAAACCATATTTCGCGCAGAACTCACGCACAAAGGCCTCGTCGCCATCGGACGCCTTGCCGCGCAGATGATGGTTTACATGCAGCACATGCAGGCGCTCGCGAGCAATGGGGGCAACACCGCGTCCGTCTTGGATATCCAGCTTTGATGTGCACGCCATAAGAAGCAGTGCCGTCGAGTCCGCGCCGCCTGATACCATGAGCACGACAGGAGCAGCCTGCTGCCTCGTCCGGGTCTCATCGACTGCCCCAGGCACGGCATGGTGTCCATAATGCTGAGATACCGTAGGCATTTGCTTCCTCCTCTATTCGTCCGCACCCATTGTATCCTTTGGAATCTTATGTCTCGTCTGCACCTTCATATCCTCGGCAGTGGCTCTAAAGGCAACTGCGCACTCATCGAGGGCCCGCAGGGGCTCATTATGGTCGATGACGGACTGTCTCGCCGCGAGACATTAAAGCGCATGGCAGAACTGGGGCTCTCGACAGACAACGTCTCGGCTCTTCTCATTACTCATGAGCATAGCGATCACATCAAGGGCCTCGATGTCTGGTGCAAGCACTGGCACGGCCCCCTCTTTGCCAGCAGGGGCACTCTTTCGAACAAAGAAAATCTTTCGCATCTGCCTGTCGAGGAATTCGATCCCGGCGACGCCCTATCCATTGCCGGCATCCACGTGCAAACCTACTCAACATCACACGATGTCATTAATCCAGTCGGTTATCGATTCGACGCCCTCGATGATTCCATCGGCTTTGCCACCGACACCGGAGAGCTATCGAGCCAAGCCATGAACACCCTCAAAGATTGTCGAGTCCTCGCGCTCGAAAGCAACCATGATGTGACCATGCTACGCGAGGGAGAATATCCCCGCTTTCTTCAGGAGCGCATCCTGTCTGCAAGGGGACACCTCTCCAATGGCCAAGCCGCCGAAGCCGCGCGCGAACTTGTTACCGATCGCACCGAACAGCTCATTGCCATGCATATCAGCCAAGATAACAATCGTCCGAGCCTTACCGTCAAAAGCTATGCCAAAGCTCTAGCCGCAACCCTGGATGACGAGGTCGGCAGCTCCGCAACCCTTCTCCAAGGATCGCGAAAACTCTCGATACGCCCTGCGAGTCAGTATCAGCCGGCAACCATTCAATAGACTGTCCTAGACAGCAAAAGGGGCCGAGAATCGCTTCCCAGCCCCTTTTGCTGTCTTTTAATAGCGCAGAACACCAACGAAGTTAGTCGATGGAGATCTTCGTAACGTTCTTCTTCTCGACGATCTTGGGAACCGTAACGGTCAGGATGCCGTCAGCGTACTTAGCCGAGAGGCCCTCGCTCGAAGCGTCCTTTAGATACACGCCACGCGTCGCGCTGTACGAGCTGAACTCCTTCTGCAGGAAGTTCTTGCCCTCGTTCTCCTCGTCTTCCTCGACATTCACGCTAATGGACAGACGGCCCTCATTGAGCTCGACATCGATATCGTCCTTGGCGACACCGGTCAGATAGGCCTTGACCTCATAGCCGTCGCCCTTATCCTCAACGTCAACGGGAAACGCCTTGGAAGCAATCGAGTTGTTTGCAAGGTCGGTCATATCATCAAACAGATCGAACAGCGAGCTAGCAGAAGGACGAACGCCAAAAACCGAACGATAAGGAACCATGCTTGCCATGTTTACCACTCCTTTTAAGGACTGCCGAGTCATCTTCTAGGTGACCGGGACTTCTTTTGACTCTCTTATATATGCCCACCCAGTGCTCATATATACATCGACTATAAAGTTTTTTGAGTCCAGTACTATAAGCATATCTAAGTGTGTTTGACTCAGGTTTTAATAAGGTTAAGGTTCTTTGAACCAGAGCTTAAATAACAAGTATGTTCGCAGCTACAAATAGCAAGGGGCTTACAATGAGCGCGTACACGTTGTTGGTAACGAGCTAAAGGGCATCATGGACGACAAAAACCAGAACAAAATGTTTATGCCGACGCAGGGGGAAGATACTTCCACGCAGCCGCCGCGGTTCCATCGCCCCCACATCTCGCAAGAGCCCATTAATGATCCTGAGCCCGAGTATGTGACGAGAAATCGATATCAAACGCTCGAGGATGCCCAAACGGGACGCAAACATATGGGCGTCGCCTCGGGAGACCCTGTATATCTGAAAGACGCACCATTATCTAAAAACAGCGCAGCTAGTGATGAGCCGATGAAAGCATCCGCCGCTCATCAACAAAGAGGTCCTCGACCAAAGCAAACCTTGACGCATTCGGCTCGCTATCTCGAAACGCCAAAACAGGGAAAATCAATCTTCGTTTCATCAAGTAAACGACGCAAGCAGCATCGACTGACAATCCTGCTTTTGATCATTGCAGCCATAGCAATTGCCCTTGTTATTCGTTTTATTTTCTTTAAATAAAAGCTCAATACCAAAAAGAATTAAATCGTCTGGCGTAAATGAGTCATTTATGCCCGGTAAACGCAAAAAAGGGGGAGGCCGCGAGGCCTCCCCCTTCTCAGTTCAAGCGCACGGCTCGGTGCCGTCCACCGGTCAGCGGCGCCCTGGCCTCCCACGGGCTGACCCCGCAGTACTCTCGGCGCGATGGGGCTTAGCTT
>JAXJCG010000003.1:0-50337 GCA_036302525.1 Collinsella sp. | reverse complement strand
GACCCATCGAAACACATCTCCACCGTTCCTTCAACTGGGAAAATGCCGCCCCCGGGGCCTGGGAGGGGCACCGGGGGCGTTCGGCTAACTGCGGGAACGGCCTATCCGCTTAATGTGTTCGGCTGAGACTGGAAATCAACCACGCGGCTATTTTGACAACTTTTCGAACAGGCGATCCTCTCGATGATTTTTTAATCCCCGTCCCAGAAAAATCATCAGCGTGCGCTCTACTTTGCGCTGGTGAGGACGCCGGTGGTGTCGAAGGCGGGGGTGAAGCTCTCGTCTACCGCGCCGCCCTCTTGCCAGAACATTGTCGTAAAGCCCAGGTCGTCGGCATGGTCGAGCACCTGCTCGTACTCCTCGCGCGTCACGGCGCGCGCCAACTCGCCGCCCTGCTCGCGCATGAGCGCATTGGGCGTGTACTGGTTCATGACCGAGATCGGCACGTCGCCCACCGTCTGCCACACCAGGTCTAACACGCGGCACGAGTCATCCGCATGCCCCGGCAGCACCAGGTGGCGCACGATGATGCCGCGCTTCATGAGCCCGTCGTCATCCACCAGCTCTCCCCCGCGGCGATCGATCTCGCGCGCCATCTGGGCCAGACCCGACACGGCCACACGCGGGTAATCCTTTATATGGGAGAGCGACTGCGCAAGCGCCGCATCGGCATATTTAAAGTCGGTAAGCCACACATCGATCAGGTCGCCCAGCGCGGCCACGGCACTCGCACGCTCGTAACCACTCGTGTTGTAGACGATCGGGATGACCAGCCCGCGCGCCCGTGCCGCGGCAATCGCGGCAGGCAACAGGTGCGCATAGTGCGTCGCCGTCACCAAATTGATGTTGTTGGCACCCTGGTCCTGCAGTTCCAGCATAATCTCGACCAGACGCTCAGACGAAATCTCAAGGCCAAAATTGCTGGTCGAGATCTCGTGGTTCTGGCAGTAGATACATTTAAGCGAGCAACCGCTAAAGAAGATCGTGCCCGAACCGGCCTCGCCCGAGATAGGCGGCTCCTCCCACATATGAAGCGCCGCGCGAGCGACCTTAAGCGTGTCGTCGGCACCGCATACGCCGCGCGCGCCCTCATCGCGCGCCGCACCGCAACGGCGCGGACACAAATGGCAGGCGGGCGAAAAAAGTTCGGTCAACGACATCGGCATAAAAAAATGCTCCAAAACAACGATTCAGCAGCTCAAACGTAAAGGGCCAGACCGGGTAGACGGCTCCGTCCCTAAGGCGCCGTAATCGTCCGACACGATTTTTGTAATGTCAAGACTGGAATCGATAAAGTGCCGCTTTATGATGTAGGTATTCCGCCCCCCGCGGAGCAACTGGGTGAACCGTCGCGTTTATTTAGGGAGCCCACACAGTCGTACCTAGTACAGGTATCCTTCGTTGTTAAGGACGCTGGAACAGTCGATGAGGGCACCCACCTGTTTTAGGTGGGTTCATTTTCGTAACGTGGGGGGTGGTTTTCTTTTGCCGAAAATCACCATTACAGTCCATATGGATCCCCGCCGGCATCCCGACAAGCCATCGACAACATCCCAATATCTGGTATGCGCGTGATAATCGCACGGTGCAAACCTCCGCACCCCCCTCGGTCGAGTATCATGGGACAGCTATGCCATTTCCGCGTAGCAACCTTTGACCTTTTCCTTCGACGCTTGGCGGTTTTTAGATTCATGGCTTCATCCCCGAGCTACATACCGTACCTATGCGTGGCAGCGGCGGCCTTTATCACGACCTTCCTCGCGGTGCCCCTGGTCAAGCGCTTGGCAATTAAGCTCGATGCCGTCGACTATCCTTCTAAGCGCCGCATCAACACCAAGCCCATCCCGCGTTTGGGCGGAACGGCGGTGTTTTTGGGCCTGGTCGTTGCCTGCATTGTGCAAATCCTAGGCACCTGGCACCTAGGCTGGCCGCCCGTCCTGGTGCCGCACCCGCGCCTTCACATTAGCTATCCCATGCTGGCGCTCTCCTTTACCGTCATCTTTGCGACCGGCGCTATCGACGACGTCTTCCAGCTCAAGCCCAAACAAAAACTGGCCGGTCAGGTCCTCGCCGCGCTCATCGCCTGTATCGGCGGACTGCGGATCGGCGTCATCGTCAACCCGTTTGCCCCCGGCGAGATCATGCTCGGATGGCTCGCCTACCCCATCACCGTGATCTATCTGGTGGCATTCACCAACATCATTAACCTCATCGACGGCCTCGACGGCTTGGCCACGGGCATCTGCGGCATCGCTTCGTTCACCATGTTTTCGATGGCCGTTCTCTCGGGCCGCATCGACGCCGCCGCGCTCTCCATTGCGCTCTTTGGCGCCTGCCTGGCCTTTTTGCGCTACAACTTCAATCCCGCAAGCATCTTCTTGGGCGACTCGGGATCGCTGCTTCTGGGCTTTGCGCTGGGCTCCATCTCGTTGCTCAACGTGAGCCGCACCGCCGCGCTCACCTCGCTTATCATCCCGCTCATCGTTGCCGGCGTGCCCATCATCGACACGTTTAGCGCCATCGTGCGCCGCAAGCGCGCCCACATTAGCATCGGACAAGCCGACAAGGGCCACATCCACCACCGCCTGATCCAAGAGGGCTACAACCAAAAGCAGGCCGTGCTGCTCATCTACGCCTGGTGCATCATGCTTTCGGCCGGCGCCGCCGCGATCAATCAGGTCGAGGTGCCCACGCGCGTGCTCATCTTTGTCGTGCTCGCCATTGGCTCGGCCGCCTTCGCCAAGCACCTGCACCTTTTTGAGCCCGTCCTGCGCCACCATTACAACAAGCGCACACACGAGGACGAGCTGGTAACCCCCGACGACCCCGCTTTTAAGCAGGAGGAGCAAGCAGCCGAGGAGCGCCACCACAGGCGCTAGGTTTTATTGCCGAGGAAGTGACTCTTTGCTGCTTGCCGCTCGCGACCGCGTCGCGACCGCCGCATAGCCCTCGCCCTACCGGCACCTCGCCCACTTACGCCCCACCCCTTTCAATAAACGCGTTATCATCTTGACCAATACGCATACGTTAGGAGCAATCATGCCAAACGAGAACAGCTACGAAGTCGCGCTGCAAAAGAGCAACGCCATTCGCGAAGGCTTGGCAAAGACGCCCGAGAAGTTCACCATGCTCACCGGCGACCGCCCGACCGGACGCCTGCACCTGGGTCACTACTTCGGCACCCTCAAGGGCCGTGTTGAACTGCAGAACATGGGCGCCAAGACCAACGTGCTCATCGCCGACTACCAGGTCATCACCGACCGCGACACCACCGAGCATATCCAGGACAACGTGTACAACATGGTCATGGACTACCTTGCCTGCGGCATCGACCCCGACAAGACCATGATCTACGCACACTCCGCCGTGCCTGCCGCAAACCAGCTCATGCTGCCTTTCCTGTCGCTGGTGTCCGAGGCCGAGCTAGCGCGCAACCCCACGGTCAAGGCCGAGATGGAGGCCTCGGGCCACGAGCTCACCGGACTTCTGCTCACCTACCCAGTGCACCAGGCCTGCGACATTCTGTTCTGCAAGGGCAACGTGGTGCCGGTCGGTCGCGACCAGCTGCCGCACATCGAGCTCACCCGCACCATCGCTCGCCGCTTTAACAACCGCTATGGCAAGGTATTTCCCGAGGTCGAAGCGCTGCTGTCCGAGACCCCGCTGCTGCCCGGCCTTGACGGTCGCAAGATGAGCAAGAGCTACGGCAACGCCATCAACATCTCGATGACCGCCGAGGAGACGGCCAAGCGCATCAAGAAGAGCCAGACCGACTCCGAGCGCATGATCACGTTTGATCCCGAGAACCGCCCCGGTGTGTCCGGCCTGCTTTCGACCGCTGCCATCTGCACTGGTCGTTCCGAGGTCGAGATTGCCGAGGAGATCGGCATGGGCGGCTCCGGCCAGCTCAAGAAGTACGTGACCGAGGCCGTCAACGAGTACTTCGCCCCGATCCGCGAGCGTCGTCAGCGCTACGAGAACGACCTGGATTACGTCAAGGACGTGCTGCACGAGGGCAATCGCCGCGCCAACGAGATCGCCGAGCAGACCCTGGCCGAGGTTCAGGACGCCATGGGCATGGTGTACTAGGCAAAGCGTTTTGCACAACATAGACGGTGAGGCTGAATCCTCACCGAAACAGGAACAGGCCCGCTGGCAGTTAGTTGCCAGCGGGCCTGTTCCCGAAGTACACCGTTGAATCGCACAGAGGGGAGGGATGCGAATCAAACTCAACAGGGCAGGCTTTTTCATCGCCTATTGCCCGCTCCGTTGCTGAAACCAATATAGTTCACCGTGGTTTACTTTCTGGCGAGAATATACGCCAACACATCGTCTCCATAAGTTAACCCCGGTAAACCTGCTATGGAAAACCACCACAAAGGGGGCAGGCACCTTTGTGGTGGTTTTGGCCACGGCAGAGCCGCTAGAGCCCTGCTGGCCAGCGACAGGCGGCCAAGTCGACGTGCATGGGATCGGTAAACGTCACGCCCTCCCCCATTAAGAGCTCACGCTGAGCATCGGGGCCGCCAAACGCAAAGCCCTCGCAAATGCGGCCATCGGCAAACACCACGCGATGGCAGGGAATCTGACCAGGGCGCGGATTGCTGTGCAGCGCATACCCCACGTACCGCGCACTTCGTGGACGACCGGCAAGCAGCGCCACCTGACCATACGTGGCGACCATCCCCTCAGGGATCTGCTCGACTACCTCGTACACCCGCTCAAAAAAGCCCTCAGACGCCAACATGCGCTCCTTTCAACTGAAACCAGCATAAACCACCACAAAGGTGCCTGTCCCCTTTGTGGTGGTTTTGACCGGATAGCTAGTTGGCGGGGCGGAAGAAGGCTACGGCTACGGCGCCGGGACCCACGTGGGTGCCGATGGTGGCGCCAATGGTGTGGATGGGCAGCTCGCTTTCGGCATGGCCGGCCCACAGCGCGGCGCTGTCCTCGATATACTTCTTGAGCACCGCGTCCGAAAGGCCCGTATAACCAAGCGCCAGCGGCATGGAGAAGTCGACGCCGCCCGCCTGTTCGACCTTCTGGTTCAACAGGTTCCGACCGTTTTTGGAACCGCGCGCCTTGCCCAACTGCACGATGAGGCCGTCCTCGGCCGCCACGACCGGCTTCACGTTGAGCAGCGCACCCACGGCGCCCGCCGCAGCAGACAGGCGACCGCCGCGCACCAGGTATTCCAGCGTCTCGAGCAGGCCGATAACCACCACACGGTCGCGCACGGCCTCGACCGCCGCCGCGATCTGGGCCGCACTACGGCCCTCGTCCACCAGGCGCAGCGCATACTCGACCAGCACGCGCTCGCCCAAGGTCACGTTATTGCTGTCCACGACGAACACGTCGCCGCCCGGCGCCTCGGCAAGTGCCGTACGAGCGCTCTGGTTGGTGCCCGAAAGCTTGGCGCCCACGGTAATGATCACGGCCTCATCGCCGGCCTCACGTGCCTCGGCAATCGCCTGCGAAAAGGCGTACGGGTTGACCTGACCGGTCTTGGGCAGCTCGTCGCGCTCCACGAGCATCTCGTAAAAGCGCTGGTGATCGATGTCGACACCATCCATATACACGTCGGTGCCAAAGGTGACGGACAGCGGCAGAACACGCAGCGCGGGGTGCTCAGCCGGCGTCATATCGCTTGCGGAATCGGTAATAATGCGGACGGACATAGCGAATCCTTTCTTGCGCAGGTCTCGCGCAGGGAATTTTGACAACAATATCCCGGCACGGCATGCGCGCTCAAACGGGACGATGCAATTGTTGGCTGAAAGCTAGCGCCAGCGCGGCTCTAGATCTCGCGCAGAGTGTTGAGAATCGTACGCAGCGACGCGTACATCTGCTCGCGCTGCTCCACGCCCATGGCCTTACCGGTGGTGTCGAGAACTTCGCGAATGATGCGATCGGCCTCGCTCATGCTCTCGCCGCCCAGGGCAGTCAGGCGCACCGGGGCACGGTACTTGACGGCAGCATCGCCCGAGTCGTCGACCTCGACGTAGCCGCCCTCCTCCAGATGTGCCAGCGTGCGCGAAACGGCGGCACGGGTAACGCCGGCCATGCGGGCGAGGTCGGCGCCAGTCAGGCCGTCCTTGCTGCGCTCAAGATAGTACAGGCACATGACGTCGGAGCCCTTAAGGCCGAGTCTTGCGCCCTCGGACGTCTTGATACGCTGAATCTCCTTGTAGAGCCCGCTGATCAGTCCGACAAAATCCTCAAAACGTGTCTCGTCGTTCTGCTGCATGGGAGACGACCGCCTTTCGCTTGCATGATGCTAACGGGTAAACATCTTAGCCGCATGTCCGGACCCCCATACCCAAATATCCCAATTGTTAACCCATCAACATAAAAACCACCACAAAGGGGACAGGCACCTTTGTGGTGGTTTGGGACATCAATAGGTTCTAGGCGCCGCTACAGCTCCACGCAGGGATTGTCGCGGGTTACAAGCGTCTTAACGACGACCGTCGCTCCCAGATAGCGCTCGAGCAACTCAGCAAGGCGATCGATCGCAGCCTGGCAATCCCCCATCCGCTCGGGCTCCACGCACTCAATCGCCAGAAATGCGTCGGCCGAATCGTCGGACAGCGCCGTGCGAACGCCATCGCGCCAGTTCCAGCAACGGCACACGGCGCCCGCATCATCGATATAGGCAAGCTCACCGGGCAACGTCGGATCATCCGCCTCCTCGCCAAGTGGCAAGAACGCGTCGCCGCCGTCGGTCACCGCCAGGCGCAGAATGCCCTCAATAGCATGCAAATCTTCACCGCCAACGGGCAACGCATAAGTCAACGAAATCGTATTGTAGATATCCACCGCCGGTGTGATGTGGCCGACCGGCTTGCCTTTGAGCACGCGCTTGAGCAGGTTCTCAACTGAGCAACGCGCGCCCTTCTTGGTCTTGAACAGGCGATACGCCTCGCGCCATGCCTTAACCGGCGCGTTCTCGCTGATGGTATCGCTTGTCAGGTGACGCTCCGCATCGATATTGGCGCGGTCAAGTAGCGCGGCGATCGCATCCACGTCCTCCTGGGGAATCTGAGCCGCAGGCTTCATGCCCTTTACGACCACGACGCCGACCGCCGCCTGCGGAAACAGCTCCCAAAACGAATCCTCGGCAACGAAACCCTTCATATGCTCTCCCTTCATAGCGTGCGCCCGAGCCCGGGCGCCTAAACAAAAAGCGCCCTCACGGCGGCCACCTTCAAAGTCCTACGGTGCCGCCACAAGAGCGCTTACGCTGCCCCCATCCGGAGAAGAGGGCGATATGTCAGACGTATTGTAGCTCGAATTATCTACACGGGCAAAACCACCACAAAGGTGCCTGTCCCCTTTGTGGTGGTTTACAGGCGGATTCCCAGCAGGCCGCGGCCGCGGTGACGGGCCTCGGCGGGCACCTGGGCGTGCGGGCCGGCGGCCTTTACGGACTCGGGCAGGTGCGCGTACTTCTTCTCGAAGTTCTCCTCGAACATCACAGCCAGGTTGTGCGCGGCCTCGTCGTAGCGCGTGGTGCTCTGCCAGTACTGACGCGGCACCAGGATGCCATCGGGCACGCCGTGGCACGTGGTGGGAATGTCGACGTTAAAGATGTCGTCGTGCACGAACTCGCTCTCCTCGATGGTACCGTCTAGGGCGCGGGCGACCAGGGAACGCGTGTATGCCAGCTCGATGCGATGCCCCACGCCGTAACCGCCGCCGATCCAGCCGGTGTTGACCAGGTAGACGCGCGTGCGGCCGTCGGCGATGCGCTCGCCGAGCATCTTGGCGTAGACCATGGGGTCGAGCGGCATAAACGGCTCTCCGAATAGCGAGGAGAACGTGGGCGTGGGTTCGGTGACGCCAACCTCGGTACCGGGGATCTTGGCCGTAAAGCCCGTCACAAAGTGGTACATGGCGGCGTCCGCCGTCAGGCGCGAGATAGGCGGCAGCACGCCAAAGGCGTCGCAGGTCAGGAAGAGCACGACACTCGGGGTGGTGCCCATGCCCTTAGTCCACGCGTTGGGAATGTGCTCCACAGGATAGGCCACGCGCGTGTTATGCGTGATGGAGACGTCGTCGTAGTTGGGCTTGCGGTTCTCGTCGAGCACCACGTTTTCGCAGATGGCACCAAAGCGGACGGCGTTGAAGATCTCGGGGTCGTGGAAAGCGTCCAGGCCCTCGCACTTGGCGTAGCAGCCGCCCTCGATGTTGAAGATACCCATGTCGGACCAGCCGTGCTCGTCGTCGCCGATCAGCAGGCGCGTGGGGTTGGCCGAAAGCGTGGTTTTACCGGTGCCGGACAGGCCAAAGAACACGGCGGTCTCGTGCGTGACGGGGTCCATGCTGGCCGAGCAGTGCATGGGCAGCACGTCGTCCTCGACGGGCAGCAGGTAGTTCATGACGCTGAAGATGGACTTTTTGATCTCGCCGGAGTAGCCGGTGCCCGCGACCAGAATCACGCGTTCCTGGAAGTTGATGACCACGGCAGCGCTGGAGTTGAGGCCCTTGATGGCGGGATCGCACCGGTAGCCCGGCGCGGCGAGCACGCAGAAGTCCGGCTCGCCGGTGCGCGCGATTTCGCGGGCGAGCGGGCGGGCGAGCATCTGCTTGATAAAGAGTGCCTGGCTGGCTCGCTCGCAGGCAACGAGCAGTCGACGCGTGTGGTTGCGGTCGGCGCCTGCCATGCCGCGGGTGACGAACACGTCGCGCTCGTTGAGATAGTCGACGATGCCGGCCTTGATGGCCTCATAGCTCTCGACGGACAGCGGGCGGTTGACGGCGCCCCAGGCAATCTTGTCGTGAACATCGGGGGTGTCAACGATAAAGCGGTCATTGGGGGAACGGCCGGTACGCTCCCCCGTCTCGATCACCAGCGCGCCGTTGGATGCCATGCGGCCTTCTTCGCGGCGGATGGCGTGCTCGACGAGCTCCGCGGCGGGTAGATCGACCAGCAGGCGGGGCTGATTCTCGGCGGGATCTTCGACCAGCGTAATACCAAAGTTGGACAAAACTTCTGCAGGGGTAACACCAGGCATGGGGCCTCCTTTAAAAACGCGACACGTGGACGCGACGCGCACTTTACTCACGTAAAGCCCGTTGTACCCGATATGCAAAAACGTTTTTGCGGCAAGGGCGGCAAGCCCGCCCAACGGTCAAAAATCGCAGGCAAGCGGCCCAGTCATTGGGGACGTTCTTAAACGACTAGTCATTGGGGACACTCTTGAACAGGCAACATTCAAGGAGTGTCCCCGGATGCCGGCACTTAGGGACGTTCCCAAAGTGCCGGCACATAAGGAACGTCCCTAAGTGCCGACTACCGAATGGCGCCGCCGAAATTATCGAACAACCTGTTCAAAAACACGAGCGAACACCGTCGCGTCTATACTAAAGCGCAGCAATAGAAAGGACTCCGCTTTGAGCATCACGCCCCTCGATAGCATTCGCCGCGCCATCGCCCGCCGCAACGGCGTCTCCAACCCCGCTGCATCGAGAGACGGCGCCGCGAAGGCCCAGGGCGGCCGCATCGAGAACGGCCTCTTCCCTGCCTCGCACACTGCCGAGGAACTCGCACGCATCCAAGAGCTGAGTCAGCGCAACGCCGGCGGGCCCGATAGCAGCCAAGCCACACGTCGCCGGCGCGAACGCGATCGCAAGCCCGGCCCCGTCCGCCGCATGGTCAACGCTTGGTGGAACCGTCTGCTCGGTGCCGTCTACGGCGGCGGCTTCTCCATGCAGGAAGCGGAATACGAGGAGCACGCCACCCGCCGCGATTACCTTTGGAACGCTCTCGGCACCGCCGTGTGGGGCTTGGCGTTTCCGCTGCTCACCATCGTGTCCACACAGCTCGTGGGCGCCGAAGAAGCCGGCAAGTTCTCCATCGCCTTTGTCACCGGCACGCTCATCATGATCGCATGCAACTACGGCGTGCGCAATTTCCAGGTCTCGGACATCGACGAAAAGACGTCCTTCGCCTCCTACCAGCTCAACCGCTGGCTTTGCGGAGCGCTCGCCCTAGGCTGCGGCCTCATGTACAGCAGCGCCCGCGGCTATGACGCGCAGATGGCCACGATCGGCCTGGGCGTCTACCTGTATAAGGTCATCGACGGCGTCGCCGACGTGTACGAAGGCCGCCTGCAGCAGGCCGACAAGCTCTACTTGGCTGGAATGAGTCAAACGCTACGCTCCGTCGCCGTCATCGCGGTCTTCAGCGTGGCGCTGTTCCTCACGCGTAGCATGCCCATCGCGGCCATGGCCATGAGCATCGCCGCGATCGCCTCGCTCGTGCTGGTCACCGCGCCGCTCGCCCTGCTCGAGACCGAAAAATCGCGCCGCGTAAGCCTGCGCGAGGTCGGCCACCTGTTTGTCCAGTGCGCCCCACTCTTTGGCGCGCTATTCCTGTTCAATCTTATCGAGAGCATGCCCAAGTTTGTGATGGAAGGAACACTGGCCTACAAATACCAGCTGTACTTTAATGCCCTGTTTTTTCCAGCTCAGGCTATTCTGTTGAGCATTGGATTTGTCTATAAACCGCAGCTCCTGCGCTTGTCGAGCATTTGGGCTAATCCTCGCAAGCGTCGTCGCTTTGACCTGATTATTGTTGCCGTTATGGCGCTGATCGTGGTCATCACCGGCGTGTGCGCCGCATTTATGGCAGGTCCCGGTATTCCCCTCATGAGCTTTATGTACGGTCTCAGCTTTGAGCGCTACCGTACGCTGGCGCTGCTAATGGTCCTCGCCGGCGGCGTCACCGCGGCCATCGACTTTATCTACGCCATCATCACGGTGCTGCGCCATGCCGGCGACGTCACCAAGGTCTACCTGATTTGTTTTGCCGTGAGCGTGGTACTCCCGGTGATCCTGATCAACCTGCTGGGCCTGATGGGTGCCGTCGTAAGCTACCTGGCTATCATGGCCCTACTGCTGGTGCTGCTGATTGTCGAGTACGCCCACATCCGCCAACGCATAGAACGAGCCCGCAACCCGTACGGCGCCTAATTGCGGCGATGGGAGAAGCTAATTTGCGGTGGAATCACCCCGTCTGGGGTCTCGTTGCGGACAATATTCATCACGCAAAACTAAGTGAGTAGACTTTTACCGAATCCCCGACCACACCAACAGAGCACAAGTCTGTGACCTGCGGTTTTATTGAGGCAAATATGTTGGGTGCTCGGCATTTCCAAAAAAGTCTACTCACTTAGCCAGCGGGCAGCCAAAAAAGAACCGCCGCGACGTCGTTTGACTCCGTTGCGACGGTTTTTCGAGCATTTTCGCGCTGTCGAGGACGCAGACGCTCCTCATTTCTAGCGCTTACCGAGCAAGAAGGCGCTACTCTCCGAAAGTAGTCAAAAAAGCCCCGTCCCAAATTAGCTACGGTAGATCGGCGGAACAAGGTTATTCGCCCGGGTTGATGTTCGCGTAGAACTCGGCCCCGTCGTCCAGGCGCAGGATGCCCACGCGGCCGAACTCGGAGCCGGTGGCGGCGGCGCAGTCGATGTCGATGCGATCGGGCACACCAGCAGTGTCCTCGCCGCCCAAGCGCACGATCTGCCCGCGTCCCGATTCCTCATCGAGCCCCGCCAGACCACCGACCTCGCAATAGCGCCCAAGCGATACCGTGGGCGTGTGACCGCTCACCACGACCGGGCCCTTGCCCTCGGCAGAAAGCAGCCCGGTCGACGCATCCCAATAGCCATGACGAATCCACAGCAGGTCATCGGACGACTGCACCGCGAGCATCTGCTGCAGCAGCTCGCGATCGGCACCCACCGCTCCAACGCCATCGGCACAATCGACGCCATGCTCAAGCAAAAACGCGCGCGCCGCCTTCATCTCGATTCCAGCATGTACCAGCAGATACGGGCGCTCCTCGGTCTCGACCACTGCGTAGAGCGGCAGCGCGGCCATCCATCGCACGAGCTCCTCGTATGCCTCAAATTCCATGTCGTTGAGCTGCTCGCGCGTCGTCCAACCACCGTTGATATCCCAGGTCTCGGCATCGAGCGGATCCTGGCCAATGATGGCATCGAGCATGATCTGCTCGTGATTACCCTTGAGCACGTGGGCGTTGGGCAGCGAGCGCACGAGCTTAATAACGCCGACCGGATCGGGCCCGCGATCGATCATGTCGCCCAGCACGTACAGCGTGTCGTCGGACGTCAACGAGATCTTAGACAGGGCTTCGTCAAGCGCACGCACGTGCCCGTGAGCATCAGATGTCACATAGATCGCCATGGTACGCCTCTCCTTGCATTGCGGCCGAAGCCCGGCGCCGCAACTAAAACTTCAAGTTGAACTTAAACGTTACCCATTGTACTCCGTTGCAATAAAGCTGGAAAGGGTTTCCGAGCAGAGGCAAAGACGGCAGCCGTCTATGACGATATCGCGCACGCCCGCAATCCAACCCCATAAACCCACCATCTTTGGGTACAAATAACCGCAGGCAACTGACCGTGCCACGCCAACCAACCAGGAGCGGACACCATCCATGAACCAGATCCTTCTCTTTATCGGCCTCGTCATCATTCTGTGTCTGACCATCAAACCCGTCGGCAAAAAGCTCCCCTTCCCCACCCTGCTCATCTTTATCGCGCTCGGCATGCTGTTGGGCGTCAACGGCCCGGCGCATATCGACTTTAGCGACTATGCGCTCACCGAAACCGTCTGCAGCACGGCGCTGCTGTTCATCATGTTCTACGGCGGCTTTAACACCAATATCGACCGTGCCAAACCCGTCGCTGTGCCGGCGGTGCTGCTGAGCACGCTCGGCGTCGTCATCACTGCCGGCATCACCGGCGTGTTCGCCCACTTCGCGCTGGGGTTCGACTGGATCGACGGCCTGCTGTTGGGATCGGTCGTGGCATCCACCGACGCGGCCAGCGTCTTTAGCGTGCTGCGCGAGCACAACCTTTCGCTGAAGGGCGGCACCGACTCGCTGCTCGAGGTCGAATCGGGCTCCAACGACCCCGTCGCCTACATGCTCACCGCCGTGCTCGCCGCACTCGCGGCCGGCGGCGACATCAACATTCCCGCACTGCTGGCCAAGCAGATTATCCTGGGCGCGGGCCTGGGCCTTGCCATCGGCTGGGCGGCGGGCCGTCTGATTGAACGCGCGCACGCAACGGCCGAGGGCGCGCAGACCATCTTCTTGTTCGCCGTGGCGATCGTCGCCTACGCGCTACCAAGCTATCTGGGCGGCAACGGCTTTTTGGCCGTATACCTGGCCGGCATTGTGCTGGGTGCGAGCGACATCACCGGCAAGGTCGAGATGGCGCACTTCTTTGACACCCTCACCGAGATGGCCGAGATGACGATCTTCTTCTTGCTCGGCCTGCTCGTCACGCCCGCACGCCTACCACAGATGCTGCTGCCGGGCCTGGCGCTCATGGCGTTTATGCTCTACGTGAGCCGCCCCATCGCCGTCGGCGTGCTCCTGGCGCCCTTTAAGACGAACCCCCGCCAGGTCGCGCTCGTAAGCTGGGCGGGCCTGCGCGGAGCAGCTTCGGTCGTGTTTAGCCTCTTTGCCGTGGTGGCCGGTGTTCCTGGCGGTCACGACCTGTTTGACCTGGTATTTGTGATTGCCGTGTCGAGCATTGTGGTGCAGGGCTCGCTGCTACCGGCGGTGGCGAAAAAGCTCAATATGATCGACGCGGAAGGCGACGTGCGCCGTACGTTTAACGATTACCGCGACGAGGACGGCATGTCGTTTGTCAAGTTCAAGGTGGGCGCGGGCCATCCGTTTTCCGGACGCTCGCTCGCCGATATTGGCAGCGCCACGGACATGCTCGTCGTCCTGGTGCTGCGCGATGGCGCGCACCCGGTGCTGCCCAATGGCGATACCGTGATTGAGGAAGGCGACCTATTGGTGATGGCTGCCCCGACGTTTGAAGAGCGTGCCGAGGTTACGCTGCGCGAGGTCACCGTGACGCCCCACGGTCGCCTGGCCGGTCAGCGTCTTCGCGATGTGCCGCAAGGCAAGCATCCGTTTATTGTGGTGATGCTCAAGCGCGACGGCCAAACGATCATTCCCGATGGCAACACCCTAATATACGCCGGCGACGAAGCCGTCATTGCCACACTGGCGTCGTAGCGGGCAGGAGGTAGCTAATTTGCGGCGAAGAGATCAAGCGCCTAGAGAACCTCATGTCTTCGCTCGCAGATTTGGATTTGCCTGAGGAGTAAGGTCACCTCTCCCCCATGTAACCATCCTGTAAATCATAGCGGCGCACTCGGGTTTTGCTGTGATGCGGTCGCGCCTGACGCTGCACTGTGCTAAAGTATCCCGAACGTTCAAACGACTACGAGGGGGAAATAGAAGATGGCACGTGTGCACAACTTCTCAGCTGGCCCGGCCGCACTGCCCACAAGCGTGCTCGCCGAGATCGCCGACGAGATGATGGACTACCGCGGTTGCGGCATGTCCGTGCTCGAGATGAGCCATCGATCTAGCATGTACCAGCAGATCATCGACGACGCTGAGGCAACCCTGCGCCGTCTGCTGAGCATCCCGGACAACTACCGTGTCCTGTTTTTGCAGGGCGGCGCCACGCTGCAGTTTGCGGGCATCCCCATGAACCTCATGCGTCGCGGCCGCGCCGGCTACGTCGTGACCGGCAACTTTGCCAACAAGGCGTACAAGGAGGCCGCCAAGTACGGCGAGGCCGTGCTGCTCGCGAGCTCCGAAGACACCAATTTCGACCACATTCCCAACATGGCCGACATCAACGCGCGCATTGCCGCCGAGGCCGCGGGCGACGGGCTCGACTACGTCTACATCTGCCAGAACAACACTATCTTTGGCACCATGTTCCACGAGCTGCCCGATTGCGGCGACGTACCGCTGGTCGCCGATGTCTCGAGCTGCTTTTTGTCACAGCCGCTCGACGTTGAGCGCTACGGGCTCATTTACGCCGGCGCGCAGAAAAACGCCGGCGCCGCGGGCGCGACTGTGGTCATCGTGCGCGACGACCTCATCGCAGATGGCCCAGCCTTTGCGCAGACGCCGCAGTACCTTGACCTTAAGGCCCAGGCCGCCAAGGGTTCCATGCTCAACACGCCCAACACCTTTGGCATCTACGTGTGCGGCAAGGTGTTCCGTTGGGTTGAGCAGACCGGCGGACTTGCCGCCATGGCCGAGCGCAACTGGACCAAGGCTAACCTACTCTACAACCTGCTCGAGCACAGCGAGCTGTTCCATGGCACCGCGCAGGCCGACAGTCGCTCCATCGCCAACGTCACCTTCCGCACCGACGAAGCCGAACTCGACGCGGCCTTTGTCGCAGGCGCGGCCGAGCACCAGATTCAAAACGTCAAGGGCCATCGCCTGGTGGGCGGTATGCGCGCCAGCGTCTACAACGCCGTGACCATGGAAGACGTGCAGGCACTGGCCTCGTACATGAAGGACTTCGAAGCGCAGCGTAGTTTGAGCCCGCGATCTAACTAGCCCGCAGCACGCGGGCCGACCAGCCATCTCAAACCACCCTGTTTAGATTAAAACCTGCTAAGGAGTTTTTCATGCGCAAGATTAAGACCATCGACGACATCACCAAGGACGGCAAAGTCGAGTTTGGCGAGGGCTACGAATTTGTGAGCACCGCCGAAGAGGCCGACGCGATCCTGATGCGCTCGACCGACCTGCACGGCTACGGGCTGCCCAAGGGCATCCGCGCCATCGCCCGCTGCGGCGCCGGCGTCAACAACATCCCCGTCGAGGAGTACGCCAAGAAGGGCGTCGTCGTCTTTAACTCCCCCGGTGCCAACAGCAACGCCGTCAAGGAGCTCGTCCTGGGCATGCTGGTGCTCTCGAGCCGCGGCGTGGTGCAATCGATGAACTGGGTGCGCGACAACGCCGACGACCCCGAGATTCAGGTCGATGCCGAGAAGGCCAAGAAGGCCTTTGTGGGCCGCGAGCTCAAGGGCAAGCGCATCGGCGTCATCGGTCTGGGCAACGTGGGCTCCAAAGTCGCCAACGCCTGCGTCGACCTGGGCATGGACGTCTACGGCTACGACCCGTTCATTTCCGTCGAGCACGCGTGGGTGCTGAGCCGCGAGGTGCAGCGCGTGGGCACGCTCGAGGACCTCTGCCGCGGCTGCGACTACCTCACCGTGCACGTGCCCAGCAAGGCTGACACCATCGGCATGATCAGCACCGAGCAGATCAACCTGCTGGCCCCGGACGCCGTGCTGATCAACTACGCACGCGAGACCATCATTGACGAGGACGCCGTTGACGCCGCCCTGCGCGAGGGCAAGCTCAGCTGGTTTAGCTGCGACTTCGCCACGCCCAAGACGGTCAAGATGCCCAATACGTTTATCACCACGCACTCGGGCGCCGGCACCGGCGAGGCCGAGGCCAACTGCGCAGACATGGCCATCAGCGAGCTCAAGGATTACCTGGAGAACGGCAACATCGCCCACAGCGTCAACTACCCCGCCTGCAGCATGGGCAAGGCGCGCGCCGCGAGCCGCATCGCCTGTCTGCACGCCAACGTGCCCAACATGATCGGCCAGATCACGGCCATTCTCGCCAAGGACAACGCCAACGTGCAGCGTATGACCAACGAGTCCGCCGGCGAGAACGCCTACACCATGTTCGACACCGATGAGCACCTGGACAGCAGCACCATCGAGGCGCTCAAACAGATTCCGTCGATGTATCGCGTGCGCGTAATCAAATAGCGCCGGCTGATCTGACGGGCAGTTCCCCATGTGGCCTGCCCGTTACTGACATTGAATGCCCGCGGGGGCGCCTTTCGCATGAGAGGCGCCCCCGTTTTTGTAAGCACTCCATTAAATGCACCGAGCCGCTTCTTGGCATACAATCTGTATGTTGACCTAACTATCTGTGAGGTGCCTATGGTTGATACAGATTTTGCTTGGCGGCTTACGCAAAGACTCGTGCGGATCGACAGTTCCGACCCAGGTGCGTATGAGGGCGAGATTGAACGCCATATCAAAGCGTTGGTTGAGGAACGGTTAGCGCAGCTGAGCCATCCGGTACTCGATGCCGTGCAAATTGCAGAGCTCGAAGCACTCCCCGGGCGCCGCAACCTTATGGTCACCGTGCCGGGACTGGGCGACGAGGCACGGCTGGTCTATATCTGCCACATGGATACCGTTACCTTGGGCGATGGCTGGGACGCAAACACGCCGCCGCTCGGGGCGGTCGTGCGCGACGGCAAGCTCTACGGCCGCGGTGCCTGCGATATGAAGAGTGGCCTGGCCTGTGCCATTGCCGCACTGGTCCATGCACTCGAGCGCGTAGCGGCAGAGGGCGAGCTGCCCCGACGCGGCTTTTCGCTCATCTGCTCAGTCGACGAGGAAGACTTTATGCGCGGCTCAGAGACCGCGATCGATGCTGGCTGGGTCGGCTCGCGTGAATGGGTGCTGGACACCGAGCCCACTGACGGACAGATCCAGGTGGCGCACAAGGGTCGCACGTGGTTCGAGATCGAGATGACCGGCGTCACGGCGCATGCGAGCCAGCCTTGGAAGGGCGCGGATGCCGTCGCCGCCATGGCCGAAGTCGTGTGTTCGCTCCGTCGCGCGTTTGTGGCGCTGCCCGCGCACGATGAGCTGGGGCCTTCGACCATCACGTTTGGCCAAATCGAGGGCGGATATCGCCCCTACGTCGTACCCGACCGCGCCAAAGCCTGGGTCGACATGCGACTGACCCCGCCGACCGATACGGCCGCCGCGACGCGCATGGTAGAGCAGGCCATCGCCGGCGCCGAAGCCGCCGTTCCCGGTTGCCATGGCAGCTACACCGTGACGGGCGACCGCCCCGCCATCGAGCGCGACCCGAACTCTCCCCTTCTAGCAGCGCTCAAACGTGCCGCCGATGACGTGACGGACGCGGACACGACCGTCGGCTTCTTTACCGGCTACACCGACACCGCCGTCATTGCCGGCAAGACAGACAACCGCAATTGCATGAGCTACGGTCCCGGGTCGCTCGCGCTCGCGCACAAGCCCAACGAATATGTGCCCCACGCCGATATCGTTCGTTGTCAGCAGGTGCTAATCGCGCTCGCCGATAACGTGCTCTGGGACGCGAGCGGCCAAGTTGGGGCATAATAAGCCGCGAACAAACCGACTCGTGCGTTAGGACCGCCCATGAAAGCACTTCCGTTTCCCTGCATCCGCCCGGCTCAGGACCGCGTGCTCGAGGCGTTGCCCGCAATGGGCAGCATCCTGAGCGGCAACGATGCTCTGCGCGGAGCCATTGCCGATGGCCTGATGCTCAAGGACCCGGGTGCGGCGTATTACGTGTACGAATGCTCGGGCGAGCCGGGACGTGTGACGGGTGTCGTGGCGATCTGCCCGACGAGTGTACTTGCGGGTGGCAAGGGCGATGCCAGCGCTGACGTGGCCGCCGCCGCGCGCGCGATCGCCGAGCTCAAGGTGCAGCCGCGCCCCGTGTCGCTCGCCTACGAGGCCTCGCCCGTCATGGATATCATCCTGGGCGCCGCCAAAGAGGGCGCGTCGCTCTACGCCGTCACCGACCCCGCGGGCATTACGCACCGCGCGTGGGAGGTCAAGCGCGAGGACGCCGTCGGGGCCATCCGCGCTATGCTCGACCAAGCACCGGAGCCGGCACTGGCCGACGACCCCGCCTACGCTGCCGCGCTGACCGGGGCGTCGCAGCTGCTGGCCGATGAGGCCCGTTCCGCCGGAACGTACACCGGCAAGGAGCCGTTCAACTTTACCGTTGCCGTGCTCTTCCCCGCTGCGCAGGTCAGCGGCGGCGCGCCGCAGGTTCCGACAGGTCTGCTCACGCACCAGGTCGCGCGGTTCTAGCAAGACCAGACCGCCCAGCACAAAAATCGGCAGCTCAACAAACAGGGGGCGGAGATGCAGCAGGTACATGCATCTCCGCCCCTTTTGCGTCGAGAAGTTATGCCGGCGACCCGTGCCGCCGCGCTCGCGTTATCCGCGCTGCGGACCTGCAGTAGCCACAAGCGGTTCAAGCCCCAGCTCGCGCGCGTAATCCTCCTGCGTAAAAATCTCAATCAGCTCAAACGTGCCGGCCTCGTCGTTAAACACGAAATGCAGCACCGAGCAGTTGCCCGGCACGCGATCGCGCTCGTCAGCCGCCGCACCCTTCACGTGGTCCATGAACTCCTTGATGGCCGAGCCATGGCTTACCGCGAGCACGCACATATGGTCCGGACGCTGCATAAGCTCGGTCAGCGTCGCCACCATGCGCTCGCGCACTTGCATCTGGCCCTCGCCGCCAAACTGGCAATAGAAGTCGCGCCACGGGCGCTCGGGCATGAGCACCACGCGCTCGGCCTCAAAGTCGCCAAAGAACCACTCGCGCAGGCCGTCCAGGCGCTCGTACGCCAAGCCCGGCCACAAGTTGGCGATAGTCTGCTCGGTGCGATGAAGTGTGGAGGTGTAAGCATGATCGGGCTCAATGCCGCGTGCGCGCAAAAACATACCGGCGCGCGCCGCCTGATCGCAGCCCAGCTGCGTAAGCGGCGAGTCACTCCAACCCTGAATGATGCGCTTAAGGTTGAATATTGTCTGCCCATGACGAACCAGATACAGGTCTTTATTCATAGGGGTCCTTTCGTTCGTTACCAACACAAGAGCGAAAACGCCCCGTCGCAATAGCCAAAATGAAGCACGGCACCGTTGTCGGGTAGCTCTCCCTCGCCAGTCACATACTCAAGAAACTCCTGGCAGGCTGAGCCGTGGGAAACCGCCAGCACGCAGTCGTGTTGCGGCCTGGCCATGATGCGGGACAGTGCCGCGACCATGCGCGACTGAAGCTGCACTTCCGACTCGCCGCCAAAGGCCACCGGATAATCGCCCCAGGGCTGCGGCGGCATCTCGCGATTTGATGTGCCCTCCAGCGAGCCAAAATGCCACTCACGCAGGTCATCGACCAGCTCAATGGAACGGCCCTCGCCAACGATAAGCTCGGCCGTATGCCGCGCCCGGCCCAACGGCGAGGAATACACATGATCAAAGGCCACGCCACGCGCCGCAAACGCCGTACGCGCCGTCAGCGCCTGCTCGCGCCCGCGCGCCGTAAGCGGCGAATCGTGCCAGCCCTGCAAAATGCTCTGCACATTGAGCTCAGTCTGCCCATGCCGCACCAAATACAGATCTGCCACACACCCTCCCCTCGTACCACCACAAAGGGGACAGGAGTCTTTGTGGTGATTTTGCCGCCGGATTGCGCCGCAACGACGCACAACTACAGCAGCACGTCGGCAAGCGGACGCTTGGGTACGTGGTGCACCCGCGCCTCGTCGCGCCAATAATTGATGGAGCCGTCGGGGTTGGAATCGATCGCATCGATCACCTGTGTCTCGGCCGGAACGCCAAACGCCATGATCAGCTTGAGCTCATATTTGTCGTTATCGAGCCCCATGGCATCGATCGCGTGGGGCGTAAAGGCCTTGAACATGCAGGCTGCCACCTCGGGCGTGGCGCTGCGGGCGGCGAGCATCATCGTCTGCGCGGCAATGCCCGTGTCGACATCGGTAATGGGAGCGGCGGGCTTGCCCGGAACGGCGCGCTCAGCAAGAATCGCGATGTAGCCGGTCGGGCGCTCACCCTCGGCAGGACCCGGCCAGTCCTTAAGTGCGCCGGCCCATGCGAGCTCGTCAAATACACGCGCGCAGTCCTCTGCACCGCTTACCACATGAAAACGCAGACGCTGAGCATTGGCACCACAGGGAGCCAGGTGCGCAAGTTCCGCCAGCTCGAGCAAAAACTCGCGCGGCACGCGCATGGACTCGTCAAAGCGGCGGCACGTGCGGGCGCGGCGAACCAACGCATCAAACGCGTCCAAGCCGAGCTTTTCGCAACCCTGCTTTGCCATCGACTCAGCGCTTACCGGCGCCGCGGGAACTGTTTCGTTCATAGGGACCCCCAATTTCGGGCAATTGTTCTTAGGAAAATCTAACCTAAAACGTAGGCAATAACGAACAGGGCTGCAATGTTCTACACCTGTTGAATAGAAAATCGCGACGTGGGGAACAACGGAAACAATTCGGGGCCTTTGGGTTACGTTTCACCCTCCCCGACCCATACGTCAGCGCCTTTAGGCGATACTGGTCGTAACGATCAAGGCTTACGCCGCACGGAAAGGAGACATTATGGGCATCTTTAAGAACGATGACCAAAAATCGAGCCAGTTTGGATTTGACGAGAAAAGCATGGCGGGCAAAGCCGTCAAGGCCGTACGCTGGATCTACGCCATCACGGGCGTCTTAGCGCTCATTGCTGGTATCGCGCTGCTTTTTGCACCCGCCAAGTCCCTCGTCTTTTTGATGACTGTCCTGGGTTTTTACTTTGTAATCACTGCTGCCATCAGGCTGTTCACTGCCATTTTTGAGCCGCTGCTGCCCACCGGCTGGCGCGTGACGAGCATCATCTCCAACCTACTCATTATCTTGGGCGGCGTCATAATCCTGCGCAACCAGGCCTTCTCGACCGCGACGCTCACCACGATGGTGGTTATCGTGGCCGGCTTTGGCTGGATTGTCGAAGGTGTCATGTCCATTCTGGAGTCCGAGCTTTCGTCCAACCGCGCCCTCGCTATCCTGAGCGGTGCACTCTCCATCATCGCCGGCATGTTCGTGTTTATCTATCCGCTATGGTCGGCCAAGATGCTCGTCATCTTTAGCGGCGCCGCGCTGCTGGTGTTTGGCGTTACGCTGATTGTTCGCGCTATTCAATTTGGCAAACTGGTGCACTAGATGCCGCGAACGCTCTTTATTGATGCCGACGCCTGCCCGGTCACGCGCGAGTCGATTGACTGCGCGCGGCGGGCGGGCGTCGCCGTTGTTATCGCCGGCAACAGCACGCAAAACCTGGAACGGCACATTCGCCGCGACGACCCGCGCGATGCCGAGCACGCGCGACGCGGCTTTTGGGTCACGACGCTCGACGTGAGTGTGGGCGCCGACAGCGCCGACTTTGCCATTGTCGAACGCCTGCAGGCGGGCGACGTGGTCGTGACGCAGGACATTGGCTTGGCGAGCATGGTGCTCGGGCGCGATGCCGCCGCCATCGGTGTGCGCGGGCGCGTCTACGACAAAGCGACCATCGACATGCAGTTGTTTATTCGCCACGAGGAAAAGAAGGTGCGTCGCGCTGGCGGTCGCACCCGCGGGCCGGCAGCCTTCACCAGCGAAGATCGCGCTCGCTTTAAACGCAACCTCACCGAGCTGCTGCGCTAACCAAGGTAGATTTTTGGGACATGTCCGGAAATCTGCTTTTTGCTTTGGGCGGTGTGAGCGCTCAAAATCCATGGCTCAACAAAAAACGGGTTTCAAAATGCCATGCGTCGCCGCATTGTGCAGGCGCCGAGCATGGCTATTTTGAAACCCGTTTTGTTAGGCCCACTTAGAGGCCGAAGGCGGATAGGATGAGGCCCCAGCCGGCACCGATGACGTACATCATGATCAGGAACAGGACGTTTTCGCGGGCGCTGCGGTTGGTGCGGAACAGCACCAGGTAGCCCACACCGGCGGAAATGAGCGTGCCGGCGAGCATCGGCGCCAGCTGTAGCGCGCCCTCCAGGTACAGCTGCGTGATAACGACGCTAGCCGAGCAGTTGGGGATCAGGCCGACGAGTGCCGAGCCCAGGACCGCAAGCGTCTCGTTACCGCGCAGGAACTGCTCGATTGCGGACTCGCCGAACGTCTCGAGTACGGCGACCAGAATCAGCGTCACCAGAAAAATGAATACCGAGACCTGCACGGTGTGCGAGATCGCGCTGCGGATGATCGACAGGACAGGCGTCCCTTCGTGGGAATGAGAGTGACCGTGACCATCATGGTGTTCATGTTCGCCCTCATGACCGTGATCGTGGCCATGTCCGTGTTCGTGCTCGTCCTCGTCTTCATCGCAACCGCAATGGTCGCGCTCGCACAACTCGTGGATGTGGTCGGCGCTCACGCCCGCCTCGGCCACTTCATCAATGATGTCGCCCCCGGTATGGTCGTCGTGCGCGCAGTTCACATGAGCCGGATTGGCAGCGGTCCCCAGCACGGTACGGCGAATCGCCGCATGCGCGCGGGCATTACGACGCAGGCCGCGAATGGCGGCGTCCACGATAAAGCCCGTGATCAGCGCGATCAGTGCCTTCGAAGCCAAAAGCATCGCCATGGTCTGCACGGGCACCTGCTCGGCGAGCAACAGCGGCAGCATCTCATCGGAGGTCGAAAGGAACACCGCCACCAACGTGCCCAAGGTCACGACACGACCGGCATACAGCGTGGCCGCCATTGCCGAAAAGCCGCACTGCGGCACCATGCCCAGCAACGAGCCAACCACGGGGCCCGCGGCACCGGCGCGCTTGATGGCCCCGTTAACGCGGTCGCCCGCGACGTGCTCCAAGGTCTCGAGGGCCAGATACGTCACCAACAAAAACGGCACCAGCGAGAGCGTGTCCTTGCCGGCGTCGAGCAGAATATCAATCAGCAAATCCATGACGGATGGAACCTTTCATGTCTTTCGGCAGCATTGTAAAAGTCCTAGCGGTCAACTAGGGTATTGTAGTTGTCCTAGGCGCGATGCCAATAGTTGCCCATGGTAAACTATCATCTCGCCACATCTCAATGAACCCGAGCCGCGCGGTGCGGCCCGTCCAAGGAGCAGTTATATGAACGTTTCACAAGCACTCGAATACGAGCGTCAGCCGTTTATCCCCATGTTTATCTATGGCGATCACGGCGCCATGGAGTCCGAGCGCCAGAAGGGCGAGGAGGCCCTTAAGGTGCTCGAAACCGAGTACTTTACCGCCGAGGGCGACCCCAGCTTCGACTTTGCCACCGTGCGCGACCTGGCTGACCGCAACCGCGACCTGTGCGACCAGATTGGCGAGGCGCGCCTGCGCAACGTGACGCCCGCGACGCTTTCGCGCGGCCTGTCCGATGCCGACACCTGCGCCGCCATCGGTAAGATGCAAAAGCGCACCGCCGCGTCGGTCATGCGCGAGATCCGCGGCGACCGCGACGCGCTCGGCGTGGCCTACGCCCGCAAGCCCATCCAGGGCACCGTGCTCGGTATCGACATCGAGACCACCGGCCGTGCACCCGAGCGCGGTTATATCATCAATGTGGGTTGGGAAATCATGGAGCTCACCAGCGACGCCGTCCCGCACGACGCCGAGGCACACTACTGCGGCCTGCCCGATATCTACCGCGGCGAGGATGTGCCGTTGTCGAATATCCACCACATCACCTGGGACGACATCGACGGCAAAAAGCCATTCCGCGAGAACAAGGAACTGCAGAAGCAGCTGCTCAAGCTTATGAAGAAGTACCCGTACATGGCGCACAACGCCGCCTTTGAGGACAGTTGGTTCAAGATCCACCTGGACGGTTACGCCGAGGCACGCCGCGCCGGCAAGATCATCGTCATCGACTCGCGCCAGATCTGCCGCAGCCTGGATGCCGACGTCCGCTCGCTCCCCCGCGAATCCGCGCCCGCCGCGCTCGAGAACTGGGCGCGCCGCCGTGGAACCCTCGCCGCCGACGCCAACGAGCAGCATCTGGGCCTGGACGACACCGACCTCATGCTCCGCACCGTCCAAGCCGAGTTCAACCTCAAGAACCTATTCGCGAAATAACCGATCCATCTGCGGGAGCGCCTGCCAGGCACAGCGCAATCCGTCTGGGCACACCGACACGCAGTAAACTAGGGCGCAGCCTTATGGCTGCACCCTAGTTTTCATCAAAACGAGCAAATGCGCGTGCTTCACATAGTCGGCAGGTTGGCCCACCTACATTTTTCGAGTTGTTCGGCCAGCTGAACCACTAGTCAAGGCCCCTTGAACCGCAATCGAAGCTAAAATCGCCTTAATTTCGCAACCAAGCCCCATAAATCTACCTGAATCAATTCGAATAGGACGTTGCGATCGCACCATTTGTATAGGATAAGGCCGAATAACTCAAATTATGTTGGTGAGGCATCTGAGCGGTCGGCAAAACGCTTAGAAGCTACGAATCCGCAACTAAAGTTCATCAAAAAGGGGCAGCCGGCAGAAACCTCCCCAGCCAAAGCTGCTCCCTCAATACGACAGCTCAAAAACCCACCGTTCGCAGAAGATAAGCCGCGCCCCAATACCGTTGCCCGAAGTTTCGGGCGTATGCGGCGTCCGCTATGCCATCATGCGCGTATGGGAATCATTCTGTCACATACCACGGCACGCGCTGTATACCAAACAGCCAACTCGCTCGCAAGCTACGCGACCGGTCCCATACCTATGGAAAAGATCAGGGTGTCTGCGCCGACCACGTCCGACCTGGAAGCGGCACGAGCATGGCTCAACAGAAAGAATGTCGATTCTGAACGTATCCATGTGCTGACGTTTTCCAAAAATGCCAAAAGGCACCGCAAGGGCTGCATCTGCCACTGCACGCGCTATACGTTTGATGCAGAAAGCTACCTAGAACTCGAGCCGAACGTCTACATCGTCGATATCAAGCTGTGCGCGTTAGAAGCAACAGCCGACCTCAACCTTTCGGAGCTCGTTGAGTATTACTTTGAAATCTGCGGCTCCTACGCGCTTGGAACGTCCGACGAAACTCAATATCGCGAGCGCCCAGCCCTAACCAGCGTTGAAGAGCTCAGAGCCTTCTTTTCAGAGGCACCGGGGTATCGTGGATCTAATAAAGCACTTAAGGCACTTTCTTATGTACACGAAGGCTGTCGCTCCCCACTCGAAACGGCGTTTGTCATGATGCTGACAATGCCCAAGTCAATGGGTGGCTTAGCCATACGCGCTATCAAAACGGATTATCCGATCCCAGTCCCCAAAAGATACGCCGCCCTAACGCGACGGACGGTTTTCTACCTCGACGCGCTGCTCGAAAATTCAATGACCGATATCGAATACAACGGCTTTTACCACGACGAGCCCGGGCAGCAGTCAATTGACGAGGAGCGCCGAAACACGCTGCGAAACATGGGATATGCCGTTATCACAGTTAATCGTCATTCGTTTTTCAAGCAGTCCGCTTTTAGACGGGTCATGGAAGCAATTCGCATTCGCGAGAAGATATGGCCCGGTCGACTCCCGGATAACTTCGCCATCCTGCAAGAAACTCTTCGTCAATTTGTCTTGCGGCGCTACTTCGAATACGGTCGCCGCGTCCTGGAGACACTCAAAGAAGAAGAGGCCGCCAAGCGCGAAATTGCAAGCCAATATCCGCAAGCTGATGACCCGAGCATCAACGATGTGCCCGAACCCGACGACATGCAACACGTCGGGGCCCTTGCTGAGGAAATCAATGGGCCTTGGGAATGCGACATGTCCGCAAAAATCGATGAAAACCGCACGGAAGACGACACGATTATTGATCTAATTGAGAATTCGCTCTTCTAAAGGCGATCTCTGCGGATGTCCACCTACATTTTTCGACTTATTCGGCCACCGATGTGCCAGATTGGTTGCAGCAATGCTCAATATAACTTTAGATAAAACTGATTCTGCAGGAACTCCCGTAGAGGAAGAACTGATTCTCGCGGTATTTAACACGATAAAGTACAAATATGAACAGTTCTAATGCTTCTCAAGGTGGCTTTCTTAGCATGCTGGCCGAACATCTCGAAATATGTTGGCGAGCATTGCGTCGATGTCTCCCAACCCACAGAAAATCGCAGAGGCGGCAAGCAGTCATCGAAATTAACGCAAATTGTATTGACATATGAACATACACTCATATAATCGAAAGTCAGTTATATGAGCGCATGTTCATATGAAAGGATATTGCAATGAGCATCCGCGTTGATGAAACGAAACCCGACACCGAGGCCACCGAGCCCGTGATCCCCACCACCTGCTCACCCGAGGACCTTCCCGACGAGGAGCTTCTCTACGACCTCGCCGACCTGTTCAAGGTCTTCAGCGACACCACGCGCATCAAGATTCTCTATGCCCTCATGGGCCGCGAGCTCTGCGTGGCCGACATCGCCGAGGCGACCGCAACCTCGCAGTCGGCAGTATCGCACCAGCTGCGCACGCTCAAGCAGTCGCACCTGGTTAAATTCCGACGCGACGGGCGCAATATCCTCTACTCGCTCGCCGATGACCATGTCTACACCATGCTCAACCAGGGCATGAGCCACATCTGTGAATAGCAACCAACCACGGTACCAGCGCGGCCTGCACCCAAGCCGCAAATACGGGGAAAGGAATCCACCATGAAAAAGCAGTTTAAGCTCGACGAGATCGACTGCGCCAACTGCGCGCGCGAGCTTCAGGACGAGCTGGCCAAGCTCGAGGGCGTCAAGTCCGTTTCGGTCAACTATATGACCCAGAAGCTGACGCTCGAGGCCGATGACGCCGAGTTCGACGAGGTCCTCGACCGCGTTGTGGAGTTCACCGCCGACGCCGAGCCGGACTGCGAGATCATTCTCTAGCCCAGGTTTACGCCAACCTGCAAGGCCGCGATTGCCGCGGCCTTTGCTCGCGAAATTATATGAGCGAGTGTTCATACATTCAAATGGGAGGATACGAGTCATGGCCACCGCCGACCCCAAGAAGAAAAAGAAGAAGCGCAAGAAGAAAGAGTCACTCGAGCATAAGCGCAATCGTATCCTGGTAGCGCTAGGCATTTTTGCGGTGGTGTACGCCCTCGATGAGTTCGGCACCCTCACCGCCGCATTCGGTACCCCGGGCGACATCTACGCCAGCTTTATGCTGTTCCTCATACCGTTTTTGATTGCCGGCTACGACGTGCTGCAAAAGGCATTCAATAACATCCGCCGCGGCAAGGCCTTCGATGAGAGCTTCCTTATGGCAGTCGCGACCATCGGCGCGTTTGCCATGGTGCTCTTCCCCGATACCGACCCGCACATGGCCGAAGGCGCCGCCGTCATGCTGTTCTACCAGGTCGGCGAGCTGTTCCAGGCATACGCCGTGGGCAAGAGCCGTAAATCGATCAGCGCCATGATGGACATCGCACCCGACTACGCCAACGTCGAGCAACCCGACGGCTCACTCGAACAGGTCTTCCCCGATGACATCGCGGTCGGCACCGTGATCGTGGTCAAGCCCGGCGAGCGCGTGCCTATCGACGGCGTCATCGTCGAGGGCGAAACCCAGCTCGACACCGCCGCCCTTACCGGTGAGTCGGTCCCCCGCCCGGCCAAAACCGGAGACGATATCATCAGCGGCTGCATCAACATGACGGGGCTCATCCACGTGCGCACCACCAAGCCCTTTGGCGAGTCCACCGTCGCACGCGTCCTGGAGCTCGTGGAGAATGCCAGCGAAAAGAAGGCACGCACCGAGAACTTCATCACGCGCTTTGCCCGCATCTACACGCCCGCCGTCACCGGCGCTGCCGCGGTGCTCGCGCTCGGCGGTGGCCTGGTCACCGGTGCCTGGTCCGACTGGATTCTGCGCGGCCTGACCTTCTTGGTCGTCAGCTGCCCGTGCGCGTTGGTGATCAGCGTGCCGCTCAGTTTCTTTGGCGGCATCGGCGGCGCATCCAAGCTGGGCGTTCTCATCAAGGGTTCTAACTACCTCGAGACGCTCGCCGACGTGGACACCGTCGTCTTTGACAAGACGGGCACCCTCACCAACGGCACGTTCTCGGTGGTCGCGGTACACCCCGAGGCCGGCTATACCGAGCAGTCGTTGCTTGAAGTCGCAGCCCTCGCCGAGTCATTCTCCGACCATCCCATCGCGCAGTCGGTGCGCGCCGCCTTCCAGGGCGAACTCGACCCCAAGCGCGTAAGCGACTCCACCAACGACGCGGGCCATGGCGTGACGGCGAACATCGACGGCAGGCACGTCGTCGTCGGCAACGCCAAGATGCTCGCAGCGACCGGCGTCGAAGCGCCCAATTGCGAGGTCGTCGGTACGATCCTCCACGTGCTGGTCGATGGCATCTATGCCGGCCACATTGTAATTGCCGACACCGTCAAGGCCGATGCCGAGCAAACGATTCGCGACCTGCACGCCGCCGGCGTCAAGCGCACCGTCATGCTCACGGGCGACCGCGAGGAGGTTGCGGCGTCTGTGGCCAAGCAACTCAGTCTCGACGAGTTCCACGCGCAGCTGCTGCCGGGCGATAAGGTCGAGCGTGTTGAGGCGTTGCTCGCGGGCGAAAGCGGCAAGGGCAAGCTCGCTTTTGTCGGCGACGGTATCAACGACGCACCCGTGCTTACCCGCGCAGACGTTGGCATCGCCATGGGCGCTATGGGCTCGGACGCCGCAATTGAGGCGGCGGACGTCGTGCTCATGGATGACAAGCCGTCCAACATCTCCCGCGCGATCCGCGTGGCGCGCAAGACCATGTCGATTGTTTGGCAGAACATCATCTTTGCGCTGGGCACTAAGTTGCTGATTCTGGTGCTTGCGGCACTGGGCATCGCCAACATGTGGCTTGCTGTGTTCGGCGACGTGGGCGTGGCGATCATCGCCATCCTGAACGCCATGCGCGCGATGGGTGTCAAGAACCTGTAGCGTTCGTGGGCTGTCCGGCCGGGACCGGGCTTGGTTTTGAAAACGTCCTCGCGCATGAGGCCCGCCTTTCCTGCTCCTACGGAGCAACGGAAAGGCGGGCCTCGCGCTGCGGAGTGTTTTCAAAACCAAGCCCGGTCCCGGCCTGCGGTAACATCGCAGGCGGTTCTTGAGCATCGCTTGCTGGCAGGGTTCCTTTGCTGAAATGGACTTGGCCGAAAGGGCCGCTGGTCCCAGTCGCTGGTTCGCGCTTTGCGTGAACTCCGCGCTACTGTGGGACAGTTAGGCTTCTGTTGTTGGACCCGCTACATCTTCCCGGCCCAACATCGCCCGTGGCTTCTCAAAGCTCTCCTCGCTCAGGCAGTGCTCCATGTGGCAGCCCTCTTGCGACGCGACCTCAGCCGAAACACCCGCATCCTCCAGCAGCCCCACGAAAAAGCAGTGACGCTCCCACATTTGGCGAGCGACCTCCAGACCACGCTCCGTCAGATGAACGTCGCGCTTGCCCATTTCGACATAGCCGTTGCTTTCCAGCGTCGCCATGGCCTTGGAAACGCTCGCCTTGGTTACGCCGAGGTACTCTGCAACGTCGATCGAGCGCACGATGCCCTGGCGTTCCGACAGAACGTAGATCGATTCGAGATAGTCTTCTCCGGATTCACGTAGGGCCATGGGCCGCCTTTCGCGATGATTGCTAGTTAGCCTTTGGATACTTTCCACGGCTTACTTTACCGCAAAAGTTGCCCATGTCTTACTACTTTGCCTAAAAGTTAGCCGTGTTTCACAAAACGAGCGGGACGAAAACAAAATGGGAACACGCCCCGCAAGGAGTGTCCCCAAGTGCCGAGCCGCAGCTATAGCAGTCCAAAGTACTTCGCGGCGTTGTAGATGCCGTCGTCGTCCACGGCGGTCGTCACATAGGTCGCCGCAGCCTTCACCGTGTCCTGCGCGTTGCCCATGGCCACACTTGTGCCCACGGCCGAGAACATCGACAGGTCGTTCTCGCCGTCGCCAAAGGCGATCGCCTCGCTCGCGTCGATGCCCAGGCGCTCCAGCGTCGCCGCCACGCCCAGGTCCTTGCCGCCGTTGGCAGGGATAATGTCGCAGAACAAATCGCACCAGCGCGTAGTGAGCGAATGCGACACGGCGTCGGTCACGATATGCTCGTCGGCCGGGTCCACAAAGGCGCAGAACTGGTAGACCGGCGCATCAAAGACATGCTCAAACGGCTCCTCGTGGTAGACGATTCCCGCGTTGCTACCGGCCGTCACCACACGCTCGGACAGGCGGTTCACAAACGAGTTCTCGCCCTGCATGCACAGCGAGTCGTAGCGCCCCTCGGCCACCTGGTCCACGATCACCGCAACGTCGTCCGGGTCAATCGGACAGCTGCGGTAGACGCCCTCGGCATCAAAACAGTGCTGGCCCGAAAGCGTAATGTACGCATCCCAGCCCAGGTCGAACAGCCAATCGGGCATCTGGTAGGTCGGACGGCCCGTGGCGATCACGCATGCGATCCCCTGCTCGTGAAAGCTGTCGAGCACCTGCTGCGCCGACGCCGGAATCCGGTGGGTCTTAAAGCTCAGCAGCGTGCCGTCGATATCGAAAAACGCGGCTTTGATCATCCTCGTCTACTCCTCGCCCTCGAGCTTTTCGCTCGCCTCGAGCCACGCCATCTCCAGCTCGTCCATGGCGGCGTGGGCCTCGTCGATCTTTGCCTGCTGCTCGCCCAGCGCCGTGTAGTTGGTGGGATCGACCTGGGCCATGGCGGCCTCGGCCTCCTCCACGCGAGCGCGCTGCGTCTCCATCTTGCGCTCGAGCGAGCTCACCTCGCGGCGGAGCTTCTGGCGTTCGGCGTTGGAAAGACCGTTGGGCTGCCCGCTCGTCTTAGGCTTTTCGGCCGCAACCGCTGCGGCACCGGTGTCGAACGTGCCGGTCTTGGCACTCGGCGCGCCCACGGGCTCGCCCTCGGCGGTGGCGTTGCACAGGCGCAGGTACTGATCGACGCCGCCGGGCATATGCGTCAGATGGCCATCGAGCAGTGCCCACTGCTGGTCGGTCACGCGCTCCATCAAAAAGCGGTCGTGCGTCACCAGAATCAACGTGCCGGGCCAGCCATCGAGCAGGTCCTCGACAATCGCGAGCATATCGGTATCCAGGTCGTTGCCCGGCTCGTCCAGGATAAGCACGTTGGGCTCGTCCAGGATTGTCAGCAGCAGCGACAGGCGACGGCGCTGGCCGCCCGAAAGGTCGCCGATGCGGCTCCAGAGCTGCTGCGCCGTAAAGCCCAGGCGCTCGCAAAGCTTCTCGGGAGAGGTCTCCTTGCCGTCGATGACGTAATACTTCTTATAGTTGCTCAGCACCTCGCGGATCGTGTCGCCCATGTAGGGCTCGAGCTCCTCGAGCTGCTGCGATAGCACGCCAAAACGTACCGTCTGGCCGATCTTCACGCGGCCGCGCAGGGGCGCAATCTTGCCCTGGATCACGTCGAGCAGCGTGGACTTGCCGGCACCGTTCTCACCCAAAAGACCATAGCGGTCGCCCGCGCCGATAAGCCAGGTCACGTCGGAGAGCACCTGCTTGGGCGCGCCGTCGGTATCCGCATAGCCGGCGTCCACGTCGATCACGTCGATGACCTGCTTGCCCAGGCGGCTCACCGCCAGGCGCTTGAGCTCCAGCTCGTCGCGCACGGGCGGCACGTCGGCGATGAGTTCGCGAGCGGCATCCACGCGAAACTTGGGCTTGGTGGAGCGCGCCTGGGCGCCACGGCTCAGCCACGCGAGCTCCTTGCGTGCCATGTTGCGACGACGCTCCTCGGTAACTGCGGCCATGCGGTCGCGCTCCACGCGCTGCAGGATGTATGCCGAGTAGCCGCCCTCGAAGGGATCGACCTGGCCGTCGTGGACCTCCCACATGCTGGTGCAGACCTCGTCCAAGAACCAGCGATCGTGCGTGACCACGAGCATGGCGCCCTGACCGCGCTGCCAGCGGGCCTTTAAGTGACGCGCGAGCCAGTTGATGGTGCGCATGTCCAGGTGGTTGGTGGGCTCGTCGAGCATGAGCACGTCGTAGTCGCCGATCAGCAGGCGCGCAAGGTCCACGCGACGGCGCTGACCGCCCGAAAGCTCGCCCACCGTGCCCTCCCAGGGCACATCGCTAATGAGACCGGCGAGGATCTGGCGCGTACGCGGACTCGACGCCCACTCATACTCGGGCGTGTCGCCCACGACGGCATGATGCACGGTATCGGTGTCGACAAGTTGGTCCTTTTGGCCGAGCAGACCGATCGTGGTGCCGCGGCGATGCGTCACGCGGCCATCGTCGGGCTCCAGCGTGCCGGCAAGCACGCTCAGCAGCGTCGACTTGCCGTCGCCGTTTTTACCGACAATACCAATGCGGTCGCCCTCGCCCACGCCGAGCGTCACGCTATCGAAAATATGCTTGGTGGGAAACTCTAGGCTGACGGAATCGCATCCCAAAAGAATCGCCATATGCCCTGCTCCTTCGTAGAAATTCAACGTTGTCCATGATAGCAGCGAGCCCCACCCCAAACCACCACGAAGGTGCCTGTCCCCTTTGTGGTGGTCGCTTCGGTCGCAGAGCAAAAAGGCGGGCCATCTCCCGCAAGAGATGACCCGCCTCTCCAATCAGTCCCGCGGCAACCATAGCCGCCACGGGCCTCAAGCATGTCCCGGACTAGGAGAACATGCCGGTGAGGTAATCATTCAGCCGCTTATCCTTGGGCCGTTGGAAAATTTCGTCGGTCTCGTCGTACTCGACCATATCGCCCATGTAGAAGAACGCCGTGCGGTTGGACACGCGCGACGCCTGTTCCATGTTGTGCGTCACGATGACGATGGCGCGCTCGGCCACAATCGACGACATAAGGTCCTCGATCGCCAGCGTCGAGATGGGGTCGAGCGCCGAGCAGGGCTCGTCAAACAGGATCACGTCGGGGTTGAGCGCCAGCGTGCGCGCGATGCACAGACGCTGCTGCTGGCCTCCCGAAAGCGCGTAGGCACTCTTGTCGAGCTTGTCCTTGACCTCGTCCCACAGCGCCGCGCCGCGCAGACTCTCCTCGACCATGCGGTCGAGCTCGTCGCGGTCGGTGATGCCGTGGCGCTTAGGCGCAAACGTGATGTTGTCGCGAATGGACTTGCGGAACGGGTTGGGCTGTTGGAACACCATGCCAATGGAGCGACGCAGCTCGTACGTGTTCTCGGTCTTGGTATTCACGTTGCGCCCACGGTAATTGATCTCGCCCTCCACGCGGCAGCCGCGAATCTCGCGATTCATGAGGTTGAGGCTACGCAAGAAGGTCGACTTGCCGCAGCCCGAAGGCCCGATGAGCGCCGTGATCTCGCCCTTGTGAAAGTCGAGCGACGTATCGTGCAGCGCATGGTGGTCGCCATAGTACACGTTGACGTCCTTGGTGGAGAGCACGACCTCGTCGCTCACGGCCTTGCCACTCACGCGAACGCGCTTTTCGCTCTCCCCCACACTCGACAGGAAGTCCTGGGTCTCGGACGATGCCGCTTCGGTTGCGGGCGTTGCATTCATCTCGCTCATTCGGCCGTCATCTTCCTTGCCAGTTGCTTGCCCACGATACGGGCAACTACGTTAAACAGCAGCACGCAGATCATCAGCAGTGCCGCGGTGCCCCAGACGATCTGCTGGGCCTCGGGGCTGCCCTCGCCGTAAATCTTGTAGATGTGCACGGCGAGCGACTCACCGGGGCGGAACACGTTCCAGGCGCAAGTGGGGCTCGACAGGTTAAAGCTCAAGAAGTTCAAACGCACCGGCGAGCTCATGCCCGAGGTAAAGAGCAGTGCCGCGGCCTCGCCAAACACGCGGCCGGCCGAAAGCACGATGCCGGTCACGATGGCAGGCATGGCCTCGGGGATCAGGATGTGCAGCGTGGCCTCCCAGCGGGTAAGGCCCATGGCCAGGCACGCATCGCGCTGGGCCTGCGGCACGTCCTCGAGCGCCTGCTGAATCACGCGCACCAGGATGGGAATGTTGAACATGGTGAGCGCGACGGCGCCGGAGATGATGGAATACTTCCAGCCCAGCTGAACCGAGAACACCAGAAATCCGAACATGCCGACGACGATGGAAGGCAGCGAGGACAGCGTCTCGATGGCGGTGGAGGCGATGTCGCGGATGGGCCCGTCCGGCGCGTACTCGACCAGGAAGACCGCGCCGCCCAGGCTGATGGGCACCGAGATGATCAGGGTGATCAGCAGCAGATAGAACGAGTCGAATAGCTGGTAGAGTACGCCGCCCTGGGTCCCGTTGGCGCGCGACGGCTGCGTGAGAAAGCCCGGCTGGAACAGCGTCGAGATGCCCTCGAACAGGATGTAGGCCACCATGGAGATGACGATGAGCATGACGATGGCGACGATTGCCGTCAACACGCCCGTAGCGATGCGGTCCTGTTTTTGGACGCGCTCGAGTCTCGCCTCGTCGATATGGATGCGCGTGCTAGCCACGAGTCTTCGCCCCCTTGCGGCCAATGAGATGGATGATCAGGATGAAGATGAGGCTCATGCCCATCAGCAGCAGACCGAGCGCCCACAGAACATCGTCCTGGGCCGAGCCCTCGGCATAGACCGCCATGGACGTGGTGAGCGTGGTGGTGATGGTCGAGGCCGGCGACAGCAGCGACGTCGGCATGGCCTCGATGCCGCCGATAACCATGCGCACGGCGAGCGTCTCGCCAAAGGCGCGGGTCATGCCCAGGATGACCGCAGTCATGAGCGACGGCATGGCAGACTTGAGCACCACGTGCCAGATGGTCTGCCAGCGGGTGTAGCCCAGCGCGAGCGAGCCCTGACGGTAGCTGTCGGGCACGGCACGCAGGCCGTCGACCGAAAGCGTAGTCATAGTCGGCAGGATCATGACGGCCAGCACGATGGCGCCGGGCAAGATGCCCAGACCCGTGCTCACATGGAAAACGCTCTTCATAAGGCCGACAACCACGTGAAAGCCGATCAAGCCAAAGACGACCGAGGGAATGCCGGTCAAAAGCTCAATAAGCGGCTGAAAGATCTTGGAACCAAACTTAGGCTGGATCTCGACCGCAAAGATGGCAGAGCCGATGGCGATGGGCAGCGCGATAAGCGTGGAGAGCACCATGACCGCAAACGAGGTGACGATCAGGGGCAGGGCGCCGGTATAGGGCAGGCCGTTTTCGGCTGTGTTGGCCAGGTCCCACTTGGTGCCGGTGAAAAACTCGACGACCGAGACGCCGTCCTTGACAAAAGCCGAGAGGCCCTTTTGGGCGACCATAAAGATGAGCGCGGCAACGACAAGCGTCACGAGCGCTACGCACGCGCCCGTGACGCCCAGGCCCACGTTCTCAAGGTCGCGCTTTGGCAGCTGTTTTGCCATTGCAAACCTTTCCGGGGCGATTACTTATTTAGCAGAGACCTTGCCGCTGGCGTCCTTGACGACCTTCATGGCAGAGACGGGGATGAAGCCCTGCTCCTCGACGAGCTTGCCCTGGACGTCGTCGGAAAGCATGAACTCCAGGAAGGCCTTGGTGGCCTCGTCGGCGTCCTTGGAGCAGTACATGTGCTCGGTAGCCCAGATCTTGAAGGAGTCATCAGTGACATTCTTGCTCTTGGGCTCGACGCCCTCGACCTTGATGGCGTTGAACTTGGAGTCATCGAAGTGCGAGAAGTCGAGGTAGGAGATGGCGTTATCGGTGCTGCCCATCTGAGTCTGGACGTCGCCGGACTTGTCGAGCTCGGCGTCGCCCTTAAAGTCGACGGCCTCGTCGCCAAAGACGGCGGCCTCGAAGGTGGCGCGGGTGCCGGAGCCGGCCTTGCGGTTGAGGACGACGATGGTGGCGTCGTCGCCGCCGACCTCCTTCCAGTTGGTGATCTGGCCAGAGAAGATGCCCTTGAGCTGCTCGAGGGACAGGTCGTCGACCTTGACGTTCTTGGAGACGACGGGACCCATGCCCACGACGGCAACCTCGTGGTCGACGAGGTTCTTGACCTGGTCGGCCTCGAGCTTGGTCTCGGCGAAGACGTCGGAGTTACCGATGGTGACGGTGCCGGCGGCGACAGCGGTCAGACCCTTGCCCGAACCGTTGCCCGAGCCGGAAACGGAGACGTCCGGGTTGGCATCCATGAACTTCTCGGCAGCAGCCTCGACGAGAGCCTGGAACGAGGAGGCGCCGTCGTAGGTCACCTCGCCGGAGACAGACTCGGCAGCGGCAGTGACGCTGCCCTTGTCGGCGGCGTTGGAAGCGCCTGAGCCGCCACAGCCAACGAGACCGAGACCGACGATGCTGGCAAGACCACCAGCGAGGCCGAGGAACTGACGACGAGAATAAGCCTGATCGAGCATGATCTTCCTTTCGTACATGCGACTCGCGGGCACCCTGCCCGCTTTGCTGTTTGGAAAGATACGGCCTCGATCGGGCAGTGCCCGCGCCAACTGCGGTTTTTTACGGGCATCTGATAGACCCTTACCGCAAGCGCGGCTCGGCCTTTACAAACGAATAACAAACCCGGCATTTAACGTGGCGCGCCTTTTACACCAATAAAAACAAAGTTGCGGTGAAATAGTTCCTGCTTGGCCATCAAATGGCCCATTCTAGGAACTATTCCACCGCAACTTAGATTGGGAAACCGCGAGACCTTAAAGCTCTAATTCATTCAAACGGAGGATCGCAACAATATAGATCTTGAGCGCCTGCTTGAGCTGTTCCTCGTTGGCGCACTCGTTGGGGCCGTGCATCTGGCCGCCCCACGCGGGCAGCTCCAGGCCGGTCTCCTCGGGGCCAAACGAGACGGCGCGGGCAAAGTTGCGCGCGTACGTGCCGCCGCCCATGGCAAAGGGCTCAGCATGCTTGCCCGTAAACTCGTTATAGGTATCAATAAGCGCCTTCACGGCCGGATCGTCGGCAGACACCGAGAACGGCACCTTAGCGCGACCCAGCTGACACGTCACGCCAAAACGGCCCACGAGCGGGTCGAGCTGCTCGCGGATGGTATCGGCACTCGTGCTGTCGGGGAAGCGCACGTCGATGACCTGCTCAATATGGCCATCCGCCACGCGGATGACGCCAGCGTTGCAGGTAAGCGGGCCAAACGCCGGACTCGTCGCATCGATACCCAGGCCGCGGCCATAGGCATCCGCATGCACAAAGGCCAGGAACTTGACGAACTCATGCTCGGCAGGCGTCAGCAGGCGCTCGTCGCGTGCACCAAACGCGTCCTCGGCCTCGCGCAGATACGACACGATCAGGCCGACGGCATTGATCGTTCCCTCGGGCATCGAAGCATGGCCACCGATACCGTGGGCGAAAATCTGCGCATGGCCATTATCAAGTGCCGTGATCTCCAGACGATCGGCGTTCTCGACCGGCGCCGGCAGCTCATCGGCGGCAATCGCGAGCTCGCAGATGGACTGCGACGGAATGGCATTGCTCGCCTCGGAGCCGCTCCACGACACGATGCGCCCGCCGTCGATCTTGGGGCTCACGAACGTCGCCCCAAACTGGCCCTTCTCGGCATTGCAGACCGGGAACTCGGCATCGGGCGTAAACAAAAAGTCGGGGTCTGCGTGATTTTCCAGATAATGGTGAACGTCGGACATGCCCACTTCCTCATCGCAGCCCAGCAGCGCGCGGAAGGTATAGCGCGGCACAATGCCGTGCTTGAGCAGGTAGGCACCGGCGTAGAGCGACAACACCGCCGGACCCTTGTCATCAATCACGCCACGGCCGAGCAGCCAGCCCTCGCGACGCTCCATCGCAAACGGGTCGGTGTTCCAGCCGGGGCCGGCGGGCACCACGTCCACGTGGCAGATGGTCGCGAGCTGCTTGTCGCCGCGACCCGGGATATCGGCAATGCCCACATAGCCCTCGTCGTCGCTCGTCTGGTAGCCGAGCTTTTGCGCAATGCCGAGCGCGCAATCGAGCGCATCACGGACCGGGCGGCCAAACGGCGCACCGGGCTCCGCATTGGCAGCAACGGCCACAGACGGATAGCTCACCAGCTGCTCGATATCGGCGACGACATCTTCCCAGACCTCGTCGACATACTCGGCAACGCTCTGCTCCACCTGATTCATGGACGACCTCCTTACCAATGAGCGACGGGTACGCCCGCCCCTCACATTACGTCTATTAGATAGCGAAAAGTTTAGCAAGCTCGGCCACCGAGTGCACCACTGCATCGGCACCCGCCGCCTCGTGCTCGCCCGGCGCCGCCGCGCCCGAATAGATGCCGATGCACGGTACGCCCATTGCGTGCGCGCCCTCCACATCGTTAAAGCGATCGCCGATCATCACGGCATCGCCCGCCGTCGCGCCGAGCGCCGCCAGGGCATCGCGGACCGAATCGGCCTTGGTCTCGCGCCCCTGCGGCGGATTCATGCCAACCACCGCCTCAAACTGAGAAAGTCCCAGCTCTCCCACCATGTCGATACACTTCGCCTCCATGCGCGACGTCGCCACGGCCAAGCGATGCCCCTGTGCGACAAGGCCATCGAGCAGCTCGGGGATTCCATCGAACACGGGATACTCTTCCGGTCCCAACTCATCAAAAAAGGCACGGTACTCGTCGGCCACCACCAGCGACTCCTCGCGCGAGAAGCCGTAAAAGTCGTGAAAGCTCTTCCACAGGGGCGGCCCGATCATACGACGCAGGTCGCCCATCTGCGCCTCCGAAAACCCGCGCGCGGCCAACGTCTTGCGCGTCGAGGTCATCACCGCCCGACCCGTATCGGCCACCGTGCCGTCAAAATCGAACAGCACAACCGGTCGCCTGCATATCTCCAACGCCTCCATCGGCATTCCTCTTCCCCAGTTGATGATTTCCACACCGACACTTCAAACTGTTGACTATTCAACAATTGAACCTAGCAATGTGGAACGACTCCACTATACTTGTCGCACTTTGCTCTCAGAAGGCGGCGCGCAAGCGCCCCAACGAAAGGTGCAATTATGTCTTTTGCCATCATAACCGACTCCACGTCGGACATCTCCCCCGCCCGCGCTCAAGAGCTCGGCATTTACGTGATTCCGCTGCATGTGATTATCGAGGGCGAGGACCTGCTCGACCAGGTGCAGATTACCGCCGAGGAATACGTCGCGCGCATGGCCGGCTCCGAGCAACTGCCGCACACCTCGCAGCCGAGCGCCGGCGAGTTCAAGGCACTCTTTGACCGCGTGCGTGCTGACGGCCACGATAGCGCGATCTTTATCTCGCTGTGCAGCGAATGGTCCGCCTGCTATTCCAACGCATGCCTGGTCGCCGAGACCCACGAGCTCGACGTGCGCTGCATCGACTCGCGCACCGGCTCGGGCGCCGAGGGCCTGCTGGTGGAGTACGCGCTCGCCATGCGCGAGGACGGCCGCAGCCTAGACGAGACCGAGGCGCGGATCCGCGCGACGCTGCCCGACGCCCATCTGCTACTGATTCCGCGCACGCTCGAGAACCTGGTCAAGAACGGCCGCGCGCCCAAGCTCGCCGGCCAGCTCACGCAGATGCTCAACATTCGCCTGGCCGTTTCGCCGGAGTGGAAATCGGGCGAGATCAAGGCAATCAAAAAGGGCCGCGGCGCCAAGCGCATCGTTGCCAACACCATGGCAGATTGCCTCGCGTTTTTGGACGAGCACCCGGGCTCAAGCGTGCGCGTGCTCACGACCGGCGCCGCCGAGGAGCAGGAACTTACTAACGAGGCGCTCGCGGGCCAGGACTACGTAGACGCCGGCACCGGCCCCATCGGCTGCACCATCGCCACCCACGTAGGCGTCGATGCCATCGCCATCAGCTACTGCCCCCGCTACCAGCCCATCCACTAGGGGCACCTTTATCACTTGCGGTGGAATAGGGACTGTTTTTGGCGTATGGCCACAAATCAATCCCTATTTCACCGCAACTTCTTTTGCTGAGCCATCCATATACAAGATATGCTGACGATCGGCGCATTCCCAGCTGTTTAGGGGAGCTTCGACTAGCCCCTAGCGGTACCCGGTGGGCAAAAAATGGCAAATATGAGTACTGTCATAAATTTAGTAACAGCAAAATTTCGCTGAAATTGCCCGCTCCCACCGATTTCAAGCTCCATAAAGCCCCGAATCGTCGTGTTTAGGGGGGTGAATATACTAAAACTCAGTCAATTGGTCTTAGATACTTCTCAAATGATATGAGACTAACCGAGCAACAGTACTCATATTTGCCATTTTTTGCCCACCGGGTCTGAATGAGGTCCGCTCTTTACGCCTCCGGCTACCCATATGACCGCAAACCCTGATTATCAAGGTCCGTCGCGCGCCTTGGCATCGACCGAAAGCCGCTCGCAGAATAATCCCTTGCCATTAGCAAACTTGAATCGAAATTACATATCCCAAAAAGCCGTAATGCCGTACCCTCGTCTCAACAACTCCAATACAAGGACGGCATTCAAATGGGCAACGCCATGCATCAATACGCCCTCTTTGGGACCGCACAATTTAAATACGTTCAGACGATCACACATATATCGGACCAACACCGACAAATCGTCATTTGCAACAACGGTTCAGACGTACGCTACGCAACGCTAGAAGAGTGGGAAGAAGCTGGCGCTTTGTTCGATGAACGAGCACAAATCGAGGGCATCGTCACCAGCGCGAGCCCAGCACGCGATAAACTCGAGCTCTTTCGCAGTCTCTTTACCGGGCGCAAAGATGTTTACGCTCATGGATATCGCAGAAAGGACGGGGGCATTGGCTATACGCCTGCTTGTGCTAATGAGTGGGAGCCAGGAATTTGCCCCAAAGCAGCCCATCAAAGAGTTAAATGTGTAGAATGCAGCAATCGCGTCTTCCCGGAATTAAGCGATGCCGCAATCATTGCTCACTTTAAAGGCAACGATGACCGGTTCCGCGATGTCCTCGGGCAATATGTTCTCGATAGGAACTGCAACACGAAAGTTCTCGTCATCGATTTTGACAAAGCGGACTGGAAAGAGGCAACAAATGCCGTACGGCTTGTTGCAATACGACGGGGCATTAACGCCGCCGTTGAGCGCTCAAGGTCCGGCAACGGCGCCCACATCTGGTTTTTCTTCCTCGAGCCAATCAGCGCAAAGGCTGCCCGAGAGTTTGGAAGTTGCCTCATAACCGAAGCTGCGGCGCATAATAAGACGATCACGTTCGAGGCCTTTGATCGAATGCTACCCGCTCAGGCCACTATTCCCGATGGAGGCTTCGGAAACCTCATCGCACTCCCCTTTCAAGGCAAGGCGCAACGTGAAGGAAACAGTGTATTTGTAGACGAACAATTCAAGCCCTTTCCCGACCAATGGCTCTATCTATCACAAGTCCAGCTGATTCCGCGCTCGACGGTGCAAGATCTGATTGAGGCCCCTGGAAACAACCCACACGGACCAGCAACAACTACGGTGGCAAACAAGGGCAAACGGTATGCCCAAAGACCACGAAAGCGACTACCACTCACATCGCGGGACTTTCCCTCATCGCTGCCCGTTATTCAAGCCGATATGCTGTACATCCCCGAGAAGTCTCTGAGTCCAGCAGCTCAAATGGAAATCCGCGGACTTGCGACATTTGCCAATCCGGCATTCTATCGCGCGCAGTCCATGCATCAATCAGTATTCGGCAAACCGCGACTCATAGACCTTAGCGAACTGAGAGATGGTCATGTTGCAATTCCCCGGGGCTGCAAAACTCAACTTGAGCAGCTAGTTCAAGAGACCGGCGTTACCGCCCACTATTCAGACGAGCGCAAATTGGGCAATCCGATTGTTATGGCATTTAAAGGAGTCCTTCGCCCTGAGCAGCAAATCGCCGCTGATCAGATGCTCATATACGAAGACGGAATCATGTCCGCGCCGACAGGCTTCGGTAAAACAGTCGTCGGAGCTTATCTTATTGCATCCATTGGTCTTCCAACGCTCGTCATCGTTCCCAAAACCGCACTCATAACCCAATGGAAATCCCAGCTCGAGCGATTTATCGACATTACGGACAACAGGGAGCCCGTCCGAACCCCAAAAGGACGAATCAGCAAAAGGCAGCCTCCGGTCATCGGACAAATAGGAGGAGGCAAAATGGCCGTAAGCGGCCTCGTCGACATCGCTTCGTTCCAGTCGTTATCTGGCAAAGACCATCAAACCGGAGAGCCGATAGTTAAGGGCCTTGTTCGTAATTACGGCCTCATTATCTGCGACGAATGCCACCATGCCGCCGCACCACAGCTCGAGCTTATTCTCAAGTCCGCCCCGGCCAAATACGTATACGGCCTTTCTGCGACGCCCGAACGATCCGACGGCCTTACGCGGGCGCTCTCCATGCTCTGCGGCCCGCTCCGTTATGTTATCGATCCAAAAGCGCAAGCGATTCAGCAGGGCATCCAGCGCATCGTACGGCCTCGTTTTACTGGAATTCGACTACCCGCCTACGAGCCAGGTGCAAACTTCAATCAGATTCTCGACCTGCTGTGCACGCATTCAGCTAGAAACGAATTGATTGTCAACGACGCTATTGAAGCTGCGTCAAACGGCCGGCATCCGCTCGTGCTGACTAAAAGGAAAAAGCATGCCGAGGAGCTGTTCGGGATGCTCAAAAACCAAGGACACGAACCCGTTCTCCTGACCGGGGAAATCGACGCCAAAGAAAGAAAAACGATACTGAGCAGTCTTCCCCGCTTCGAGCATGAACATCGAATCATCGTCGCCACCGAAAGCCTTTTGGGCGAGGGCTTCGATCTGTCCTATCTTGACACTCTACTCATTGCCACGCCGATATCGTGGGACGGCAGCATCACGCAGCAGGCGGGCAGGCTCCATAGAAGCCACGAGGGCAAGCGACGGGTTGAGATATTCGACTACGTTGATTTATCTATACCCATGCTCGCCCGCATGTACCAGAAGAGACTCAAGACCTACGCCAAGCTCGGGTACGAAGTCTACGTGACCGGAGGCAGCGAGCAGTCCGATCAAAACATTCTCATAGAACCGGCTAATGCCGTAGAGACTCTGGTTGAAGACATCGTTGGCGCCGCTAAGAGCATCTTCATTGCCGCGCCCTACGCATCCGCCGCCTGCCTCGCAAAGCTCGGCGATGCAATCAAAGGTGCCACTGCCCGAGGGATTGCTCTTGAGTTTTTCATTGCCTCGACTCCGCGCGAAGATGCAAGCGAGACTTTGGCAGAAATGAACGTCGAGCATGCCATTAGAGCAGAAGGACGTTTGTGTGCAGCGATAATTGACGAAGAAACTATCTGGTACGGAACGATCCCGCTACTAGCTTTCCCCAAGAAAGAAGACTGCAGCATCAGGTTCAAAAACAGCGAGATCGCAGCGGAGCTCTTAGACGAAATCAACCACAAGGGAAAGCCAGATGCCACGTCAACAGGCAGGACATCCCCACCACTTGCGGTGAAATAGGGACTGTTTTTGGCCAAAAACCCGCAAATCAATCCCTATTCCACCGCAACTTAGAAATCGGCAATCAGCCCTGCGGGCCCCGGAACAGTTCCTCATGCGAGCCCATTCTGACCAGTCGGATCACAGGATTAGTCTTATGCGGCAAGTAGAGAACGACCACATCGACCAAGCCATCGGATAGATGGAAATCGATGTGGCCGTTGTAATTGCCGCCCGGGTTTGAAAGCTCATGGGCGCCATATTCCGCGGGAAGCGAGCCGCGAGCTGCAAGCTCTGCGACTGCCGCCTTAAACTCGGTTTTTAGCTGCGGATGGATGCGCATCGTCCGTTTGTAATCCGCCTTAAACTGAGCCTCGACTTTAATCTCAAACATCGCTAGTCCTCATCGAGGAACGATATAAGCTCATCAGCGTTATTGAATGACGGGCTGTCGTCCGGCAAAATCCCCAACTCATGCGCCTCGGCGATCACCATGGCGCGCCTCGTCGCCTCGTTGGGAACTTCGGGCCGACCCACAATCTCAAACGGAATCTTCTGCTGATTTACCAGCTGCCGAACAGCAAGGTTGAGATACGAATTGAGACTCAGACCAACCGTATCCAAAAACTCAGTCGCCTGTTCCTTGAGCCCCTCTTCGATGCGAACCGTCGTAGGCTTAACCGTTGCAGTAGACATACGCGACCTCCTCGCCCTCGTCTTTTGCATCAGTATACCCATTTTAGATGGCAGTCTGATGTTAAATAGCATCAATATGCCCTTCTCATTACTACAACGACAGACACGCTCGCCCTATATCAGCCCACTCAGGGCAACGTCGACGGCCTCGTTGAGGTCGTCGGTGATGTGCACGAGCTCGGGATCGAGCGGGCTAATCATGCCGGCATCCAGCACCGGACCGTTAAGCCAGTCGAATAGGCCCTGCCAGTACTCGCTGCCTACCAGCACAAGCGGCATGCGCTTGACCTTGTGCGTTTGCACCAGCGTGAGCACCTCGAACATCTCGTCGAGCGTACCAAAACCACCGGGAAACACAATGGCACCCGAGCTGTATTTGACGAACATGGTCTTGCGCACAAAGAAGTAGCGGAAGTCCATACCGAGGTTCACATATTTGTTGAGCCCCTGCTCGTGCGGCAATTCAATGCCCAGGCCAACTGACTTGCCGTTGACACTCGCCGCTCCCCTGTTGGCCGCTTCCATGATGCCGGGGCCGCCACCGGTGATAACCGCCACGCCGCGCTGAGCAATCTTACGGCCGACGGTGCGCGCCGCCTTGTAGGCCGGGTCCGTCTTGGGCGTGCGGGCGCTGCCGAAGATGGTCACTGCGGGTCCGAGCTCGGCCAGCGCGCCAAAACCATCGACAAACTCGGCCTGGATGCGCAGCACGCGCCACGGATCGGCATGCAGCCAGTCGGTCGACTCCTCGGGCGCCAGCAGGTTGGCGTAGGTGTTGTCCTTAGGAATCATGGGGCCGCGCATGACCACGGGGCCGCGGCGGTACGTCTCGTCGTAGGCAGGCTCGCCCTCGACGTTCTCATTCTTAATCATGGGTACTCCTATCGAGAAAAAGAAAAGCGGGCGGGGTCGACGCCATGCGCCAAACACCCGCCCGAACATCAACTATTCGGTATGGTACCCACGATGCATCAAGTGCTTGCAAGCTATCGGTCAGCGGTCGCGCAGCCGGTGTCAGCAAATGTGACGAGCGGTTGCCGCTCAGCCTTTGCCATTGCCCACGCTCTGCAAGCGTGTCTGTCGCCCTTAGTAATCCACCGCCGCAGGGCTGTTCATCCAGTCGCTCACAAACGCGCCGTAGCGGCCCTCGATAATGGCCTGGCGGGCACGCTGCATAAGGTTGAGCAGGTAGTAGATGTTGTGCATCGAAAGCAGAATGCCGCCGAGCATCTCCTTCTGCGTGACCATGTGACGGATGAGCGCGCGGCTGTAGCCGCCCGTGCACACCGGGCAGGTGCAGGTGGGGTCGATGGGGCCGTCGTCGTGCGCAAAGCGCGCGTTGCGGAAGTTAAGGCGACCCTCGCTGGAGAACGCCGTACCCATGCGGCCCGTACGCGTCGGCAGCACGCAGTCGAACATGTCGATACCCACGCCCACACCGCGCACGAGGGTGGTGGGGTTGCCGACGCCCATCAGGTAGCGCGGCTTGTGCTTGGGCATGTACTCGCTTACGAGCGGTGCCAGGGTCTCGAACATGGTCTCGTGGTCCTCGCCCACCGAGTAGCCGCCAATGCCGTAACCGGGGAAGTCGCCGCACTCCTCCAGATGGCGCAGCGAGCGCAAGCGCAGGTCCAGGTGCATGCCGCCCTGAACAATGCCAAAGAGCGCCTGGTCGTCGCGGTTATGCGCCTTATAGCAGCGCTCGGCCCACATACTCGACAGCTCAACGGCGCGCTCAACGTAGGCGCGCGTGGCGGGATAGCCCGGGCACTGATCGAGCTGCATGCAGATGTCGGAGCCGAGCTTCATGGCGATTTCCATGTTGTCCTCGGGCGTCCAGAACACGTGGCGACCGTCGTAATCGTTGACGATGAAGCGCACGCCCTCGTCGGTGAGCTTGACGGCGTCGTTGTGGCTGAACACCTGGAAACCGCCCGAGTCGGTGAGGATAGGACCGTGCCAGTTCATAAACTTGTGCAGGCCGCCCAGCTCGGCGATAGTGTCCTCGCCGGGACGCATGGACAGATGATAGGTATTGGCAAGCACGATCTGGGCGCCGAGCTGTTTGACGGTCTCGGTAGGAATGCCCTTGACGTTTGCCTTGGTGCCCACGGGCATAAAGATTGGCGTCTCGATGTCGCCGTGCGGGGTGTGCAGCACGCCGGCACGCGCATGCGTCGTCGGGTCCTCTGCGATCAGGTCGAATTTAAAAAGGCTCTGGTCCATAAACTGGAACTCCTTGGTTGCGGTTCATACGCAAACCATTATACGGGCAACCCGCAAGAAGCACCGACTCGACAGAAACTGGTGCAAAGGAAACCTGCCCCCTTGCACCAATGCACCAATGCACCAATGCACCAGGATAAAAAATGATCCGTTTTCCTCCGTCCCCAACGGATCATTTCCGACAGCCACAGCAACGCCGATGTTATGGCACCGACAGCGAAAACCCGCCAAAGCGAGCAAGGTGCCTTGAAACAAGGCGGCATTGACCTTCTGGTCATGCCGCCGAAGTTGAAAGACAGATTGCCGCTCTGGCGGGTTTGCAGCGTCAACTGGTTACGCGGTTCGTAGAACCGCGTAACTGCTAGGGCCGCTGGCCCATGCCACCCTCGAGGGTGACGGTCTCGCCGTTCATGTACTTAAAGTCGGGACCGCAGAGCTGAACGACCACGCGGCCGATTTCCTTCTCGACGTCGCCGTAGTGACCAGCCGGCGGCATGTGGACGTTGGCCTTGAACGCCTCGGGGTAGGCATCCTGGAAGTTCTCGAGCGCAGCGGTCCAAGCAAGCGGGCACACGATGTTGACGTTGATGCCGTCCTTGCCCCACTCGTTGGCGGCAACGCGGGTCAGGCCGCGGATGCCCTCCTTGGCGGCAGCATAGCTGCACTGGCCATAGTTGCCAAACAGGCCGGCGCCCGAGGCAAAGTTGACCACGGAGCCCTTGGTCTCCTTCAGGTGCGGATAGGCCTTCTGCATGTACAGATAGGTAGCATACAGACCGGAGTAAATGGCCAGGTTAAACTGGTCCATGGTGTGATCGGCGATGGTCACGCCCGAGGCGCTGGCCTGAGCATTGTTGACGACGGCGTCGATGCGGCCGAACTCCTCAATGGCCTTGTCGATGACGTTCTGGACGACGGCCTCGTTGTCCTGACCAGCTGAGACATCGGCCTGAACAGGCAGAACCTTGACGCCGTACTCGGCCTCGAGGGACTCCTTGGCAGCCTCGAGCTTGGCAACGTTGCGGCCGGTAATAACGAGGTTTGCGCCCTCCTTGGCAAAAGCGATATCGATGCCGTAACCGATGGAGCCAGCGGAACCGTCCTTGAGCGTGGCCTTGCCGCCGCCGGTGACGATCACGGTCTTACCAGTGAAAAGTCCCATACAAAGTCCTTTCGAATCGCGACGGGCACGCCCGCCGACTGCGCGTATCCAACTTCACGCGCCAAAAGCTGAAATGCAACTTTAGCGTGTTCAAGTGAAAAATAAAGACCGCAGCAGGCGAACGGCGCAACGTCATTCGGCGAAGGGATTGTCAAGTACAAACTGGATAAAGCGGCCGAGTTGTTGTTATCAGATCGAGCCATCGAACACGTTTTGAAACTTTGCTGCGGCGCGCGGGATGTCGGCGCGAGACTTTATCATAGGGTGACAAACAACGATGAGGAGCACATGCCTATGACAGACGAGCTGGACCCCCAGACTCAACAGCATATTGATGATTCCGCAGACGTCACCGCAGATGCTGATGCTGTGACCTGCGATGATATTGACCTCGACGACCCCATCTTGGACGAAAGCGCTACGGCGGAAACCCCTGGCGCCGAAGATGCAGGCGAGCAAAACGACGATGCGCCCGCTCAGGACGACGACCCCGTACAGGATGCCGCTCCGCAAGCTGCGGGCCCTATCGAGGTGTCTTCGGAAGAAGAGCTCGACGCCGTCATGGACTCCATGATGGATGCCGTCAAAGCGATGAAAGACGCCGTGGCCGACGCTGACGTTGACGCCGAGGAAGAGGAGGCTGCCGAGGCGGCCTCGACCTTTGTACCCGGCGAGACTCCGGTTGCCGACCAGGGCAGCACCATGCCCTCGTTTCTGCAGCTCGAGCACCCCACGATTGGCGCCGATGCGGTCGACCCGCACGCAGCAGGCTTTTCTGTGGTCGAGGGCGGCACCGGCAACATCTCCGTGCCGCAGGCTGCCGATGCGGATGCTGCTGACACCGCTCGCCCGACCGCCTCGCACTCCCCTGCCGCGAACCGCGATCTGGGGACCGCTGTCTCGAACACCGCGAACGCCGTGGGCACCTTTATTGCCCAGGGCGCCTCGGCCATGCGCGAGATGAACGCCGCGAAAAAGGCACTTGCCGATGCCCGCGCCCACCTGGCCGAACTTGAGCAGCGCATTGCCGATCAGGCCGAGGAGCTCGAGACGCGCCAGGATATCGCTGGCCGCTACGACCAGATCGTCGCCGACCAGCGTCAGGCGATTGCCACGGCCCAAAAGACTGCAGCGGCCGCCGAGATTGACCGTGATGCCCACGCCGCCAAAGCGACAGAGCTCAAGGGTCAGCTCGAACAAATGAAGACAGAGGATGACGCGACTGAGCTCCGCCTGAAGGCCGCGCTCGACGCCGTGGAGGCCCGCGAGGCGAGCTCGCGCGAGACCGGCAACCGCCTCGTTCGACGTCTTGAGGATTCCAAGCGCATCCGCGACAAGGTGAAGGCAGAGCGAGACGCCGGCATTGCCGCCGCACAACAAACCGTCGACGCCACGCGCGCCCAGCTCGAGACGCTGCGTCATGAGTACGCCGAGCTGCAACGCAATCCCTCGGCAAATCCCGCCAACTATACGGTGCGCACCAGCGAACTCTCGATGCAGATCTCCGACACGGCAGATGCCCTGCGTAAAGCCGAAGAAGATGTCCCGCGCATCACCGCCGATCTTGAGCACTCGCTTGCCGCAGCCGAGCAGGCCGTCGAACAGGCGCAAGCCCCCATCGCCGACGCTAAGCGAGCCCATCAGGCCGTGACGACCGAAGCCGATGCCGCGCGCGACGAGTTGCAGACGGCAAAGACTGCCGCCGCGACGCGCCAGCGCGAACTGCGCGAGAAAATCGCCGCCGAGGACAAGGCACGCCACGACCAAGAGCAGACCATCGCCAACGCCCAAGCAGATGCCGCACATGCGCAGTCGATCATCGAACAGGCGACCGAGGTGCACGACCACCCAGAGATCACTGAGTCGCTTGCAGGATCCTTGGCCCGAGACAAAGCCGAACACGCCGAGACCGAGCGAGAAGTCGCCCAGCTCGAGGCCACCGAGGACGCGGTGCGCGAGCGTACCCGCGACTCACGCATCAAATTCACCGGCGCCATCGTCTGCATCGTCGCCACAATCCTGGTGATCATCCTAGTCTGGCTGTTCGCAAGCAAGTAGGCAGGGCACTGAAAACACCCTCACCTCAACTTTTGATAGTCATTGGGGACGTTCTTAAACGACTAGTCAAACAAGAACATCCCCAACGACCACCAATCTCTTGACATAAGGACTGTCCCCAGGTGCCGGCACAAAAGGAACGTCCCCAAGTGCCAAGTGCCCAATGACTACTCAACAACCACGGCAACACCGATGTTATGGCAGAGTCAGCGAGCGGGTCGCATTTGAGACAAGGTGACGTGAAATCAAAACCACCCCTAAAAGGGGTGGTTTGCTCTTAGGGTATAACCCTTGGATTTCCGGCACGCGTCTAAAGGCGCCGGCCCTCACGGGGTTCGGGCCGCACTGCAGATTGACCCGTGGCGGGCCGGTCAAACCGGCG
>JAXJCG010000002.1:0-1894 GCA_036302525.1 Collinsella sp. | reverse complement strand
GAGAGGTCCTTCTCGAATGCGATGTCTGCCATGTGGGAAAAGCTCCTATCGAAGAGGTTGTATAACCGGGGGCGCCCGCGCGGTGCGGTTCGCCGGAATGCAGTCTTACTGGCCCTGTGCGCGGTAGCGGGCCTCGGTGGCCTCCTTGGCGGGGCGCCACCAGGACTCGTTGGCGACGTACCAGTCGATGGTCCGCTTGAGCCCCTCGGCGAAGTCGGTGTGGGCCGGCCTCCAGCCCAGCTCGCGCTGGAGCTTGGTGGAGTCGATGGCGTAGCGGCGGTCGTGGCCGGGGCGATCGGCGACCCAGTCGAAGTCCTCGGGGTCCTTTCCCATCGCCTCGAGGATCATGCGCAGGACGGTGATGTTGTTCTTCTCGCCATTTGCGCCGATGAGGTAGGTCTCCCCCATGCGGCCCTTGGTGAGGATGTCCCAGACGGCAGAGGAGTGGTCCTCGGTGTGGATCCAGTCGCGGACGTTCTCGCCGCGGCCGTAGAGCTTGGGGCGCACGCCGTCGATGATGTTGGTGATCTGCCTGGGGATGAACTTCTCCACGTGCTGGTAGGGGCCGTAGTTGTTGGAGCAGTTGGAGATCGTGGTGCGCAGGCCGTAGGTGCGGGTCCAGGCGCGGACCAGCATGTCGGAGGACGCCTTGGTGCTCGAGTACGGGCTGCTCGGGTGATACGGCGTCTCCTCGGTGAACTTGGCGGGGTCGTCGAGCGCCAGGTCGCCGTAGACCTCGTCGGTGGAGACGTGGTGGTAGCGGATGCCGTATTTCCTCACGGCCTCCAGCAGGCGAAAGGTGCCCTCCACGTTGGTGCGCAGGAAGGGCTCCGGGTCCGCGATGGAGTTGTCGTTGTGGCTCTCGGCGGCGTAGTGCACGATCGCGTCGTGGCCCGGCACCAGCCTGTCCAGCAGCTCCGCGTCGCAGATGTCGCCCACGACGAGCTCCACGCGGTCCGACGGCAGGCCCGCGATGTTCTCGGGGTTGCCGGCGTAGGTCAGCTTGTCCAGGACGGTGACGTGGACGCCCGGGTGGTTGTTCACGACGTAGTGCACGAAGTTGCTGCCGATGAAGCCGCAGCCGCCAGTGACGATGATATTCTTGGGTTCGAAAATCTCAGACATGAAAATCCAATCTGAAGCATGTACAGCTTCTTTAGTATGCCGCAGGAAGTGACGCCGCGACGCTATTCAACAAAACTATCGGACATTTCGGCATGCGATAAGAGCCATAACCTTCGCAGAATTACCTCCTGTACAAAACGCCTCCGAAATGCAGTCTTTGTCGTAGTGAAAAACCGAATCCCCAGTTATTTCACGTAAGTACTTATAGAAGAAATCCTCCCAGCTTTTAAACTTCTCACTGTTTACAAAGGCTTCTGGGGTTTCCAAAACCGTCTTAACATCTAGCCCTGAAATTACGCCGGAGCTCAGTAGAAGCCACTCGAATGATTCGGGAAGACAAACCGTAACAGTATCGCGGTGAATGTCTTGCAGCTTAAGGACGCGGTCCGCATAGCACCCAAATGCCGCTCCGTCCGCAACAACAAACACGCGATCGTCGAGATGCTGATCCAACCAGCGCAAAATCGCGCTGTTCGTCATGGCCGAAGTGCAGGTAAGCTCACTGTCAGCGAAATGCCGTTCAAAGAACTGGAAACCAGACTTACTGTCCTCGCATAGAAGGATAGAAAAGTCCCGTTTTGGCGCCGACCGGGAAATAGCATAACGATGATTCCCGCGATCTTGATAAACAGGTTGATTTCCAGTCTCAGCCGAACACATTAAGCGGATAGGCCGTTCCCGCAGTTAGCCGAACGCCCCCGGTGCCCCTCCCAGGCCCCGGGGGCGGCATTTTCCCAGTTGAAGGAACGGTGGAGATGTGTTTCGATGG
>JAXJCG010000001.1:0-2523 GCA_036302525.1 Collinsella sp. | reverse complement strand
CGTGCACCCCGCATCGGAGTACCAGCCGGCGAACGTGTAGCCCTCGCGCGCGGGGTCTTCCGGCCTGGCGGCAGCCTTGCCGTCCTCGACCTTCTGCGCGGCGACCGCGGAGCCCTCGCCCGCGTCGAACGTCACGGTGTGGATGGCAGGGGCCTCGGGCACCTCGTATACCCAAGAGACGTCGTCGCCGCCCTTGAGCACGATGCCGCTCGCGCCGAGCTGCGCATACTCACCGTTAACCACAAGCGACCAGTATGCCCACCGGTTGTTACCCATGTCGACGGTGCCGAGCACGCGGCCGTCGGGCGACGTAATGCTATTGAGCCTCCAGCCGTACTGGGTGTCCGGCGTGGCGTCGTACACGAGACCCGCCTGCTCAAACAGAGCTTCGGAAAGGTCGGCCGCCGTCGCGCCCTCGGGGAGCTCGAGCGTAGTCTTGTCCGCCCAAACCTGACTCTTGTTCTCGGCATCGACGCCAGCCACCGAGCCGGTAACCGAAATGGTTGCGGGAACTTCCTTCTTGCTCCACTTGGCGTAGACCGTGACGTCGGACGAAATGGCCGAATCAAAGTCGAACGGCTGCGTCCCGTCCGCATCGGCGAACCAGCCATCGAAGGTATAGCCTTCGCGCTCGGGGTCGGCAGGCTTTACGGCCTTGCCCCCCTCGTCGACCGCCTGGTCCGCAACGGCCGGTCCCTCGCCCGTGTCAAAGCGAACGATGAAGGTCTTGACGGCAGGAGCCTCCTTGCCGGCGATGGCAAACAAATTGCCCGAGTCGTTTATGTAGTAGAGCGTGCCGTCGGCACCGACCGCGGGCGTGCACATGCCATAGTCCCGGTTGGCCGAAGCGGGGGTATAGATCTCCTCGGCGGCCGCATCCCCGACCTTGTAGCGGTAGAGTGCCCCAGGCTTGTTATTGCCCGTGAAGTACACGTAGGTGGCGTCGCCCTGCTGGGAGACGACCGGGGTGGACTTGACCTCGCCCGAAATGTAGCCGGTCGTCGTCTTGGAGACAGACGCGATAACGGACATGTCATCGGTATCGATGACCGTCAGCTGACCGTAATAGCTGCCGTACTTACCCGCTCGATCAGCGCTCACGCCGCCGACGTAGATCCTGTTACCGGCGAGAACCGGCGTCGAGGTGGGGCCGAACGACTCGGCGCCCTTGCCGTCTTTGCCGCTATTGGAAATCGCAACCCTACCGAGCTCCGTCAGGACGCCAGCGGTACCGACACCGAGCTTGTGCAGGTAGCCGTCATAGCTGACGACGTAGATAACCTTGCCGCCGGGCGCGACCGTGACCCCGGACCTCACGGAGGCGCCAAGGCTCAGGCTCGAGACCGACTTGCCCGTGGCGAGATCGACGGTCTCGACCGTACCGTCCATGTTGCCGACAAAGCCGTAGTCTCCCGACACTCCCATGCCAGTCCAGTAGTAGTTGGCCTTGGTACCGACAGCCTGCTGCTTCCAGATAGTCCTGCCAGTCGCCAGGTCAAGGCAGACGGAGTAGCCGCCCGGTCCGGACCAGCCGGCGCTCGTCTGGAAATAGACCTTGCCGGCAGATACCGTAAGGTTACCCTGGCACTGCTGCGCGCCGCCTTTGCCATCGGGCAGCTTCTCGCTCACCCAAACGGTCGTGAGGGCGTCTGCCGTCAGCGCCTGCACGCGCCCGTCACCTAATGGGACAAGCACCAGACCGCCTGCGTATGCCATGCGGGACACAGACGAGATGGCACTCACGAGCTTGGCGCTCTTAACGACATCACCGGTCTTGGCATCACGCTGGTAGAGCGAATTGCCCGCCGCGATAAAGAGGTAGTCGCCGGCGGTAATCGGTTCGGAGACATACGTGGACCAGTCGGACGACTCCTTGAGCTTGGCGACCCATTTTTCCTCGGCAGCACCCGAGGGAGTCGGGGCATCGGTAGCACCCGTTCCGGCCGCGGGCCACGAGCTGCTCCAGTCGGGACCCTTAGCACTCGGGTCGACGACAACGCCGTCGACCTCGGTTGCCGGCTGTTTAAAGTTATAGAGATAGACCAGGGACAGGGAGTCGCCCGGCTTAACCTTGTAGCTCGAAACGCCCTCGGAGGCAGATTCGCCGTTGACGTAGAAGCCCCAGCTGCGAGAGTAATCTGCAGTGGTGCCCAGCTCCACTCCGCCGGCAGACGTAATCGACTTGACGAACACGCCCCAGGACTCGGTGGGGGCATCGTATGCCAGACCGGCGGCATCGAGCGCCTGCCTGATGAGGTCCCAAGCGGTAGCGCCAGAGTCGGCGGCATATGTCACGGCGACGCTGTTGAGCCAGGCATCCTGCACCGGCGTCGCGGCCTCCGGGTTTTTGACGCCCACGACCGAGACCGTGGCGGACTCATCCTTGGTCCACTTGGCGTACAGGGTAACGTCGCCGGAGACGGGCGTCGAGAAGTCGTAGGCCCGCGTGCACCCCGCATCGGAGTACCAGCCGGCGAACGTGTAGCCCTCGCGCGCGGGGTCTTCCGGCCTGGCGGCAGCCTT